>NZ_QPJD01000008.1:242673-320574 GCF_003337375.1 Paenibacillus prosopidis
GTCACAGTGAGAGCCATTAGCTCAGTTGGTAGAGCACCTGACTTTTAATCAGGGTGTCGAAGGTTCGAGTCCTTCATGGCTCACCATTTACTTCAACCCTCGAAGTAAGTGCGGGTGCAGGATTAATTAAACTTCAAATATGCGGTAGTGGTGGAACGGCAGACACGCTATCTTGAGGGGGTAGTGTCCCATGGACGTGCAGGTTCAAATCCTGTCTACCGCACCATAACTTAAATAATCGAAACCCTTGCGGAGCAAGGGTTTTTTTTGATGCAGTGAAAGATGAGTCCGATTGGGAAGATTAAACCGCAAAGTAGCGTCATTTTCTCACAATCTATGCATACATTTGAAACCGTTTGCTTGGTAAGCTTGTTGCAACAAGTAAATCTAATGCTCTCGCAGCTGGTTTTGCTTTGCAAAACGTATTTTAGGAGGTTTCAACTATGCTTAAAGTAGCCATAATCGGTGCCGGGGCTATCTCTACGGCTCATATTGAATCATATTTGCAATTTCCCGAACGCTGCCGGATTGTAGCCATCAGCGATATTTACGAAGAGAAGGCATTATCTCGAATTGAACAATTTAAGCTGGAAGCAAAGGCGGTATCGGATTACAAGGAGCTGCTTAGCGAGGACATTGATATCATATCGATCTGTACGCCGCCTTATACGCACGCTCCACTTGCGGTCGCATTTTTGGAAGCGGGCAAACACGTCATCGTCGAGAAGCCAATGGCCTCCTCCTTGGAGGAGTGCGACCTTATGAACGAGGCGGCAAGGAAGAGCGGGAAAGTGTTGTCCGTCATCGCTCAGAACCGGTTCAAAACGCCGATGATGAAGCTGAAATCGGTGCTGGACAGCGGACTCATGGGCAAGATCCTGCATGCTCAGGTCGATTCGTTCTGGTGGCGCGGACACTGCTATTATGATTTATGGTGGCGGGGAACGTGGGAGAAGGAAGGCGGAGGCTGTACGTTAAATCATGCGGTGCATCATATCGATGCTTTGCTGTGGATGATGGGCCGCCCATCGGAAGTGCAGGCGTTTATGACGAATGTATCGCACGACAATGCGGAGGTAGAGGACTTATCGATCGGCATGCTCCGTTATTCGGATGGCGCGCTTGCGCAAGTAACGAGCTCCGTCGTGCACCACGGCGAGGAGCAGCAGCTTATTTTCCAAGGGGCAAAGGCGCGTGTCTCCACGCCATGGAAAATAAAAGCGTCCACCTCTATGGCGAACGGATTTCCTGAGCCGAATCCTTTGCTGGAGCAAGAGCTTCAGCGCTATTACGACGCCTTACCGGAAGTCGTGTATGAGGGACATGCCGGACAAATCGACAACGTTCTTACTGCTATAGAAACCGGGCAGCCTGTCCTTATCGACGGTATAAGCGGGCGTCAAACGCTTGAGCTTATCGTCGGCATCTATAAGTCGGCAAGCACGGGGCAGCTTGTGCAATTCCCGTTAAGCCCGGATGATCCGTTTTATACTCGAAGCGGCATGCAGACTTGTGCAATTCACTTCTATGAGAAAAAAACATCGGTGGAAAACTTCACGGATCAGTCGATCACAACGGGAAGCAGCTACAAATGACGGCCTAGTTCATCTTCTTAAATTTTTCGTGAAACTGTTTGCGGTATTGATGCGGTGTCGTACCCATGTGCGTCTTAAATAATTTGCAAAAATAGGAGCAGTTGGTTAAGCCGATTTCCTCGCCAATTCGGGCAATCGATTGATCGGTCGCGGTGAGAAGCAGTATGGCCTGCTGCATTTTTTTGGCCGTCACATAATCGGAAATGCTGCTTCCCGTACACTCTTTGAACAAATGGGACAAATGATAGGGAGAAAGGTGAAGCTCACTAGCCATATGGTCCAGTCGCAAAGGCTCTTTATAATGGTGCTCCAGCCAGCTAAGAATTCGTTCTGCCTGATGCGTTTTTCGTGCAGCGCCTAAAACGGGATGCTCCGTCTGCTGTTCCCACAACTGCTTGAGTACTCGGAAGAAGGCCACGAGGAACAAAGAAAACTCTTCAAAGTAATCATTCTTGGATAGGCTGGGAAGCCTTTCATTCAAGCTTCTCAGCAAGCTATGCAGTGCTTCGGGCTCTCCCAAATTGTACATACAGTTCCCGGAGAGCTTGCTCATATGCACTTTTCGGAAAAAAGCTTGCAATCCCGGCCATTTGTCAAAATACGTTTCGTATAGGGATGGCTCAAAATGAACGATAGAACGTATGAAGGGCGTCTCCCGGCTAACATCCATCTGAACATGGTGCAGCTGGTAAGGCTGAAAAATGCACATCATTCCTGAGGTGATTTCATAGCTCTTTTGTTCGATGATAAGTGTTCCTTTTCCCTGATGGATAAATAATATTTCAATGCCTTGATGGGCATGAAACGTCCCTTGGAACTGCTCGTTTCCGTAGCTTGCACGCTGGTAGGCAAAATAAAGCGGGATCTCTTGAAGATCGACGTTGTGGATGTAAGTCATAGAAGCACATCCTTACTTACAGATTAGGCTTAGTCTAATCATTTTACCACAACGGCAGGTGAAATTTATCGTTCGAGATGAGCTAACGTGAATGTCTATTCGCTATGGCCGAATCGTAACGCGCGTCCGTATGGGTACTATTTTTGATAAAGCGATAACATCGTCGTTATACATACGGATACACCCAAGCGAAACCATACGGCCGATAGAGGAAGGGTCATTAGTGCCATGAATACCGTAATGCGGTTTGGACAGCCCCATCCAGAAGGCACCATATGGACCGCCGGGATTAGCTTGTTTATTAATGATCGTGAATTCACCGGTAGGTGTTTGGGTGACCATTTTACCGATACCGACCGGGAAGGAACGAACGACTGTATTGCCGTCCAGTAAGTGCAGATGACGGTCTGACAGGTCTACTATAATGCGATAGGCGGGCATGCTTACTTCACTCCTTTCGCTCTATGCTATGTGGAAGGAAGGCAGGATGCTTCATAATTTACAAGAAGGGAGTGCCCAAGTTGGCGCTCCCTTTCTTCATGTGCGGCTAGCTGATTTACTACAGAATTACCCAAAGCAATAAAAGGCGGTATATAGTAAACTAAGGAGAATCTATATTTTTTGCAGTTAAAGTGCACATCGGATTACAGTATACTTAAATGGATTGAAAGCGCTTCCTGTATATTGAGATGAATAAAATGACATATGCCGGTAAGGCACCAGCAAACTTGAGCGAATATCCAGCCGCATGAAGACAACGATCTCAAGGGGGACTTATGATGTTCAAGGTAGTTTTGGTTGATGATGAGTTGTATGCAAGACAAGGCTTAAAGCAATTTACCGACTGGAACAAACACGGATTCGATATCGTGGCCGAGGCTGCGAACGGCGAAGAGGCGCTGCATGTAATCGAGCAGATCAAGCCGGATTTGGTCGTCACCGACATCCGGATGCCGGTGCTGGACGGGCTGGAGTTGATTCAAGCGGTGAAGGAAAGAAAGATAGCGGAACCCTCGTTTATTATTGTCAGCGGGTACGGCGATTTCAAATATGCGCAGAAGGCGGTTCGTTTCGGCGTCAATGACTTCATTTTGAAGCCGATCGACGAGGAGGAAATGGAACAGACGCTCCAAACGTTGAGTGAAACGTTAAGCAGGAACATACAATTTCAAGCGGATCGGGCAAGAATGCTGAGCAAATCCTTCTTCGATGGTTTAGTGACGGGAACGCTGGATAAGGCCTTGTCTTCCGATATGATGCGGGCATTGGGGCTGAGTGAAGATGAGGAGTTGTGCTATTTCGACGTTGAACTCAATGATCTTCAGCTTACCCCTGACGATTCGGAAGGGCGATGGAAAACGGATGTTGCTAACGCGATATCTTCTGCGATTGATCAAGCGGTCGTTTATGTTCATGAGCGGCAGAGAGGCGTGTACGGGTTTGTCGCGTGCCAGCGAAGCTGGAAGAGCGATGACCTCAGCTGGAAGCAGTTTGCCGATATGCTGCAGCTGCGGCTTCGCGAGCAATTAGGTGCGAATGTCGTTCTGTATGGAGGGAAGGCTGTATCTGCGGTCGAGCTCGTTCCCGAATCGTATCGAACAGCCGGCGAAGCTTGGAAACACAAATACGCATCGACCGCAGATGGGCCTATGCTGTTCGAGGAGTGGGAAGGTTGTCCTGTCCGATACTTAGAAACGGACGACAGTGTGGTTGCGAGACTTATGCTAACCATTGAAGAGAATGAGCCGACGGCTCTGTCCAGCGAGATCGATGAAATCTTTGATAAATTCAAAGCGGAGCATTATGCGCCGGATGCGGTGGTTAGGTCAATAACCCGGTTCATCTTTGGCGTCGTGCGGATCATAGAGAGCATGGATGGCGACAAAAACGGTTTGCTGATGCTGGATACGATGGTTACCTGGACGCAGACGCCCGCTTCCTTACAAGGACTAAAAGCCATGTTTATAACCTTTATTCAAGAAAGCACGGTCTATATTGCAGTGCTTCGGAAAAATAATTCGAAAGGCAGTATTCAGAAGATCAAACAATATATTGAGACGCATTACGACCAAAATCTGAGTCTCAAAAGCATAGCTGCCGTTTTTTATATGAATCCGGTCTATTTGGGACAGCTGTTCAAGAAAACATACGGCGTCTATTTTAATGAGTTTTTGCTCCAAACCCGTATGCAGGAAGCGAAGCGGCTGCTTCGCCAGACGGGGCTTCGGGTGTACGAAATCGCGGATAAAATCGGCTATAGTAACGCGGATTATTTCGTGACTCAGTTCGAGAAGGTGGAACGGAAGACACCGAGCGAATACCGCAGCGCCCTATACGCCAAAAATTAAGGTCTGGTGGTTTGTATATGCTGAAACTAAGCTTAAATCACGTGAAGCTGCGGGACAAAATGCTGCTTATTTATTTTTTATGCGTGCTGATCCCGATCGTTCTGACCAACGTGATCTTCTATAATGTAACGACGAATAACGTTAAAAATCAAAAAATGAAAGATATCGCCATTACAGTCGAGAAGGCAAGGAACGACCTCCGCTCCCAAATCGATATCGCTCTTGGAATCTCCTCCGTATTAAACACGGATTATTTCTTAAACGAAAGCTTGGAGAGATTGTACAAAACCGATAGTGAATATATAGCTAGCTACAACACCGACATTGTCTGGATTTTGAACAAATACAGTCCAGTCTATAAATCCATAAAGCAAATTACGATTTATACGGACAATCCGACCATTATAGGCGGCGGATACGTCATACCCATCACAGAAAAGGTTGAAAATTCCGAGTGGTACCGGGAAATCAATCAGACGTCTTATCCGATCGTTGTCCGCAATAGTGAATTGGGCGCGTTTGGCCGCGAAAATATGTACAGCATCATTCGAAAGCTCAATTATTCCGCCGATCAGAACAAGTGGCAAAAATTCGTGAAAATCGATATCCACGCCGATGCGATCGGGAAGGTGTTCAGCTCCATCGCGCTGGACGGCGACGTCTTCCTGGTTGACGAGGACAACATTATCCAGTATTCGAACCGGCGGGACATCGATTGGGTGAATCAAAAGGCCGCTTACTCTCCTTCCTACTTGGCAAGCGATGCTTTTCTATTTGAAGAACGATATTCAAACATGAATGATATTGGCGACTGGAAGATTGTGCTAGCCGTGTCTGAGGAGAAGGTATTGGAGGAGGTTCGGAAGTCCAGGGTATCCGTTTATTATTTAGCTTTGACTAATATATTGATCCCGACGCTGATCATTGCGTGGATTATGAAATCGCTAAGCGCACGTCTGGTTGGATTGCTGCGGCATATGAAGAAGGTGAAATATGGCTCCTTCCATACAGTGGCGTACGGGGATCACCGTGACGAGATCGGGCAGCTCACAAGAGAGTTCAACTTGATGACCCTGCAAATTAAAACGCTGATCGACGACGTCTATGTCGCCGATATCCAGAAGAAGGACCTTGAGCTGAAACGAAATCAAGCGCAGCTGCACGCGCTGCAAAGCCAAATCAACCCGCATTTCCTGTTTAACGCGCTTGCGACCATTCGAACGCGAAGCATGATGAAAAACGAGGTAGAGACGGCTAAAATCATTCATAATATGGCAAAGATATTCCGGAAATCGCTGCAATGGGGCAAGGATTGGGTCAGCGTCAGGGAAGAGATGGATTTGGTGCTGTGCTTTTTAGAGATTCAAAAGTACCGGTTTGCTGATAAGCTGAACTATCAAATCGAGGTGGACGAGTCCGCTTATAGCTGTACCATTCCTAAGATGATGCTTCAGCCACTGGTGGAGAATGCCAGCATTCACGGCATCGAGCCGCTCAAGGAAGATGGCCTGATTACGATCAGAATCGAGCATCGTGACGGATCGCTATATTTTAGCGTGAAGGATAACGGCGTCGGCATGAATGAGGAGGAATTGGGCCGAATGATGAGATCACTGCATGAGAGCGAAGATATGGGGGACAACGTAGGTATCAAAAACATCTATTACCGGTTACAGATGTATTTCAACGGTGAAGCTGATTTTGAAATAACAAGCTCCCCGGGAGAAGGGACGCTGGTCCACATTCGAGTACCTGATCGCGGGTAGCAATAATGGATAACCTATGGCGCGGATTGAATGTCGGAACCTCCGGTATCGTTCCGCGCCGTCTTATGTTGTTTGTTTTTGAAAGTAAAACCTTTAGTTTGCCGGGTAACAGAGAAACCGGTTTCATTTTATACTGAAAGTGCTTACAAAATAATGGCTGTTGAAAGGGGATTCTACAAAACATGCACGTTAAGAAATGGATGACAGGAGCGATTGCCGCTGCAATGCTGTTCACGGTCATTGGCTGTTCAGGCGGGAACGGAACAAATGAGTCGGCGACGCCGGGCAATAACAGCGAGACGAAGAGCAACGGGGCCGAAAAGCCTGCTTCACTTGAAAAGGTGACTTTCAGCTACTTCAATGCAGCCGCTGCGGCGAAGGACATCAATACAAACGAAACGACAATCGGGAAAATGCTCGAAGACCAAACGGGGGTTAACTTTAAAATTGAACATTTGGTCGGCGACCTCAATACGAAAATCGGTACGATGATCGCCTCCAACGACTACCCGGACGTATTGATTCCGGATGCAGCGATCGACAAAGTCCTCGACGCCGGGGCGTTCATACCGCTCAATGACTTGATCGAGGAGCATGGTCCGAACATTAAGAAAGTGTACGGTCCTTATTTCGACCAAATGAAAGCGGCAGACGGAAACATTTATTTTATTCCGTTCTCCAACGTAGTCGGCGAGTATGTCCCGGATCCGTCCATCGGTCAAGGTGCGTTCTGGGTTCAGCGCCGCGTATTGGAAGAAGCAGGCTATCCGAAGATCAACAAGCTGGATGACTACTTTAAGCTGATTGAAGACTACATGAATAAGCATAAAGACGAAGATCTGACTGGCTTCATGACCCTTACGCACGACTGGAGATTTTTCGCAACGTCGAACCCTCCGATGCACCTCGAAGGGTACCCGAACGATGGCGGCGTTATTGTCGATATGAACACGTTTGAAGCAAAAACGTATGCAGCGGCAGACTCCACGAAACGCTGGCTGCAGAAGTTGAACGACATTAATGCAAAAGGTATGTTCGACAAGGCCTCCTTCGTTGACAACTACGATCAATATCTTGCAAAAATGACTTCCGGCAAAGTACTTGGTTTCTTCGATTACGGCTGGCAAGTCGGCAACGCGACAAACAACTTGAGTGATGCGGCGAAAGCTGACCCGTCGAAGGACGGCTTGCGTTACTTCCCGCTTCCGGTTACGTTTGACGGTCAGAAGGACCAATACCTCGATCCGCCAAGCTTTGTTAAGAACCGTGGTATCGGCATCACGGTAAGCGCGAAGGATCCGGTCCGCATTATTCAATATTTCGATAACCTGCTGAAGGAGGAAAACCAAGTTCTTCGCAGCTGGGGTATTAAAGGCGAGACGTTCGAAGTGAATGATCAAGGCCGCATGTACCGTACGCCGGAGCAAATCGCCAAGATTGACGAGACGTTCAACGAAAAGTTCGGTTTCAAATACTATTCGTGGAACTGGCCGCTGTGGGGCAACGGCTCATCCTTCCCGGATGGAAACGCCGTGTCGCCGGGCGTACAACCGGAAGTATTCCAAATGAGCTTAACGGACGCCGATAAAGCGATTCTTGAGAAGTATGGCGTAAAAACGTATTCGGAAATGTTTGCAGCACCGGATGAGCGTCCTTGGTTCCCGGCATGGGCGATTCCGAAGGAGCAAGGCTCGCCGCAGCAAATTTTCACAACGAAGAGCGATGAAATCACGAAGAAGTACTTCCCGAAACTCGTTCTTGCAAATCCATCCGAGTTCGAAGCCGTCTGGGCGGAGTACACGGGCGAGATGGGTAAACTCGATACGGAACAATATGAGAAATGGACGACAGAAGAAGTGAAGAAGCTGATCGATCTGGCTAAAGCGAAATAAATGAAGCAGTAAAGGAAAGGTCGGCCTGAAGGGGCTCACTTAAGAGCCTCGCGTCCGACCTTTTCACCCTATTTATCCCGAATCGGTGCCGGAAGGAGAAGAAATGTATGGAGAACACACCACTGACGGCGTCTGCCAAGACGGAATCCAATAAACCGGCGGGTTTTTTCACGAAACTGGTTCGACAGCGCGCCCTTGTCCTGATGTCTGTTCCGTTTATTTTATGGTTATTTATATTTAAATATTTGCCGCTGTGGGGCTGGACAATCGCGTTTCAAGATTTTAAGCCGGCTAAAGGCTTCTTTAATCAAAGATGGGTAGGCTTCGAGCATTTTTCGTTTTTGTTCCAGGATGAACGGTTTTTAAGAGTACTGCGAAACACGCTTGCAATGAGCTCAATAAATCTCGCGCTCGGCTTCGTTACAGCCATTATTCTAGCTCTTCTGTTGAATGAGGTACGGCATGTCTATTTCAAGCGTGTCGTTCAGACGGTCAGCTATTTGCCTCACTTTATTTCCTGGGTCGTAGCGGCCAGCATCGTACAATCGACGCTCTCGCCCGATGGGATCATTAACCAAATGATGCTTTGGTTCGGATGGGTGGACAAAGGCAATGAGATATTATTCCTCGGGATAGGGGAATATTTCTGGGGAATATTCGGGGCATCCTCGGTTTGGAAGGATGTAGGCTGGAATACCATCGTATATTTGGCTGCCATGACCATGATTGATCCGGCCCAATATGAGGCTGCGAAAATGGATGGCGCGAATCGGTTCCAGCGTATTTGGTACGTGACGCTGCCAGGCATTAAGCCGGTTATTATCGTCCTGCTGATTATGCAAATCGGACATCTGCTTGAAGCGGGCTTCGAACCGCAATACTTGCTCGGCAACGGCATGAACGTGGACTATTCCGAGGTTATCGATATTTTCGTGCTCAAATACGGTATCGCACAAGGCAACTTCTCGCTCTCGGTCGCTGCGGGGATGTTTAAGACCGTAGTCAGCTTTATTTTATTGTTCGCTGCGAACTATTTAGCGAAGCGGATGGGCGAATCCAGATTGTTCTAAGGAGGGTTAGATCATGGCAACAGCAGCTATATCATCGTCGAAGCCGAAAAAGGCGCATCGCATATCTTCATCGCGCGAAGACCGGATTTTCGACATTTGCAACTATATCTTCTTGGTCCTGCTCATGGTCGTCACCTTGTATCCTTTTCTAAACACGGCGGCGATTTCTCTAAATCAAGCAAACGATACAATCCGCGGCGGCATCTATTTGTGGCCGAGATTGTTTACATGGGATAACTATGCATATGTATTCAAGGAAGCAAGCGTGTTTCATGCAACGATGATATCGGTGCTTCGGAGCGTGATTGGTACCGTGGTTACAGTATTCTGTTCGGCGATGGTCGCTTACACAATCAGCCGGCAGGACTTCGTTCTCCGCAAATTCGTGACGCTTGCGTTTATTTTGACCATGTATTTCAATGGCGGCTTAATTCCGAACTTTCTGCTTGTACGCGAGCTGGGCATGCTCGGCACATTCTCGGTTTATATTATTCCCGGCATCATCGGCGTATTTAATTTGATCATTATTCGCTCCTTTATCGACGGACTGCCTGAAAGCATCCTCGAATCCGCCCGGATCGACGGCGCCGGCGATTTCACGACTTTTATCAAAATTGTGCTTCCGCTCTGCGTGCCGGTGTTAGCTACTGTAGCTCTCTTTACAGCCGTATACCAGTGGAATTCATGGTTCGACGTGTTCCTGTACAATTCGTCTTATCAGGAGCTGAGCACTCTGCAGTACGAGCTGCAGAAGATTTTGCAAAACTCGAACGCATCATTAACGGCCCGCACAGCAAGTGATGCCTTTGCGAATGCTAATAATGATGCAGCGAATGCTGTCACTCCAATGGCGGTACGTGCTACGATGACGATCGTCGCGAGTTTGCCGATCATCATGGTGTATCCGTTCCTTCAAAAGTACTTCGTCAAAGGTATGATGGTTGGCGGAGTCAAGGGTTAATGTCTACCCAAGAAAAGAGGAGAAAAACAAATGATGCGACATTCTAATAATCCCGTGATACCTAAATTGTATGAGGCATTCAGCCAATCCTTCGATATCGGTGCCGCTGTAAATACGAGAACGATACAGACGCAGAAAGAGCTTCTGGCCTATCACTATAACAGCATCACACCGGAAAATGAGATGAAGTTTGAAAGCCTGCATCCTTCGGAGGATACGTATACGTTCGAGCACGCGGATGAAATTGCCTCTTTCGCCAAAGCCCAAGGCATGAAGCTCAGAGGGCATACGCTCGTGTGGCACAACCAAACGCCGGACTGGCTGTTCCGGGACAGCAAGGACGGCACAATTGAGGCCGAAACGCTGCTGACCCGCATGAAAACGCATATCGATACCGTTGTGAAGCGGTACAAAGACAGCATATACGCCTGGGATGTCGTAAATGAGGTGATCGCGGATGAGGGAACAGAGCTGCTGCGACACTCAAAGTGGCTCGATATCGCGGGAGAAGGCTTCATTGCGAAAGCTTTTGAATACGCGCATGAGGCGGACCCGAAAGCGGTGCTGTTCTACAACGATTACAACGAGAGCAATCCCGTGAAGCGGGAAAAAATTTATAAGCTGGTTAAAGGCTTGGTCGACCACGGAGTTCCGATTCACGGCGTCGGGCTGCAGGCGCATTGGAATATCACGAATCCGGGATTGGACGACATTCGCAGCGCAATCGAGAGATATGCTTCCCTGGGGCTGCAGCTGCAAATTACGGAGATGGATGTGTCGGTATTCGAACACGATGACCGGCGGACTGATTTAACCGCGCCGACAGAACGGATGAAGGAGCTGCAGACGGAGCGCTATGAACAGTTTTTCAAGCTGTTCCGCGAATACAAGCAGCACATTTCGGCGGTAACGTTCTGGGGTGCGGCCGATGATTATACATGGCTTGATTATTTCCCTGTTCGGAGCCGTAAAAATTGGCCGTTGCTGTTCGATGAGCAGCAGCAGCCGAAGGAAGCGTTCTGGCGCGTTATCAAGGGCTAGCGAAGCAATAACACTTTATGCCGGGGGGGACTTACAATGTCGGGGAAATTAGGCGCCTTCTATACAGGGCAATATCGTAACGTTTTTCTGGAATGCGGCTACAGGGAGGAGGAAATCGAAGCAAGGGTTCAGCATACGTGGAATGAGCTGTTCGAAGGCGATGAAGACACCCGGATTTATTACGAGGCAGGTGACGGCAAAGCGTATTTTCTCGACACCGGCAACCTGGACGTAAGGACCGAGGGGATGTCCTACGGGATGATGATGGCGGTGCAGATGGACCGCAAGGACGTATTCGACCGTCTATGGAAGTGGACGATGGACCATATGTACATGACGGATGGTCTGCATGCCGGCTATTTCGCGTGGTCGTGCAGTCAAGACGGCACGAGAAACGCGAACGGCCCGGCACCGGACGGGGAAGAGTTTTTTGCGATGGCGCTGCTGTTCGCCTCGTTTCGCTGGCAGGAGGGGCCGCCCCCGTTCGATTACGGCAGGCAGGCTCGCGATTTGCTGCACACGTGCATTCATAAGGGAGAGAACGACGACGGTTATCCGATGTGGAACTCGGACAACAAGCTGATTAAGTTTATCCCAAACTGCGAATATTCAGATCCGTCGTATCATTTACCGCATTTTTACGAACTGTTCGCCTTGTATGCCTACGAGGAGGACCGCGCGTTTTGGAAGCAGGCTGCGACAGCAAGCAGAGAGTATTTGAAAATTTCTTGCCATCCCGTAACAGGCCTGGCGCCGGAGTATGCCCACTACGATGGAACGCCGAATAACGACCGGGGCTACGGGCACTTCTTCAGCGATTCCTATCGGGTTGCGTGCAATGTCGGATTGGACTGGGAATGGTTCCGGGGCGACGCATGGGAAATCGAAGAAGCGAACAAGCTTCAATCGTTCTTCGCGGATAAGCAGCCGGACGATTACCGCCGGTATACGGTCGCTGGCGAGCCGTTCGAGGAAAAATCGCTGCATCCGGTCGGCTTGATTGCGGCGAACGCCATGGCGTCGCTTGCTGCCGACGGACCGCATGCGCGCGCCAATGTGGAGTTGTTTTGGAATACACCGGTCCGTACCGGCGCACGCAGATACTACGACAACTGTTTATATATGTTTGCCATGCTGGCCTTAAGCGGCAATTACCGGATGTGGCTGCCGAAATAAGCTTAGTTTTAGTCTGGGGGCCACCGGCTCCAGAAGTTCAAGAAACACCGATTTACTTCAAAGAGTCAAGACTAACCTTGATACTTTTCATAGGATCCTGACTAACATCCTGCTCTACGAAATAATACATGACGCCGACATCTCTGAGAATTCGGAAAATCGAAGGAAAATCGATGAACATAAAGAAGCTTATCGTCCATACGCTTGAGCTTCAAAGCGCAAAAAAAGGGCCATCTCAAAGCCGTGTAAACGACGGTGAGATAGCCCTTTTGTATAGCCGGTTTGGCCCGGAACTAATGCCCCGCCGCTTCGTGATCGTTCGAAAGCTTCAACACATCAAACAGCTTGAACAGCAAGCTAAGAACGATTGCGACTACTGTAGCGAGCGCCATGCCGGATAAGGAGAAATCGCCAATGGTCAATTTCACGCCGCTGAGGCCCGTAACGAGCACGACTGTCGTCAGAAACAGGTTGGTCGGCTTGCTGTAATCAACCTTTGATTCCACAAGCATTCGAAGGCCGGAGGCGGCGATAACGCCGAACAGCAGAAGGGAGACACCGCCCATGACCGGCTCTGGTATTCCAGAGATTAATGCAGAAAACTTACCGGAGAACGAAAGCACAATCGCAATAACCGCTGCTCCTCCGATGACGAATGTCGAGTAAACCTTGGTGATCGCCAGTACGCCGATATTTTCGCCGTACGTCGTGTTCGGCGTGGAGCCGACGAAGCCGGACAATACGGTTGAAATGCCGTTACCGAGCATGGAGCGGTGAAGACCGGGATCCTTCGACAAGTCTTTGTCGACGATGTTGCCCGTTACAACCAAATGACCGATGTGTTCCGCGATGACGACAAGTGCCGCTGGAGCAATCGCAATGATCGCTGTCCAATGAAACTCAGGGAACATGAAATGCGGCGATTGGATCCACCCGCTTTTTGATACACCTGTGAAGTTCGTAAGACCCATGGAAAAAGCGATGACGTAACCGGTAACGATACCGACCAGAATCGGAATAATTCGCATAAAGCCGCGGAACAGTACAGAGCCGAGCACGGTAACAGCCAACGTTATCGTGGATAGGGTCACGATGCTAGGGTCCGGTACCCAGGTTGCCGGGTCTTTGCCAAGAGGAACGATCCACCCGGACATCCGTGCCGCGACTGGAATAAGCTCCAAGCCAATAATAGCGACGATAGCGCCCATGGCCGCCGGCGGAAATACGACATGGATCCAACCCGTGCCAGCCGCTTGAATAATGAGTGCCACGATCGTGAATATCAAGCCGGCAAAAATAAATCCGCCTAAAGCTGCGGCGTAACTGCCGCCGCCTGCTGCTTGATCGCCGATAACCGCGCCGGCAGGAGCTAGAAAAGCGAAGCTTGAGCCCAGATACGCTGGAATTTTTCCTTTACAAATCCACAAATACAGCAGCGTGCCGATACCGTTCATCAGCAAACAAATCGCCGGATCGACGCCAAGTAAATTCGGTACGAGTACGGTTGAACCGAACATGGCAAAAAGATGCTGCAGGCTGAGCATGATGCTTTGCCCTATAGGAGGTCTTTCATGGACCCCGATTACGTTTTTCATTTTGAGACTGCCTCCATTAAATATGTAGTTTATGAAAAGACCCTTGTCGATTCTACATATTCAGTATTGGTTTGGCAAGTGTTTTCTTATAACAGTAACAGTCCTATTAGATGTTTCTTTTACTTCTCGATAACATCGTATAAAACTCTGGCAATCAGATCCTGCTTGTAATTCCCGAAGTGTTGTCCGTAAATGGTCAGTCCTCCCGCTTGTCCTGTTTCGGAAACGCCGATTTTGAACTTAATATCCATATGCTCATGCAGCTTCAGATCGTTAATGGTCACCTTAGAAATTAGGCAGCCATCGATGAACGTACCGCTTTCGTTAATGCGGAGGAGCTTTAGGAGTCCATACTGGTTCAGGTGGGGCGGCCACCAATCCGGATTATTTGTCCCTTTCTCGCCGCCGAAGTCGCCGGGGGAGGTCCATACGCCAAGCATGATATTGTTCACGCTGAAGACAATATCAGAGGGGTAATCGTTATTGTAGCCCGGCGCTTCCGAGCTTAGCTCCATGATGAACTGAAGCTCTTTGAAATGATGATTCCGTTTGAGGTAATTTGGAATCCGGTATTCAAGGAAACCCTTTGTCAACCATACGATTCCCGCGTTTATGCGCTCCGGATCGGCGAAATAACGCGGATTGTCGAATTCGCCGATAATGCTGTCATTGGTTGCCAGACCGCAGGTCGGTTCGGAATGATAGTCGCAATAATGGCCAACCTGTATTTCAACCTCATAGATGCTTTCCACGCCTTTCTTACGCAATTCGACGGTTAGCAGATCTTCATTTAAATAGCAAATTTTCTGAATGCCGTGCTTGCCTACCGCAGTCGTAATATCAATGAGTCCGCTTTCCTCCAGTTTCTTGATGTGCATCGTAATCGCGCCGTTCGTAAGGCCAAGCTTCTCTGCGATTTCGTTCATGTTTAAGCTATCGTATTTGGTTAACAGCTGTAGAATTTCAATTCGAATTTCAGAGCTTAATGCTTTGAAAATATTTAATCCTGAACGGAGTTCTTTGATATGGATCAAGATGAACCGCCTTCTTTCCGCCTTCATTGTTTTAAAACAGTATAAACTAAAAGGCTGAATGTGAGAAGAGAATTAGCCGAATATGACTATTTACTTATTCTAATGAACTCTTACATAGCGTATCTGCTTATTTCAACTTGAAATCAGTACGAAAAATGTCATTATTAGTCGAAATAAACCATCTTTAGTTTAAATTAATATCAATAAAATCAATATAGTAAACGCATACATTTCCATATTGACAAGTTAATTGGTTGAATTTATGATTAAAACGCAAACTGTTTTATAAAAGTTTAAAGTAAATCAATTAAACTATTTTAAGGGGGAAAAAGAAGTGAAGAAGCAACTGCTTGTGATACTCTCTCTTCTGATTATGCTCACAGCCTTGTTGACAGCCTGCTCGAGTAATAATGGCAATGCAGGAAATTCCGGAGATGGCAGCGGGAAGACGACCAATCTGGAATTTTGGACGTTCAATGAGCTTCATGAAAAGTTCTACCAGGACATGACGAAGCGTTGGAACGAAGCTAATCCGGACCGGCAAATCAAGCTGACAGCTAACGTATACCCTTACGATGATATGCATAATAAATTGTTGGTAGCGCTTCAATCCGGGAAGGGGGCGCCCGATATTGCCGATATCGAGTTGAACAAATTTCCAAACTTCCTGAAAGGCGAACCGCAGCTCTTGTCTTTAAATGATGTAATTGAGCCGGAGCTGAACAATTTGGTTAAATCCAGGCTGGATATTTACGCTAAGGATGGCCAATATTACGGAATTGATTTTCACGTAGGCGCTGCAGTTATCTATTATAACAAAGAGATTCTCGACAAAGCGGGAGTCAATCCTGACGATATTAAGACATGGGCTGATTTTGAATCGGCCGGTCAGAAGGTGCTTGATCAAACAGGCGTTCCGATGACATCGCTGGAAACGAGCGACCTTTGGTCGCTGTGGCCGCAAGTTGCCCAAGCACCGGGAAACGACGACTTCCAAACGGCGGATGGCCAGTTGAATATAACAAGTCCAATTGTTGTGAATGCGCTCAACTATCAACAGGGCTTGCTTGAGAAAGGCATCGCGATACCTGTTCCAGGCGGTAATCACCATTCGGAAGAGTATTACGGCTTGATGAACGGCGGCGGCGTTGCTTCCGTATGGATGCCGATGTGGTATATGGGACGGTTTACCGATTATATGCCTGATTTGAAAGGTAAAATGGTTATTAAGCCAATGCCGGCTTGGAAGGCAGACGAGCCGCGTTCCGCAGGTATGGGCGGCACAGGGACCGCCGTAACGAAGACCTCTAAGAACCCGGAGATTGCTAAAGAGTTTTTGGCGTTCGCCAAGCTCTCCAAGGAAGGCAATATCGAAATATGGAATCAGCTCGGCTTTGATCCACTCCGCTCGGACGTATGGGATGCACCTGAGCTTAAAGAGCCGAACAAATTTACGGATTATTTCGGTACTGATATTTTCAGCGTACTTACAGAAGTGAAAGAAGAGATCGAAGGGGTCAACATTAATGAGAAAACGCCTACGATTTCCGATATGTTCAGAACATCAGTAATTGTCCGTATTCTGCTCGACAAAGAAAACACCGAGAAGGTACTGAAGGAAGCAGCCGAGCAGTTAAAATAACAGGTTTGCATTCGCAAACCTTTAAGGAGGGGGAATCATGACAGACAGCGCCCTGGAAACGGCGGCAAACACGGAGGCGAAACGAAAAGCGAAGCGCTCTGGCATTTTATACTCGCAGAAGTTCGCCCCGTATTATTTTGTATTTCCGTTTCTCGTTTCCTTTGCTGTTTTTTTCGCTTATCCGGTATTGTCGGCCATCAACATGAGTTTTCAGGAGGTGCTTCCTGGTCAGGTTAAATACATTGGGCTGGATAATTACAAAGATTTATGGAATGCGACTTTTCTAAAAGCCATTTTGAATAGTACGAAATATACGATTTATACGATTGTTATACTCATACCCGTACCGCTTGTTTTGGCCGTGTTTCTACATTCGAAGCGAATGATCGCCAAAAACTTTTTCCGTTCCACGCTGTTCATTCCTGCTCTGACCTCGGTCGTTGTAGCGGGAACTGTCTTCCGGCTGGCTTTCGGCGAGTTAGAAGGGTCATTGATGAATTCATTTGTCATGTGGCTCGGCTTCGAGAAGCAGCGCTGGCTCGGCAATGGAGCGCTGGCTATGAGCACGCTCGTTATCCTTGCGGCATGGAGATGGATCGGAATTAACTTGCTTTACTTTATGGCCGGATTACAAAATATTCCGAAGGAATTGTACGAGTCGGCGGAAATTGACGGCGCATCGACTTGGAATAAATTTTCCCGTATTACGATTCCTCTTCTCCGGCCTATCACGATTTATGTGTTTACGATTAGTATTTACGGCGGTTATTCGATGTTTACCGAGAGTTATATGCTGTGGAACGGCAACCGGTCGCCGAATGACATTGGACTGACAATTGTCGGTTATTTATACCGGAATGGGCTGGAGCAGAATAATCTGGGTCTTGGTTCTGCCGTAGGGTTTGCGCTGCTGCTCATTACCTTTGTGATTACGATCGGTCAGCTCAAATTATTCGGTATGTTCCGGAAGGAGGAGTAACCGGGTGGATACGACAGTAAAAACAAAGTGGACGTTAAATCAGGTACTGCTTCTAGCTCTGTTTACTGTATTTGCCGTGTTCTCGTTATTTCCGATCGTTACTCTGACGATTGCCTCCTTTAAGCCGGCTCAGGAGCTAATGAGATTCGGTCTTAACCTGAAAATCGACCCTGACCTCTTTTCCTTAAAAAACTATACGTATTTGTTTTCCGGCGAATCATTATACTTGACCTGGTACAAAAACAGTATTGTCATAACTGCGATCTATACTGCACTGTGCTTGTTTATATCGTCGATGATTGGTTACGGGCTTGCCGTCTATAAATTTCCTCTTCGTAACCTAACGTTCACATTAGTGCTGATCACGATGATGGTACCGCTGGAAATCATTATGCTTCCGCTTTACAAGCTGTCTATTTCTTTGCAGCTGATTGATTCTATATGGGGAGTAATTCTTCCTTTTATTGCTGCTCCACTGCCGATTTTTTTCTTCCGTCAATATGCAGGCGGGCTGCCGAAGGATTTCCTGGACGCTGCGCGCGTGGACGGATGTACGGAATTCGGAATTTTTGTACGGATCATGATGCCGCTTATGGCGCCTGCTTTTTCCTCGATGGCAATTTTGCAGGCATTGTTTTGCTGGAATAACTTTTTATGGCCGTTAATCGTGCTGCGCACGAATGAGCAATTGACGATTCCAATCGGGTTATCCACTTTACTGACGCCATACGGAAATAACTTCGATATGTTGATTTCGGGTGCTGTGCTTGCCATCGTACCCATTCTGATCGTATTTCTTTTTTTTCAGAAATATTTTATCGAAGGTATGACAGCAGGCGGGGTCAAAGGTTAAGCATTGCAGCACGGAAAAATAGAAAAGCTGTCCCGCGAGCAGAGAAATCTGCCTATAGGACAGCTTTTTTTTGCTGAGCGATAAATTGATTTACCGTCCAGGAATACGAATGGTAACTGTCGTTCCGATACCGAGCCGGCTATATACCGTGACGCCATAGGAGTCGCCGTACAATAGCTTAATCCGATTGTCTACATTACGAATGCCGTAGCCTGATAACGTGTCGCCGCTCTCTGGCAGCTCGCAGTCGTTTCCTCTTCTCATACCCATGCCGTCATCAATGATTTTTAACAAGATATCAGGACCTTCCCGGTATGCTTTAATGATGATATTGATACCAAGCTTGTCGTCCCAAATGGCATGATTAATACAGTTTTCCACAAACGGCTGCAGCGTTAGCTTGACGATCGGGCAGGGCAGCACCGACTCCTCGATTTGATAATGGACGCGGAGCAGGTCGGTGAATCTCACTTGCTGGCCCCTTATGATTTGCCAGGCCGTTATGAATGTACGGAAATCGACAAGATGGCCATCAAAAACCTGTCTGATTCCGTTTTCGATTCAGCGATTTATGATGGGCTTGGTCCGCAGAGCGGAACGCCTGAGGCTTTGAATGAGCAGAAGGTGAACGATATCTTGAAGCAGGCCTTAACGAAGGCGATCATGGCCAAAACTGCGGATGATGCCAACGGCATCTATGACAAAATGCTGAATGATATGAAATCGGCTGGCGATGAGAAGGTCGAAGCTGTATATTCGAGCAACTACAATGCACGTAAGGATTTGTGGAAATAAGGGGTAGTTATTTATGGAGGAGGCCAGCTAAAAGCTGGCTTTTTTCATATCAGAAATGTGGAGGACGAGAGAGCAAGCGAAAAGATAGCATTATTTGAAAGGCTGGACATAGATTCCTCTAGGGGGCTAGTCGTCTGAGATCTATGGAACGGAAGCGAATGGCAGGTTGCGGCAGGTGCGAGCGAATTGCAAATGGAGCTGGCGCCTTCCGAGTCGAAGCTGCTGCTGATCAAGCAGCCTTAATCCATTGTGAGAAAACCGTGACCTTAGGCTTATTACCGCGTATTATCCCCTAAAGTACCATTTTTTCAGAAGGGGAGAGATCACTTTGAGCACAATGGATCAAGACCAGAACCAGAGCCAGACTCAAATGAACCGCAAGCCGCCTGAGTTCAAGCCAGGTACGGTCAAAAAAATCGTCATAGGGCTTGCAGCCGCAATCATTATTATTTATCTGGGGTCATCGTCGTTCTATACGGTACAAGAGCAAGAGCGGGCAGCCATCCTGACATTCGGTAAGTATACGGGGGAGAACTCAGCAGGGCTGCACTTTAAGTGGCCGTATCCGATACAACAAGTCATTACTGTTCCGGCGGAGCTGACGCAGCGAATTCATATCGGTTATCGTCAGAACGGGGACGAAGTGATTCCCGTTGACGAGGAAGCAATGATGATCACGGGTGATGAAAATATCGTATCCGCAGACGCTGTCGTGCAGTGGAAGATAAGCAATATTCATGATTATTTGTACAATATTGATGATCCGGAGCAATTTTTACGCAATGCGGCAAGCTCATCGATTCGTTCGGTAATCGGCTCGGAAAAGCTGGATTACGCCATTACGGATGGTAAAACGGTTATTCAAGACAAGGTTCGGGAGAGACTGCTGGAGCTGCAGGCTAAATACAACACAGGCATTCAAATCATCGATATTAAATTCCAGGATATCGAGCCGCCTAGCGGTCAGGTAGCGGAAGCGTTCCGGGAAGTAACGAACGCGCGGGAAGAGAAAAATACGAAGATCAATAATGCGGCCAAATACGAGAATGACCGCATTCCGAAAGCGCGAGGCGAGGCTCAGGCGCTTATCGAGAACGCGGAAGGCCAGAAGAAGTCGAGGATCCTGAACGCGGAAGGTGACGTGGCCAAGTTCAATGCGATATTCGGAGAGTACAAAAATAATCCGGGCGTCACGCAAAGCCGTTTAGTACTCGAGACGTTAGAGAAAATATTGCCTAACGCCCAAATTTTCATAACGAATTCGAACAGCGATACGGTCAATTACTTGCCGTTAAATGAACTGCTGCGAAACGGATCGTCGAATAATTCGGCCACGCCGCCTGCCGCAAATGCTCCGCAAGGAGGCGATGCCGAGTGAAAAGAAATCAATGGATTGGTCTCATTGCAGGCGTGCTTGTTCTAATTCTCGCATCAGGCTCGATGTATATCGTGAAGGAAGGCGAATATAAGGTCGTTCTCAAGTTTGGTGAAGCCGTGAGGGCAGTAGGAGAACCGGGTTTGAAGTTTAAAATTCCGTTTATCGAGAATGTTTCGACGCTCCCTAAATATCAGATGACGTATGAGAGCAGCCCGACGACGATTTTAACGAAGGATCAGAAGCCGATCGTCGTCGATAATTACACCGTATGGCGGATTAAGAACGCCTCGCAATTTTTACGAACCGTTCAGTCGGTCGGCGGCGGCATTCAACGTATTGATGAAGCGGTGTATAACTCGGTTCGCCGTAAGCTTTCGGAGGTAAATTACGATAACATCATCAGTGAAAATACGGCGCGAGGCAACATTAACGACGAGATCACGAAAGACGTTATAGAGGCATTGACGCGAGATAATTATGGTATCGAAGTTATAGACGTACGCATTAAGCGTACCGATTTGCCGGAGGAAAATAAGCAAAGCGTGTATAACCGGATGATCTCGGACCGTCAATCGATCGCGGCAAGGTATTTGTCCGAGGGTGACGAGGAGTCGCGCAAAATCACTTCTAAAGCTGATCGTACCGCTACCGAGCTGCTTGCTCAGGCGGAGGCCGATGCGAAGAAGATTATCGCTGAAGGCGAACGTGAAGCGGCAAAAATTTATAATAAAGCGTATGGCAGCGATCCGCAGTTCTATAACTTTTACCGGACGCTGGAAAGCTATGTAACGACTTTGCAAAATGAACCGGTCATCATGATACCGATCGATTCGCCATATGCCAAAATATTGTTAGGCCAGTAAATGAGAAGCCGTGTTCTATCCGTTATTTTGGATAGAGCTCGGTTTTTCTTTTGCCTGCTTCTTTATTTATGCCTAATTGCAAGGTAAGATGAACGTATATAATTCGACAAATTACACGGAAATCAACAGGGGGAGCGAATGAATAAGGAAACCCGCAGAAAAACGTTTATACCGT
This sequence comes from Paenibacillus prosopidis, assembly GCF_003337375.1. GTDB lineage: Bacteria > Bacillota > Bacilli > Paenibacillales > Paenibacillaceae > Pristimantibacillus > Pristimantibacillus prosopidis. Next base: position 264,735 of record NZ_QPJD01000008.1, read on the forward strand.
TTACTTATAAAATGATGATTCCATACCTCATACTGGTTTTGTTGACTGATGTGTTTATCGGTTATATTTCTTATACCATGCTTATTGAATCAAGGACGGAAATGGCTGAGACTAATATTCGTACGGCTATGGAACAGACCAGAAATAATGTGAAGTATCAGCTGGATGAAATAACGCGAATGTCCGACACACTGTTCAGCAGTCTATCCTTTCAACGGGCGCTTCAAAGAAAAGGTGATCCTTTGCAAAATTACCTTACCATGATGGATGAGATCGTCCCGCAAATGAAAGGGCCGCTTCAATTGTATGGCAATAATATCCGGCTTCTCGTTTATACGACAAATGAAGATCTAAATTATATTCAAGGCGACGATTTGACGGAACAGATTAAGGACAGCGACTATTATGTTCTCCCCATAAATGAAATTGCGAACAGCAGTTGGTTTCAAGCACTAAAGGATTCAGATATGGATAATCTTTGGCTGCAGGTCGACAGTGATAAAAAGCTGGAACACATCTCCCATTTTCGAAAATTGGTATCCTACAGCGACTATAAAACCGTTATCGGGTATGTTAGAATTACAACCCGGCTTACCGATCTTCTTGGCGACTTTAATTCTTTTCCGGTTGAGGAAGGCATTATCCTGCGACTATTCGATGAAACCTCGGGAACTAATTTGTTTCAGCGTGGTGAAACGAGTCAAAGGATCAGCGCTGAATCGTTTCTTATATTGAGGGAGAGCATTCCGGAAACGGGCTTTGTCATTGAAACGCTGGTACCCTATTCATACCTTGAAAAAGACGCCAGCAGATTGCAGTCCGTTATTATAATGGTGTGTTCGATCAGTTTCTTGTTTATGGCTTTTATCGGATTTATAGTGGCAAGATTGTCGGGGCGCAAGATGAAGCGTATTGTAGCCTTTTTGCGTTCTTTCCAGGAGGGTAATTTCCAGAAAAGGATACGGTTCAGCGGAAACGATGAATTTGTCCATATTGCCGATGCATTTAATGTTATGGCTACAAATACGCAGGAGCTTATTAATCGGGTTTATGTGCAGGGTATACAAAAAAAGCAAGCGGAGCTGGAGGCGCTGCAGGCTCAAATCAATCCTCATTTTCTTTATAATACGCTCTCAACGATAAGCAGTCTTGCTAACCTCGGGGAGACGCAAAAAGTAACCGGCATGGTCAGCGGACTTGCGAAGTTTTACAGACTTTCTCTAAACCAAGGGAACGTTTATATCCCTCTTGAAAAAGAACTGGAACAGATCGAAACCTATCTTGATATCCAGAAAGTGAAGTATGCTGATGCCTTTACCGTTTATTTTGATATAGAACCGGACATTAAAGACATTCAGGTCATCAAATTGATACTGCAGCCTTTTGTTGAAAATATTTTTAAGCATGCTTGGTTTGGTGATAAGATTGCCATCCGTATTACCGGAAAGCGGATTGGGGATCGAATTGAGTTGAAAGTGATTGACAACGGGATAGGGATGAGGCCGAATACCGTTAAAAACTTGCTGATCGGGCCAAGCCAATTGGGCGGGTATGGTCTAAAAAATGTGGATGACCGTATTAAGCTCAGGTACGGCGATGAGTTCGGCATTCATATCGGGAGCATTTACGGAGGGGGAACTACGGTGCAAATCTTACTTCCAGACAGGAGGCACAATCAGGAATGAATATCTTATTAGTTGATGATGAAGCTGTTGATCTCGAATGGCTTCGCCGCAGGGTTGTTAACAGCCATTTATCTTTGCAGGTAATCGGAACGGCCAATAACGGGTTTAGCGCTTTGAAAATTTTGGAGTCGGAGCAGGTCGATATTATCCTTTCCGATATCAGGATGCCAATTATGTCCGGCATGGAATTTGCGCGGAAGGCCAAGGAGCTGAGTCCACAGGTGCAGATCGTATTTATAAGCGGGCATGAAGATTTCGGTTATGCGAAAGAAGCGCTTCAGCTGAGTGCCTCCGGCTATCTGCTCAAGCCTGTCGACGACGGCGAATTGTACGATATGCTGGCTTCCTTATGCGAGAAGGTGGAGAAGGAACGCGAACAGAATCGCAGCGTATCGGAGGCTTTGACGCTTGTTAATCAGGAGCTGCTATTGCGTTGGTTCAATGATCATTCCCAGGGAGAGGCCCATCATCATATAAAAGAGTTTCTAGCGCCGTTACTGCGTTGCGGCACTGCAGCAGCTATTATTGAAACCGATGATATAGAATGGAAGATTGCTGAAGAAGAACGACATGGATATATGACAAATATTTCTCGATTTATCGAAAATTTTGCTCAGGAAAAAAACATAGGCACATTAATAATAAGTCACGATTCACGCTTTGTTTTGCTTTCAACCGTTCAGGAGGAACGTTTTACCTCATTGCTTGGAGAGTTAATTCTAGCCGTTCGTCATGCTTTTCCTGTTACGATTACGATCGGTACCGGAATGTATACAAATGAATTGAGCGGATTGCACGAGTCCTATCGGCAGGCCCAGGCTGCATTGAGCGCGAAATGGCTGTTAGGGAAAAACAGATTGATCAAGGACGGTTCTAAGTCGTCACCGAAAGGAGCACTCGCCCCGAATATTGAAGAGAGCGTCGAACGGATGCTTCAGGCTATACTTGAATATGATTTGGTAACGATTGATGATTGCTTATTAAAGCTGTTCAACAGAAATGTATCCATATCCCAGAAAAAAGACATATATGATCTTATTATCCGCATTACCTCTAAGCTGCATGCAGATTTGCTGCAGCGAAACGAAAACTTGTATGAGCTTCTAAAATGGGAATCTCATCAACCAGCCGTTTTATTCCAGTTCGAAACGATGGATGATATCCTCTCATGGCTCCGAAGAAGATTTTTTGAATTGTCGGAGCTGCTGTATGTCAAAAAGCAAAAGCAAAAACGAAAACTGGTAGAGGAAATCATAAAGTATCTCGAAGAAAAGCTGGAGCACCGCGTTACGCTCAAGGAGGTTGCGGCAAACTTCGATTTTACGCCCAATTATCTCGGGTCTTTATTCAAAGAGGAGACAGGCATTCTTTTCAGCGATTTTTTGAACGAGATGAGGATGAACCGGGTGTGTCAATTGCTTACCGATCCTACGCTTAAAGTATATGAAATTGCCGAACGCGTAGGGTATAAAAATATCATTTATTTTAACCGGCAGTTTAAACAATCAACGGGGATGACACCAGGTGAGTACCGGAAAAAGAACAAAATCTAATCTCAACTGATATCGAAAGCTCGCGTCTAAAGCAGACCGCGGGCTTTTCTTGTTATTTGCATCGAAGTATAAACTTATTATTTGCAAATCGTAGATTAAGTATTACTTTTAGTTGCTTTCCTTAATTTTTCTGACCCCGGCCGCTTTATATAATGAGTACACAGAGAGATTACGAGAGGAGAGTACAGATGAACCGAAGCGGATTTTGGGGCGATGTCCTGAAACAAAGAATGTTGCTATTGATGCTGACACCAGCGGTATTGTTTTTTCTCTTATTCGCTTATGTGCCGATGGCCGGTATCGTTCTTGCTTTTAAACAGTTTAATTATGGGGGCGGAATTTTTGGAAGCCCATGGAACGGTTTAGATAATTTCCGGTTCTTTTTTGAGTCGGGAAATGCATGGATGGTTACAAAGAATACCGCGCTATATAATATCGCTTTCATAGTCGTGAATAACGTGCTCCAAATCGCCGTAGCGATCCTGTTGTTTGAGGCGGTGGGAAAATGGTTCCGGAAAATAACGCAAACCGTTCTGTTTCTGCCTTACTTCATTTCTTGGGTTGTAGTCGGCGCTATCGCGTATAACTTGTTTAACTACGATGTAGGAACGATTAACTCGATCCTGAACGCGTTTGGCATAGAGCCGATCGATATTTACAATACGCCAGCCTATTGGCCCTTCATTTTGGTGCTGGTCTCCGCATGGAAGGCGCTTGGATACGGATCGGTCATGTATCTGGCAGCCATTACCGGGATTGATACTGAAATGTACGAAGCTGCCGAAATTGACGGCGCTAATGTCTTTCAACGAATCTTCCATATAACGGTCCCTAACCTCTATCCGACCATCATTATTTTGGTGCTGCTCGCGATTGGAAACATCTTTAGAGGCGACTTCGGAATGTTCTATAACATGGTCGGAAATAACGGCCTATTGTTCTCCTCCACCGATGTGATCGACACCTTCGTTTTCAGGTCGCTTACCACATCAAATGAAATCGGATTATCAGCTGCAGCAGGTTTTTATCAGTCCGTTCTTGGTTTTGCGACGATCTTGCTGGCAAACTATGCGGTGCGTAAATATGACAAAGATCACGCTTTGTTCTAAAACGGAGGGATAACAATGAGTGCTACCGTTACTAATTACGGCAAAACAGGCAATACGTCCAAGGGCGCAGGCAAAAAGCAAATAGACCGGCTGCTGCTTTCCCTCATCGGATACTCGGTCATTTCGATACTGGCAATCCTTTGCATCATTCCATTTCTGCTGATCGTATCCTCATCACTTTCAGAAGAAGGTAAAATTATCGAGAATGGATTCCAATTGATTCCTTCCATGTTTTCTCTTGAAGCCTACAGCCTTCTGTTTAAATATCCGGCGCAATTGCTGAAGGCATATGGCGTGACGATCGCGGTTACGGTTATAGGAACGATAGGGGGGTTATTTCTAACCGCAATGACCTCCTATGTCCTTCAACGGAAGGATTTTAAATGGCGCAACCAGTTTTCGTTTTTCTTCTTCTTTACGACGCTGTTCAGCGGCGGACTCGTTCCATGGTATCTGATGATCATCAAATACCTTGACCTAAAGAATACGCTGATTGTCCTTATCCTTCCGATGCTTCTGAATGTGTTTTATATCATTGTCATGAAATCGTTCATGAGCAGCATTCCTGAAGCCATTACGGAATCGGCAAAGATCGACGGAGCAGGCGATTTTCGTATCTTCATTCAGCTGATCATGCCGCTATCCAAACCTGCACTCGCTACAATCGGTTTGTTTATTGCTCTCGGTTATTGGAATGATTGGTATAACGCGCTGTTATTTATCAGCACCGAAAATCTAATGCCTCTGCAGTACTATCTGTATAAGATGCTTGGCAATATGGATGGCATGAGAAGGGCGATGGTCAGCTCCGGAGCAGTCGTTACGATGAATATTCCGACTGAAAGTCTGAAGATGGCCATGACAATTGTTGCGACAGGCCCGATTCTGCTTGCATATCCGTTTATCCAACGGTATTTTGTTCAAGGCTTAACGATTGGCGCAGTGAAAGGATGACCCTAGGGAAACCTGGTTATCATATACAACATTACCTTTTAGGGGGAAAACGGGTCATGCAAAAGAAAAAGTCATTTATGCTATTATTTGCAATCATCATGGTAATGGCAACGGTTTTAAGCGCATGCGGCGGTAACAACAACGGGAATACCGGCACGAATGCCGGAGCAAGCAATACACCGTCTGAAAGCAATGGCAATGAGCAGCCGGCTGCAAATGATGGGAAGGCTGACACTTCTGAGGAAGTCGTTCTTAAGATGCTGCTTGTTGGCGGCAAACCGATCGATTATGATGTCGTTTTCGGCGAACTTAATAAGAAGCTAAAAGAAAAAATCAATGCAACTGTCGAAGCGGAATTTTTGGATTGGTCCGATTGGACGCAAAAATATCCGTTGAAATTTGCTGCAAATGAAGACTTTGACATCGCTTATACGGCAAACTGGGCTTTCTATAACGACCAGGCTTTAAAAGGCGGATTCCTGGAATTGACCGAAGAATTGCTTTCCGCAAATATGCCGTTAACTTGGAAGGCAATGCCTGAAGTGGCTTGGAATCAAGCGAAAGTAAACGGAAAGCTGTTCATGGTTCCAAATAACAATCCGGAAGTTACGGATAAGGCTGTTCTAATCCGCGAAGATCTTCGCAAGAAGCACAATCTGGAACCGGTCAACAGCCCAGAGACTTTTGCTAACTATGTAAAAACAATTGCTGCAAACGAAAAAGGGATTAATGCCTACAACGCAAAAGCAGCAGACGGCTGGAAATGGCATGAGCTGGACCAAATCCTTCTGGAGCAGCAAAACGAATGGAATCTTGTCGACTACAACATTCCGCTCGCATATAAGCTGACTGACGAAAAAGGTCAAGTGTTCAACGTATACGATACTCCGGAATTCAAGCAATTGCTGGCGTACTACAAGGATCTGGCTGACAATAACGCTTGGTCGAAAAACGTTGTAAGCAATAAAAATGATGTTTGGCAGGATATGAAAGCAGGCAAAACGGCTTCATACGCTCATAACCTGGGTACGTTAGCCATGAACCTGGCTGAGCTGCGCAGAGAGCAGCCTGAGGTTGAACTGGCAATCGCAGATCTTACGCCGGATAAAAAGAAGATTGCTGCAATTTCAACACAAAACGGAATGGCTATCCATGCGACTTCCAAAAATGCAGAACGTTCGTTGATGCTCATTGATCTTCTGCAAAACGATAAAGAAATTCATGATCTATTCATGAACGGTATTGCAGGAAACCATTATGAAGCGGTTGGCGATGATAAATTCAACGCGACAGCGGGCACGCCTAACTTTACAGGCTTCTCCAACTGGGGCGCTAACTCGCCGCTCAATCGAAAGGATGCCTCTTATCCGGCAGAAGCGGATGCGATCGCTAACGCTTGGCAGGAGAAAATTCACAACTTTGCACTGGAAACGTTCGTTTTCAACGATGCCAATGTGAAGAATGAAGTGGCAAACGTAGGCAATGTTATGCTTCGTTACGCAATTCCGCTCGAATATGGCCTAATCAAAGATATTGATAAAGGACATGCTGATTTGATCGAGCAGTTAAAAGCAGCTGGCATTGAAAAGCTTCAACAGGAACTGCAAACTCAAATCGATGCTTTCCTGGCAAACCAATAATAAGCAGAAAAAGGAGGTGACAGCAGTCTCCTCCTTTTCTTTTCGAAATGAAACATTCTTTAGAGGAGATATGAATGATGACCAAAACGTTGATCGAAGACAAGGACATTTCTTTTTTGGATGAAATCGGGACATTAGAAGTGACGAACGAAGACGACGGTCAGACATTAGATGCTCTAGAGATCATGAAAAATAATGGAGTTAACGCGATTAGGCTTCGCATCCGGAATGAGCCTGCAGGAGGCTTTCGCAAGCTTGAACGTACGCTTCAAATGGCCAAACAGATTAAGGCTCTACATATGCATTTTTTGCTTGATTTCCATTTTAATCATAAATGGGCATACCCGGAGGATCATTCGAAGTCTAAAAATCGGGTGCATTTAGGAAGAGAAGCACTGAATGATCAGGTCTTTAATTATACGTACTATGTTTTATCCGTATTGAAAGAGCAGGGGGCGTTGCCCGATATGGTCCAGATAAGCAGTGAAATCACTCACGGCCATCTTTGGAATGAGAGTAAAGTCGATGGGGATTTCGGTTCAAACGATCATTGGGATCATTATATGACTTCAGTAATATCCGGTGTAGTTGCAGCGAAATCGATTGATTCTGCCATCAACATTAGGCTGGGAGATGGAGGAGAATTACAATGAAATCTATGACTATACGAGGTGGAAGGCGCATGATCGTTTTGGCTCGTAAATGGATGATAACCTTAATGGTATTTTCGATAGCGCTTACAACGATGTTTGCCGCGGGTGTATACGAGGAGGCTTCGGCTGCTGTGGTAAATCCAAATCTAATTAAAAATTCTGGCTTTGAGAGCGGGAATCTAACTAATTGGTCGGTCTCAGGAACTGAGAATGCTGTAGTAATCAAAAATGTAGAGGCAGATGCCCACTCTGGAAGTCATGCAATCAACTATTGGTTTAAAACGCCGTATGCGTTTAAATTAAAGCAGACGATTACCGGGTTGGAAAACGGCACCTATGAGCTGAAGGCATGGGCATCCGGCGGCGGAGGCGATACCAAGCTTAAGCTGTTTGTAGAAGGTTTCGACGGAGAAACGCGGAGCACCGATGCCGTTAATACAGGCTGGAACAAATGGATACAGTACTCTGTTACAGACATTGAGGTAACGGGCGGCCATGTTACGATTGGCTTTGATGTTGAGGCTCCTGGTGATGTGTGGGGATACTTCGACGATTTTGAACTTGTGAAAGTTTCATCAAACGAAGAACCGTCAGAGCCAGAGGAGTTTATTAAAGGGGTAGACATATCGACGCTTCAGGCGATAGAAGCAAAGGGAATCAAGTATTATGACGGAGGTGTAGAGAAGGATCTGCTCACGATACTGAAAGACCATGGCGTCAATTATGTGCGATTACGGGTATGGAACAATCCCGTTGAAGCGGAAGGGTTTAATGATAAGGCGCATTTAATTGCCCTGGCAGAGCGGGTTAAGGCTGCAGGAATGAAGCTGCTCGTCGATTTCCATTACTCCGATTTCTGGGCCGATCCCGGTAAGCAGGTCAAACCGAAGGCTTGGGAAGATCTGGCATTCACTGACTTGAAGCAAGCGGTTTATGACTATACGAAAGAGGTTATGAATGAATTAAAAGCGGTTAGCGCCTATCCGGATATGGTACAGATCGGAAATGAAATTAACAACGGCATGATGCATCCCGAAGGTTCCGTTAGCAATTTCGTACAGTTAGCAGAGCTGCTGAAGGAAGGCGTTAAAGCGGTTCGTGATACGACTCCGGTCAATCACACTACGAAAATTGTGATCCATTTGGCAGAGGGTGGAGATAATCGTAAGTTCCAGAGCTTCTTCGACGAAGTAGAAAATCATGATGTGGATTATGATGTGATCGGCATGTCTTATTATCCATATTGGCACGGAACGTTCCAACAGCTGAAGACAAATATGGACGACATGGCTGCCCGTTACGGGAAGCAAATCGTCGTCGCTGAAACGGCCTATCCGTTCACGCTGGATAACGGCGACCAGCAAGGAAACATCGCCGGAGCGGATCAGGTGAGAATTACCGGCTTTACGGCAACGCCGGAAAATCAAAAGCTTGTAACAGAAACCGTAATGAATACGGTAGCCCATGTTGAGGGCGGTAAAGGTCTGGGTGTGTTTTACTGGGAACCGGCCTGGCTTCCCGGTGTCGGCTGGAAAGTTGGAGAAGGCAACGGGTGGGAAAATCAGGCGATGTTCGATTTTGAAGGAAATGCGCTGAACTCGCTCGATGCGTTCAAGTTCACACCTGGCAGCATCCCGGAGTTATCTCCGATTTTGGTATATGCGTTACCTGGTATTACAATTGCCAAAGGCGGAACGCCTACAATGCCGAGCAAAGCTAACGTGCTGTATAATGAAGGTTCCATTTTTCAGACAAACGTGGTTTGGGACAACATTACCGAGGAGCAGTTGAACACACCCGGGACATTTACGGTAAATGGTACCGTCGTCGGTCTGAGCCAGAAGGCGACGATTGAGATTACCGTGCTGGCAAACCCTAATATGGTGAAAAATCCAGGCTTCGAAAACGGGGATTTGACGGATTGGACCGTAACAGGGACAACCGCTGCTGGGAAGATACATGAAAGTACGGGCAACTCTCATTCTGGAAGCCATGCGTTCAACTACTGGTATGGATCGCCGTATGCCTATCAATTAAAGCAGACGATTACCGGCTTGGAGGCTGGGACGTACGTGCTCAAAGCATGGTCATCCGGCGGCGGGGGCGACACAAGGCTGAAGCTGTTCGCAGAGAACACGGGAGGAACAACCCTTAGTAAGGATATGGTTAATACGGGTTATAACGTTTGGAAGCAATATGCCATCGAAAATATTCAAGTGAACGACGGCCAGTTAACCATAGGCTTTGATGTCGAGGCGCCAAAAGATATTTGGGGATACTTCGACGATATTGAACTCGTACAAGTAGCTAAAGCGCCTACCGATACGGGTAACAGTTCAAATTCGGGCAGCACCAATGAGAGTGGTGGTGTCATCGTTACACCTGATCAAATCAGTAAAACCGAGGATGGGATCAGAACGGTTGAGCTTCCTGCAAATACTTCTGAAGTCATTCTGCCTTCCGGTATCTATGACCAACTGAAAAATGAGCCGCTGAAGTTTGATACGGGCAACCTCTCTATTGAAATACCTTCCGAGTTGTTTAAAGAACTTCAAAGTAAGCTGCCTAACGTGGAAAAAAGCACGATTACGCTTAAGTTATTGCCTCTGGAAGAAGCCAAAACGAAGGAAATACTTTCGCAGAGCGGTGAGAACCGAGGGAATACACAAGTTAAGGTGGCTGGCCAGGTTTACGATTTTAAACTATCGATCAAGAATGAAGCAGGAAACGAAACGGTTCTTTCGCAGTTCAGCAAGTCGATCACCATTCGATTAAAACCGGATTCAACGATCAATTCACAAAATGCAGGTATTTACTATATCGCAGATGATGGAAGACTAGAATATGTAGGCGGCAAGTGGATTAACGGTGAATTAGTGGCACAAATCGAGCACTTCAGTTTGTATGCAGTCTTGGAAGTAACGAAGCAGTATGACGATGTGGCAGCGGGATATTGGGCACATGATATCATCGCCCAGCTTGCAGGTAAACAAATCGTTCAAGGAACGACAGCTGCTACCTTTGAGCCTAGAAATTCCATAAGTCGTGCGGAGTTTGCTGCTTTGCTTGTAAGAGCTCTAAAGCTAAAAGGTCAAACGGAAAATATATTTAACGATGTGCCAGCCGGAGCATGGTATGCGGATGAGGTTTCCGCAGCGTACGGGGCAGGTATCGTCAAGGGCCGCAGCGCATCTCTGTTTGATCCGAAAGCACCGATCACGCGCCAAGAAATGGCGATTATGCTGATGAAGGCCTACTCGATTAAAACGGGTGCTACTGCGGCACCAGGGGAAGCAGTACCATTTGTAGACGCAGATAAAATAGACGAATGGGCAATATCATCAATTCAATCAGCACATAAGCTTGGATTGATCCAAGGACGCGAACAGAACAGGTTTGCACCGGATGTGTATATGACCCGTGCCGAAGCGGCCCAGGCCATAAATCGATTGCTTATGATTTAATCAGACAATAACAAGCCAACAGGCGCACCTAGCTCATCACTAGTTGCGCCTGTTGCACTTTTTACAGCAGAAACCTCACATCAATCATCGAAAGAAGTGTTCTGTTATAAAAACTGCAATGCAAGTTAGAATCCAGACGTCCAAAGTCTATTCTGCTGCACAAACTACAGTAGAAACTTAGGTAACCCATCTCTGACTACTTAAGTAACCATTACTGACTCATCGGTTAAGCGTGTCCCGCTAGGGACGAAAGCGCTCCTACTCAAACGTCCCCGCCAAGCGTCTCTTTAGCTCTAACGTTCGTCCCCGCGCGGGTGTCCAGAGGGCGCAGCGCCTCGGGGCCCTCCCTTGGAAGGGAGGGTTTGGGAGGGTTCGAAACGCCTTTGAAGGTTTGGTTGAAGCCTTTGAAGGTTTGGTTGAAGCCTTTGAAGGTTCGGTTGAAGCCTTTGAAGGTTTGGTAGAAGCCTTTAAAGGTTTGGATGTCCAACGCTCGATCAACCACATAAGCGGCACATAGGAAAATAATGAATACATTAGGGTAGCCGTATCTTGAAAATGCGACAAAAGGTACATAAATAACGGTAAAGTAGGCGAAGGTCAGCAGCAATAACAGGTATTGCTGTTTCCTTTGTCTAATGGCTTGAATGAGCATTAGAAGCAACCCGGCCCCGCCAATCGCTACAAATAGGATATGATAGACCGTTACCAATGACCCTGGAATGCCAAATACTGTTTTCCAATAATATGGTCCCAAATATAATCCTTTTAGTTTTTCGATGGTGTACCACTGTAAGTATTGTAAAGGCTGCTCTTTGAATCCGAATTGCACAATCTTCTTGGTTGTCTCTGCCATATCCGCATCTGAGCCTGTGAAAAGGCTGTCTCTGCCGCCAGTGTATTCCGGATGCGCATCAAAAAAGGCTTGCGGCGGAGCTGCATTATGGATGAGCGCCCCAAGCAGCATCGGATTCCCTGCGGATTTGGTAAATGGAATGAACTCATCGAACGTTGCGTAATTACGAATCCACCATGGACATAGTAGCAAAATTAAAGTGACGGAAATAACGGTGGTATGCTTGATAATTGTTTTCCAAGATACCCTGTTCACTAACCACAAAATGAATAGCACGATCGGAAAAAGGATGGCATGCGGTTTGAAATAGCAGGCTAACCCTACTAGAACGGCTGCAATTACATAATGTTTTGTTTGATTGCTCTTCAAAGCAAGGATGCAGAAACAGATCAGCAGTATAAAAATAGTCCTAAATAGAGTTTCCGATAAAATGACACCCGACGAAAAGTAATCAGGCAAATATAGTGCCGAGGCAATACAGGCAATAATAGCTGCTCTACAATTAAACAAGTGATTTGCTATAACAAATATGAGATAAATAGACAAAGCTTGCAGGGCTGCCTGTAGAACACGGAACGCAATTACCGCATCGTTGTCTTGTCCGAAAATAAGCATGAATCCGGATAAAATCAAGGGCATTCCCGGCATAATAAACGCCGAAGGTGCTTCTCCGCTATTATAAGCAAGCGTATGCTTATTCAATAAAATTTTGGCGCTGTTTACGTATTTGACATCATCGTTATTTAATTTTTCATAGGAGCCTAGCAAAAAGTGGTCCCCATGATAAAGGACAGATGCCGTACTGATCGCGAAAACGAGCAAGATGATGACGATAAGAGATATCCTAACTCGATAAGATATATGATTCAGCTTAAACAAAACCTGCACACCTTTCTCTACTATAAATATACGACAAATACATAAAATTCCTCCTCATTTTAATAGAAACGTACAAATAAAGCAAAATGTTCCATCCAGTTGGTATTTTTAGCGTCTATACACGTCCGTACAAGTACATATATCTCTCATTTCATAAAGTATAACGAGGTGAGAGTATTGTATAGAAAAGGATATAACAGCAGAAGAATACGGGGAAAGCTTATCGTGTGCGATTACTTATCAGCCAGCGTGGAGCTAGAGCAGCATATTCCGCAAACCGTTTCCTTTAGTCTAGCTCAATTAGAGGAAATGATAGGAAGGTACTCGACGCTTTACGTGAAGCCCGATATCGGCTCGCATGGGATCGGCATTTTTAAGCTAAAGTGCTTGACTGAAGGATTTGAGCTGTACGAGATCGTAAAGAAAAAGCAAATGACGAATCAGTATGAGACGCTGACAGCTGTTTATGATCGAATAAATACCGCGAGCTCAGCCAAGCTGATTATTCAAAGAGGCGTCGAATTGGACAGGGTGAACGGACGTCCCTATGATATTCGAGCCATGGTTCAGCGGAAAAAGGGAGGCATCTGGACCGTCACCGGGTTTCTCGTAAAAGTGGGCGCAGCTGACAAAATAGTAACGAACTATCACCAAGGCGGCACTATATATACGATGAACCAGCTAGGCAAGCTGCAGGGTCTGTCTGCATCGCAGACCCAATTACGGATACAGACGTTGACGCTTACCGCTCTCAAAATTAGCCGGCTGCTGAGCGAGAAGCAATCGGGAATGCACGAAATGGGCATCGATTTTGCTTACGATGTTGAGCAGCAGCTGTGGGTGCTCGAGGTTAACTCGAACCGTCCGCAGTTTGGTCCCCTGAAGCGGCTTGATCGCCGCGCATATGACAGGATGAAGCGGTTTGCTGCAAGCTACGGCAGACGCAGCCATTAATGGTAATTAAAAAGAGCAGCCAAGGCTACGTCGAAGATAAGGCATATAGCGCATCCAATGTCCGCACGACTCGCTTTTAAGCCTTTTTCATACAAATAGCGGATCCAATGTCCGCAAAATAGAGGTTTTTTTGCTCAAGAAAGCAGCAATAGTCAAAAAAAGAAATAGGACGGAGCAGTTTTAGCTGCTTGCTCCGTCCTATTTCTGTTTAGTGGTTTTAGTCAAAGCGAGCTGTTTCTCAAGTGAACCTACTAACTTTTGAGATGACCCCTTTATTAATTATGATATTATTCAACGCATAATGATTGAAAAGTATCATTTTTCGTTGTTCAGGTAGCTAGTAGTGCTATAGTCGTCACGATAAAATACAAGTAGAACGACAGCAGCAAGGGGGACTGGAATGGCGATGTTCATTCGATTCGTTAAGCAAATCGACATCCAATTGATGGTATTGCCTGCCTTAATACTCATTATCATTTTTAGCTACATTCCGATGTACGGCGTACTGATGGCTTTTCAGGATTACAGCATCTTCAAAGGTTTTATGGCGAGTCCATGGGTTGGATTGAAGCATTTCAATATGTTCTTTGGCTCTCCGGAGTTTTTGGAAGTTATGCGAAACACGGCAGTCATCAGCCTGTTGAAATTTTTTATAGGCTTTCCGGCACCGATCCTGCTTGCATTAATGCTCAATGAAGTGAAGAACATGATGTTTAAGCGGCTCGTACAAACCGTCAGCTATTTGCCTCACTTTATGTCATGGGTTATCGTAGCCGGGCTAGTAATGTCGATGCTCTCTACCGATAACGGCAGCATTAACATTTTGATGGAAAAGATGAATGTCATCGATGAACCAATTAACTTCCTGTCTCTTCCGGAATTGTTCTGGTCCATCCTGGTGTCGACCGGCGTTTGGAAGGAAATCGGCTTCGGTTCGATTGTATACTTAGCCGCAATTGCCGGCATCGATCCGAGTATGTACGAGGCAGCATCGATGGACGGGGCGAGCAGGTTTAAACAAATCTTTCTGATCACGCTGCCTTCCATTATGCCTGTCGTCATCATTTTTATGATTCTTGCGATAGGAAATCTGCTGAACGCAGGCTTCGAGGACATTCTCCTGCTTGCCGTCAATCCGGTGCTCAGGGACGTTTCGGATGTTATAGATACCTATGTGTATCGAGTGGGCATACAAAATTCGCGTTACTCATACGCCACTGCGGTCGGATTATTCAAAGCGGTAATCAGCGTCGGACTTTTGACGATGGCCAATTATATTGCCCGCAGAGCCGGCAGCAGCTTGTGGTAGATTATACATTTTGTCCGGAAAGGCGGATGGTGCAGTGATTAGGCTCAGCTTTGGAGACCGCGTAATGACGGTAACGATTTATATTTTGCTATCGCTACTCGCGTTTATGACCTTTTATCCGTTCTGGAACGCACTTGTTATATCATTCAACAGCGGGATGGATACATCGATGGGTGGCGTAACGTTCTGGCCGCGTGTATGGACGTTGGAGAATTACGGGATCGTGTTTAATGATGCGCGGCTCCTGAATGCGTTCTTCATCTCCGTTGGGCGTACGGTTATCGGAACGGCGGCATCGATTTTGTTCACAGCTATATTCGCATATGGCATCTCTAAGAGAGAATTGATGGGCCGCAAATTTTACATGATTCTATGCATCATTACGATGTATTTCAGCGGCGGGCTCATTCCTTCCTTCTTGCTCATCCGTGAGCTTGGCCTGATGAATAGCTTCTGGGTATTTATTATTCCTTCTCTAATCAGCGTTTGGAATATGATCATATTCCGCACCTTCTTCCAAGGTCTGCCTGCAGGACTCGAGGAATCAGCGAAAATCGATGGAAGCGGCAACTGGGGTATCTTTTTCCGAATCGTCATTCCGTTATCCGGTCCCGTAATAGCAACATTATCGCTCTTCACTGCCGTATATCACTGGAATGATTGGTTTGGACCAAGCATCTACATATCCAATGAAAATCTGCTTCCTATACAAACGATGCTGAAGCAAATTTTGAATTCAAACATCGTGTCCGATCAAATGTCGCAGCTCGATTCCGCGGCTCAGGGCCAGCTTGCCAAAATGAGAACGGTTACGAGCAAATCGCTTTCGATGGCGACCATGATGGTTGCGACCATTCCTATCATTATGGTATATCCATTCGTTCAAAAGTATTTCGTAAAGGGCGTTCTGATAGGATCTTTGAAAGAGTAATTGGTCATCTATAAGTAAAGTAGTTTAGAGCGATAGCTTTGAACATATAAAAAAAGACCTTGAAAGGGGATTTTAGACAATGAAGTTTAAAAGGAAACTGCTCGTCCCAGTCGTGTCCGCATTCATGGCCGTTTCATTAATGGCAGGCTGCAGCAGCAATGGCGGTAACTCCGGCAACTCTGGTAATTCCGGCAGCGGCGAGACTGCTAACGGCAATGCTGAGTCAAACAACGGCAACAAGCCTGCATCCGTTTATGAACTTGGCAAGGAGCAGCTTGATTTCACCCTTTACGGTCATTACGATTGGTATACGATGCCTGAATGGGGAGGCGACATTACAAGCACATGGATCAGGGATACAAAGAAGGTTAACGTAAAGCCGATTCATTCAGGAGGCGCGGCCCCCCAGAAGCTGAACACAATGATCGCGACAGGCGATCTGCCTGATGCCATCTGGCTTGAGCGTTCAGATGTAGAGAAATTGCGCAGCGCTGATTTGCTTGTACCGTTCGACGATTATCTCGATAAATATCCGAACTTGAAAAAATGGCTCGGCGAGGAAGGCATTAACATGCTTCGTTCCGAAGACGGCAAGCTGTATCAATTTCCGAATTGGTATACGAAGCAGCCGAATGGTAACGCCGGTTATGTTGTAAACAAGAAAATTTACGCGGAGCTCGGCTCGCCTAAGCTGGAAACGACAGACGACCTGTACAATTACTTGAAGCTTGTAAAAGAGAAATATCCGAATGTTGTTCCTTATGAACCGCATTTGGCCAAAGACGGACAAGGCATTGACGTTTTGTATTCCGCTTTCAAAGAAAACGATCAAAAATTTCCCGGTATGCGCGCTGTTCCAAACGGCGACCAATTAACTTCGATTTTCCTGGATCCTGAGTACCGGGAAGCTATGCAGTACACGTCCAAGCTGTTTCGCGAGAAGCTGATTACGCAGGATGCCTTGACACAAACCATCGATCAGATTACGGAAAAAGTGATGACAGGCCGCGTTGCGGTATTCGCATCCGCAAGTCCGACTGAAATTGCCATGCAAGCTCACGCTGAGCTCGTTAAGAACGACCCGGAAGCCGGCTATTTCATGATTTGGCCAATTCACAAAGAAGGTCTTGATAAAAACAAGATTTTCCCGGGCACGTACGGCATGCTTGGCTGGAACGTAACGGTTATTACGAAAGCTGCCAAAAACCCGGAAGCCATCTTTGCATTCTATGATTGGCTGACTGGTCCTGAAGGGCAAAGCGCGCTCATGTGGGGTCCTCCAGGCATCTATTGGGACGGGGTTGAAGCAGACGGCGAAACGCCAAAATTCACGGAGAAATATACATCCGAAGCCGGCGAAATGGCCAAGCTTCAAGCGATTACAACAAACCTGAACTGGGTTGGAAACACCGTTTTCATTGATACAACAAAAGCGGAGTTCGAATCAAAACTGCCAGTAGAGCAGCAAAACTGGGCGACCCGTTACCAGCGTGAAATTACGTGGAAAACGCAGTCCAATGCAACTGAATTCATCAATATTGATCCGCAACCGGAAACGGAAGAAGGTATTATACGACAACGTATAGAGGATCTGTACGTCGAGATGAGAGCGAAAGCCTTGTTCGCGAAGAGCGATGAGGAAGTCCTTGCGATTCTTGACCAAGCGCAGAAGGATGCAGTCGAGGCAGGCTACGATAAGCTTCTTGCGTTCAAAACGAAGAAATGGCAAGAAAATCTTGCCAAAATGCAGCAATAGCAAATTGAAGCTTTATTATATAACGGCGGGTATACTAAACTATTTAGTATACCCGAGTTTTTGTATATACGGATAAGTTAATGCTTTCGAAGCAGGTTTGCTGGGCAAACCTTAGCTGATGCTTACGAAGTAAGGTTTCCATTCGCAAACCTTTGAGGGGGAGGAATCATGTACAAGGTACTGCTGGCAGACGATGAAAAACTAGATTTGGACGGCATGCGCACATTCATTCCCTGGCAAGACCTTGGCATGGAGGTCGTTGATGGTGTGATGAACGGCTTTGATGCCTGTAAAGTACTAGAGTTAGAGAAGATCGACATCCTCGTTACCGACGTACGGATGCCCAATATGTCAGGATTGGAGCTCGCGAAGCGGGCGATGGAAATGTGGAAGGATATAAAAATTATTTTCGTCAGCGGCTATCAGGATTTTAGTTATGCGAAGCAAGCCCTCTCGCTAAATGCGGTCAATTATGTGCTGAAGCCGATGGATGACCAGGAGCTCATAGATTCATTAACCAAGGTTCGCGAGGATTTGGATCAGGAGCGGCTTAGGCAGGATGCTTATTGGCAGATGGTTCCGATCGTCAAAAATGAATATTTGCTGCAGCTGCTTGAAGGGCCGGGCGCCGAATCGACAATCGACGTTCTGAAGCAGGAATATCAGATGAGCCGATTCGTTTGGCCGGGCTGCGCAGCTGTTATCGAAATAGACGGTTTATCTTGGAAGCAAGCTGAAGAGAACCGCAGCGAAAAAGATGAAATGCAAGGCGTCGTTTCGATTTGCTCCAGGCTAGGTGTTGAACATATATGTAAAATTAGTAAAACTCGTGCGGCATTGCTATTAGAAAATATCGACAACAATCCCGTGCTTGACCAAATTTTCGATCAGGTGAAAAAGAATCTTCCATTTTCAATAACGGCTGGCGTCGGAGAACGCTGCAATGCCCTATCTGAGTTAACGGTCTCTTACCGGCAAGCGGTAGAAGCACTGGATTTAAAAATGTTTTACGGCAAAGGCAAGGTTATTGGCTATGGCGAGGTTAGAACGGCGGAGAAGGAGGACGTCAAGCATTTGGACGCACGACTTGAGGCGTTGTTTGTGGCGATGTCCAACTATGAGCTAGTCCGGATTCACGATGAGTTAGACGACTTGTTTCAAGTGGCCAAAAGCCTGAAGTCCAAATTTACGCTGCGGAATTTTGCCTTGTACATCTTAATGAAGCTTGATAATTACTTGCACAAATCAAACGAAAATGTATTCCACCTGCTTGGAATGGAATTGAACAATTATGATATTATAATGCAGTTCGAAACCATTACGGATATTCACTACTGGCTGCGGCGCCGTGTTTATGAAATTTCCGAGACGCTGCAAGCAAATAAACATAAAAAAAATTGGAAGCTGATACGTCAAATGGTCGAGTATATGAAAGAACGCACGCATGAGAATATTACGCTGCGCGATTTGGCCGAGCAATTTTCCTTGTCGCCAAACTATCTTGGCGTTATTTTCAAAGAGGAGACCGGCAAAAACTTCAGTGAGTATTTTATTTCGCTGCGAATGGAAAAATCATGCGAGCTGCTCAAAACGACAAATATGAAAATATATGAAATCGCTGATCGGGTCGGGTATCGACATCTGCCTTATTTCAGCAGGCAGTTTAAGGAAACGTACGGTATGACGCCGCTCGAATACAGACGCGCATGAACATGGATATAAACAAAAACGGGAACAAGAAAGAACATCGTTATATACCGTTTGGCATTAAACTGATGCTTACTTACAGCTTATTTATTATTATCCCGGTGCTTCTTGCAGGCTACACGGCTAATACGATCTTTACGAACTCGATTCAAGAGCGTACGAAGGAAATCAATCAAGGTACACTGGTGCAAATGAAGGATAACATCAATTATAAGTTGGAAGATATGTCGCGAATTTCAAGCATGCTTTACTTAGACAACAATCTCTCCTCCTATTTGCGCCATTATGAGGAGGGCTGGGTCAGCTACGAAGCGACGACGAAGCAGCTGCTTCCGAAGATTCAGACGACAATTGAGGCTGCGAACAATAAAATGCGGCTTGCTGTCTACCTTCATAATGAAACGCTGCCGGAAATTTATCATAATTACCATGATAACGATCCTCTGAATGCAGAGGGTCCTTTATTCGATTTGTACCATATTAAACGAATTGCCGATAAACCTTGGTATTTGAATTATCCGGCCGAGCAATATAACGTTACGATGCAGTGGAAGCAGGTGGAGGGTGACGAGAAATTCGGTCATATATCGCTTCTAAGACGGCTGGTCGATACGAATGATCCGATTTTGCTTGAAGAAATCGGTTTTGTCCGCATTAGTCTGCGGCTGACTGATTTGCTCGAAAGCGTTGATTCCGAGAAAATCGGCAAAGGAACGAAAATATTTGCGATGGACGAAAATCGTAAAATTATGTTTGCCTCCGGAGATACCGAATATAAGCCCGGTGAGACGTTTAGTGAAGAATGGCTGGCCGATTATTGGGTTATCGAAGAGGCTGTTCCGCAGCTGAATTGGCGGTTGGTAGCGCTCGTTCCTGCAGACATCATGAAGAAGGCGACGGAGAAGGTTCAATTATGGACGATTTTGATCTGCCTGGCTTGCTTTATTGTCTTTTCATTTGCCGGACTGTTCATTTCCCGTTTCTTCTCAAGAAAAGTATCGAAAATCGTTCGGGTGCTCGATTCCTTTCAAGAGGGTAATTTTCAAAAAAGTATTCATTTTAAGGGTAAGGATGAATTTACTCGTATATCGGTTGCGCTGAATGAGATGGGGCAAAATATCGATGAATTAATACAAGAAGTTTATATGACGAACATCAAGAAGAAGGAAGCGGAGCTCGAATCCCTTCAAGCGCAAATTAACCCTCATTTTCTATATAATACGCTTTCCTCGATTAGCCGCTTAGCTAAATTCGGCGAAATAGACAAGCTGCAGCGTATGGTGCTCGATTTAGCGAAATTTTACAGGCTATCGCTCAATGAGGGACGAACCGTCATTCCGGTTAAAAATGAGCTTGAGCAAATAGGCGCCTATATTAACATCCAGAAGACGAAGTTCGGAGACGGGATGAATGTGCTGTTTGATGTTGATCCTGACGTTGTCCGGTTTACGACCGTGAAGCTCATTTTGCAGCCATTTATTGAAAATGCGCTTGAGCATGCGTGGTACGGGGATCGAATCAATATCCGGATTACCGGAAAGCTGGAGGGGGAGCTTATCACCTTCCAAATCATAGATGACGGTATTGGCTTTCATCCCGAAACGCTCCGCCAGCTGACTGATCCGGCGGAAAGCTTGAATGTCGGCTACGGTATACGCAATGTAGACGGAAGGATACGTCTACATTACGGTGCGGAGTACGGTGTCTCGATCGTGAGCAGAAGAGGTATCGGCACTTCCGTCAATATTACGATTCCTGCTATTCGAATCCGTCATTTAGAAAATGGGCCGGGTAGTCCAAGCCATTCGCTCCGGGCTAGATGAAACCGGTATGTGTAGGCTATGAGCTGTTCGGAGAAATCGTGAGCGCCCAACAGCTCATCGTGCGGTGCGTTAAGCCCGAATCCCTAGCATGAATTCTATATCAGGTAAATAAAATCTTCTGATTGTAAGAACGCAAAGTACGCAAAAAAACCACTCAAAAGATTTGCGGTTAACACTAATGTATTTTATAGACATTAAGATTCAAAGTTATAATTTCATGGATTCGAGTCTTCGAGCAATTACCTGCAGCAGTATAGCAGTATGTTTAATAAAAAGCAGTATCCTTACCATTAGGATACTGCTTTTTGCTTGCGCGGCCAAAGAGTATAGCTGAAGCTTATGAGGAAGTCGATGCCAAGGATGAGCGACCAGAGCCGTAATGTGTTGAACAAAGCTTCGGTGCGGGTCTCGTCGCCCACCATCCTGATCATGCCGTACAAAATAGCGGAGCCGATCACCCAGGCAAGAAGGTGATGCAGCCAGCCCACACGTTCATAGTGAGCGTGCTCTTTGCCATGCTTCGGTTTGCCTATCGGCGCAGGAACGCCGGCGAATCGGTGCGCGAACCGCTCATCTGCCCACTTGATCATCCGATGTCCGAAAGCGATGGAAACGCCGATATAGACGGCGGCAACACTATGGGCGAAAGTCGCTTCAGAGCCGTCACGCAAATCATAAACGGTAGCGATAACTAATGCCAAATCGACGAGCGGTGTACATATGAGAAGGAAAGCGCCGAGTCTTTTTAACCGGAAAATATAACGGCATAGTAAGCCGGCAAGCACAAATAACCAAAAACCAATTTCACAGGCAATAATAAAAGCGGTAATCATGTGAAGAAACTCTCCTTCCGGTTTATTTCCTTTCATTTCCACTCTTATTATAAATGACAAATGCTTAGCTGTCGTGTCCGGTATTAAGGAATTGATACTGATTGGCACATAAGCGGAAATAACATTTAAATTTAGGCTTGCAAAAACTAATGACATTAGTTTATTATAAAACTAACAGTATTAGTTTTTATTTGAGGAGGCCGATTGGGATGAGGTTTATTCGTGAGAAGACGGTTGTTCAATTGACTTATTTACCGCGCTTGTTTCCAGTGAATTGTTATATCGTTGAGGAGGAGGATGGCTTAACGTTGGTGGATGCCGCGCTCCCGAACAATGTTAAAGCGATTATCCAGGCTTCCGAACGAATGGGAAAGCAGATTACTCGAATCGTATTAACTCATGCCCATGATGATCATATCGGAGCGCTGGATGGATTGAAAGAGCTGCTTCCTTCCGTACAGGTATTTATATCGAACAGAGACGCGCGGCTGCTAGCGGGGGACCGTTCGCTTGATCCGAATGAACCGAACGTTCCTATTCGCGGGGGCGTGCCAAAGGATAACAAAATTCACACGAAACCGGATGTGCTTCTGCAGGATGGAGACAAGATCGGCTCCTTGCTGGCTGTTGCAGCGCCCGGACACACGCCTGGATCAATGGCGTTTCTCGACACGAGAAATGACATTTTAATAGCAGGGGACGCTTTTCAAACCCG
Organism: Paenibacillus prosopidis; assembly: GCF_003337375.1. Taxonomy (GTDB): domain Bacteria; phylum Bacillota; class Bacilli; order Paenibacillales; family Paenibacillaceae; genus Pristimantibacillus; species Pristimantibacillus prosopidis. The sequence continues at coordinate 287,553 of NZ_QPJD01000008.1, forward strand.
CGCGGGCGTTGCCGTATCGGGACAAATGAAGCTGTTGTTTCCGTTTCCGGCAATGGCTACTTGGGATAAGATGACTAGCCTCGAAACCGCCCGCCGTCTGAGAGACTTAAATCCGTCATTGTTGGCGATCGGTCACGGGAATATGGTATTGCAGCCAAAGGGCGCGATCGAGCAAGCTATTGGTGAAGCAGAACGGGCGCTGGCTTAAGAATCATTTTGGAGGAGAATCATAGATGACACCTAGAAAAGGACTTGATTTGCCGACCATCGTGGAGGCTGCTGCGGAAATCGCTGATACTCATGGTATTGAAGAAGTGACGCTTGCATCGCTGGCACAAAAGCTTGGTATTCGTTCTCCCTCTCTATATAATCACGTGAATGGATTAACAGGACTGCGGATACAGCTTGCGATTTACGGATTGAAGAAATTATCCGAAACCATTAACGAAGCGGTTAACGGTAAAACCGGCGACGAGGCGATGCATGCGATTGCCGCTGCCTATATGGCTTTTGCGAGAGCGCATCCGGGGTTATATGAGTTAACATTGCGCGCTCCCGACGCTCAGGACGAAGAGTATGGAGCAGCCAGCCTGGCGCTGGTGGAGCTTTTGGTGCAGACGCTTAGCTTTTATCGTCTTGATCGGGAGAGGTCGATTCATGTGGTACGGGGCTTTCGCAGCTACTTGCACGGCTTTGCATCCATCGAGCAGAAAGGCGGTTTTGGCATGCCCCAATCTGTCGATGAAAGCTTAAAGATTGTATTGCAGACCTACTTAACCGGGCTTCGTTACTGAAGAGAGGCTGGGGGTTACCCTACCCCAGCCTCTTAAATGATGTTAATATGATTGTTGGATTAAAGCGGCTGCACCGATCAGACCAGCATCCTGCTGCAGCTGTGCAGGTACGATTGCTGTTTGTCTGCCCGAAGGGTTTAGCGCATATTTGGAAACATACGACTGTACGGCTGCAAACAGCGGCTCGCCAACTTGCGATACGCCGCCGCCGATTACGATTTTGTCCGGATCAAGTATATTGATAAGTGATACACAGCCCATTCCAATATAAGTGAAGACGCGATCAACGAGCTCCGACATTTGCGAATCCCCCTGCGCAGCCAGCTGAAATGCTTCTTTGGAAGTCACATCCCGTCCAAGCAGCTCCGTCGCTTGCCGGGTAATGGCCGTGCCCGATGCGATCCATTCCCAGCAGCCGGCTTGTCCGCATGTACATACGCCGCCGGCGGGGTCAACAATCATATGGCCTGCATCACCGGCATTGCCGGTTGAACCTGTGAGCAGCTTGCCATGCAAATAGATTCCGGCTCCAATGCCTGTGCTTATCGTTATAAAAATAAAATGGTCGGAATCCTGCGCCGCTCCTAGCCATTTCTCGGCGAGGGCAGCAGCGGTAGCATCATTTTCCATTTTAATAGGCAAAGGCAGTTGTGATTTAAGTGCTTCCACGACAGGGAAATCCCACCAGCTTTTTAAGTTAGGCGGGCAAGTTAGTTTCCCGTTTTGGGTGTCGAGCGGGCCTGGCGCGCCTACGCCAATTCCTTTCATATCTGAAAATGACAGTCCGTTCTGTTCAGCCAGCTGCTTTACGGCATCGGCGATTCGAGTAATCATTTCGCCCGGAGAAACCGACAAATCAGTTTTTAACGAGCCTTTGGCAAGCACTCCGCCCTTCTCGTCTACGAAACCGAACGCGACCTTTGTTCCCCCAATGTCAATTCCTACTGCAATACCCAAGTGTGAACCCTCCAATAGAGAAAAATATATAAAAAAGTCTATCACACTCATGTAAGATAAGGAAGAAGGCGGCCTGATTGAAGCATATCGCGAGCGGTTAATTTTGCCTTCAACTAAAGCTGTACAAATAATTGCTAGTGTAGTAATATCCTCTCGTAGTTTAGACCAACACAGAGAAGAAGGTATTAGTTGAAATGGAGCCCGAAATGAAATCGAGTCCGCGCATCATGAAGCTTGGGATGCCAATGACTGCAAACGTTTGGAGAAACGCCCGCATAGATTTTGGGGCATCATGTCTATTTAGTTTATTTAACGTCGTCATGAATCAGTTTTATGTCGCCTTTGCGATCCAGCAGGGGGCGAGCAAATTGGAGGTCGGCTTATTGACAGCAGCACCGGCTGTCGGACTGCTCTTCTCTCCCTTCTGGGCAACCTGGATCGAGAAAGCGGACAACCCGAGACCGTTTGTCATTATCCCAAACGCAATTGGAAGATTGCTGCTGCTGCTGCCAGCTTTGTTTGCTTTCCCATCGGTGTACGTAGCTGCGGCGATTGTATTCCAGCTGTTAATGGGTATACAAGCTCCTGCCTATGCATCATTGATCTCACGTATGTACCCTTCTGATCTAAGGGGCAGACTGATGGGCTACGTTCGGGTGGCCATGGGTATTATTATGATACCGCTAGCTTATTTTGTCGGGAGCTGGTCGGACGCTTTTGGTCCATCTGGACCGCTGATCGCAGCTTCAATCGCAGGCATGCTGTCCATAGGATTGTTTAATAAGCTAAAGCTGCCGGAGCAGACAGAGAAAGCTAAGACTGTTGTTCGGAAAACCGGCGGCCGCTTCCCCCTGCAGGAGCAGTGGAAGCTCGTGAAGGAAAATCGGACACTAGCTGTTTTTCTTGCAGCGACCACGTTTTCAGGCTTCGGCAACATGTTTGCTAATCCGTTGTATCAAATTATTCAAGTTAATGTTTTGGAATTGTCCAATGTGCAAATTGGATATGCGCGTGTTGCGTATTTTTCGGCTTTGCTTCTGACCTTTCTGATTGCGGGCTGGATGCTCGATCGGATAGATATAAAATATACGCTTATGTGCGGTATTGCCGCTTACGCCATAGTGCCAATGTTATATGGACTTTGGGGGAGTTATTCGGCAGTTATTCTGGGCAACGCCATTCAAGGGATTGGCGAAGCAATCTGGGATATTGGCATACTTGCATTTGTGTTCCGGCTCGCGCCAGGACGGGAGGCGATGGTTTTCGGCCTTCATTTGATGCTCTTCGGCGTGCGCGGTACGCTCGGTCCGATCATAAGCACATCGCTGTCAACCAGCGTTTCCTTAACAATTTTGCTTGTCGTGGCGTCAGTGTTCGGCTGGATCGGCACGCTGATGTTCGTGTTAGGCAACCGGAAGAAACAATTAGAATGCTAAGGCTTGTTCATCTTTCGTTCATATTGATGCGCTAGAATGCTATATCGATAAATCGGTTGAACCGCGCCGGAGGGCGGTGAATGAATGAACATGGAAGACATGTTTACAGACGAGACGGTTGAAATTCAAGTGACCGAATCGACGAAAATCTTATCGATGACATTTGAGAACGAGCAAATGGTTGAAAAAGAAATTACGCTCGCCGACTTGAAGACGGATGATATTTTATCCGTGATGTTGAAGGATGACACGCAGGAAGCGGAGAATATTACACTTCGCACTTGAGGTATTTAATAAAATGAGGTGCATAATTGCACCTCATTTTGTTTGAGAGGCAAGCGTAAAATGGTCCCACCTTGTCCTATGACTTTGAATCGATTGCAGATGGATTGAATCCTTTTACGATAAGCCACACTGCCATAAACATTTCCTGCAAACCAAGTGGCATCAATAAAATAGAAAATGTTGCTCCAAACAAGGCAAATACACCTGTAGCTAAGTAGATGATGCTTCCAATAAAACCCCAACCCGATAGCCATTTTGGTATTAGTTTTGATTGATATAATAGATAATAAAACATCAAGGCACCAAGGCTGAATATAATCATTGTAATTGAATGAATCTGTTCACCTGCATCCCCTAACAGATTACTCATGTTCTGAAAGCTGGTACTGTCAGGAGAAGCTGTATTTACATATTCCTTACTTAATACCACAAGCAATAGCCAACTCATAGCAGTTGCAATATAGGTAAAGGTCTCAAGAGCTCCCCGGAAAACAACATACCCAAGAGCCAAAGCTTCATTATACTTTTTTAGAATTGGATTGATTATCACCGGAACCAATGCAAGTGAAATACCCATGATCAACATAAAGAGTGTTCCTAGTATGACTTGGTTTCCATTTGCTGAAACTTTCGTAAGTAAATCAGTACTCTCAAGAATCGACCCAGTACATACAACACTAAAGATGCCTGCAACTGTCCCAATTATATATAACAATCCAACAAATCTAGCAATCCTTTTATGATTATTCATTTTACTATTCCTTCTTTCCCTTTATTTCATTGCTTAAAACGCTGGTCTGAAATGGTCACAACCTTATTTCCTTCAGCTGCTGCTTCCGATTTCATTGTTTCTTATAAATATGATAATTGCTTAACAATAAATGCAATATTACAAAAATCATAATATTAATATTGAGCATTAATTCGCGAGCGATGACAGGCTTGCTTCGCAGCAGCGTGAATGAGGCCGATTTGGAGCTGCTTCGCACAATCGGCATCCATTTTAAGTGGCCTTATTTTACTTGCTTGGTTATTAAGCTGGACAAAAATTCGGTTGACAGTGAACGCTACAATCGGGCAGACCCATCATTGTTTCAGCTGTATATCCAGCAGCTCGTTCAGGAAGTGCTTAGCCGCAGGGCGAATGGCTTCTGCTTTGTCATGTCGGAGACGGAAGTCGTTGCTTTGCTTAACATACCGGATCAGCATAAAGCGATGCATGACGTAAAGGAAATAGGAGAGACCATTCGCAGACAGATTACCTCATTGTCTAACATGACGGTTACCATCGGCATAGGCCCAAGCGGCTGAAGGGGTGCGGTCCATCTCGTATGCCTACAATGAAGCGGAGATTGCCTTGCTTCACCGGCTCATCGTCGGCGGAGATAAGGTGCTTGAGTACTCGGAGACAGCTCACGATGAACGAATGAAGAGTGAGCTGAAGACATGGTCGCGGGAGAAGCTGGAACAAGCGATTAACGAGGGCAGGCGCGAGCTGGTGAAGGAGACGGCAAAAACATTCGTGAGTGAGCTTTGCAGTCAAGCGCAAGCACCGGAATTGGTACACCAGCAGCTCTGCAAGCTTTTGATCCACTATTATGAATGGTCAGGGAAGCTCGGGCTGACAAAGCAGTGGCTGGGCATGAAGGATATGAAATCCGTGTTGTTCCACGTATGCTCCATCTCTTCCCGTGAAGAGCTGATGGAGGAGTTCGGGCAGCTGCTTGTCCGGTTGACGGAATGCATCGCCGAAAGCGCCGTGCAACCCGAACATGACCCGATTGAAAAATCGATCCGCTACATCGAGCTGAATTACTCGAAAACGCTGACGCTCAAAGAGGTGGCGGATTCCGTCTATTTGAATGCGGCATATTTCAGCACGCTGTTTAAACAACGGACCGGGAAATCATTTATCGAGCGGCTGACCGAAATTCGAATCGTTGAAGCGAAGCGGAGAATGGCTCACTCCGACAATAAAATTGCGGTAATAGCGGAGCACACCGGCTTTTCGAATATCCGTCATTTTAACCGCGTGTTCAAAAATGAAACAGGAATGTCGCCAAAGGAATACCGTGACCGGTTTCACGGCAGAATGGATGCCACTCAGCTATAAAATAAACCGTTCATCTTAATAGGCGACGTAAACTTGAATGTCTTGATCGTAGTTGCCGAACTGCTTGCCGAACAAGCTTAAACCGCCGCTGTGGCTTGCTGTTTCCGGTACAGAGATCTTGAATCTGATATCTTCTCCATAACTAACCGCAAGGTCCTTGACTGTACAATCAGATATACGGATACCGTCGATGTAGGATCCGTCCGCATCGACGGTTATTTGTTTCAACAAGCCATGCTGCGTGCCCATCTCCCACCAAACCGGCGTGTAGACGCCCTTCACTGCGCCAAAATCGCCTGGGCATGTCCAAACGCCTAAGCAAATATCATTAATGAAGAAGGATAGGTCGGATGGCCAGTTCTCGTTATAGTGAGGCGCTTCCGAGCATAGTTCAAGTGAAATGGAAATGCTGCGGACGCTTTGTTTTCCGACTAAATAATTCGGTATACGGTATTCAATAAAGCCGCTTGCAAACCATAGGTGGTGCGCTTTAACATGCTCGGGATCAGAGAAGTAGCGCGGGTCGTCGACCATGCCGATAATTTTCGTGTCGGAGCAAAGGCCGCAGGTCGGCTTCACCTCATACGCGGAATATTGGCCAATCGGTATCGATACGGCATACCGGTTTTGATCGGCTTGTTTCTTAGCCCGAAACTGCAGCGTTGCAGATTCAAGCGTCAAGTGGCATATTTTCTGGCGTCCTCTCGTGCTAGGAACGCTTTCGGTCGTAATAATGGCGGCTTCTTCGAGCTTCTGTATATGCTTCGTTACGATAGCTGACGATATGCCAAGCGCTTCGGCAAGGTCTTTGATGTTCATTGGCCGATCATTCAACAGCTCAATGATTTTAATTCTTGTATCTGACGCAAAGCATTCGAGAAATTTTAAATTACGGCTGTTTACCTCGATATTCATTGTTAAGCTCCTCATTCCGTTCTTTTTTTCTATTATATAATTTTCAAGTTAACTAGACAACTTTTAAGTTGACTATTAGGGAGATTTCGTTTAGGATTTGTTTAAATGATGTACTTATTTATAATGTATTAACTTAAAAGTTAACAAAAAGGAGCTAACAAAATGACAACTCAACTACGCGCTGAATATCCTCGCCCGCAGCATGTAAGGCAATCGTGGATAAATTTAAACGGCGAATGGGAATTTGAATTTGACGATGCGGATGTCGGTCAAGGACAAAAATGGCAGCTGGGAGAAAAGGCTTTTTCGCAGCGGATTCAAGTGCCTTTTGCATTCCAGAGCAAGCTGAGCGGCATTGCCGATCCTGATTTTCACGATAGAGTATGGTACCGTAAGCAAGTGGTATTGCCGGAGGCTTTCACTGGAAAACGGATTTTGCTTCATTTTGGAGCGGTAGATTATGAGTCGACTGTCTGGGTTAACGGGCAGCAGGTCGCTTATCATGAGGGCGGTCATACGCCGTTCTGCGCGGATGTTACCGATACGCTCAAGAGCGGTGATAATACAATCGTCGTCAAAGCGGTGGATTACAGTCAAGACGTTACGCTGCCCCGAGGCAAGCAATATTGGCTGCATGACTCGGCAAGCATTTTTTATACGCGTACGACGGGCATTTGGCAAACGGTCTGGATGGAAGCGGTTGCGCCTGTCCATTTGGAGAAGGTGAAGTTTACGCCTCATTTGGATACGAATCAAATTGAAATCGAAGCGTATTTGCAGGGTGATTTGACGAAGTCGGGCATCGCGCTGAAGGTTCATATATCGTTTGAAGGCCAGCCGGTAGTAAGCGATACTTACGCGGTCAAATCAAGTCAGGTTACTCGAATGATCGGGCTGCATGATTTTAACGATCATGGGCTTGGTCGCTGGTGGTCGCCGGAGAAGCCCAGCTTATACGACGTTCAATTTACGGTTGTGCAGGATGGACAGCCTGTAGACGAAGTATCGAGTTATTTTGGCATGCGGAAGGTTTCAATTGAAGGCGGCAAGCTCAGCTTAAATAACCGTCCATATCAAATGAAGCTTGTTCTCGACCAAGGCTACTTCCCGGACGGCAATCTGACGCCTCCGAGCGATGATGCGATACGGAGGGATGTTGAGCTGACAAAGGAAATGGGATTTAACGGGGCCCGGAAGCATCAGAAAATCGAGGACCCGCGTTATTTGTACTGGTGCGACAAGCTGGGCTTGCTAGTCTGGGGCGAAGCGCCTAACGCTTACCAATATTCGAGTAAATACGTTCGCCGGTTTACGAAGGAATGGCAGGAAGCCGTTGAGCGTGACTATAATCACCCCTGCATCGTTGTCTGGGTACCGCTGAACGAGAGCTGGGGCGTTCCCAATATTCTCATTGATAAGCAGCAGCAGCAGCATGCGCTGACGATGTATTATTTAACGAAATCGCTTGATCCGACCAGACCGGTCATTTCCAATGACGGCTGGGAGATGGTTGAGACAGATCTATACAATATTCATGATTATGAATGGCGCGAGGAAGTACTGGCGCAGCGGTACGGCTCGGTAGAGGCGGCGGTCGCGGCAAGACCGGCAAACCGCGAGCTTTCGGCGGGCGGTTATGCTTACGATGGGCAGCCAATTCTCGTAACGGAATTTGGCGGTATTGCTTATAAGAAAAGCGAATGGGAAGGCTGGGGCTATTCCGGTGCGGATAATGACGAGGATTTTGTCGCGAAGGTTGAAGCCGTCATTAAGCCGATTCGTTTATCGAAGGCCGTACAAGGATATTGCTATACCCAGCTTACAGATGTGGAGCAGGAAATTAACGGCTTGCTGACTTATGACCGTAATCCTAAGGTGCCGCTGGAAATGATCCGCGCCATTAACGAGGGACGCAGCGTAAAATAAAGGCAGATAGAAGAACAGGCTATGGCGCGAATAGGCGCCATAGCCTGTCTTTTTTAAAATATAAGAAAGTATAAATTTGAACCTTATACGATGCTTATATTTCACCGATAAACGAGCCTTACTACCAAGGACGGCACAGAACCGAGCTTCGCACAAACGCAGCTAACGGTTCGTGCGAAGCGACAGCCGTTTACGCTAGTAAAGAGAAATGGTTAAGGTATCGCGTTCGAAATATGAATGAAGCGTAGCTTCACTGCCTACGATCTCAACGCTTATTAATGATTTGAGGCATGTTTTGAGAGCGTTTTTGCCTGTTGTCAGCTTGCGGTTGAGCACCGCGGACAGCTTTTCGATAGCTTGCTTATTGGTATCTGTTAAATAGACCGGAATCGTTTTATTTTGGAATATCAGCATGGTTTTCATCATATGGACCTCCATCCCGCGAAGGATTTTTTTTAATATTGTAACGCACAATTATTAAATAATTCTTAAAATTTAATGAGTATTTGGTTACAAAGCTGTAACTTTTGTCAAATAGCAACCAAAATTCCGTGTATACGAGTGAACTTCACCTTCAACCAGGCTCGAAAATTCAAAGCTAGATATGGCGGTCAACGGTTTCAAGCTGTTTTTTACGAAATTGAGAAGGTGTACATTTCATTGTTTTGCGAAATACTTTAACGAAGTAGCTCATGTGATCGAAACCGACATCAAGCGCTACAGCCGATATTTTGCGGTCCGGCTGCAGCAGCAGCTCGGTTGCTTGCCTAATCCGGTAAGCATTCAAATATTCGATCGGCGTCTGTCTGGTCATCGTTTTGAAGAAACGGCAAAATTGTCCCTCGCTCATCGGAATTTGTTCGGCAATTTCGGAAATGCGAATGGGACGGTGGAAATTTTGCTGCATAAAGACGATGGCCGTTTTCAGTCTGTCGATTTTCGTTGTGTCGGCCGAATTCGTCTCGCTGCGGTTGCTATAGCATCCTTCAGCGGCGATTTCATGAAGCATTAAATAAAGCCGGCCTTTAACGGCCGTTTCGAGACCGGCAGGCTGCCTGGAACACACATCCATAATGCCGCGCAAATGATCAAGCAGGGTACGCTCCCATTCCGTATGCGGACTAATAAGCCTTGGGAACGTTCGTTTCTTATCCTGCAAGGGTGAAATATAGCGTTCTTGAATGGCATCATAGCTTGCACTGGCGAGTAGATGGGTATCGAACACGATTGCGCAAAACTTGCAGACGGATTCGCCGATCGCATATCCCGCATGAATGTCTCCGCCGTCAATAAATACGGCCTCGCCTGCCCGTACGGGAAAATATTCGGTATCCACCTGGAATAGTACTTCACCTTCAAGCACATAAAAAAACTCAGCCTCTGCGTGCCAGTGGCACTCTAGCACGGGAGCGCCAATCTCCTCGGACTCTATCCAATAGGCCGCAAGCGGAAACATGTTGTCGCCGTGAAGGCGGTCTTCCTTTAAGGAGTGTCGGGTTGTCTGATCCATGATGTATACTCCTCCTTGGATATGATTCGCGCATTATGATTTGTTTGAGTCCTATTTCATCAGAATAATGCTATAGATGAGCATGATTTTGTTAGATTAGTTCGATTCATTATCAGTATAATGCAATTATGTAACAATGCAAATAAAACATAACAGGAAGGTTGGTTCAGCCATGAAATTTACAGACGGCAACTGGCTCATTCGTGAAGGATACAACGTATTAGGAGCTGTTCAAGCACATGATTTCGAACAGCAGAACGGCAGGCTGACGGCTTATGCATCTCCGCGTCCAATCGTAACCCGCTCTAACATGCTCGATACGATGCTGTTAACGGTGCACTTTCACTCCCCGCTGCCAGGCGTAATCGGCGTTAAGCTTGTTCATCATGCGGGAGTAGTAGAGCGGGGACCGGCATTCGAGCTATCCTCGCAAACCGGTGATCATGTTGTTATTGAAGAAAATGAAAATGAAGCGGTGCTTACAAGCGGCAGCTTGAGCGTCCACATCCGCAAAGGTCCGGAATGGGCGGTTGATTTCTACCGCGGCGGCGAGCGGATTACAGGCAGCACTCAAAAATCGATGGCCTATATTACGGAAAATAACACCAAAGCCTATATGCGCGAGGAGCTTGATCTCGGCGTTGGCGAATGGGTATACGGACTTGGTGAGAGATTCACTCCGTTTGTAAGAAACGGACAAGTCGTCGATCTGTGGAACAAAGACGGCGGCACCAGCTCTGAGCAGTCGTACAAAAACATCCCTTTCTACATCACGAACAAAGGTTATGGCGTATTCGTCAATCATCCTGAGCTCGTATCGTTCGAGATCGCTTCGGAGAAAGTAAAGAAAGTACAATTTAGCGTTGCCGGCGAATCTCTTGAATATTTCGTGATCGACGGTCCAAGCATGAAAGAAGTACTGGGCAAATATACGGATTTGACCGGTAAGCCATCACTTCCGCCAGCCTGGACATTCGGACTATGGCTGACAACATCGTTTACGACGAATTATGATGAAGCAACTGTTAATTCATTCGTTGATGGAATGGCTGAGCGCGACTTGCCGCTGCACGTATTCCACTTCGACTGCTTCTGGATGCGTGAATTTCACTGGACAGATTTCAAATGGGATGAGCGCGTATTCCCGGATCCGGTCGGCATGCTGACCCGATTGAAAGAAAAAGGGCTGAAAATCTGTGTATGGATCAACCCGTATATTGCCCAGCGCTCGCGTCTTTTCGAGGAAGGCAAGAAAAATGGCTTCCTGGTTAAACGGCCAAACGGCGATGTATGGCAATGGGATTTGTGGCAGCCGGGCATGGCGCTGGTTGATTTCACGAATCCTGCCGCATGCGAATGGTATGCTTCCTACTTGCGTGAGCTGGTAGATATGGGCGTAGACAGCTTCAAAACAGACTTTGGCGAGCGGATTCCGACAGATGTTGCTTATTTCGACGGTTCTGATCCGATTAAAATGCATAATTATTATACACAACTCTATAATAAAGTGGTTTTCGAAGTGCTGGAGGAGAAGCTCGGCAAAAACGAAGCGGCGCTGTTCGCCCGTTCGGCTACGGCTGGCGGCCAGAAGTTCCCTGTTCACTGGGGCGGCGACTGCTATGCGGATTACGAGTCGATGGCGGAAAGCCTGCGCGGAGGTTTGTCGCTTGGTATCTCCGGCTTCGGCTTCTGGAGTCATGACATTGGCGGATTTGAAAATACGGCGCCGGTGCACGTTTTTAAGCGCTGGTTAGCGTTCGGATTGCTCTCAAGCCACAGCCGTCTGCACGGCAGCAAGTCATACCGGGTGCCTTGGGCATATGACACAGAGGCCGTTGATGTGACACGCTTCTTCACGAAGCTGAAATGCCGCATCATGCCTTATCTTTTCAACACAGCTGTACAAGCGACAGAGCAGGGCTTACCGTCGATGCGTGCGATGGTTCTCGAATTCCCTGAAGATCCAACGAGCGAAATTCTTGACCGTCAGTACATGCTGGGCGATTCGCTGCTTGTTGCTCCAATCTTCAATGAGCAAGGAAAAGTAACCTATTATTTGCCTGAAGGAAAATGGACGCACCTGTTGTCCGGTGAAATCGTGCAGGGCGGATCTTGGCGCAAAGAATCATATGACTTCTTCAGCCTGCCTCTGTTCGTACGTCCGAATTCGATTATCGCGCTTGGCGCGAACGACGTACGTCCGGATTATGATTATGCGGATGGCGTTCAGCTTGAGCTTCACAACCTGGAGGACGGCCGTACAGCAGCAACAACGGTTCGCGATGTAAAAGGCGTGACGGAATTGACGGTTTCCGCAAGCCGTCAAAGCGGAGCGATTTCTGTAAAAGTTGACGGCAGCGGCAAACCGTTTACGTTTGCGCTGAAAGGACTTGGGGATATCGTATCTGTAGAAGGCGTACAAGCGGAATTTAAGGGCAGCATTATTCAGCTTCCTTCCGGTTCAAAGCAATTGGAATTTACAATTAACATTTAATAACAACAGAGCAGCTCTGTCATGGCCGGATTGCGGCTTTGCCGGATTGCTGCTCTTTCTGTTGTCCATGTACAAGCATTGACCAAAATTGCATAAGAAAATGCTAATAAGACAACTGTTTTTCAACTAGAACAGTCTATATAATGAAACTCGGTAAGCAAAATCAAATACATCACATCATCAAATATAAGGGAGTGCAGCTCACATGAAACGAATGGGTATTGGCTTGCAGTTGTACACGGTTCGAGATGCTACGGCGGAAGATTTCGAAGGCACGCTCCGCAAAATTGCTGCAATGGGATACGAAGGCGTTGAGTTTGCAGGCTATGGCGGCATTAAAGCGGAAGCGATGCGCGATTTGCTTCAGGAGCTTAATTTGAAAGCAATCGGCAGCCACATCGGCTTGCAATTGCTGGAAGAGCGTCTTGATGAGGAAATCGCTTATCTGCAAACCATTGGCGCGAAATATGCGATTTGCCCTTGGCTGCCGGCAGACGCCCGCGATACGGAAGCATGGCGCGGACATCTCGTCAAATTCGAAGAGTATGGAAAACGATTCCGTGAAGCAGGTATCACGTTCGCTTACCACAATCACGACTTTGAATTTGAAGTGGAAATCGACGGACAAATCGTATTCGACGCTTTGTACGAGCGCATTGATCCGCAATACTTGCAGGTAGAGATGGATATCGGTTGGGTGCAATACTCCGGCGTTGACCCGCTTGCTTATATTGCGAAATACGCAGGACGTCTGCCGCTTCTTCATTTGAAGGATTTCCGCGCGGGTGAAAAAGGCAAGCAGATTGACACGGTTGAGCTTGGACGCGGCGACTTGCCGCTTGTGCCAATCATTCAAGCGGCATCAGAAGCATCCGTTGAATGGCTGATCGTCGAGCAGGACGTATGTGCAAATCCGCCGCTTGAATCGGTAGCGGAAAGCATGGAATGGATGAAAAATAATTACTTAAATCAGTAATAATCTAACCATAAAAACCAAACATAAGGCAGGGGAAAAATAATGTCAAAAGTACGCGTTGTAGTAGTAGGCTGCGGATCCATTTCCAAATACCGTCATATCCCGGAATACGCAGCTAATAAAAATGTTGAGCTGGTAGCATTCGTTGATCCGGTCATTGAGCGTGCGGAGAAATATGCCGAGCTACACGGCGGTAAAGCATTTGCCGATTTCGAAACGATGCTTGCAGAAGTAAAGCCTGACGCAGTTAGTGTATGTACACCAAATGCATTGCATGCACCAATGTCCATTGCTGCAGCTAACGCTGGCGCACATGTGCTCGTTGAGAAGCCAATGGCGGTTTCGGATGAAGAAGCAGAAGCAATGATTGAAGCTGCTAAGAAAAACGGTGTTCATTTGATGGTTGGCCACAACCAACGCTTTATGCCGCCGCATGTGAAAGCAAAGCAAATTTTGCAATCGGGCGTACTTGGCAAAGTGTTGACGTTCCGTACTTCCTTCGGTCACCCGGGACCGGATGGCTGGAGCGTGGATGGTGCTGACAGCTGGTTCTTCCGGAAAGAAGAAGCGATCATGGGAGCTATGGGCGATCTGGGCGTGCATAAATCCGACCTAATCCGTTGGATGCTGGATGATGAAGTATCCGAGGTTGCCGGATTTGTCGGAACGCTTCATAAGAAAGGAACAGAGGTAGACGATAACGCTTCCTGTCTGCTTCGTATGAAGAGCGGCGCTATGGGTACACTCGTTGCGAGCTGGACTTATTACAAGGGTGAAGATAACAGCACTATACTCTGGTGTGAGAACGGCGTTATGAAAATCGGCACGCACCCGGATGATCAAGTTATTCTTGAACTGCGTAACGGTACAGTCGAGAAACATAAAGTAGGCGCGATTTCGACTAACGATAAGCAAGAAACAAGCGGAGTTATCGATGCATTCATTGAAAGCATCTTAACGAACACAACGCCTGCTGTAAGCGGTGAAGACGGACGCGCATCCTTGAAAGTCATTTTGTGCGCATTTGAATCGCAAGCAACCGGCAAGTTTGTAAGTGTGAACTAAATTTATTGACTTCGATACCTCTGACAGACAAGCGCAAGCTGTTCCGTCAGGGGTATTCTTTTTAAATTACTATCTTGCATTGTAGAATAGCGTATGATAAATTATCGTTATTAACGAATGAATGCGAACCGCTATTCTATATTATCGAATAGTAAGCTTTACTTCATACGTTTTGCATTCGAAGCTTATTGGACTTCAGTAACGGAGGACACAAGATGAATATTCAATTTAAAAAGGGCGTACTGGAAATATGCGTTCTTGTATTAGCTACTCGTGGTGACCGATATGGATACGAGCTGGCCGTTAAAATTTCGGAGAAATTTGAGATTTCAGTAGGCAGTGTATATCCGCTCTTGAACAGATTGACGCAAGAAGGTTATTTCTCCACTTATTTAAAGGAGTCGACCGAAGGGCCGCCCCGCAAGTATTACCATTTAACGCCGGAGGGCTGGAGCCACATGCGAACGTTAATTGCAGAATGGGACGCTTTCACGAGAGCGGTCAATGAAATTGTAGAGGAAGGTATTAAGCCATGACGATAAGAGATCAGTATATGAATGAATTGGAAAGGTTGTTGAAGAACGTACCGGAGCAGGTTCGAAAGGAATGGCTCTACGATTATTATATTCACTTTCAGCAGGCAGTAGAAAATGGTCAAAGCGAAGAGGAAGCAGCACGGGAGCTTGGTGACCCGCGATCGATTGCGGGAGAGCTGCTGCTTACCTACCGCGTCGACCAAGTAGAGACGAACAACAGCTTTAGAGGGCTTTCCCGTGCCGTTTTTGCAACAGTAAGACTGGGATTGTTCAATATTATTTTTATCATCGGACCATACTTAGTGCTAGCTGCAGTTTAACTCGCTTTGTGGGTGTCTGCCGCAGCGATGGCGCTAACAGGAATCGTAACGGTAATTGAAAGCGTCTGGATCGGTTCATTCACTCTTGCACAGGCTTTATCAATCGGACTCATATGCTGCTCCCTTGCCCTTTTATTTGTTTTAGGGTTAAAGGTGCTGACGAAGAAATTTTTTGAAGTTACATTAAAATATTTAAAATTTAACACGCGCATCGTCAGGGGGAATGCGAAGTGAAAAAACTTGCGGCCATCGCACTCATCATGCTTGGAGTCGGCATTATCGGCGCGTTATTAGCCTTTGACTAGAATGATGTTCGAACATTAGGTACTAAGCCTGTCCGAATAGATAAAACCGTTGATTCTGCCTCGATCCGCAACGTATATATAGACAGTGCTTCGATCAATATGGAAATTGTACGCGGGGCGTCGGATGAAATTAAGGTTCGCATCGAAGGAAATGCAAGTAAAAAGTATTTGGATCGATTTGACCTGGAAGCTGAAGCTAAAGGCGACACGGTATATATTAAGGGCTTTTATAAAGATATGCTTGTCGTTGGTTTCAATTTTGTTCATGTCGATTTAATTGTAGAGCTTCCAGACCGGCTGTGGGACTCTGTGGAACTTAAATCAAGCAGCGCCAATATTGAAGTGGAGCAGCTGGAAGCGACAACGGCAGTCGTCGAAACCGGGAGCGGTAATATTAATATAGAGGAGCTGAGCACAGGTACGGCAACGATTCAATCGAAGTCCGGGAGTGTGAAAGCCGAGAACTACAAGTCTGAACAAGTAACCGTTCATTCTAACAGCGGAAATATTACATTGGATGATGGAACTGGCCGTGTAGACGGTGAAACGCGAAGCGGAAATATTCGTATGGAGACAGACGAATTGCTGCAGGATGTGACTTTGAGATCAGGCAGCGGCAATGTGCGTATCGATGTTACAAAGGAACCGGAATCAGCTGCGATTCACTTAAGAACAAATTCCGGGAACCTCGATGTGGATTGGGATCAGTTCGTTGCCGATAGGGACAATGAGGAAGAGCTAAGCGGAAAGATAGGAAGCGGACAGATCAAAATCGATCTCGAATCGAGCACGGGTGATTTAAAACTTGGCAAATAGTCATAATTAAGATTGTAAGCTCCCTCTGTACGGATTCAATCGGTGCAGAGGGAGCTTTGCTTTGCCCTGATCTGATCAGCCGTTTCGAGTTACTGTATTCGAGCATAGGATATAGGAATTGTTAATCGAAAGGAAGCGATGCTAAATGGCTGTTGAGCGCAAAAACTTTCGTAGATTCACGTTTGCGGAATACGTTGAATATTTACAAACGTTCGTGTCGAAGGTAAAGTTCACGCAGGTGCATGTGCACGGGACCTGGAAGCCGACTATAGCGGATTACCGTAAAGCAACCGATAAGATGAAAATCATTCAAGCGATGTGGCGGTTTCACACCGTTACGAACAATTGGGGGGACATCGCGCAGCATGCGACGATTGATCCTGACGGCTATATATGGGAAGGAAGGTCACTGCTGGAGGCGCCAGCATCATCAGTTGGCTATAACGATTCCAGTCCTGACCGTATTCATCCATTCATGTTCGAAATGATCGGAAATTTCGATGTCGGCGCGGAAAAGCTGGAAGGGGCGCAGCTTGCAACGTCGGTCAAGCTTACTAACGCTATAATAACGTTGTGGAAACTGCCCGAAGCCCAAATTAAGTTCCATCGTGAAATGAATCCGGCGAAAACATGCCCAGGGAGCGCAGTAAATAAAGGGGTATTTATTCAATTGGTACGTGATTGGAGGAATGCGGAAATGAGTCCGGCTGATGCGAACAAAATCATATCAACATGGTTGTCGCCAGCATGGTTTGCAGCAAGTACAAAAGCTGAAAGAGATGAAATACACCGACTGGCCAATGAACTGCGCAAAGCTAGCGGCCAGTTGTGATTTACTAGAGTATTTAATAGATTCCAATTCGATGAGCATATTCTCATAATGCAGTGGTGGTGCCGTTTTACGAGCGATTTTCGACACTTTTCCAGTTATTGTGTCATGAAACGCCCAAAATGCCGTGTTAAGATAATTGGCGTCGGGGATAACCGATGCATACAAAACAAGCGCTGCTTCATACGAAGTACTAGTCGCGGGACGTTTTGTATACTAAACACAACATTTTAGGAGGAAAATTTCATGAAGATGCAACCAATACGTATCGGTGTCGCTAGCATAATCGCAGCAACGGTAATCGGCGCAGGATTAACGGCTCCAACGGCAGGTGCAGCACCTGCAGTGAACACGAACTCCAATGTTCAAACTTACACACTTAATCAAGATGCGATCAAACAAATCGCTACCCAATATGGTATTGATCTTAGCAAGCTGACTTTCAACGGCAATACGTTTAACTGCCCTGCATTCGGTGATATTGGAACTGTAACGAAGCCTGGCTTTGGAACACCAGCAACACCGGTAAAACCAGTCCCAACAACACCGGCGAAACCAGTCCCAACAACGCCGGCGAAACCAGTCCCTACAACACCGGCAAAACCAGTCCCAACAACACCGGCAAAACCAAGCACAGGCAACACGAATACCGGATCGCCTAGCTTGAGCGCGTTCCAATCGCAAGTTATTGATCTAGTAAACCAAGAACGTGCCAAAGCTGGTTTGTCTGCTGTGAAGAGTGACGCGCTTCTAACGAAGGTCGCAACTGAGAAAGCAAGAGACATGGACGTAAACAATTACTTCAGCCACACTTCGCCGACTTACGGATCGCCATTTGATATGATGCGTCAATTCGGAGTGACTTATTCCTATGCAGGTGAGAACATCGCTTCCGGTCAAAGAACACCACAAGAGGTTATGACAGCATGGATGAACAGTTCAGGTCACCGAGCTAACATCTTGAGCAAAAACTTCACAAAAATCGGCGTTGGTTATGTAAACGGCGAATGGGTTCAAATGTTTATCGGTTAATCAATGCGTTTGAAATAAACAGCCGACAAAACGTTAAGGGCGCATAGTCCTTAACGTTTTTTATTAATTATTGTTTGAAGTAATTAAATTACATATGTTTTAAGGGAGGATATTAATATGAAGAAAAGTACAATTGCGGCAGTTCTCGTAGGCCTGTCTGTTATGATGGCAGCTGGAACAGCACAAGCATCGGCGAAGACACACGTGACTAGTGACAACGACACCTTTTGGAAGCTTTCCAAACAATACAATGTATCTTTGAATGTGTTGCTTAAGGCCAATCCGAAGATTGATCCTCTTAATGTATACAAAGGCTTAAAAATTACGATCCCGGCAAAAACCGCTAACGCAAAAACGATGAAAGCAAATTCGAAGAAAGTGAAGCCGACGGTGTCTGCCAAAACAGTTACTGCAACAAGCGGCAAAACATATACGTATTCGAAAGCGATCAATGTAAAAGCAACGGCTTATACCGCGGCGGCAGCTGAAAACGGATGGGGCCCGATTGACTATTTCGGTAACAAGCTGAAAGTCGGAACAGTAGCTGTGGATCCTAAATTGATCCCGCTCGGAACGAAGCTCTATGTTACCGGTTATGATTATAACGGCTTGCCGGTTGACGGCATGATTGCTACTGCAACGGATACCGGCAGTGCGATCAAGGGGAAACGGATTGACATATTTGTCCCTGGCACAACAAGTGAAGCACGGTCATTTGGGATTCAAAATGTGAAGGTGTTCATTTTAAAATAATAGATAACCGGCAGCCCTCTGGGCTGCCGGTTTTTTGTTAATGCCCATTATCGGTAAGCAGATTGTCCGATCAGCTCCGGCAGTGTAACGAGCTCATATCCTTTGCTGCGAAGCAGCTGAATAATAGTAGGCAAGGCTTTGATTGTTCCGGATAAATCTTGCCCGACACCTCCACCAGCGTGCTGAAGCACGATAGATCCAGGCTGCAGCGTTTTTTTGATATTATTTATAATACTTATGCTGCTGGGATTGTTTTTCCAATCAATCGAATCGACATCCCAGTTGACGATCGTAAAACCGGATTTCTTACTCCATTTAACTTGCTGCGGCAGCAGCTCGCCATAAGGGGGACGCACAAAAAGGGGGGAGTAGCCGGTAATATTTTTGATGATGGCATCCGTCCGCCAAAGTTGTTTGCCGTAATTCGTAAGGGATAGCGTAGAAAATACGGCATGATCGTAGGAATGATTGCCGATAATATGTCCTTCGTTATGAATTCTCCTGACGAGTGCAGGGTGTTTCGCGGCGCGCGCCCCAACAACAAAGAAAGTGGCGCAAACATCGTATTTCGCTAGAACATCCAGTATGGCGGGAGTGAAACGCGGATCAGGAGCATCATCAAACGTAAGCGCAACGCGTTTTGTCTGACGCGGCCCATTCGTAAGGAATGTGTGAGGAAACTGCTTGTGCAGCTTTACCCAGGACATGTCGGACACACGCCGTTTATTCTTTGTTTTTGTTGGTTTGGACTCAGACAGGTGCTTACCGTTTGCCAAAGCAGCTGTTGAATATGCGGATTGGTTCAGAAGCAGGCAGCCAAACAAGATTATTGCAGTTATAAGCTTTATTATTTTGCAAAGCGCCTTACTCACGCATATCATTCCTAACGATTAATTGTTAATGAGCTGTGCCGCTATTTTACCCATGTACATCGCTTTCATACACTTTACAAGGAAAACAGAGAGGCATAAGATGAACTAGGATAACATTTTTAATGCGAGGGAGAGAACGATAAATGAAGCTGCTTCAGTTTAAGCAAAACGGCAAAGTACGGCTCGGCATAAAAGTGGATGAGGGCATTATCGATGTCGCCGCGGCATCAGAAGCATGGGAATTGAATGCTCCGGTATCTTTGGAAGAGTTGATTCATGGCGGTGCCGAATGGTTTGCTGCGCTCGAAAAAGTCATTGCGGCTGCAGCTGACAAGCGCGGTCGCCCTTATGTACTTGATGATTTGGATATAATCTATGCGCCTGCCGTAACAAGCCCGCAAAAGATCATTTGCGTTGGACTAAATTACCGAAAGCATGCAGAGGAGACAAAGTCAGATATCCCAACCTCGCCTATTTTGTTCAATAAATTTGCAAATGCGCTCAGCGCACATGGCGATTCTATTCAGCTGCCGCATACCAGCAATGAAGTTGATTATGAAGCTGAGCTTGCAATCGTAATGGGCAAAACGGCAAAAAATGTCGATGAAGCTGCTGCACTGGATTACGTATTCGGTTATTGCTGCGCTAATGATCTATCCGCCCGTAATTTACAGCGTCGTACTTCACAATGGATGCTTGGCAAAACCTGCGACGGCTTTGCGCCGCTGGGACCTTATATCGTAACAGCAGATGAGGTTGGCGATCCTGACAAGCTGTCCATTTCTTGCAGCGTGAATGGCGAGCAGAAGCAAAGTTCAAATACGGCAGATATGATTTTTTCATGCAAATCAATTATCAGTTACATTTCACAACACATGACACTTGTGCCTGGGGATATCATTTTAACGGGAACGCCTGAAGGGGTAGTTGTCGGAAAGCCAAAGGATCAGCGGGTTTATTTGCGGGATGGCGATGTTGTTTCGGTTCAAATTGAAAAGCTTGGCGAACTGGTCGTTACGATGGTCTCTTCTCATTGATAATCATTATCAATCGATATATAATATGAGCAATTGATAATAATTGTTCGTGGACACGAGTGAGAGGAATAGACAACGAAATGAATGAAGCGATAATGAGGCTGCTCGAGGAAAACTATGATTTATCCGCAAAAGACAGGGAAAATATCGTCTATAACTGTGCAGTAACGGATTTACTTGATGAAGGCAATATGAAACGGTTTTTGGAGCGGTATACGCCGATGGTTAAAGGAAAAGAGCAATCGGTCGGTGAAGTTTATATGGCCAACTGGTTTAGAGGGCCGATGCTCGGTTTAATTCATTTGCTGTCCGCATGGAACAAGTCTCTTGATTTGTCCTTAAACAATTTGACTGTTCAAATTTATACTGCTGCTTATAATGAACAAATTTATTACCGCTGCAGCTTCCTGTTGAACCGTTTTGAGCTGATTGAGGGACCAGAGCAGCCGAGTGCTAACATTGAATGGACGAAAGAATGCTTAGGCAATTATTTTGAACATACCGTACGCCCAATTTATGAATCTATTGCTCGTGTAGGCTCTCTTCAAATCGGTATGCTCTGGAGCCAGCTTCCTACATCGCTCGAATATAGCTACGAACTTTTAATGAAGTCGGATGAGAGTGAGCAAGTGAAGAAGCTCCTGACACGTAATTATCATCTGATGAAGTCTCTCGATGGACAACGATTCGGGCGTAACAAAAATCCACTGGACGTGAAATTCCGGATGACAGAGTCGATGGATAATCCGGACACGCAGGTTCGGATGAAATTTGCATGCTGCTTGTATTATCTTGTGGAGGACGGGTATTATTGCTTCACATGCCCGAGGCTGAAGGAGAGCGAGCGGGAAGAGCGCCGTAAGGAATGTAGAGCAGAGAAGCGAGTGTAATAATGGATATATAAAAAGAACCTTTTCTTTCCGAGTTCAAGTTCACCGGAGGAAAAGGTTCTTTCTATTTTATTTCATTTTGAACACTTGAATCGTGCGCTGAAGCTGGGTAGCCATCGACAGCATTCGCTCTGTTTCTTCTACGACGCCTTGGACAGAAGCAATTTGCTCGTTCATCGATGCGGATACTTGCTCAGTTCCAGCAGCGGATTGCTGTGTGATCGCTGAAATATTTTGAATGGCTCCGGAAATTTTCCGGGCGCTCTCAAGCATCGCATCGCTTTCTTCAGAGAAGGCGTAGATTTGCCCGGAAATAAATTGAACGCTCTGTACAATTTCGGTAAATACGAGCTCAGATTCACGAATACGCTCCGTTTGCATATTCACTACCTCTTCATTGACCTTCATATTGCTAATGGCTTGCCTGATCCCCTCATCAATGCTTTGAACCAAGTGGAACACTTGCTTCGTTGAAGAAGTTGATTCCTCTGCCAGTTTCCGAACTTCCTGCGCAACGACGGCAAAGCCTCGTCCGTGTTCACCGGCTCTTGCAGCCTCAATGGATGCATTAAGGGAAAGCAAGTTTGTTTGCTCAGCTAAATCTGAAATTGTTTTTGTAATGGCGGATATGCCTTGAGCCTTGCGGGCAAGCTCTTCAATCGTATCTGAAACATTTGCGGTTGCCTCTACGTTACGGCGCATACCTTCAGATTGTACCTCGAGTGCTTGGCGCCCCTTGTCAACAAGCTGAAGCGTCTGCTCTGAGCGAGTGTTCATTTCTTTGGTTGAGTTGGCATACGCTGCAACCTTCTGCTCAATTTCATTGATTGATTCGCTCATGTCGGTTACGTCTTCAGCAATTTCGTTGGCACCTGTTGCAAGCTCATTCGCAGAAGTAGCAACCTGCTCCATAGCCGTCTTTATATTGTTGTTTTTGTCAAAAATATTACGGCTCGTTTCAGCTACATGACGGGTAATGTTAGATGTTTCGGTTAAAATGTCGCGAAGCTTATCGACCATACTGTTGAAAGCATGTCCGAGCTCACCTAATGCAGAAGAGGAGGATGTATCCATTTTTTGTGTAAAATCGCCTTTAGAAATCCGGAAGGCTGCACCCGTCATTTCATCAAACGAATGATTGATAGCCCTTCCAATAATAGATACGACTGGGAAAACTGCTATGGCGAGAATAATGGTGACGATAATGCCTGCTAACACTGAACCGCCTGAGAATGTCAAAATTAAAAGCATTGCGATGGCAAATAGCGCTAAATTGAAATAGGTGGCGATCAACAGCTTATTGCGAACAGATAACGAATAGTACCATTGGATCATTATGTAAGCGCTCCTTTTTTTAGAATATCCATATTATAGCACCAGCTGCGAATTTGGTCTATAATTGTCGATTTATATAAAAAACAACGATAAGTAGTAGCCGCAAGCGGTTTTTCGGAAAATACTAAAAACGTTTTCGGTGTAACAATATATAGAAAATGATACCATTATCGGTAACTTAGATCTAATAAGTTTACAGTAATTAATAGATGTAAATTGTTCATATGATTCGAAAGAATGATATGAACTATGAATAAAAGGAAATAAATTTAAAAATGTAAGAGAGGTGCGGAGTGAAATAGTGAAAAATAAATGGCCTTCATGAAAATAAAGTCGAAATATTGAGAATTTTTAGAAAAAATGTTGTTTAATATATTGAAAATGGTAGAAAGGGACTATATAATATGCGTTGAGACCTAGATGGAATCATAATCTAGTTAAGAATAAAGGAGGATAAAATGTATGGAAATGGATTCTGTGTCATTAGCACGACAAGTTGATTTTGTATTTCGCCAGCTCGAGGGTGAGCTAACAAATGCAACTGCAGGTACTGTACTCATTCACGTTCGTAATAATGCAATCGGTAAGTTCGGGCTAAGGCATCATCCAATCGAGAGTAAGAATGGAAAGTTTGAGAGCGAGGACCAAGGCTTGACATCGAAGCAGGTGCAAGCTTTCCGTCAAATGGCGATTGAAGCTCTTAAATACAGACGTGATTGGACGCATGGAGAAATCATGTATGATTTCGCTGTTCGTTCGAACGCAAACACTTGGTCCGCAAGCATTCTCTTCGAATCGAATTATAATATGGCAAACTGGAACTCGCGCTTTTATTCTAAACAGCAAGGGCTGCGGGATTACCAATAAAGGAAAGAGCAATGGCTGTCCGTTAGGGCCAGCCATTGCTCTTTTTGAGAAATGCGAGTAAACAGCTATAAGCCAAATTCCAGGTCAGGATACACATAAGGCGATTCAGGAGCGTTGATTCTTTCCAGCTTTACAGCTTCTATTGTAATGACTTCGTTGTCCAGGTAGGTAGAAGTTGTCAATTTCCCCCTCACGGACACCCATTCATCTTCAACATAATCCATTGCTTTAGGCCAATTAATCATCAGTCCGTATGGAAGCGCATCAGCGGAACAGCAGTTCATTGCAAACCGGCTTACTGCAAAACGTTCCTCGCCCATATCCTCCTCGCGGTAAACAAATCCTGTTATTTCAATCTCCTTACCAATAAATGCTTCTCGATAAAGGTCGAGCGTCGTTAATGTTTCAATAAAATGCTTCTCAGGTACTGTTATAAGGGAAGTGCTATAAAGCTTCTTGCCATAGGCTGCATGTGCTTCTGTAAATTCATCGGAAGGAAACAGCGCATCAAGCGAGTCATCAGTCTGTTGTTCAACAGCAGGCGGATTTGTATTATTCTCGTTCGCGGCAGGTGTCGTCGGACTTTGAGGCGCGGTTCGTTCTATGGCTGCGCTGCCCGATAGGCTAACCCCTTTTTTTGAAGCGAGCGCACTTCCCAGCGTTCCGGTTGGAACAAGGAATCCGAGCAGCAATGGAAATACAAACAATCCGTAAATGATAATATTTTTGATTATTGACGGTGAAGGAGCATGATCGTGCTCGCAATCGCAGCCCGGCGTTTGATTGCCCATTCGTTTCTGGAGCGCCGCATATACCTGATATACGGCAGCAGCGTAGAGCCCAATAGCAGACAGCTTTACGTACAGCTCCATTCGTGGTGCAATATATAGAATGATTTCACCCGTGCGGTCTAAATAAACGATAAACATGGCAAAGCCGGTTAATATTGCGGCTCGTATAAGGTGATGTGTCATAAGAGAACCTCCGTAATCCAAGCTCCGATAAAGGTTAGCACAGCCGTTAAAGCAATCAGTATAAGCACAAACTTAACACGGAACGTCGTCAACAGCATTAACGTGTTTTTTAAATCGATCATTGGCCCGAAAACAAGAAAGGCGAGCAGCGGTCCAAAGTCGAACATGCCGCTGAACGATGACGCAATGAAAGCATCCGAAGTTGAGCAGATCGATAAAATAAAGGCGAAGGCCATCATAAACAAATACGCGAATATTGGCTGGTCAGCAAAGGCGGAAAGCGTGCTGCGATCAATTACCGTTTGAATGACGGCAGTAAGGAACGCACCGAAAATTAAATATTTTCCCATTTCGAAAAATTCATCTGAAGCATGGGCCAATATGGATGTGACTCTGCCGCGCATACCTGTGCCGCTTGCGCTATGATCATGGCTATGGCTGTGACCATGATGCACGATATGTAATGCAGGTGCAGCTTTAAGCGGACTGCTGCGCATGAACTTATAAAGCAGCAGGCCAATAACGACGGATACCGCAAATGCTAGCCCCATGCGAGAGTATGCCATTTCAGGCGTCGTACGAAAGGCCGTGATTGTAGACGTAAAAACGATTGGGTTAACGATTGGACCTGCTAATAAGTAAACGATGCCAATGTATGCGGGCATACCTTTGCGAATGAGACGGCGAACCACGGGGATCATCCCGCATTCGCACAGCGGGAACAGTATCCCTAGCAATGCCCCGAATAGAACGCCTGCAATTGGATTTTTCGGTGTGAATTTACGTATAAGCTCGTCCGTTACAAATACTTGCAATAGAGCGGAAAACAAAACGCCAAGCAGAATAAATGGAAAGGCTTCTAGTATAATGCTAATAAAAAGAATTTTGAATGATTGCAAATTCGCCGCATTAAACAAAGAATTGGGCAGCTCCCGGTTAGTGACAATGAGTGCAAGCATAATGAGGCATCCAACACCGAGCAGCGGAGTGCCAAAGCGAAATAGGAATTTTTGCATGCTGCATATCCTTTCTTATAGTAAAGATTACGATCTTCAGTATAGCTTATGCTTTAAAAGCTTACAATAGGACAACTTTATAGAGCTTGACATTACAGCCTGCACATGTATAATCGTTTTAAATGCGATGATGGGAACAAGTAAGCTCGAATGGATTGCGTACAGAGAGCCGGTGGTTGCTGCGAACCGGTGCAAGCCTTTGGTGCTGAATGGGCCCCGGAGCCTATGAACGGAAACCGGCAGCTGCTGCTGAAGATGTTTATACGGAAGCTCTCCGTTACGGAGCAATAAGGCTTACGGTATAGCCGCCTCTTAGAAACAAGCAGGCGCACCATAAGCGAATTAGGGTGGCACCACGGTCCCTCGTCCCTTGCGGCGGGGGATTTTTTGCGTTTTTTTAAAGTCTAATTTGATTACAAAGGGGTAGATGTCCAATGAAGAAAGTGCTATCCGGCATTCAGCCAAGCGGCCAGCTTACACTCGGAAACTATATCGGAGCGATGCAAAATTTTGTAAAGCTGCAGCACACTGAGGAATGTTACTTTATGGTAGTCGATTTGCATGCCGTTTCAGTGCCGCAGGATCCAGCAGCACTCCGTGAGCAAACGGAGGCGGTAGCGGCATTATTTATCGCGGCGGGCATTGATCCTGTGAAGGCGAATATATTCGTTCAATCCCATGTCCGTGCGCATGCCGAGCTTGGCTGGTTGTTTACGACGCTTGCCAATATGGGCGAGCTTGAAAGAATGACGCAGTTCAAAGATAAAGCGGCCGGCAAGGAATCCGTTGGAGCCGGCTTGTTCGTTTATCCGACGCTGATGGCTGCCGACATTTTAATTTACAACGCTGACCTCGTGCCGGTTGGCGACGACCAGAAGCAGCATTTGGAGCTGACGCGCGATTTGGCGCACCGTTTCAATACAAGGTTTGGCAATTACTTTACAATTCCGGAGCCTTATATTCCAAAGGTTGGCGCACGCGTAATGTCACTGGACGACGCTAGCAAAAAAATGAGTAAAAGCAATCCGAACGCCGGAAGCTACATTGCACTGCTTGATTCCCCTGATGTCATTCGCAAAAAAATTAGCCGGGCAACAACGGATTCAGGACGCGAAGTGAAATATGACCCGGCAAATAAGCCTGAGATTAGCAATTTGATCGGTATTTACGCGCATTGCGCAAACATGACAATCCAAGAGATTGAGGCTCGTTATGAGGGCCAAGGCTATGGACCATTCAAGAAAGAACTTGCCGAGCACGTTGTCTCTGTCATTGAACCGCTGCAGGCCAAATATAATGATATCCGCAGTTCAGGTGAAATCCATCAGATATTAAAGCAAGGCGCTGAACGTGCTTCGGTCATCGCGGATCGTACTTTAGCTGACGTAAAAGAACGAATGGGTTTTTTGCCGCCACGCGGTTAACGTGCCAATCCAAACACAAGGCTGACGCCTCGCGTCAACCTTGTTGTTTTTTGCGGCGTAAACGTGCACGAACAATAAATCCTGCACCGATGGTAAATAAAGTCAATAAGCCAAACAGTAATACGAACCACGCATTGTGGCTAATCGAGATTGCCATAGCGCTCATAAATATAATGGACAGCACGGAAAAAAACAAAGACAACGGTTTGGACATGGTGTCGACTCTCCTTTACAAATCTTCAACATATTTTTTTAGAATGAAGAATAGTTTTCTGACGCATGCACATAATAACTTTGCAAGCTTGCAATACACATCAAAGAGCAGAGGACGAAAGGAGAAATACCTTATGGCTGGAAACAGAAATAATCGCAGTGGTCAACTTGTTGTTCCACAAGCAGGTCAAGCTCTACAACAAATGAAACTTGAGGCAGCACAACAACTGGGCGTGCAAATTCCTCAAGATGGCTATTACGGTAATGTATCGACACGTGATGCAGGCTCTCTAGGTGGTTACATCACGAAAAAGCTTGTCCAAATTGCTGAACAACAGCTTTCTGGCGGCGCCCGTTAATCGCTTTTCATACACATCCGAAGCCCAAGGCGTGCCTTGGGCTTCTTTACTTGTCTTTTCATCCATTTTATCATAAAAAAGAAAGCCCCCTCTATTGTGCAGCAAGGGACTTTCAGCCGTCAATATTAATACGTGTCCATTCGCAGTCTTTTCATCAGTCTTTCATCGCTCAGCCAGCCTACATAGGAACCAATTGTTTCATATTTCTTGTTCATCAGCAGGACGCCGACAAAGGGATATTGCTTTCGATGGCGATAGCGGATGTCGCACCATCTGACTTCATACCCCCATTGATGCTCACGTACATCGGCACATGCAAAGCTTGTGAAATAGAGGAAGGAACTAATCGCCGGATCATTTTTGGATTTCTCAACAGCGGGATGATCGGAACAGTGAACGCTATCGAGCCAGCTTAAATGTTCATTGCGCAGATTGCCAATGACGAAGCCGCCGTCCTTAGTATGCTTTACCACATTCCAGATAGTCAACGAAATGGTCGGAATAACAATATAGGTATCGCCATCCTTGTATTTCTTGTCAAGCGTTGGCATTTTCCGAACGGTACTTCGCGAAGCGAAGGTTCGCCATACAAAGTAAATGGCGATGAACAAATACATAAGCGGAAACAAAAATGCGGGATTTACGAAGCCGCCTGCCCACAGTAAAATGGCTAAGACATGAACCGTAAAAATAATCGGGTCGAAGATATGGATAATGTTCCATGATATCCATTTCTCCGTAAAGGGTCTCATCGCTTGTGTACCGTAGGTATTGAATAAGTCGGTAAATACATGAAGGCAAACGGCAAGCAGTACCCAGCCTCCAATATGAAGCCAAGGAAGGGAGCCTTGGTAAAACAA
The DNA here is from genome assembly GCF_003337375.1 of Paenibacillus prosopidis. GTDB lineage: Bacteria > Bacillota > Bacilli > Paenibacillales > Paenibacillaceae > Pristimantibacillus > Pristimantibacillus prosopidis. Next base: position 316,462 of record NZ_QPJD01000008.1, read on the forward strand.
TTGTAAAATACCCGTAATAAGAACCGTCCATATCGCGATAGCGGGCAGCGAGTGCGATAAGCCCCTATGGTTCCGGATATAGCAAGCATTTCCTTTTAGTCGAAGCAGTGCATCAAAATCCGGCGCCATCGAGCCTACAACCGTACCAAACAGGACAGCCGTTTGAATCGATTGATTTGCCGCGACTACCGGATCGACTGCCGCGAGTCCGGCCAGCCCGATACCCATGACAAGATGTGTGCCTGAGTCCATGTCGAGTCCTCCCAAATCAGATGATTAGATGTAGTATCGGCTGAGCCGGGGAAGTTTATCAAGGAAAGCAAAAGGAGAGTAACGGAAAAATGTACATTTGTTTTGCGGAATATCGAATCATACAAGAGTATCGTCAGGAATACCTCGCTTATACGGAAACATTGCTGTCCGGTCTTCATGATGTCCACTTATATGAAGGAACAGATCAGCCGAATCTGTTTGTGGAAGTATGGAATGCAGTCACTGCCGAGCATGCGGAGCGCATCAAAAAAGAACGCTGCAGCGAGCGTTCTCCTTGGTTCCGTTTATCGGAATGGATTGTCGGCGGATCGGAAAAAATGCATATCTGGACATTTAGACCCGCCCATTTTAAAGACGAGTGTTCGATTAACGGCCCGAACTAACCGTTCCGAGGGTAGCCATGCCAAGCGGAGTAGACGAGCTCACTACGCTGCCTTGGAAAGGGTACTCGTAAGCGATTGGCTCATCGAATGTCACGTAATCCAGATTAAGGGTCAAAAGTAAGAAGCGCATACCGGTTGTTGGGTCGCTAATAATAATATGGTCGCGTCCGGCAGCCTCGACGATACCTTTGAAAATTTTGGCGTTCCACTCCCGGTTGTTTTCATACGTCATATAGAAGGTCCCCATTTTGCCGCGGTTTAGACGCAATATGTTTTCTATATAAGACTCTTCTACAGCCGGCATTGTGACGATATTGCCTCCTGTCGGTGTTACAAAAGAACCGCTTGGTACAGCTGGCGGCGTTGCTTGGGCTTGAAGTGTACCTGGGAATTGAGTTGGAAAAGAAGTCGGCATTGTGGCAGGAAGAGTTGTTGGCATTTGTCCGCCTATTTGTCCGCCCATTTGTCCACCCATTTGTCCACCCATTTGTCCACCCATATGGTACGGATTATGACCGTATGCACCAAGACCGTGGCTATAGTCTTGATAAGGGCTTACAGCTGTCTGACCTACATTTCCATATGGGCTTGCATTCCCGTATGGACTTACATTCCCGTATGGACTTACATTTCCATATGGACTTACGCTTGCAGGACTTACTTTAGTTTTGCCATAACCGTTTGCCATGCTCATGATCCTCGCTTTCGCACGATAAAAATAAAGGTTTAATAAACATTAGGACAGTCTCCACGCGTCGGAACATAGAAGCAATGCTTCTTGTAGCGGCCGCTGTGGGACTGGTCCCACCAAGTACCCGGGCAATTACCTGACGGACGGAAAAACCAAAGTGCATTTGAAGCCGGGCGTTGACGCTCACCGTTAATGATTCTTTTTGCCAAGCGGATTTCGCTCTCGCGGGCTTTCTGATAAAAGTAACCTTTTATCGTTGCCTCGAAGCCGCCAGGCCGTTGATTTACCATTTGCGGAATGGAGCGGATGTTCTTGAAATCCAAACAATTGCTGCGTACACGGTTCACTCCGACATTACCAACCATAAGCATCCCGAGCTCGCCTTCACCCTCCGCTTCCGCTCGCATGAGGCGGGCTAGCATCTTTGTGTCCTCGGCGTTTGTTTTAATGACTGCCATAGACTTGATGTTTCACTCCCTTTCAAAACTGTAGGGCGGTTTGATGCGCGGAATGGTATAGGCATCAAACTACATTGTTATAGTATTGAACGCCCAGCAAAATGGTTACAAAATGATTTGTCACAATTTACGTGGCAAAATGATGAACAAAAGCGTCGAACGTTGTCATTGCATCCTTTTTTCGGTATGATTAAAAACGATTCATCAATGAAAGATAGACGCGTAAGGCGTCTTGTCGCATAACTCGGGAGGCTCGCTTCGTGCTGAAAGACTTAATTGCATTGACCAAACCGCGGCTACTTCGACTGAATATTTTTGCTGCTCTTGGCGGTTTTATGGTTGCTTCAAAATGGGACATTAACATTCCGTTACTTATATGGATGCTTATCGGGTCAACCTTGACGATAGCATCGGCAACCGTCATTAATAATTATTGGGATAGGGAACTCGACCTGAAGATGGAGCGTACGAAAGACCGCGCATTGCCTACCGGCCGCATGACGCCTGGAACGGTTCTGGCGTATGGCATTGCTTTAGGCATTGCAGGACTGGCTGTGTTATTCACGCTCGTTCATCCATTAACCGGCTGGTTAGGGCTGCTTGGATGGTTTGTGTATATCGTTATCTATACGATGTGGTTGAAAAGATCTTCAACCTGGAGCACATCGGTTGGCGGCATATCAGGTGCAATGCCTCCGGTTATCGGCTATTGCGCAGTGACGGAACAGATTGATGCAGGCGCCTGGATATTGTTTGCGCTTCTGTTCTTATGGCAGCCCGCTCACTTTTGGTCGCTTGCTATTCGCCGGGTGGAGGAATACCGCGCAGCAGGGTTCCCTTTGCTGCCGGTCGTGAAGGGCATCAAACGGACGAAGCTTCAAATGATTCCTTATGTGCTGCTGCTTCTGCCGACAGGAGTGCTGTTTTACACGAATGGTTACGTGGGGATCTATTTCTTAATCATTTCCGTAATTGGCGGGGGTGTCTGGCTCGTCCATACATTGCGGGGCACAGCGGCTCAAGATACAGAGAAATGGGCGAAAACAAACTTTCTTATTTCTGTTAACTATTTGATGGTTATATTCTTAGTTATGATTTTGAATACTACGGGATCATAAGCTTTTGTTTTAAGGAGAGAACAACGTGGAATTTGTAAAAAAACACAGCTTCAAGATTGCTGTGCTGGCGCTTTGCGCAGCCATGGGCATTTATTTACTTATAACAAACGTTATTGAGCCGAAGCAGGCGCTCCCTGTACTGCAGGCTGCTCCGTCCTTCGAATTAACGGACATTGACGGACAGCCGGTTTCGCTGGAATCGACGAACGGGAAGGCTCGCATCGTATATTTTTACTTCGCTAATTGTCCGGACGTATGTCCTCCGACGACGTTCCTGCTATCGCAAGTTCAAGATCAGCTGGAGACGGAAGGCAAGCTGGGCAGCAAAGCAGAGCTGATCTCGATTACTTTTGATCCGGTACGGGATACGCCGGAGGTTATACGCGACTTTGCAAAGAGGCACTTCGCTGATTTTAATGGTTGGCGCTTTCTGCGCGGTGAGGAAGCGTCCACCATGCAGCTTGCCAAAGATTTCGGTGTCGGTGTAATGAAAAATGAAGAGGATGGCAGCTACACCCACTTTAATGTCATTACGCTCGTCGATAAAGACGGACAAATACGCAAATGGATAAACGGCAGCGACGAAGATTTGACGGCGGAAAAAATTGTAGATGAATTAAACAAGCTGCTTTAAAACTGATCTTTGCTCCATACGGAAGCGGAACTCTGCGCAGGATATACAATATGCGCATCGAGGCCCGCTTTTTCTAATTGCTCAATTAAATAATCCTCTGGTGTATGCTCAACGCCGGGATAGCCTTTACGTGTGTAAATGTGGTCGGCATCGGGAAAAATGTCACGCAGAATACCGCGTATCCGTTTGCCGGATGAATCGTTATCCGTAAATATGTATACTTGTTTATGCCCTGCTTGCTTGCGCAGCTTCTCAAGCTGCTCCGAGCCGGGAGTTCCGAAGGTGCAGTATATCGGCACATCGTCTAAAAGCACGCGTCTTAAGCGGATTTTATCATTTTTACCCTCAACGATAATGGCAATGTCCATCGAAGTCACCTCACCTCAGCCTGTATGAATGGGAATAGGAACTTAGCGGGTATACCTCTAGTCTACCACCAATTGCGTAATTTACCGATACCAAAAGGGGTTGTCTCAAAAGTAGGTAAGCTTATTACTTAGATAGCACTCTTGTAGTGAAAATCATGTTTCAAATCAAAAAATGGTGACGATAGGGC
>NZ_QPJD01000009.1 GCF_003337375.1 Paenibacillus prosopidis
GTAGCTAATGAACGAGGGCTAAAAATCTCATCGAACGCTTGTCTGTATTCTGGAAAACGGATATCCAGCCAGCGGTGGATTCTGTTCTTAATCCGCCCTGATTTAACAACCCAGTGCTCTCTGTTTGTAACAATAACCCGGATGCGGCGGAATGTTTCTTCCTTTGGAGAGAAGGGCGTGTAGAACCCGCGGCTCACTGCATCGGCAATGACCAAAGCGTCCTTTGGGTCATTCTTTGAGGGGGAATTGTCTCTGTTCTCCTTATTGCGTTTGGTCGTCATTGGGTTGACAAGAACAACTGAAACCCCTTGTTTCATTAACCAATTGGCGATATTGAACCAGTAGTGAACGGTACTTTCCATTCCCACAACGACGTCATTCAAGTTGTGCATTTTCTGTAATTTACGAATGCTGCTTATTAAATGCTCAAAGCCCGCATGGTCGTTCGAAAACATAATTGGGCGCTTGGTGAGGACAATACCTCGGAAGTTAATAGCTTGAGCAGCATGTTTCTCCTTGGCAATGTCGATGCCTATGACAAGGGTGAAAGTAGAAATACGTTCTACACGTTGATTTTGAGCTTTAATTAGTCTAGACTTCATGTTAACGCCTCCTAAGGTGAGTTCTGAGGGCTACAACCCAGTACATACTCATCCTAGCGGGGCGTTCGTTTTTCTGCAAATCGAATCTACTAACACCTACAGGAATGTTAACGGGTACGATAGCACCATGACGAGCAGGCTGTCGGAATCATCGGCAGCCTGCTCAACTATCGGGCAGTGTAGAATTTTAATGGGCAATGGAAACTAGCATTAGAAAACTTTCTGGAGCACTTATAGTCTCAATGGGTTGTTCCGCTAACGGTTTACGATAGCACCATGACGAGCAGGCTGTCGGAATCATCGGCAGCCTGCTCAACTATCGGGCAGCAGGATAGTTTAATTCACTTCGCCAATACTTTAAATATAGAAAGTTCACGAAGTTCGTAAATAAGACGTTAGACGAAACTCTTAAAATAAAAATAAAGCAGTATGCCCCGGGGTTTGAAGAACAATGGAAAATATAAAACCTAAAATAATTGCAATTGCAGCAGTATCAGGTGGAGGTAAAACCACTATTACATCCCGTTTGAGTCAAGTGCTAAATAACTCAAAGACTTTATTTTTCGATGAATATGACTTAACAGGACCCGACGATATAATAAACTGGGTTACGCGGGGTGCTGACTGTAATGAGTGGGACTTAGAGCCATTAATTTCTGATTTGAGGAATCTTATTTCTTCAGAAGATATTGAGTTCATAATATTAGATTATCCATTTGCAAGACTACACGATAAATTGAAAAACATTGATCTGACTATTTTCATAGATACACCTCTTGACATAGCAATGGCAAGGAGAATATTAAGAGATTTTAGAAACATGAATGCAGATGCTATTTTAGGTGATTTAAGTAATTATTTATCTCGCGGGAGAAGCGGATATGAAAGTATGTTGAAGACTACAAAACCGAGTTCGGATCTGATTATTGACGGCTCACTACCTGTTGAGGAAATAGTTAACATAATATGCAGTGAGATAAATAGCTGATGTCAAGCATATTCGAGGATGCCAAGAGCTTCGTCTAACACCGCATTCACGTTTTGGGCTGACGCCCTTGGTCTGCCAGAGGGATTTTCGAGGGAGCGGAAACAGGCAGACAACCCTGCACTGGCTAAGTCTGATGACCCGGCAAGACCGATCGCTTCGCTAGATCGGACGGCAGCTTAAGCCGTTCGTGAATGCAAGAACGTTACACGCAAGCGGCCCAAAACCAGAAAATCAAAACCTTAATATCGCGCGCAAAAACCACACCTCGTCATCACACAGATTAGGAGGCTTGAAATGAATCATTCCTCGTCATATACAGTTGTAGTAATCGCAGATATTCACGGCAACGTGGCTGCACTCAACGCTGTTCTTGAGAATCTTCAAAACCGACCATATGACAGTCTGGTGGTCGCTGGCGACTTAGTGCTGAACGGACCACGCCCCGCCGAAAGTCTTGACATGATAAGGAATCTGGGCGTTCCCACGATTTACGGGAACACAGACCTGTTGGTCTTTGATAAACAGTACTCCGAGGAAAGACTGGACTGGGTGAGAGAGAAGTTAGGAACAGATGGCTTGAGCTATCTGAAGAGTCTGCCCTTTGAGTACAGAATAACTCCACCAGGAGGGCAGTCTCCGGAAGATGATCTTCTCATTGTGCACGCAACACCTACTGATGTGACCGGTATATTGGTTCTTCAACCTGTTCCGTTCAGTCTTCGGACGATGACTCCAGAAGAGGAGGCCAAGACACTTCTGGGGGATGCGAAGGCCAATCTGATTGTCGCAGGACACCTTCACTACGCAGCCTATGGCGTTCCGTGCGGTCAGCGATATAGCATCATTGATTCAGTTGGATTTCCATTTGATGGAGATCATCGAGCCGGATATGCAAGTGTGACATGGAATGGACAAAAATGGAATGTAGAGAATCACAGGTTGAGCTATGATTACCACAGAGTTGTAGAGGATGTCCGGCAATGTGGTGCGCCTTTTGGTGAGTCGTCAGCTCAAAGGATTCTTCAAGCCCGATTCAGACCGATCTTAGAGAATTAAAGACGGTAATGGTGCGCGCTTGCGGTAATTGGACTGGGATTTAGAGAAACACAAAGAAATTATGGAGAAGCTAAAGAATAAATTAATAGAACTGATGGATAAATACTATTTGTAAGCAAGCAAGAAGGCAAGTCCTTCATATAACACCGCCGCGGCGGGCTATTATCGACGACCTATAAAAACTTGCCTTCTTTGTCGCTCAACTAACGGATACGATAGTGTAAACCTGGAGAGGAATGAAATCGCCTGAAGAACATAGAGGAATTATTACGACAAATAGCTAGCTTACCAAACTGCAGAGTCAGTCCGCCAACTGGTTTGCCGCGAACAGATGAAGGATATAACCTTCCTCCAGATCTTAAACGTTTTTATGAGCTTTGTGGAGGCGTGATGCTTTTTGAAAACAAAGATTATAACTGCCAAATCGTTCCGCCTAACGAGTTCACCTTATCCAATCCAGTCATCGTAGGAGAACATGTTGAGGGGGACATATCTTCCCATTGGTTTATAGTTGTCCATGACGGAAATGGTGACTACATTTCTATTGATTTACATCAGAAGCGACTAGGGAAGTGTTACGATAGTTTTTGGGATAGACACGGAGTTGTGGGAGAATGTCCCGTAATAGCTAGATCGTTTACTGAATTACTGAATCAATTGGTTCAAAATAACGGTGAACGATGGTACTGGCTGAAAGAGGATTTTGAATCACTTGGAGATGCTTATGATGATATTGATGATGGATCGTTGCGCTAACGGGGAACGATAGTGGAATGAAGCAGATTGCAGCGGCAGTCTGCTTTTTTTCATTAAAGTAACTGGCAGTTATGTTCAATAACTCATAAATTCCATCTTCCTATATATTCCATCAATTGTTATAGTATTTGTATTAAACTGCGTGATAGCTTAATAGCTCTATTCGATCTAAAGTAGAAAGAGGAATGTAATGATGAGTATTCAGACAAATGGACCCGTTCTAAAGGGATTAGCATGTATCTACATCCCAGTATCAAATCCGTATGAATCTGCTCTATGGTACATAAAAAAACTTTAACATGGAAGTAGCTGGATACTCTCAGCCACTTATTCCAGGAAAGGATATGGTTTCGTTAAGAACAGGTTCAGGATATAATTTTTTCTTAATTAAAAGTAATGATAAGAGACCATTAAGTTTTCACAATAAAGAGGGGTATCATCAGCCTGCATTTTGCATACTTGTTGAGGATAGACAGGCTGTTTTTAAGAGTTTGAAAGCCATTAATGTAGAATTTGGAGATATCGTTTTAAGGGATAGAGATAGCTGCGGAACAGACTTAGAAATTTTGGACCCTGATGGTAACAAGTTTCAACTTTGCCAGCAATAATTATAAAAAAAGACAATTTTTTTATTGAACTACCATGAAAATTCATATCGCAGTGACTAGTAAAAAAGGCAAAACTAAAGAGAGACGCAGTTCGTTAATTTTTTAAAAAGTACAGCGCCTGAATGAAATCAATATTACTTTAGGTGAATTAAGGGTTAGGAAACCTCTGAAATGGTAACGGCAAACCCTAAGCTTTCTAGTCTTCGAACCGAATTGCATACAACAGCTGCTTGCTTTTTCTTATCAAAATAGTCTTCGCCTAAGTCCACATACATTTCTTTCTCGTCAGAAGGTAATACGCAATCGTAATATGGCTTGCACAACTACAATAGCTGCTCGTTTCCTTCCTTTTTTAGCAAGTGCTCGCCGATACATCGCACCAAGGTAGTTTTTAGATGCCCTACTGAATGCGCTGCTTCTGTTAATGCAGATCTTAAATACTTGTTTCCCTTTTTGCCTTTGGAAGACTTTCGTTTGCCTGCGCTCTCATTATGCCCAGAGACTAAAGCTGCCCAAAAACATAAGTGAGCGGCGCTTGGAAACTGTTTCTCAATGTTTGTTCCGAGTTTAGCTAGGATCTGTTCAGCCATCCGAGGAGCAATTCCTGGTATGGAGTCCAGGCGTTCAACGTCTTCCTGATATGAACTAACTCTCTTGGCAACCTCTTGATCTAACATTTCAATTTGTTCAGTCACCAGTTATGATTCCAAAAACGGTAAATTGATAAATCAAGAAAAAATATTCGAAAGGAATGATCGCGAAATGATAAATGCAGATTTGTCGTTGAATACGAAAATCGTATTTAATAGTGTAGGGTGTCTTTATTTACCTGTTGATGACAGCGAAACCATATCTAACTGGTATGAGAATCTATTCAACTCAGCGGGAACACGAACATGCGGCGTCATTTGGGAGACTACGAAAGAAAAAGGGTTGACCTGCAATTTCATGACGGATGAATGGGTTCCAGGAGAGCCTTATGAAATGTTTGCCGTACGTTTTGAAACTGATGCGATTGAAGAATTATACGCACGTCTGACCGAGGCTCAGGTCGAATTGGAGCCGATGCAACGAGACGAGAGCGGAGCCTCTTTCATTTATCGAGATCCTCAAAGAAACAAGTTTCAGGTATGGCAGCGTGCTGGCGCGGAAACACAACCATTAAGGGATGGTGTGCCGGCGTTTATAGGAGTTGCTATATTATTTTTCCCGGTTACTGATCCTGAAGTTACTCGCAAATGGTACGTCAACCTGGGTGTAAATATAAACGACTCGGGGCAACCCGTAACCGGACGCGGGGAAGAATTTCATTTTCTGAGATCGATGGAACCGGGGAAAACGCTGAATTTCTATACTGGCGCGGGGGAAATCCAGCATATGGCGATTGCCATGATCGAGATCAATGAGCTGGAAATGACGCATGGCCAACTCAAAGCGCAAGGCCATAAAGTCCAGGAACACATTCTGGACCGGGAAGGCTGCGGTTATCAATTCCAGCTTTATGATCCGGATGGGAACAAGCTGGATATGTGGGATTTGCAAACAATGGTTAGAAGAAATTTACAAAACCTGAACAGTCCAAATTGGAAGGACCGTTATATATTTGAAAACTGTTGTTTTTGGGTCGGTATCGACGATTTTTTCGCAATGACGCTCGAGCACGCGCCGGGGACTAGACACAAACGGATCACGGTTGTAAATCATGCCGTTATACATGAGACGGATCCTGACGGATTATTGGAGCTAGTGAAAGCGGTGGAAGCGTTTGGAGCACAATATGCGGAATGGGCGTTTGAAATCGTATATAAGGAAGGCGCAGGCGAATATGCTCATTTGGCATAAACTCTGCTAGGTTGAGGCAGCCGACCACAATGAGACGGCCACTGAAAAAGTAGGACGCCATATAAAAGTTGATGCAAATAGATCGTTTTTTGCCTGTGAAATGGCTTTAAACGGTCTTTTGTATGTTTTCTTTTTTCTTCAGAGTAAAAAATCAGCGGTGCTCAAAAAAATCTAGGACTTTTTTAGTGGCCTGCTTCAAAAGCGGCCTTTTTGTTTTGAGTAGAGAGGAAAAGGCAACAGGGCAGACTACAACCGTCCTTTTCTACATTCCACGACTATCAGTAACATTTTTCCAAAAAACTGTTCGACAAAAACTTCCACAATTCTGTTATAATTCGGTAAGCTGATCAATTTCCCGAGGAGCAACGTTGATGATAAAAGAACTGATTGTGAACGTTGGTATAGTGCTATTGCCGATTTTGGCTTATCAATTGGTTTTTATGGAAATTCGCCCCTTGAAAAAAAGGAGCCATCAACAAATTGTGATCGGCTTTTTTGCGGGAATTACGGGCATTTTGTGCATGAACTTTCCTTTGCATCTTAGTGAAAGTCTTATTCTGGTGGATATGCGGTGGATTCCTTTCACTATCGGTTTTTTGTACGGAGGCATTTTGGGGGGCGGGATTTCAGCGTCATTGATTTCGATTTATCGGCTCTCCCTGTTGGCGGGATTTTATCCAAGTCTAGGATTTTTGATAGCCTCGTTGCTCATCGCGGCGCCTTGTATTTTTTTGGAAAATAAATACACGCAATCTGGACGTTTTCAAAAAATTGAAATCGGTGTTGGACTGATTTCTTACGCTTACTTTTTAAGTCTCTCCCTATGGTATTTTTTCTCAGAAAGAACCTTTTTCGGTTGGGGATTTTATGCGGTGTTATTTTTATTTGCCTGGTTGTCGATTGTGCTCACTATTAACGTCATTGAAATTATTAGAGAGAATTTTTCTTTGAAAATGCAAATGCATCGATCCGAAAGGTTTGCCCTCATAAGCGAGATGGCGGCTTCCATCGCGCATGAGGTTAGAAATCCGTTGACGGTCGTCCGAGGTTTTCTTCAGCTTGGAAAGAGTTCAGCTGACGAAAAGCTTCGCAGGTACATGGAAATAGCCATTGCGGAATTGGATCGGGCCGCATCCGTGCTGAGCGATTACTTGGACTTTGCGAAACCGCAGTTAAATAATGTCGGTAAAATTAGCGTTTCAGAAAAAATGACCAGCGTTTTGAAAATCGTTTCGTCGTACGCATCTATGAACCGGGTGGAGATAACCAGCGGGATTGGCGAAAACCTGTACGTAAGCGGCGACAAAAGCAAGCTCAAGCAAGCGCTGATCAACATTTTAAAAAACGCTATCGAAGCCATGCCTGACGGAGGGACGCTTCATGTGGAGACATGTTCGTCGGGCGGAAAAGTGAGTGTGTTTGTTTCCGATTCAGGGGAAGGAATGACTTCAGAGCAACTCCAAAAACTCGGAAGCCCATTCTATACGACGAAGGCACAAGGAACCGGTTTAGGGCTGATGGTGACATTTCGCTTGCTGGAGGCGATGAACGCCACGCTGAAGTACGAGAGTGAGCCCGGAAAAGGAACTAAAGTGTGTATCGTCTTTCCGGAAGCTGAATGAACTGAAGAGGAGACAGCCCGCATTCGCGGGCTTTTTTCATTGCCAAAAAAAGAAGCGGATCGGATCCGCATTTCTCAAGGTTTCTTTGCGAGCACCATAGACCATGCGGTTTTTTATCATTTTTGTGAATGTTGAACAATGAAAACGGTATGAATGATCAGCCCATTGTTGCGCTAACGGTAGTTTAACGCAACCCAATCGTAAATAGATACGTCTAATTATGGTGAAGGAAGTATGGTAGAGATGGAGTAACACCGATTGCAAGTCAAAAGAAAAACTGTCGAGGTGGCTGGTCTTGCAAATTTAGCAGGACCAGCCTTTGTTTTGTAATTATAATTGAGCCAAACTTTTGCAATTCCTTTTCCCTCTCCTCTTTGATTGAAGGGGGAACTTATATCACCTCCTGGGCGTTCCTGCGGTATTCATTGGGTGTGATCCCATACTCCTTATTAAAGGCACGATAAAACGTACGCAAACTGTTAAATCCTGAGTCGAACGCTATCTCAGTGACCGGGTTCGTGGTAGATAGCAGCAGCATCTGGGCAAGGGCTACCCGCCTGCCATTCACATAATCACGAAATGATGTATGGAGTTGGTCAGAGAAGATTCGTGAGATAAGAAATTTGCTGATTCCCAATTCTCTTGAAACCATATCCAGGGTTACAGGCTCCAAGAAGTGAAGGTCCACATAGGCAAGAATTCTTTGAATACTATCCAGATATAGGGTGTATTCTATTTTTTTCAGGGATAATAACGGCAGAACATGTCCTAATATGACAGAGGTGTAAGCCTTGAGTAAACGGTTATCACAATTTTCCGTATAACGTTCGTATAATGCTTTCAGCATGTTCGAGACGTTATAAACCAAGTCCTCCTTGGGAACCATCGGGTTATTTGGAATAAGCTTCGTTAAATCTCCCGTAAAATCCCCCGGGAATGCAGCATCGAAAAAAACCAGCAGGATCCGACTGCTCTCAGTTGTTTTGTAGCTGTGGGGTTGATTGGGGAAAATAACCACTATGTCTCCTTCAGAAAGAAGATATTCCTTCTGATTGATGGTTATATAAATCTTGCCAGATAGGACTATTGTGATTTCAACATGTTTATGCAGATGAAGGGGATAGGTATTATCGGAGGATATAAATGTGTGAAACGATTGATGGCGATGCTGGTATTGGATTTTCACTTCTAAACCCCCATAAAGGTAATCGGATTTCCCTATACGCAGTGAAGTGTTTCTCATCTCTTTTCATAAAACCTTAATTCTATACTACAGCACAATGGACCAAGTACAAGAATTGGCGCAAAAAAATTTTTTTTTGGCAGGTGCGAAATACCTGAAAGGTATAAAATGATTGAAAGTAGCAGCGTGAAGCTTACTACATTATTGAAGGGAGCAGAAAACCAGATGAAAAGTAAGATTAAGGGATTCAGAAGAGCCTTGGCCGTCATCATAAGTATTGCGATTGCATTTTCAATGGGCTCGGTACGACCTGGCAGTTTGATTTCAGCACTGTCTAATGAAAGCGATTTCTCGGGGGCTTCCATCGTCGCTTTTCCCGGTGCAGAAGGTGGTGGCGCCTATACCAGTGGTGGTCGTGGCGGAGACGTATATATCGTAACCAACCTTGAGGATTATAACAAAAATGATGAACCTATCGAAGGATCCCTTCGTCATGGGATTGTAACTACCCCAGAAGAGGGCCGAACGATTGTTTTTAACGTATCAGGAACAATTGAACTGAAGGATGCCTTAAGATTTGCTAACATCAAAAACCTGACCATTGCCGGACAAACAGCACCAGGTAATGGCATTACCGTCGCAGGATGGGAAACCAATATCAGTAATTCAGAGAACATCATAATCCGGTATTTGTCTTTCCGTCCGGGTGCATCGAATGTATATAGCGGCAGTGATTCCATGGATGCTCTTTGGGGAAGAGACAACAACTACTTCATCCTTGATCATTGTTCCTTTAGTTGGAACACGGATGAGACCCTTTCCACATACAGGGGCGAGAACGGTACAATTCAGTGGTCTATTATTTCAGAAAGCTTGACGCTCTCGGGACATTCGAAAGGTAGACATGGCTACGGTGGTATTGCAGGCGGAGATAAAACCACCTTCCATCACAATCTTTATTTGAACCATACCTCACGTAATCCAAGACTCGGCGGCGGATATGGCGGTGCTGCAGATGCAAACCATGTAGCCGTGCTTCAATTCTCCAACAACGTGATCTATAACTGGGGCTTTAATGGGGTTTATGGCGGAGGCTATAATTTTACTAATTTTATGAACAATATTGAGATTGCGGGACCGGGTACAAGAGACAGTGTTGTCAATCAGGTTATTGATGCAGGCGAATCTAAGAAACTTGGCGGTTTCTACATCTCTGGGAATATGATTAACGGTGAGAAGACAGGCTTGTTGGGTGGAACGTCAGAGTACGTCAAGAATTCCGGCGACACCAGCGGTGACAGTATAACAACCTTTGCAACAAAACCGTATCTTTCCGCGGACAGCACAGGAGTCAATAACGGGATTACCAATCCAGCGTTTGACGATTATGTTCTAAACGGTGTTCAGGATGCTAGTGACCAATTGCTGAACACCATTTTACAGCAGGCAGGTGCAACCTATCCACGTCGTGATGCCATTGATGCAAGAATTGTTGCAGAAGTGGAAAAGGGACTCGGAAGATATATCAATACCGAGCATGAGGTTGGCGGATACATCTCGGACTTTGGTGTCATTGAAGAACAGCATGCCTCAGATTTTGATATGAATCAAAACGGTATTGACGACAAATGGGAAAAGGAAAAAGGGATCTGGGACACCGAGAATGCATATAAAATTATCACAGACAGCGGCTATACCTGGCTTGAGCTTTATCTGAGCGATCTTGTAGATATGGGTCACGCAGCTGAAAACCCTGATGCAACAATGACGAAACCGGCGAACAATGCGCAGTTCCGATTAAGCAAATCGATACCTGTGGAAATTAAAGCATCTTCCAAATTCGGACATCGTATTGATAAGGTAGCGGTATACAATGGCTCTGATTACCTGGGTGACGCTGTGTTAGATGGTAACAAGTATGTATATACCATCGAGGGACTTCAGGATGCTTCTTACTACATTTCTGCTAGAATTACGGACTCAGAAGGAAATGCGACTCAAACCACCGCAGCCAACATTCATATCAACACAGATGAGAGTACATTAGCTGATGGAGATTGGTCATCAGCCGACATCGGTACTCCAGACATCCCAGGTTCTGCAAGCATGACAAACAAAGTGATCACCGTAAAAGGGAACGGAAAACTTGGCTTGAGCGAGGGCAGCACGGAACAATCTGAAGAATCGGATGCTTCCAAAGATGACTTCCATTTTGTCTATAAGAAAGTGACTGGAGATATGGAGATCACTGCTAAGCTAGAGGAAATTGGATCCGTTGACAACCATGCGTTCAACGGCCTAATGTTTCGCGATGGCTTGCAAGATGACAGCGCAACCGCAGCCCTGGGACTTTCCTGGGTGAAGATCTCCAAAGCTTACTGCTGGTCAGTCTATTTGGCAGGAAGGGAAAAAAAAGGTGGAAACTTTAACGAATTAACCGAAACACTGGACAGCGCTTCTAAAGCCGAGAAGGCAGGCATTCAGCTTGTACCGGACATTCCATTCAAGCTCAGCGGTGTCGAACAGGGTTACTGGCTCAAGCTTGGCCGCAAGGGAGATACCTTCTCTGCTTATGGCTCAATAGACGGTAAAGAATGGACACTAATCGGTGAGAAAACCGTAGCGATGAAGGATTCGGTGTATGTTGGTTTTGCCGTAGACAGCAATGATATTGCAAATGATATTGAGCAGTTGAATTATGCGAAGTTCTCAAATGTTAGCTTTAAGGATAGCTTAAACCCATAAGCAATGAGGTTGAAATGGGATCACTTTAGCAGCCTCGACTACTCATTCAATCCTACGGCGTTTTGGATTCCTAACAACAAAAAGGTCAACCGGACCATTTCTCCGGTTGACCTTTTTGCTTGAACGCGTTCACCCGCTAATTGTCGCCAATGTCGAACATGAACATAAATCGTATTCGTAATAATCCATCAACATTTATTCCAAATTAATTATATTTCCTTAAATTGACTTTTTCCTAATATGCGAAAACTTAATTACTTTCTCAACTGATTTGAATGCATATTTTTGTTTCTAAAGATTTTAACACGGCGTCCTTTATCTTTATTACCTGAATTGCTGATGAAATATCGAGAAACTCACTTTTTTTGTTATTTTCCAAACAATCCTTAATATGATGAATAACTTGCTCAAAATCATCATTTATTATGGAAAATTTGTATACCTTTCAACAACTGCGAATTTATCTTCATAATTTAACGTTGTGATTACAACACCCCTTCAGGAAAAAACTGATATAACCGGCATAATCATTTCATCATTTTTGTCTGGAAACCCCGCAATGGATACAGGAATGCAAATCTGCGGATTATAGGCGTTTTCTCTTTTCTTGCGTACGATAGGGTGGTAAGTCAAGCATCCTATTGTCCATTGAAAAGAGGGGGTCACTAACGAATGACGAAAACAAGTAACGACCGTAAAAGAAGCTGGCAGTGGGTCGCGCTCGTAGGTTCTCTTGTATTGCTGGTTATAAGTGCGGCTTGTTCGGGCGGCGCCAAACCGGCGGACCCAGGCGGGAACGCAGATTCGAAGGCGGAGAGCGGACAATCTACACCCGATAAGCCTTTCGAACTGAGTATCATGACCGTGCTTCACACGCCGGAGCTTCCGGAGGATAAAGTTCTACGGTTGATTGAGCAAAAAACGAATACAAAGTTGAAAATTAACTGGGTGCCGAATGCCGCATATGAAGAAAAGGTGCTTTCGTCGATGGCTACCAATACTATGCCTCAAGCCATTTATGTAGGGAACGTGGCGATATACAACAATTTCAAAAAGCCGCTGCGCGAAGGACAATTTTGGGAAATCGGTCCTTACCTGGAGGAATACCCCTATTTACGCAATCTGGATCCGGCCGTATTGAAGAACAGTTCTGTAGACGGTAAGATTTACGGAATTTATCAGGCCACGCCTTTATCCAGGCAGGGGGTTATTTACCGGAAGGATTGGGCGGACAAATTGGGTCTGAAAAGGCCGGAATCAATCGATGATCTTTACAATATGATGAAAGCGTTCACAGAGCAAGATCCCGACGGCGACAAGCAGAAGGACACTATTGGTTTGGCGGACAGAAGCGACCTCGTGTACGGCGCATTTAAAACCGTCAGTTCGTACTTCGGTACACCGAATAACTGGGGGGAGCAAAATGGGGAGCTTCGACCGGAATTTATGTTTCCGGCTTACATGGAAACGATGAAATTTTTCAGAAAGCTGCAATCCGAAGGCTTAATTAATCACGATTTCCCGGTTACGAGCAAGCCGGATCACGAGGCTTTGTTCAAGTCCGGGAAAGCCGGCATGTTCATCGGCTGCATCTGCGCCGCCCCGGGGTATCAGCGGGACATGACCGCGTCGATGCCGGAAACCGTCTTGGATGTTGTAAACAGGATCAAAGGTCCGGGAGGAGAAGTTGGCGTATGGTCCGTTCCGGGGTATGGGAACATGGTCTTATTCCCGAAATCGACAGTGAAGAGCGAAGAGGAGCTGAAGAAAGTATTGGCTTTCTTCGATCAACTGATGAAACCGGAAATTTATAATTTACTGAATTACGGGATAGAGGGAGAGCATTATGAGATCGTAGACGGACAAGCGAAGGTGTTTAAAGACCCGGAGAAAGCGGCGATCAACGATCGGGAGGTTCGCCCGCTGCTAAGCTTGAGAATCGGCGGTCCGGATACAGTCGACGGGTTGGTCGGTTACGCGGATACGGAGTTGGCTCAATTGACTAACAATTCGATGGCCGACAATAACAACATTCTGATTAACGACCCTGCGGTGGCTTTCGACTCCCCGACGAGAGATCAGTCGGGTGTTCAACTCCAGCAGATTATAACGGATGCTACTTACAGATTTATGATGGGCAACCTGGACGAAGCGGGCTTTCAGGCTGCGATTGATAAATGGTTGAAAGACGGCGGCGGCAAAGTAATTGAAGAGATCAATGAGCAATATCGGACAACAAAATAGGTGGTAAGAGAAACGCGGAAGAGAGACTCTCTTCTTTCAGCTGCGTCATATCCAAAGGGGAGCCCGCCTATCTCGCAGGCACACCATACGTGGCGGAGGAGGATCCGGGGAACGGCGGGGGCGGGGGCGAACAGCCGCCGGAACCGCCGGTAGACGTTATTTACGAAGCGGAGGATGCGACGTTATCCGCCGCGATCATTGATAACAAGCATCCGGGGTACACCGTCCACAGGCTTCATCGACTATAATCCGAACGCGTCGGGCGGATGGATCGAATGAACAGCGAACCAGCTGACAGCCGGCTGTTTAAATGATTCGATCAAGAAAGGAAGTGTAGTTGTTGAAAAAGTTCTGGCATATCGCTCTGTCATCTCTTCTTTTAGCCGCAGTCCTGATACCGTGCTTTAGTACAGAGACAGCAGCATCCATCACTGGAAATGCAGAGGGAAACACTCTTACATCATTGGACAGGTCCTACAAATTCAACTTCACAAACCAAGAAAAACCCGGGTATCAGTCTGTCACCTATGATGTGTTAAAAGGTGGGGCCCCGCTGTATGACTCATCTGTCGGATATGGTTTTGTTAATGAGACCAGCGCTATGCCGCCCAGGGAAGTTCATATCGCTACCATTACTTCGGATGGAACGGGTTTTTACATTACGGAGCCTGTTTTTTTTGCAGAACCGAGTCAAGAGAAAGCTAATTATAATAACTACGGCATGGCTTTCCGTATTCAAGCCCCTCCCGGCGCATATAGCGTGTATGTGAAAACGACATCCGACGCTGCGGACACAACGGTAGCGGTGTCGGGAATGCAGACTAGCCGTCTGCTGGGCGGTGGCTCATGGGATTCAGCCAAGCTGGTGCCCAGAAAGTATATTGTTGAAGCACGCGGCAAGGAGTGGAAGTATACGTATGTAAATGGTCGGGACTACCTGGATATTGAGATTGAGCCTAACAAAACGATGATCCCCGTTGGCATTGAAGAAATTGTTCTGCAGCCGATCCTGCCAGTGCAGCGAGAGGACGGAACTCTTCCGACGATATTCACACTCGGAGATTCAACCGTCAAATCCTACATTTTCAACGAAACGCCAATGAGCGGCTGGGGCCAAGTCATCGACCCCATGTTTAACCTGCGTAAAGTGAATGTGATTAACTACTCCATGGGCGGGCGTTCGTTCAAGAGTGCTTACACTGAGGGCCGGCTGAATGATATATTAATGAGCGGCAAAATCGGGGATTACCTGTTCATTCAGTTCGGTCATAATGATGAGAGTACAGATGAGCTCAGACGTTTTGGCAGAGGGGCGACAGAAGCGATGTATGAAACGTATATTAAAGAAATATACCTTCCTGCCATCCGCGCCAGGGGCATGATCCCGGTTCTGGTAACACCGATGTCCAGAGTCAGAGGTGATGCGGCCCCGGGATATGTCTACACGAACTCATTTATGAATCGAAAGTTCCCCGATATAATGAAAAGATCTGCGCAAGAATCGGGAGTCACGCTTATCGATCTTAATTCGGAGAGTATAAAGTATTATAATGAGATCGGTGTGGAGGCGACGACCGCCATCGTCATGTCGATTGAAGCGGGAGAAACTCCCGGCATGACGAGCGGCGGAAGTTACGCCAACGGTCATCCATCAAATAAGGTTGACGGGACTCACTTTAAAGAAGCGCTGGCGAAACAATTTGCCCGGATCATTGTTACCGAACTCGTGAAAATGGGACAAGCCGGCGATACCACGTCAGCTGCACTTGCTTCTTATCTTAAAGAGGAAGTTGCATCAGCGGCATTAACAGGGGGCTGGTCGGAGGTTTTCACCGAAATGGCTGGCGATACAACGACCGGTGAAGATGCTTATTACCGCAATCAGATTGAGAAGCTGATTCAGCTGAAGGTGATGAGCAAGGACGCTCAAGGAAACTTTTATCCGGATATGGCGATGACCGTTAGCGAGTTCGTTGTATCGATCTCCAAGCTGATGAACGTGGAAGAATCGACATTCGCCGGTTACCCAAATGGGGAACTTTCCAGGGAAGTAATGGGAGCTATTTTGGATGACGCCTATCATGCGAAGTTCACCAGTAAGCCGAAGTACATGACCGATTATAATGGAGCGTCCGAGGCGCCAGGCGACCCGTGCTATGATCCGTATCTGGATCCGGCGAGCAACTGCGTGATGTACTATCCTCTAGTTTCCTGGGAGCAGATCACGGATACCGCGCAAATTGCCCCTCACTTGGTTTCAAAAGTGAAGGATGCATATGAACTCGGCCTCATCCGCTCCGAGAAAGGAATTTCCAGGGGGAAAATGGTTAACGGAACAGAGCTTGAACCGCAATTGACGGTACCCCGGGAGAAAGCAGCTAAAACCCTGTACTTCATGTGGGTTCTCCTACAAGCTATAGATGTTGAAAACGATGTCTTACCGAATACGCCGCCGGTTACGACACAGTCATCTTATATAGACGGCCAATATTTAAATGTTAATACTCCGACATTCACGTGGAGTTTCAGTGATGCGGATGCCGGCGATGCACAGCGTGCTTATCAGGTGCAAGGATCGACGGACAATTGGCAGACGACCGCTTTTGATACCGGGGAAGTGATCGAGACCAGAACGTCCTATGAAGCTTCAGCCATGCAGGATAATGATAATTGGAGCATCCGAATTCGGACGATGGATACCCGGGGGGCTTGGTCGGAATGGGCTTATCGCAGATTAGCCATAGATACCACAGCACCGACAGCCAAGGTGGTATACAGCACAGTGGCGATGACAAACCACGATGTTATAGCCACGATCGAGCCCAATGAGCAAGTGACGATAACCAATAACAACGGGGCTTCCAGCTATACGTTCAGTCAGAATGGCAGCTTTACGTTTGAATTCATGGATAGGGCGGGCAATACAGGAACGGTAGTAGCATCAGTAAACAACATTGACAAGACGGCGCCGACGCTTCGTATCGTGCTTGACAAGACAAAGCTCTTGCCGGTGAACCATCAGTTGGAAACCGTAAATGCCAGCATCTATGCGGACGATGGCATGTCGGGGATCGATTCGGTCGTGCTGGCCTCCATAACGAGCAACGAACCGGACGACGGCTTGGGTGGGGGAGATAAGCCAAATGATATACAAGGAGCAGAGTACGGTACTCTTGATACTTCATTTATGCTGCGCGCAGAACGTGCGGCTAACGGTTCCGGTCGCGTTTACACGATTACATACACCGCAACCGATAAAGCCGGGAATGAGACGACGGTTTCGGTAACTGTAACCGTACCCCGCTAACAGTCAAACGAGAAACCGCTATTGAAGTTTGTTTCTAAAAAGTAGGTCGCGAATTGCGTGTTTTCGACATGATGTTGACTATTCATTACGAGGAGGAAGTTTATGAGAAACAAGCTGTCGGCTATTGTATGCATGCTAGTATTGTTTTCATGTATTCAAATGGGAAGCCCCGTGGCTTCGACTGTAGCGTCCGCGGAATCGGAGATCACGATTTTGTCCGGCGTGCCGACCAATCTTACGGCCAAGCCCAGAAATAGTCAGGCGGATCTAACCTGGAATCCACCGGTTGAAGAGTATCCGGTTATCACATACAAGCTTTACCGGAGCACCAATCCTGCTGGTCCCTACACGGCAGTTGCCGATGTAACGGATACCGGGTACCGTGATTTCGGACTGGACAACGGTATAACCTACTACTATAAGGTCACTTCTGTCGGTCTAAGCGGGGAAAGCGCTCCTTCTGCGGCTGCTGCTGTTGTGCCGATGGCGCCGTTAAACGCACCAACAGGTCTGACGGCTATAAGCGGCGACGGTCAGGCGACAATCCGTTGGAGCCCGGTTGAAGGAGCAGAAGCCTATGATGTGAAGCGCAGTACAGAGAATGGCAAAAACTATGAGAGGGTTGTCAGCGGTGTAACGGGAACGGAATATACAGATTCAACGGTTAGCAACGGCACAAGGTATTACTATGTCGTGTCGGCCTCTAGTCCGTCGACTGCAAGCGCCAATTCCGCATCCGTTCAGGTAGTCCCTGCACCGGGCAACGGAGCGCCTGCGATTCCCCAAGGTGTAGAAGCGATTGCCGGAGACGCCCAAGTGGGCTTGACTTGGCAAGAAGCGAATGGAGCAGAATATTATACCATCAAACGCGGAGCCTTCAACAGCGGTCAGTATGAGACCATCGCTTCCCGTATCATTGGCACACACTACCAGGATGTGGGTTTGGGCAATGGCACGACGTATGATTATGTGATTACGGCGATGAACGCTCAGGGAGAAAGCTATTCCTCCGAACCGATCGCGGTAACACCGGCGGATGTTGTGGTTGTCGCGAAAGACGGAACGGGTGACTTCACAACGGTGCAGGCGGCAGTGGATGCAGCTCCGAACTACAGTGCGAAACGCCATGTTATTTATATCAAAAACGGCGTATACCGCGAGAAGCTGAATGTTCCGAGCAGCAAGACGAATCTGAGCTTTGTAGGCGAGAGCCAGGAAGACACGGTACTTGTCTATAACGACAACGCCAACACACTCGGCCCTGACGGAGCTCCGCTGGGTACGTCCAAAAGCTCGAGTCTCTTTATTTATCCTACCGATTTTATTGCGAAAAATGTAACGATCCAGAATGATTCCGGCCAGGGTACAGGTCAGGCCGTTGCCGCTTATGTCAGAGGCGATCGAGCTTACTTCGACCATGTCCGTTTCCTCGGATACCAGGATACTTTGTTCACCAATAATGGAAGACATTATTATAATAACTGCTTCATTGAAGGGGATGTTGATTTTATATTCGGTCAATCTACAGCAGTGTTCGACCAATGCCAAATCCACAGCAAACGCAACGGAGGAATGTTGACGGCCGCAAGTACGCCGGAGGATATACCGTACGGGTACGTGTTCCTAAATTCGGAGATTACCTCTGATGAAGGGATCCAGAACGTTTATTTTGGAAGGCCTTGGCGTCCGTATGCCGCGGTCGCATTCATCGATACGAAGATCGACTCGTCAATTGCACCGTACGGCTGGAACAATTGGAGTAACCAAGAAAACGAGAAGACCGCCAGGTACTCCGAGTATAACAGCCGGGGTCCGGGAGCGAATCCGAAAGCGCGGGCGGGCTGGTCGAAGCAGCTTACGTCGGAGGAAGCAAGTCAGTACACGGTACAAAATGTATTAAAGGGCAATGACAACTGGAATCCGCTTCGGATCGGCATTATTCCGTTAAGCGATGTATCTGCCCCTGTTGTAACACTCGATCCGTTGAATACTATCGTGAACAGTTCCACATTCACCTTATCGGGACGAGTGGACAAGCAAGCAGCCGTGACGGTGAACGGTCAGCCTATCGAGATGGCTTCCGATCTGACTTTCCGAACAACGGTGATACTGGAGCTTGGAGAGAACATTTTTGCCATTCAAGCGACAGATCCCGCAAGCAACATGACGGGTGCCGTTTCATTACGGGTCGTTTATGATAATACAGCTCCTGTCATCATGTTGAATAACCCGGAAGGAGAGAAAGTCGACAATAGCTATAATACGACTTCCAATCCTTATATGGTTTCAGGCCGATTAAGTGAAACGGGAACGGTGTGGGTTAATGGCAAGGAAACCAAAGTGTCCGGGGATTTGACTTTCGCAACGAAAGTCAGTTTGCAGCAAGGGAAAAATACAATTACAGTATCCGCTAAGGATATGGCGGGCAATGCCGCCGCACCGCTTACGATATATGTCGTTCTCAAAGGGAACAGCACACCGAATGGACCTGTGCAAATGACGAGAGCGATAGCAACGGACGCCCATACGATTGAAGTCACCTTTAATAGCAAACTTAATTACTTTGACGCAACCGATTTTCAATTATTGGCAGCGATGGGAAGCTGGGAGTCTCTCAATTCCGATCTTACGCCAAATTTGACTGTCAACGAGGTCAGCACTCGGGTGAACAAAGACGGACAGACGGTTGCCGTCGTCCGTATACAAGAAGCATTAAACCCGGATGCCACATTCCAGCGGGAGATCGTAGAGAATCCGTATCGTGTTCCATATCAGACAGAACCTTACTATTCTAGCGACCCGGTAAAAAACATTAAGCAAGCCGATTATCTTCTGAGCTGGCAGATGGAGAACGGCGCCTGGTTCAAAAATATGCGGGAAAAGTATAGCCGGGCCTGGGACGGCCAGGAAGCAAAGTCCGACTGGTATTCGAGTCAGCATGGCTATATCGGCACCATTGACAATAACGCTACAACCAATGAAATACTTTTCCTGACCGTAATGTACAAAGAGACAGGGGACGAACGGTACAAGGATTCCGTACTCAGGGGATTTGAATATTTGCTGGAAGCGCAGTATCCGAGCGGAGGGTGGCCGCAAGCCTATCCAGCCAGAGGTAACTATTCCGATTATGTTACTTTTAACGATAACGCCATGATTCGGGTTATGAATGTGCTAACCATGGTATCCAAGAAGCAATATCCGTATAATTCCGATGTGGCGTCTGACGAGCTTATTGTGCGGATTAATGAAGCTTTGGGCGCAGGTTTGAATTATATTTTGAAATCCCAGATCAAGGTTGAGGGCAATCTGACCGCCTGGTGCGCGCAGCATGATCCGGTCACTTATACACCCATGGGAGCCCGTTCTTACGAACATCCGTCGATTTCGGGCTCCGAGTCTGTAGGAGTCGTGAAATATTTGATATCTTTGCCGAACCCGTCTCCGGAGGTGAAAGAGGCTATTGGCGGCGCCTTGCATTGGCTTGATCAGGTCAAGCTGGAAGGCGTAAAATATGTATCCGGCGATCCGCAAGGACAATACTTCTATGAAGATCCTTCAAGCACGACATGGTACCGGTTCTATCAAATCGGCACCAATCTTCCAATATTCTCGGGACGCGATGGTGTGATTAAACATAACATTCTGGAAATTGAGCAAGAAAGAAGAGACGGTTACCGCTGGGCGGGCGAATGGCCGAAAAAACTGCTGGAGGTAGCTCATACCACCGGTTACTATGAAAATCGCGTGTACATTAAAGTAGTTGGCAACAAGTCGAGCAACTCAGCCGGTGAAACATTGGTCATCGGCCAATTGACCAGGGTCGAAGCACAATAGAAGCGAGATGGAAGCGCTATCAATTGGTGTTGCTATATCGAAGGTGATGTGAATTTCCTCTTCGGGGGCTCCCGCGTCGTATTCGAGGAAAGCGTGATTCATTCATTGGATCGGGGCTCATCCTCGAACAATGGGTATATCACGGCGAGCACGATGATTACGGAGCCGTTCGGCTACTTGTTCTTCGCGGTCTTCAACTGGTTTGAGTATAAAGGGGAAGAGGCGTAACTGCAGGTGTCGCTCGTACGAGAGGAGGGCTGCCCGTAAGTCTATAGACTTACGGGCAGCCCTTTCGTATTATTCGAAAGGATTCCATCCGTCGTCGCCAGCCAACACTATTGCCGGAGCGTACATAGCTGCTTCGCGGTCTCCTAATCTCTTCGACCATGAGACTCTTCCTCCAGTGCCCGCACCTGGTCCGGTGCTGCCGTACTCGCAATAGCTGGCGGTCGCCTCGGCCTCTGGCTTATTCCAATTATCCCAGCCGTCTTGGTGAATCTGTTCGCCCATCCAGCAGCAGATAAAGGCAGTCTTTGCGTAATTGCGCCATGGACGGCCAAGCAGCACCGTCCGCGGCGGCGCGTCGCTTGTCAGCTTGCAGTCGAGGAATACATAGCCGTAAGGGATGTTTTCGGGCGTCGATGCGGCGGTATACCACCCGTTTATTCCGCCTTGGTCTGCTGAAAGCCGGTTTTTCGAGAACAGCTCGCACCGAAGGAAGAGAGCCGTCGCCGAACCGAAAATAAAATCAACGTCCCCTTCTATGTAACAATCCTCATAATATTGCCGTGTGTTACGCGGGGATTGCCCGCCGCGCGGACCGGTGAATGACCCGGGTTTCATAGGCTCAGGCGGGAGCGGCCCCGTAAACAGCGTGTCTTGATATCCGAGGAACCGGCATCGCCGGAATATGGCCCGATCCCCGTCGACGTAGGCCGCCAGCGCTTGGCCGACGAGCCGTCCGGGCCCCGCGCTGTTTTCGAACGTGATGAGCTCCGCCGAGAAGTGATCGGCTCCAATAAAAATAGAATAAGAGCGGAACGTGCCGTACGGTTCGCCGTCCGGCATCGTTTTGTTAGCGCAGTCGTCAAAAGTAAGCATAACCTCTTGCGCATTCTTACCTTCCCCTAATAAGGTTATGAACGGTTTAGCAACATGGAGCTTTTCTTTATAGACGCCTGGTTTAATCCGGATGGTTACAGGACTCGCGTTGTTATCCGGAACGTGATCAATCGCGTCTTGCACCTTTGTGAAATCTCCATTTCCGTCCGCTGACACTTGGATGATCATATGTACATACAATCCCCTTTCCGAATATAATGATTTTTCTTGGAACTCCTCTATTGTATCAAGAACATGAATCTTTTGATCCGTCGTTTAACTGATTCCTAATCTCCTGATTATGTACGTAATGGTCACCCCGCGATAACGTAAACATATAAATGAACAAGCGTTGCCCGCGATGGATCAGGCGGGGCTTATTCGAGAAGGAGTTTGATGGCAGCGATGTGGAATCCGGATTCATTTGTAGAACAACTGCTTAACAAAGCACAGGCTCTTCGTGATAAAAAAATGTCCGATGGCGGTGATTGGAATACGCATCGTCTCCGCCTAAGGCAGCGATTGACTGAAACGTTAGGCGACTTTTCGGACTATGCAAACGTCCCGCTCGACCCTCGTGAATTGGAAAGGGCGGAGCTTGATTCCTTCATTCGGGAGCGGGTGGAATATCGAACGGCCGATGGCTTGCTTGTGCCGGCATATGTGGTGTCAAGGAAGGAATCGACGGGTCAACGACGGCCTGCGATTTTAGCGCTTCACGGGCATGGATGGGGCAGCCGCGAGATGGTTGGTTTGCTGCCGGACGGCTTGCCGAATACGAGTGTGCCGAGCGGACATGGGGGGACGGTGCTGGAATTAGCCGCAAGAGGATTTGTTGTGCTCATCCCGGAAATTGTCGGGTTCGGCGACCGCTTGCTTCTTCGCGACGAAGGGGGCGGCGAACCGAAAGCGAATTCTTGCTTTCCGCTTGCGGCCGCGCTTCTTCTCGCAGGGAAGACGCTAGCCGGTCTAAGGGTATATGAAGCTTCGCGAGCGATTGATTACCTAGCTATGCGGACGGATGTGGACGCAGACCGGATTGGCGTCATCGGTTTTTCGGGCGGAGGTATGGTTGCCTCGCTTGCGGCTGCCCTTGATGAACGTTTGCGCACGGTAGCGATATACGGCTACACGAATACGTACCGGGGGAGCATACTAAACCGCAGTCACTGTTTAGATAACTATTTGCCTGGCGTTCTTCAATACGCGGAAATGCCGGAGCTGCTCGGCCTTATCGCTCCCCGCCCGTTGTTTATCGAAAGCGGGAAGGAAGATCCTCTATTCCCTGCCCGGCATGTGATAGACGCGGTGAAAGTACTAAAGGACATCTACCGCAGCTATGGCTGCGAAGAAAGGGTGACGCTTGACTTGTTTGAGGGGGCGCATGAAATCAAAGGGCGGGCCTCGTTCGATTGGCTCCAAGCGATGGTCTGAGCATACGAATAGCGTATAAAAAACAGCCGTTTACCTGCTGCTTTTTACACGCTATTCTTGTTTTGATACCTTATGAATCAGGCTTGGCGTATTTCGCCCGGTATTGCCCAGGGGTCATATCCTCCTGCTTGCGGAATGAACGAATAAAGTTTTGCGGGTTATTATACGTTAGCCTCTCGGCGATGTTCTTCACCGACATATCCGTTTCGACGAGCCACTTTTTGGACATGTTCAGACGGTACTGTGATAAATATTCGCTGAAGGTCATGTCGGTCTCCTTCTTGAAGACGCTGCTTAAGTAGAAAACGTTATAATGCAAGCGGGCTGCGCATTCCTCGAGCGTAATGTCGCTTTCGAACTCGTTGCGGATGATATCGATGATTTGTTCTGAAATGTTCTGGTACTGAGACGATTGCCGATCCTGGAACACACGGATCATCGGAACGATGATTCGGGTTTTGTACCAGCTTTCGATTTCCGAGTGTACATACAGCTCAAGCAGCTCTTCGTATAGCGAGCTTTCCTTGATGTCCAGCTGTTCTAATCGGATCCCGGCTTCCTGCATGACGATCATGAGCCCGTTCAACAGCCGGATGAGCGAAATCTGATATTCATGCGGCGTACGGTCCTTAAGGAATACTTGCTCGAGCCATTGCTTGAGCAGCGAGAAGGCGAGTTCCTCATCGGCGAGTTTGATCGCATCGATGAGCTGATTCTCGATCTGCATCGGGTAGAAATACACCTGCGTATGCTTGCCGGAGTTCAAGCTGAAGTAAGGGATGATTACGCCCTTGCCCAGCTTCAACCGGTGCTTAAGCGATTCCAAGCCTTCTTGGTAGGCGCGCGCTGCGCTTTTCAAGCTCTTGAACGGCAGGCTTATACCGATGCTGACATCCAGATCAAGGTAGCTGCGCATATTTTGCTGAATGGATTCCGTGAGCTTATAGATATAATCATTAAAATGATCCGGGGACATGCTCTTCCCGCCGACCAGCGTCACTTGGGTTTGATCCACGATGACGGGAGGCAGATGATCCATGGCAGGGACGATCTCTTCTATAATGTTGCCTGCAGCGAACAATAATAAATCTAAATCCTTCTGCTCGTAGCGGGTTTCCTCGAGAATGTCGATTTGAAGCGTCAGAACGGCGAGGTGACTCCATTCCGATACCTGTTCGGTATATCCGAACAGCGCAATCTTCTCCTCAATTTCGGAGGGGCCGCTTTGGCCCTGAAACAGCTTATGCAGGAAGAACGTCCGCACTTGCTGGCTGTTCTGATGCAGCTCGTGACGGAGCTTCGTATTGGAGGCGAACAGATCCTGGATATGCTCGTCGATGACTTGAAGCTCGTTCTTCTTGTTCGCTTGGGTTTCCGGCAGACGGTCGGCGATCTGTTGGAAGATGGCCCGAATCGGCGTATATACCTTGCGGCTTCCGAGCCATACGAGCAAGACGCATAAACAAATGATCAGTAAGCAGACGTACAGCGTGAACCAACCGATCGAGTGCGCTTCCTTCGTAAATTCGGACATTTCCGTGAAAGAAGCATAGGTCCAACCGTTAAACTCGGATCGGACATAGGTCACCGATATCGTCTCGTTCCCCATGCTTGTCTGGAATTGACCGGCACGTCCCGTAAAGCGGGATGCATCGGATTCATGGATTAAGTCCGTCTCTGCCAAGGTCCTGCCGAGCATCGATATGTTGGGATGCACCAGAATGTTTTGATTCTCATCAAGCACCATGACCCTGCTTCCGGGGAGCTGATTTTTCAACATTTCCGCTAAGCTGCAGCTCGGAATGGTCGCAAGGGCGATGCCCCGTTTCGATAAGGTGTGAAGCGGCATCTTCTTAACGAGCGTTAAGGTGATTGGGCAGGCGTAGCTCGATGTGTCGCTTGCTCCAAGCGATCCGGTCTTCAGCATCACCCAATTTGTGCTGCCTTCAAGCTCGAGGAGACTTGGGAGCTCCGTGCCTTTAGAGAATTTCTCGAACGAAGACAAGCCCCGGTTATGAATCACCCAGTTCGAGGAGGCGTTGGCCAGAATAACGTCGGTCACCATCATCTCCGGCGATTGCAGGAGATTCAGCTCCTTCTTCATCTGGTTATAAAGCTGAAAGTCGTTATATGTCAGCGGGCGGTATAGCGCATCCTGCACTTGATTCGTGTTAATAATGTAATTTAGCGTATAGTCGATTGTCCGCAGCACCTGCTCTATGTTCCCGTTCAGTTGATTCATCATCTGAATATTGCTCTGATTGACATGGGTTTGGATCGAATCCGATGATTTCATGTAAGAGAAAAACCCGAGCGTAATGATCGGGGCTATGCTGATGGCAAATCCGAATAGGACCAAATTGGTATACATGCTAAATTTTCTCAATTTAATAGATTCGCCGCCTTTCGATAGATAACCCCATTGTATAAGATTAATGTAAACGCTTCAATATAAAACCTTAAGTAATCCATGGATTTGATCTTGTCAGCTGGAAACAGGGTACTCATGAAAAAGAATGCAGATTATGCCATAATTGATGATATAGCCAAACACGGGAGGAACGAGCCTATGAATCGGAAACCATCGATCTTTTTTATGCTAACGATTTTAGTGTTAATGACAGTGCTTACAGCATGCGGGAATCCGCTAGCGGGGGATGGAGGCGCATCGCATGAATCCGCTAACGTTGGAGATCGGGGCACTATCACGATGATGGCGAATCTTCATACGCCGGAAGTGCCGTCCAAGAAGATTCAACAACGGTTAGAAGAGATGATTGGCTCTGAGCTCGACATTCAATGGATACCCGATGGCAGCTACGAGGAGAAATTTAATGCTTCCATGGCTACGGAATCGCTGCCCGAGGCGGTATTTTTAAAGAATGCCGACATGCTGGACAGGCTGCGGGATCCGATCCGGAACGGGATGTTCTGGGAGATCGGGCCGATGCTCAAAGACTTTCCCAATTTGCAGAAGCTTAAGCTCGAGGTGCTGCAAAACACTTCAGTAGACGGCAAAATATACGCCCTATATCAAGAACGTCCCTTATCTCGCCAAGGACTGATCTATCGGAAGGATTGGGCGGACCGTCTCGGCCTAGAAGCGCCGCAAACGACTGACGAGTTCTACCATATGCTGCACCAATTCACCTTTGGCGATCCCGACGGAAACGGTCTGCAGGATACCTTCGGATTAACGGATCGAAGCGATCTGGTCTACGGCAGCTTCAAAACCGTCTCGACTTACTTCGGAACACCGAATGGCTGGGGTGATGAGGCCGGTAAGCTTTTACCTGAATTCATGTTCCAAGAATATAGGGATACGATGAATTTCTACCGTAAGCTGCATCAGGAGGGGATGATGAATCAAGACTTTCCTGTGACGGCAAAAGCAGACCAATTGGATCTTTTCATTTCGGGAAAAGCCGGCGTTTACATCGGGGCGATGGGTGACGTTTATAATCTCCAGATAAAAGCGACAGAAGTGAACCCTCTTGCTGTATTTGATGTACACAACCGAATCGCCGGACCTAAGGGAGAACGGGCATGGGCTTCTATGGGCTTTGGAACGGTTGTTTTGTTTCCGACCTCGTCCATACAGACTGAGGAGGAACTGCGGGAGGTCCTCTCGTTCTTCGACAAGCTCATGGAACCGGAATTCGCGAATTTGCTGAGATGGGGTATAGAAGGAGAGCATTATAACCTCGATAACGGAGTGGTCGTTCCGACGGTAGATATCAAAATGACGAATAAGGACGTCAAGCCGTACCAAGCAATTGAAATCGGGGGGCCTCTAACGATCATGGGTTATTTAAAGTCCAACTTTGAAATGGGTGTCAAAGATAAGGCAGAGACTTTGACGCTTGATAATAATTCAATTCTGGTTCATGATCCGACGTGGCCGTTCGAATCGAACACCTTCAATGAACGGGGAGCCAGACTTCAAGAATATATTCAGGATGCAACGTACCAGTATATTTTAGGATTGATTGACGAAGCCGGCTTTCAAGCGGAAGTGGATCGTTGGCTTAGCGAGGGCGGGCAGGACATCATCGATGAATATAATTTGTCGTATCGGAGCGCTCCCTGATCGTACCTTCAGCGCATATACGCATAACAAAGGTATCTTCCACAAGCGCTTTATTATGAATGCAATATTTGGAACTTATCGACCGATGGAGCGATGTTATGCTCCATCGGTTTTTCAGTGTTTCAGGAGGAACTTCCGCTACAGGGATAATCATCAGATTAGATCGGGGATATAATCGCGGAAATAGCGCGCGGGAACAGGGTTTTTACTGCCCCACAAATCCTCGGATTATATACGTAACGACCGTAACCGTCTTATATTGAGGGGGCAACGAAATCTCAACAACAATAATAATACGGAGGTCATAATCATGGCAAAGAAAAAAGCCAGCGCCCTGTTGGCGGTATTTACAGCGTTTGCAGTATTGACCGGATGTGCAGGTAATTCGGACGGGTCGAATAGCCCCGCAGCGGGGCCGAACAATAACACCCAGACGGCAACCGAGACACCGGCAGGAAAGAAAGAGCCAGTCAAGATTTCCATTATGGCTAATCTTCATACGCCGGAGGTGCCAGACGACACGATCGAGAAGATGCTGGAAGAAGCGACAAATACAGATCTTAAAATCCAGTGGGTTCCGGATGGAAGCTACGACGAGAAGATGAACGCATCATTCGCGACGGGCACGCTACCGCAAGCGACGTATATTAAAAACCAAACCTCGCTCGCTATGCTGCGAGACGCGATTCGGAACGACCAGTTCTGGGAAATCGGGCCGCTGCTCGATCAATATCCGAATTTAAAGAAATTGCAAAAGGAAGTATTGGCTAACACATCGGTAGACGGCAAAGTATACGCTCTTTACGCAGAGCGTCCGCTGTCCCGTCAGGGCTTTATCTACCGGAAGGATTGGGCCGACAAGCTCGGGCTTTCCGCGCCGACGACAACAGAAGAATTTTTTACGATGGTTGAAAAATTTACGACGGACGACCCAGACGGAAACGGCAAGGACGATACGATTGGGATGACGGATCGCAGCGATTTTGTTTATGGCGCATTCAAGACGGTAGCTTCCTGGTTCGGCACGCCGAACAATTGGGGAATGCAGGAAGGCAAACTGATGCCGGAATTTATGTTCCCTCAATATATGGAGACTTTGCAGTTCTTTAAGCGCATTCATAGTGCAGGCTACATGAACCAAGACTTCCCGGTAACGAGCAAGACCGACCAGCAAAGCTTGCTGCTCACAGGCAAAGCCGGCGTATATGTCGGTTCCATGGGTGACGTGGCGGGCCTGGATCAGAAGATTACTGAAGTAAATCCGGATGCGCTGCTTGACGTCCATCACAAGGTGAGCGGTCCGAACAGCGAATACGGCACCTGGGCGATCCCGGGCTTCGGCTCCGTCGTATTGTTCCCGAAATCCGCCGTGAAATCGGAAGAAGAGTTGAAGAATGTCCTTTCTTTCTATGATCAATTGATGAGCGCTGAGCTGATGAATTTAATCACGTGGGGCATCGAAGGCAAGCATTATACGATTGAAGACGGCAAAGTCATTCCTTCCACAGACACAGCGCTGACAGACCGCGAAACGAAGCCATACTTGTCGCTTCAAATCGGAGGTATTTCCACGATTGACGGAATGCTGGAGGCAAAACACATTTTGCCATCCAAGGCGAAAGCGGAAGAGTTGATCGTCGACAACAACAACTACTTAATCCACGATCCTGCAGCAGCGCTTGATTCCCTTACTTACAATCAAGACGGCGCGCGTCTGCAAGAAATCATTAAAGATGCTTCTTACAAATTCATGTTGGGCAATATTGACGAAGCCGGATTCCAAGCAGCGGTAGATCAATGGCTGAAGCAAGGCGGTCAGAAGATCATCGACGAATATAATGCTTCTTACGCTGCAGTGAAATAATGTCGTTATGTATGCCGGAGGCTGTGGGAAGCATGCGACAGCCTCCTCATTTTTCTATAGAGAAAGGGAGAAGAAATGATGCGTGATACAGCCGTTGGAAACGCGATGGTCACCAAACCGAAACAAAGTTCAGAACTAAAGAGGAGACTTATCAAAAATCGGGCGTTGTATCAAATGATCCTTCCGGGGTTCCTCTTCTTCGTTATCTTTAAGTATATTCCCATGGGCGGATTAGTCATTGCGCTGCAAGATTATCAACCCTATTTGGGCATTCTGAACAGTCCGTGGGTCGGCTTCGAGCATTTCGAGCGACTGTTCACCGAACCGATGTTTTTTACGATTTTACGAAATACGCTGCTGTTATTCTTTATGAACCTGCTGTTTTATTTCCCGATTCCGATCATTCTCGCCTTAATGTTAAATGAGGTCAGGCGGGAAGCGTTTAAGCGAATAGTCCAGACGATCGTTTATATTCCGCATTTCATGTCTTGGGTTATCATTGTGTCGATTTCATTCGTTATGCTTTCCATGGACCGCGGAATTATTAACGAGCTGCTGGTCTTGATGGGCTTGGAAAAAGTGAACTTCTTAATGAGCAATGAGTGGTTCCGGCCGATGTATGTGCTTCAGATCATTTGGAGAGAAGCGGGTTGGGGCACGATTATTTACTTGGCGGCAATGGCGGCAATCGATCCAGGACTGTATGAAGCGGCCCGTATAGACGGCGCTAACCGTTTTCGTCAAATATGGCACATTACGTTGCCGTCGATTCGCAGCGTCATCATGGTGCTGTTGATTCTGAAAATCGGGGACGTGCTGGAACTTGGCTTCGAACACATCTATCTCCTCTTGAACTCCATGAATCGCGAGGTCGCGGAGATTTTCGATACGTATGTTTATACAGCAGGTTTACGTCAAGGGCAGTTCAGCTACAGTACAGCGGTTGGATTCTTTAAGTCTGTCGTCGGTCTTATCTTGGTCATGGGCGCGAACTGGTTATCGAAGAAGGCCGGCGAGGAAGGTATTTATTAATTATTTTAAAAAGGTGGAGTCACCATGGTGCAGGATAAAACGCTGGGAAGCCGTATATTCGATGCGGTTAACTACTCTTTGCTTGTCATTATCGCTTTAGTTACTTTCCTTCCTTTCATTCATGTCATTGCCGGTTCGTTCACAACGGTGGGGGAGCTGGCGCAAAAGCAGTTCGTCATCATTCCGACGGTCTGGTCGCTCGACGCGTATAAGTATATCTTTTCAACCAACACGATTATGAAATCGATGGGCGTATCCATCGGCGTTACGATCTTTGGCACGTTGTTCAGTATGGTATTGACCGCGTTAATGGCATACGGCTTGTCGCGCAGAGATTTGGACGGGCGCAGAGGCATTATGTTTATGGTCGTGTTCACCATGTTGTTCAGCGGCGGCATGATTCCTTCGTTTTTAGTTGTGAAGGAGCTCGGGTTGATCGACTCTCTGGCTGCTCTCATCGTGCCAACGGCGATCAATGCTTTCAACTTGATTATTATGCGCAACTTCTTTCAGAATCTTCCGGATGGCTTGGAGGAGTCGGCAAAAATGGATGGGTGCAGCGACTGGGGGATTCTGCTCCGTATCGTGATTCCGCTTTCGATGCCGGCGATTGCAACCATTTCCTTGTTTTATGCGGTAACGTACTGGAATACGTATATGACAGCGATTCTGTACTTGAATGATGCAGCGAAGTGGCCGGTGCAGGTTATCCTCCGGCAAATCGTCATTCTCGCAAGCGGCTTGGCTGCCGATACCTCGGGCATGGATGACTTCGTGCGTCCGCCGGAGCAGACAGTGAAAATGGCTGTTATCGTGGTTGCTACCGTGCCTATCCTGCTTGTATATCCGTTCCTTCAGAAACACTTTGCGAAGGGCGCTCTGCTCGGATCGATTAAAGGGTAATTTCGGATTAGGAGAGGAGAAGGGCATTTTGGACATAACTCCGTATGCTCCAATTGTTGGAGGCAATTACGCCGACCCGTCAATGCTGCGGGTCGGCGATCATTACTATATGACGCATTCTTCGTATAAGCTCACTCCAGGACTCATTATTTGGCAAAGCAGTGATCTCATGAGCTGGAGGCCGGCGGCAGCCGCTTTGCAGCAATATATCGGTGACGTATGGGCCCCGGATTTCACGGAATACAAAGGCACTTATTATATTTACTTCCCGGCGAACCGGTCAAACTGGGTTGTAACGGCATCTCATCCGACGGGTCCGTGGAGCCAGCCGATCGATCTCGGCATCAAGGGCATCGATCCGGGACATACGGTCGGACAGGATGGCAAGCGGTATCTTCATATGTCGGGCGGATATATCGTCGAACTTGCCGAGGACGGTTTATCCGTCGCCGGTGAACCGCGTCATGTGTACGAGAGCTGGCGGTACCCCGACGATTGGGAGGTCGAAGCGTTCAGCTTGGAAGGACCGAAAGTGACGTTTCATAACGGCTATTATTATTTGACGGTCGCCATCGGCGGCACGGCAGGCCCGCCTACCAGCCATATGGCGGTATCGTCACGCTCGCGGACCCCTTTGGGACCATGGGAGCATTCTCCCTATAATCCGATCATCCATACCGAATCCGCTGAGGAGCGTTGGTGGTCGAAGGGGCATGGGTCGCTCATCGATTCGCCTGACGGCCAGTGGTGGATCGTGTACCATGCGTACTTGAAAGGCTTTCATACCTTAGGCCGGCAGACGCTGATTGAGCCGATCGAGTGGATGGAGGACGGATGGTTCAAGACGGCGCCAAGCAGATTAGATGTACCGCCGCCGGTCATTGCTCGAGAGCGTTTCAACGGCGATGCCCTTCCTCTGAATTGGCAGTGTGAGGGCTTCTCTCCATCAGACCGGTTCCGCACCGGCCCGGCAGGACTTTCGGTTGGGGGGGCATCCGCCTCCGCGCCGCTCCTGTATATGCCGGCGCATGAACGTTACGAAATCGAGGCGGAGGTGTCGGTCGAAGGGGACGCGGAAGCGAGGGTGCTTCTTTACTATAATGAAGAGGCTTATTTTGGCATAGGGTTGAACGCGGCAGGCGTGCGTCACTTCCGCTCGTTCAAGAACTACTCCACCATGCCCGGCGACACCAGGAAAGCATGGATTCGTATTCGGAACGATGCTCATATTGTCTCGTTATTCTATAGCTTTGATGGGATATCTTGGTCAAAATACGATAAGGTCATCGATGCTTCTGGATTTCATCATAATACGTTCGGCGGTTTTTTGAGTTTGAGAGTCGGTTTGGATACGGTCGGAGACGGGCGCGGGACGTTCCATTCGTTTACGTATGCACCGCTAACCAACTTAGAAGGGAACAGAACATGAATCGGCGATTGGCAGACCTATTAGCTTATGGCGACACCTTATTTGACGGCTTTTTCCAATGGCTGGAGGAGCAATATGACGAGAGGACGGGCGGATTTTTCTACGCAAGGAGCTCGAAGCAGTCCGGGCGGTTTACGCCGGATATCGAATCGACGGCTCAGGCTTTTAACATCATTGAACGCTGCGGTCTGCTCTATCGTTTAAGCAATCCTGTGAGGGAGAGCGCGATTCAATTCTTCCAATCTAAGCAGGATGAGGCGACCGGATTTTTCTATGATATCAATCCTAATATGAGGTTAGACGACGTTATGGTCGGCCGCGCAGCGGGTTACAGCTTTGGCGCGCTGCGGAAGTTCGGCGCGGAGCCGTTGTATCCGACGCGGCATCAGAGTGAGGCGACGCCCGCTTATATGGAGTCCTTGCAAACCTTCGGAGCTTGGCTGCGTTCGATCAGTTTAGCGAACAGCTGGCGCGGCTGCGACAAGCTGTCGCATTGCGGCGCGCATCTGGCAGCGATGCCTGCCGATGCAAGAGAGCCATATCAGCGCGAGGTATTTGATTATTTGAATCGTATTCAGAACCCGGAAACAGGATTCTGGGGAGAAGGAACCCCATACACGCAGCTTTCGGGCACTTTCAAGACGCAGCTCTTCTACAATCGGTTCGGCGTGCCGGTTCCGCGCAAGGAACAAATTTACAACTCTATCCTGCGTGTGCTGCGAACGGATACAGCTAATGATATGTGCTATATTCGAAATCCGATCAGCTTGCTATCCTCTATGAAGCTATCTATTCCGCCGGGCGAGCTGACGGAGATTGCGGACATTACGTTGACGAACCTGGCAAAGCTGAAGCGGGAGGACGGAGGATTCTCGCGGGAGCTGGAGCATTCTCCGCCGGCTCCGAACGTAGCGCAGGTGAAGCCGGGCGAGGAATATCCCGATATGCCGATTGCGGTTCCGCTCGGACTTGGTCTTGTTGAGAGCGACATGAATGCGGGAACCCAAGCGGTCTTGATCCGGTACACGCTGCGGGAATTGGCCGAGCTTACCTTGGAGCATCTTCCGGCGTCCGAAAACTGGTTCGCGGGAGAAGCGAGCGCGGCTGAATGATCAACACCGGCAAACAAACGGCTCGCCTGTCGGGCGAGGCGAATATTACACTGTTTAACCACGGCATCTATCAGTTCGGCAATGCCTTGTCGCTCATCCTTGTGAACTTATACTTGTGGCGGTTAACGAACGACCTGTGGATTAACGGCGCCTTTAATTTTATAGTGCTTATTACCGCACCGATCGCTGCGATGTATATCGGCAAGATCGCAAAGTTAAAGGACCGTCTGTTCGCATACCGGACCGGGATTTTCCTAACGGCCGTATTTTATTTGCTGATTGTGATTAGCGGAGAGCGGATGGCCGATTATTACATCGGTTTCGCCGTGCTGAAAGGTGTATC
The DNA here is from genome assembly GCF_003337375.1 of Paenibacillus prosopidis. Lineage (GTDB taxonomy): Bacteria > Bacillota > Bacilli > Paenibacillales > Paenibacillaceae > Pristimantibacillus > Pristimantibacillus prosopidis. Next base: position 34,099 of record NZ_QPJD01000009.1, read on the forward strand.
GACCTCGTTCTATTGGTTGGGGCACTTTACGATGATTACGGACGTGACGAATGATGATAACCGCCATAAATATTTAGGCTGGAATCTGATGATTACGAATCTCAGCATGCTGGCCGGACCGGCGGTCACCGGAGGAATCCTCGATTGGTCCGGCGGGATACAAGGGTATACGTACGTCTATTTGCTCGCTTTCGTGATGTTTGCCTATGCCGCGGTCAACAGTTTGAAGATGAAGCGTAAGCCGACGCATCATCGGACGTACTATTTGAAATATTCGATTTCGATGATGCGGAAGCACCGCGCATTCGGCAGATCGCTGTGGGGTTGGTTCTTCTTCGGCTTGCCGCAAGGGGTGCTTGGCTATATTCCCGCGATTTTACTGTATGAAGCGGTACCGAGGGAATCGTTCGTTAACTATATGAATGTGTTATTTCTAAGCGTAACGATCCTTTCCGGCTTCGCATTGGCCAGGTGGGGACGCACGGAACGCAATGCCGATTACTTGAGAGTCGCGGCGGCTGGGTTTCTGATCGGCTCGGTTCCCCTATACTTCGGCATCACGCTTTGGACGGTTATTGTGTTCATGCTGTTTTTTTCTTTCGTGAAGCCGCTTCAAAACAATGCGTATACCTCTTTCTACTATAAGCTCAGCAGCGAGCTGCCGCTGGGGGCTCACTTCCGCGTCGAGGCCGTCGTGCTTCGCGAGGTGTTCACGAATGCGGGCCGGGCCGCCGGCGTTATAGCGCTAATGATTACGACAAGTCTAGCGGAGACCGAGGCTTTTACATGGGTTTTGACGATCGTCGCTGCCCTGCAGCTGCTTATCGGCTGGCTGGCGTCGCCGCATTTTCCCAACTATCATCTATTTCTTGAAAGGAAGCTGACCCGTCATGAGTCCAAATGAAATTGCAAAGAAATCACCGCTGTTCTATGCGCAAGCCGCATGCGATTCTCTTATGTCATTATATTTGCCCGAGGAGCTGCCTCCGGAAGGGCGTTGGCATTATCACCAAGGTATCTTTCTAGAAGGGATGCTGCAGGTATGGAAGCATACGGGCGACGAGAAGTATCTCGAGTACCCGAAGCGGTATGTTGATAAGCTTGTAGACGAGGACGGCAATTTCTTCTTCGCCCGCGACGAGCTGGATGCGATCATGCCGGGACTGCTCCTGCTCACCCTGGATGAGTCCTTCGAGGACCGCAGATACCGCTCGGCCGCAGAGAAGCTGCGCCATCTGTTCAACACGCTGAACAAGACCTCCGAGGGCGCATTCTGGCATAAGGATAAATATCCGTACCAGATGTGGTTGGACGGCTTATACATGGGAGGCGTGTTCGCGCTCCGCTATGCGAATGCATACGGGGATGCCTCCCTTGTGCCGATGGTCATTGCATGGGAGAAGCTGATGCGCAAGCACATGTCCGATGAAGCGACAGGCCTCTTATACCATGCTTGGGATGAAAGCCGGAAGTTCCCATGGTCCAATCCGGAGACCGGTAATTCACCGGAGTTCTGGGGGCGGTCCTTGGGGTGGTATGGCTTGGCATTATCCCAATTTCTCGATATTTTGGCGGAGGACCACCCGGCGCGCCGCGAGTTGCTGGCAGCATTAGGCCGATTCGCAGAAGGCTTAATTCGATTCCAGGATGCGGAGACCGGTCTCTGGCATCAAGTCGTGGATAAAGGGGGCCAGCCGGACAACTGGCTCGAGACTTCATGCACTTCCTTGTTCGTATACGCCATCGTCGGAGCGGCGAAGCACGGGGCGGTCGGCGCCGATGCCTTGGACGCTGCTCGCAAAGGATACCGCGGCTTGATTGAACGGCTGCGTACGGATACGGAAGGGCGCCTGATTGTGCCGGATATATGTATCGGTACATCAGCCGGCGATTACCAAAACTATGTTACACGTCCGGTGAGCGAGAACGACCTGCATGGCTTGGGCGCCTTCATTCTGGCTTGCGTGGCGATTGCCGAAGCGGAAATCGCGTTATGAGGGGAACGTGACATTACCGCCTTCGGGGCGGTCGGCGACGGCCTGCCGGTTCGAAGATTACGAGCCGACCTTTACACGAACAACTGGGAAAAGAAAGGTACCTGGCATAAATGAAATCATAAAAATGACATTTTACATTAGATCTAATCATTTAGTGACAAAAGAAGTTACAGTGGACAAAGGAGGCCGTTGTGTGGTGTAAGCTGTGTTTTAATTATGTCGGTAGTTAGAAGAAAAGATGTCGAATAATTTTAACATAATTTGTCGTGTCTGGAATTGCCTGAACCCGTTAAGGTTCAGGTTTTTTTGTTTTTAATCAATCTTATCCATTAGTTTAAACCTATTCATGGTCGGGATATTTCCATCCGGGTTCCGCTACTCGAAAATGAAAGCGAATTACTTGCAATGTGCTTATAAAATCCGGGAAATCGACTTTGTATGCCAAAGAAGCATCCCCCCTATAATGGTTTATCGTTATTCTATCAAAAAAGCTTCCTTTAATAACACGATTATTACAAATGGTCAAAAAAAAGAATGAAATGAGCATGTGAATTGGGTAGAAGAGAAAGTAAAATAAAAAAGCAGCTCGTCTGTATGCGCTTTCAAAATAGAAAGTTACGGAATGGGAAGGAGTGGAGTCGACTTTTGTACTTTGTTTTATATGTTATATAAACTTCGATTCGATTCGTGAAAGGGAGTGTAGTCGGTGAGAAAGTTCTTGAATGTGGCTCTGTCGTCTCTTCTTCTAGTGGCGGTCCTGACTCCATGCTTTAGCAGAACAGGAGCGGCAGCAGCCATGACTGGTAATGCAGAGGGTAGTACTCTTACTTCGATGGAAAGTCCCTACAAATTCAACTTTACTAACCAAGAAAAACCCGGGTATCAATCTGTCACCTATGATGTGAATAACGGTGCACCGCTTTTTAACTCTACTGTAGGATACGGTTTTGTTTATGAGACGAGCGCCATGCCGCCCAGGGAAGTTCATACGGCTTCCATTACTTCAGATGGTACAGGATTTTTCATAACGGAGCCTAGTTTCTATGCAGAACCGAAATATGAGAAGGATAACTATAATAATTATGGCATGGCATTCCGTATTGCGGTCCCTCCCGGTGCTTATAGCGTATATGTGAAAACCACGTCCGACGCTGCGGACACAACGCTATCGGTGTCGGGCATGCAGACCAGCCGTCTGCTGAAAGGCGGGTTCTGGGATGCAGCCAAGTTGGTGCCCATAAAGTATACCGCAGCAGCGCGCGGCAAGGAGTGGACTTACACGTATGTAAACGGACGGGACTATCTCGATATTGAAATTGAACCGAACAAAATCAATACTCCCGTCGGTATTGAAGAAGTTATCCTGCAGCCTATCCCGCCGCAGCAGCGGGAGGATGGAAGTCTTCCGACCATATTTCTACTCGGGGATTCAACGGTCAAATCCTACACCTTCGATGAAACGCCGATGAGCGGCTGGGGCCAAATCATCGACTCCATGTTTAATCTGCGCAAAGTGAATGTGATTAACTATTCTATGGGTGGACGTTCGTTCAAGAGTGCTTACACGGAGGGACGGATGAATGATATTCTAATGAGCGGCAGAATCGGGGACTATGTGTTCATTCAGTTCGGACACAATGATGAGAGCACTGATGAGTTCAGGCGATATGGCAGAGGGTCGACAGAAGCGATGTATGAAACCTATATAAAAGAAGTATACCTGCCTGCAATCCGGGCCCGGGGCATGATCCCTGTCTTTGTAACACCGATGTCCAGGGTTAAAGGGGATGCAGCTCCCGGATATATTTATACCAACTCTTTTAAAAACCGAATGTTCCCCGATATTATGAAAAGGTCGGCGGAAGAAGCAGGAGTTACGCTTATCGATCTTAATGCGGAGAGTATAAAGTATTATAACGAGATCGGCGTGGAAGCGACGACAGCCGTCTATATGTCTATTGAAGCGGGAGAAACGCCTGGAAAGACGAGCAACGGAAGTTACGCCAATGGACATCCGGCGAATAAGGTTGACGGGACTCATTATAAAGAAGCTTTGGCCAAACAATTCGCGCGGATCATTGTGACCGAACTCGTGAAAAAGGGAAAAGCCGGCGACTCCACAGCTGCTGCGATTGTCTCTTATATGAAAGATGAGGTTAAACTTGCAGCCTTAACAGGAGTCTGGTCGAGCATTTTCCCCGAAATGGCTGACGATACTACGACCGGTGAAGGCGCATATTACCGCAATCAGATTGAGAAGTTGATTCAGCTGGGAGTAATGAGCAAGGATCCTAACGGCAACTTTAATCCGGATGAGGAGATGACCGTTGGCGATTTCATTCGATGTATTTCCAAGCTGATGAACTTGGAAAAATCGATATTCGCCGGCTACCCGAATGGGGAGCTTTCCAGGGAAATAATGGGCGCTATTCTGGTTGACGCGTATCATGCGAAGTTCACCAGTAAGCCCAAGTACATGACCGATTATAACGGAACAGCTGTGGTACCCGGTGACCCGGATTATGATCCGTATCTGGATCCCGGCGCCAGAGGCGTGATGTATTATCCTCTGGTTTCCTGGCAGCAGTTGGTGGATACCGCGCAAATCGCATCTCACTTAGTTTCTAAGGTAAAGGAAGCCTATGAACTGGGTCTTATCCGATCCGAAAAAGGAATTGGCAGGGGACAAGTGGTTAACGGTACAGAGTTTGAACCGAAAGTGACAGTCACCCGAGAAAAAGCTGCTAAAGCCCTGTACTTCATGTGGGTTCTCCAGCAGGCTGTAAATGTCGAAAACGATGTCTCTTTTCTAAAATAGGTACTTTTAAATGTGATTGAGATCATCTTAGGATCTTGAATTGCAGACTAAAGGCGAAAAATAAAAAGCGCCTCAGTAAGGCGAATGAAGGAGACTTTGGTAATATCTCATTATATATGAAAGCGATTACAAAGGTGGTGCATGGGGCGAAAAAATGGTTTTAAATTTTGTAGGCCACAACTGTTTTTTGTATTCAATCATGACGAAGAATTTGGAGGAGTTTATGAGAAAAAGTATTTCGGCTATTGTATGTTTGCTTTTATTGCTTTCATGGATTCAGATCGGAAGCCCCACGGTTTCGAGTGTAGCGTTTGCCGAAGATATTCCGAGTCTGTCCGGCGTACCAACCAATCTGATGGCAAAGCCCAGAAATAGCCAAGCAGATCTGACCTGGAATCCGCCGATTGAAGGGTATCCGGTCATCGCATACGGGCTTTACCGGAGCACCGATCCTGCAGGCCCCTACTCCAAAATTGCCGACGTAATGGACACCAAGTATCGTGATTTCGGACTGGATAACGGTACTAGATACTATTATAAGGTTACATCCGTTAGTGTTGGAGGGGAAAGCGCGCCTTCTGCCGATGCCGCCGTTGTACCGATTGCGCCTCTCGACGCTCCAACCGGTTTGACGGCCATAAGCGGCGACGGTCGGGCGACGATCCGTTGGAACCCTGTCGCCGGAGCTGAATCATATAATGTAAAACGCAGTACAGATAATGGCCAAAACTATGAGACGGTTGTTTCGGGTGTAACAGATCTCTAATATACAGATTCAACGGTAAGCAACGGCACCAGGTATTACTATGTCGTATCGGCCGCAAGCCCGATGACTGCAAGCGCCAATTCCGCATCCGTTCAGGTAGTCCCTGCGCCGAGCGGAGCACCTGGGATTCCGGAGGGCGTTCAAGCTGTGGCCGGCGATGTCCAGGTCATATTGACCTGGCGAGAGGTTAGCGGGGCGGTATCGTATACCGTCAAACGTGGTGCATTCGGCAGCGGTCAATACGAGACGATTGCGTCCGGTATTCCCGGGACGAGCTATCAGGATTCAGCCAGCGGCTCGACAGGAATTGTAAATGGCGTAACCTACGATTATGTAATATCAGCGGTAAACGCCCTTGGCGAAAGCTATCATTCTGAACCGATCGCTGTTACCCCGGCGGATGTTTTGGTCGTCGCGAAAGATGGAACGGGTGATTTTACAACGATTCAGGCTGCGATTAACACGATTCCGGCCAATAACACCAAAAGGATCGTTATCTATATTCGCAACGGCGTCTATCGAGAGCAAATTGTCGTACCGGCAAACAAGCCGTATGTAAGCCTTGTCGGCGAAAGCGCAACCGGAACGATTCTCGTCTACCATCTTAACGTGAATTCGAAGAAACCTGACGGTACGCCGTATAGTACGCTTGAAACGGTCACGGCCGTCGTGCAAGGCAAAGATTTTTCGGCTGAAAACATGACCATCCAGAACGACTCCGGTCAAGGCACCGGTCAGGCGCTCGCCGGTTTTCTAAGCGGGGACCGCGGTGTATACAAAACTGTCCGTTTCCTCGGCTTCCAGGATACAATCTACATTGAGAGACGGCAGTATTTCAAAGACTGCTATATCGAAGGCGACGTCGATTATATTTATGGTCCGGCGACCGCGTTCTTCGAAAACAATGAGCTGCACAACAATCGCCTGAACGGCGGTTATATAACCGCGGCAAGTACGCCGGAGACTACAACCTACGGGTATGTCTTTGTAAATTCGAGGATCACCTCCAATCCGGGGGTCAAGAACGTCTACTTTGGAAGACCGTGGCGTCCGTACGCTGCAGTAACCTTCATCGATACGACGATCGACTCATCGATCGCCCCTTACGGCTGGAATAACTGGGGTGATTCGACCAAGGAGAAAACGGCCAGATACTTCGAGTACAACAGCCGGGGACCGGGTGCGATTCCGAAAGCCCGTGCAGGCTGGTCGAAACAGCTAACACCGGAGGAAGCAAGTCAGTACACGGTACAAAACGTAATGAAAGGGACTGACAACTGGAACCCGCTGCGCACAGGCATCATTCCGTTAACTGACGCAGTTCCGAATACACCTCCGGTTACAACCCTGACATCCTATACGGACGGGCAATATTTAAATGTAAACACTCCGACATTCACGTGGAGCTTCAGTGATGCGGATGCCGGCGACGCACAGCGTGCTTATCAGGTGCAAGGATCGACGGACAATTGGCAGACGACCGCTTCTGATACCGGGGAAGTTGCCGGTACCGTGACGTCCTATAAAGCTCCCGCCATGCAGGATAACGAGCACTGGAGCATCCGAGTTCGGACGATGGATACCCGGGGGGCTTGGTCGGAATGGGCTTATCGAACATTAGCCATAGATACCACAGCTCCGACAGCCAAGGTGGTATACAGCACCACGGCGATGACTAATCAGGATGTTATAGCCACGATCGAGCCCAATGAGCAAGTGACGATAACCAATAACAACGGGGCTTCCAGCTATACGTTCAGTCAGAATGGGAGCTTTATGTTTGAATTCATGGATAGGGCGGGCAATACAGGAACGGTTGCTGCACCTGTAAACAATATTGACAAGACGGCGCCGACCCTTCGTATCGTTCTTGACAAGACAACGCTCTTGCCGGTGAACCATCAGTTGGAAACCGTAAATGCCAGCATCTATGCGGACGATGGCATGTCGGGGATCGATTCGGTCGTGCTAGCCTCCATTACGAGCAACGAACCGGACGACGGCTTGGGCTACGGAGATCAGCCGAATGATATACAAGGAGCGCAGTACGGTACTCCGGATACTTCATTTATGCTGCGCGCAGAACGAGCGGGTACCGGTTCCGGACGCGTTTACACGATCACATACAACGCAACCGATAAAGTGGGGAATAAGACGACGGTCTCGGTAACTGTAACCGTCCCCCGCGAACAAACAAACAAGTGAAACGCTAGTTATTCACTTTTGTTCGGCGAACAGGCGGTAATTATGTGATGCGCTATCAAATTAGAACTCATCAGTAGTGAGGAAATGAAATCGTAACACAAATCGATCTTATAAGTGGAGGCACTTTAATGCGAGGAAAATTATCTAAAATGCTATGCGCTTTGTTATGCTGCGCGATGCTGCCGTTCGGCCCTGCGGCCGCTTCGGCTGAAACCGTAACCGCCGAACGGATTCCCGCATTTCCGGGTGCCGAAGGCGGCGGGATGTACACGACGGGAGGTCGTGGTGGAGATGTATATGAGGTGACCAATCTGAATGATTCTGGCCCCGGTTCGCTGCGTGATGCGGTCAGCTCCGGGAATCGGACCGTCATTTTCCAGGTGTCCGGAACGATTCATCTACTATCGTCTCTCAGAATCGCCGGCTCGAACTTGACGATCGCCGGTCAAACCGCCCCGGGAGACGGCATTACGGTCGCCGATTACCAAACGACCCTTAGCGCGGATAATGTAATCATCCGCTATATGCGGTTCCGCGTCGGCGACAAGCACCCCAGCGAGGCTGATGCTTTCGGCGTGCGCGGACACCAAAATTTCATCATCGATCACTGTTCATTCAGCTATTCCGTCGATGAAACGTTATCGCCATACCAAAATAAAAACACCACCGTTCAATGGTCCATCATCTCCGAGAGCATGCTGCACTCAACCCACGCGAAAGGAAATCACGGATACGGCGGGATCTTCGGCGGGGAAAACGCCACGTTCCATCATAATCTGATCGCCCATCACTCCAGCCGTAACCCGCGTTTTGCCGCGGATGTAGGCCAGACAGTGGATTTTCGCAACAACGTGATTTACAACTGGGGCTTCAAATCCGTTTATGGCGGGGAGAACGCTTCGGTCAATATGGTAAACAACTACTATAAATTCGGTCCGGATACGAGATACGGATTTACCCGCAATCTGATCATGGACCCGCCTCCCGCCACAAGCAAATTCTATCTGGAAGGCAACTACATGGACGGTTCTCCGGAAGTCACCGCAGATAACTGGAGCGGGGTCAGCAGCGTTCCTGATGGGGTGAAGCTGAGCAGTCCGGTTCCGTTTGCCGAGCAGGTGTCGATGCAATCCGCAGAAGAAGCTTATCAGGCTGTTCTGGCCGATGCGGGAGCGTCACTTCCTATACGGGATTCTTTTGACGCCCGCGTAGTGAACGACGTCGTCAACCGGACAGGCCGTATTCTCAATTCGCCAAAGGAGGTCGGGGGAATCCTTGATTATGCTTCTGCTGCTGCCCCGGTCGATACGGATCATGACGGAATGCCGGACAGCTGGGAGCTGGCGAGAGGCCTTAACCCTGTCGATGCGGGGGATGGAAAAATCGTTGGTGCCGACGGTTACACCAACCTGGAGCATTATTTGAACTCCATATCGGGAAGCGGCTCGAAAAATCCGCTGGTCAGCGTTACAGGTCCCGCACCTCACGCGCTGGCCGAAACCGGAAGCCAAATCGTAATACAGGCTGCAGCATCCGATCCGGACGGCAGTGTAGCCAAGGTAGAGTATTACGCTAATGATGTAAAAATCGGGGAAACGAGTGCGGCGCCCCATTCCTTCATTTGGACCAATGCACCCGAGGGAACCTATTATTTAACTGCCCGGGCCATTGACAATACGGGGACCGCAACGAGCTCAACGGCCGTACCTGTTCATGTGAACGATCAGGGCAGTGTCACCCCTTGGGTTCTGAATGATATCGGTACAGTGGGCATTCCGGGGACAGCTTCGCTGAAAGAGGGTGTTTTCACTGTCAAAAGCGCGGGTCTCATTGGCGGTTCGGCAGACAGTTTCTCTTATTTGTACCAGCCGCTCCAAGGTAACGGAGAAATCATAGCGCGCGTGGATGATGTCAGCCCGATTACGGACGGCACGCAGGCCGGGGTTATGATTCGTGCGTCGTTGACTCCGGATTCGCCGGCAGCAGCTATGACAGCTTCTTTCGTCAAATTGGGTACGGCCGGAAGGTTTCTTGCGCGAACGGCGCAAGGGGCCGTAATGACAGAACAGCAGGTTGACGGCTTTGCGGCGCCGGGATGGGTAAAGCTGGTACGTATCGATAACCGAATTGATGCGCTTCTTTCGCAGGACGGCCAGTTGTGGACAGCTGTCGGTTCCCAAACGTTCGAACAGCTGCCGGAAACGGTTTATTACGGACTGGCGCTCGACGCGGCAAAAACAAACAATGACATCAATAACTATAATGCCAGCCATTTTTCCAATGTCCGTCTGCAGCAGCTAACGCCCCTTCCGGCGGCTCCTACGGGATTGAAGGCGACAGCAGGCGTCTCGGTAGAGTTAACCTGGAGCCCGGTCAGCGGCGCGACGGGTTATCTGGTCAAGCGTTCCTCGATACAGGGGGGACCTTATAGTGTTATTGCAGAGACGAATCAGAACACGTCCTTCACAGACAGCACGGTTACTGTCGGAACAACTTATTATTACGTGGTCAGTGCAATGAACGGCACCGGCGAAGGACCCAATTCGGGCGAAGTTAGCGCAACGGCGACCGGAACTGCCATCATTTCCATTTTAGATGAAAGCTTTGAGGATCAGAACATTGGCGACCAGCCTGCCGGTTACTCAGTTGTGCCGGATCCCCCTACAAGCACGAACTGGGTCAAGATTGATGCCATTCCGGAAGGCACAACGGGCAACACGTCACAGAAGGTTATACAGCTTTACGATCAAGGGAATATCAACACCAAACTGACAAGATCATTCGAACCGCAAACGGGACTGGTTACGGTGGAAGTGGACTTTATGCAGCCGCTAATCGCCGGTACCGCCAGGCCTATCGTCATTCTTGACAAACCGGCAGGAAATGTGGCGGTTGAGCTTCTGGTCGCCTCAACCGGGATACAGTACCGCTCGGCCAGCGGAAATCTGCCGCTCCCAAACTCAACGCCATTAACGGCAAAGAAGTGGTACCAGTTCCAAATCGATCTCGATGTGTCGGGCAAGACAGCCGACGTATATATCAACAATGAGATTATGGCTAAAATTCCATTTTACAGCACAAGGGTTGCTTCAATTGCAGCGATTCATTCCTTTACACCGGGAACTGGGAGGGGAAATCACTTTTGGGATAATGTGAAAGTTTACCTCCAGCCTGCGCCCGCTCCTCGCGGACTCGCCGCAACGATCGGCAACGAACAGGTCCAGTTGAGATGGAATGCCGCGAGTGGAGCGACTTCCTATAACGTAAAAAGGAGCTTGACCGACGGAGGCCCTTACACGCCAATCGCGCGAGATATCGCCGAAACGACCTACATCGACAGCGGCTTGACGAACGATACGACCTACTACTATGTCGTGACGGCCAACAATCCGGTCGGCGAAAGCGGAAACTCAAACCAAATCGCCGCGACGCCGATCTTGCTGCCGGATAAACCGGCGGCGCCAGCCTCCTTGAGCTCGGTTCCGCGAAACGCGCAAGTATCGCTGGAATGGGCAGCGGTAGAAGGAGCGACCTCATACACACTGAAGCGCTCCACCGTTTCCGGAGGACCATATACGAACGTGAAAACGAATATGACCGGCAACGCGTACACCGACAACGGTCTGGCAAACGGACAAACGTACTACTATGTCGTAACCGCCGTGAACATTGCCGGGGAAAGCGTGCCTTCGCAGGAAATGGTCGCAACGCCGGTCGCACCGCTCCAGTCCCCGTCCGGTCTGCAAGCGGCAGCCGGTGATGGGCAAGCAAGCATCACATGGCAGCCGGTTGCCTCGGCCGAATCGTATACCGTCAAGCGCAGTACGGTCAGCGGCGGTCCTTATACGTCTGTCGCGACCGGGCTGAGCGGAACGGCATACACCGATACCGGCTTGACGAACGGGACCGCTTACTATTACGTCGTATCGGCCAAGGGAGGCGGCACGATCAGCAGCAACTCGCCGCAGGTTCGGGTCATTCCGGCTCCCGCGAACGGTACACCGACCGCTCCGGCGTACGTTAAGCTCGAAGCAGGGAATACACAAGTACGCATCAGCTGGACGGCTTCCGACGGAGCGCTTTCGTACAATGTGAAAAGAAGCGCGGCATTGAGCGGGCCGTTCGAAACGATTGCGGCGAACGTCGACGGAACGGCTTATACCGACAACGGGGTGACCAACGGAACCAAGTATTACTATTCGGTTACGGCCTTAAATGCGAAAGGGGAAAGCATCGGCTCGTATCCGGCGGCAGCCGTACCGGCGCGGACCATCGTCGTAGCCAAGGACGGGACCGGAGACTTCCTGACGATTCAGGCAGCGATTGATGCGATTCCGGCCAATAACACCAAAAGGACCGTTATCTATATTCGCAACGGTGTCTATCGGGAGCAAATCGTCGTACCGGCAAACAAGCCGTATGTAAGCTTTGTCGGCGAAAGCGCAACCGGAACGATTCTCGTCTACCATCTTAACGTGAATTCCAAGAAACCTGACGGTACGCCGTATAGTACGCTCGAAACGGTGACGGCAGTCCTGCAAGGCAGCGATTTTTCGGCCGACAACATGACCTTCCAGAACGACTCCGGTCAAGGCACGGGTCAGGCGCTCGCCGGTTATATAAGCGGGGACCGCGGTGTATTCAAAAATGTCCGTTTCCTCGGCTTTCAGGATACGATCTACATTGCGGGCCGGCAGTATTTCAAAGACTGCTATATCGAAGGCGACGTCGATTTCATTTACGGTCCGGCGACCGCGTTCTTCCAAAACAACGAGCTGCACAGCAAGCGGAACGGCGGTTATATAACCGCGGCAAACACCGATCAGAACAAGCCTTACGGCTACGTATTCGTGGGCACGAAGATAACGGCCGATCCGGGCGTGACGTCCGGCTACTTGGGCCGTCCGTGGCGGGCATATGCGAACGTTGTGTTCCTGGACAGCTGGATGGATGCGTTCCTAGCCGGGCCAGGCTGGCATAACTGGGGCAACCCGGACAACGAGCTGACCGCGCGGTATGCGGAATACAATACGAGTGGCCCCGGCAACGATCCGGTTCACCGCGTCAATTGGCAGAAGCAGCTGACGCCGGAGGAAGCGAACGCTTATACGCTGCAGCAAGTACTGAAAGGCAGCGACGGGTGGGATCCGTCCGAAGACGCTGTCATTCCGGGCGCGCCGACGGCCGACCGCACGCTGCTTACGGACTTGCTGGATCAAGCGGACGTAGTTGTTGCCGATTATTTCACCGACGACAGCTATGCGGCGTTCCAAACGGCGTTAACGAGTGCGAAATCGGTTGCCGCGAACGCCAGAGCAACCCAAAGCGAAGTTGATGCAGCTGCCGACAGCCTGAAGTCGACACTGAACGGCTTGATCTATAAGATTGCGGCATCCGTGGATCCCGCCGCGCCGAATGGGAACGGCTGGTACACGGTGCCGGTTACCGTCATGTTATCGACTTACGGCAGTGCGGAATACAAAATGAACGATGAGGTTTCCTGGCATTCTTATACAAAGCCGATCGTTTTGGATCAGGAAGGCGCTTTTACGGTCAGCTACCGTTCCAAGAACAGCGCAGGGACTGCCGGAACCGTTCATACTGCGACAGCAAATATCGACAGGACGGCTCCCGTTACAACCGCAACTGTAAGTCGGGCGGCGCCTAACGGCAGCAGCGGCTGGTATACGTCAGATGTAACGGTAAGCTTGTCTGTATCTGACAATTTGTCGGGCGCGGCGAAATCGGAGTACAGTTTGGATGACGGAGCGACCTGGCAGCCTTATCTGTCAGCGTTAACGATAGATAAAGACGGCAAATATACCGTCAGCTACCGCTCGACGGACAATGCGGGCAATGTGGAAACGACGAAAACGATTGGCTTCAATCTCGATAAGAGTGCACCGACCATTACGGTATCAGGAGTGGTGTACGGCACGTACAGCGATTCCATGGATATTACGCCGATTATTACGCTCAGCGACAACTGGTCCGGAGTTTACGGCAGCAAGACGACGGTCACGTTGGATACGTATGGCATACAACAGGGAGAGAAAATTCAGCTGTTTACGCTGCCGCTTGGCCCGCACACTTTTACGGTAACGTCGAGCGACCTGGCAGGGAATACGAGCAGCCGAACCGTCTTGTTCCACACTACGACAAGTATCCAATCCATGCAGGCCTTGGTCACACACTTTACGAATGTCGGATGGATCGATAATGCAGGTATAGCCGCTAGCTTGCAAAGCATGTTGAAAGCGAATGAGTTAGAAGCTTTTGTAAACTTTGTGAAGGCGGAAAGCGGCAAACAGATTTCAAGTCAGGCCGCAGGCTACTTGGTTCGGGATGCCCAGTATTTATTATCCAAACAATAAGAGAATGTAGAGCGATCGAGGTTCCAATTTGGAAGAATGGTATAAAGCCCGGCTGTACGCCGGGCTTTGATTTTGAGGGCACGGCTGAACGTAAGAAATGATACGGTTTTGCAGCGTTACAGGAGGGAAGCACGAATGATTTATGGAAATGTTAGTCTCCACAATGTGGCGGAGCTTCTAACGGATGACGGAAACGGTGTTCTGCTTTCGCGAGTGCCTAATGCGCTTCGTCTATTGCTAAATGAAAAGGCGCAGAAGCGGGCATTAAACGGGGCTGGCGTTGAGCTTCGTTTCCTTCTGCATGGAGAAGAGGCGGTAATTGAATGGATGTTGGAACCAGGGGAAGGTATATCCCCCAAGGGAATTGCCGAGGTGTTTCAAGGCTCCTTCCAAAGTGATTATGAAACCACGCCGCAGATTGTTCGTCCTGGAGTTACATGTCTTAAAGTGAAGAGAAACCAGAAGCACCATAAGTTTCTCCAGGAGCAGTACCAAGCGGGACAGTTCCCATTTGACCCTTCCGTAGTTAGAGTCTTGCTGCCCCAAGACAGCACGATTCGCCTATTGCGTATCGACGGGGAGACCAGTCCTCCCCGTCCAGACCAGGTCCCGGAGGAACGTTATTTAGCTTACGGGTCTTCGATTACGTTCGGAGGGGACGCCGCGGTTCCCTCCGGAGGGTACGCGGCAAGAACCGCTGGCAGGCTTGGTGTTGACTTGATCAACCTGGGCTTTTCCGGAAGTTGTTATCTCGAAGAGGCAATGGCTGATTATATCGCAGAAAGGAATGATTGGGCGTTTGCATCCGTGGAACTCGGGATAAATGTCATCGGTTTGATGCCGGTTGATCAATTCGGACAAAAGACGGAATATTTCCTTCGACGCGTGTCCGACAGCCATCCGGACAAATGGTTGTTCTGTATCGATATTTTCACCTGCCACCGTGACCTGTTTGAAGAAGCGATCGTTCGGCAATATCGCGAAGTTTTGCAACAGAAGGTGAGAGAGCTGAATCGGCCTCGACTGGTGTATCTTTCCGGTCGAGAGCTTCTTCCGGATTGGAGAGGGTTAAGTGTGGATCTGCTCCATCCTTCCACGGAAGGTATGTTTGATATTTCTCTACGATTGGCTCGCCGAATACAGGGTTATAGAAATGACTAGAATGGCACTCCGATCCTAATTAATGGTATTGTTAACGACTTTCACCACATTTTTATTCTAGTCGTGAGCGGTTTGCTGCTTCCGATAGCGGTTCGGTGTAACACCGGTAATTTTCTTAAATGTTTAGTGAATTGGGCGATATTTTCGAATCCGACGTTTTCGGTCTGTGGCGGGCTGACGGACATTTACATACCAGAGAACAAACTACATTTCTCCATGTGAAAATGAATGTCTACATATGCTTTGGACGCATTTCCGCAGTGATTTTCTCAGGTTCGGATTCGTTCCCGGTAGCCCAAGTACGGCTTTCCGCTTGCTCTAATTTCGCTCAATGTCTCGAACGGTTGATTAATGTTTGTGATTCTGTAGCCGCTCCGTCACACGAATATTTCGCGCAGCACGTATTACGTTTCATTGCCTTTCAAGCAATCCGGTCCGCATCGATGAACGCGGCTACCGCTTGACCGGTTCGCGGTCCGGAGTCGTTCCGGATGGTAAGCCGCTCCTCTGCGTATGCATAAAAGCTTCCACTGCGAAACGTGCCGAGCGGCTGCCCGTCCGGCCCGAGTGTATGGGCGTTGTCGGAGTAGACGAGCACCGTCGCGTCTGCGCCTTCTCCGATCATTTGAATGGACGCCTTATTTTTCGGGCCGTATATTTTTTCGCGATATACGCCTTTTCCAATCTCAATGATAACAGGCATTAACTGATTCAATCTATATATTAATAATTTCGAAGGGCAAAAACTACCGACTCAACTGTCGATGCCAAGCAGAACAAATAAGTAATTTTCAGCAGGAGTGAACAGGGATGAACTTGGCTGTACCGGGAAAAGAGCATTAAAAGCAAAAAATGAAGGGAAATGAGCATAAAACCTGAACAATAAGTTCAGCTATTTTTTTATAATCTCAATTAGAGGTGATAAAGAATGAAGCATGAAACGCGATGGTCGATCCGAACGGCGGATACCATTGTCTCTCAGGCCGGAAGCGACAGCTTGCATCCGGAAATCGAGAAGCGGTGGGCATATGTGCCGGGAATGATGCTGATGGCGATCGCCCGTACGGGCGAGTATTACGAATTGGATTCCTATTATGAGTTCATGAAGCGGCATATGGATTTGTTTGTGAAAGAGGATGGCTCCATTCGGGGATACAGAGTGGAAGAGTACAATCTCGATCAGATCAACCAGGGAAAAAACTTGTTCAAGCTCATCGAGCGAACGGGAGATTCCCGTTACGAGCAAGCCGCGCACTCGCTTGCCGTGCAGCTGATCGGACAGCCCAGAACGACGGAGGGCGGTTTTTGGCATAAGAAGATTTACCCTTTCCAGATGTGGTTGGACGGACTGTACATGTCTTCTCCTTTCCTGGCCCAATATGCGAAAACATTTGATCGGCCGGATTTGTTCGACGAGGTTGCCCTTCAACTGTTGTTGGTGGAACGGAAAACTCGCGACTCGAGGACAGGACTGCTCTATCACGGCTGGGATGAAGCGGTCGAGCAAAACTGGGCCAATCCGAAAACGGGTTGCTCCCAAAATTTCTGGAGCCGGGCAATGGGATGGTATGCGATGGCTTTGGTGGACAGCCTTGAGCATTTACCGGCAGATCATCCGAAGCGCGGCACGATCATCGGAATTTTTGAACGGATGTGCGGCGCGCTGGCCCGAGTTCAAGAACAGGTGAGCGGCTTGTGGTTTCAAGTTTTGGATCAGGGCTTCCGGGAAGGAAATTATCTGGAGACTTCCGGATCCAGCATGTTCATATATGCTCTTGCCAAGGGGGCGAGACTGCAATATCTTGAAAAGCCTGCAAGGAAAGTGGCAGAGAAGGCGTTCGTAGGATTGCTCGACCGGTTTGTCGAGGCGAACAATTCCGGCGTCCATCTCCACTCGATATGCCACGGGGCTGGATTAAGTACCGACAGGGACGGCACTTACGGCTATTATATCAGAGAGAAAATCGTGTCGGATTCCCACATCGGCGTAGCTCCGTTCCTTCTGGCTTGCCTGGAGATGGAGAAATTATAGGAAGAGTAGGTGAATTGTGCATGCATAATACAACAGACGGGTTGAAGCAAAAGGCGTGGATTTCCGATCAGGGGGATGGGACTTTCGTGAATCCGGTCCTTCATGCGGATTATTCCGATCTGGACGTCATCAGGGTCGGTGAGGATTTCTACATGACCGCTTCGAGTTTTAGCCATATACCGGGACTACCGATCCTTCATTCGAAGGACTTGATTAACTGGACGCTGATTAACCATGTCATTCAGCGAATGGATTTGCCCGGATATGACAAGCCGCAGCACGGCAACGGGGTGTGGGCGCCGGCTCTTCGTTATCACGCGGGTAAGTTTTGGATGTATTACGGGGATCCGGACGTTGGGATCTTTATGAGCACGGCGGACGATCCCGCCGGAGAATGGGAGCCGCTGCACCTTGTCAAAGAAGGCAAAGGCTTGATCGACACTTGCCCCTTCTGGGACGACGACGGACAAGCGTATTTGGTGCACGCCTTCGCGAACAGCCGGGCCGGCATTAAACACAAGTTAAGACTTTGCAAAATGTCGTCGGACGGCAATCAGCTTCTTGACGAGGGACAAATTATTTTCGACGGAACGGAACATCATCCGACCTTGGAAGGTCCGAAGATGTACAAGCGAAACGGGTATTACTATATTTTTGCGCCAGCCGGCGGGGTCGCTACGGGCTGGCAGACGATTTTACGCGCTTCCTTCATCTATGGACCGTATGAAGATAAAATCGTTTTGCATCAAGGCGATACGGCGATCAACGGACCTCACCAAGGCGGATGGGTCGAATTGGAGTCCGGAGAGTCCTGGTTTCTGCACTTTCAAGACAAAGGGGCATACGGCCGAATCTTGCATTTGCAGCCTGTCCGCTGGATGGACGATTGGCCGTTGATGGGCATTGACCGCAATGGCGACGGCATCGGGGAACCGGTTGTTCGTCATCCGAAGCCAAACGTAGGAAAAGATTATCCTGCGGCAGCTCCGGCCGACTCCGACGAGTTCGACGGGGGCTCGAGCTTGGGACTCCAATGGCAATGGCAGGCAAACCCGAGTCCTGCTTGGTACTCATTAGACCGGGAAAGCCATCTCCGATTGTACCCTCAACCTCTTCCTGCCGATGCATTAAACTTATATCACGCACCGCATCTGCTGATGCAGAAGTTTCCCGCGGAATCGTTCCAGGCGGAAGCTCTTCTTGACTGCACTTCGTTGCAGGCAGGGGAGCGGGCGGGTTTGATCGTTTTCGGATACAACTATGCTTATGTCGCACTCCAGAAGAAGGAAGACGGTTCCGGGTTCGAACTGTTGCGGACGGAAGGCAACGGGACGGATGAAACCGTCTTCTGGACAACTGTCTTGACGGCTGGGACAGTCGTACTCCGTGTAACGGTAACCGGAGGAGCTTCCTGCCGATTTGAGTATAGCATCGGGGACGGCGGCGGGTTTGCCCCGTGCGGCGAGACGGTGTTTGAAGCTTCCAAGGGCCATTGGGTCGGCGCGAAGGTGGGTTTGTTTGCCTTGCGGCCTCAAGACGCTCTTGCCTGCGGATATGTGGATAGTGACTGGTTTCGCGTTACGCAGACCGTGTGAATTATTGCGGAAACAAACGAACTGAATCGTCGAACATTCCCCAGATGAAGAAAAATCGGCCGGTCTCGGGCATCATACCCGAGGCCGGCCGAACTCTATTTTTCTTGAATCATTAACGGATTTTACGCGTGACGTTTACGGTACTGAAGCGGCGTCGTTCCGACGATCTTCTTGAAAGTCTTATTAAAATGGGCGATATGCTCGAAACCGGCTTGCTCGGAAATCAGCTGCACGGAATTCCGACTGTTTACAAGCAATTTCTGCGCTTCTTTTATTCTCACTACCTGCAAATACTCCCGAAAGTGAAAGCCCGTCAGTCTCGTAAAAATACGGCTAAGGTAGGAGGGACTGATATAAAATTGCTTGGCAACCTGCTCCAGTGTAATTTTCTGATCGTAGTTGGAGTTGATATATTGCGCGATATCGGTCACCTTCTGGTGCATCGGGTGCTCGTACTCATGAGATTCTTGCCCTTGCAACGACTGCTCGATGCGGTACATCCGGATCAAAAGCTCGTTCATCAACGACCGGACCAATGAAGTATAGTAGTCCGCCTGAGTCTCGCATTCCTCAAGCATCTGGTGCAGCAGCCGCTCGATTTCCGTCTGATCCTTCAACGGGATTTTGATCAATCGGGAACACCCGCCCTTCAGCAATTCGCTAATGTGCGGATTTCCCCGCTCGTCGAAAGCCGGAGAGAAGCTGAGCAATATTCTCTCAAACCGCAATTTGTCCGAGCTTGCGGTGGAGTGGAGATCGTGAGGCTTGATAATCATCAAGTCGCCCTTCTTGACCGTAAATACTTTGCCGTTCAAGAAATATACCCTTTCCCCGTTCAGCAAATAATATAGTTCGAAGAACGGATGCTCATGAGGACGTTTCATGCTGCAAAATCCTGTGCGGGATATGTATTGGATTGAAAACATATTGCTGTCCTCGATAACGTATTTCTGCCTGAATTCATCATTCATGAACGATTTCTCCTTTCAGGAAGTCCGAATGCATTCCGTATGAATTTTTATACCACGCGTACGGGAGTTTATCAAGAGGTTGCGGCCACTCTTTACATCTTCTTCCGTTTCTCTCCACTTGCCTCTAGCTACAGAAACCATTGAATTGTTAACGAAACAGAGGAGCTTGAATAACCGCTACATTCGTTATTACAACTATTACAGATATCAGTGGGGACTAAAAAAAGATGACTCCTGTTCAGTACAGGAATCATCTCTTAAGTGTGGCATAAAGGGCTAACCCCTCTTATTTTTTTATGTATCTGTGCTTGAGTCAGGACTAAGAGCATTCGTATAGGATTTGGGCCGGTATTGTAACGGAGACATGCCGGTCCATCGTTTGAACTGCCGACTGAAATGGCTCTGTGATACAAAACCGAGCTGCTCTGAGATCATCTGGATTTTTAAATCGGTACACAGTAATAAATGTTTGGCTTGCTGCAGTTTTTTGTTCGTCATATATTGCCGTGGGGACACCTTGTATACCTTTGTAAAAAGCTTATGGCATTGTATTCGACTTAAACAAAACTGCTTAGCGATCAAGCTAATAGAAAAAGTAGGTGAGTAGAGGTTGTCCGAGATGTATTGCTCGATTCGGTGGGCGGTTTCCACCTCATATAACGAGTTTTCTTGTCGAGGTATCCGCGGTGGATCCGAATTCAGAAACTGTATATCAATGATTTCACTCAGTATCATGAGAATGACCGCCTGCAAGCGAAGTCTTTCTTTAATGAGAATAATATTTTCGATATCCGGGGGAAAACCGGTTGACGCCGTCGTGGCCAAGATGTTGTTCTTGATAAACTCGTCCAAATTTTCGAGTGGTAATCCCGAACGCGAAAATTGGCTAATGTTCCATTTTTGGAGGGGCTGGGATTGAAACAATAGGCGAAAATCCAAATCATCAATGTCAAAATGAATGGAAAGGTAAATATAGTTGTCGGGACCGGTATTCATCACATGATGGCGCAGGCCGGGAGGAATGATGAGCCAATCCCCCTTACCGAAAGTGACCGAGTACCCATCGACATATTGAACCGCAGTGCCGTCGTAGCAATACAGCAGCTCAAAGATTTTATGATGATGGTCAGGATAGGCCCATCCGGGCTCCGCAACGCGAAAATGAAAGCCGATGAGCTGCAGCGTACTCATAATATCCGGGAAGCTGACTTTGTAAGCCAAAGGTGTTTCCTCCCTCAAAAGTGGAAAATTAGGTTGACTCTATTATATCAAGCTCCGAATATAAAAAAAGCATTACAAAAGGTCAAAAAATAGAATAAAACCATCATTTGCATCGCTGGAAAGAAACTGCATAATGAAAGTGGTTGTGTAAGGGTTTACAAAATTTCATAAAAGAAGGGATTGTGACATGAGAAAACAAAGATGTATGTATGCGATCGGGAGGGAAAGAACATGATGAACAAGGTTGCATTGATTGTAGTGTCAACTCTTGTGGCCGCGGTCTCTTTATCGGGGATGGGCCTTCCTTCCACGGTTTCAGCGGAGGCTCTACCAGTCCCGCCAGGTAACACATCTTTCATTAATGATGATTTTAATGGAATTACGGATGCGGCCGTTACCAGCACTTCCACGGTGAAGTCGATAGCAGGCTACACCGCAAACGTAACCGGTCCAAATGGTTCGGTAAGCATTACTTCGTCAGGTAAGGACGGAATTCCATTTCCTTCCGACGCATTGCTTATTCGGGACGAGGACGGAGCGAATGGTTCGGGCACTGTTGGCTCCGGCTCCGGTTCCACAACCATTACGAAAGGGCTCGGAACCCGTGTATCGGATGGCATTCTGACTGTCGAGCAGGATATGTACTTCTACGGACCGAACAATGACATCAGCCGAGGCCGCAATGTAATAAAGCTGACCGGTGGCGTGAACAGCCAAACGAATATGTCCGATACGGTAATCCAAGTGGACCTGAAAGGCGGCAAGATTGCATGGGTGGATACGGGCGGCATCTATACGAACATAACACCGGCCAATCTAACCAATGCCGTATGGTACCATCTCAAAGCGGTGGTCAATTTGAACACACTGCATGTGGATTACTACGTGACGAAGGGGAATGACGGTACGCTTGTCGGTGAACTGAGGGAGCAGCCCTTCTACAACCGGACGCTCGGCAGTCGAGCCGGAGACTTTGCTGCGATCCAGTCTTTCAGCGCCTCCACCGGAGGTACTACCGCTGAGAACATTGTGCTTGACAATGTCCAGGTTTACAAGCTGAATGCGCCTCCGGATGCCCCCGTAGGCTTGTACGGCATTGGCGGGGACCGTCAGGCTGCACTATCTTGGTCAGCCGCGCCTAATGCAGTCACGTACGATGTGCTGAGGGGTGATTCCCAAGAAGGCCCCTTTACTATGGTTGGGCAGGGCTTTACAAAAGCCGCTTCCAGCTCGGAACCGTTCCGGGATGCAGGCTTGACGAACGGAGTAACTTATTATTATGTCGTTCGGGCGGTGAATCCTTACGGGACAACCGATTCGGCTCCATATGCCGTAACGCCAAGCGGCGAGAGGCCGGCACCGGTACCGCCTCAGGGGATTTCTATGACCGCTCGGGAATCGGCCGTCATGATCACTTGGAATGCCGTACCGGATGCGGCCACCTATACTTTAAAACGGAGTACAGCGAAGGAAGGGCCTTACACGGTAGTATCGGCGGTCATTCCGAACACGACAACAAGCTATTATGATACGGGCTTGAATGCTGATCAGTCCTACTATTATACGCTGTCCAGCACAAATATAGCGGGTACGGGAGAGGAGAGCCCGCCGCTAGAGGTTCATCCGAGCACACCGCTTGACGAGCCTGAATCACTTAAAGCCACTGCCAAAAGCGGCCAGGTGGATATCGAATGGAAGGGCTCGGAAGGAGCAGCTGTCTATAAGATTAAGCGCAGCACTGTTTCCGGAGGTCCTTATACAACGATTGGAACCACGGTATTCACCCGCTACTCGGATTCCACCGTTGCGGACGGAACGACCTATTATTATGTAGTCAGTGCGGAAAGAGCTTCCGCTCGAAGCATGAACTCTTCTCAAGCAAGGGCAGTTCCGTATACAGCCCCCGATGGCGCCCCATCCGCTCCAACCGGCGGTGTAGTCGAAGCCGCCTATGGTCAGGTTATGTTACGCTGGGATGTCGTTTCGGGAGCTACGGGCTATACCGTGAAAAGGGCAACGGCTTACAACGGACCATATACGCAGGTTGCAGAAACGAAACGGGCAGCTTTCACCGACAGCGATGTTAGTAACGGTACAGCCTATTATTATGTGATTCTAGCGAACAACCCGTTTGGAGAAGGACCCGGTTCCGAGCCGTTGATCGCTACACCCTCTCGGGTAATCATTGTGGCTCAGGATGGAAGCGGGGATTATCGTACTGTTCAAGAGGCGATCAACGCGGTTCCTGCGAATCAAACGGAACGAACCGTCATTTATATTCGCAACGGGATTTACCGGGAAAAGGTCATTGCCCCGGCCAACAAGCCCAACCTTAGCTTTATCGGGGAAAGCCGCAAAGGTGTCGTCATTACGTATGACATGAATGTGACGTACCACCCGGGCCTACAGACAGCCACCTTCGAGCTGAGGGGAGCCGGCAGTACGATGGAAAACTTCACGGTGCAGAATTCCGCTTTTCCGAACAAAGATACCAACGGAGTGAAGGGAGTAGGGCAAGCCCTAGCCTTGTTTGTATCAGGGGATAAGATGGTCTTCCGTAACATAAATCTGTATGGTTTTCAAGATACGCTATACGTGGAAAGAGGGCGGCAATACTTCCATAACCTGTATATTGAAGGGACCGTGGATTATATCTATGGTAACGGAATCGCCTATTTCGACCGATCCGAGATGAAGCATGTCGGCACGTTCGGCGGCTATACGACGGCGGCTTCACACGATCAGACGGCGGAAAACGGATATGTTTTTTATCAAGCGAAGAAAACAAGAGGAACCACCTCGCTCAAACCGTACATCCAGAAATACGGGCAGGCCGGAACGTATACCGGTGTTTGGGATGACGTATGGGATCTAGAGCTGCAGGGGGTCTCCAAGACGAACAGTACGGTATATCTGGGAAGACCTTGGCGGCCGTACGGGAATGTGAAATTCGTAGACACATGGATGGATGCGCATTTCTACTCTGTTGGCTGGCATAACTGGGGCAAGGTGGAGAATGAATCCACGGCGGTTTACGGAGAATTCGGAAGCACAGGGCCCGGGGCTAATGCCAAAGCCCGTGTGCCTTGGAGCAAGCAGATGACCGTAGAGGAAGCAAACGCCTTAACGGTGCAGCGGGTATTGGGCGGCACGGACGGCTGGGACCCTACGTTGACTGGAGTCTTCGCAAAACCAATTTCTGTACCGGGTGAACATAATGACTTCTAACTAGAGTGCACGGATCATTTGTACCGATCAAACAGGAAGGAAGTGTAATCAGTGAGAAGATTCATGAATGCGGCACTTTCGTTTCTTCTTCTTACAGCTATTCTGACACCTGCTCAGAGCATTGCTGCAGAAACCTCTATTAACGGATTGGCAGAGGAGGGGACTCCCGTTCAAGTGGAAAGCCCTTATAAGTTTAACTTTACTAATCAGGCAAAAACCGGATACCGGACTGTCGTGTATGATGTCTTTAACGGTGCGCCCTTGTATGACTCCTCGGTGGGCTATGGTTTTGTGAATCAAACCAGTGCTTTAAGGGAAGTGCATCCGGCTTCCATTACTTCCGATGGCACAGGCTTTTACATCAAAGAGCCTGGCTTCTATGCCGAACCGAAATACGAGAAAGATAATTATAATAACTACGGCATGGCTTTCCGTATTCAAGCTCCTCCCGGTGCCTATAGTATTTATGTGAAAACCACATCCGATGCTGCGGACACAACCGTATCCGTTTCGGGAATGCAGACCAGCCGCTTGTTAAAGGCCGGGTATTGGGATGCGGCTAAGCTGATACCTATGAAGTATACTATATCGGCAAAAGGCAAAGAGTGGATCTATACGTATGCAAACGGACGCAACTATCTGGACATTGAAATTGAGCCGAATAAAATCAATACCACGGTTGGTATTGAGGAAATTGTTTTGCAGCCTATTGCCCCGCGGATGCGAGCAGATGAAACGCTGCCGACTATGTATATACTCGGAGATTCAACCGTTAAATCTTACACCTTCGACGAAGCGCCAATGAGCGGCTGGGGCCAGATCATTGACTCTATGTTTCATCTGAACAAGGTGAATGTGATTAACTACTCCATGGGTGGACGCTCGTTTAAAAATGCGTATACGGAGGGCCGGCTAAACGATATTTTAATGACCGGAAGCATCGGTGATTATGTGTTTATTCAGTTCGGACATAATGACGAAAGTACCGATGAATTCAGGCGTTATGGCAGAGGGTCGACGGAAGCCATGTATGAAACCTATATAAAAGAGGTCTATCTGCCGGCCATCCAGGCTAGGGGCATGATACCGGTACTAGTAACGCCGATGTCTAGAGTGAAAGGGGATGCAAGTCCGGGTTATGTCTACACCAACTCTTTCAAAACCCGAAAGTTCCCTGATATTCTGAAACGGATTGCTGAGGAAAAAGGACTTACGCTTATCGATCTTAACTCCGAGAGTTTGAAATATTATAACGAAATCGGTGTTGAAGCGACGACATCCATCTTCATGTCCATTGAAGCGGGGGAAACCCCTGGTAAGACGAACGACGGAAGCTACGCCAACGGACACCCATCGAAGAAGATTGACGGGACTCACTATAAAGAAGCGCTGGCCAAACAATTCGCACGAATCATTGTTACCGAGCTCATGAAGAAGGAACTTGCCGGCGATCCTACTGCCGCGTCGATCGTGTCGTATCTGAAAGGGAATGTGAAGCAGGCAGCCTTAACAGGGGATTGGTCGAAGATTTTCCCTGAAATGGCTAATGACATCATAACCGCTGATGGGGCTTATTACCGCAATCAGATTGAGAAATTGCTTCAGCTGGGTGTGATGAACAAGGACCATCATGGAAACTTTCATCCCGTTGCGGCGATGACCGTTGATGAATTTATTCGAAGCCTTTCTGTGCTCATGGATTTGAAGAAAACCATTTTCGATGGATACCCGGATGGGGAGCTCTCCCGTGAAATGATGGGCGCCATTCTGGTTGATGCGTATCATGCGAAGTTCACCAGCAAGCCGAAATACATGACGGATTATAACGGCACATCGGTGGTACCTGGTGATCCGGGGTATGATCCGAATCTGGATTCGGGAGCCAGAGGGG
Organism: Paenibacillus prosopidis; assembly: GCF_003337375.1. Taxonomy (GTDB): domain Bacteria; phylum Bacillota; class Bacilli; order Paenibacillales; family Paenibacillaceae; genus Pristimantibacillus; species Pristimantibacillus prosopidis. Next base: position 60,358 of record NZ_QPJD01000009.1, read on the forward strand.
CGATGTACTATCCTCTCGTTTCCTGGCAGCAGCTGACGGATACGGCGGATATCGCACCACATTTGGTTTCTAAAATAAAGGATGCCTATGAACTGGGGCTCATCCGATCCGAGAATGGCATTGCAAGAGGCAAAATGGTTAACGGAACAGAGTTGGAACCGAAAGTGTTAGTCACCCGAGAGAAAGCAGCCAAAGCATTATATTTTATGTGGGTGCTCGATCATCAGGTCAATATAGAAAATGATGTGTCTTCTATGAAATAGGTCTACTTTCAAAGCGTGGTTGGGATCTTCGGATCCTGACCACACTTTTTTTGCATGCAAAGCATCGCAAGGGCGGTGCGAGCATAATAAGCATCCATGCACACAGTGTCTTCGATGCTTGCTTTCTGCTGGCCGAGGCCATGAGGCGAAGCGTCCGTCCGTCTTTTGGCGCAAGGGAATTAATGTAACGAAAACCATGTTTAAAATAGACAGTGCTAACGCATGTACGAACATCAATTGGCGGGGTGGTTTTCCGAAGACGATCTCAAAGGATTGAGATGGTTTAATAAGAAAACGGAACGCGTCCATGTTAATATTCCTGATAATAAAAAACCGGCAGGAACGTTAGTGTTAACTAAACCTCATCATAGGATATAGCTGTTAATTGAACAAGATGAAGCACGTTTTACTTATACGTATGAATTTGTTTGGAGAAATTTATAGAAACGGATCCCCTAGCTTGGCATCGCTTCAACGATGGAGACCATTTGGTATTAAAAACAAAATTGATGTCAAAGTGAAACTTATGCAAACCGGAAAATATAAAGGCAGAGTGCTTCCTGAGTAGTAGATTCTTTATTCATTTTAGAATTCTACAAGCCGCGTGGATAGCGAAAATGAGTGAGGGGAAAATAAAAAACAATTGATGTCACACATTGAAGTCGCCAATTGTCTTATTAGTATCAAAACAACAGGAGGCACAGCACAACATTTGTGATTTTATTCACATTGATTTTTAATATAGGGGTTACCGACCGATTAAGATTATTAGCAGAATAAAGGAGGAACATTGATATGTTGGAAACAGCCGATCAGAATACAGAACAAGCTGAATTATCTGAATTAGAAAACAAAAAGACGGATGTATTGGAACAATTGTTAAAGCCCGAAATCCATGAGGCTTTAACAGCGTTGATAGATCAACTGCCAAAGCTTGTTGAAATGACCGCACTGCTTACGAAAACTTATGAATTTACTCAAAAGGTAGCAACAGACCGCGTGCTCATTCAGGATACTGTTGGCGCTATTATGGAAGTTATGATGCCTTTGGGAGAAAAAGCCAAGCATTTTGCCTCGATAGCTATTGAAGCGAATGATCGCGCGGAAAAGGAAGACAAGACGATCGGTCTGTTCGGGATGCTAAGATTGTTGAAGGATCCGGAACTTCAAAAGATACTTCGTTTCGGTCAAGCTTATTTGGAAATTCTGGGTGAAAGAAAAAAATAAGAATTACTTCTTCAGTAAAACTTCCAGGCATTAGAAAAGGAGGATGGACATGAGTAAACAAATTTTGATTTTAGGGGCAGGATATGGTGGATTACTGAGCGCGATTTCCGCACGTCATCATTTATCGGCGGAAGAAGCTACGATTACAGTTATTAATCGATTTGAATCGCATCAAATTATTACCGAGATGCATCGTTTGGCGGCAGGTAACATTGATGAAAAGGCAGTGGCATTGCCATTAGAGAAAATGTTTAAAGGTAAAGACATCAATTTGAAAATCGGTTCCGTCAGCCAAATCGACATTAACGGTCGCAAAGTCGTAATGGTAGATGGAGCTTCGTATTCTTACGATACCTTGGTGTTGTCCCTGGGCAGTGAATCGAACTATTTTGGCATTCCGGGACTTGAGCAATATAGCCTCAACTTAAAATCTGCAGCGGACGCGAAACGGATTTTAAGTCATATTAAGGAACGATTAAACATATACAGCAAAACGAAAAATATAGTGGACGCAACATTTGTTATTGGCGGCGGAGGTCTGACGGGCGTAGAGTTAATCGGTGAGCTTGTGGACGAACTTCCAGGTCTTTGCCGCAGGTATAGCGTTAACTTTGATGAGGTGAACTTGTATCTGGTGGAAGCAAGTACAACTATTCTTCCTATGTTCTCTTCTGATCTGAGCCAGCGTGCATTGACTAGTCTCGAGAAACGCGGAGTTAAATTCCTATTAGGGACGCCGATTACCGAAGTGAACGGTACAACAATATCCTTGAAAGAAGGCAGAACGATCGAGGCCGGTACTTTGGTATGGACGGGCGGAATTAAGGGCAACACTCTTGTGGAAAACTGTGGCATTGAAGTCAATCGCGGTCGCGCAACTGTAAACGAATTTATGCAATCGACTTCGCATCCTGACGTTTTCCTTGCCGGAGATTGCGCAATTTTATTCGGTCCGGAAGGCCGTCCTATCCCTCCGACTGCTCAACTTGCTTGGCAAATGGGAGAAATTGTCGGATACAACATTGCTTCTCAATTCAAAGGCGTTAAAATGGAGGTTTTCATTCCGGTATTCTCCGGAACGCTTGCTAGCTTGGGTCGAAAAGATGGAATCGGAGAGATCGGGGAAAACAAAATTGAATTGAAAGGTGTGTCGGCAACCTTAATGAAACATGCGAGTAATGCTCGTTATCTATCTCACATTAATGGTTTGTTTACACTTGCGTATTAGTCTTTATTCAATGGAAAAACCATCCATTTGTTGAGTGGCTTTTTGATATGCGTGTCCAGAGTGCGGCACGCATTAGAGAAAAAATTGCGACTCTCAGAAAGCGGATTAAAGGATATCCAGATAAAGCCCATTGAGGAAATTGAATATCTTTCAACGCGTTGATAAATTAAGATAACAATGACACATTCAGCCATTAAGTGACAGCTTTTGTCTGCTATTTTAGTCTCAATTATAGAACAGCAGATAATAGTGAAAGGTTATGCGTAGAACGCATGCATGGGTAATGTCCCGGCTGCGTTCTTTTTTATTTTCTAGCCGCACGACGAATCCATCTGCTCCCAGGAAGGAAGAGGCGATGTTCAGGAAGCGTAATTTGTATATCGGTCTGATGGCTGCCGTGCTATCGGCATTGCTCCTTTGGAAACCTATTTGAAAAATCTCTTTCTGAGCTTGATACCGAGTGGTACGCCGTATTCAGAAGGACAAAGTTCTGACTCCACACCAAGACAATGTACCAACGACGTAGAACGGTACCGTGCTTTGATTCTGAATAATTATCCGTTTGAAGTGAGAGAATGAACTTGAGAAATTGAAAATAGGAAAAGAGTGATTAGAATTGAATTCAGTCCCTCGGTTATGGGAGGAGCTTAGTGAATCATCGGATTTCGTTTGCTACGAACATCAAACGAACACTGCCCCTTTTTTCATCGGTTATTATAAATCTCTCACGGAGTCAAAAGTCTTGCACCAGCATATCCTGGGCTGCCTGAGCAACAATTCGGAAATATCCTTCGAGGATCTTTACCACTTGATCCCCGTAGCGGAAAAAGAAATATCCTTTGATTGGGACCAAATTCATAACAATATTTTGCGAGGAAATGTCGCTATTCAATATGGTCATGAAAGCCATCATTGTATTTTGGTCAATGCAGCCGCATCCAAGGGTCGCAGCGTAACGATACCCGAAATCGAGTTCACTGTGGAAGGACCGAAAGAAGCCTTTGTTGAATCATTGGACATCAATCTCAACTTGATTCGCAAGCGAGTTCCCTTTCCCGAGTTCCGTATAAAAGAGCTCACTATAGGGAGTATATCCAAGTCGAGAGTTGCGATTTGTTACATAAAGGGAGTAACGAACGAACAATATTTAAATACATGCATTCAGCGCATTGAGGATGTGCAATTCGATCAAGTTACGGATAACACTTTGCTTCAACAGATGATCGAAGATAATTCCAACTCCATCTTTCCACAGACGATCGGGACCGAAAGGCCTGATTACGTTGCCTGGGCCGTATCATCGGGGCAAATATGCGTTTTGAAGGACGGGTCCCCGACTGCGTTTTTTGCGCCGGTCAGCTTGGGGTCGTTTTTCATTACTTATGAAGATTATTATTTGCCATGGATTATTGCCTCAATATTACGGCTGATTCGCGTGTTCTCCGTACTGTTTTCCGTCTTTGCCTCACCATTATATGTTGCAGTTATGACCTATCACGGTCATGCCATTTCAAATGTTTTTTTGCCCACGATCGTTTCTTCGAGGATCAATGTACCTTTTCCTCCTGTCGTGGAAGTGCTCATTATGGAGCTTGTCATTGAATTGTTACGGGAAGCGGGCGCCAGATTGCCTACGAAAATCGGACAAACCATTGGTATAGTTGGGGGTATTGTACTCGGTACGGCCGCCGTTGAAGCCGCGCTTACAAGCAACTTTTTATTGATTATTGTGGCTTTATCGGCATTAGCTTCTTTCGCTACACCTATTTTTCGAATGAGCGCTACCATCCGAATTCTTCGTTTTCCATTTATCTTCGCAGCGCAATTATGGGGGTTACTGGGTATTTTTATCGGCACCCTTGCCTTGGTTGCGCATCTGCTGCGATTAACGTCTCTCGGAATGCCTTACCTGGTTCCTTTTTATCCTTTTCGCACTTCCGACTTATATGATACTGTAATTCGTCCTCCATATTCCAAATTTCATCATAGATTTAGCTTTTTCAGATCGCCAAAACCCGTAAGATTCGATAATGAAAACGCAAACGCTAAAAGAGACATAGACGAATGAATCAGCTTTGGGAGTGATATAAGATGAAGTCAATGGAACATCCGCGTTTTACCATATCGCCTTTTCTAGTTTTCGTATTGATTCTAACGATGCAGTTCGGACCCGAGTATATCGCCATGTCGAACAAGCCGATTCAATTGGCTGGCACAGATACTTGGATCTCTGTTATCCTTTGCGGTATCAGTTTCCACATCGTCATTTGGATGATGTATCGAATTCTCAACCGGAATGAGACGGATCTTATTCATATTCATCAACAATTTTTCGGGAAATGGGCGGGCGGGGGTCTTAACTTTATCTTTATTGTTTACTTCCTGCTCACTGCAAGTTATCAAATACGGCTATTCATCGAAATTATACAAGTATGGCTATTTCCTGATCTTGAAACATGGCCGTTGGCTTTGGCTTTGCTCCTGCTTGTTTATTACATCGTTGCAGGAGGTTTTCGAGTTATCGTGGGCATTTGTATGTTTAGCTTACTAAGGAATCTTACATTAATTACTTTGATTTTTACAGCAGATTATTTTCATTTTAACAATTTATCGCCTATTATGGATCATTCGCTGAACGATATCATCAGAGCAAGTAAGGAGTTTACATTTCCCTATTTAGGCGTGGAGACGCTCTTTTTCTGTTACACTTTCATTAAAACACCGAAAAAATCTCAAAAATGGGCCCATTTGGCTAATTTTGTTATGATACTATATTGTCTTATGGGTATTTTCATTTCATTGTTATTGTTCAAATCCGAACAATTATCAAATGAAATTTGGGCGCAATTAACCAAATATAAATTTGTTCATTTTCCTTTTATTGATCGATTTGAGTTTATCGGCGCTGTTTCACAGATATTATGGGTAATTCCTATCATATGCTTCTGTCTTTGGGCTTCAAGCCGAATGTTTAAATTCCTTTTCAATGTAAAACAATTGACAGTCCTGCCGATATTATTAATTCTGGTCTTTACCGCCGTATGTCTGATTCCAGGTCGTAGTCTTGTCGAGGCTGTTCAAATCATGTTATCTAAGATCGGATTTTACATTATTTATGCGTACATCCCATTTTTATTTATCCTCGACATTGTCAGATTGAAAGTGAGAAGAACAGTATGAATCGGTTATTTTTCTTACTATTGGTTACCTGTTTCCTGTTAACGGGGTGCGTAAAGCAACAAGTTTTGGACAAAGTTACCATTCCTATTGTCTGCGCCTACGACGAAGCACCAAACGATCAAATCGAATTAACGATCGCGGCGCCCAAGTTTCAAGCTGGTAAACCAGGTTCTGTCTCAACTATATTGTACTCAAAGGTTGGCCACACAAGTTGGAATATCATAGAATTAATGAACATGCGATTAAACAGGCCCATTAATCCAGGAAAATTTTCTGTGGCATTATTTGAAAAAAATTTGGCAGCAAAAGGGTTGGCAGACGTATTGGATGTAACTTTTCGTGACGCTCAATCTTCGCGAAGGAAGTATATGGCTGTTGTCGATGGAAAAACAAAGGAGATGTTGCAAGCGAATTTCAGTTCAAATGAGGAAAAAGGAATGTTTTTATTTAATTTACTCGATACGAACGTGCGGACCGGGCTTGTTCCCAGACAAAATCTTCACGAGTTCGAGTACTCCTTTTTGGGTAAAGGAATGGACCCTTTTTTACCTCTCCTTAAATTGCAAAACGATCAAGTTGTGATTTCCGGTTTAGCTTTATTTAAGGATGACAAGTATGTAATGTCACTGAATGAAAAGCAGATGCGGGTCATGAAACTTCTTCTGCAAAATGTAAAGCACGGTACTCTTGAAGCAAAGCTGGACAATGGATCTTACATCGCAGTAGTAAATGTCGGTTCAAAAGTGAATTATCTAGTCGGGAAAGATGCGAAAAGTCCAAAAGTCACGATTTACCTTATCCTAAACGGTGAAATTCTTGATTCAATGGGGATTCACTCTCCAAAACAAGAGCAGCAGAGAATAAAAGACCGTTTCGAAAAGGATCTTACCACAACTGGAATGGATCTTATTCAATTGTTTAAAAAAGAAGGGATCGACCCGCTCGGATTAGGGGATTTTGTTAGGAGTAAAACGCGAAATTGGAACGAAGAGGAATGGAAAAAAGAATATCGAACGTTGAACGTTAAATTGAACGTTAAGGTGAATCTAACGGAAACGGGAATCAGGAAATAAAGGTCTATTGCACACAGGCGCTATGGCAATATTCACAGTCAACCTAAAGCGAATATTGTAACTGATAAAGTAAGAAACCGACTATACTGACTTGCTTAGACTATGAAAAGACGACCCTATCACCTTGAACCACTTTAACGAAGCAAAAGTACCCGCTAAATATTTGACGATAATGTCGTAATTTCATTCGTGCTGCGCTTGATCACGAACGCAAAGCCGAATGGAGAGCTGTGGAGCGATCTGGAGAATTCGCTGGGCCGGCTTGATTTCTTTGAACTGGACCTTTATTTGTCCGAAGAGGACGATCGGAATGGACATAGCGTAGGAGGGAATGACAAAACTCGAAATTCCCGTAATGGCAACGATAATAACCATTGCTGCAGATTCACCCCTGTGCCTAAATATCTCTTGGATATTATGGACAAAGCGGGAAGCACTTATGCAAATTTTGGAATTAATAAGATGAATTATGTCACACATTTACATCGCCAATTGTCATATTAGTGTCAAAACAAAAACAACAAACAACTGGAGGAATAAAGAGGCTTTTCTTCTACTGATTAAAGAGATTCTCATTTCCGTTGCTTTCACCTGCTGCTATTAGGTATTTGGAGCTTGAACAATCATAACAGAAAAGGGATGAAGACATCTTGAAATCATTTGGAAATTGTCCGGTTTGTCTGGTAGGTATTGTTGAACCGGTTGGTTACGTCGAATTAAAGGAGGGACCGCTGGAATTCAAACTTGGTCAATTTCCACCGTCAAACAAAGCGACAATCACCGTCGGGATGTGTAGTCGGGAACCATGTCAGCACGTAGGTATGGGGGCAGTTCCGGAATCCCTTACTCAGGCCAAGATTTTATTGAGGGATCTGATACTATCGCTTGAAAAAAGAACACCGTAAAACAATCCATTCCCGATTTTGACAAGAACATTATCTTTCCCGACGGAGCTATTCTGTAGGTAAAATGATGAAGATCGCTTAGTCCGTCATTGAGCTCCCATGGAAGAACGCAATTACTTCCATAATCTGTGGTGTCGTGTGAGCGGCATGGATGGCTAACGGAGAACGATATTAAGCATCATCTTTCGATGGTGCTTTTCTTATGCTCACTTACGCTAACGGGAACATTAATTGAATGAAATGGTTTTTAAACACTTTATATCCAGCCCCACCACAAATCATATTCTTTGTCGATTTAGGCTATATTACAGAAGATGAAATCAAACGTTTAGGCACTGGTTCAGGGAGGGAATAGTCGAAAATCGAATACTGCAAAACGTGATGTCCTGAAATTGCAATTACTTCAGATTTCCCGCTTTTTACTACCCTGCTACCGGTTGAACTATCATTCTCAAATAGCCATAAAATAAAAACTTGTTTTATGTCACACATGGAAGTCGCCAATTGTCTTATTAGTGTCAAAAAAAAAAAGAAAAGTAAAGGAGATTAACTAAAATGGCAAAAGTATTGTATATTACAGCTCATCCGCATGATCACCAGAACTCTTATAGTTTAACTGTTGGAAAAGAATTTATAGATGCATATCGGGAAGCTAACCCCAACGATGAAGTACTGCATCTTGATCTCTATCGACTAAACATCCCACAAATTGATGCAGATGTATTTAGCGGATGGGGAAAATTAAGTTCTGGCACTGAATTTAACCAGTTGAACACAGAAGAAAAAGAGAAAGTAAGTCGTCTGGGTGAACTGGTAGACCAATTTGTTGAGGCGGATAAATATGTATTTGTCAATCCAATGTGGAATTTTTCTTTCCCACCAGTTATGAAAGCATACATTGATTCTATATGTGTTGCAGGAAAAACCTTCAAATATGTTCCGGATAAAGGTCCTGTTGGGTTACTTGGCGATAAAAAGGCTGTGCATATTCAAGCAGCTGGTAGCCATTATGCTCAAGGGGGTCCTTTTGCAGACTTTGAAATAGGTCATCGTCACTTAACTATGATTATGAAATTTTTAGGTGTTCCTTCATTTGAAGGCATCTTTATAGAAGGTGTCGCTGCAACGCCCGATCAAGCACCGGCAATTAAAGAGAAAGCAATTCAACAAGCTCGTGAATTAGCTCGAAAGTTTTAACAAGGACCTCCATAATTAATAAGGCAACCAGTTTTTCTATGGTTGCTTTTTTTTGCGTTTCAAAGTGGATCATGCCAATTGGAGCCAGCAGGAGGTGCGATGGGGGGCAAACTGACATTGCCCCGCGCACGGATCCATCGACGTTTTGGAATATAGTCCTCATAGTGGGAATATGCAGGTCCACGTCGGTATTGAATACCATAAATGAGACTGTTATACATGCTTACAACAACCTTGTTAGCCATTAATAGTGCGAGGAAGTCATTCCCGGAATGGTCAAATGGATTTGGATGTGAGAATCGGTACAAATTCTTGTCATTTATCGGAAGAAGAGTTTCTGACGTTCGACTGTAGGAGGACAAGAACATATATCTATAGAGATCCGCACGTGTGAACGCGGTGGCGAGTGGGCCTGTCGAAACTGCTTTCCTTCGAGAGCGAATGGGACTTACAGAAGAGCAAAGCAATAAGGTTAAGGAACAGGAGAGTCAGATGATCCCACTAGGCCGACGAGGTGAAACAGATGATGTAGCACGATGGATTGTGAACTTGGCCGACTCGGAATCGGGTTGTATCACGGGACAAATCATCGGAGTTGACGGCGGACTCGTAATATCTTGACTTATAGAAAGCGAATATTAAAAAGAAAAAGAGATTAATAATTAGAGGAAAAGGCAGCCACTAGTATTGGCTGTCTTTTCCTCTTCAAAGGGATTTTATGTTGAATAGATTTTCGTCTCTACTGATGAATTCAGATTTATTGAGATTTATGTCACACATTGACCTCGCCAATTGTCTTATCAGTGATAAAACCAAAAAACTGGAGGAATCAACCTAGATAATTATTTAATGAAATAGATCATTTCGAATTGTTTAATAATAAGTAGATAAAGGCGAGATTTTTCGAATGAAAGAAAGGCGGATATTATGCAAAGTTATACAATTGAACCATCAACTAATAACATTGAAGATTTGTATAAAACCTACAAGCCTCATTTATTTTCAATTGCTTACCGTATGCTTGGTTCTAGATCAGATGCAGAGGATATGGTTCAAGATTTGTTTATTAGCATACATGGATATCTAAATGACAATGTGAATAATATCAAATCGTACTTAAGCAAAATGATGATCAATCGATGTTTGAATGAATTAAAATCTGTACGAAAAAAAAGTATAAGCTACGTAGGTAATTGGCTTCCAGAACCTACAGTGCAATTCATCGATAATAGTCCGTTAGATAACGTTGAGCGTCATGATACGATTTCTTATGCCTTTCTAATTCTTATGGATAAACTTACGCCATTAGAGCGAGCTGTGTTTATTTTAAAAGAAGTCTTTGCATATGAACATAGTGAAATTGGCGAAATGTTCAACAAATCAGAAGTTAATTGCCGAAAGATCTTTAGTCGTGTCAAGAAAAAAGTGGATTTATCCTCCCCAAAAGATGAAATGCTATCATCGCATCTTCTAGAAGAAAAGGAATTGGTGAATCGCTTCATTTCTGCCATTTCGAATGGTAACATACAACCACTGGTGGACATGTTAACAGAGGATGTCATATTGATTGCCGATGGTGGAGGAAAAGTGTCCGCCGCAACCCATCCTATATATAGCAGAGAACGCGTACTCGAGATATTGAAGGCCCTTTCGTCCAGTCGATTTCCCGAATCAAAGGCACAACTGGTCGAGGTCAATGATCAACCAGGGATATTGTTAACAAAAGAAGGCACTCCAACCGGGGTCATTTGTTTTGAATGGGATGTCCAAACGATGACCATTCAACGAATTTACATTATAGTGAATCCAGATAAATTACAATGCTTAAACTGAAGGGGCTTGAACAAACAGAACAGAAAGGATGTAGACACCTTGAACTTAAGCAATTGTCCGGTTTGCCTGATAGGTGTTGTTGAGCCTTTTGGTTTCATCGAATTAAAGGAAGGACCGCTGGAATTTAAACTTAGTCGATTTCCACAGACAAAAAAAAGGCTATCACCATCGGGATGTGTACTCGGGAACCATGTCAGAATCTAGGAATGGGGGGCAACTCGGGAAACCCCTACTCTGGCCAAAAGTTTATTGAGAGATCTGATTCTATCACTGGAAAAAAGAACAATGTAAAAGCAAGAACGCGATTTCGTGCTCGCGAGACGGCCAAAAACGGCTAACCAATAACATCATCGTGAAGTTGAGGCCGAGCTGTCATCGGTTCATTTCGCCATATCAAGCCGGATGTTTTCATTAATTTATCAATGGTTCTCTTCTTTTTGTTTATTAGCAGCAGCCTCATTAAAAAACTATCGGATAATAAGAACATTATCCATTACAAGGGAAAATAATAAGAACGATTTATGTCACACATGGAAGTCGCCAATTGTCTTATTAGTGTCAAAAAAAATAGGAGGTACTTAGTTATGACACAACGTATCAATTATATGCAGCAATCACCAGAGCTTTTCAAAAAAATGATGGAATTCAGCAATGCCGAGAAGGAAAGCGCAATTGAAGAGAAGATCCTCGATCTCGTTCACATCAGGGCTTCACAAATGAATGGGTGCGCATTCTGTCTGGATATGCACGTCAAGCAGGCTAAGATTCATGGTGAGAGCGAGCTTCGCCTTTATCACATCTCGATTTGGCGGGAATCGAATCTGTTCACTCCGCGCGAACGGGCTGCGCTGGCGTGGACCGAGATCCTGACCAAACTTCCTGAGCAAGGTGTGCCCGACGAATTGTATGACCGTGTTCGCGGGCAGTTGTCTGAAAAAGAAATCTCGGACCTGACCTTCTCGGTCATGGCCATCAATGCTTGGAACCGCATAAACGTCGCTTTCAAGTATGTACCGGGTTCGGCTGATGCGGCGTTTGGATTAACTAAAGCAGGTTTGAGCTAATCAATTGCAAGTATAGTTCGCATGATCAAGGTCTTGGGGGCACTATATGGCTATATCACAGAACAAACTATCCAAGGCCTTTCACCCTTATCGAGAAATACATCAGAAGCCCCTTGTACGGGCTTCTTACTAGGAGGTTCAACAACAATGAGGCTTACTGGCGCTAAAGCGTGGCGAACTCGCCTTCATTCGAAGACAAGGCAGTTTTGGAGTTCTTCGAGACGGCAACTCAAAACCTACTTGCCGCTGAAGCAGCTGCTGGAGTAAAACATCACGTTGCTCTGTCGGTCGTTGGCACCGATCTACTTCTCCAAAGTGGTTATTTCCGCGCGAAGTTAAAGATGACAACGCGCTTTACTTCGGCGCAGAGCTGAACGATCAATCTCTCGTCCCAGGTGACAACACGCATATTACCTCGACGCGTTTCGAGGATTGGCTCAGCCGCTTTACGTCTCAGGTATAAGTCAACAAGGCATGGTCGACGCCATATTTTCAAATGCATGGTATCCCGGGCTAACGAATCCCTCTAGTAACACTGAACAAAGTGCTGCGTACAAGAAATGAAGCCAAGGGGTGGTTATTCCTTTATAGGCTCAAAGATTGGCAAAAAGCCGCGGTTAGTCACACGCGGCTTTTTTTATAGTAGATTATATCAATTATAGAAAACCCTTTACTTTGACTCAGGCGACACGTCAAAGGCCAGAAATTGAGTAACTTGTGATGAATTGAAGTTGTTATCGGAAACGAGTACAAGACTATCGTGTCCATTTTTGAGTTTAGGTCCCCATGTAATGCCTTCAATATTGTCTAGCTTAGGTAAGTTAAGTGAGTTTAGATTAAGAACTAACTTTTTGGATACCGGTTTAAATTGACCTAGTTTAAGAGATTCGAGGCTTTTTACATTTGTCGCCTCTTCGGTATCCACTTCATAAATCCGAATATAATTGGAATAACTGCCATCGGCGGCTTGTACACCAGATCGTTCAATAATAAGGAACTGATGGTCGTTAACGGCAAGCATTTCCGAGACACCATTGTCAGCATTTTTGCCTGATCCCGGTTGTGCAGGGATTGCGTCGATCGGATAAGCGTATTCGGCAGCAATGTCGCCGTTTCGATCGTACTTCGTGATGCGCGAATAAGAACCGGAATCGACTGTCGAAATGTCACCGTCTTGATAGAGCGACGCTTCCATGGAAGTAAAATAGTATTTTCCGTCAGGAGAGAAACTGCTTCCTTCCAGGGCAAGATTATTGCGGAAGCCTTTCTGTACATCAGCATTGCTTTGATCAATTTTAAAGGTCTCAGGGATTTGGAATGAAGACAGGTAGTCTCCGTTACGTTCAGCTTGATAGATGAATGGGTTAAAGGCAAGACTTCGGTCGCCTTCACTTGTATACCAGATCGAATCGTTTGTTGGATCAAAGCGAATGGATTCTAAATCGGGGACGACGCCTTTTTTATTTGCAGCATAATCGGTCTTGTTTGGATAAGTAGTGCCATCGGACTGTTTAAATTCAGTCATACCAGTAAGCTTGACAGATGAAAAGCTGTTTGTGTCATACTTCAGTTTCGCGGTATAAAAGCGGGCAGGGCTTTTGTCAGAGCGATCATCACTAATAATGATCCACTTATGTGTTTTGGGTTCGTAATCAATGCCGGAAAGTCCTCCAACAAGCGTCTCTTCATATACTTCATCGTTCGGAATTCTTTGCTCGCCAATAAATGTCAACTGCCCGACAGAGTGTTCTATTTCATGCTCGGCGTGCCAATTTGACTTTTCCTGGTCGTTAACAATCGCCTGATCGGCTGAAGCAACACCAAAATGAGTGGTAACCAATAGACTGATAACAGCACCTGTGGATATAAACTTTCCCAACTTCATGTCTTTCACCTTCTCCCGATTTTTAAAGAGCTCTAGAAACACTCTTATTATAGAAAAGGTGATAGATTTGGACAATACAAAATGGAAGACTTTACATAACTTTAACTGGGGATATGCCCCATACTCGTTCCTATTCACATGAACTCGGGTGAATAAAATATCTCTTGACTTGGAGTTAACTCCAAGTGAGATAATATCAGCTATATACAGGAAACAATCATCTGAGAGAACTTACATTTGAATCAATAATATGCTTGGAAAGTGGGGAAATCTAATGGAATATGTGAAACTAGGAAATACCGGTTTGGATGTTTCTAGGCTCTGTCTTGGCTGTATGAGCTTTGGTGTAGCCGAGAGGTGGACACATCCGTGGATACTTGATGAAGAGAATAGTCGTCCGATTATAAAAAGGGCGTTAGAACTTGGTATCAATTTTTTTGATACGGCGAATATTTATTCACTTGGATCAAGTGAGGAATTTGTTGGACGAGCATTGAAGGAATATGCCAACCGAGATGAAGTCGTCATCGCAACGAAAGTTCATTTCCGAATGCATCAAGGACCCAATGGTGCAGGTCTTTCCCGAAAAGCAATCATGAATGAAATTGATAAAAGCCTTAAAAGATTAGGTACAGATTATGTCGATCTGTACCAGATTCACCGCTGGGATTACAGTACGCCTATTGAAGAAACGATGGAAGCCTTGCATGATGTGGTGAAGGCAGGGAAAGCAAGATATATCGGTGCATCTGCCATGTACGCATGGCAGTTTCTTAAGGCGTTACATGTAGCGGAGAAAAATGGATGGACCCGGTTTGTATCTATGCAGAATCATCTCAACCTCATCTACCGTGAAGAGGAGAGAGAGATGATGCCGCTTTGCAGGGAGGAAAAAATCGGTGTTATTCCATATAGCCCGCTTGCATCAGGTAGATTGGCGCGTAATTGGTTGGAAACAACCCATCGTTCCCAGACCGATCAAGCTCAGAAATGGAAATACGATGCAACTGCAAATATGGACAGCTTGATTGTAGATCGGGTGGCCGCAATCGCAGAAAAACGCGGCGTTCCACGCGTGCAAATTGCCCTTGCCTGGTTGCTGCAGAAAGAAGCTGTGACAGCTCCTATAATCGGTGTTACGAAAATGGCCCATCTCGAAGAGGCGGTAGATGCTCTTTCGATTACGTTGTCACAGGAAGAAATTGCGTCGCTGGAAGAGCTGTATACTCCTCATCCCGTAGTTGGCCCACAGTAACTTTATGATTATCCGGAATAGTTCTCTTAGGATCATAGATTTTCATTACTTCCTCCTTGCGCAATCGTTTAGTTTGAAACGATTGCGCAAGGGGGTTTTTCTTATCAACGAGGCGTGTTTTCGATATTTCGTTATAAAGATTCACCTGTAACGATTTGATGCTGCAAAAGCAGCACATTCAAATGTTTATTGTGGTTTCCATCGATTTCTTCAAGCAAGCGATTCACGGCTGTTATTCCTATTTCGCTTACTGGGTATCGTACGGAGCATAATCTTGGAGAAATATATTTCAACGTATCGATATCATCGAAGCCCATAAGACCGACCTGTTCAGGAACTCTGATTTTGTTTTTCTTAAAATGATTAAGCACTTCTAGCGCATAGATATCCGCAGGGCAGACAATTGCTTTTTTGGGCTGGGATTCCAGATCGATTTGGCTAATGGCCTTGATGTAATCCGAATCCATGATGACAAGCGGTTCCTTTTTTCCCATCTCCGATAAACCTTCGCGGCATCCGGCTAATCTTTCTTCCAGTGTGTAAAGATTGACCTCGCCTCTGCGGGTCAATGGAGGGCAAATATAGATAATTTCTTCGTAACCTTGGCTTATGACATGTTTAACAGCGTCTTTCATTGACTCACGCTCGTTAATGCCTACATAGGTCCACCCGCCGGAAATACGATTTCCGATTGTAACGATGGGAATCTTTAAATCGAGCAATTCTTTTTCAAATTCATGTCCGGACTGTACACTGAACATGATAATCCCGTCTACTTGCCGGGTTTTGAAATGCTCGAGTGCTTTCCGCTCATTTTGAGGATCGTGATGCGTAAAAATAGGGAAAACGACATATCCTATTTCCCTGGCCTTGACTTCAATGGCGTTCATTAACTTCGCAAAGTATGGATTGCGGACATCGAATAAAATGACACCTAGCGTCATCGACCGGCCCTTGGCAAGACCCCGGGCTAAATGATTGGGCGTATAGTTTAACTCCTTCGCGACTTTAAGGATATATTCTTTCGTCTTCTTGCTAATGCCCGGCCTATCATTTAATGCACGGTCGACAGTCCCTTCGGAAACCTTGCATATCTGGGCGATATCTTTAATGGTGACTGACATATCAGGCTCCTTTTTGCACGAATGTTCGTGTACGCACACGATATAACTGCTAATTATTTTATAATATGACATCCGTAAAGGCAAGGACTTAGAAGCATTTCATTATTTTTATTGACATAAAAAGCTATTCGAGATATATTGCAAGTGTATTTAGAACCGTGTGCGCACACGGAAAATTATCTGATCATGGAGCGTGGAAGAAATGTCTAGGTTGGAGATTAATCCAAAGAGAGAACTTGGCAGGAGAGACAAGAAAATTTACGGTCACTTTCTGGAGCATTTTCATCGTCAAATCTATGGCGGAATTTTTGATCCGGAGTCCCCATTGTCGGGCAGCAGCGGCTATCGTCAGGACGTAATGGAAGCACTTAAACGAATCGAGGTTCCGATTGTACGCTGGCCAGGCGGCTGCTTTGTTTCTGCCTACCACTGGAAAGATGCAATAGGAAAGCAGCGTACACCTTACTTTGATAAGGCATGGCGGGTAGAGGAATCGAATAAGTTCGGCACGGACGAATTTATTGAATATTGCCGTTTGATTGGGGCAGAGCCTTATATTTGCACGAATGCCGGAACTGGGTCCCCGGAAGAAATGAGTGATTGGGTTGAATACTGCAACCTCCCTTCCGAGGGGAAATGGGCGAAGCTCCGTATTGAAAACGGTCATCCAGAGCCCTACAAAGTGAAATACTGGAGCATCGGCAATGAAAACTACGGCGACTGGGAAATGGGGGCCAAAAATCTTAGGGAATGGGGGCGTTTCGTAAAAGAATCGGCCAAAATGATGAAGCGGGTTGACCCGAACATCGAGCTGCTGGCAGCGAGCATTTCGGATTTGGATTGGAATCTGAATTTGCTGCGGGAAGCGGGAAATTATCTGGATTGGATTTCGATTCACGATTATTGGGATCATCTGGGCCAAGTCAACGATTTATCGAATTATGAATCTTGTATGGCTTATACCATGGAAATTGAGAAGCCGATTTTAAAGACGAAAAATATTCTCGGCTCGCTCGGCTATCTGGGCAGAATTCGTATTGCCTATGATGAATGGAATCTTCGGGGCTGGCATCATCCGCATATTAACTCCGGAACCGAGGATTATATCACTCCGAGGGATAAAAACGACATCAATTCCAGCTACACCATGGCGGATGCTGTGTTCACAGCCTGTTTCTTAAATCAGTGTCACAAACATAGCGATGTCGTCGGTATGGCGAATTTTGCCCCGACCGTCAATACAAGAGGAGCCATCTTTACGCATCAAGACGGGCTCGTCCTGAGATCCAGTTACTTTGTGTTTGAGCTCTATATCCGTCATCTGGGAGATATCGTCGTTGACTCTTGGCTTTCGGAAAATTCGGCTTTCGATGTGGAGACGGCCGGCAAGACAACAAGCGTCCCGCATGTAGATGCAGTGGCCACCAAACGGACGGGAAGCGAAGATTTGAGAATTGCATTGGTCAATCGCCATCCGGATCGGGCGGAATCCGTTTCCCTACATCTTGGCAGTGCAGTCCAATATTCGAACGCGGTCCTTTATAGTGTGGTCGGCGATTCGAAAGACGCATACAACGATATCGGCAAAGAGCAGGTTCGTGTTATCGAGCAGCCTTTGCATTGGAATACGCAATCTGATGTCAGGGTCGAAATTCAGCCCCATTCCGTGAACGTTTTGGTCATCAAGTAACGTTAACGCCGTTCACGCCCTCCGAGTTACGAATTCTATACCGCTAAAATGAGTGCTTACCAGTGGCTTTTTGATAAGTCAATGGTAAGCATTTTTATGTCTGTTTTCTCATCAATTATGGCACCACATAATATTCATTACGGCAGGACTGAGGTAAACCCCTTAATGGCAGAGTATACGAATTTAAGCATCTCCCATTTCAGTTCTTTGTTTAAGAGGGATACCGGAGAGTCACTCCACCAGTTGCTCAGTTTAAGCTTCAATCGTATGGCCGAACGGCTGAATCAGCTGGTAAACACGGTATACAATATAGAGCTTAAAGAAGTCCAGATGCAGCTGCTTCAGAAAGAAGCGACGATTCATGTGCTGCAAAGCGGGAAATTTGGCCTCGTTATACAGGTTTACAGCAAAGGTGGAGTAGTCGGGATCAGTCTTGCTGAGGAATTGGAACATCTAAAGAGATACCTCGAGATTATCCACATTCGATATACCAGGCATTTTGAAAGTAAGTTTTTTGTTGACGATAAATATTTGCACGCCCGCATTATCAAGCTTTCCATACAGCCAAGCGTATCCTCACTCGGGCTTACGAACGTGCACAATCGGTTGGTGCTTTATTACGGCAAAGGCTACGGAATCGATATCCATTCCTTCCCGAATCAGGGGACGGTCATTTCGGTAAAGATCCCGTTCATAAGAAAAGATAACATTTCGTGAGATTGTACAATTTTAGAGGCTTGAAGAAGCTATAAAATAAAGGTGTTATCGTAAATAACCAAAAGGGGAGTACTTTATGAGCTATTGAAAGTAGTTACCGTATTGTTCCTGTCTTTTTAAGAGAAATGTTAATCCTGGAAAACAAGAAAATCGGTCAACTCGCCTAACCGATATTTACGTACACCCCGGCGGCGTATGTGGCGATCCAATGCCACGAATGTTGTAATCAAAAACTTTAAAGCCTTTAGCAATAATAAGTATGGGGATGGGATAGATGTATTTGGCGGTAAAAATATTACCATCAATTACATATTTTACCTTACTCATGATGATTGTATCGCGATATACGGTGCGCGCGCAAATGCTGGAAAAGTCTGGTATGGAGATATCCAAAATGTTTCGGTAACGAACTCTATTCTCATGCCCGATCTTGCTCGTCCAGTCAATATGGGTACGCATGGTTTTCCATGGGCGCCTGGCGGCGGGCATACAATAGAAAATCTTAATTTCTCTAATCTGGACATCTGGTTACACAATCAAGCACACCGGATCCAATTCATTTCCGCTGATGGAAATCTGATTCAGAATGTTAAATTTGAAGACATTCGGGTCGATGATCACGTAGGAAACAGCTTATTCACTATGTCAGTTAAGAGTTGGGATTATGCCGTAGGGCGCGGAATTAACAATGTTCATTTCAAGAATGTCTCCTATATTGGGAGTGGTAATGCTTTGTTGGAAGGCTATGATTCCAACCGTAGGATTCAAAATATAACACTTGAAAATGTAACAAAAGACGGGTCTGCCGTTACGAATGCAAATATTTTTGCTAACAGTTATGTCAATAACGTTAACATTATTGCTCCCGGAGATCCTGTACCCGAAGTGGCGCCGCAATTTCCTTCACCTGCTCCAATCAATCTGGCGTTGAACAGGACCGCCAGTGCGTCTAGCTCGCAATCAAATAATCCGATTTCGAGCGGAAACGACAGCAGCACATCGACTCGTTGGAGTGCGGTTGATGGAAATGCCAATGGAACATTGAACCGATATCAGGCGAATTTTATAGTTTCCGTGTTAAAAATAAAGTGGCTGGCAGAGAATATTTGCACGCAACTACGGCGAATGAAGCAAAATGGAACACAGGATCTACGGATTCTACACGGTCTGGGTATTTGAGAAACAGTAAGTATGCGGAATGAAACCAGCAAGGACCGGAATCTCCAGAGGGGGGGTATTCCGGTCCTTGTTGGCGAATATCCCGATATGGTGAAAAGTCTTCTCAAATATCCGAAAGAACCAGTCGTATCAAGGCCTGAAATGTGTCTATTGTGGCATGTGCCCCATCGACGTATAGTGAAGGTAACCGGCCTGATCCAATTCGTTTATGGACGGGAGGAAGAATCTGCTTCCGTAACGTCAATAGAGAGAAGCGATGTAAGAATCCATTAAATATTTGTTTGCGATATCAGAATGTTTAAGTTCGTTAATGCGCTAAAGCCAACGAGCAACATTCTGATTCGCGGTAACTGTCATAAAACGCAGACAGTTAGCTGTCATAGAAGTTAGGCAATACTTATTAGATATAATGCCGAATAATGGGGGAGGTTCAAAATGCTTAAGGTATTGGTGGCAGAAGACGAGCCTTGGATCAGAGCGGCTATTGTAGAAATGGTAGAGGGTTTCGGTCATGATATTAAAGTTGTAGGCGACGCTACTAACGGCATAGAAGCATGGCACATGATTCAGCAATTGTGGCCGACTGTATTGATAACGGATATTATGATGCCGGTGATGGACGGTCTGGAACTGGTGCGGAATATCTCAGAGAATAAGATCCCGATGGCGGTCATTATCATCAGCGGATATGAAAATTTTCAATACGCGCAACAAGCAATCAGTTACGGGGTCAATAAATATCTGCTTAAGCCTGTAAAACGGGAAGAACTTCAAGACGCTATGTTCGAAGTGATGGGGAAATTGACGGAAATCGAGAAAATGAACCATTATTTGATTAATATCCAGACGTTTTTCGATACGATCAACGATATCGACCCTGCAGGGGGCATGAAACGTCTGTATCAGCTTGTTGACAATATCCGCACTATCAAACATGTAAACTACGGCGCTTATTTGAGCTTGCTCCGGATTGTGGAATCAAAGATCAGCTCCCTGTTGAACAGCATTGAAGCGGAGCATTCCTTGATGTCTCACTTTAGCGGGGTTCCGGATCAGGAAATTCGGCAGCATCTGGGCAAATTGGCGGAATCCTGGTTTCTTCACCCGGAACGCAATAAAAAGGAATTCAAACAAATCATTAAATCGGCATGTGATTTCATTCATGAGCATTACCAGGACGATCTTACACTGACACAAATGGCGGAGTATACGGGTTTAAGCATCTCCCATTTCAGTTCTCTCTTTAAGAGGTATACCGGTGAGTCGCTCATTGCTTATATTAACCAGGTGCGGGTTGAGAAGGCGAAAGAATTGCTGCGGAACTCAAACGATAAAATCTACCTGATCGCGGAAATGGTCGGGTTTTCAAGCCAGCCGTATTTTATACGGGTGTTTAAAAATGTGACGGGGATGTCCCCGAATGAATATCGAAAGAGTATGGGGATATGAATATGAAGCAGCGGTTCCAACGTTTGTCCTTAAGGCAGAAAATAGTCGCCAGCTTTATCAGTATCGCATTGGTCGCCGTATTATCCATGAACTATATCTCTCACTTCTACTACAGCCGGGCGACGCAGCAGGATTTTTATAATATCGCCGATACCACGACGGTAAGTCTGAATCATCAGTTGGAAATATATATTCAACAGATTGCAAGATCCACATACGCCATGAACGCGGGTGTACTGCAATATTCAAGCATACTGCGGCAGGAGAATGCGAGCTTGATTCAGGATTGGCTCAGAGGCGATGCGACGATGAGTCAGGAGAATCGTTACATGATCAGAGAAGTTCTCAACAAGTACATTGCGTTTAATTATCCCGAGATCGAGAACATCTATCTCATGTCGCAGGATCGGAGAGTTCTACAGGCGTCGGGCTCTTTCACGGATACCGGGCTGGCAAGACTTCTGTGGTACCAACGGCCCCTTAATAAAAACATGGAAATATTCCCGACGTTCTACGAGGACCATCGAACCATTCCGCTCATTGCTGTTGCCATTCCAATCTTTGACGTGAAAGACACGAGCTTATCGGGTCGGCTTGTATTGCATATGAAATTGACCGAAATCAAGAACATGATTGGAAATATGCGGATAGGCGATACCGGCTACATCCTTATGGTATCTCCGGACGGAAGAATCGTATACCACCCCGACGAGGACATGCTCGCTTCCCCAATCGAGGAAACCGAGCTTTCATGGCTTACGCTTAGCAAGCCAAACTCCCTTCAGACATGGCAGGGCAATCAGTATCTTGTTTCTTATAGCATTTCCGAACTGACCGGTTGGAAGACGATTGCGTTGGTGCCTCTGGGGGAGATGGCCACTGGTCTGCAAATCGCGCAGATATCCGCCGTCGTCGTGATGGTTTTTCTTATTCTGCTCATCATGATTTCGGTACCGTTCGCAGCAAATCGTATTACAAGGCCGATGATCGAACTGAAAAGAGCGATGGAAAAGCTGCAGACCGGCGATTTAACCGTACGAGCGCCCGTCACTCCGGGGAGCGACGAGATTCAATTGCTTAGTTTAAGCTTCAATCGTATGGCCGGACGGTTGAGTGAGCTCGTAAATACGGTATACAAAATGGAGCTTAAAGAAGCCCAGACGCAGCTGCTTCAGAAGGAAGCGACGATTCATGCGCTGCAAAATCAAATCAACCCGCACCTCTTGTATAACACGCTCGATATCATCAAGAGTATCGCTTATCTGGAGGGGGTCCCCAAGATTGAGAAGATGGCGGAGAATTTGGCTTCGTTTTACAGGTTTACGGCAAAGCTGGAGCAGTCGGAGATTAGTCTTGCAGAGGAATTGGATCAGCTGAAGCGATACCTGGAGATTATCCACATTCGGTTTACCAGGCATTTCGAAAGCAATGTTTATGTTGACGATAAATATAAGCATGCGCGCATCATTAAGCTCTCGATACAGCCAATCGTCGAGAATGCCGTGAAATATGCGGTTGAGCCCTGTAACGGGAAAGCCGCTGTCATGGTCAGCGCTTATCCCGAAGGCAATGATTTGATTATTGAGATTGCGGACAATGGAAAAGGGATCGATGCCATGATTTTGCAAAATCTGAAAGAGCGGCTGATGATGATTACCAAACAGCTAAATCATGGAGTGAAAGCGTCTGACTCACTCGGACTTACAAATGTGCACAGTCGGCTTGTGCTTTATTACGGCCAAAACTACGGAGTCGATATCCATTCCTTCCCGAATCAGGGAACGGTCGTCTCGGTGAGGATCCCGTTCATAAGAAAGGATAACATTTCGTGAGATTGTACAATTTTAGAGGTATGAGGAGGATCTATAATTAACAATGTAAACAAAAACAAACCATTAGGGGAGTGTTACAATGAAGTTTTTGAAAGTGGTTACATTGTTGTTACTGTCTCTCAGCCTGGTCGTCGGTTGTTCAACCGGCAACAGCGGCGGAAATGCAGCGACGGAAAACAACTCGAAAAACACGGGGGAAGCCCCACCGTCGGAACCGGTAAAAAATGAAAAGAAGATCCCGATTACGATCGCTACACAGTATTGGAGCGGCGGGAAATGGACGGATGATCATGCGACCATCAAGTATTTGAACGAGAAATTCAATGTCGACATCAAGCTGCAGCTCATTAACGGACCAGAATATAATGAAAAGTTTAAGGTTATGGCAGCCTCCGGCGATCTTCCGGACATTTACAGATCCTCCGAAGCCGAATTTCTGAATTGGTCATCCGAAGGCGCATTCGCAGATTTGAGCGGAGTATGGGCGAAATACCCGAATCTGAATAAGGCATTCCCGCTCGACAGCGAAGCGATGAAGCTGCTGAATCCGGAAGGGAAGCTATACGGGATCCCGAGTATCTCTTGGATAGCGCGGGACACGGTACAAATTCGCAAGGATTGGTTGGATAACCTTGGTATACCGCTTCCCACTGAAGATGAGTTTACGGTCGACAAATTTTATGAAATCGCTAAGACGTTTGCGACGCAGGACCCCGACCAAAACGGCGTTAACGGTGACACGATCGGCATGGTTCCGACCCCGCAGGTCCGGAATGCGTTCGGCATTGCAAGTGATTGGATGGAGAAAGACGGAAAGCTGATCTCGCGTCATACGCAAGTAGAGGAGTATAAGGCTTTTCTTGCCTTCATGAAGAAGGCTTACGACGAAAAAGTACTGGACCAAGACTTTGTGATTCGCAAAGGGAATGAAGTTGATGAAATGAAGAAAGGCAACAAGTTAGGGCTGTTCCACTATCATAACGCCTACCATATACTCCAAGAGGATATAAAGAAGGCCAACCCGGGCTCGAATCCGGAGCTTGTGCCAATGGCTCCGCCTGTCGGACCGACGGGTGTCCGAGGAAACACTGCCGAAAAGACGGGCATGCTAAAGGTGGTCATTAACGCGAAGGCGGATGAGGAGAAGATCGATCGAATTTTGCAAATTTTCGATTGGTGGGTCACCGATGAAGGCTCTTCGATCATGAAGAATGGCATTGAAGGCATCGACTACACGAAGAATGCCGACGGCACCTATCAAGTTACTGAGCAGTGGGAAGACAACCATCCACGCTATTTGAACAGCAACCTGTTTAAACGCCCTGGCACTGATTTTATTGTTTACCTCTGGTCAAGCCAGGAAGATATCGACCGTCATAATGCCTATGAGGAAATCGCAAAGAAATATATCTGGGAGGATCCGGCGTTTAGATTTACATACTACTCGGAAGCGTATAAGAAAAAATGGGCTGATTTGGACACCAAGTTCGAACAAGCAGTTATACAGATTATTGTTGGCGACAAGCCGATCGAATATATCGAACAAGCTTCCAAGGACTGGCTTGCAGGCGGCGGTGAACAAATTATAAAAGAAATCAACGAAGCAGCCAAGAAATAACGTCTCTCACGAGTTTGGTTAGAACAGGCCGCATCCTCACTTGCGGCCTGTTCTAATCTTGGCGCTTATGTTGCGACACAATAGAAGGGAGCTTGGAGATCATGAATCAATCCGCTAGACTTGCGGAGTCCGTTGGATCCAAAAGGATACCTTCAGCGAAAAAAAAAGAGGATTACCTGAAGCGCGCTTTCCCGTTTTATTTGATGATCTTCCCGGGGTTGTTGGTTTTCCTCGTTTTTAAATACGTGCCGATGTTCGGTGTGTTCATCGCATTTAAGAACTATTCGCCGTTCCGAGGCGTCTGGAAGAGCGAGTGGATCGGGCTCGAAAATTTCGTCCGCCTCTTTTCGGAAAACGACTTTTTGCTTTTGTTAAAAAACACATTGTACCTGAACCTGCTGGATACGTTCATCGCATTCCCTTTTACAATCCTGGTCGCGCTATTTCTCAATGAAGTGAGAAAAAAACATTTTAAAAACGCGATTCAAACTATATTATATGCGCCGCATTTTTTATCCTGGGTCGTTGTCGTCGGGATCACGATGTTGTTTCTCCGTACACAGGATGGCGGAGTGAACGTGCTCCTCAATGCTTTAGGGTTTGAAAGTATTAATTTTTTCTCAAATGCGGGGAGTTTCCGCTTCATTTGGTTATTCCATAATATATGGCAAGGTGCCGGTTGGGGCGCGATTATCTATCTGGCGGCGATTGCTTCAATCAATCCGTCATTGTATGAGGCCGCGACAATGGACGGCGCCAGCAGACTGCGTCAGATATGGCATATTACTTTGCCGTCGTTGAAAACAGTCATTGTGATTATGTTTATTTTGCGGCTCGGTAATTTTATCGACGTTGGCTTCGAGCATATTTTCCTACTGCAAAATCCGTTGAACCTCCATGTGTCGGACGTATTCGAAACGTATGTGTACCGCATAGGTCTCGTGCAGGGTGACTTCAGCTACTCGACCGCGGTCGGATTGTTTAAATCCGTCGTTGGACTCGTGATGATTGTCGCAGCCAATACGATCGCCAAACGGCTCGGAGAGGAGGGAGTCTACTAATGGAGAAACTTATGTCGAAGGGCGACCGGGTGTTTACGGTCTTAGTATACGCCTTCTTGATCGTCTTCACGCTGTTGATCCTGTTTCCATTGTTCTATGTCGTGTCAACTTCGTTCGCGCCGGAAGGGGACTATTACAGAGGCTTCTTCCTCATCCCAAGCTCCTGGACGCTCGAAGCCTATCAATATTTGCTGTACAACCCCAGTTTCGTCAGCGCGTTCAAGAGCTCAGTCGTCATTACCATCTTCGGAACCATCATCAGTATGACGTTGACTTCTTTGATGGCATATGGATTGTCGGAACGCTGGCTCAAAGGTCGATCGGTGATTAATTTTTTGATTCTGTTTACGATGCTGTTCTCCGGCGGTCTCATCCCAACTTACCTGGTCGTATCCGGGCTTCATCTTGTTGATACGTATTGGGCGCTTTGGTTGCCGGGAGCCGTAAGTGCGTTTAGCGTAATCGTCATACGCGGCTTCTTCACATCGCTTCCTTATGAACTTAAGGAATCTGCAAGGATCGACGGATGCGGGGAGTGGAGACTGTTTGCAGCCCTCATCCTCCCTTTGTCTAAGCCTGTGATTGCCACGTTTACCTTGTTTGGTATTGTGGGAAACTGGAATACCTATTTTTCGGCCGTGATCTATTTGAACGACGGTTCGAAATGGCCGCTGCAGGTATTTTTAAGACAGATGTTAATCCTTGAGGACGAAAAAATCGGTGAACTCGCCGAGGCGCTATTTACGTACACCCCGGCCGCGCGTATGGCGGCGATCCTGATTACGGCATTGCCATTACTGGTCATTTATCCGTTCCTGCAGAAATATTTCAACAAAGGCATGTTCATCGGATCGCTTAAGGGATGAGGATAAAAATATGATGAATAATGCTTATTTTTTCAACGGGGTACCGTGGTTTGATCAGAATGGGGAGACCGTCAATGCACACGGTGCTTGTGTGTTAAAGGAAGGAAATAAATACTATCTTTTTGGAGAATACAAAACGAACGATGTTAATAAGTTCGTGGGTTTTTCGTGTTATTCCTCTTATAACCTGTCGGATTGGCATTTTGAAGTCTTGGCATTGCCACCGCAGGAACAAGGGCTTCTTGGCCCTGATCGAATTGGAGAACGGGTAAAGGTATTAAAGAATCATAAAACCGGCACCTTTGTCATGTTGATGCATACGGATAATTTGAAATACACGGATCCGTGCATAGGTCTTGCAACTTGCGATTCGATTGACGGTACATTCGAGTTTCAAGGACCGCTGCTTTTCGAAGGGAAGCCCATTAGAATGTGGGATATGGGTACCTTCGTTGACGAGAATGGAACAGCTTATTTATTGCTTCACGAGGGCGACATTTATCGGTTAAGCGATGACAATCTGACCGCAGTGGAAAAGGTTGCGGAAAATATTGCGCCTGGCGGTGAATCACCGGCAATGTTCCACCATGGGGACAACTATTTTATGATGTTCTCCAATAAAACGAGTTGGGAAAGAAATGACAACTATTATTTCGTTTCGAACAACTTACATGGACCTTGGAATGAACAAGGATTATTTTGTCCGAAAGGCAGTTTAACCTATAATTCTCAGTGTTTCTTTGTCTTTTCATTAGAAGCAGATGGGAAAACAGTACCGCTCTATATGGGGGATCGTTGGTCATTTCCTCGTCAAGCTTCAAGTGCCACACAGGTTTGGTTGCCCATCACAGTAGTTAAAGAGGATAAATGTTCCATTCTTGAATATTGGCCGGTATGGGCGAGTGAATCGATCTCCCAGGTTTTTCTTGAAGGAATGGATAAACCTTTGCCATTTCGCTCAAACCAACGGGGAGATTCAGTAGATTATACCTTTGAAGGATCACAAATTATTGTTTATGGGATAAGTGATTGTCATGGCGGCTATGCGGAGTTTTCCATCTATGATGACACTGGCGAATTTATTCATCGCACAATTATTGATTTTTACAGTTTGGTACCGGATTCCAGTATGAAATACGTTTCCCCGAAACTCTCACATGGGAGCTATACGCTGAAAGTCGGAGTAATGGGCGAAAATGGGGTCTGGTTTAAAAAAGACGGCAAGCAATTCGGCAGTGATGATTACTTCGTAACACTTGAAAGTATTAAAGTCTGCACTTGAATGGTTGTGTCAATATATAAGATGTAGAACCAGAGTCAAAATGCAAAAAATCAGCAAAGGCTGTGATGGATATCATGTACAGAGTTGAGACAAAGATGATGGATGGCTGGGAGTTTACATTACAAAAGCCGGAAGACCCAAACTTCAAGCCCGTTAAGCTTCCTCACGATTGGGCCATTCATGCTCCAATCAATAGAGACATGAAGCAGGGAACAGATCAAGGATTTAGAGACCGATGGGGAATCGGGTGGTACAGACGAAATCTTGTACTCGAAGAGCTCAAAGCGGATACTGTTTACCAATTGCAATTTGACGGCGTTTATGAGAACAGTACGGTATGGGTGAATGGTCAAGAAGTTGGTGGTCAAAAGTACGGGTATTCAAGATTTACCCTGGAAATTACTGATTGCATTCATGAAGGGGACAATCAGATCCTGGTCAAGGTAGACAACACTTCTTTTCCCGCAGACAGATGGTATTCCGGGGCAGGGATATACAGAACCGTCAAGTTGCTTGAATGTTATAAGAATCATTTCAATCCGGAAGAGATTCAAGTGAAAACCGCCATTCAGGGCGATACGGGCGTCATTACCATAATGACCGGAGTCTCCTCTTTGGTAAAAGCATGTATTTCAGATGAAAATGTGCGTTATACAGGTGAATCTGAAGACGGAATGATCTGTATCGAAATACCAAATGTAAAGCTATGGAGTCCTGAACAGCCCCATTTATATCCATTGGAATTGTCCCTTTATGAAGGGGATGAAATCGTTGACACGGTTGAATTGAAAATTGGTGTCAGAGAAATCAAGATGGTTGCCGGTAAAGGGATGTTTATCAACGGCAGAATGATAAAGGTAAAGGGGCTGTGTATCCACCAAGACGCAGGCTGTCTGGGAATTGCCGTACCGCCGGAAATTTGGAGAGAGCGGCTTATCAAGTTTAAAGAAATTGGATGCAATGCCGTTCGACCGTCACACCATATCTTTGCATCGGAATTCCTGGATCTATGTGATGAATTAGGATTTCTTGTCTATGAGGAACCGTTTGACAAATGGACAGGAGGTGCCTACAGGAGATATTTCGAGACGGAATGGAAACGTGATCTGGAATGCATGGTGAAGAGGGACCGGAACCATCCGTGTATATTCATGTGGGGTGTGGGCAACGAGGTTGAAAATCAAGCGCAAGCATCGATGCTGAAGCTGCTCAAAATGCTAAAGGAACATTTGGTTACATTGGATGATACAAGACCGGTTACCTATGCCATGAACCCCCATTTTAAATACGAGAGCAAAGTGGACATGTCGAAAGTGATTGATATTCAAAAGTTCGTAAATGAAGTGGATGATATGGAAATTTATGATATAGACGAAAGAGTGGAGCGGGTCCGGAGGATTGCAGAGCATGTTGATGTGATATCTTGCAACTACCAAGAACCGTGGTATGCTGCCATCCACAAGGCCATTCCGGATAAATTAATACTAGGATCGGAAACATTCCAATATTTTAAGGGACATCCTGATCAGATGAAGAATTTCAGCGAGGAAGTTCCTTGGATGGATGTCGAAAAATATGATTATGTCATCGGCGGTATGCTTTGGACGGGGATTGATTATTTGGGCGAATCGATGGGATATCCATCCAAAGGACGGACGAATTCATTGTTCTGGACAAATAATGAGCGCAAGCCGATGTCTTATCTGTATCAAAGCTATTGGTCAGAGGAACCGATGGTATATATGGCAGTAATGGACAATTCATTGCAGGATGAGGGAATGAAGGATCACTGGGGTGCCCCAAGATACGCAAGTCATTGGAACTTTCCCCAGTTTAACAAGGCGGTCATTCCATATATGATCGCAACGAATTGTGAAGAAGTAACCATTGAGCTGAACGATAACCCGATTTATGTCAAAAAACCATGCTCCTATCCGAATCGAATGATCACAGGCTATATGCCGTATAAACCGGGAACAGTAACGGTAAGGGGCATAATTAACGGCAAAGAGGTATGCCAATATACGTTAAAAACAGCAGGAACTGCGGTCAGACTTGACTTTGATTATGAGGAAATCAATCTGGATGCAAATGAAGGTTATGAAAAATTATTCACCGTTCGGGCAAAGGACATGGAGGGAATCCCTGTATTCCACGAAAGTGCAAAGGTCGTCTTCAGCGTTACTGGACCGGCAGAAGTCGTTGCCGTTGATAATGGAGATCTCTCATCAAGTGAGCCATACGACAATAATGGGATGCATATGTATCGTGGATGTGTAAGTACGGTGATTCGGCTTACTGGTAAAAAAGGGCGAGTTGAATGTTTCGCGTTTTCAGAAGGAATGGATACAGCTCGACTAGTTATCAATGTGACTTAGTGCATTGCATTTTAGTATGTGTCATTTGGGAGGAATTTAAATTGGCGCTTATCATTGACCACAATACGACTTACCGCATTCCGAAGAATCCGGCTTCACCTATCCGACATGCTTGGGAAATGGTAAAGCGGGACCATGAACAGGTTCTTGGCGCTGTTCCAAGGCTCATCTCGGCGGAGGATGAGCCGGCTGACGTGGTCATCCGATATGCGGAGCCTGAAGACCGGTGCCCGGACAGGCCTGAGGCGTTTTGCTTCCGCTTCGTCAAGTACGGCGGCAAAACGGAGCTTCATATTGCTGCGGGCGACGATCTTGGTCTGGTCTACGGTATGCTAGAATACAGCGGAAAGCACCTCGGCGTCGATCCGTTCTGGTTCTGGGCGGACCTTCCACCCGAGCGGCGAATCAGCGTCGAGCTTCCTGAGGGCGATTACGATTCGCCGGAACCGTTCGTCCGGTTCCGCGGCTGGTTCGTCAACGACGAGGTATGCCTGATCGGGTGGAAGGAGGAGTACCCGCCGACCCGGGAGGTATGGCAGCCTGTCTTTGAAGCGCTTCTGCGCTGTGGAGGGAATATGGTCATTCCCGGCACCGACCTGCCGAGGCATGGTGTGCATGCCGATGTGGCTGCGGAGATGGGATTATGGATTACTCACCACCATGCAGAGCCATTAGGCGCAGAAATGTTTCTCAGAGCGTATGAAGGAAAGAAAGCGAGCTATCAAGAGAACCCGGAGCTGTTCGAGGCATTGTGGGAAGAAGCGATCGAGAAGCAGAAGGACCGCAACATTGTTTGGGTTCTATCCTTCCGCGGACAAGGAGACCAGCCTTTCTGGATAAACGATCCCGCATTTGACACGCCCGAGAAGCGCGGAGAAATGATCAGCCGAGTCATACGCAAACAATACGATATGGTTAACAGCAAGGTAGCCGATCCGCAGTATTGCGTGGCATTGTATGGGGAGATCTCGGAATTATATAAAGCAGGTCATGTCAATGTTCCGGACGATGTTATCAAGGTTTGGGCGGACAATGGATACGGCAAGATGGTGTCAAGGCGCCACGGTAACCTGAATCTGCGGGTGCCGGCTTTGCCCGAGCCGTATGAAAAAGGGAAGCACGGCATCTATTACCATGTAACGTTTCACGATCTTCAAGCCTCCAATCATTTAGCTTTGTTCCCGGCTCCTGTCGAGTTGATCAAAGGAGAGATCGAGGAGGCGTTTCGGGTCGGCGCAAAGGATTACGTCCTCATCAATAGCGGCAACATCCGGCCGCACGTCTATACGCTGGACTTGATACGGGAGCTGTGGACGCGGGGGGAGGCGGATACGGAAGAGCATCTTGGTTCGTTTGTCCGCCGGATGTTCTCCTCTGGTTCTCCGGAAATCGCCGAGATGTTTCGCGACTATGCACGGCGGACGATCCCGTATGGTCCGAAGGAAGACGATCGGGCGGGGGATGAGTTCTATCATCATCCGGCACGCATCATCGTCGGACACTGGCTTCAGGGGAAATCAGATCAACCTCATTCCGGCTTATATTGGACGACTGGGGAAGTCGGTTTTCCGGAGCAAGTCGAATGTTTTCGCCGATTGTGCGCAGATGCCATTCCGGGCTGGCGCGAGCTGAAGGAGCGGATTGAACGGCTGCTTCCGGAGCTGGCGGAACCGGACCGCCTTCGGCTGAAGGATCATTTGCTGCTGCACGTAGAGCTGCATCTATCCGGTTGCGAAGGCTTCGACGCGCTAGGGAAATCGTACTCAGCTTACCGTGAAGGAAACTATCCGCTGGCTTTTGTGTATGCTTCGCAAGCAATGTGGAATTATCGGAAGGGCCAGGTCGCACTGCAGGAAGCCGAGCATGGAAAGTGGACTCATTTCTTCCGGGCGGACTGGCTGACGAATATTGAGAGCACGGTGCAAAATATGGATACGCTTCGCCGCTGGCTTCGCATGCACGGCGACAGTCCCGATTTCTTTGCGTGGTACAAGCAGTTTCTGATGCCGGAAACGGAAAAATATATTTATTTGGAGAACACTCACCGCAATCCTCTTTCGGATGATGAGCTGGCCAAGAGGCTGGTGGATAAGTTCGGCGTCCCGGCTTGATGCGTTCGGAACAAAGTCTATTGGATATTCGCCGCGGTCAAAGAGTGATCGGGTGGCATGTAGTCATACTTATACTTTTATTAATAAACGGTGGTGGATCCATTGGAAAAACAAACGATTTACTTGGCTGGTGATTCGACAATGGCGGATTATCAGCCTCATTCGTACCCCATGCAAGGTTGGGGGAATAAGCTCCATTTATTTATTCCCGATTCCGTTCGGATTGTGAATAAGGCTGTGTGCGGGAGAAGCTCCAAGAGCTTTATCGAGGAAGGAAGGCTCGAAGAAATTTTACAAATGATCAAGCCGGGCGACTACTTGTTCATTCAATTTGGTCACAACGACAGTAAGGAAGATGCCGAAAGACATACAAGTCCTTGGAGCACGTACCATCGGTATTTACGGCAATATATCGACGGAGCGAGAGTGAAGGGGGCTCATCCCGTACTCATCTCGCCTCTTTGCCGCAGACATTTTGACGTTGATGGTCTTTTGATCAACACACACGGCGATTTTCCCCGATCCATGGAAGCGCTGGCCGTTCAGGAAAAAGTCCATTTCATCGATTTGTGCGGCCGAAGTGCCGTCGCATTCAAGGAAATGGGAGACGCCAAATCGAGAGAATGGCTGACCTGGCTGCGCCCGGACGAACATCCGAATTACCCCGAAGGGATCGAAGACAATACGCATTTGAATGAACAAGGTGCAGAAGCTGTCGCAAGAATGGTAGCCGATGCCATTCTGAAACTGAACCTGAATTTCGGTTGATAAGCTATAAAGCCGGTATTCTCCTATCTGAGAGGAATACCGGCTTTAATGATTCTTAGGAGTACAAATGAAGAAATTTCAATGCATACAGCAGCGCCCAATCCTGTTAGCCCAAGGATCTTTAAATTGGACCGGTGGTTCGTGCAAAAGGTATTTGAGACGGATTAGTAAGATGACTTGGAATGTTATGTGAATAAACCATCTTTCTATCCAAACAGAATGATTACAGTCTATCTTCCATTTTTGACGGGGACTATAACGGTCAGAGGTTTTATTAGTGAACAAGTGGTATGTCATTCTATTTCCAATATCTGTGAGGTGTGAAAAGACCATGTCCAATTCGAAAATAAACGCAACCTATCCAATCGATATTCTAAGGGGCGATTATCCCGATCCTACCATAGTCCGGGTAGGTCAAGATTATTACATGACACACTCGTCTTTCATGTATGCTCCAGGGCTTCTCGTATGGCATTCCCGCAATCTGACCGATTGGGTCCCCCTTTGCCATGCTCTCCAGACTTACGTCGGAGATATTTGGGCACCGGATCTGGTCTATGTGAACGGACTCTTTTACATTTACTTTCCCGCTAACGGAACGAATTATGTTATCTATGCAGAGAAAGCGGAAGGTCCTTGGTCCGATCCCATTGATCTGAGTGTAGACGGGATTGACCCGGGGCACTTGCTAGCCCCGGATGGGCAGCGGTACCTGTATATCAACTACGGAAGGGCTGTTTCCTTAGCCCCGGATGGCCTTTCCGCTACCGGCGATTTACAAACGGTTTATGAAGGGTGGCCAATCCCTGAGGAATGGGTTGTGGACGGGATGGCTCTCGAATCCCCAAAACTACTGGTCCGAGGAGATTATTATTATTTGATTTGCGCACAAGGCGGAACGGCTGGTCCTGCGACGAGCCATATGGCGGTTGCAGCCAGGAGCAAAAATCCTTTAGGGCCTTGGGAGAACTCTCCCAATAATCCTCTTGTGCATACTTGGTCGAAGGAAGAACGCTGGTGGTCAAAGGGGCATGGTACGTTAGTCGATACACCTGATGGAAAATGGTATTTCGTCTATCATGCCTATGAAAAGGATTATTACACGCTTGGAAGGCAAACCTTGCTGGACCTTATCGAGTGGACAGAAGACGACTGGCCGATCGTATCGCAGGTTCCGGACGGAGAGTTGAAGCCGGAGCAAGGAAATTCTCTGGAGCTTTCTGACGATTTCCAAGGTGATTCACTCGGTTGGCAGTGGCGATTTTACAAGGAACTGGATCCTGAACGTTATGAAGTAGGCGGGGGCGTCTTGAAGCTAAAGGCCAAAGGGAATTCACCGGCGGATTCAGGACCGCTCGTCGTCATTCCACCCGACCGGGCCTATGAAGCTGAAGTTGAGATTAAGGTCGGGCCTGAAGCTGAAGCAGGACTTGTGCTCTTTTATAACGACCGCTGTTATGCGGGGATCAGCTTTACGGAGCATAATATTCATCGACTGCGGCGAGGTATCAAAGGCTTTTCTATAAAAGGCCTGGGCTGCCGACTTCATTTGAAGCTTAGGAACGACCACCATACGGTGACGATGTTTTATAGTACCGATGGTATTGGGTGGAATCGGTTTCCTTCAACAATAGAAGTGTCAGGTTATAACCATAATACGTTTGGCGAATTTATTGGCCTTCGCCTAGGCATTTATGCGGCAGGTAACGGAGAGGCTGAATTTTCGCGATTTCGGTACCGTATGATTGAAGAGTGATTGGAAGGCCATTATACAAGGGAAGCCGAAGCTGGAAGGGTTGTCGGCAATCTATACGGAAAGCGATGATGAAGCGGAGACGCTGGAGATCGAGCTGAAGGACACCCTAATGGATCGAAGAGTGATTCTATCGTATTCTGTATTCGATCAGTGGAGTGCGATTACGCGCTCCGTCAAATTCGTGAACTTGGACCGACAAAAGGTGAAGCTGCTTCAGGCGGCGAGCATGAGCTTGGACTTCGACGACGCGGATTACGAAATGCTCCATCTCTCCGGAGCGTGGGCGAACGAGCGGAATATATACCGCAGACGCTGTTCAAAGGGAACCAGTCGATCGAAAGCAAACGGGGAGCAAGCAGCCCGCAGCATAACCCGTTTCTTGCGCTCTTGCGGAAGGATGTCGGTGAACAGTACGGGGAAGTATACGGAATCAATCTCGTTTATAGCGGAAACTTCTTTGCCAACGTGGAAGTCGATCAATACGATACGGCTCGCGTCACGATGGGGATTAACCCGTTTGACTTTTCCTGGCTGCTGGAGCCGGGCGAAGCTTTTCAAACGCCGGAAGCGGTAATGGTCTACTCCGGTGAGGGATTGGGCGGCATGTCCAGAATCTATCACAAACTTTATCGTACCCGCTTGTGCAGAGGGGTACACCGCGATATGGAGCGTCCTGTGCTGGTCAATAACTGGGAAGGGACGTATTTTGATTTCACCGCGGATAAAATCGAACAGATTGCCGCCAAAGAGAGCGAGATTGGTGTCGAGCTGCTTGTTTTGGATGATGGATGGTTCGGCAAACGGAATGATGACAAAAGCTCGCAAGGCGACTGGTTCGTCAATCGGGAGAAGCTTCCGGACGGACTAGATGATTTGGCCGGGCGGATCAATCAGCTTGGTTTGCAGTTCGGATTGTGGTTCGAGCCGGAAATGGTATCCGAAGACAGTGAACTGTACCGGGACCATCCTGATTGGTGCATTCATGTGAAAGACCGCCGCCGTACGACAAGCCGCAGCCAGCTTGTGTTGGATTTCTCCCGTAAGGAAGTATGCGACGCCATTGTTGAACAGCTTTCGGACATTCTGGGAAGTACACCGATTGTTTACGTGAAATGGGATATAAACCGGCATATGACCTAGATCGGTTCGGCAGCGCTTCCGCCTGAACGCCAACGCGAGACTTCGCACCGGTATATCCTTGGCTTTTACAACGTGCTGGAGCGCTTGACCTCGGCATTTCCTCATGTCCTATTCGAGAGCTGCTCCAGCGGAGGGCGATTCGATCCCAGCGTGTTGTACTAAATGCCTCAAACATGGGCCAGCGATAACACCGATGCCATAAGCAGCCTGAAAATTCAATACGGAACGAGTATCGTCTATCCGATCAACACGATAGGAGCTCACGTTACGGAATCGCCCAGTCATATGTTAAACCGGTCAGCATCGCTTGAGACGCGGGGAAATGTAGCTTACTGCGGTACTTTCGGATATGAACTGGACTTGACCATAATCACTGAAGAAGAAAAGGAGATAGCCAAAGAACAAGTCACATTTTATAAGGAAAATCGCAGATTGATTCAGTTCGGCGACTTCTATCGCTTGCTGAGCCCATTCGAGGGCAACGAAGCTGCATGGATGATCGTATCGGAAGACCGTTCGGAAGCGATTGTATCTTATTTCCATGTGCTGGCTCAGCCTAACTGCGGCTTCCGTTCGGTCCGATTGCAGGGACTCGAAGCGAATGCGGACTATGAACTGCTGGAAAGCGGCCAAGTATTTGGCGGAGACGAGTTAATGTCGGTTGGATTACGTGTACCGGTCCAATTAACCCGTAGGGATTTCACGAACAAAGTATGGCGCCTGCGGAAATTACCATGACGGTCTTTTGATCAACACACACGGCGATTTTCCTCGATCGATGGAAGCGCTAGCGGTTCAGGAAAAAGTTCCTTTCATCGATTTATGCGGCCGAAGTGCCGTCGCATTCAAGGAATTGGGAGACGCCAAATCGAGAGAATGGCTGACCTGGCTGCGCCCGGGCGAACATCCGAATTTCCCCGAAGGGATCGAAGACAATACGCATTTGAATTAAAACCTTATGCAACCCTCACTTTATAAGTTGAGGGGTGCTCTTTGTTGTACGTCCAGCTGGGCGTCACCGAGAACACCTACCGTTACACACGAACTGGATTCGAGGCACAGTTATTCGGATAAGTCACCAACACATGCCGAAATCCTAAGTCGCCAAAGTCTCTCCCTGTAAACTCTAGTGGTTGTGGAAAGAAAGATGTCGTCCTTATCTGGGAAGACCTGCGGGCGAAGTGAATCTACATGAATTTCGCGCAATCAAGATTTATTAGGTAGCGGAGCGAGTCGGCTTGCAGACTCCGGCTTACTTCACCTATCAATTCAAGAAGAACGAGCGCTGCACGCCTCAGGAATATCGGGACCGTTAGTACCGCTGACGATCAAATGATATTTCCATCATTTTGATAAGATAATCTTTAATATGTTCTGTGACGAGGATTATAATGAATACCTCGATGTTTTTCTATCCTTAGCTTAAAGAGAGGGGGATTCAGATGGCAATTGAAATCAAGGATATACTTTCCAAGAAAATTCTTAGCGAAGCCAAGGGCTACTTAGATATAGGATTTACGCATTCCTTAAACCCGTATAGTGGTTGTGCATTCGCTTGCGGATACTGCTATGTCAGAGAAATGCCGATTCAAAAGTTTAAAGAGATACCGTGGGGGGGATGGATAGAAATCAAAACAAATGCCGCTGAAAATTACCGGAATGAAATAATCAAACTGCGTAGAAAAAACGGACCGGTCAATATTTTTATGTCTTCGGCAACAGATCCTTACCAACCTATCGAACGCAAGGCTGAACTTACTCGGCGTTTATTGGAAGAAATGATTGAAAGCCCGCCGGATTTGCTTCAAATCCAGACTCGAAGCCCGCTCATAACAAGAGATCTTGATATATTACTGAAACTAAAGGAGAAATGCGAAATCCTTGTATCCATGACGATTGAAACAGATCGAGAGGATATCAAACAAATTTTTTCGCCGTATGCGCCGGGGATCAAATTGCGTGTAAAAGCGTTAAGAGACGTGCATGATGCCGGACTATTTACTCAGGCATCGATTTCTCCTGTATTACCGTTCACCCCAGATTTTCCTACTGTTTTGGAAGGTATTGCGGATCGAATTTGGATTGATACGCTAAACATAGGGGATGGTACAATGGGTAAACGTTCAGAACGGCTAGGAATGCCTCAATTGTTTGAAGCACATGGGCTATCGGAATGGTACCGGAAAGACATCCATGTAAGAGTTGAGAAGTATTTCAAAAAATTTTTCCCGAGTGAACGGATTCACGTATCTAAAAATGAGGCCTTCCCAGGAAATACTTTATCTGGACAGTAATTAGTGGTACATTCTCCTTCAGTATATTTGATTTTCAGTATAGGAAGTATATAGGATGGGTATTTGTTGAGAGTATGAGCTGGTTTTGGATGGGAGGGGAAAAAGAATGAAGCTTGGAAGCCATGTGACTATTAGAAACGGGTATCTAGCCGCGGCCCAGGAGGCAGTAAAGCTGGGGGGAAAGGCTTTTCAGTATTTTCCTAAAAACCCGCGCAGCCTGTCTGTGAAGTCTTATAACCTTAGTGATACAGATAACTGTGCTCGTTTTTGCCAAGAGAATGGACTTGTTTCCATAGCCCATACCCCTTATATGACTAATTTATCGATCGAAGATCCAGAGATGCAGCAAGTGATGATTCGTTCCATTTTAAACGATTTGGATATTACTGAAGCGTGTGGATCCATCGGTCTTGTCGTACATTTCGGGAAATATAAGGGTCCTGAACCTCTACAAGGATATAAATTAATGATCGATATGCTTAATAAAGTTCTTATGAATTGGAAGGGGAAATCCCTTCTACTTATTGAGAATAATGCTGGACAAGGGGTGAAAATGGGGATCATGTTAGAGGAGCTTGTCCAAATCCGTAAACTGACGAATTATCCCGAAAAAATAGGATATTGCTTTGATACGTGCCATGCATTCGCAAGCGGGTTATGGTCAGGGCATAATTGGACTACAGTCATGGAGAAGGGGATTAAGCTCGGGTACTTCACCAACCTTAAAGCTATTCATCTTAATGATTCAGCATTTCCAAGCAGCTCCTTCAGGGATCGGCATGCCAATGTAGGAATGGGATATATCGGCGAAAATAATATGAAGGAATTTTTGAACACTTCTGTAATAAGGGATCTACCGATCATCTTGGAGACACCGAGTTCTCAGGAATATTCTCATCGGGATGAGATTAAATACGTATATACACTTGCTAATAACTAAGCGGGACTGCGCGCAACGCAGTCCCGTTTTTTAATACGTATATATCATCATTTTGCCATCTTATATAGTTATTTATTTTTTGTAACATGCAGCTGGACGATTCATAAAGAAAAGAAACAAGCTTGGCAGCCTTCATCGGCACACCGAGCTTACTGCATGAATCCTACTTTTTTTGATTTGGTACTCTATATCATTTTACTTGGCAATAATAATATATCATGATATATTAATTCTTAATTGAGTAGCTTATCGGGGTTGTTACTAGAATGCATGACGCAAACATGGGAGGTCATTTCATGACAAACGAATCTTCATCGAAAGCCATGTACGAGCAAATATTCGATGCTCTTCGCGATCGGATCTTGGAGCGGAAATACGCCGTAGGGGACAGGGTTCCATCCGAAAAGGAACTCGGCGAAGAATATAACGTCAGCCGTATAACAAGCAAGAAAGCGCTGGAGCTGCTTGCCGGCGAGGGTTATATTATCCGCCAGCCCGGACGGGGCTCTTTCGTGGCCGATTTCAAGAACCACGGGACGAAATCGTCTTACGGCGGTTCAGCGGGCCATAAGAACCGATCAGCGAACGGCAAGCTGTTAATCGGGCTGGTCATTACGGATTTCGGTGACAGCTATGGTACGGAATTGATATACGGCATGGAGGAGGCCTCTCGGCAAAACGAATCCTATCTGGTATTGCGTCGTTCCTTCGGCATCCCTTCTTATGAAGAAGAATCGATTAAAGGATTGCTGGAGCTGGGGGTTGACGGTCTGATCATTTTCCCGGCTCAGGGAGAATTCTTCAATGCGGAAATATTGAAGCTGGTGATAAGCCAGTTTCCGCTCGTACTCGTCGACCGGTATTTAAAAGGGATTTCGGCAAGCTCGATCAGTACGGACAACTTGGGAGCAGCCAAAGTAGCGACGAACTACTTGTTCGAGCTTGGCCATAAGTCCATCGCCTTTTTGACGCCGCCGCCCGTGGATACGACAGCTATTGAAGACCGTATCGAAGGTTTTATTCAGGCTCATGCGGAGAAGGGCATCATGGTCGACAAGGACATCTGGCTGGAGGATATTACTTCTACGCTGCCGAATGCGCATACGGAAGAAAACCGGAAAAAAGATATTCAGAAAATCATTCGCCATCTGCAAAAAAATCCTCAGATTACGGCCATGTTCGCCACCGAGTACAATATTGGACAACTGGCGCTGGAAGCCGCGAGAACAATCGGCTTGTCGGTGCCGGGCGACATTTCCATCATCTGTTTCGACTGTCCGGAGACGGGCGGCCGGTACCCCCTCACCCATATGCGGCAGAACCAATCGGAGATGGGGCGGATCGCCTTCGAAAATGTGCTGAAGCTTAGGGAAGGGCAATCGGTGCCGAATAAAATGAAACTGGAAGCTTCTATGGTGCTCGGAGACTCGACGGGACCCGCCAGAGAAGTTCGCTAAGCAAGAAATGCGATTTCGCACACCTCGATTAATCAAATGCAGCCCTCGTTTAGAGAGGCTGCATTTGATGTTTATGCGCACGTTTCACGTAATACGTACTCTCAATCATTGCTTACAAATTAGTGTTCTAAACCAACTCCGATTAGTATACCATTTAACATATATATTTCGTTAAATACATATTGACATATCAAATGCATACCAATTATAATCAAGGCAATAAATGTAAGCGGTTTTAATTGCTGTGCCGAACTGAAAAAGGAGGTTGCCGAATTGACATCGCCAATAGAATACTCTGCTGCCATGCTGAGCTTCATGGAGCAGATGAACGAGCGTCTTCCGCAAAACAAGAATCTGATGGAGATGTTTAAGAATGGTTTCAGAAACACCTTGGATACGACCATCCAGCGAATGCCGGATGGAACCACCTTTGTAATCACTGGCGATATACCGGCAATGTGGCTGCGGGATTCGGCCGCTCAGGTTCGTCCATTTCTTGTCCTGTCACAAGCAGATCGAGATATGGCGGATATGATCGAAGGATTGGTCCGCCGTCAAATGAAATGTATTCTTGTGGATCCGTATGCCAATGCTTTTAACGCCTCGCCAAGCGGGAAGGGACACCATGATGATCTGACGGAGATGAATCCGTGGCTATGGGAACGAAAATACGAAATCGATTCGCTGTGCTATCCAATCCAGTTGAGTTATCTGCTTTGGAAAAATACCGGCAGGATTTCGCAGTTCGACGATACGTTTAAACAAGCCGTAAGACTCATTCTAAGCTTATGGGCCACAGAACAGCGCCATGAAACGGATTCGCCGTATACGTTCCAGCGACTGAATTGTCCGCCGACCGACACGCTGATCCGGGAAGGCAAAGGAAGCATTACCGGCTATACCGGTATGACCTGGTCCGGATTTCGTCCCAGTGATGACGCTTGCACATACGGGTATCTTGTACCTTCCAATATGTTTGCGGTCGTCGTGCTGTGCGATTTGGCGGAAATTGCAGACGAGGTGCTGCATGACGCTGCTCTTGCGGCTGACGCTAGAGCGCTGGGCGAGGAGATTGACCGTGGCATTCGGGAGTTCGGCATTTACGACCATCCCGTATATGGGAAGATTTATGCCTATGAAACGGACGGATTGGGAAATTTCAACCTCATGGACGATGCCAATGTACCAAGCCTGTTATCCATTCCGTATCTGGGCTATGCCGGCAGCGACGATCCGGTTTATCAAAATACGCGCCGATTTATTCTCGGCAAAGAGAACCCGTATTTTTTCCAAGGCACAGCTGCGGAAGGGATCGGCAGTCCGCATACGCCGGAACGGCACACTTGGCCTATCGCTCTTGCGATGCAGGGCCTGACAACTTCAGATCGGGCAGAGAAGGCGCGAATGCTTCATCTGCTCGAGACGACGACTGCCGATACCGGACTGATGCACGAAAGCTTTAACGTAGACGACCCGTTCAGGTATACGAGACCGTGGTTTTCTTGGGCGAACATGATGTTCTGCGAGCTGTTGATGGATTTCTGCGGCGTTCGGGTAAAGAAATAATTTAAAGCGTTTCGTTTTGGATGAATGGAATCAAGGGGGGATCTTAAAAAGGATGAGAAGCAAAAAGAAGCTTCGAGGTTGGGTCATTGGTTATCTGTTTATATTGCCTTCGATCATCGGCTTCAGCGTGTTTGTTGCCTATCCGCTGTTGTCGTCCGTTTATTACAGCTTGACGGAATGGAGCGGGTACGATAAGCCCCGGTTTGTCGGTTTCGCCAACTTCAACTATATGTTTAACGTAGATCCGGCATTTTGGCCATCGGTACGGGCGACATTCTACTTTGTATTGCTGAGCGTACCTTCATCGCTGATCCTCGGACTAGGTTTAGCCATGCTGCTAAACAGAAGCTTACCGGGTATTAAATGGTTTCGAACTATTTTTTATTTGCCTACGGTGGTTCCTTCGATTGCCACGCTTACGTTATGGCTGTTTATCTATCAACCGCAATACGGCTTGGCCAACTCCTTGCTACGTATGGCTGGTCTACCTGAGGGTACATGGCTTACGAGTGAAATGACAGCGCTTCCTTCGATCGTCCTGATCGGACTTTGGCAAGTGGGGGCGGGCATGATCATCTTTTTGAGCGGCCTGCAGTCGGTCCCCCAGGAACTATACGAAGCGGCGGAAGTCGACGGGGCGGCAAGATGGAGAGTGGCTTTGAACATAACCATTCCCATGATTACGCCCATCCTGTTTTTGCAGCTGATCCTCGGCATTATCGGCGCGTTCCAGGCATTTAACCAGGTTCAAGTGCTGACGGGCGGAGGGCCGAATTTCTCCACCTCCTTGTTAAACTTCAAAATCTATACCGACGCCTTTAACGGCCGAATGTTCGGCTATGCGATCGCCGAGGTTTGGGTGTTGTTCCTCATCATCATGATCTTCACGGCTGTTACTTACCGTTATTCCAATCGTTTCGTGTATTACGAAAGTGACAATTCCCGCTAAAGAGGTGAAAGGAAAAAATGACTGCTGAGCAGGGAATAGCGGCCGGGCCGCGCAAAGCAAAATATACCGGGCTCGACGCCGTTCGTTTCGTCGTACTGTCCGCGGGTGCTGTCGCCATGCTTTTTCCACTCTTATGGATGCTGACGATTGCATTGAAAAGCAACAATGAAGTGTTTGCAATGCCTCCCGAGTGGTTTCCAAAAGAAATGCAGTGGTCTAATTTTGTTACGGGGACGAAAGAGATCAACTTTTGGCAAACATTCGGCAACTCGATGTTTATCGCCGTTACATGCACGGTCGGGCAGGTTATCAGTTCGGTCTTGGTCGGTTACGGACTCGGCAGGCTGAATTTTCCGGGCAGAAGGTTATGGTTTTCACTCTTCGTCGGAAGCCTTATGCTTCCCGGATTTGTCGGAATGATCCCTATGTTTCACTTGTTCACTGGCCTCGGATGGTACGATTCATGGCTGCCGATCATTGTGCCGGCCTTTTTCGGAAACCCAACCTTCTCGTTCTTGTTCGTCCAATATTTGAAAACGATATCCGTTTCGTTTGACGAAGCGGCCAAAATCGATGGAGCCTCAGATTGGTATGTACTGACGAAAGTGTTGGTCCCGATGGCGATGCCGGTTATTGTGACGATGGTGATCTTTTCATTCCAAGGTGCTTGGAACCAGTATTTGGAGCCGCTTATTTACATCATTAGTCCGGAAAAATGGACCCTGTCTATTGCAATGGCTTCCTATAAGGGCACTTATGCGACGGCTTGGAACCTGTTCATGGCTGCAGATTTGATCTATATTCTTCCGATGCTGCTGATCTTCTTTTTCGGTCAAAAGTTTTTTATGCAAGGGCTCGGTTCCGTGAATTCCGCATCATTGAAATAAACCGGAAATAGTACGGCAATCCGCGAGGATGGTGATCGTACAACAAACGATGAAGGAAAGTAAGTATACTTTGGCA
Source organism: Paenibacillus prosopidis (assembly GCF_003337375.1). Classification (GTDB taxonomy): domain Bacteria; phylum Bacillota; class Bacilli; order Paenibacillales; family Paenibacillaceae; genus Pristimantibacillus; species Pristimantibacillus prosopidis. The sequence goes on from NZ_QPJD01000009.1 coordinate 104,608, forward strand.
TGAAAAACTATTCAACGGGAGGTCTTTCCATGATCAAGGATAAAGGGAAACGTACGTCTGGAATCGTAGTTTTGATGCTTGTATTAGGTCTATTGGCTGGATGCGGCGGCAACAACGTGAACTCGGGCTCGCCTGATACCAATTCTCCTTCTGCGCAAAATACGGAGCAGCCAAGCCAAGAAACGGTTGAAGTCACCCTGATCACGTGGGAATCCGCGGCAATGAATGAAAAGATTATGGCATCCATGAAGAAGTTTGAGGAAGAAAATCCGGAAATTAGAGTCAAGCTCATCCCAACTCCGCTCGACAATTACGGTGTCAAGATTAACGGAATGATTACCGCGAAACAAGCTCCCGATATTTTCATGACAGGGAACGACATGCTGCTCGACAACGGAGCCAAAGGACTTCTGTTCGATTGGACGGCGCACGCCGCAGCGGATCAAGAATTCATGGACGGTTTCTACAGCGGCGTTGTGGATAGCTGGCATCTGGACAATAAATTGATCGGTTTGCCTGGCCTTTTGAATACTTACAGCATTTTCTACAACAAAAAAGCGTTTCGGGATGCCGGTCTGCCGGAGCCGAAGATCGGTTGGACGTATGACGAGTTTTTCGCAGCAATGAAAGAGCTGTCGGGCAAGCAAGGCGGCTCTCAGCAGTTCGGCTATTATGCTTCTCCTGATCCTTTTCACATGTCGCTTTATTCAGTTTCCGCGGGAGGCGCTCCGTTCGCCGACGCAATCGTAAATCCTGCAAAAGTGGCAATCAGTCCTCAGTTTATCGAAGGCGTCGAAAAATATAAAGCCGCTATCGGAAACGGTTACATGAATCCGCCCACCTACGATTTATCCAACGTCATGAGTTCGTTTAAAGAAGGCAAAGTGCCGATGACCCTGCAAGGGCAATGGGTAGCCGATGATTTGATCCGTACGGCTCCGCAAGATTTGGAGTGGGGCGTCGTTCCGATGCCGGTTGTAAGCAGCCAGTCGGAAATTTACGACGCTGTGGGCTGGTGCAGCCCGGCTACGATCAAAAATCCGGACGCCGTCTGGAAAGTGCTCAAGTATCTGGATTCCAAAATGTACGAGGAAGTCCTGCCTCAAACCCCGGTGGCTCCTGCCGCTTACAAAGCGTCCGCCGCCAAGTATTTCGATGCCCTGAAAACAGCGGGCCATCCCGAAGTGGGCGAGACGATCGATCATATTCTGAAATCTCAAAGTATTCAACCGGTTCGTTTCTTGACGTCATGGGCCGGCAAAGCGTATCCGTTCATCGAAGCGTCGTGGAAAAAAGTGCTGATGGATAAAGCGCCGGTCAGCGATCTGAACGTTATGGCAGAGAAGATCAACAAGGTGATCGCAGCAGGTCAATAAATAACGGTACAGGAGAGGTTGATGCCGATCCGCTTTGATACGAATCGGCATCAACCTACATAAAAATCGAACATTGGAGGTATTGTTATGCCCCTGATAAAAACGGGTTTACGTAAGTTTTTGGTGCTTCCGCTCGCGTTTTCCTTGACTTTTACTTCTATTTCTGCGATTGGGTTAACAAAAGCGCATGCATTTAGTTCATCCGACGCAGACACGGCCATTAAGGCATTCAACGCAAAGTTCTGGGACAGCAATGCAAAGATGTTCTGGAAGAACTCGAACCACAGCAACCATCAGGACTTCTGGGTAGAAGCGGAGCTTTGGGAGATGGTGATGGATTCCTATTTGCATACATCCGATCCTGACTTAAAAGATCAGCTTCGAGCACAGATAGACGATATTTTCGACGGTACCGTGGCAAAGTACGGAGAGGATTGGACCAACAATCCTTTCAATGACGATATCATGTGGTGGGCGATGGGAGCTGCGAGAGCCTATGAAATAACCGGAAATTCAAGATATTTGGATAGGGCGAAATATCATTTTGACTTTGTGTACGATACGCAATGGGACGACAGCTTCGCAAACGGCGGCATTTGGTGGCTGAACAGCGACCAGATGACCAAAAATTCTTGCATTAATTTTCCGGCGGCTCAAGCGGCTGTTTATCTTTATAACATTACGCAGGACCAGCATTATTTGGATGCGGCTGTCCGTATTTTCAGATGGGGCAAAACGATGCTTACGGACGGGAACGGAAAGGTTTTTGACCGGATCGAGGTTGAGAACGGCGCTGTGCCGGATGCAACGCATTACAATCAGGGCACTTTCATAGGTGCGGCAGTAGGATTGTACAAAGCAACCGGAAACACGGCCTATCTCGATGATGCGGTGGAAGCGGCCGACTTCACCCAAAATCATTTGGTTGACGCAAGCGGCTTGTTGAATTACGAGGGGCCCAATGGAGATTTAAAGGGCGGAAAAACAATTTTAATGCGCAACTTGGGCTATCTGCAAAAAGTTCTGGATGAAAGAAGCGAAAGTAAATACACGGCGTTTAGCAGCGGCTTCGACAACTGGGTTGCTTTTAATACGGAAATGGCATGGAGCCATCGAAATTCCGACAATATCGTGGATGGAAACTGGTCGGGTCAGCTTCTGTCGGGAACGTTCGAATCCTGGTCGTCGGCCAGCGCCGTCCAAGCTTTATCCGTGATCCAGCCGCAGAATGTTGAACTCAATTATGCTGTCAAAGATCCCTACAATAAAATTGAAGCGGAACGCTATAATATCGGCACCGGATTTGTTTTGGAGGGCGCTCTGGAAGGATCGCTGCAATTGGGCGGCATTCAGCCCGGCTTCTACGCCGCATATAAAAATGTAGATTTCGGATCAGCCGGTGCTGCTGGCTTTATTGCGAGAGCGGCAAGCGGAACGGGCGGAGGGAATATCGAAATCAGACTGGATTCGTTAGATGGCCCTAAAGTCGGCACCTTAAACGTAGAAGGAACAGGCGGATGGAATAACTATACGGATGCCGTTACCTTACTTAAAGATGGTCAGGGAAATCCAAATAAGGTAACAGGAAAACATGATGTCTATCTTGTCTTCACGAAGAAGAACGATCAATATTTGTTTAATTTGAATTGGTTTAAATTTACGACCACGGACCCGACCGACACGGATGCCTACACAAGGCTGAAAGCAGGAAATTTTGACGAAAGCGCGGATGTGAATAAAAATGCGGACTGGGGATTTTTAGACGGGATTAAAAACAACGGTTATGCCCTGTATAAAGGAATTGACTTTGGAACCGGCGCATCCGGAATTAGCGTTCATGCAGCAAGCGGCAGTCAAGGCGGCACGATTGAAGTAAGGTTAGATCGTTTGGACGGACCGACTGCCGGCGTTATTGACATTCCGGCATTAGGTAATTGGGATGACTGGATAGATATCATGTCCAATATAGACGATAGCTTGGCTGTGGGCATTCATGATGTATATCTCATTTTCCAAGGAAAAAATGGAAGCGACTATCCCTGCAATTTGGATTGGTTCACCTTTTCAACGGTCAAAGGCAAAACAAGGGATGCTTATGCCAAGCTGGAGGCTGAAAACTACACAAGCGGTGTAGGCTTCGGCAGAGAAAACGGCGGAGGACAAACTTACCTGGCTGGAATATATGGACCTAATAACCCTTATGCCATGTACAATTACATTGACTTTGGAAGCGAAAGCCCGTCAAAATTTTATATCAATGCGGCAAGCGCCACAAGCGGGGGAACGGTTGAAGTCAGAATAGACAGTATGAATGGGCCGGTTATTGCATCCTCTACCGTAACAGGAACGGGCGGTTGGCAGAATTTCAAGGTTTTCTCTACGGATGTCACCACTCCCGTAACCGGAAAACACATTGTTTTCATATTGTTTAAAGGCGGAGACTGGCTATACAACTTTGACAAATTCACCTTCGGCGATCCGGACGTACTTACAGCACCTACTCCACCGCGCGAACCTGTAAACGATGGTATTCCTCCGGGGGAAGTGGAAAATGTTCAGGTTATTAGGGGAGACGACCATATGAAGCTGTACTGGGATGGCCCCTATGATATGGATGGCGACAAGGTGCAAATTTCTCTATTTAGTGATGGTGAACAGGTCGGAAACGCAATGGATGTGAATAGAGGGATTCAAACGGCTGTGATATCGGAACTTGAAGAAGATAAGAATTATTCCCTATTTATACGAACCGTAGATAGATGGGGAGCTGCATCGGATGGAATAATGATAGATGCTGCGGATTTGCCTTCATTTTCTCTGACTGCAAACGGAAATGATTTAGAAGAGGGCGATTCTTTTGAAGATTACATGGCGTTAAACTTCAAAGTTCGGAGCCATTTATCCGCAATAAAATCCGCAAAAATCACAATCGAGGGGAAAGAATATACGATTGTTCCGGGGGCCCAGCAGCAGGTGAACATCGATATGGCTGGAAGATTGGGGGACAAAATATCAACTGTGGAAATAGAGGATTATTGGGGTAACAAGCTTCAGAAGACATTCCAATTCCAGGTGACAACCAGTGTAAATTCCATGCAGCATTTAATCGCCCGGTTCACGGATTCTGGAGAATTAAACGGTCCGGTTATACCGCAGCTTACCAATGCTCTCGACCAGGTGCAGCATCAACTGGATAAAGAAAGTCAGGATCAAGCGATTAAACATATGCAGGAGTTTCAAAAGCACTTAAACCATGCAAGCTTGAGCAGAAACGTTAAAGATACCGCCACGATGATTCTGAATACGGATGCTGAATCGCTTATCAATAACTGGCAGGAGTAATAAAAGGAAAATGACGCCCACATCGGGCGTCTTTTTTCGGTATTATGCTCATGCTCCCGACGACCGGCCTCTTTGCCATATAACGAAAATTACTTAAACCCCGTATTAATTTATGACATCAATTCTGTCTGCCGTAGTTCGGTTCAACACAACCTGTTGAGAAAAAAGTCCCTAACTCAATTTATCAATAAGTACAAAGGAACCATTTACATTCCATGCAGAGGAGAATTACGATGTAGTTGTTCCATAAATCGACAAAAATTTAGTATAAAATTACATTTCGACAATTAGTTCCGACAATGGCAAACCTGGCGAAAGCCAGGGACGCAAAGCTATAGGGGCGTAACCGCGGTGTTTTTGAAGCCGAAAAGCCAGCCAGCTACCGAAGGACGGGGACGAAGGACCCTCCTGATTTCAGGATGGTCCTTTTTTCATAGAATCACAAGGAGGAAAGGAGTTGCACAATAAATACTCGGGCAGCGCATCGCCGATGCCGGGTATTGCGAGAAGGAGGGACTACAAAAAACATGATTTGAGAGGGAGAGAAAAAAATGATTGTTTCTTTATCCATTACTGTGAAACAAAAATGCGCATCAATTCTAGCTCTTACCCTACTGCTTCAGCTGCTTACGGGTATTGCGCCCGGAAACGGCATACCGGAAGCAACTGCGGAATCCAGCGTTACGGAAAGCACGTATAAAATGCTGCAATCCTATAATTTTCCCGACCGGAATGTGAGACATGCGGCTGATTTTTCCGTCAGAATTGACCCGAATGTCGATCCGGCGGAGGACGCGCAATGGAAAATCGTGCCCGGCCTGGCGAATGGCGACGGCTACGTCTCTTTTGAATCTGTAAACAAACCGGGTTATTATCTGGCGGATAACAATTTTATTGTTAAGCTGGAGAAGAATGATGAGTCCGACCGCTTTAAAGCAGCCGCGACCTTCAAGCAGGTTCCCGGTTTAGCGGAAAGCACTGCGGTTTCTTATCAGTCCTACAACGATCCTGACCGATACATCAAGCATTCGGGCTTCGTTCTGAGAATAGATCCGATCAGCACCCCGATCGGCAAAACGGACGCCACCTTTCAGGAGGTACCTGGTGGAGCGGCTCCGCAAAGCGATGAGGGCTTCGTGCATCCCGGAGGGCTGTTTAAAAAGTCCGATCTGGAGCGGATGAAGTACATGGTGGAGGCCGGAATCGATCCGTGGCTGACTTCATTCAAAGAGATGAAAGCCGATTACAAATCAAGTTATGATTATGGGGTGCGCGGAAACCCGAGTATGACTGTTGTTGCAAGGGGAGGAACCAATGGAGGCGTATTCGAATTGGATGTAAACGCCGCCTACCTGAATGCGTTGATGTGGGCCATTACAGGGGATAAGCGCCACGCCGACAAAGCGGTTCAAATCTTTAATACGTGGAGCAATTTGACCAATGTTGACCCCGAAGGCACGGGAGCGTTAAACGCCGGGCTATACGCCTGGAAGCTGGTGGAGGCGGCCGAAATCATCAAGAGCACGTATGACGGCTGGGCTCCTGCGGATCTGCAAAAGTTTAAAGATATGCTTGTTTATCCAGGCTACTCCAGTACGGGCGTTCCAGCTTCCGTTAGTTTTACAAATGGGACATTCTACTGGCGAATTTGGAATGGAGATCCAGCCCGGCACGGCAACCAGGACATGATCGCCTGGAGAGCGATGCTTACCATGGGCGTCTTTCTGGATAATCGGACGATGTACGAGAGGGCGCTGCGGTACTTCACAAGCCAGCCGCACAAGCCGGGCGATATGGCGTATGCTTCGGGTCCGTCTTATTCGGGAGCGCTAATAAGTGAAAAGACGTACTTCAATGAGCACAAGTACCGGGGTTCGGCAGGAACGATTCCCGACTTTGGTTATAATGGAACATTAGCCAATTATGTTTGGGAAAACGGACAAAACCAGGAAAGCTCGCGCGACCAGCAGCATGCTTTCTTCGGACTGGCGACAGCCGCCGGAATCGCCGAGGTGGCGTGGAATCAGGGCTACGACGTTTGGAATTCGCTCGATAACCGGCTGCTCAAAGGGTATGAATTCATGTCGAAATACAATACGTCCTACGTGGCTTCATTCCCGGATCAGCCGACGCCGTGGGAGCCGGATAATATCATCCAACGCTTTGACCGGACGGGCAGATGGTTTTCCAAACAAGTCAGCCCGTATTTTGAAGCCAATACGAATCTGAGCCGGGGGAGTTTTGCGGGAAGCAGACCCGTTTACGAACAGGCGGTCGCCCATTTTAAAGTCAGAATGGGAGTAGAGGACGAGGCGCTCTGGACGGAAAGAGGGAGAGACACCGCGATAGCTCTTTCAGGTTATGAGAAAGCCGGCAATAATACACTTGATCAGCCCGGTTGGGGCGCCCTGACCTTCCGCAGGCCGGCATTAATGGCCGGAGACCCGATCAGCGGCTTTGAGAACGGACTTCCCATTTACAGCATGAACGCACTGCCCCGAAATATCGAAGCGGAAAATTATGACCACTTTCCGATAGATGGCGAAGGACATACATACCATGACTTGACGACCGGCAACTCTGGCGGGAAATACCGTAATGACAGTGTGGACATTGGGTCCGATGGCGCCAGCGGGTATGCGCTGACGGATTTGGCGGGCGGAGAATGGATCACGTATTCCGTGTATGTGCCTGTTACGGGAACCTATAGGATTCATGTTCGGTATGCTGCTGCAGCGGAGGGAGGCGCCATCCGGTTTGCGTTTAACGGCTTGGATTCGACAAACGACGTTGCATTGCCAAGCACCGGAGGAGCAGTCGATTGGAAGACCTACACCGTGGATGACAATGTACCTCTGACGGCAGGCGTACAGGTCATGCGGGTGTTTATCGGGGGCGATTCGAAAGGCTTCAACCTGGATCGTATCACCGTAAGCCAGAATCCTCCTGCCGCGGACTACACGAAGGGCAGCTACTACCTGTACCAGAAGGAAGTGGAGCGGATCAAAGCGGAGATGGCCAAGCAGGGCGCTGAAAAAACGGATCTTGCAGCCCAGTTTGCCGCGGCGGAAGCAGCGTTGGTACCGTTAATTGACCTCTCTGTGGAGAAAGTTCAGATCGCGCAATCGATGGTTACCGCTTCGTCTATATCCTGGGATAACAAATTCAATGCCGCCCAGAACGGTTGGCTCGCTTTTGACGGTGATACGGCCACTTCTCCCGACACGAAGACCGGTGATGGTTGGGTTAGGGTCGATCTGGGAGCAGGGAACGAGCAATCAATTGGTAAAGTCAGGTTTTATCCGAAAACGGGGAATGTTGGCCGGATGAACGGAACGCTCATCCAAGGTTCCAATGACGGCACAAACTTTGTCACTCTGCATACCATTAGCGGCGTCAGTGAGCTCAAATGGTATACGGCATTGCTTAATACCGGCACGGCTTATCGTTATCTGCGCTATTTTACGCCTAACAACGGATACGCCAACGCGGGGGAGCTGGAATTCTACAAAAAGGTGAACGATAAGACGCTGCTCCCGTTGCTGCTTCAGGAAGCGGCCGCGGCCGGCACCGAGTTTTACTCGCAAGCGAGCGTAGCAGCGCTTCAGGTGAAAATGACGAATGCACAGTCGGTGTACGACAATGCTAATTCGACCCAGGAAGAGATCGATGTTGCAGCCGCAAGCTTGCTTGCGGCGCTCAAGTTAATTCCTCAGGAGAAAGTTCAGCTCACGCAATCGATGGTTGTCGCCTCGTCCATTTCCTGGGATAACAAATACAATGCCGCCCAGAACGGATTGCGCGCTTTTGACGGCGATACGGCCACTTCATCCGACACGAAGACGGGTAATGGATGGGTTAGGGTCGATCTGGGAGCGGGGAACGAACAGGCAATCGGCAGCGTGAAGTTTTTTCCGAGAGCGGGGTTTGCCGGCCGGATGAACGGAGCGCTCATCCAAGGCTCCAATGACGGCACAAATTTTGTTACCCTTCTTAGCATCAGCGGCGTAAGCGACTACAAATGGTATCGTGTATCGACCAATACCGATACGGCATATCGTTATCTGCGTTATTATACGTCGAACGGATACGCCAATGCGGCGGAATTGGAATTCTATAAGAGATAAACAATACGACGCGTGCTTGCTTCAGGATGCGGGCGTGATCGATACCGGGCTTTACGGGCAGCTAATGTTCAAATGTCCCAATTGTGGATTTAGTTCAGGAAATAATAGAGCGGAAGGCCAGCTGGTTATCCAGGCTGGCCTTTCCTATGGTCCAAAGAAGTATGAGCAGAGGAGATCCCGAGAAGAGCGTCGAAGTAGGCCTGAATATTTTCAACATATGTACTAACATTTTCCCGTTGATGAGGTAAAATGAAACAACTAAACTATATGGACAACAGAAGGGAAGAGCGCCCGATGTTCAAACGGATCCGCATGAAAATATTTATCGCCATGATACTGACGACCGCGCTTCCATTGTCTATCACGTCCGGCATCATCCTGTATCAGGTTTCTCAGGACGTCCAGAAGGATATCGAATTCGCCCGCAGCCGGATCAATCAAGACTTGAAAGGCCGCATCGGCGAATTTTCGCATGCGCTAAATGAAACCGCTTACCAAATTTATTCGAACCCGGACCTGATCGAGAGCATTGCGCTCAAAAAAGAATTTCTCACCGATAGCCGCACGTATGATACCGTCCGTGATATCCGCGAGTTTTTCCTCTCCGTATACAATCAGTCACCGGAGAAGGACATTCTCGGCATGTACCTCATACGGTCGAACGAAGACGTGCTCGGCAACTTTTTCCCGAAGCTGTATCCGGATATGGACGCCTCCTATTTCCGTTCGTTGCTGCAGGAATCCAAACGTGCTGGCGATAAGCCGAAGACACTGATCCGCTACCGCAGCTTGTACAATGAGCCGATCATTCAATTTCTGTATCCTGTCCGTTACCTGGGAAATCCGACCGGCCTGCTCGTCATCGATTTGAGGGAACAGGGGTTTAGGCAGCTTGTCGAATCGTACAATTCCTTCTACGACGGTCAAATCGTCATTACAGATTCCTCGGGTGATACGATATACCATACCGATTCGACCCAAGCCGGAGCAAAATATGTTTCAAAGCCAATCGACAGCCGCACAAATGCGATCGAAACGGAATTAGGCTCCTCCGGCTGGCGGCTTCATTACACGTTCGATATCAATCCGAAACAGATTTTGTACAGGAATATTGCTATTCTCATTATTATTGTAACCGCTCTTCTAGCTGTTAGCATTTCGCTCTTGCTCAGCTATAGCATGACGAAACCGATCATTCATATGCACCGCAAGATGGGAAGGATACAAATCGGCGATTACGATGCGAGGGTGGAAGTGAGTACAAGCGACGAAATCGGATTTCTGGGTAACCAGTTCAACCGGATGGCGGAGAAGATCCAGCAGATGATCGAACATGATCTGAAGCTTCGGCTCATGAATCAGGAGACGCAAATTAAAGCGCTGCAGGCGCAGATATCGCCGCATTTTCTGTTCAACACGCTGCAGATGATGTCGGGGATCGCGGAAGTGAACAACGTCCCGGACCTGAAGCTGATTTGCATGTCGTTAAGCAGCATGTACCGTTATAACATGAACATTCAGAACGAGAGGGTACGGATACGCGACGAGATTATGCATATCCGTAATTACCTCGTCATCATCAATAAGCGATTCCCCGGACACATCCGGATCCAGATCCAAATTGAACCGGAAGCGGCGGACATGCTTATACCGAAGCTGATTTTGCAGCCGATCGTGGAAAACGCGGTCGAGCATGGGCTTATCCCTAGCCCCGGCGAACGGAAGCTGCTCAAGCTGTCTGCTCGGGTAGACCGGGAGGATGGCTGCCTTTATTTATATGTATTGGATAACGGCAGCGGCATGGGAGAGTTGGAACAACGGGCCATTGCGGACATTTTGGGAAGAGAACAGCCTCTGGCGGAAGAGGACAGCCCGATCGGGCTATTCAACGTTCATTCGCGGATCCGGCTAATATGCGGTGAGGGTTACGGTATCCGCATCCGCAGCAAGGAAGGCAAAGGAACCTGCGTTATCTTCCGATTGCCCTGGAGGGAGGAGACCTTAGAAGCATGAAAGTAATTATTGTTGACGACGAATTGGCCATACATGAACAACTAAACAATCTAATTCCATGGACGGAGCTCGGCTGGGAAATCGTCGGACATGCGTACAATGGGGAAGAGGCGTGTCGGTTGGCGGAGAGTTTTAGGCCGCATTTGGTCCTGACCGATATCCGTATGCCGCTCATGGACGGACTTGGGTTCATGGAATGGCTGAAGGGCTCGGGACATGCCCCCAAAGTGATCGTGCTAAGCGGCTATGGAGATTTTGAATATTCGCGTACCGCGTTTAAGCTGGATGCTTTCGACTATTTGCTCAAGCCCGTCAAGGAAGCGGAGCTGCTGACCGTGCTTGACAAAGCGATGGAGCAGATTCATCAAGAATCGAAGAATCAATCTGATCGAATTAACGAAAAAGCGATCCTGAACCAGGGGCTAATTCTCATGCAGGACGAGTTTTTTACGCAGGCGGCCGGTTCGCCGCAGATTGAGGAAAATGAGCTTTACGTTCGCGCAGAGCAGCTCATGATCGCTCTTCCGGAGGGCAGTTATTCGGCTGTCGCCGTCAAGTTCGTCGATGCGGAGGACAATGTCCACCTCCGCTATGAAGGGGACCGGTCAGTCTTTTTTTTCGCAGCGAGAAATATCATTCAGGAGACAGTGGGCAAGACGGTCCCGGTATTTAGGAAACTGCAGAAAACAGCCGAGTTCGTATTTCTATTTCCGCTTTCTTCCAGGCATGACGGAGCTCTCCTGACTCTGCTCTCCCGGCTTCACCGCTCGCTGGAGCTCTGCTTGCGCACGCAGGCGAGAATCGGGGCGAGCGCACCCAAGCAGCGGATCGGAAAACTGTTCGCGGCTTACACCGAAGCGGTTCATGCGCTGGAGTCGCTTCGGCTCGGCGATGAGGAGGCGATTGCGCTTTACGGGCAGCCGACAGGCGGAGGACGGAAGGACGGCGTACGGGCTACTCCGGCTGGCGGCGGCTGGAAAGAAATCGGGCTGCTGCTTGACATGCTGCTCGAGACGGGCGCTATCCGGGACGGAGAGGTTCTTCTCACCAAGCTGGAGGACGCGTTCCGTGAAGAATCCGTAGCTGCGATGAGCGGCACGGAATGGAAAAAGGCAGCGGCGGACTTGCTCGTCAAACTGGAGAGCCATATCAAGGACGAAGATTCTATTATGCTCATGAATGAAGCGAAGGCCGGAATTTTGGAGCTTCGTACGGGGCAGGTGAAGGAGTCGCTGCGCAGGCTTATCGAGAGCCGCCTTCAATCGGCTGCAGGCGAAACCAAAACCAAGAGCGGCAGGCAGCTGATCGAAGTCGTGAAAAAATATATCGATGTTCACTATAAGACGGTATCGCTCGAAGAAATTTCCCAGCGGTTTTACTTGAACAAAAATTATTTTTGCTCGCTGTTCAAGAGCGTCACGAGCGAAAGCTTTGTTGAATATTTGACGGTGCTCCGCATGGAGCATGCGAAGCGGCTGCTCGCTACGAGCGATTTGAAAACCTATGAGATCGCGGACATGGTCGGTTATTCCGACCAGCGTTATTTTAGCCAGGTGTTCCGCAAGTATACCGGCATGAAGCCGACGGAATACCGGCAATCGAGCGGCCAATCTTAATATTTTAAACATGTTGGTGAATTTGGCGGCATACCGACGGGATGGAACGCGCCTTAGAATAAAGACGTAAACAAATTCTGTCAAATGGAGAGGGGTACACCATGAAAGCAAAAAAGAGACTTTTCGGATTGGCCGCGGTTCTGGTTCTGTCAACGGCTCTAGCAGCATGCGGCGGCAAAAACAACGAGCCGGCCGCATCACCAACCGGTAATGCCGAACCGGCGCAAGAGGCCGTTACGCTCGATTTTTGGGCGGCGCTTGACCCGAGCACGGACGAAGGCAAAACGATTCAGGCGAAAGTAAAAGAATTCGATGACAGCCATGCGGAGATCAACGTCAATCTCCAGGTCATCACGTACGACGTCATGCACGACAAGCTGGTGGCGGCTATCAACGCTGGAGACGCTCCCGATCTGAGCTGGGGTCTGAGCGAATGGTTCGGCGAATTCAACAAGATGGATGCGCTTCAAGACTTGACGCCTTATTTGGATAAATGGGCGGACAAATCGAACATCTATCCGAATGTGCTGGAGGCTTTGACGGTGGAAGGCAAAACAAAAGCGCTCCCGAACTATCTCGGCATCCGCGCCCTGTTGTACCATGAAGATATTCTGAAAGCGGCAGGCATAACCGCCCCTCCAAAAACGTGGGACGAACTTCTTGCAATGGCTCCGGTGATTAAGGAGAAAACGGGTAAGGAAGCGTTCGGCATCGCCGGGGCCGGTGTCCGTTCTCCGCAGGAGCTGATCATGTACCTGGCGCAAAACGATGTGACACTAGCGGATAAGCAAGCAGACGGCAAATATAAAAACACTTGGCAGGACAACCCGGACCAGCTGGCCAAAGCGGCCGAGGTATTCAAGTTTTACCAGGATCTGCTCGCGGCTAAGGCAATCCAAGCGGACGCCAAAACATGGGGCTGGGAAGAAGAGGACCAGAACTTCGTTCTCGCCCAATACGCGATGGTCGTCAACGGTCCGTGGATCGAAGGGCGCAGCAGCGAAAACCCGGATGGCATGAAAGACGTTAAAGTCGCGGCACCGGTATACAAAAATAAACCGGCCACCTTCATGGAAATCGCACCTCTGTACGTGTACAAATCGGAGAATCCGGACCAGGCATGGGAGTTCGCTTCCTATCTGCTCGGCGCCGAATACCAAAAAGCAGTTAACCCCGGCAAAAACCCGCGCAGCGACCTAGTCAACGATAGCGGATGGGGCAAGGATTTCATGGCGTTGGCCTCACAAGGCGTTGTGTTCCCGGCTGTTTCCCTCGGCGGCATCACGAAAGCGATGGAGGATTCTCTTGCCCGTGCCATGCTGAAAAACGATAAGCCGGAAGATGTGGCGAAATGGCTCTCGCAAGCAATTAACGACAGTCTGAGCAAAACCGGCGAACTGAGCGGAAGCTGATTACAAGCTGATTTGAACGGGCAAGCATAGGACGGATACCGTAGCAGGAGTAATAGCGCTCCCAAGCCTATGCTTGCTTTTTTATTTCTATAAAATTCTTGATAAATGTGGTGAATGAGATGAAACCGATCGAACTGGAACGTCCAGCGAAGCGTGCGGGGAAATGGCGCGCTGTTGCGATGACGCTTAGAGAGAAGAGAACAAAACGGCTTGCCTATTTGTTTGTGCTGCCGGCCTTGCTTTTTTTTGTACTCCTCAACGCCTATCCGCTCGTTACCGTCCTATTGGACAGCTTTCAGTTCAAGAACCTGATGAACAAAGCATTAAGCGGATTCGCGGGACTCACGAACTACAAAGAAGTCGTTCAAAACGAATACTTCCGAACGGCGCTCAAGAATACGGCCGTATGGACGATCCTGTCCGTGGCCGGGGAATACGCACTGGGACTTTTATCTGCCCTTGCATTGAACCAGCAGATTAAAGGAAGAACGCTGTTCCGCGCCATTATCATCATTCCTTGGGTCGTCCCGATCGTTATAGCGGGTATGACATGGACGTGGATGCTGACGCCGGATTACGGCATCATCAACTTATGGCTCGTCAAGCTTGGACTGCTCAAGGAGCCTTACTACTGGCTGGGCGAACTGAATACGGCTCTTCTGACCGTCGTGTTCGTCAACGTCTGGCGAAGCTTTCCGTTCTATACGATCAGCTTATTGGCCGGCTTGCAATCGGTATCGCGGGATATCGTAGAAGCGGCCGCTATCGACGGTGCGGGTGTACGCCGCCGCTTCTGGTACATTGTGCTGCCGCAGCTCAAAACCGTATCGCTGACCATCGTGTTCATTCATATCATTTGGACGGCGATCAACTTCGATTTCATTTGGGTTATGACCGAAGGCGGTCCATTGTATTCATCAGAGACACTGCCTATCATGATTTACCGCTATGCTATGCAGGATTATAACTTCGGCAACGCTTCCGCGCTTGCTTCCATGATGCTCGGCTTTATGATCAGCGGATTCATTTTATATTATTTCTTCAGTGTCAGAAAAAACAGGAGGTGATCAAATGCTGATTAGCAGAAGCAAACAAAGGTTTTTAACCTTACTGACCTATGCGGTGCTGATTGGGTTTTCCGTATACTGCCTGTTCCCGTTTCTGTGGATGCTGGCTACGTCGATTAAGCCGGATGCGGAAATCCGGACGGTTAATCCGACATTCTGGATCAGCGCGCCGACTTGGAAGCATTTTGAAAACGTACTTCACGGATCGGCATTTCTGACCTTTTTCAAAAACAGCGTGTTCATCTCGGCAGTGACGACTGGCGCGTCGCTGATCATCTCGATCTTTGCGGGCTATGCGTTAAGCCGGTTCGTCCGGTTCCGCGGGGTGAAGCTGTTCGGCATCGCCATGCTGCTGTCGCAGATGATACCAGGCGTGCTGCTGCTGATCCCGCTTTACTTGGTCATGAAGAACCTGTCTCTAATCAACACGTACTCGTCGTTGATATTGGCTTACACAACGTTCACGGTACCGCTTTGTACGTTTATGATGAAAGGATTTTTCGATTCGGTCCCGTTTGAAATGGAAGAGTCGGCGGAAATCGACGGCTGCTCCCGTGTGGGGATCATCTTCCGTATTTTAATGCCGGTTTCACTTCCAAGTCTCGTTGCCACTTCGCTGTTCGCTTTCCTGAACGCCTGGAACGAATTCATGTTCGGTTTCGTGTTCATTAACGACGAGGAGCATCGGACGCTTACGCCCGGTATCAGCCTGTTCAAAGGGCTGTATCAGACGGACTGGGGCAGCATGATGGCGGCATCCGTCATGAGCGTGCTGCCGGTTGTGATCATTTTCGTATTCTTGCAGAAATTTCTTGTTGAAGGTATGACGGCCGGGGCCGTAAAGGGGTAAACATAGATGAGCGAGTGGATTCGGATTGAGGAAAACGGACTGCATTTGCTGTTTTTAAGTTGATGACAGAGTGCTGCAGTGTTATATTTGATCAATGAATATGCTAATTTTATCCACTAAAATATATATCCCTCCGCTTCGGACTAAAGTGGTATTACGCCCTCGTTTGATTGAGAGGTTGAACGAGGGACTGCACCGCAAACTGACCCTCATCTCAGCCCCAGCCGGCTTTGGTAAAACCACACTGGTCAGCGAATGGATCGCCGGTTGCAGGCGACCGGTCGCCTGGCTGTCACTGGATGAAAGGGATAACGATCCTGCACGCCTTCTTAAATACCTCGTTGCTGCTTTACAGACGATTGCGGCGAATATAGGAGAAGGCGTGCTTACCATGCTCCAATCGCCTCAGCCACTGCCAACCGAATCGATTCTGACGATCCTGCTCAATGAGATTACTACCATCCAAGACAATTTCGTCCTTGTCTTTGATGACTTCCACGTTATCGATGCTAAACCGACTAATCATGCACTCACCTTTCTGCTCGAGCACCTGCCGCCACAGATACACATTGTTATCATAACTCGCGAAGAGCCGAATCTACCCCTGGGTAGGTTACGCGTCCGGGGCCAATTGACCGAACTGCGCGGGACAGACTTGCGGTTTAACTCCTTCGAAGCCGCCGGATTTCTCAACCAGGTGATGGGCCTAAACCTTTCATCGGAAGACATCGCCGCCTTGGAAACCCGCACCGAAGGATGGATTGCCGGCCTACAATTAGCCGCGATATCCATGCATGGACATAAAGACGCCGCCAGCTTTATCCAATCTTTCACCGGCAGCCACCATTTCGTACTGGACTATCTGGTTGAAGAAGTTTTGCAAAATCAGTCCGAAAGCGTTCAGACATTTTTGTTGCGCACGTCTATCCTCGACCGCCTGTGCGGTCCGCTTTGTGATGCCGTTCTGATCGACCCTTCATCTTCCGGGCAAGAAACCCTTAAATATCTCGAACGGACCAATCTGTTCATCGTCCCCTTGGATAACGAGCGGCGTTGGTACCGCTATCACCATCTCTTTGCTGATTTGCTGCGGCAGCGTCTGCACCAGAGTACTGTCTCTTCTACAGAGGGTGTCGAGAGAAGCGTGGCCGAATTACACCAACGAGCCAGCGTGTGGTATGAAGACAATGGTCTGGAGATTGAAGCTTTTCACCATGCTGTTGTTTCCAATGATATTGAACGCGCCGCGCGACTGGTTGAAGGAGAGGGGATGCCCCTGCACCTTCGCGGCGCGGTTGCCCCTGTACTCAATTGGCTGGAGTCGCTGCCGGCTGAGGTAATGGATGCTAGGCCTTCGTTGTGGGTGATGTATGCTTCGGTGTTAGTGGTTGCCGGCAAACCAACCGGCATCGAACAAAAATTGCAGGCTGCTGAAGCTGCCATGCAAGGTGCCGAGCCAGACGATAAGACCAGAGACCGTGTTGGACTTATTGCCGCCACACGAGCCGCATTGGCTGCGTTAATCATTGCCGGCCAACCGACAGCCATCGAACAGAAATTACAAGCTGCTGAGGCAGCCCTGCAAGGCACCGAGCCAGACGACAAGACCAATGACCTTATAGGATATATTGCCCCCATACGGGTTGCGTTAGATTTCCACCAGCACCAGGTAGAAGCCATCATTGCGGAGTCGCGACGCGCCCTGGAGTTTCTGCACCCCGAAAACCTGTCTGTTCGCACTGCCGCTGCCTGGATGCTGGGGGTTGCCTGCCAGCTCCAGGGGGATCGTGCCGCTGCCAGCCAGGCTTATAACGAAGCTTTATTTTACAGCCAGGCGATTGGGGATAACAACATCACCATAATGGCTACAATCGGCTTGGGCAACTTAGCGGAAGCAGAAAACCGGCTCTATATGGCGGATCAGAGCTACCGGCGCGTCCTGCACTTGGCAGGAGATCTGCCTCTGCCGGCTACCTGCGAAGCGCATCTTGGCCTAGCCCGTTTATGCTACGAATGGAACGATCTGGATGACGCTCTACAGCATGTGCAACAGAGCATCCAACTGGCGCGGCAGATAGAGAACACAGAAGGATTCATTGCCTGTGAGGTGTTTCTAGCCCGTCTGAAGCTTGCCCATGGAGATGTGACCGGTGCGGCCGCTACTTTGGCTAAGGCTGCTCAATCCGTGCGCAAGCATAACATCTTGAATCGGATGACTGAGATCGATGCCGCACAAGTGCTTACGCTGCTTCACCAGGGAAATCTGACGGCAGCGGCGCATCTGGCTCAGGCGCATGAACTCCCCATAAGCCAGGCACGGGTCCACTTGGCCCAGGGAGACACGTCCTCAGCACTGGTGGTGCTGGAGCCATTGCGCCAACAGATGTACGCAAAGGGTTGGGTGGATGAACGGTTCAAGGTGATGGTTCTTCAGGCGGTTGCTCTACATTTGCATGGCGCCAAGGACAAGGCTGTGGAGCATATAAATGATGCGCTGACGCTGGCAGAGCCGGGCGGCTTTATACGTATCTTCGTCGATGAAGGTTTGCCGATGGTTAGGCTCTTGTCCGATGCAGCTGCGCATGGGATTAAACCGGACTATGTAGGTAAGCTGATGGCTGTGTTTGAAGAGGAGCAGAAGAGAGACGACAAATTGCCCCCTGTCATACCGCTTATCGAGCCATTGAGCGAGCGTGAGTTACAAGTGCTGAAACTCATTGCCCAAGGACTCTCGAATCATGAGATTAGCGGGCGGCTTTTCCTCGCCTTGAGTTCTGTTAAAGGGCACAATCGGAATATTTTTGGCAAACTTCAGGTCCAAAGGCGCACCGAAGCAGTAGCGCGTGCCCGCGAGTTGGGTCTGTTGTAGCACAACAATACTTTAGTATCTATACGTTAATACCAAATTGTAGATATAATCCTTGTAAATGGAGCAGGTGGCATGGAAAGTTATAACCGGCCCCGTCCAACACAAAGGAGAGAGAAAATGAATTCAAACAAAAAGACTGCAAGAATTGTAGGCGTATTATTTCTAGTTGCCACGGCTGCTTTCATGATAGGTGATGGGGTTTTACAATCGGTTCTAAACCATCCTGAATTTCTTTCCAATCTCTATCCGGACAGAACTAAAGTTATAGCAGGAATATTCTTTGAGCTAATTAACTCCGCAGCAGTTGTGGGCATAGCATTGTTAATGTTTCCAATTTTAAAACAACATAATGAAGCTATAGCACTTGGGTACTTTGGGTCCAGGATAATTGAGTCTGCACTTCTCATAGTGAGTATACTCAGCCCGCTAGTACTAATAACATTAAGTGAAGAATATATAACCGCAGGAGCTGCGGGTGATTCCTATTTTCAAACTATAGGGCGTGCAGCTATTAAAGGACATTATATGGCCTTTGAAATGGCTATGTTGGTTCTTAGCTTGGGTAGTCTGATCTTTTGTTATTTATTATATAAATCGAAACTAATACCACGATTTATATCAGTCATTGGACTTATTGGATATGCAGCTTTGCTAGCAAGCGGCTGTTCAGCGATTTTCGGTTATGATATAGGAATGATCCTGTATATTCCAGGGGCAGTATTTGAAATCATTTTTCCAATATGGTTGATTGTAAAAGGTTTTAATCAGACAATGAAGTCTTGATAAAGGTTCATGCGGTATCCGCAATTGGGGCTGCAGATTCCAATCAAATAAACACCTAGAAAGGTGGTTCTGAGCGATGTCGCATGAACTCCAACGTATAAAAGAAATTCATTTACGAGATTACGATTCCCCGAATATGCAAAGACGATTGTATAAACGTACATTGATTATCGTAGTCATCTCACAAATATTTGGTGGTGCAGGACTTGCTGCAGGAGTTACTGTTGGAGCACTCCTTGCCCAGGATATGTTAGGATCGGAAAGTTTTGCAGGTGTTCCTGCTGCGTTATTAACCCTTGGTTCTGCTGTGGCCGCGCTGCTTGTTGGGCGTATATCTCAACGTTATGGACGTCGTGCGGGGCTCGCAACAGGATTCTTAACAGGAGGTATTGGTGCAATCGGAGTTGTGTTTGCGGCTGTAAGCCATAGTATTGTACTTCTTTTTGCTTCGCTGCTTATCTATGGTGCAGGCACGGCTACAAACTTACAAGCTCGTTATGCAGGTACAGATTTAGCAGCGCCTACACAGCGAGCAACAGCAGTTAGTATTGCAATGGTTTCGACTACATTCGGTGCCGTTGCCGGTCCAAACTTGGTAGATGTTATGGGGCGATTCGCTTTATCGCTTGGTATCCCAGCCCTGGCAGGACCTTTTATATTAGCAGCCGCAGCCTTCATCCTTGCTGGGTTAGTATTTTTAGCTTTCCTCCGCCCGGACCCATTTGTTGTAGCGAAAGCTATTGCCAAAGCCAAGACAAATCAGAGCAGCCCCTCAGACAAGACTACGAAAACAATTACAAGTAACAACCGTGGAATCTTAGTCGGGGCTACCGTTATGATCTTAACCCAGATCGTAATGATCGCAATCATGACAATGACGCCAATACATATGAAGCATCATGGACATGGTTTGGGTGAGATAGGCTTAGTTATAGGAATCCATATTGGCGCGATGTACCTCCCATCCCTCGTGACTGGTATACTTGTTGACAAGGTCGGCCGCACAGCAATGTCGTATGCCTCAGGCGGTGTTCTGCTTGCTGCTGGTATTGTCGCAGCTGTTGCGCCCGCCGACTCTATTTTGGTACTCATCATCGCACTCTCGTTGCTGGGACTTGGTTGGAACTTTGGCTTAATTAGTGGGACGGCTATTATCGTGGATGCGACTAATCCAGCGACCCGCGCCAAAACTCAAGGAACGATTGATGTCATGATTGCTTTAGCTGGGGCGTCGGGTGGAGCGCTTTCTGGTATGGTTGTCGCTCATTCCAGTTACGCAACTCTGTCCCTTGCCGGAGGTTTCCTCTCGCTTTTACTGATACCAGTCGTTATATGGTCCCGAAACAGGCGAAAAGTAGAAGTATCAAGAAATTAGCACTTTCACTTACCCCTGCGTGTCATTTCAGCTAAAGCATCCCATTGCTCAGAGGTAACCTCTGACAGACTATTGAATTGGCCGGCGCCCTGCAGCCATTCTCCTCCGTCAATGGTAACGACTTCACCGTTAATGTAGCCTGCATAGTCGGAGATTAGATAAGCCGCCAGATTAGCGAGTTCTTCTTTATCACCGATCCGCCGCAGAGGAACGCGGCTTATCATTTTCTCTTCTAGTTCCGGCGTTGGCGAGAGGCGTGACCAAGCGCCTGCCGTAGGAAATGGACCCGGTGCAATGGCAACCTGGCGGATGCCATATGGGGCCCACTCTACCGCCACAGACCGGGTTAAGGCTAATACCCCTGCTTTGGCTGCCGCTGATGGTACGACGTATCCCGAGCCATTGGATGCATAAGTCGTAACGATATTGAGCATGGTTCCGCTTCTTCCTTGCTTAATCCATCTTTTCCCGACCTCCAAAGTGGTGTAGAAGGTGCCGTGCAGAACGATATTCAAGACTGCATCTACCGCTCGGGGTGAGAGGCGTTCGGTAGGACTTATGAAATTTCCAGCCGCATTGTTAACCAGCACATCGATATGACCAAAACGGCTTTCCACCGCCTCCATCAGGTCATGAACCTGCGCAGGATCCCGAACGTCGCAGCTTTTGTAGAACACTTGGCTTCCATCTTGGATTAGGCTCATTTCCTCACTGGCTTTTTTCAACGTATCCTCACGGCGGCTTGCAATCGCAAGCTTAGCACCAAGCTCCAGAAACTTTTCCCCCATAGCGCGGCCGAGGCCGGTGGCTCCACCTGTGATGAGAACAACCTTGTCTTTTAATAGGTCTTTCGCAAAAGGTCCCATTTATTCATTCTCCTTTGGATCGAATGTTTGCGCTGAATGACTTTGTTATCTTATTCATATCAAGCAGAGCAAAAGCTTATGTTTCTGAATTAGAAAGATCGACCGGTATCAATCTGGAAAGTATGTACAACTGGGAGAGCTCATAGTCCATCACTAGTGCCATATGTAAGATCATATAAAAAAATGGACCTGCAAGCCTTTGCATGCTTCGGCATACACTGTAAATTATCATTCAACCCCGCAGGGAAGTGACCCCGATTATGCTTGTATTTATCCTAAATACGGATCATCAAGAATTAGCCCTGAGGCTTACGGAACATAGTGTCCGCAAAACGTTCGCGGATGCCCGGATGATTTCCGTACATGCCGATTATGCAGATGTCATAAACAGGGAAATACGGGAAGACTCCAGCTCATTTTTTATAACTCTTTTTGCGGGTGAACGCATCACCGATTTATTTTTTGAAGAATTGAAGGGCTGGCTCCGGAATCTTCCGGGCGATTCAGCAGGAATTATCTTGCCACCAATGAAACAAACACAATCTATTCCAAGAGGGCCTGTCATTTGGCGAAAAGAAGCCATCCTGACAGGAGATAATCCAGGCTTCTTAACAGCACGACACCTGCCGTTCGAGCACTATATACTGCTTGAAATGCAATTTCGCCTTTCCCCAACCTGGCATTGGAACGAAATACGGACGGATTCTTGGAAATGCCGGCAGAACCAAAGCGCCAAATGGAAGAACACCCGGGAGGAATGGGATTGTTTACACCCCGTTTTGGCGGCGAAGCCTTCAGCCGGCAGTTCCAGCGATCATCCATTGATCAGCGTAGTGATTTGCACGTACAACAATGCCGGATATTTAGAATGGGCTATCCGCAGCGTACTTGTTCAAACTTTCCCGGAGTGGGAGCTCCTGATTGTTGATGACGGGTCACAGGATGATACGGCGCGCATATTGGGTGATGTGACCGATAATCCCCGTATCTCCATCTTTCGCAATGAGGTGAACCGCGGGAAAAGCTTTTGTTTAAACCAGGCGCTTTCAAAGGCTGAGGGAAGTTGGCTGGTTGAACTGGATGCGGATGATTGGTTGACACCCGACTGCCTGGCTGTCTTTGCGGATAAAGTGAATAACATGACGAAGCAAGGAGCTTATTACGCCGATCATTACGAATGGTTTGAAAGAGACAATAAACAGCTGATTTTTCGCAAGAGAAAGTCCGCCCTATCCACGTTTTCGCCAGAAATACTGCTCGATCAAGCATATCCGCTTGCTCCGAGGTGTTATCATGTTCAATCGTTGAAGGAATTGGGAGGTTGGTGGGAGTCAGACCCCTTTGGAGGCCGATTATACGAAGATTTTCAAATGCTGATTCGATTATCCTTGAAACAACCTGTTCAGCATATAGACAAAGCATTGTATCATCGGAGACTCCGAAAGGGTAGCATGACAAGCTCTAATCACACCTGCTATGAATCTTGGAAAAGATGGTTTCATTCCATTATAGAACTCGGACAGAGTTTGAAAAAAAGTGAATCCAAAGGCTCCGATTAAAAAAAGTTAGACCGGAAGAATGCGTACGAATTCCGTATTAACTTCCAATACGGTGACTTGCCCCCCAGCCGAATATGCATCTGGAGCTGTCTGTACCGTAAAAAAACCATCGCTAACCCCGGACAATGTTCCTACAATAAATTGTGTGGTCTGAAAAACCTCGACGGAACGACCGATAAATCGTGCCAACGCTTGAGTAAAATCCATGCCAACTTACACCTCGATTCATAAATTTAGACAAATGTATTAATATCAGTAAGCGGGACGAGTACGATCGCGCCGGTAGGTTCGAGAATTGCCACGTAGTCCGTTCCTACTTCAATTAATGTACCTGAAATCGCACCGGCATCGGTCTCGACGACGATAGAGGTATTTAAGCGAGCTAGCAGAACATCTCGGATGCCCGGTGCTGTAGCTAGAGCACTGACCTGAGCCTGTAAAATGTTTACATCGTTGCGAATTTGATTGGTGAAGTCAGTGAGCCGCGAAATTTCTGCGGAAAGTCTGTTAATCCTACTCTGGTACACTCTTGTAATTCTTGCAATTTGCTGTCTCAGTCGCCTTAACTGTTTCAAAAAAGAATTCCCGGTCTTCTTTTTCTTTTTCCGACGACGGCAGAGTTTTAACTTTTTATGCGGAGGACAAGGTAATTTTTTAATTACTTTACATACACTCACTTCTTATTCTCAGCTCCCTTTGGTATGAGTTCCTTGTAATTTATGCAGGACGAATAGGGGGGGAAGCTAGTCTATACGAAGATGATGAAATCACCTAGACAAGCAAAGAACACTTACTTAGAACCTATGCTAAGAACAAACGCCGTGCCCGTCGGATCGCTGCTGACATATTAGTAACAATCGAATTTATCTAATATCAGATCCGGAGAAGGAGGGCCTATCTTTGCGAGTTAAAGCTGTCATTATGGCTGGAGGGAAAGGCACCCGGTTCTGGCCATATAGCCGGTCTCATTTTCCGAAACAATTTTTATCTATCCTTAATGAAGGAACCTTATTGCAAAATACCGTAAAAAGATTGAGATCATTTCTGCCCGTTGAGGATATTTATGTAACTTCCCTTCATAGCTATATTTCGCAAATAAGAAAACAGCTTCCCATGATTCCTGAAAAAAATCTAATAGCTGAACCGGTAGCGAAGGATACTGCCGCCTGTATCGGGTTTTCAGCTCTCAGGCTGACGGAGAAGGAAGATTCGGTTTTAATTACGTTACCTTCTGATCATTATATATCCGATCCGGAAATATACTGTCAGGCTCTGCAAACAGCAGTCCAAAGGGCGGAGCATGAAACCTGCGTCGTTACGATAGGCGTCAAACCGACCCGTCCCGAGACAGAGTATGGTTATATTAGAGTCTCTCAGAAGACGGCCTGCGACGATAATGAATTGGTACCGGTTCAACAATTTATTGAAAAACCGCGAGTTTCCGTAGCGCAAAACATATTTGCAGACGGGCAGCATTATTGGAATACGGGTGCTTTTGTATGGAAAACGTCTACCATATTCCAATTAATGGAGTCCCATTTGCCGGACTTGTATGAAAAACTATTGCAGATCAAGAAATTGATAGGACAAAAAATGGATTACAATCAGTTTTACACTATTTATAGTGAGATCGAAAAACAATCCATAGATTTCGGTATTATTGAAAAATGCCGCTCTATCTATATGGTCCCCGTTCAATGCGGATGGGACGATCTAGGTAAAGGGATGCACTTGAACAAACGGCCGAAAAGGATCATCAACAAAATATCGTATACGGACTCCTGAAGGAATCGACACCAAAAACAATGTGATTTACGGGAAATCCGATCAATTGGTCGCTACCATCGGAATAGAGAATTTGTTAATTGTTTCGACAAAGGACGCACTGCTCGTTTGCCGTAAAGACCGTACGAAGGATATAAAAGAATTATATGAATTATTGGATCAAAAGGGTTACAAAAAATATCTTTAATAGCCTGGAAACATTGTTTGGATATATAATAGATTGGTTAAACATAAGCGCCAAGATAGTCCAAATAAAAGCTCGGGCTTATAGCAAAACCGGCTTTATCTGAGCGGAAGGCCGGATATTCGTCCCGAAGGCGCTCATTTTAGCCGGATAGTGAGCTTTGGGACAAGCTCGGTTGCAATCGTCCGCTGACTTCCGGTAGCGGATTGATCTTCAGTGCGAAATTGTTGCAGAAGAAACTCGTCATCCAGATTGAATTGTCATCAGCAAGCGTTGGTGGTAAGTAGCCCTCGATCGAGATGGTAAATCACCATGAGGGAAGCCGCCTTTCATTTACGAAAAAAGGAAACCTGCCAGATCCAGTTTGGGTAAGTAAAAGGAAAGTCTCATTTTGGGACTTTCCTTTCATCGTCTCTAAATGACGTCAGACCTTTGACAGCGTACACCTTTAATTACCGGATATTATGGGTTAGCAGCAACATAGGCTTATTATTTCATCTCTTCGTCGAAATGAATAAATCCTTGCTGCCGCAAATAAGCGAGCACCTTTAGCGCACTTTTTTCAGAAGTTTCAAATTCAGTATCAATCATTAAGTCCGGATGCTCAGGTTCCTCATATGGATCGGAGATACCTGTAAACTGTACAACTTCCCCGTCAAGAGCGCGCCGGTACAAACCTTTTACATCCCTGTGAATACATTCCTTTAGAGAGCATTTTACGTATACTTCCACAAATGGATCGAGTTCATGTTTCAAATAGTCTCTCATCGCTTTGTAAGGGGTAATAAATGAGGCCAACACAATGATATGATTACGGGAAAGGAGCTTTGCAATAAATGCCGCGCGTTCGATATTTTTAAACCGGTCTTCTTGGGAAAATCCTAACTCTGCACAGAGATGTTTTCTAACTTCATCACCATCTAATATTTCGACCGAAAACCTGACCGCCGACAGCTTATCTTTAACCAATTGACAGATGGTACTTTTCCCTGCACCGGATAAACCGGTAAACCATACCGTAATTCCTTGAAATATTGATAAGTGTGTATTGAATTCTTTTTGCAATCTGTACATATGACGGAAAGTGATACGACTTAGGGAAGCCATGGATGACATAAACGTTGTTTACGGCCTGGAATCAACAGTCTTATCAGGCAGATGAACCGGCATTCGATAAGTTTGATGGACTTTCTCCTCCATTCGGGAGGCCATTGGGAGGTAATAAATTTCTTCAATATCCTGAACAAGATAAAACGGGATGCCTCGACCGCCCCGACTGGGGTCGCAGCTATTTAAAACGATGGACAAGGTCTTCCACCAGTCGCTATTTTTATAGCAACTAAGGCGAAAAGATGAGTATGAAATCCCAGATCAACCAAACTATCTAGATGTTCAACGACATTCTTGAAATCAATCGTACAGAGAACCTGTTTATGTTCAACTTAAGAACGTACTCGATTCTACCCATTACAATCAGGGTATACACCTTTACTATTACTATTATTATCCTTTAAAAAGGAATTCAGCTTTACTTTATCCTCTGTGTTTAATTCTTCAATTTGATTCATTAACTTTTCTTTTACAAAATTGTAGAATTTAATGTCGATTTCATTATTATCTTCAATAAGTTTAATAATCCCACTAGATAATTCATGTATTCTAGGTCTAATCTTTGTAACATTTGTCTTTCTATAATCAATATTTCTCCAACCTAGTTTCTCTTTCATTAAAAAAAAGGATTCAGCAAACATTTCGGTAATACCAGCTACTACAAAATACTTTTGAATATTTTGTTTAGCATTTTCTAACAATTTCATTTTTTCAGAATGGGAATTTCCAGAAATTAGACGGGTTTGTTTGTTCCTATTAGCAGGGTATTTGATATACTCCTCTAAACTAAAATTTAAAAGTTGATGATGCATTGAGTTATTTTTATCCAACCATGGTGGCCATGAAAAACTGTGTATAAAATAATACTCAGAGATTAATCTGTCAATTGGGTTTCTTAATAAGGTAACATACATAAATGGTTGGTTAAAATATTCGTGAATACCAAAAGGAAAATGACCTTGAACACACTGTGGTTGTGGCTTTGTTAATGAAATCTCTTTCAGTTTGTCATTTATTATCCTATCTTCTGTAAGGTAAACATTATATGTTAATTCTTTCGAGTAATTGTTATTAATAACGTGATTAAGAGATTCACCTCCAGTTTTTGCTATATGAAGATGTATTAACATTTTGTTGTTAACCAATTAATAATCACCTCTTAAATGTATTTTATGAACATACTGAGCTAGCTGCCTGTGCTTATAAGGAGGTTCCTAGAGCCTTGTTAAGGAGATGAACCGGAGAAACAATTACGGATGTAACATAAGAGATACAGTTTATCGACCTATTTCAAATCGTATCCCATATATTCAAAAAATGAGCAGCTCCCACTTTAGGTATAACAATATCATCTGGAAAACATCCCCTCATAAGACTATAAATCCATGCGAACCAGCTTATATTGCGTAACATGAAATACTGTCGGTATCGTTGTTTTTTAAGTTCTCCTCTGCCATGCTCATCACTCCCGTAATTATTCGTTTCCCTCTTCTCCCGTCTTAAATCTTCCACCTATTGCTTCCTTTTTTCAGTTCAGAACATCGTATGCTAATGTGAAAAATCCGTAATAAACGAATTCATCAAATTCTCTAATTTAGCCGGATTCTCCCCTATTAAAGGCAATCGCCGTGACGATATGTGTTCAGCTGACATATTGATATTACAGTTAGCCTAATTCGCCAGTATTTAATGGTGGGATTCGTAACATGAAAGCTTTATTACGGGAATCACCTACTTTGCCGGCAGCCATCTGGCCGAGTATTTATTGTCTCGCGGAAACGTTAAAGTGTATGGAACGTATCGGCTAAGAAGCCGAATGGAGCACATCCAGCATCTATGTAGAGCTTGTGGAGTGTGAATTGAAGGATCCCTATTCCGTGAATCGAATGAAATGAAATTCGTCTTGATTTAATTTTTCACCTTGCCGCTCAAAGCTTCGTCCCCACGGATACGCCTAATTAACAATAGTGTCAGCCGGATCAATATCTTTGAGGCTGTCCTAAAATACGACTCTGATTGCAAAATCCAAATCTCTTGCTCTAGCGAGGAATACAGGATGGTCTATCCGGAAAAAATGGCCATCATGGAAACGAATCCGCTGGGTCCGCTGAGTTCTTATGCAGTAAGCAAGGCTCAGGATTTTCTCGGCTATCAATATTATCAAAGCTATGGGATGAAATTCTTCCGTACCCGTACCTTCAATCATACCGGCCCGAGACGGGGGTAACATTTTGTTACTTCTAATTTCGCCAAACAAATTTCCAAAATTGAATTTGGTTTGCAGCAGCAGAAATTGTTAGTTGGCAATCTTCAAGCGAAAAGGGATTATACCGATGTAAGAGACGTTGTGAGGGGTTATTGGTTGTCTCTTGAGAAAGGCGAACCGGGTGAAGTTTATAATATCGTAGCCGGAACGGCAGTTACCATCGAAGAAATGCTTCAAACATTACTTTCGTTTACGGATGCGGAAATTGAGATAGAAGTAGATCCAATTCGTCTTCGTCCATCCAACGCGGAGATCCTATAGGGGGATTCCTCCGTGTTCTCGAGAAGAACCGGTTGGGTGCCGGAGATTCCGTTCGAGAAAAAGATGGAGGATTTGTTGAATTATTGGAGGCACATTCAGCACGAAAGAAAATAGGTACAGGATTATCCCAACCTTGAACATATTGATGGGGGATCCACGGACTCCGGGATCCCGGTTATTACAGCTATTTATTGAAGTGGAACATCTCGCATCTGTCCGAGATTTGGGATCCCCAACGACGCCGTCTACAACGGTTGGGCTTGGGGTCAAATGAAGGAAAAACGGAACTCGAAGGGGTAGTCGTAAGAAGATTCTCTGTAAGAACGAGAAACGAAAATTTATATATAGAGTAATTTTTAAAGTTCCTCAACAACCAACTATTAAATCTGAAGGATCAAATGCTGCTTTTCCAAGATACCATTAAAAGTGATTCAATCTATGGGGTCATAAAGGATCAAGGTTCCGATTATGTATTCATTTTTATGCTATACCAATAGGGAACAGCGATTTTCGAGACGAAGAGCAGACCTGAGCAAAGGTTTTTAATTCTTTGTCTGCATGATGAAAAGTTTGCTTTTGGATAATTTGAATTTGCTGATTGTTATCACGGACGATGTAGTACTGTTTTGTCATAAATCGCGGATGCAGGACATTCGACAGCTCTATTGTTGGATCACAAAGGATTTAAGTAGTTTATTTGACCTGGTGGAAACTTATCTATGAGGTTAACGATTATTGGAGGTATGCCGTATGGAGCGCAGCGATTTAATCGATTCCCTTAACTTTTTTCTAAAACAGAAAACGAACCTTTTTTTAAACAATCCATCTAGTTGTTTGGAACTGCCCGTATTCGAACAATCCATAATATCCATCATTTTGGTTGTATATAACAAAGCTGAATATACTTTTCAATGTTTAGAGACGATCATGGCCTACGCGGACGTACCGTATGAAATCATTCTGATCGACAACGCTTCGACGGACGAAACATCCGTATTGTTAAACAAGATCAAACATGCGGTTGTGATCAAAAATAACGAGAACGTCTGGTTTATAAGGGGCTGCAACCAGGGAGCATTGGCGGCGTCCGGCAAATGGCTGCTTTTTTTGAACAACGACACCCAGATTACTCCGTCCTTGCTATCGAACCTTCTGGAAACCGCTCAATCCACCGATCGCTGCGGTGCTGTAGGGGGCAAACTCGTCTTTCCGAACGGAAAGCTCCAGGAAGCCGGAAGCGTGATCTGGAACGATGGTTCCTGCAGCGGATACGGCAGAGGGGACGATCCGTTGAAACCGGAATACTCCTATACCCGGGAGGTGGATTACTGTTCTGGCGCTTGTTTGTTGGTGAACAAAGAGCTGTTCATGCAGGCGGGAATGTTTGATGAACAGTACATGCCCGCCTATTATGAGGAGACCGATTTATGCATGAAGCTTCGAAGTATGGGATATAAGGTCATGTATGACCCTTCGGCCATCATCATTCATTACGAGTTCGGCAGTTCCGAGTCCGATTCGGAACCGATAAAAATGCAAATTCGAAACCGGGAAAAATTTGTCGGTAAGTGGAAAGAGCATCTGTCTGCTTACTACTCGCATCTGACCGGGAACAGTCTGCTGACGAGGGAGCACGGCAGCGCCAAGAAGCTGCGCTTGCTGTTCGTCGAGGACCGTATACCGAATCCCGAACTCGGATCGGGTTTCCCCCGAAGCTATAAACTTTTGGAGCTTCTCTCCGAATACTGCCAGGTGACGTTGTTTCCCTTACAAATCCCGCAGAAAAGGGAGCAACCCTACACACGGCTCCTTCAGCGTAAAGGAATCGAAGTGTTATTTAATACGAAGGAGGAGAAGCTGGATTTCCGGCAGTTTTTCATCAGCCGCAAACATTATTACCATGCCGTTTGGATCAGCCGCCCGCACAATATGATGGAAATCATCTTTGCGATCCGGATGATCGACCGCAATATAAAAGTTATTTATGATGCGGAAGCCTTGTTTTCGTTCAGAGAAATTCTGAAGCTTGAGCTGCAGGGGAACACCTTGACTAAGGAGGACAAAAATGAGTTAATCCAAAAAGAACTCGATATGATCGGCAGAGCGGATGAAATTGTGACCGTATCCGAAAACGAGAAAGCATTACTTAACCAGTACGGAATCGATCGCGTAAACGTGCTGGGCCATTGCATGGAGAAAATACCGACTTTCAACAGCTTCGAGCAGCGTCAAGATATTTTGTTTGTCGGCGGATTTCTTGAATCCCCATCCCCGAATGAAGACGCGATGTTGTATTTTGTCCGCGAGATATACCCGATGATTCACCAGTTGACGGGAGCCCGGCTTTGGATCGTGGGAACGAACAGGTTACCATCGATCCAGCAATTGTCATCGGATTCCATCACGGTAACCGGCCAGGTGGATCGGTTGTGGGATTATTTTAATCAATGCAGGGTAGCTATCGTTCCCACACGATACGCCGGAGGGATCCCGATCAAACTGCTGGAATGCCTGGCTCACGGACTGCCGCCCGTGGTTACGCCGCTAATCGCGAAGCAATTAAGTCTGGATGAGCAGGTAGTGCTTGTAGGAAACGATCCGGAGCAGTTTGCCCAACAAGTCGTCAGATGCTATACAGATAAACAATTGTGGGAAAATCTTCGAAATAATGGGTTGAACTGGGTCGAACAAAAATACGGGCCGGAACAGTTCAAGGACGTCATAAGGGGAATCGTTGAATCATTCGTTCCATCCGGGAGGGATATAAACGCATGAAACCTTGAAAGCCTTGAAAGCCTTGATCCCATTATCACCGGATTCGCAGGCAGTCATCTCGCCGAATACCTTCTGTCTCGAGGAAGATGTGGATGTTTATGGAACTTAAAGGTTAAGAAGCCGGATGGATTATATGAGCAACCTCACGGGTGAAGTTGGCCTCGTCGAATGCGAATTGCTGCCCAAAGCTTCGTCATGACCTCCTGGAATTCACCACGGACACCCTAATCGGTCGGTCAGATGAACATCTTTTAGAAGACGTACGTAAGCTAGAGATCGAGAACAAAATTCAGATTGCCTGACCAGCGAGAAGTAAGGGGTCGTATACCTGGAAGAATCGCCGATCAAGGAACGAACCCGCTGCGACCGTTAAGCCCGTATGCGGTGAGCAAGCTATCCCAGGACTTCCTAGACTACCAGTATCATCAAACGGGCTAAAGGCCGTTCTGACCCGAACGTTCAATCATACGGGCTAGACAACTCCCGAACTTTCGTACCATTTAATCGGGTTCGATCCGAACCGATGAAGGAAGTGCCCGCAACGGTTTTCACTGCTGAACTTGGATTTCTTGTAGAAGAGAAATATGTATCAATGGATTCCAAATCAACTGCAAAAAAAAGAGAATATGCAGCCAAGGGAGGTTCTGGGAAAGTAACTTTCGCCAAGCGAGACAGCGCTGTTCGATCCCAATGACCCAGAGGAAATCGCTTTGAAGATCCTGGAGGTTCTGAATGATACTCCCCGTTCGGAATTAAGAAGCAAAGCTGTGAAACAAGCTGAGAAGTTTTCTTGGGAGAAATGCGCAAGGTTGACGTTACAGGTTTTTTCCGAAATTGCGGTCCGATGAAGGACTTTCCCCGGTATTCCTCGGAGAGAGTCCTTTCGTTTTTTAAAACCGGTATTTCCTTAATTTTCTTGCAAGCTGCTCAATATGCTCTTCATGAAATACGGCCACATCCTTGATTTCAGGCAATTGTCCCTGATTTTTGTGGGAATAACAAACCCCGTCGACGACAACGAAGCGAGAATGAAGATGACTTCGTATGATGGTTTCGCCGCAATAAAGGATCAAATCAAAATGAGTTTGCGCAAACAGGTCGAGACGGTTTGTGATATAAAATGAGGGTCCGACCTTGCGAATGCCATTTATAAGTCTGCCGTTAAACTTATAAATATGTGCTATAACCAAATAGTCATCTTGAGCAGCCAACGTACTCGTTAGATACTGCCAGCGTTGTTTGATGACGGGCCAATCTTTTTCACCTAATACGAGAATACTCGTTTTATCTGCTGCTTGGACGACCTTTTGGGCTATTGCCTGAGGTTCGAACGTATCGAAAATTGTCGCCGGTGTTTTCAGGTGCCACGTTTTTCCCCATTTTCGCTCAAAGTAAGATTTATTTTTATTCCATAATGAACGGTACTCGTCGTCTTTTAGCTGCTTGATGGTGACACTCCCGTGGTGATAAACGAAAGCATCTTCAATGATGGCCATACCGTATCCGGCTTGTTTAACTCTTTCGCAGTAATCGTTATCCTCAAACATACCGGCCCCATAATTGGCATCAAGGTCTCCCACCTTCTCATACACTTCCCGTTTAATGGCCACGCAGAAAAAGACTAAGAAATCGGTGTAGCGCCAGCGTCCTTTATAAAATTGATCAAAGTCGGCTAACCAATCGGGATCCGCACCTCGTGCAGAATCGCCGATAAAATGGTCGAGCCTCTGGTCGTTTCCGGCATAATTCGTCATGGGGCCAGCCATTCCGAGATCGGGATTATCCATAAGCGGCCCGATTAATCGGGAGATCCATCCTGGCGTAACGATCGTATCGTTATTCAATAGAATTAGGATGTCACCTGTTGCGGCCTTGCATCCAATCGTATTCCCGCGGGAAAAACCTGTATTTACCGGAGAAAAAATAACTTTGATGTTCGAGCTGCTGATTTCAGACAGTCTTTGTTTCGTTTCATCGGATGAGGCGTTATCAACAATAATAATTTCAACATGAGGATAATCGTTATCGTTTAATAAGCTATCTAAGCATTGCTTGGTATACCTCCAACGATTATGCGTAATTACGATAATACTGACTTTTGGAAACAGACCGCTTTCTTCCAAAAAGAACCATCCCCTTCATTTACATGGTATGAGTGAATACAAAGCCGGTTCTATTTATTGAATAGAACCTTTTTACACGAACTACATATTGGGCTGACATTGGGTTTACACTCATCGAATATGCTTGTCCTCGAAGGCAACTTAAAATCGGGGAGTGGACACTTTGAATAAGAACATGGATCGTAAAACGTTTCTTTCTTTTCTAGGAACCGGGGCAGCCGCTTTAGCTGCAGCATCCGCAGGGTTAGGCACTTTGGATGGAAAAGCTTCCGCAATGTCATCAACGGCCGACCACCTGTTTGGTTTCAAAACAAACAAAGTCAGCGGATACTTTAATCCGATTCAACCTTCTAAAGAAGACAAGCTGGTTCTTCCGAAAAACTTCAAATATGATGTTGTCGCGGCTTTTGATGATGTTATAAACAAAGCTGGTGAAAAATTCGGTCAAGGAGCCGACTATAACGCTTACTTTCCTATCAATGGATCAAACACGCGCGGATTGCTTGTAACGAATCATGAATACACAAATATCTTCTCTTTGGGTCCAATTGTTGACGGTAAAATGACAGCAGACCAGATTCAAAAAGATCTCTACTATCAGGGAATGTCCGTAATTGAGGTATACCGTGACGAGAACGGGACTTGGAAAATGGACACATCTTCTAAATATGCCCGCCGAATTAATGGAATGACAAAATTTGATATTACAGGTCCAGCAAAAGGAACTGCTGCGCTTGGTAACGCGACGACTGCTACTGGTACATTTGCAAATTGTTCCGGGGGCGTGACGTTGTGGAACACGGTACTTTCATGCGAAGAGAACTTTGCTGAAACTGCAGCAAACGCTAAATTGCCTGAAACGCATTACGGCTGGGTAGTTGAAGTTGATCCTTTTGACAAGTCTTTCCTTAAAAAGCATACTGCTCTTGGCCGCTTTAATCACGAGAATACCGCAATGGGTATTGCAGCAGATGGCCGCGTTGTCGTGTATATGGGCGACGACAAGAAAGACGCTTGCGTCTATAAATTCGTAAGCAAAGGCAAATATGATAAATTAAAAGGCCGTTCCAACTCCGCTTTGCTTGAAGAAGGAACGCTGTATGTTGCGAACCTGAAATCGGGTAAATGGCTGCCGGTTACTTTAGAAGAAGTGACTAAGGTGCTAAATAACGAGAAATTTAAAAACCCATACGGGGTTTCAGCTAAAAAAGAAGATCTTATTAAGAAGTTCAAGTCACAAGCTGACGTTGTAACTAACTGCCATGAAGCAGCACTGCTCGTGGGAGGAACACCGACTGACCGTCCGGAGGATGTTGAAATCTCTCCATTTGATAATACAGTCTTCATCTGTCATACGAATAACGATATCCATGGCAACATCCATGGTCATATCACTCGCATCTTCGAAGCCGGCAATGATTTGGGCTCGGTTGAGTTTGACTTTGAGATCTTTGCAGCCGGGGGCAGACAGTCCGGATTCAGTTCCCCTGATAACTTGGCGTTCGATTCGAACGGCCATCTGTGGGTAGTGACAGATATTTCTAGCAGCAGCCAGAATAAAGGCGTTCACAAATCTTTCATGAATAATGGCCTGTTCGTTATTCCGACGAGTGGAGCTGACCAAGCGAAGGCACTGCAATTTGCTTCCGGCCCTAACGATAGCGAATTGACCGGCCCGTTCTTTACACCTGATGAGCAGACACTATTCCTGTCCGTTCAGCATCCGGGTGAGAACACAACGGATCTGAACAATCCGACAAGCACTTGGCCACATCGTCCTGGCGATAAAAAAGCACGCTGCGGCGTCGTAGCGATTAGCGGATTTAAACTGGGTAACTAAAACTTATTCTTATTATCAGCCACGGATTATCTCCGTGGCTGAATACTATCCTCTAGGAGATGATGATTATGCCTTTCGGTAACATTGGAATTGGTGGTTTGGTGTTGATTCTTATCATTGCCCTAATTATTTTTGGACCATCTAAGCTGCCGGAACTCGGTAGAGCTTTTGGACGTACGTTAAGTGAATTTAAAGGCGCTACACGCGGTCTTGTAAATGGCGAGGACGAGGAGAAGAAGAAAGAAGCTGAGACGGGACAGGAAAGCGTCCTTCCAAATAAGTAATATGAAAAATCAAAACGAACAAAATTTACTTGGACATTTGGAGGAAATGAGGGCTCGTATCATACGTACCCTCATCGCTTTCTTGGTAGCCATGGTAGCGGCATTCATTTACGTACGTGATATTTATCAGTGGCTGGTAAGAGATATCGATCAAAAACTGGTCGTACTTGGTCCATCGGATGTAATGTGGGTGTATGTTATGATAGCAGGTGTGGTCGCTATCGCGGTAACACTGCCGGTTGCCGCTTATCAAACATGGAAATTTGTTCAGCCCGCAGTGCCGGAACAGGCTCAACGAGCTACTTTGCTTTTTATACCAAGCATCACTTTTTTATTTTTGATTGGCATATTTTTTGGTTACTTTGTTTTATTTCCGATGGTTCTTCATTTTATGAATGAGATGGCTGCGAATGATTTTGCCACCATGTATACAGCCGAAAAATATTTTACCTTTATGATCCATATGACTGTCCCGTTTGGCCTATTGTTTGAAATGCCGGCGGTTGTTATGTTCCTTACGAAACTCGGGATTTTGAACCCGCACCGTTTAGCAAAGGCACGTAAACTGGCT
Organism: Paenibacillus prosopidis; assembly: GCF_003337375.1. GTDB lineage: Bacteria > Bacillota > Bacilli > Paenibacillales > Paenibacillaceae > Pristimantibacillus > Pristimantibacillus prosopidis. Next base: position 141,062 of record NZ_QPJD01000009.1, read on the forward strand.
TACTTTCTTCTTGTTATTGTAGCGGTCACAATCACCCCGCCGGATATCCTGTCCGATGTAATTGTAATCATACCGCTTTTCTTGCTATATGAAATTAGCATTACGATTTCGAAAATCGTATACCGCAATCAACTTAAAATGCAAAATGAGCTTAATGCGAATGCTTAATCAGAATGAACTTAAATGAGAAGTAAGGGGGTCACGGAGGTGACCCTCTTTTCTGTTTGGATAGGGGATTAATTTTTTTAGCTATTCATGAATGACCTTCTAAAAAAAAAATCAATAGCGTAACAAATCCTCATTGATTACGTCTAAATAACATTACAAGAACAAATTAAGGAAAAGGAGTTAATACATGAAAAAAATCCTTGTATCAACGTTGTTTTTGAGTTTGTTTTTAATACTGGGCTGTCAGAAAGAGAACAATGAAGTCTTATACACAACATTACCTGAGGAAGCCGAGAATAACATAGAGCAAATACAAGAAGACAATAACGTCGAGCAAACTCAAGTCGACGAATTTACAATAAATTTTAAAGGCAAACTTATTTCACTCCACGATTGGGATAACGAAGTTGATTTAGATCAAGTTTTTGGCAAACCTCTTTCTCAAGATATTGTAGAACTAGCAGATAGTTTTACAGGTTCACTATTAAAAAAAATTAAGTACGATGGACTTGAAATGGAGTTATTCTCCCCCCTGGGTAACGGTAAAAATTTTTGGATAATGACAATGAATATTTCTAAAACAGGCTATACAACCTCAAAGGGAATAGAGTTGGGTAGTACAGATCAAGAGGTTAAAGACGCTTATCCAGATATAAAAATTGCTAAAGATGGAAGAACAGTACCCAATAATTTTGCATACGAAATTAACGACGATCAATATAACTACTTACAATTTGAGATAAAAGATGGCTTAGTAACGCAAATTAAGATTTTTCATTTAATCCCTTAGTTGAACTTCTACTAATGGAGAATTGAAACTTAGATATTATGAATTTACCTGAGGTGAGTGGCAATTATTAAATCATGGTTCTTCATTTTAATATTAATTATTTTGTTTGGTGGACTCCTCGGCTGCAATGCGGTGAAAGAAAAAGAGATATTGAATATTAGATTGGAATGTGCTGATTTGTGCAAACAGATGGAGAAGCCTCCTTTTACAGAAAAAACTTTTGAAGATACTGATGAAATAAAAACCTTTGTTAAGGCGATAAACAAGGCAAAGAAGATGAACGGTGAACTTGATTATGGTGTGTTGTTTCTAATGCATATCTCATTTAAAGACGGCTCGCAAAAGAAATATGTCTTAAACATCACGAAAGAAGAAGGGGGAACTGGTTTACTTGTAGATACAGCAGATAGCGGACAAGGCTACGAGATACCTGAAGGTCTTCATAATGAGTTAAGTAAAATCATTTATACTTCGTAGTTGCTTTTGCGTAAAACAGAAGGCAAGGATTCGCTCGGCAGCCTTTGAACTAACTAGCAGTAATGTTGAATAAAGTGTACTGCCCATTGGATTGAAAGTACTGACAAACATTTCACATTAAGGATATTGTTTAAATAAATAATAAAGAAGCGTTAATAGAATTTAGAGATAAATTGGAGAATTATGTTTCGAGACAGAAGAAGTAAACACTGCCCAACTCAACCAAAGGCTCATATATATCTAAAGTAAATAAATCAAAATAAAAATGCCCACTGATCGTATTCATTACGTTAGCAAGATTCATTACGTAAGCAAGATAATGAACTCGATCAGCGGGCATTAAATGTATGAATTCGTCATTTCTTCAGAAAAATTTCTGAAGTATACGTAGATATACTTGTATTAATTTCTGTAAGTAAGTATTCGCGTGAGAATGTTAGACGCTCCTCATAACCGTGATAATTAATCTGATATGTTACGTAATTGTGGACGCTATTAATCTCATTTACTACGATATTCTGATTGAGCATTTTCCGTCTGGATATCGTGAGATCAGTGTCTATTTTTGCAATAATAAGGTCAGCGGCTCTGACGAAAACGCTGCGTAAAGAACGGGCTTTTTTATCCAATTCACGCTGATTATGTTTGACTACTTTGAGCACCAATGGAAGGATGATATAGTCGTATATCAACCGCAACTCTTCGCGTGATGGGGCAGCGGTCCGATCAAATATTTCCGATAATTTCATAGCCATACGTTAGTCACCTCACGCTTATTATATGCGAACATTTGTTCCCGAGTCAATAACCCCAAATTTGAAGACAGTATGAAAAGGGCAACTTAATTACAGCTCCAAACGTCTGTGAATACGGGGGGTTGTAATGAGAAGAATGGTGATTATTATTTTAGCAATTTGTTTCATTATTACAGGGTGCATGAACAAAGGGAAAACAATTACTTTAACACAAATAAAAGATTCATTTGAAAAGAATGGAGTGTCGATGTCAGAAGTACCAGACTTACATCCAGAGAGTGTATTTTCAAAAGCTTATAATGATGTCACACCTAGACGCTTTGTAATTGATGAAAATCAGAAAATCAGCATTTATGTCTACACCTCCAGCAAAGAGGTTAGAAAGGGTATAAAGGACTTCGAGAATAAGACGGCAGCAGCGGATCTGACACCACACACCATATATCAAATAGCGAATGTATTAATTTTTTATGTGACAGATGAATCCTTTAAAGATGTGAGAGTTGATTTGGCTATCGAGGAGCTGCTGTCTCTCACGAAATAATATTAAAGAAGTTGGAAACGGTCGCCATTTCGATGAGGGGTGATAAAAATGTGGAAGAGCAGAACAATGATTTTACTGAGTTTTTTGTTCATGTTAATTGCGTTGTTCATTGTCGAGCCTGTAACTGTCCATGCATGTTCTTGTGCTGAACCACCAAGCATAGAAGATCAGATGAATCGAAAAACCGCAATTTTTACAGGGAAAGTATTGAGTTTGACAAAACCTGATAAAGGAAAGTTTTGGTCTTCTGCAGATCCAGTCAAAGCCCAATTCGAAGTGAAAACGGTATGGAAAGGAAAATTGGGTTCTCAAACGGCTGTTTACACGGCGTTGAGTTCGGCAAGTTGCGGATATGAGGGATTCGAAGTGAATAAAGAATATATCGTTTTTGCCTACGGCGATCCTGATCGGCTTGAAACAGGTCTTTGTGAAGGGACTAAGACTCTTGCATCCGCGAAAGAAGATCTTAAAGCATTAGGAGCAGGATATGAGCCATCTAAGGAACCTATCTCTGGAGAGGCTTCGTACGAAATGTCTACTTCTAAAGAAGAAACCGATAACCGATTAATAATAATCGGATTATGTGCTGTAATTCTTATAGCTTTTTTATTGTTGGTTTTAGCCTTAAGAAGGCGGCGCTCATGATTCTTTTTTCGTCAAACTTGGTTATGCTGGCATTGGCGTATCAGTAGGGTCTGCATAGCCTTCTTTATAAGTATCATCAATGAAATTCCGGATTTCTTTATCCGACTTACCTTCAGATTTCATTTTGGCAGCAGTAGCCGCGATCTCCAGACATACACCACACCTTGTTCCGTGGTCATCCCATACGATGGAACCGTCCTGGTTGACTTCTTTAATAAAGCAGTTCAAATTGCTCTTATGTCCCGCACTTTCACCGCAACCGCAATAACAGGGTATCCATTGCAGCAAGTCCGCAGCCTGTCCTGCGATTTGGTATACTAAACGGATCCTTTCCATTTGACCGTCCAAGAAGGTCGGCATAATATCTGCGGAAGCTGTTTTCTCCTGTAAGTCTCCATGTGAATGTGACTGATGAGACTCTTCTTTGTGAGTGCCACAAGCGGAAAGAATCAATGCCATAACAATGAATAGGAATAGGCTTTTTGTTCTACGGTTTCACCTCGTTGAAATAGTTGTGATTAATATAACATATTAACTGAACAGTAATAGACCAGCTATGAAATGTTCAATAAATCATTGAAATGAACGATTCTTTTTAAAATATTGTGCAAATAAAAAAGGAAAATTTACAAGCAAAATACGTGTAAACGTTCCTTATTTTTTTATGATATATAGCTTCCAATGCTTTTCGTTACGCGGACTTAATAATCAGTACTGAGCGAATACTTTGACAGCTTCTATCGCTTTTTGAAGCAGCTGTTTGCGGTTCATTGGCTTCGTCTCCGAGAGGCACCATATAAATTTTGTTGATTTTTAAAAACCTTCAGCATTAGCCAACACAACTTATGTTCGGATCGCATCTTCTAAATAAACAACTTTTACAAATACAGATTATAGCATATGCCAAAACCTTGACCTTAGGCAGTTCCAGTACCACCCGCAGTCCAAACATCGGTAAGAAATAGCGTCGATAGATTTGAACATCCGAGGAGGGGTCAAATGGAAATATTCAGGCTTCAACGGGCTGAAGAACTCCAAGCGGCGGAGAAAAAGTATCTGCCTTCACAGGATCGTATTCGGGGTGACCGCTCTTGATCGATATGGGGGCTTTTGGAAGAGAACTTCAAAAGTTAGGGTTTACGTTCTATACCGGGGTTCCGTGCTCCATTTTAAAAGATCTGATTAATTATGCGATCAACGAATATGACTATGTTGCGGCGGCAAACGAGGGAGATGCGGTCGCCATTGCATCGGGAGCAGTACTAGGGGGGAGAAAACCGGTTGTTCTCATGCAAAACTCAGGATTGACTAACGCCGTTTCCCCCTTGGTATCGCTTAATTATCCGTTTCGGATTCCAGTTCTGGGGTTTGTTAGCTTGCGAGGGGAAGAAGGCGTGCCGGATGAACCGCAGCATGAACTGATGGGGCGAATTACTACGCAACTGCTAGATTTGATGCAAGTAAAATGGATGTACCTATCTTATGATTTGGATGAAGCAACCCGTCAACTGTCTCAGGCCAATCAGTTTATTGAGAACAACCGGCCTTTTTTCTTCGTAGTTAAAAAAGGAACGTTTGGAATAGAAACCCTGAAAAAACAACAGCTCTCCTTACGCTTGAATAAGATTAAAATCATGAAAAGCAAAGCGGATCAGCTGCCTCTCCGAAATGAAGCATTGAAGGTCATTAATGCATTGAAGGACAGCAAAACCGTACAACTGGCTACGACAGGAAAAACAGGCCGGGAATTGTATGAAATCGAAGATGCCTGCAACCATTTTTACATGGTCGGCTCCATGGGATGCATAAGTTCTCTAGGGCTCGGTTTGGCGCTAAGTCAAAAAGATACGGAGACCATCGTCATCGACGGAGACGGTTCTGTCTTGATGCGGATGGGGAGCTTGGCTACCAACGGATACTATGGTCCGCAGAACATGCTTCATATTCTTCTGGATAATCAAGCTCATGATTCAACCGGGGGACAGAGTACGGTTTCCCATAATGTAAATTTTGTCGAGATTGCAGCGGCTTGCGGTTACATGAAATCCATTTATATTCACAGCCTGGGGGAGCTTGCTGCCTGCATAAAAGAATGGAAGAAAACGAGGGGATTGACCTTTCTCTATCTCAGAATTTCCAGAAGTCCTGAGAAGAGACAGCTTGCCCGTCCCCTACTAAAACCGTATGAAATGAAAGAACGGCTTCAGAGATTTTTAAGAAGCGGCTCGCGCGGGATTAAAGGAGATGAACCGGATTGCGAAACGTAAAAAGAAATATTTTGCTTACCCCCGGTCCTGCGACAACTACGAACAGTGTTAAATTCTCTCAGGTGGTGCCGGATATTTGCCCCCGCGAAAAGGATTTTGGCAAGCTGATGCAAACCATTTCAGTAGAACTGACCCGATTCGTTGCCGATACGGAATATTATACGACCGTTCTGTTCGGCGGTTCAGGCACCGCAGCGGTTGAGTCTGTTTTAAGTTCCGTTATCGGCGATGAGTCTATCGTTATCATTAATAACGGCGCATATGGAAAACGCATGTGCGAGATCGCGGATGCCTACGGAATGAATTTCCTGGAGTTCAAAAGCTCACCTCATGAGGCCATCGATTTGACTGACTTAGAATCGTTCGTTCACAACTGCAACCGAAAAATAGCTTATCTCGCAGTAGTACATCATGAGACGACAACCGGCCTTTTGAATGATATTAAGTCGATTGGAAAGCTGTGCAGGAAACGTCAGATCGATATGATTGTAGATGCGATGAGCTCCTATGCGACGATACCGATCCGGATGATGGAAATGAATATCAGCTATTTGGCCGCGAGCTCTAATAAAAACCTTCAAGGCATGGCAGGGGTTTCGTTTGTTATCGCCAATAGGAACAAAATGGAAGGATTGCGTCTTAAAAAACCGAGGAATTATTACCTGAATTTGTTTGCTCAATACAAGTACTTTTCAGAAACCGGTCAAATGCGGTTCACCCCGCCGGTACAGACCCTTTATGCGCTAAACCGTGCAATTATGGAAGTAAAACAGGAAGGGATTAAAGAAAGATATGCAAGATACGCCAAGTCCTGGGAAACCTTAATCGATGGTATTGCCACACTCGGATTGAAACATATCGTGGATACAAAACATCATTCCAAAATCGTCACATCCATTATCGAACCCGATTGTGACGGATACGATTTCGATAAAATGCATGATTATTTATATAGCAGAGGGTTCACGATTTATCCCGGCAAACTTGAAGAATTAAAAACGTTCCGAATCGCGAAAATCGGGGATATTTCCTATAAGGACATTAGAGCGTTTTTAATATTGCTTGAAGATTATCTAAAGAGTATTGACTTTTTACGGAAGGCTGATGACCGATGAACACGCCCAATCGACGCAGCAAATGGGTAAAATACAGGGTGATGAAACGATTTGGAGTCTTGAAACATCACATTCCGATAACGCGAAGGCTAACGCCAAAAACGTTTTGGGGTTTTGTTGAAAAGTATAGCGATGTTATCCTTAAACCGGCCTATGGAAGCCGCGGGAAGGGAGTTATACGGGTAACCTCGAGAGGGAACTATCGTTACACTATACACATGGAGAACGAAAGGATAACGAAACAAGGAAAAGAATGGACATATGCTTATATAAGAAAGATCATCGGATCCTATAGTTATATTGTTCAACGTAGAATTCCCCTTAGTACTGTGAATAACCGACCTTTCGATATGCGGGTCATTGTACAGCGCAGAAGAAACACCCATGATTGGGAAATAACCGGAAGAGTTGCTAAAGTAGCAGGCGAAGGTTACATTGTTACTAACATTACCAGAAGCAAAGGAACGATCATGAAGCTGGAAAGCGCCCTTCAAAAATCTTCGCTTAAAGATTATTCTCACCGAATCTTAATGCCCAATATCGATAGAATTGCAATACTTATAGCCAGGAAACTGAGCAGAAACAAATTATATTTAAACCAACACATTTTTGGGTTGGATATGGGGCTTGATACGAATGGGCGAGTATGGGTCATTGAAGTGAATCTCAAACCCGTGCTGTCGCATTTCCGTAAACTGAAGGACCAGACCATGTATCAACGAATTATGGAATATAAGAAAAAAAATATCTGATCGAACGGCTTCCGCCTCGAGACAATTTTAAATATGAAGGGAAGCCTTCCGTGAACAATCCGAAAGGCTCGTCGTATCTTTGGAAATCGCCTCGATGTAGGAGGAACACTGTCCTCCGCATCAGAAGACGGCGGATAATATGAAATAACCGATCGCACCCAATATACCTGCTCCGGGCAAAGTGAGTACCCATGATAAAACAATATCCTTGACCACCGACCAGTTCACGGTTTTTAAACCTTTCGAACCGTTCGACCCGGAGGCAAACCCGGATCCGATGATGCTGGAAGTGGAAACGTGAGTGGTTGATACGGGGAGCCCCATTTTGCTTGCAAACAAAATCAGCGAAGCTGAAGTGACGGCCGCCGCCAAACCGGTGGCCGGTTTCATGTCGGTTACCTTATAGGCCAATGTATGAGTCACCTTTGAACCTTTGATGTAGCTCCCCAAAGCCATCGCAAGGGTAATCAGGATAAAAAACGGGACGGCTTGAGAGAGCGTCAGGCCGTTTAAAGCCGCAAATCCGATTAAAACCGCCATTCCAACAATTTTCGGCGTGTCATTGACCGCTCTGACGAAACAGACCGCTCCGCTGAACAACCAAATCGAATGTTTTTCCAAAGGCTTAAAAAATGTAAACCTGTTGATGATAACGGCCAAAACCCAGGCAACGACGAATCCGACGACAGGGCTTAACAGCAAAGGGATTACAACCAAAGCCAGCAAGTTGGTCCATAATACCCCTTGAATCCCGAAAGAAAGGATGCCCACCAGGATCATGGAGCCCACCAGGGAATGCGTCGTGGATACGGGTAATGAAAATTTGGTCGCAACCGCAACCCACAACGATGCTCCGAATATAATGGCGAGCACCATGATTTGAGTCACATCAAAATCCGTATTCAAGATCCCTTTAGTGAACAGTTTAAATAATTTTACGGAAAAGTATATCGAAAAAACGGATCCCAGCACCGTCATAACAGTTCCAAACAAAAGCCCTGTCCGGATGCTTATATTTTTGGAGGCCACCAAGGGAGCGATTCCCCTCGAGACATCGTTTCCGCCGTTTTCGAAAGCAAGCCAGGTGACCAGGGCCAATCCCAAGAAGACAAGAACGGACTTTTCGCCGGAAGGAAGAAACAGAAAAAACGGCAAAGGCAGCAGCGTGGAAATGATAACCCCGATCCAAGAGGTTTGTATTAATTTCAGCACGTTCGAACCCCTCTCCTATCATTTTTCTAACAAACTTGTTCCCGTCATTTCCTTCGGAATTTCAATGTTCAGCAGCTTCAGAAGGGTTGGAGCCACATCGGCCAGCGACCCGTTTGCACGAAGCGGTAAATGTCCGTGCGGATGAACCAGAATGAGCGGGACCGGATTCGTCGTATGTCCGACGTGCGGACGATTCGAAGAAACATCCCACATAAGTTCCGCGTTGCCGTGGTCCCCGCACACAACCGCCCAATAATGGCTGCTTTGAGCCGCTTCAATGATGATCCCCAGAGCTTGATCCACCGCTTCAACGGCTTTGATCACGGCTTCCATATCGCCGGTATGGCCCAAAATATCGGCATTCACGAGATTGATGATAATGAGTTGAAATTCGTTGCGGCGGATCGCGTCAACCACGGCAAGAGCGATTTCTTCGGCGCTCATGTTCGGGACTGACCGATAATCTTTGACATCGGGACCGGGAATGTGGATGTTTTTTTGATACCGGTAGCCATGCTCCTCTCTTCCATTGATGAAAAAGGTCACATGCGAAAATTTTTCGGTTTCGGATATGCGTAAATTCCAGACATGATGGTGTTCTAGCGTTTCAGCCAACCCGTTCGGCATGGAAACATGTTCCAGGATCGAGGGGACCGGGGGGTTCATATGGTAATCCGTCAGCGTCAAAACCTGCACATTAGGCAGCGATGGGCGGGGAAATTTTTCGAAGCGGCCGGGTGCAAAAGCTTTGACGATTTGCCGCATGCGGTCACCGCGGAAATTGACCGAAAGAATAAGATCGTGATCACGTACTGGCCCGATCGGAGCACCTGCAACGTCCACAAGGATGGAAGGTGGAACGAAGTCGTCCGCTAGCCCGGAATTGTACGCGAACGCGACGGCTTCGGCCGCGCTCCGGAAAGGACGTCCTGTACCGGCGGTTAACAGATCATATACCGCTTTTGTTTTTTCCCACCGGTGATTCCGGTCCATCCCATAATCACGGCCTACGACGGAGGCGATGGTGCCGATTCCTGACGCTTTCAGCATGGTTTCAAGTTCCGATAGGAAATGGAGCGCCGTACCGCTGGGCGCATCTCTGCCGTCGGTAAACAAATGAAGATAAACGTCTGATATGCCCGCTTTTTTGGCCGCTTCGGCCAACGGCACAAAATGATGATAGTGGGCATGGACGTTTCCGTCAGTCAGCAGCCCGATCAAATGGACACAGCCGCCCTTTGTTTTCACTTGTTCCAAGTGCGGCACAAGGACGGGATGCTTCTGCAATTCACCCGACTTTATCGCATTTTGCACACGGGTGCTCTCATAATCCACGACGCGCCCTGCCCCCAGGGTTAGATGCCCCACCTCGGAATTGCCGGGCGTGCCCCTTTCCAAACCTACATGTTCGCCAGATGCCTCTATCAAGGTCCACGGGTATCTGTCAAATAACCGGTCGAACACCGGAGTTCCGGCATTCGCAATGGCGTTATGCTGTTTATTTTTTGAATATCCCCATCCGTCGGCAATGATTAATAACCCTCGACTTCCCATAGCCCTCAACTCAGACCATTCAATATTTCCCAAAAAGTCGGGAATGATTTGGCTGTGCAAGAAGGATTGTTAATCACGACACCCGGCGTTTTCAAGCCGGCAATCGCAAAGGCCATCGCGATTCTATGATCGTCGTAGGTGTCAATGACCGCGCCCGTTGGTTTCCCGCCGTAAACCGTTAATGTGTCCTCCGTCGACTCCGTGTCGATCCCCATTTTGCGAAGTTCGTTCTCGACCGCAGCGATTCGATCGCATTCCTTAATCCGGAGATTGCCGATATTGTAAATATGGGTACGGCCTTCGGCAAAAGCGGCCATGACCGCCAAAGTGGGAACAATGTCCGGCATCCTGTTCATGTCGGCGTCGATTCCCCTCATTTGTTTTCCGCTTACGGCTATATAATCCGTTTCTTTCTCCACACAGCAGCCCATTTGCTCCAACAGGTCGATAAATTTGACATCCCCTTGCAAAGAGGATGTATTGATGCCCGGTATGCAGACCCGCCCTCTGGTAATGGCCGCAGCAGCAAGAAAATAGGACATGTTTGAGGCGTCCGGCTCCACCCGGTAGGTTCCGGACCGATATCTCTGACCGGCACGCACTTTGAACCGGCGATACCCGTCTCTTTCCACCTCGACCCCGAAATCCTTCATGATGCCGACCGTCATATCCACATAAGGTTTGGACGTCAAATCGTCCGTAATTTCCAACTCCACATCCCGTTCCGCATAGGGCGCCGAGATCAGGATGCTCGACGTATATTGACTGCTGACGCTGCCTCGAATTTTCGCCTTACCCCCGCGCAGGCTCGGGCCTTCCACTTGAATGGGAGGACAACCTGTGCCGCGTATGACATGCGCTTTTACACCAAGCTGCACCAAAGCATCGATCAAATCCTGGCAGGGCCGGTGCTGCATCCGTTCGTTCCCGGTGAGTTCGCTTACCCCATTCGCCAGACTGGCCATTGTTATCGCAAATCGAATCGGAGTCCCCGCATTTCCGAAAAAGATCGGCTGCTTGGGAGCAATGGGCGCGGCCGGTTTGCGGTTGACGAGCATCCGTTCCTTTTCAGCGTCTATGTCGATATGGACGTTACCGAAACTTTCCATGCCTTTGGCGATGAACTCGGTGTCTTCCGAAACCAGTGCATGCTCAATGACCGTTTGGCCTTCAGCCAAGGCCGCAATGGCAATTGCGCGGTTGGTGTAACTTTTGGATCCGGGAATCAGAACATCGCCGTTCACAAAGTCACGGGGTTGTATATCGATGCTGTTCGCTTTTGACAATTCCGTTCACCCTTTCCTTCGCAGAATATATTATTATATGAAAGTCAGATAGTTTTGCTTGAGTATTTGTCCACCAAAATGAAAATGGAGCTTATGCAAATAAAAAAGGAACATTTACAGGTAAAATACCATGCAAACGTTCCTTATTTTTTTATGAATATATAGCTTCCAATGCTTTTCGTTGGGCCGGCTTAATATTCAATACTGAGCGAATACTTTGGGCTTGCTGCTCAGCATCTTCAATGGTATCGGCTAAGCCCAGCTCGAGGAGTGTTCCGTAAGCAACCGTTCCTGTACGCCCTTTGCCGCCGCCACAGTGAAACGCGACCTTTTTGCCTTCTTTATAGGCATCTACGACAGCTTCAATCGCATTTTGAAGCAGCTGTTCTTGAGGCTCATTGGCTTCATCTCCCAGTGGTACCTTGATCCACTTCAAGCCTTCACCAGCAGCAGCGCATTGTTCCGATTCTTCTCGCAGATCGACAATAACTTCCACACCTTCGTTATCAACTATAGATTGAACGTCATTTGCACCGCCCATAAATATTTGACCCGGTATTAGTGCGTGATAATTTTTGCTCATAAGATGATTCTCCTTCGGGTTATTTGATTACTTTTTCTTTTTGAACGATGTAAACTCCACTTGAACAGGTGCGGATGGAGGAGCGCAGCACAATGAAAGATCTCGCCCTTCGCCAGCCGATTCAAACTCCGAATCTTCTTTGGTATAGAAAATCTCCCATGCGTTGCCGTCCGGATCGTACACCCATACTTTATCTTGTACAGCATAGCAGCAAGTTGTATTCATTTCATCGATAAGCAGAAGATCCGCCTGTCTTAAACGCTCACCCATAGCCAGAACATCTTCCGTATTATCCACTTGGAAACCAAGGTGATTAAGCACGCCGTTTTTTTCAAAGGGGCGTATATTTAATGAAAAGTGAAGTGCCGGATTATCTAATTCAAACTTAGCATAATTGTCCTTCACTTTCGTTGGTTCTGTTCCGAAAAATTGGCGATAGAAGGTCAGTGACTTTTCCAAGTCAGAACAGTTTACGGCAACATGCATTCTTTTGATGTTAGACATGTACTTGTCTTTCTTTCACAAACTTCTCGATTTGAGCCTTAATGGAATCGCGAACGTTTCGGAATTGACCCATAATTTCATCTTCGGTGCCTGTTGCTTTAGCCGGATCATCAAAACCCCAATGCCATCTCACAGCATTCGGATTGGAGATGGCAGGGCAGTGATCATCAGCATGACCGCAAAGCGTGATCACATAATGAGCGCGATTCAAAATCTCAGGATCAATGACATTTGAAGAGTTTTCACTAATGTCAACGCCTGCTTCCTTCATGACTTGAACCGCTCTTGGATTCAAACCGTGGGCTTCCAGCCCGGCGCTTTTCACTTCATATTGTTCACTGCCAAGAGCGTTTAGAAAGCCATCCGCCATTTGACTCCGGCATGAATTACCCGTACATAAGAAATAAACCAGTTTCTTTTCCATTTTGTTAGTCTCCTTTAAATTCATCTAGTATATGATGCTTAACCACAAGTAAAGTCCAACTAGCGTAATGAACAGAACTGGCAGCGTAAGTATAATGCCAACTTTAAAATAGTAGCCCCATGTAATTTTCACGCCTTTCTTGGACAGCACATGCAGCCAAAGTAGAGTGGCAAGTGATCCGATCGGCGTGATTTTAGGACCTAAATCGGAACCGATGACATTTGCGTAAATAAGCGCCTCTCGAAGTACACCTTCTGTGCTCGTGCCTTGAATGGCCAAGGCGTCAATCATAACGGTAGGCATATTATTCATAAGAGAAGAGAGGATGGCGGCAATGAAACCAGTACCGATCGTTGCTACAAACAATCCTTGATCCGCTGTCCATTGAAACACTGTGCCAAGCTGATCCGTAAGGCCAACGTTACGAAGACCGTACACGACGACATACATCCCGATGGAAAATACGACAACGGACCAAGGGGCACCTTTAACGACATCACCCGTATGGATGGCTGCACTTCTGCGTGCCGCGAAAATAAAGACGATAGCAGCGATACCTGCAACAATGGACACTGGAATATTCACAAACTCGCTTAACAGATAAGCTATCAAGAGTACAGCTAGAACAACCCATGATAGCTTGAACATGCGCATATCTTTGATGGCATCCCGAGGCTGCTTTAGCTGGTTAAGATCATATTGCTTCGGAATACTCCTCCTGAAAAACAGGAACAGTACCAGAAGACTTGCTCCAACTGCGAAGAAGTTCGGTATGATCATCCGGCTTGCATACTCGGCAAAACCGATACCAAAGAAATCGGATGAAACAATATTAACCAAATTGCTCACCACAAGCGGTAAGGAAGCCGTATCCGAGATGAATCCGCTTGCCATAATAAAAGGCAATATCATCCGTTCATCAAATTTTAAGGCTCTTACCATGGCAAGGACAATCGGCGTAAGAATGAGCGCAGCACCATCATTAGCAAAGAAAAATGCGACTGCTGCGCCAAGCAATACGACATAGGAAAACATCAGGTAGCCGTTTCCTTTGGCAAAGCGCGCCATATGGAGCGCAGACCATTCGAAGAAGCCGATTTCGTCCAATATTAACGAAATCAGAATAACAGCGACGAAAGCTAATGTAGCGTTCCAGACAATACCGGTTACATCCCAAACGTCATTAAAATCTACGACGCCAAAGATAAGAGCCAGTATGGCACCGCCGACAGCCGAATAACCAATATTCAAGCCTTTAGGCTGCCAAATAACGAAAATTAAGGTGATAAGAAAAATAATCGATGCGATGACTAACATATTTCCTCCTCAAAGGTTTGTGAAGCAAACCTACTTCGTAAGCATGAGCATTAATTACAGCATTCAAGATTTAATTTGTTTAACTGTTCCTTCATCGAAGGTAGTTGTTCGAGTATTCCGTTCAGATAAGTCTTATCCTCTAGATTTAAAGAATAATAAATCCATTGAGCCCTCCTAGTTTCATTTACCAAGCCGCCAATTTTTAATTTTCTCAAATGCTGGCTCACATTAGGCTGTGTCATTTCGAGAACGGTTACGATGTCGCATACGCACATTTCTTTTTCCTTAAGAAGAGCAAGAATGGTTAGGCGGGTCTTGTCGGACAAAAGCTTCAATGTCTCGGCAAGAGCTTCTATCGGCTGACTCATGCAATCACCCTTTCAAAGTGTTTGGCTGCAACTAGGTTCACACCTTCCATTGTTATTATACACAGCTGATTATATAAGTGAAGTGTTATATGAGTATTAACTTATATAAAAGAAATAGAAAATTATAACTTGTGAAGCATTTAATTCGGAAAAATAAAAGAAGCGGTCTTGGTTAGACCGCCACTCATAACTTTGCTTACCCGCAGCATGTGCTCTTTTCTACAACATGAAAATCCGATATATGTCCTAACCGGTCTGTATCGACATGACAGCAAGCAAGTAATAGTTCCTTGAGCTTTAATCTGCCTCTTTGAACTCTGGATTTTGCACCCGAGAGAGAAATGCCTAATTGCAAGCTTAACTGAGCTTGAGTATAGCCTTGCAGCTCGGTTATCGTAAGAGCTTCTCGGTATTTGACCGGCAATTGATCAATCATCGGTTTCATGCAGGATGCTAGCTCGGAGCTGATTTCGATTTCTTCATCTTCATTTGAAGGAAGGTTAAAGGGAAGTTCTTCGAAAGATCGTTCACGCCTGTAATAATCGATTATAGCATTTCGTGTTATTTGATAAACCCATGGTTTTATCTTTTCGTTATCCTTAAGGGTTTTAATATTTAAATGAATTTTGATAAACGCATCCTGCACGATATCATCAGCAGCAATTGGATCTCCAGTACGATTGATTACAAATTGCTTCAACGGTTGATGAAAAAGCTGCCATAAACGATCTATTTCCATGCTGTGCACCTCTTTATGTTCTTTCTATTACAGACGGTATCTTTTTGTGAAAGGACGCAGAGTATTACAAAAAACATAAATGCGTCTATTCGGTCAAATCGACCGTCACTAAGAGTGTAAACCAAATCGAGGAGGATTAAAATGAAAAATCATTTACCAGTAGCTATTATTGGGGGAGGACCCGTAGCTTTGGCTGCCGCCGCACAGTTAACGAAAAGAGAGATTCCGTTTGTGTTGTTGGAGCAAGGAACATCAGTTGGAGCGTCTGTGCTTGAATGGGGACATATCCAAATGTTTTCGCCATGGGAGTTTAATATGGATTCTGCAGCAATGGAACTTCTTGCTGAAAGTGGATGGATAGCGCCTCCTAAAGAGGAACTGCCCACTGGCAAACAATTATTTGATCAATATTTGCACCCTTTAGCAGAGTTGGATCGTTTAAAAAAACACATTAAGACGGAATCCCGTGTAATAGCGATTCACCGCAAGGGCTTTGATAAAATGAAAACCGCCGGCAGGGAGCAGGCTCCTTTTGAAATTGTCTATGAGCGAAATCATGTGATCCAACGTTTAGAAGCCTCGGCCGTGATTGATGCTACAGGGACATGGAAAACACCAAATCCCATTGGAGCTAGTGGTAATTATGCGGCTCAAGAGTCCGTTTACCAATCCTATATTCATTATGGTATTCCAGATCTCAAAGGAGCCCTCGCAAAACGTTACGCCGGCAAAACAGTAGCTGTCGTCGGAAGTGGACACTCAGCTATCCATGCCATTTTATTGCTGCATGAGTTGAAGCTCCAAAATCCTGAAACAACGATTCATTGGGTTTTAAGAAAACAGACGGTTGAGGATGTTTTCGGAGGCGGCGAGCGCGATGGTCTGCCTGCCAGAGGAGAGCTCGGTACACGAGCTGCTTCTCTTGTGAAAGAAGGTACAGTGAACATCCACACGCCATTTCATATCCATGGCCTCGAACAAGAGGGTGAGCAGTTAAATCTGATTGGAGCAAGCTCAACGATCAAAGGTGTGGATGAGATAATTGCAGCTGCGGGAGCAAGACCGAATTTCTCATTTATAAGAGAACTTCGATATGCGGCGGATTCATCAATTGAGTGCGTGCCGAAGCTGGCAGAGCTCATTGATCCTAACATTCACAGCTGCGGGACAGTTCGGCCGCATGGCGAAGCTGAACTAAGACAGCCCGAGCACCATTTTTACATTGTCGGATCTAAGAGCTACGGACGTGCGCCAACCTTTTTGTTAGCAACAGGCTATGAACAAGTCAGAAGTGTTGCAGCAGCTATAGCCGGCGACTGGAGCTCGGCAAAGGAAGTGAAGCTCCATCTGCCAGAAACCGGAGTCTGCAGCAGCAGCTCGCGGCCTAAAATGGCACTGAAAGCAGCTGGTTCTTGCTGCGGACCATCAGATACGAATTAAACAGCTTGAATAAACGCCCGTTTGACGGACAAACTACCGCCTGAAGGGAGTGTGGAAGATGGATCGTGCGAAAGAGACCGAAAGCGAACGTCCGCTATCGGATAAATCAGAAATTGAGCAAGCAAACATTCGAATGGATCGCGAATTTTACGGGGATACGGACATAGAACATCCGGAAGAAACAACAGCTCCGTTCATTAACCGCAATCAAAGCTGAAATTAGCACGAGAATAAGAATCAAGATAAAAGGAGTGTAAACGTTAGCCGTTTACACTCCTTTTTTATGAGTTAACAGATCGATTATTGCTCTTCATCCTGTAAGAACATGTAGATTTTCCAATTGTTGTCGGGCATTTTCTTCAAATAGTAAATGCCGTCGGATGCAACTGTTTCCTCAATTATTTCGGTGCCTTTAGTCAAGGTTACTTTGTAGCTTCCTCCAGTTGAGTCAATCACGGCGAATCGATCTGTTTTATTCAAGACTGTAAGCGTTTGTGCACTAATGCTCTCCATTGCAATATCATACCCCTGGTCTACAATTGCAGTTAGTTCTTCAGTAGCTGAATGGCTAAGCGCTAAATAATAACCCGTATAAAATTGCGCATGTATAGCACCAAATTGATCGTATTTTTTATCTTTAAATACTTGATTTTCCTGCTCTTCCGATTCTAAAACGGCAGTTGTGAGTATGGAGTCTTCAGGTAAAGCACTATTTTGCAAATCTAACGCACGCTGCAGCATGACGACAGCTTCAGCTCGTTTTGCATTGGCGAAAGGCTTGAATTCCGTTTCACTGACTCCCCGTACAATGCCGGCTTGACTTGCCATTAAAATGGAAGGTGTAGCGTAGTATTCAGGAACATCCGCAAATTGCTTGATTTCGCCTTCAAATTGTACGGATGAAGAAAAAGCTCTCACAACCAATGTGGCGATCTCGCCGCGTTTTATAAGCTGATTCGGACCGAATTTTGTTTCACTAATCCCGTTTACGATCCCTAAGGAGCTGGCAATGCGAATCGGATCGGCATACCATTTTTCTTGTTCGACGTCAGTAAAAGCTGTTCCAGACGCATCGCTTGTCAGACCCAATGCGCGGACCAAAATCGAAACAAATTCCGCACGGCTAATGGAAAGGTTTGGCTTAACCGTTACATTTCCTTCTTGATCCCTATAGCCCCGTAACAGATCCGCATTTAAGAAATTGTCCAGTTCGCCATAAGCCCAGTGTTCTTCTATGTCTGTCGGAAAGTACATATCTAGTGGAGTGGCCTCTTCCGCGTACACTTGTGTGGAATGAATAGGCAAAGCTAGAACCATAGCCAAAAGTAAACAGATAGAACCTCGAATAAATGCTGTTTTCATTAAATGTTAATCCTCTCGTTGCAGAATATTCTTCGACTACGAGAATAGCAAATAAATATGGCTTTTCCTATCACCAAATAATGGAGCGGTTAGCTTGAAATAGACTGAATACAATCCTTCACGGCCTTTATTACAATTTCGGGATCCGTAATTTGAGGAAAGTGGCCGCTGCTTGGGGCAAATACTTGTTTTCCTTGATTGCTTAAGCCGACTAAATCCTTTTGATTTTCCATGCGAATATTATATACTTCTGTTGGCATCAGCCATTTATGCACTTTTTTACCGCCGGTGACGACATACAAAGGAATATCCGGGAAAGGAATTGCCCGATTTATTTGCTCGACCGTTTCTTTGACGTAATTTACCTCTCCTAATTTGTTGTTTTTTGAAAAAGAATCGAACAAGCCCAGCATTTTGTTCATCGTTTGAATGATCTTCCCTTGGTATTGATTGAGCGCCAGGTCATTCGGATGGCTTGCTTCCAACAATACAACGCCGCTAACTTCCTTTACATAATGTCTCGCGAATAAATTGGCATATAAGCCGCCTAATGAATGACCAACCAACAGGTAAGGCGGCTGTATTTGCAGTTCTCTCAACATTTCTCTTAGAGATTCGACGATAGCCATCCCATGCTGAGGCTCCAAAGGCTTATCGCTGCCACCGATTCCGAAACGGTTATAAGCCACAACCGAGCTGCTTTCAGCAAGTTTAGGGATGATTTTATACCAGCCTTCCAGCGGCCCTCCGCTGCCATTGATCAAAATAACGGTAGGTCCGCCATTGCCTGCCGTAAAATACTCTAGATGTCCTTTTTGCACACGAATTTTATTTTTACGCGGTAGTTGTATCATTTTCAATCCTCCTAAAGTTTTGCGAAGCAAAAATATCTTCGTAAGGATTAGCTTTTTTTGCAGGTGGCATTTCTTTACATACGCATTTTAATGGCTTTCGGTTTCTCCAGAACATATTCTCCCAGCGGTGGACGTAGAGATAAGAAAAGCAACTAAGACTCATAATGAAGGTGGAATGCGCCCTTGGAAACGCAGGCTTACCGACCGACATGTCATGTGCGTTTTGTTACGGCTGCTGCCTTATACGATGGTCATGATGCTTCCATTAATATTATGAGACGGATTCTCCAGGCATCCGGTGCGGAAGTCATTCACCTGGGACATAACCGGTCTGTAGAAGAAGTGGTGAATGCGGCGATTCAAGAGGATGTACAGGGAATAGCCATTAGCACTTACCAGGGCGGCCATGTAGAGTATTTGAAATACATGTATGACTTGCTCCAAAAGGAGGGAGCGGGCCATATTCATATCTTTGCCGGCGGCGGAGGTGTAATTGTCCCTGCCGAGATCAAGGAATTGAGCGCATACGGCATCGCCAAGATCTTTTCACCGGACGATGGACGTGCGCTGGGATTGCAGGGCATGATCAACTATATGCTTCGAAAATCTGATTTTCCGACACCTAAGCGGCTTGAGAAAGAGTTGGCCGGTTTACAGGTAAACAACTGGGGCTCTATAGCAAAATTGATTACGCTTGCGGAGGAGGCTGCAAAGAAAGACGGAGCTAATGGATCCGTTAGTGCTGCCTTGAAGCCATTGAAAGCGGACGCGCCGGCAATTCCCGTTTTGGGGGTAACAGGAACGGGCGGAGCGGGCAAAAGCTCGTTGACCGACGAGTTGGTACGCCGTTTTCTCGAACAATTCCCGGACCGTTCTGTTGCTATCATTTCCGTCGATCCTTCCAAGATGAAGACAAGAGGCGCATTGCTCGGTGACCGCATCCGGATGAATGCGATAAATAGTTCCCGCGTTTATCTGCGCAGCATGGCGACCCGGAGCTCCAAATCAGAGCTAAGCGATGCCACCTATGAAGCTGTAGCTATTGTGAAAGCTGCCGGATTTGATTTTGTTATTGTTGAAACAAGCGGGATCGGACAGGGCGACTCCAGAATCGTCGAGCTGTGTGATGTAGCAATGTACGTCATGACAAGCGAATTCGGGGCAGCGACCCAGCTGGAAAAAATCGATATGATCGACTTTGCGGATGTGATCGTCATTAATAAGTTTGAACGCAGGGGATCCGAAGATGCGCTGCGGGACGTACGCAAGCAATTCAAGCGCAGCCGCCAGTTGTTCGAGGTTCCGGACGATGAGCTGCCCGTATTCGGGACGATTGCCAGTCAATTCAATGATCCGGGAATCAACGTTTTGTTTGCCAGCCTTATGAAGATCGTGGAAAAGAAAACCGGCGGCATTTGGCCAACAACGTACAATGACAAAATTCAAAAAGGGACGAAGAAAAACAACATTATTTCACAGGATAGAACCGGATACTTGGGAGAAATCATCCAAACCGTTCGTGAGTACAAGAAATTTCTGGAGGAACAAGTTGCGGTTACTCGAAAGCTGTCCCAGTTAAGGGGAACCAAACAACTGGTGGAAGCCGACCATGGACGAGTCATGACGGAGGTTGAGGCTCAACGTTTTTTAGCAAAGCTGGACGAAATGCTAGTCAATTACGAATCCAAGCTCCATCCGGAATGCAAAAAAATGTTGGAGGAGTGGCCGAAGACCAGAGAAGCGTATAAGCAGGATGAATTGGTCACCAAGGTTCGCAGCAAGGAAATACGCACGGATTTATATACGGAATCGTTGTCTGGCAATAAGATTCCGAGAGTCAGCTTGCCAAAATGGGAGGATGACGGGGAAATACTGCGCTGGCTGCTTTCAGAAAACCTGCCTGGTTATTTTCCGTATACAGCGGGCGTATTCCCGTTCAAACGGACGAATGA
Organism: Paenibacillus prosopidis; assembly: GCF_003337375.1. Classification (GTDB taxonomy): domain Bacteria; phylum Bacillota; class Bacilli; order Paenibacillales; family Paenibacillaceae; genus Pristimantibacillus; species Pristimantibacillus prosopidis. The sequence continues at coordinate 162,170 of NZ_QPJD01000009.1, forward strand.
AGATCCGAAGCGCCAATTTGCCGGAGAGGGCACGCCGGAGCGCACGAACCGCCGTTTCCATTATTTATGCCAAAATGAAGAGGCCAAGCGATTGTCGACCGCCTTTGACAGCGTCACCCTGTACGGGCAAGACCCTGATTACCGTCCTGACATTTACGGGAAAATCGGGAACAGCGGCGTGAATGTATGCACGTTGGACGATATGAAGAAATTGTTTGACGGCTTTGATTTATGCCATCCTTCCGCCAGCGTTTCGATGACCATCAATGGACCGGCACCGATTATTTTGGCGATGTATATGAACACCGCCATCCATCAGCAGGTTGAAAGGTTTGTGGAAAAGTACCACAGGCAGCCTAGTCAAGAGGAGTATGCAAGTATTAAATCGTTCACCCTGCAAACGGTGCGAGGTACCGTTCAAGCGGATATTTTAAAAGAAGACCAAGGGCAAAACACGTGCATCTTCTCTACCGAGTTTGCATTGAAAATGATGGGCGATATCCAGAAGTACTTTATCGATCATAAAGTGCGCAATTACTATTCCGTGAGCATCAGCGGCTATCATATTGCCGAAGCGGGTGCCAATCCTATTTCCCAATTGGCGTTTACGCTGGCGAATGGTTTTACTTATGTGGAGTACTACTTAAGCCGGGGGATGCATATCGATGATTTTGCGCCAAATCTCTCCTATTTTTTCAGTAATGGTTTAGATGCAGAATATACAGTTATGGGCCGCGTGGCGCGCCGGATTTGGTCTACAGTCATTAAATATAAATACAAAGGAAACGACCGCAGTCAAAAACTGAAGTACCATATCCAAACCTCCGGCCGCTCCCTGCACGCCCAAGAAATGGATTTCAATGATATCCGCACAACTCTGCAAGCGTTGATTGCGATTCATGACAACTGTAACTCGCTGCATACAAACGCCTACGATGAAGCGATTACTACGCCGACTGAGAACTCCGTAAGGCGGGCTATGGCGATCCAAATGATTATTAATAAAGAACTCGGCCTCGCGAAAAACGAAAATCCGCTGCAAGGCTCCTTTATAATAGATGAGCTAACCGAGCTCGTTGAAGAAGCGGTACTGGCTGAATTTCAGCGTATTCACGATCGCGGGGGAGTGCTCGGAGCGATGGAGACCCAATATCAGCGCGGCAAAATTCAAGAGGAATCCCTTCATTATGAGCATATGAAGCATTCGGGACAATTGCCTATTATCGGCGTGAACACATTCATTAATCCGAATGCTGACGAAACTGCCTATGAAATTGAATTAGCCCGTTCGACGGAAGCAGAAAAACAAACCCAGATCGCTAATCTGGCGGCTTTCCGGCTGCGGAACCAAAGCGAGTGTCCTGCGGCTCTTGAACGGCTGAAACAGGTTGCCCTGGAAAACGGGAATATTTTCGAAGAGTTAATGGAAACAGTTAAGGTAGCATCCCTTGGACAGATCACAAACGCTTTATTTGAGGTAGGTGGACAATACCGCAGAAATATGTAGTTGGTTACCTTGAAGAGTATTGGATAATTTAGAAGATACAAGGGACATGGCAAAACAGGCTTCTGCTATTTACATGCGGAAGCCTGTTGAACCTATGCCAGTCTGATTTTGCAATAGGGGGTCAGCTGCACATGGTTGTTGGTTTTACAGCGGCATTGAAAGCGGCGCGATTATCCCATAAAAACGAGATGACACTGTTACGGTCCTCAAAAAACAATTCACTATCGTCTACGTAGTCTTGACCAAGTCCGTGTACGCTGAAACGATTTTCGGGATAGTGCATTAAAGTCCATTGTCCCCCGCGCTTGCGATCTTCAAACACAAGATAAAATTTTTCGCCTGCAGCATCCCATTGCGACAAAGAGGCAAAGTTGTCCAAAATAAACTCAATGTCAATTTTCTTTTTAATTAGCATGGTCCATCACCCTTTTTCTTTTAGATAGAAGTTGGTATATTTCAGCGGTTATTTGCATACGGACAAGAAAAGATTAAATGAAAATGCCGAAAAAGTATGTCAAACGATAGGAAGGGTTTATGGGATTGTTTGTCGAAAATTGCGAATCCGCTTTCTGGAGGTTGAAAAAGCAAAGAAGGAGCAAGCCTCAGCGGCTTGCTCCTTTTGTTACTTCTCTGTGCGAATGGTTTAGGTACCCGTTTTCAGCAAGTTTCGTTCTGCCGTCTTCCGGCGGGAGCGGGATCGGGATATTCCGAAGGATGCGGCGGCTGTACCCGCTGCGATGATTACGCTAAGCGCTCCGATCCAGCTGATGGACGTCAGCGACGTTTTCTCTACGACGACGCCCCCAATTCCCGCACCTGCAGCCATTGCAAGCTGCAGAACCGAAGTGTTCAGGCTTAGCATGATACCGGAAGCTTCCGGAGCAAGAGTAATTAAATGATACTGCTGAGTCGGACCCGACGACCAGGCAGAGAACGCCCATAACATGAGCAGCGGGAACACGACGGCCGGGGATTGGCCTGCAAGTGAAAGCAGGACAAGAGCAATTGCATGGAACAGCATTCCGCTGACCAACGTACGGGGAACTCCCCATTTATCTGTGCTAAAACCTCCTAATTTGGATCCGATCAAGCTGGCGATGCCGAATGCGAACAGCCCTGCACTCACTCCTTGTTCGGTTAATCGCGTTACCGTAAGAAGAAAAGGCGAAATGTAAGTGTAGACGATGGAATATCCGGCGATCCAGAAGAAGGTTACCAACAAGGCTGCGACGATTCTCGGTTTCTTCAGAAGCGCAAGCTGTTTGCTCAGCGGTACCGGTTCCTCGCCCTCCGTTCGAGGAATCGAGAAGAGAATAACGAGCATGGCCGCTAGTCCCAATATGCCGATTCCCGCGAAAATTAGCTTCCAGTCATAAACGGATGCGATAAGTCTTCCAAGAGGCACACCAACGATAAGGGAGGTACTAAAGCCCATTACCAGCGTCGCGATAGCGCTCCCCTGCTTTTCGGGCGGAGCCAGTTTGGAAGCTACGGTCAATGCCGTAACGACGAATACCCCGGTGCTTAGAGCCAAGATGATTCTGGATATGACCAGGAATTCAAATCCTGGCAATGCAACGGCAATTCCATTTCCTATTGCGAATAATCCAAGCGAGTAGAGCAGCAGCTTCCGTCGCTCCATACGTGCCGTTACGGCCATAAGGAATGGGGTACCGAAAGCATAAGCGAGCGAAAAAACGGTAATAAGCTGACCGGCCGCAGAAACCGACACCTCCGTGTCCGCGGCAACTTTATCCAAAATGCCTGCGATAATAAATTCGGACGTTCCAACCAAAAAACTGATGACGGCCAACATGTAGATTTTCCAAGCGTTCGACATGATTGTTGCGCACCTCTCTCTACTCCATTATTTTTATATTTCTAAATATATAGAAGTAAAATCAAAAAAATTACTCCAACAAAAAGGGGGCGTACTTTTGCGCCATATCACGGTTCACACTGTAGAAGATGTACGTTCCATCCTTGCGGAGATTCAACAAACCGCAATCGGTCAATTGCTTCAGGTGATGAGAGAGCGTCGAGCCGGCGACGGATTCCAGCTTGCTTCCGATATCGGAGCAGCACAGATTCCGCTCTTCGGTAAGCAGCAGAGCGATTTTGAGCCGGGTCGGTTCCCCGAGTGCTTTGTATATTTTGACGGCTTGCCGTACTTCCGCGTTATCTTCCACCATCGGAACCTCACCTTTTCCAGTTGTTGTTATTTCTATATCTGTCGAAATTAAAATACCATATCTTATCACGAAAGTAAACAGGCAAGAAAAAAGTTTCAATATTCAGGTTGACGTCGCAGAAGCTTGGTGTTTAATGTAAAAGGATATTATCCTTTGGAGCATCAATTTGTAGGAAGGGAGGAGCATCAGATGTCTGATATGCTCGTAAAGCTCTATCAGCTTCCGGAGCTGGAACCTGTTATTAAACAGCTTGCCGATAATGGCATTGAAATCCGCCGCGCGATAGCACCTGAAAAGCATGTTGTCGTCGACTGGGTCAGACAGCATTTTAACGAAGGCTGGGCTAGCGAATGCGAGGTTGCGTTTGCAAACCAACCGGTATCCTGTTATATAGCCGTTAAGCAAGGCGCTTTGATTGGATTTGGCTGCTACGAGGCGACGTGCAAAAACTTTTTTGGACCGACAGGCGTGTCTGTGAACGAACGTAAGCTTGGTGCAGGAAAAGGGCTGCTGTTAGCTTGCTTGCATGCCATGAGAGCGCTCGGCTACGGCTATGCCGTTATCGGGAGCGCGGGACCAAAGGAATATTACAGCAGAATCGTTGGCGCTACGGTTATTGAAGACTCCACACCTGGTATATATAAAGGCATGCTTAAGCTTTAAACGTAAATGGCAGTTCTTGAGAAAAAGCAGCTCTTCCCAGGAAGAACTGCTTTTTTATTGAATGCTTTAGAATGACGCTTCTACTGTCCGGCTTCGTCTTTTTTTTCTTCTACGAAACCATTAATGCTCGCTCTGCGCCGTTCATTTTTCGCTTCAAGAATTTGCTTTTCATCAGCGGAAATTTCATTTGCGTGTTCATCCAGGTAATCTTCAGTATCCTGCAGATTAGCTATGGTGTGGTCGATATGCTGCTGCAGGTGCACCTCATTATCTGCACGATTGTCGGGCTTAGCCAAAGTATTTCCTCCTTTCCCATTACATAAATACCTCGTTAAGATGACCCAAATTGAGCGATGCTATGCCAAAAAAACGCATGATACGGTTGTAAAAAAACAGGCACGATTTTACTCATAGGATGAATATGGTACACTACCTGTGAAATTGGAAAAAGGAGGTATAGCCGAATGTCCAATTTGTTCAAGGGGGTTTTCAAAAAGCAAGCCCTCTTTGGTCCCAGCATCCAGATCGATCCCTCATTTCCCTATTATCAACAGCGGTCACCGGAAAGTATAGTCGAGGAAATCGAGCTTTCCGGTTACAAAAGCGTTCATTATTTTGTAGTAAATGAACATGTGGTTAATGAAAGGCTCATCGAGTCTTTCCATCATAGAGGAATTCCGGTATGGGCAATGGTTATCGGCAATGGCACTTTTTCTACCGAACGGTTTCCGGAAGAATGGCCTTCGTGGCAGATGAAGCTGTTAAAGGAAACGAATGACGGCTTCTGGCGGTTTTCGCCTTTAAGTGAAGGGTACGTACAGTGGAAAAGAGCGGCAATGGCTAGACTAGTCACGGAATATCCTTTCGACGGGATCGAAATCGCCGAGCCGTATTTTCCGGAGTGGGGCGGTATAAAACGAGGCGTTTACGGTGATGTCGGGCCGCATGCGCAAGCTGCTTTCCGAGAACGATACGGAATTGAAATGCCTGAGTTTGTAAACGCTAAAGCACCAAATTATTACCTTCGGGATCGAGATACGTACCGCAAATGGATAGATTTTCGCGTGGAAGCAGTCAATGGCTTTATAGACGAAATGATTAACGGAAAAGGGGGAGTTCGTGAGTTAAGGCCGGATATTGCTGTATCCACATGGTCTCTTGCCATCAACGCTGGTCCGGATAGCTTAGAACGTCTCAGGGAAGATCAAGGATTGGATGCGCCGTCAATGATCGCCAAAGTGCGGCCGGATATTCATTATTTACAAACGCATTGGCCCGACTGGACCCGGGGCGATCTCCCGGCGGATTACGTAAGGAGCTACCACCCTTTTGTCGACCAAATCCGCAGCCGGTTTCCTGGGCTTCCGCTTGCCGTTCAGGCGGATATCGGATCGGCGCGGCATATGATCAAGGGCGCGAGCTGGCTGCAAGAATTCAGCCGCACGGCCTTCGCGCTAGGTTTGGCAGCATGGACAGCTTATGAGTATCATACCGGCGGATATATGTATGAGGAGAAGCCGATTCCGATACATAGCGAGCGAAAAGGCAGAAGCTTAGTCGTTTTGTCCTTCAACAAACGGATTGACGAACATTCCGCCATGAACAGCGCTAACTATACGGTTTGGAGCAACGGGCGCGCTATCCCGGTTGCATGGGAATCCATCATAGTAGACGGGAACCGGATCATCCTTCGTTCCGGGCAGCTTCCACCACATTCATTTGTGTTAGAGCTGAACCATATTCAGGATACGCCGGATCGGTGGCTGTTTCGGGAGATAGCAGCGAATACCATTCCCGCAGGGACGAAAATGACCATTTTGGGAGTGTGACATTAGGGAGTAGATACTGCATAATAGGACAATGAAGCTAATAGAAAGCCGCAGCTAAGAGGCAGGAGATCGTAGATGTTCTTTACCATCAACATAGTATATACTATGCTCAGGCAGCAGACATCCGGGTGAGATAAGGGGTCAGAGCATGGAGATCGTTGAAGCAACTATAACAGCTGTTCAAGCGGCATTGGATTCGGGGGATATTACGTCCAGGCAGCTTGTATTATTCTATCTCGACAGAATTGCGTCTCATGACAAAAATGGTCTGACAATCAATTCCGTGCTTGAAATTAATCCCGATGCTTTATTCATTGCTTCCGCTTTAGATCATGAGCGGGCTGCGAAAGGGTCTAGAGGACCTCTGCACGGCATTCCGATTTTGCTTAAGGACAATATTAATACTGGCGACAATATGCATACAAGCGCAGGCTCGCTTGCGCTTGCAAACTCCTACGCGGGAGAGGATGCCTTCCTTGTCAGGAAGCTTCGTGAAGCAGGGGCGATTATATTAGGCAAAGCGAATATGACCGAATTTGGTAATTTCATGACAAATGGCATGCCGTCCGGATACAGCTCGCGCGGCGGTCAAGTTCTTAATCCGTATAATATCTCGACGCCAACGGGCGGCTCCAGCGCAGGTTCTGGTGTTGCTGTCGCGTGTAATTTTTGCACGGCTTCAATCGGTACGGAAACGTCCGGCTCCATTCTAAATCCATGCAACTTAAGCTCGACCGTTGGCATAAAGCCGACGGTCGGATTAGTAAGCCGTTCGGGCATTTTGCCGCTCTCAAACAGTCAAGATACGGCGGGTCCTATGGCTAGAACAGTAACGGATGCGGTGCTTGTGCTAAATGCCATCGTAGATAATGATCCAAGTGATGCGGCAATGGGATCAGGTTATTGGAGAACGCATACGGATTATACCTCTTTTCTGGATGCGAACGGTTTGAACGGAGCTAGAATCGGGATTCCGAGAGATTATTTTTTTGAAGAATTAACGGACGAGCAGCTTGCGATATTTAATGAAGCGGTTGAAAAAATGCGGCAGCAGGGAGCCGTCATCGTTGATCCCGCCGATATAAGAACGGCGCGTCAAATCGTATATTCCTCAGTCGTGCTGAATGAGTTCAAATCATCGCTGAATGCATACTTATCGAAACTTCCGCCGAGTGCCAAGATTCGCTCTTTGAAGGATATTATCGCATTCAACAACGAACATCCCATCGAGACGCTGAAGTACGGACAATCGACCTTGCTATCATCGGAGACGACAACCTCGGGTACGTTAACGGAGACAGCGTATCTTCGCGACCGCGCAACTGATTTGAAATTGTGCCAGATTGAAGGAATCGACGCGACGATGGCGGAGCATCAGCTTGACGCGCTGTTATTTCCGGCCGATTTTGGCGCCAGAATCACATCGCGTGCCGGATATCCGTCTATCGTCGTGCCCGCAGGATATACATCGAAGGGCGTTCCCTTCGGCGTCGCGTTCGCAGCGAGAGCGTATGAGGAGCCGACATTAATCAAGCTGGCGTTCTCTTACGAGCAGCACAGCAAGGTTCGCAGGCCGCCTTCTTTAAAAAGCTTTATTTGATTGGACAAAAAATCCTCCCCGCTCTTATAACGGGGAGGATTTCTATTTAACTCTATGAAGCTACTTTTTAGCTTTAAAATGAACAACGGCGCTGTACAGCATTTTTTCTGTTTTCGGGTTGAATACCGCCTGGTGATTAACGGCGAATACGTCAAGCAGAAGCGCTTTATTGTTTTCAATCTGCTGGTCGATTTTAAGCTCCAGCGTTTTCAAGTCGTATGCTTCAAAAAATTCTATTTTGTTTTCTATTAAATCTAATCGGAAATCCATTCATTTGTCTCCTAAGCATAGGTTATAGTATAAACCTATTATACCTTGACTCTGTTGCTCTTACAAAGCATCAAGTTTAGGGACAGCGGAAGTTGTATTCTCTTCTTTAGACGACCATAAGGACTCAATTTCCTCGAGTGACTTGCCCTTCGTCTCGGGTACAATGCGCCATGTGAAAAAGAAGGTAAGCAGGGCCATGCTGCCGTAAAGCCAAAAAGTTGTCGCAGGACCTGCGGAGCTTAGCAGCGGCGGGAACGACTGAGAAACGACGTAATCGGCTGCCCAAAGCGTCATTGCCGCAATTGCAGTAGCTTTTCCGCGAATCCGGTTCGGGAATATTTCCGACATAATAACCCATACGACCGGCCCGAGCGAAATAGCAAAGGAAGCGACATAAATCAAAATAAAAATAAGAACGAGCGGTCCAGCTGTATTTCCGGTTTGGAAAGCGACGCCTATGACAAGCAGACATATCGCCATTGAAGCGGAGCCGACGAGAAGCAGCGCTTTTCGTCCTACTTTATCAATCAGCCACAGGGCTACAATTGTGAATAGAAAATTGATAAAGCCAACGAGAATGGTCTGGACAAGAGAAGCGTTCGTACCAGCACCCGTTGCCTTGAAAATTTCAGGGGCGTAATACATGACGGCATTAATGCCCGTAATTTGCTGGAGTACAGCTAGTCCGACACCGACGATTAATGCGATGCGCAGTCCGGGACTGAACAGCTGACGGATCGAGCCGCTTTCCTGCTCGAACGATTGCTTGATATCGACGACTTCTTTTTTGGCAAGCTCTTCGCCATGAATACGCAATAAAATCGGCAATGCATCAGCAGGTCTTCCTTGCTTGATTAGCCACCTTGGGCTTTCAGGCACGAAGAAAAGCAAGGCAAGAAACAGGACGCCGGGAATGGCGCCGACACCGAACATATACCGCCAAGCGGAAGCAATGCCCCAAGCTTCATCTCCAGATCCGGAAATCCACAAATTAACGAAATAAGTAAGGAAAATACCGGTAACGATTGCAAGCTGATTCAGCGCAACCAGACGGCCGCGGTACTTTGCCGGTGCAATTTCAGCGTTATAAAGCGGACAGAGGGTAGAGGTAATACCGATACCGATACCTCCGATAATCCGGGCAATAATAAATCCGGAAAATGTCTCAGGAATTGCTGAGCCGATCGAGCTGATGATAAACAGAATCGCAGCCGTGATCAGAACTCTTTTACGTCCGAATTTATCGCTTAACAAACCTGACATGGCTGCGCCGATAATACAGCCGATAATTAAACTGGAAACGGCCCAGCCGACTTCGATTTTATTTAAATCAAAGCGCTGCTCCATAAAGCCGATTGCCCCCGACACGACAGCCGTATCGAAACCGAATAATAAACCGCCTAAAGCGGATACCATTGAAACAAGTGTTACAAATTTCATGCTCACTTGTTCACGTTTGTTGTTCATTGTCATTTCCAACTTTTTATCTCCTCTCTGACTTGCACCTGTCCTGCCTTTCAAACGATTTTTATTATATCACGCGATGCTTTCGATCTAGCGCGCAATCACCTTCACTTATCAGTGTTCTTCCCGCATTAATTTCGGGCTATCCGCTTAATGCCGCATGTTTCAGAAAAACTAGCACAATGTTGACCTTTTAACGATAAAAAAGTCCATGTCGTCATGACATGGACTTGGCATTTATTGCTTATTTCGATTGACTTCGGTACTCGGAAGGCGTGACGCCGGTCACTTTTTTGAAAACCCGGCTAAAATAATTCGGGTCATTGTATCCGACCTCGAAGCATACTTCCTTCAGGCTCAGATGTCCTGAAGCCATTAATGCTTTCGCTTTATCAATCCGCAAGCCGGTGACAAAATCAATAAACGTTGTTCCAACCTGCTGTTTAAATATTTTACTGAAGTAGTGAGGATTCAAGTGTACGGAGTCTGCAACTTCCTCGAGAGAGAGATCCTCGGTGTATTTTCCCTCTATATAGCTCTTGGCTCTGTCCAGGACAGTCTGAGTTTGCTGCTCGCGTTGTTCCCGAATCCGCTGCATGGCTGAGATCACGTAGGATTGATGGACGGAATCCGCACTCAATGACTGCTTCTCCGGCTCGTAAAGGGCATGGCCGCTGCCTTGCTTTAGCTCGTCGAAGTGGCACACTTTACCGCATTGCTCGAAATAGGTGGACGCAAATACCGCTTCAAAATAAGATTTGCGCAGCCCGTCTGCGCCGTTTCCAGTCATACCGATGCCGATCGAGACCTCAACCTCAAGCTGTCGCTCCGTTAAAGCGCACAGCTCTGCACCATATGCGATAACTTCCTCTTTCCACATATCATCCTTCGCTTCCGGCGCTTTTTGTAAAAAAACAGCCATATGGCGGTCGATCAAAGAGCTGACGATGCTTGTCGCTTCATAGGTTTTGGCAAAGCTTCGGATAATATCATATATTTTTTGCTTATTTTGTGATTTAACATCTCCCGGGAAAGCGATCACGATTGCACAGCCTTGGTCGAGAGGAAAGTTCAGCCATTCGGAGAGCTGCTCAATATCCGTATCCGTAATATGGTTAACCATAAACATCATCGCAAGCTCATTTTCGGCGAGCGGAAGCAGCTGTGACAGCTTGTGCCTGAGCTCCAGCTCATCCGAACGCTTACGCTTCTCCCGATCGAGTTCCCGGATAAGCTGCTCTAATGTTTTGACCACCTGTTCACGCTTTGCAGGCTTGACGAGATACTCCTTCACGCCTAACGTAAGCGCCTCTTTGGCATATGCAAAATAATCATAGGCTGTCACCAGTACAAATTTCGTGTCCGGCAATCTGTCCTTAATTTCCCGAATGGCTGCCAGACCTTGGATGCCGGGCATATTGACATCCATCATCACAATATGCGGACGGTGCTCCTCGGCCCGTTCAATTGCGACTCGTCCATTTTCAGCATGGATAACCTGAAAGGTATCTGGCATCATTCGCTGAATGATCCATTCCAGTCCTTCACGCTCCAGCGCTTCGTCATCTGCGATTAACAGCCGATACATGCGTCTGTTCTCCTTCCTCTCTGGGGGGAATCCGTATCGTTACCGTCGTTCCTTTTCCCAGCTCGCTTTCTATGTCGACCAGATCGTCTTTTCCGTAAAATAGCTGCAGCCGCTTAAACACATTTTTTGTGCCGAGTCCCGTGGATTGTTTTTTTTCTGTCCCGGCTTCCAGCCGCAGCAATGCCAGACGCTCTTCCTCGCTCATTCCGCTTCCATTGTCCGACAGCGATATGCGTACACCCTCATGAACCCGCGCAATTTCCAGACGAATGACAGCGCCTTTCTCCATACGTTCAATGCCATGGAGGAATGCATTTTCTACGATTGGCTGGAGCGTCAGCGAAGGTATCGTTTGCTGCAGCGCCGACTCGTCGATATCCAGCTCCAGCTTGATCCGGTCGCGGAAACGGGCTTGTTGAATGGTGAAGTATTCCTTCACATGCTCCAGCTCATCCCGAAGCGTTACCGGCTGATCCAGATTGCGTAAATTGTACCGTAACAGATTCGACATCGATATGATCAGGTCACTTGTTTTCTCCGCTCCTTCCAGAAGCGCCAGCTTCGACAGCACATTGAGCGTATTGAATAGAAAGTGTGGATTGATCTGGCTTTGCAGCGCCTGAAGCTCCAGCTCCTTGACTAATCGGTCCTTTTCCAAGCTTTCTTTATCCTTCTCGATCAAAACAAGCAGATCGCTCGACATTTGTTCGAAAGCGCCTGACAATAACCCAAGCTCGTCCTTAGAACGAAGCGGAGGCGGGTCCATAAGCAAATTGCCCTTGGAAATTTGCTTGGCACGAACGACAAGCTGGCTGACCGGACCGGTAATACTACGGGAAATCCACACGGCAAGCATGACGCTCATCAGCGTATTAACGATGAATAAGGCCGCTGCAAGACGGTTCATCCGCTCATTTTCTTTTTGCGTTTGCTTGTAGACGGGTTGATAAAGACTTAATTCCATATCGACGAGCTGCTGTCCTTCCTCGCGAATAAACCCGGCCGTTTTCTCCGCTTCTGCATAATGGCTCTGTGCAGCCCGAGGGGCTTGATCGTTCACTGCTTTGATTGAGGCCTGCTCTTGCTCCGAGAACGTATCCAGCATATGGATGTAGCTCATCAGTGCTTGCGACTGCAGGGAGGAGCCCGGATATTCCTCAAGCAGCACGCGCTGCTCCTGCAATGCTTTTTGTGCTTGTATCAATTGATTGTTGTTAACAATATCGGGGTTAATCAAATAGCTGTAAAGCTTTTTTAAATTGTCATCCACCGCCTGAGCGGATTGCTTGTACACTAAAATACGGTCCATCATTACATTATAGCTCTGCTGCACCATTTTTCCGCTCTGAAACAGAAAGAACGTAACCGAATTGACGAGCAGAACAAGCAAAGGTATAAAAATGAGCAGCTTTGTTCGTATCGTCATCGGTTATTATCCTCGCTCCCGGTACTGATCTTACTGCGGTCCAGTACAGTTGCAGCGGTAAAATGCTGCTTCGGCAGCGTCTTTCCATTTAAATAATCATTTAGCTGAGATACGGCATCAAAACCTATTTCATATGGCTGCTGGATGATGGTCGACTCAATTTTACCTTCACGGATACCTTCTATCGTTTCATCCAAGTCGTCAAATGCAAAAATGTTCAATTCTTGAGGACGGACCCGCTCAGAAGCTTCCAGCGCCCCGATACCATCCAAAGCGCTAAAACCGACCATAAAACGTACTTTGGGGGAATTAATCAGAATGTCTTCTGCAACACCTGCAGCTTGCAGACGAGAAATATTGGATGAACGTACGTCGACGATCGAAAGGTTCGGATGACGTTGGATAACCGAGCGAAACCCCGAGAGCCTGAGTTGTTGATTAGGCGCTAGCTCATTGCCTAGCAGGACGGCAATGCTGCCTCCGTTACCCGCTGCTTTCGCAACAAGCTCACCCATTAGCTTTCCGGCTTCTAAATTGTCTGTGCCAACGTAAGTCAGACGCCGTGTATCCGGCTCGTCCGTATCTACGGTAATGACCGGTATTCCTATGCCGACGGCTTTGTCAATCAACGCCCGATACCGGGGATCATTGATTCCTTGCAATAAAACGGCATCGGCTTTAGCGGCGATTGCTTTCTCCAGCAGCTTGATCTGCTCATTCGGATTAATACGGAATGGTCCGACGTATTCAAGCTGCATCCCGTACTCTCTTGAAGCTTCACGAGCCCCTTGCTCGATTGAACGCCAATAAGGATTGTCCAGCTCCTGTGAAATCAGCACGACATGAAGGGAGGAACCCGGCGACACACTATCGGATAGAATAGGCTGGAGCAGCCCGCGAATACGCATCGTTGAAAACAAAAAGCTTAGCAGCAAGCAGGCAAATATAATAAAAAGGACAATAATCCCTATATTCCATTTTCGATTCGACATGTAACAGCTCCTTAATTCGTCCATATAGTGGCTAATTATACAAGAAGCTTGACGCAAGCAAAAGCAGCCAGCATTTGCCGGCTGCCTCTCATGTACAAACTATTTATCCATCACCTTGAACATTCCAGTCATGCCGGGCGCATGATTGGCGAAGCCGAAACGCTCGTAAAACGAGTCATTGCCCTGTGAGGCGAACAGGCCGACGAAAGCTGCTCCGACACAATGCTCTTCAATGTAGCCCATAAGCCTGCCGATGATTTTTTTGCCTAGTCCTTTGCCTTGATATTCCGGTAGTACAGTAACGTCCTGTATATAATAATACATAGCTCCATCGCCAACGATTCGTCCCATCCCAATTACGGCTTCTTCACAAGTCACTACGACGCCATATACGGAGTTAGCTAAGGAGGGGGCGGAAAGCTTTATATTGACGTTACCCCAACCGACGGCTTCCCATAATGCTTGATGCTCGGAAACGGTTGGGACACGCTCTATTAATTCAAATGTTTGTTTTGTCATTGTTAACCACCTTTCTTAAATGGGTGGTTGCTTGATGAACAACCGCCGTTTATACGTTGATTAAGTTTGATTTATGCTCCATTTCAATCAGCCTCCAGTCATATAGATAAAGTATAATTGGAATGTTACTAATTTGTTAACTGTTTCGGTCAAAATAATCAAATGATTTCATGTAAAATAGACAAAGATGACAAAGGGAGGCACATATTATGAACGTTCCGGTTGGGGTATGGATTTTTGCAGCCATTATCGTTGTATTGCTTACTTGGCTGACTTTATGGATCACGAAGAAGGCGTATTCAAAAAAATGGGATGACTCGGATCAATAGTACATACAAATAAGCATTCATTTCCAGCGAAAAGGAGATACACCAGGTACAGGAAGTCGTGTATAATTTGTGTATTGTTTTTTGAAGGGGATGTGTGGGTTGAATTCGTATAGCTTGGATCCGTCGCTTATTCATAAGAAAGAGAATCGTTATTTTGTACTCGCTCTAGTTTTTAGTGTTTTTATGTACCTTAGCTTGTTTATTTCGATAATCGGGTTATTTATTATTCCAGTACTGGTGCTTCTCCCATTGTTTGCGCAAGCTCTCTTGATGGCCAACATTCGAACCAATGGCGTTCGGATTTCGCCCGGGCAATTTCCCGAGGTATTTGCAACTGTACAGGAGCAATGTGCTAAAATGGGCTTTTCCACCGTTCCGGACGTATACGTGATGGAGTCGAGCGGTATTTTGAACGCTTTCGCCTCGCGTTTCTTTGGCCGTAATATGGTTGTGCTGTATTCGGATTTGTTCGAATTGATTGAATCAGGCGGAAGCAGGGAGCTGACATTTGTTATTACTCATGAGCTTGCACACATTAAACGCAATCATTTGACGAAGCAGCTGCTTATCTTTCCGGCATTATGGTTTCCGTTTATCGGCGAAGCTTATTCCCGGGCTTGTGAATATACGTGCGACCGGATGGCCGCTTATTTTACCAATGATGCGGAAGCGGCAATGAATGGTCTGACGATTCTGGCGATCGGCAAGACGCTGTACAAGCGTGTCGATCGTGAACAATATTTGATACAGAGCAGTCAGGAGAATGGGCTATTCGTTTGGCTGGCTGAGAAGCTTTCGACACACCCGCCGCTGCCAAAACGTATTTATGCCATCCAACAATTTGTTGGGGCGAATACCTCAGCCGTTTTCAAATCATCCAAAATCGGTCTTATTGTTCTTCTTTCCGCAGTCGTTATTTTTATGGGAGCCGTTTCGATCGGTGTCCTATTTTCCGACAGTATCGTCAAACTAACGGAAACGTTAGCTATAACGGCATCCGGCGATGAATTGCTGACAGCAGCCTCAGACGGTGATTTGGAAGGCGTGCAGTCATTGCTTAAATCAGGTTCTGATCCGAATGTAGCAGATGAGGAAGGGTGGACTGCGCTTATGTGGGCCACTCAACTTAATGACACGGAGATGGCTTCAGCATTGCTTGAAGCGGGAGCTGATCCGAATTTGCAGGACAGCTATGGCTGGACACCATTAATGATTGCGGCAGCGAGTGGTAACTATGAAGCAACGCAGCTATTGCTAGATGGTGGAGCAAATCCTGCTATAACAGATGATTCTGAAATGACTGCTGCGGATTATGCGCTCGAGAACGGTTATGATGATATTGCTGCACTGCTTCAAGAGATAGGCGAGCAAATATAAATAAAGAAAAGAAGCTTGATCGCTCAAGCTTCTTTTCTTTATGTATAATAGCTTTAATTGCGTTCACGATGGTCGGGACGACACGATTTGAACATGCGACCCCCTGGTCCCAAACCAGGTGCTCTACCAAGCTGAGCTACGTCCCGTGAAAAAACTGGTGCCGTCGAGAGGACTTGAACCCCCAACCTACTGATTACAAGTCAGTTGCTCTACCAATTGAGCTACAACGGCAAGTGATTTTCGTGAGGCACAAGAAGTATTATTACACAGATGCAAAAAGAAATGCAAGTGTTTTTTAATCAAAAATAATCATAAGCGGAAAATCCAAAGGGTACGATAAGAGGTAGCTTCGCATTGATTCGACCGAACGGCATAAAGGAGGCATTCACCTATGGACACTAAAGAATTGGAAGAGCAGCTCGTACAGAAGTTAACCGAGGGCGAGATGCAACAAGTAGATACTGAAGAGGCAGCCCGTATTCGTTTGCCTATGAAGACGGAGATCCGAATACCGGCGCACATCGACCCAGTGGTGGAGGAAACCAAACAATACCGAAAGATCGCTGAAGAGGTTGATGAGCGTTATTCCCGGTATGACCGATTGGTTGAGGGAGATGTGCCTGAAGGTAAGAAGGATTCATAGTCCCGTTAATGTACGGGCACTTTGATCGTTTTGTCATGGACAAGCAGACTGATACAGAAACAAACCCTGCCTTTTGGTAAGGGTTTGTTATGCTTGGCTCAATGTCCGGTTGGGAACCATGCTTCGCTAAGCAAGCTTATTCCTTCTTCGATCTCCGATTCCTCCAAGCCCCCGAAGCCAAGCATGATATAGCCTGATGGACACTGAACGGGGTCATTCCAATGTTTTTGCGGCGAGTATACCCGGCATTTATTTTGCTCAGCGAGATGGATTAATTCGTCGCTGTTTCTGCCCTTCACATGAAGCAGTAAATGAAGTCCCGACATATCTCCGATCACTTCCACACGCTCTCCCATCCGCTTTGCAATCGAGGAAGTAAGCGTTTTATGCTTAGACTGGTACATGCGCCTCATTCGTCTTATATGTTTTGTGAAATGTCCTCTGCTCATAAAAAGCATGACTGCCTGTTGGATTATTGGAGACACAGGTTGGTTATACGCCATCAGCTCGGGTTGAATCGAATCCATCAAAGACTTTGGAAGTACGATGTAACTAAGTCGGGCTGCGGGAAGAAATGATTTGGACAATGTACCCATGTAAATAACTCGTTCCGTGCTATCTAACGCTTTAAGCGAAGGGATTGGCTGCCCGTAATAACGGAATTCACTGTCATAATCGTCTTCAAAAATGATCGCATCACGTTCTAAGGCCCACTGCAGCAGTCGGATTCGTTTTTGTACGGGAAGCACCATTCCTAATGGAAATTGGTGAGAGGGCGTCACATAAACGGCTTTTGCAGCTGATTCCTGTAAATGATCAATGCTTAGACCGTCATGCTCGAGCGGAATTGGCGTAAAGGTGCAGCCATGATTACGAAAGATCGTCTTGACTCCATCATATCCCGGGTCCTCCATGCCGATCTGAATCTTATTCAGTGGCAGCAACTGACAGAGTAAACTGACAGCTTGCTGCGTCCCGGCACATATAATCATTTGATCAGGCTCACAAATGACGCCCCGTGATTCATATATATATTTGGCTATTTCGTAACGCAAGCGATGATTACCTAGCGGATGACCGTAACCGAGAATTTCATTCGTCTTTTCGGAAACGGCATCGACCAAGCATCCTTTCCATATTTCGTAAGGGAAACGCCTAAGTTCCATATCTCCATAGCGGAAATCGTATTGGACGGGTTGTCCGTTAATATTCGATACAAGATTGTTTGTTAAAGATTCGGCTGCAGTAATAGAGGGGCGAACAAGCTCCTCAACCGGTAAAATGGTAAAGCCGTTGCGCGCTTTGCTCTCCACGTAGCCTTCTGCAAGGAGCTGTTGATAAGCAGCTTCAATTGTGTTTTTACTAAGATCTAAATGGAGTGCAAGCTGTCGAATCGAAGGGAGACATTCGCCTTGCTTCAAAGCTCCGGCTTCAATTTGATCACGGATATATTTGTAAAGCTGCATATAGAGCGGAGTGCTGCTGCGTTTCTCCAATAAAGGCATAATTGCTAGCATAGCGAACACTGACCCCTTCCAAACGGCTGATTCTGTCACTTTTAATAGTGACAACTAACTCATATGATGACATTATCACAATACAAGTCTTATCGAAAGGGGATTGATAATAATGTTTTCCATACGGTATCAAAAGCGGGAATGTACAGACTCCAGTAAAATCGATGCATTTTTATCACATGCAAATGTGGGCTTTCTCGGTCTTTCTGACGGTTCGCAGCCTTATGTTGTCCCATTAAATTTCATCTGGCTGGATGGTGCGTTTTATTTTCACGGTGCCGCAGCTGGAAGAAAGGTGAATATTCTTGAGAAAAATAAGGAGGCATGCTTTACCGTTAGCGAGCAATACGGGACCATTACAAACCCGATCCCGGCACATACGGATACCGCATATATGAGCGTCATGGCATTCGGACATATTGAACTGCTGGACGATCTAGATCAAGCTTTGTATGCCATGCAAAGGATGCTGGACAAATATGTCCCGGGTTATTATGATAAGCCCTTGTCTAAAGCGCATCTAGAAAAGTATAGGTCTTCATTAGGCAGCGCTACACTCGTCTTTAAGCTAATCTGCAGTTCCATGACAGCGAAGGAAAATGAAGAAGTTCCTGAAAGGATGTATGATAGGGCTCATTATTCGAACAATCATGTAGGTGATTAAATGGGAAACGAAATACGTGAAAAAAAAGCAGCCCTCTGCATAAGCAACGGGCTGCTTCCTGTATGTGTACCTTATTAAGCCGTCTCGCCTTCGAGCTCGGCCTCGTTTTGCTGGATGAGCATTTCAACTTTGCGAATTCGGTTTTTGCTCGTTTCTCGAATAATAAACTTATATTGCTCATAAAAGTGCTCTTTACCCGGCTTCGGATCAGGCACTTGGCTGTACAGCCAGCCGCCGACCGTATCGACGTCCTCTTCCTCGAAGTTCATGCCGGTAAGGTCGCTCAGCTCGCTGAGTGACACTTTGCCGTCCAGAAGGTAGCAATTATCTGCAAGCTGCTCGATTTCTTTCCGTTCGTCTGCATCGAATTCATCTCGGATTTCGCCGACGATTTCT
Organism: Paenibacillus prosopidis; assembly: GCF_003337375.1. Taxonomy (GTDB): domain Bacteria; phylum Bacillota; class Bacilli; order Paenibacillales; family Paenibacillaceae; genus Pristimantibacillus; species Pristimantibacillus prosopidis. The sequence goes on from NZ_QPJD01000009.1 coordinate 181,146, forward strand.
TCTAAAATATCTTCAATCGTTATGAGTCCGGACGTCCCGCCGTATTCATCAACGAGAATGGCAATGTGAACGCGTTCCTGCTGCATACGCTTCAGCAGCATTTTAACCGGTGTAACCTCGGATACGCTAAGTACCGGATGTACAAGCTTCTTGAAATCAAGGTCGCGGTCTGTTTCATATTCCAGGAACAACTGCTTCGTATTAATCATACCGACGATATTGTCCTTGCTCTCAAGAGCAACCGGGAAACGTGTATATTGTTCTTTGCGAATAATTTCCATGTTTTCTTTTAATGATTTGTTCGTGTACAAGCATATCATATCGGTGCGGGGCACCATAATTTCTTTGGCCAGCAATTCGTCAAAAGCGAAAATACGGCTTACGTAGCCATATTCTGTATTGTTAATCTTCCCGCTTTGGTAGCTTTCGTTCAGAATGATTTGAATTTCTTCTTCCGAATGTGCATCCTCATGCTCAGTAGCAGGCTTCAGTCCGAATAGCCGGACAAGCGCGTTAGCCGAGCCGTTAAGAACCCAAATGAATGGATACATAAGCTTATGGAAGAAAATGATCGGTTTTGCCGTAAAAAAGCTAATGAACTCGGCTTTTTGAATCGCCCAGGTTTTTGGTGCAAGCTCGCCGACAACGACGTGCAGAAAGGTTATCGAAATAAACGCAATTAAAAAGGATAAAATATGACTGAGGTCATCATTATTTAACTCTAAACGTTCAAACAAGGGTACAAGCATTTTTTCAACTGTAGGTTCTCCCAGCCAGCCAAGCCCGAGTGCTGTAATTGTTATACCTAATTGGCAGGCTGACAAGTAGGCATCCAGATTACTCGTAACCCGTTGAACGGCAAGCGCGTTCTTCCGGCCCTCAAGCACTAACTGATCAATCCGACTGGAGCGAAGTCTAATGATGGCAAACTCCGTTGCGACGAAAAAAGCAGTTAATAAAATAAGAAGAGCAATCATGAATAAATTGAATCCTATACCCATTTTCGTTTCTCACTACCCTTTTATATTTATATTTTTTGTATACTTATGATCTACTATAACGAATGATTACAGGTTATGACAAACGCCATATGCAACGGTAACAGCCTTTTAAACGCTTTATGAGCGATTTAATGAGATGGAAAAGCGTATTCTCATCGATTTTCGAGTCTTTACAAGTCTCTTTCGCAGGCATATGATGAGTTCATATGAACTCGAAAACACGGATAGCGAGGAGGAAGGGATATGGAATCCTTTACGCTTACTCGAAAAGAGATGGCTTGTCTGCTGCTTGCCTTGGACGGAAAGTTTGATCAAAAGCCGCTTCAGGTGCTGCAAACCGCATGGAGCAAAGCGCATCGATATGATTTGGAGAAGGGGGCGGGTCTACCCGCTTTTCTGTCTACTTTGCTGCCTCCTATTATTGAGAAGCTGATCAAAGGCAATGAACTAAAAGGATTTTCGCTGCAAGAGATTGCTGCTCTTGGCCAGCTCATCGAATATTCGAATCTGTCGATCACCTCTATGCAAAACTGGGTGAAGCGGGATTTTAAGCCTTATTTCAATTGCCCGAAGGCCGGAAAAAAGTATTCCTTAAATCAAGCGGCCTTATTATTTATTATTGATGATTTAAAATCCAATCTCGATTTTGAATCTATCCGCAAGCTTTTTGAAATTGTGTTCAAAAAGCCTGAGGATGACTCGGATGATCTTGTCGGTCCTATAGAATTATACGCTTCGTACACCAGTATGTTTGAAGAGCTTGATGAGAATAACGACCAGCTGCTCGACATATCAGGTCATCCGCATCAGGATTTGTTAGCGGAGCATGTCATAAGGTCCTCTGCCAATCAATTTGCAAGCAGACTTCCTAATCTAACGGATAAGCAGTGGGAAGCGGTGCGCAATATTTTGCTCGTTGCAGTGATATCGATCCAAACGTCGTATTTTCATTCGTTATCGAGACGATACTGCAATGCGACTTTATTTCTAAATCCGCAATAGTGAGACTGTTCGGCTCATCGCCGAGCGGTTTTTTTGTGCAATTAACAACAGCTTGCTAATGTGATATGCTCGGTATTAATTGATGATTTCGCTTTCATCCTATTTTATTGGAGGACTCGTACATGAAACTGACTAAAGGGCAAAAGCTTATTTTTATCGGAGATTCGATTACGGATTGCGAACGGAACCGTCCTGCGGGAGAAGGGTTGTTCGGCGCGCTTGGCAAAGGCTATGTCGGTTATGTTGATGCGCTGCTGCAGGCTGTTTATCCGGAGCTCGGCATACGTGTCATCAATATGGGAACAAGCGGCCATACCGTGCGCGACTTAAAGCAGCGCTGGCAGGAGGATGTCATTGAGCGCAAGCCGGATTGGCTAGTCGTTATGATCGGCACGAATGATGTATGGCGGCAATATGATACACCGTTCATACCCGATGGACATGTGTACAAGGAAGAATATGAGCAGACGCTCCAGGCGCTCATTGCACAGACGAAGCCGCTCGCGCAGGGAATTGTTCTGATGACCCCGTTTTATATTGAAAGCAACGCCCAAGATGCGATGCGTGCAACGATGGACGAGTACGGGGATATCGTGAGACGGACTGCGGAGCAGCATGGTTGTTTATTCGTAGACACGCAGGCAGCCTTTAATAAGGTGCTGGAGCAGCTTTATGCGGCTACGCTTGCGTGGGACCGGGTGCACCCGACCGCTGCAGGTCACATGGTGCTGGCGAAAGCCTTTTTGAAGGAAATCGGCTTCGAGTGGGATCGTGCGTAAGTTGAGAGGAAAGAGAAACCTGTAGTGAAGGAGCTGCCTTATGTTGTTCGTTCTTATCGCATTATGGGCTGTAGCGGCCATTATATGGCTCTCGGATCGGCATGCCTCCGTAAATCGATGGTTAGGCGCTGTCGCGTTTAGCGGAGGAGCGGGCGCTCTCGCCGCCGTACTGGACCTGCAATGGCTGCCAGCTGCAGCGGAAGCCGGAATGAACGAAGTAGGGCAGCAGCTTTTTTATCGCCTGCAGGCGGTATCCTCGCTTCTTTCCTATTACGGGCTGCCATACGCCTTCGTTTTGTTCGCTATTGCTTATCGCCCCGTTCGTTTTCCGAAGCGATTGCAGCAGCTTGTGCCTTTTCTGCTTCTTATACCCATTATCGGTAGCATCATCTTAACCCCCTTTTACACGGAAATGTATCCGATCACGTTTAAGGTAGTCGTTTGGTGGGCTGTTCCGTATATTTTGTACGGCACGGTACAGGTGCTGCTAAAGCGGCAGCCATACAGTGCTGTTTCCCGTACACACTGGATCGTTTGCTCGGCGGTACTGCCGCCGGTTATGTTCAGTATGGTCATGAATTATGTGCTTCCAAGCTTTGGTATACTGCGGATGTGGGTGTATAATACATGGATTGTCGGGTTAGGCGTAACCGTATTCGTAGTGGGGCTTTTTACTTATGGCTTTATGGGCGTTCGTGTAATGGTTGACCGCCGCAGATTTGACTCCACCTTGCGCGCGGTCACTTCAGGGACGGCCATACTGAATCATGCGATAAAAAACGATGCAGGCAAAATGAGGCTGTTCTCTGAAAAGATGAAGTCGTATGCCATTGCCACCAACCAGCCAGAACTGCTGGCGGATGTTGAAACCGTGCTGAACGCGTCGCGTCATATGCAAGAAATGCTGCAGAGGGTTCATCGGCGTACGGAGGATTTAGTGCTGAAGTATGAAGCCGTTAATTTGGCGGAACTTATAGAGCAAACCATGAAGCAGTATGAACCTGTTTTAGGACATATTAAGCTGAGCACATCGCTCAGCGAAGGATGGACGTGTCGCATGGATCCCGCGCAAGTTAGCGAGGCTCTCGGAAATATTGTAGCGAATGCGCTGGAAGCGATGAAGGGCGAGGGAGAGCTGATTATCCATTTAAGCGAAACAAAGCGCGAGCTCATCATCGAAGTACGGGATACCGGCCCAGGCATGAACAAGAGTGAGACTGCGAAGGTGCTTGAACCATTTTATACGACAAAGAGCGGCAGTGATACAAATTTCGGACTTGGCTTGCCGTACGCGTATCATGTGATGCGCAAGCATAAAGGAATGCTGCATATTCGCAGCAAGCCAGGCAAGGGAACCTCCGTCTATATGACGTTTCCGAAGCGTTTCATTCGAGCGCAGAAAATAGAGGCAATACATTCTCAGGGGAGAGAAGCGCATGAGCAGCATTAGAGTATGGATTGTCGAGGATGATCCGGATTGGCTTCGAGGTCTGGTAGCCTATTTAGACAAGGAACAGGATATCGATGTCGTATGGACAACTAGTCGGGCGGAGGATGTCCGGCAGGCGCTGCTGGATGAGCTGCAGACATTACCGCCTGCTGACGTTGTGTTGATGGATATCATGCTGGACGGCCGTCCTGAGGGCATTCTGCTAGCCGAGGAGACGGCAGCGTCTACAGGCGCCCGTGTCATCATGCTGACTTCTATGGAGGAGAAGGAGCTCATTTTCCGTTCCTTCCAAGCAGGAGCCATCGATTATCAGATAAAATCGGAATTTGAAAGCTTGCCTGAAGCGGTCAGGTCCGCTTACAAAAGTCAGTCTCCCATTAATGCGGCGGTTGCGGAGCGCATGCGCGAGGAATTCCGCCGGCTGAAGCAGCTTGAACGGGAATTCGAAGTGAAAAAGCTGAATGATCTCATTACCCCCTCGGAGCTGCAGCTGCTGAATTTAATCGATCAAGGCTACACGCAGCCGCAAATTGCCGACAAGCTTGTCGTATCGATTCGAACCGTTAAAAATCATGTTAATCATATTTTGAAAAAGCTGAATTTAACCGGCTCAAGAGAGGCGGCCAACAAAGTGAAAGAAATGGGCTTGTTTAATAAGAAGCAAGAAGGAGATAGTACCAAATAAAGATGGTACTATTTTTTTATTGCTTTTTTTTACAATATGAGTGTAAGCAGGATTAGATAAAGAAAGGCGGGGCGATATTGGATGGCATTCGAAATGTTTTCAGCTGCTCACACCGCTGGCCTAGCTGTCGCATTAATAGTGTTTACCGGAATCATTTTGTTTCGGAAACAGCTGAGGCGGCCAGCGCTGAATCAAGCGTTGAGATACGGATTGGCTGTGCTGCTGTTATGCTGCGAAATTTCCCTTCAGCTATCCTATGTACTGGAGCACAATTGGCGTGTTGGTTCACTACCGTTCCAGCTGTGCAGTCTGATGCTATTGCTCTCTGCCATTTTACTAATAACCAATAATAAAAAACTTTATCATCTTGTGTTTTTTTTAGGCAGTATGGGAGCATTGCAGGCGCTGCTGACTCCTAATTTAGACGAAACGTTTCCTCACTTCAGATATTTTCACTTCTTTATCGCACACATTGGAATTATTGGTGCTGCCTTATTCATAACAGCGGTAGAACGGTATCGGCCGACCTTCCGCTCGGTGTTCAGTACCTTATTTTGGCTGCATGTGCTGGCTATCCCGGCAGCTATTACCAATATCATTTCAGGAAAAACGAACTTTATGTTTTTGGCACGGAAACCGGGAACGGCGTCATTGCTTGATATTCTAGCTCCATGGCCGTGGTATTTGCTGCAGCTGGAGGTCATTGCTTTTGTTATTTGTCTGTTGCTATTTGGCGCTGTTAAGCTGCTCGACCGAATCTTTCGTTCGAAAATGCGCTATAATTAACGTTATTTTAATAAAAGGTCGCATGGGGCTAAAATAGGGGGAGAAGGAATGATCAAGGCTGTGTTTTTTGATCTGGACGATACGTTATACGATCAGCTGCTGCCGTTCCAATTGGCGGTTGAGCATGCAAAATTGAATCATGTAATGACGGATCGTGTAATGATAGAGGATATATACAAAAGTATAAGACGCCACAGCGACCGCCTGTGGGAGCATCATGTCAAAGGCCGTATGACGCTGGACCAGCTGCGCATAGAACGGACGACAGCAGCGTTTGCCGATTTGGGTATTACGGTATCCGAAGTAGAGGCAAAGCGGCTTCAGCAGCAATACGAGTTGGAACAATCGCGCTTGGAGCTTCGTACCGGCGTTGATCAGCTGCTCGAGCATCTTCTTTCATTAGGCATACTCATCGGTGTAATTACGAATGGGCCGGTCGAGCATCAAATGAACAAAATAAGAGCGCTTAAGCTTTTGACGTGGGTCAAGGATCCGTTTCTGTACATTTCGGATGGTATAGGCAAGGCAAAGCCTGATCCAAGCGTATTCCAGTACGTGCAGCAGCAAACGATGCTAGAGCCTGATCAGATGGTGTATATCGGCGATGCTTGGCACAACGATATTGCCCCATCCTTTCAAGCGGGATGGACACCTATATGGTTAAATGCAAGGCAGCAGCAGCCGAATCCTGAGGACAGTCACGTAAAATATTTGGAATGCCAGACTATAATTGAACTTCTTCCGCTATTAAAAAGACTGAAAGAAGCCGGCGCTGGTTGTTTGCTCTAAAAACATGTACAATAAAAACCGATATAATAATTGCATAGTTACATAGCTGGGAGGAAATCATGAGCATCGACCCGCGAATTATAAAAACATTATTGCAGCTTCAGCTTGCGCCAAGTCTCGATTTTCAAGCGACGTCCAGTCCTTTAAATGCGGCAACCGGGAGCGGCTCAGCTTCCTTATTTGATACGCTATTAACTCAATATATGTCCGATAACTCCTCGGATAGCCAATCTTCAGTGCCTGTTCAGACGGCTGAAGCACTGGCGCAGCTGTCATCACTAAGCGGAATGACGAACATATCCTTCAACAGCTCGAGTACGTCTGAGGCCGGTTCAAGCGAATATGCTTCCCTTATAGAGCAGGCGTCCGAAAAATATGGCGTAGACGCTTCATTGATTGAAGCGGTTATTCAAACGGAATCCGGTTTCCGGGCGGACGCGGAGTCTTCAGCAGGTGCTAAGGGATTAATGCAGCTGATGGATGGAACCGCGAGAGGGCTAGGCGTGACGAACTCATTTGACCCGGCACAAAATATTGACGGGGGAACACGTTATTTATCGTTCCTGCTTAAGAAGTATGACGGCAATGAGCAGGTTGCTTTAGCAGCTTATAATGCAGGGCCGGGACGTGTTGATCGTACAGGCATTAAAACGAACGAGCAGCTGATAGCAAATCTCGAAGCGCTTCCTGAAGAAACGCAGCGTTATGTTGCTAAGGTGCTTCAAGCGAGGTAGTATGCGGCAATAAGATCACGGTTTGGTTTTCTGCTGTATAAGCAGAAACAATCGTTGATCTTTTTCTTTTTAGAAAGGAGACAGCATGTAGATGAGTTATTATGATCACTGCGCATCCACTCCTCCCTACGACGAGGTGGTGCAAACGATGATGGAGGTTATGAGGTCGCAGTATGCGAATCCTTCGTCGCTGCATCGCAGCGGAACGGAAGCGGACAAATTAATTGAACGATCGCGTTCCGTTATTGCCGATCAGTTCCAAACACGGCAGGGCAGATGGGTATTTACTTCAGGCGGGACGGAATCCAACAATTTGGCGCTGAAGGGCTCAGCTAAGCAGTATCGGAACAGAGGTAATCATATCGTTACGACACAGATCGAACATGCATCGGTATACGAAACGTTAGTCCAGCTGGAGCAAGAGGGCTTTCGGGTAACGTATCTGCCTGTCAATAAGACTGGCCATGTAGATCTGGAGCAAGTAAAAGAAGCATTGACGGACGAGACTATATTGGTCAGCGTTATGCATGTTAACAATGAAATCGGCACGGTCCAGCCGATTGAACAGATCGGACGCTTCCTGAAGGAGTATCCCAAAATCTTATTTCATGTTGATGCCGTTCAGAGCATCGGCAAGCTGCCGATATCGGTGGAGGAATGGGGAATCGATTTGTTAAGCGGATCTTCGCATAAGCTGCGCGGACCAAAGGGCGTGGGCTATTTGTACGTCCGGGATGGCATTTCGCTATATCCGCTGTTCACGGGCGGCTCGCAGGAAGGCGGTTACCGTCCGGGCACACAAAATGTGCCAGGGATCGTTGCTTCTGCGAAAGCGCTACGCATGTCGTTTGAATCGATGGCAGAGCGGCAGAAGCGGATGACGGCATTGAAGAAGCAGCTTATACAGATTATCGAAGAGATTCCTGAGCTGAAGCTGAACGGCAGTGAGCCGGCGGCATCGCATATCGTTCATTTTTCATACCCGGGCATGAAGCCTGAGGTCATCATTCATATGCTGGAGCAGCATGGTATAATGGCATCAACCAAATCGGCTTGTTCTTCAAAGGATGATAAGCCAAGCCGGGTATTGCTTGCTATAGGTGCAAGCAGGGAACAGGCGACCGGAGGCGTTCGTATCAGCTTCGGCGATGAACACGAGGAACGTGATATTACGAAGCTGGGCGCCGCTCTAAAGCATATCGTCAAACAGTTGAAGCCGCTTGAGAGGAGATTGACATAACATTGCTTTATGATCAGATTGTATTGCGTTACGGAGATTTAACGGTAAAGGGACGGAACCGCAATAGGTTTGAGAAGCGAATGCTTGAGCAAGTGAAGCAGGCTTTAAGTCCGTATACTGGTATTACTTACATGAAATCGTTTGGCCGTCTATACGTCAGGCTGAACGGACTTCCATATGAGCCGATTGCAGACCGGTTGAAGGATTTGTTCGGTATCGTTTCACTCAGCCCGGTTGTAAGCACGGAATCAGATCTGGAGCAAATACGGGCTGCTGCATTAGCGGTCATGCGTTCACTTCCAGAAGAGCCGAAGACATTTAAGGTTAGCGCCAAGCGTGCTTGGAAGAAATTCCCTCACAATTCGCAGGAAATGAACCATTTGGTCGGCGGACATGTGCTTCGTGCCATGCCGAGTCTTAAAGTAAACGTAAACAAGCCAGATGTTGAACTTCGAGTCGATATACAGGAGGAAACGACCTACGTATTTTGCGAGGTTATTCAGGCTGCCGGCGGATTTCCATATGCTTCGAACGGCAAAGCCATGCTGCTGTTATCCGGAGGAATTGACAGCCCGGTGGCAGGCTGGATGGCGCTGCGCAAAGGACTTGAGCTGGAGGCCGTTCATTTTCACAGTTATCCTTTTACGAGCGATAAGGCTAAGGAAAAAGTGATTGAGCTTGCCAAAAGGTTGTCGTATTTCAGCGGCGAGCCGATCAAGCTGCATCTTGTTCCTTTCACGGAAATTCAAACTACACTTATGCAAGCGAATAGCGATAATCTCATTATAACGTTAATGCGTAGAGCGATGCTGCGCATAACGGAGCAGCTTGCGGAGCTTAACGGGGCAAACGGCATCGTTACCGGTGAGAGTCTTGGCCAAGTAGCGAGCCAGACGCTTCCAAGCATGAACGTCATTGGGCGGGCAACCGAGTTGCCATTGTTAAAGCCTTTAATTATGATGGACAAGCATGAAATTATTCGGGTAGCTGAACGAATCGGAACGTTTGAAACGTCGATTTTACCTTACGAGGATTGCTGCACCTTATTTTTGCCGAAGTCACCAAGCACGAATCCGAATCTTAGAATCGTAGAAAAAGTGGAAGCGCTCCTGCCGAATTTGGAAGCGTTGATTTCGGCAGCGGTTGAAGGAACGGAACAGATGCTGCTTTCTCACGGCAGTCAAACTTCTGCTCAAACGGCAGGGGAGGACAGCTGGTTTTAAATGCCATACGAAAAATAAAAAAAGCAGAAATCCCATTAGTGGGATTCTCTGCTTTTTTGTTGCGCTGCTTGCTTCTTACGAATGTTAGTCACTACGCCGGCTACCACTGTAAGGATAATGACTAAAATCAAGAACGACCAATAGATGAGCTGATTATTCTCGAAAAACTCTTTGAACGATTTTTCATGAGTAATCATCTTAGCTGCCGTGTAAGCGAGAACGGCTGAGCCGACATACACGATCCATTCATAGCGGTTGATGAGCTTAATGAATAGTGTGCTTCCCCATACGACGACTGGTACGCTGATGATAAGCCCGAGTACAACAAGCAGCGTATCGCCGTGCGCTGCGCCTGCTACCGCAATGACGTTATCAATCCCCATTGCCGCATCGGCAATAATAATGGTTCGGATCGATTGCCACAGCGTGTTGCCAGCAGTGATCCCATCATGCGCATCTTCCTGCACGAGCAATTTGTACGCAATCCATACTAGCAGCAATCCGCCCACGAGATTAAGCCAAGGCACATTGAGCAGCTGTACGACGAGCAGCGTCGCGATTACGCGAATGCCGACTGCCCCGACTGTTCCCCAAATGACGGCTTTCTTCTGCTGCTCCTTTGGCAAATTGCGTGCTGCAAGCCCTATGACAATGGCGTTGTCCCCAGCCAATATGAGGTCGATGAAAACGATAGTCAACAGCGCGGAGAAAAACTCGACTGAGAATAGTTCCATTTGTATGTTCCCTCCTTCCTGTACAAGCACTTCTTGAAGTCTACAATAAATACGTAAGAACGGAAAGATGGATTCAAATTTTTTTGAACATATTCTCCATAGCTTGTTCATATTGCTGATTAGAGGGGGAATGCAAAGTGGACAGCGTATTTATTTTTATCGAAATCATCTTAATTAATGTATTGCTGAGTGGAGATAACGCGATTGTTATAGCAATGGCCAGTCAGAGGCTCCCGCCAAATCAACGGAAACGCGCGGTATGGTGGGGGGCTTTAGCGGCAGTCGGTCTGCGCTGCTTATTGACGCTTATCGCCATTAAGCTGCTGCAGGTCCCTTATTTACAAGCGATTGGGGCGCTATTATTGTTCTATATCGCTGTCAAACTGCTTGCAGACGCAGGCGGGCAGAATGATATGCATACGATAAAAAAAGCAAATACGATCGGGCAAGCGATATGGACCATTGTCGTTGCCGATTTTATTATGAGCCTCGACAATGTTCTTGCTATTGCGGCAGTTGCAAATGGCGATTCTGTTCTTATCATGCTCGGGATTGCGCTCAGCATACCGATGATTATTTGGGGAAGCCAAATGTTGGGTTCATTATTGCATAAGTTTCCTGCACTTTCCTATATAGGGGCAGCATTGCTTGCATATGCCGCAGGGGAGATGCTGATGCATGATCCCGGGCTTGACAAGCTGTTATTTCACGGCTCCAAAACGCTTGCAGAGGCTGTTCCGCTGCTTTGCGTACCGCTCGTCATCGCATTCGCGATAATGAGAAAAAGGTCTTTTTCGTAACGTTTAGGATGCTTTCCGTTCACGCAAAATATTGCGGAACGGTTTTTTTTGTTCAGACGGACGCTTCGTACTGGTATTTTTGGTTCAGTTCCATTAAACTAGTATAGATAAAAACTGTCGTCTTTCGTCAACATATGCGATTGGCGTTGTAAGGAGCGGAACGCGAATGCCTAATAACAAATATTCCGCTGGAATCATCTTGCTGTTAGCCGGGTTCGTTATTTTGTTGGGCAAGTTAGGTGTATTCAGCTTTTTAGGGGCGATTTTCTGGCCGCTGCTCGTACTAATACCTGGAATACTGCTTCATGTGCTGTATTTTGGCAGATTAGTCCCTGCGGTTGTGCTTGTCCCTGGCGGAATGCTCGTCGTATATGCCCTGCTTTTTGTTTTTTGCAACCTGCTTGGATGGGATAGCTTGAAATATTTGTGGCCGCTGTTTATTTTCGGCGTGGCGGCAGGCCTTTACGAATATTATTTGTTCGGTTCATCCAGACCGCCTGTTGTGCTCACGGCATCGATTGCGCTTGCTGCCGCATCGGCTGTGTTCGTCATTCTTGTATTATTGTGGAGCTGGGGAATTTATGCGATTGCTGTAGCGTTCATAGCGGCAGGTATATGGATGATGCTAAGCAAACGCAGACGTTGGTAAGCAGATTTAACGATTCAAATAAAAAACAAATGGAGTGGATTACTAGTTATGCAAGCAAGAGAGAAATTACGGAATATCGCCATTATTGCCCACGTTGACCACGGCAAAACGACATTGGTCGACAAACTGCTGCAACAATCAGGAACGTTTCGCGAACACGAAGCAGTACAGGAACGCGCAATGGATTCTAACGATCTGGAGCGTGAACGCGGTATTACGATTTTGGCAAAGAATACAGCCATTAACTACAAAGATTATTTGATTAACATTGTGGACACACCAGGACATGCTGACTTCGGCGGCGAGGTTGAGCGTATCATGAAAATGGTTGACGGCGTTCTATTGGTTGTAGATGCTTTTGAAGGCTGCATGCCGCAAACGAAATTCGTTTTGCGCAAAGCGCTTGAATCGAACCAGACCCCAATCGTTGTTGTGAACAAGATTGACCGTCCGAACGCTAGACCTCAAGAGGTTGTTGATGAGGTTCTTGACCTATTTATCGAGCTAGGAGCAAATGACGACCAGCTTGAGTTCCCTGTAGTTTATGCATCTGCGTTAATGGGTACTTCCAGTCTTGATCCTGAGAAACAGGACGAAAACATGGAAGCTCTATATGAAACCATCGTCAGCAACATCCCGTCGCCGACCGAAGATGTTGAACAGCCATTGCAATTCCTCGTTACTTTGCTTGATTACAATGAGTACCTTGGCCGTATTGCGGTCGGCCGTGTTAACCGCGGTATCATTAAGCAAGGTCAAACCGTTGCGGTAATGACACGCGAAGGCGGCACTAAACAAGCAAGAATCGAGAAGCTGTTCGGTTTCGTAGGATTGAAGCGCGTTGAGATCGAGGAAGCAGGCGCGGGCGATATCATCGCGATTGCGGGTATTCGTGAAATTAACATCGGCGAGACGATTGCTGATCCACAGAAGCCGGAAGCTTTGCCGGTTCTAAAAATCGACGAGCCGACACTTCAAATGACATTCCTAGTTAACAACAGCCCGTTTGCAGGCCGTGAAGGGAAATGGGTTACATCCCGCAAGCTTCGGGAGCGTCTATACAAAGAGCTTGAGACCGACGTTGCGCTGCGCGTAGACGAAACAGATAGCCCGGATGCTTTTATCGTTTCCGGTCGTGGTGAGCTTCACCTTGGGATTCTAATCGAGAACATGCGTCGTGAAGGCTTTGAGCTTCAAGTATCCAAGCCTGAAGTTATCATAAAGGAAATTGATGGTTCGAAGAAAGAGCCTTACGAGCGTTTACTAATCGATACGCCTGAGGAAAGCATGGGCGCTGTTATGGAGAGCCTGGGAACGCGCAAAGCCGAAATGCTTAACATGATCAACCACGGTAACGGTCAGGTTCGTTTGGAATTCAGAATTCCTGCTCGCGGTTTGATTGGGTACCGTACACAGTTCTTGACTTTAACGCGTGGATACGGCATTATGAACAATGCATTTGACAGCTATGGTCCACTTGCCGGTACAGGCGTAGGCGGCCGTCATCAAGGCGTTCTAGTCGCTAGTGAGAACGGAACATCGACCTTCTACGGCATGATGGGCGTAGAGGATCGCGGAATACAGTTCTTGGAGCCAGGTACGGAAATCTACGAGGGCATGATCGTCGGGGAGCATACTCGTGAGAATGACATTATCGTCAACATCTGTAAAGTGAAGCAGCTGAACAACATTCGCTCGGCAGGTAAAGACGATACGGTTACTCTGAAAAGTCCTCGTCTGTTCTCGCTTGAGCAAGCGCTTGAGTACTTGAACGATGATGAGTATTGTGAAATTACACCGAAATCCATCCGTCTCCGCAAAAAAATATTGAATAAGAGCGAGCGCGAGCGTGCGGAGAAGCACCGTAAAACCGCTCAAACCACTGTATAAGTCCATTTTTCAAATTAACGTAAGGTTTTGTTCATTCAAAACCTTACGTTTTGTTTATAATGATAGGAGGTATGCAACATGCAAGCGTGGTTAAGCGATCATAAGCTTGTCTCTTATTTGCTCATCCTGGGCTTTACGATATACATATTCAATAAAGTGTTTCGTGCCCAGCAAAGGCTACCGTTGCTGAAAGAGATTCTAGTTTATGCATTGATAGCATTCGGTTCATTTATATTAATGATTTTGCAAGTCGACAAGCTGCCTATTATTCAATGTATGGGGATCGCGGTCCTAATGATGCTCATGCTTCGCGGACGTCAATTGTATGATAAATGGAAGGGCGTCAAGGAAGCTGAACCGTCACCTCAGAAAGCAGAATCAGGTAAATGAAGCTCGAGGACGCTTTATTCAACTGGCTGCAAATTCGAGTTGTCGCAGATGCCCGACCCGATGATCAAGCCGCGCTCGATACACTCGAGTTTTTCGCGCAAATATTGACGGAGGATCACGGACTTACCGGCTTTACAATTATTAAGACCGATGAGACGATGATCCATGTTAAATACGAAAAGGATGGCCGTTCCAAGCTGCAGCTATATCCGCGTGAACCTGGCGAACAGCTGCTGACGGACATCGAGTCCAATCCAAAATACAATTGAGCTTGAAGGTGAATCCTATGAGTCAAGGTTCGACATCATTACCTCCAAGATCGGGTGCTCGTCAACCGGTTAAAGCGAAAAAGCAAAAACCGCCCAAGAAACGTTCGGTAGTAAAAACGTTTTTAGTGTTGTTGTTTGGACTGCTGCTCATTGTAGCGGCAGCTCTTGCTTATGTCGTGTTCAAAACAAACGATGCGCTCGACACTATTGGAACAGACAATAATTCGGTCGTTATACCAGCTGGAGAATCGGTAAAGGAAAAGGCTGTCGCGATCGCGTTACTGGGTCTTGATTCGCGGGCTCATGGCGGAGGTTTGAATACTGATGTCATGATGGTAGCCGTCCTAAATCCGAATACAAAATCGGCAACGGTTGTGTCTATTCCCCGCGACTCCAAAATCGATGTAGATGGTTATAAAGAGAGAAAAGCGAATGAATTCTACGCTGCTTTTTACAACAGTGCAAAAAAAGAAGGTATGGAGACTGAAGCTGCACAAGCGGATGCGAAGCAGCATGTCCGGACCGTCTTAGGCGAGCTTTTTGGTATTGAAGTTAAGTATACTGCAGTTATCAATTTTCAAGGATTTGCAGATGTGGTTAATGCGCTCGGCGGTGTTGAAGTTGATGTCGATATGCGAATGAAATATACAGATTCACAGGATGGTACGAATATTGATCTTCAGGAGGGCGTTCAAGTTCTCGATGGCGACAAGGCGCTCGACTTCGTTCGCTACCGTAAATCCAATGATGGCAAAAACATGTCAAGCGACTTTGACCGGAATAAGCGTCAAAGCGAAGTGATCGGCGCGCTTGTCGATAAGATGAAATCATTAAGCGGTGCAGCGAAGCTAGGCTCTGTTATTGAGGCGGTTGGCAATAACATGAAGATGGATATGCCATCTAATGAAATAAAAAATTTATTGCAGGAATACTTCGGCATCAGCCGCAGTGATGTAACATTTATTCCGCTTGAGGGTAATTGGAGAAGTCCATATGTGTATTTGGACGATGTAAAGCTCGATGAGGCCCGTGCTGCATTGAAAGCAAAAATGGCTGAATAACCGTAGACTGGCGGTAATAATATGGATATAATAATGCTACGGAGACCATTTTGTAATCTCGCCAGAAGGAGGCCATGCGGATGACCGAACCCGTAACATCATTATCCGGGCAAACAATTGAAGCATTGCATGAGCAGCCTTTCGTTCTAATGCATACGATTGGTGCGGAGTCTGCCAGTCCGGCCTCAAGTATGAGGAAGGTTCGAGACGCGGTGGTTAATGGCGTGTGCTTGTCCAAAACCCCGGAATATGAGAAAACATATGACAAACGAGCAGCGGATAAAATGTCCGCTGCCATAAAAAAAGCCTAGTGATGCTTTCACTAGGCTTTTTGTGTCTTTTGGGGGCCTTTACCAAATCTTAAAGCGTTAGTTTTCAAGCATAAAACCAGTTTTTTACAAAGTCTTATTCATTTTTGGGGCTTCCTGCTTCTCTGGCTCCTGCGGTAAGATATCTCGTGGAAGCTGGGGAACAAGACGGCCCATAATATCGGCCATTTCTTCAGCAAAGCCAGCTATTGGTCTGCCGCGTCTGATATCTGCGCCAATCTCGTTTAGCCTTTGGGTTAGATCCATATCTGCCGTTACGAGGGCATCTATACCGTAGGGGTCTTTGCGAAATGCTTCTGCTACAGAATATTTTAGCGTACCTACTTTGGAGCGCTCCATCTTGGCATCAACATCAATACCGACGATTGCGGTGTTTCCGAACACGACGCAATGCGCATTCGTAACGCCGTTAATTCCTTTGGCCAACTGCTCCAAATGTGCCGCGACCTGCTCCGAATTTTTAATTTCCTTCTTCCTTGGTTCGGTTTGCTGGGCCTCAACACGGCCATTATTTTGTGGAGAGGGTGATGTCTCATTACGTGCGACGGTGCTGCAGCCTGTCGCTACAATCGCAATAATGATCGCTGAAGTAAGCCATTTGAACATGTTTACCACCTCTTTTTGATGTTAAAAACGCATAATGTTACCTGTCCGCCATAGTTTACCCGCTGCTACGCAAGGCTATGTATGTTTTTAATCGAATATCCAACGCCGGGAGGGTTCTCATGAAAAAAATATTCGTGCTCGACACTAATGTGCTGCTTCATGATCCGCAAGCGATTTTTGCTTTCGATGATAATGAGGTCATAATTCCCGCGGTTGTGTTGGAGGAAATAGATTCAAAGAAAAGGCTGGCTGATGAATTAGGCCGTAATGCGCGAACCATCTCCCGTTTACTCGATAAGATGCGTGAGAGAGGGCATTTGCATGAGGGCATTGAGCTTCCAAGCGGCGGCCTGCTCAAAGTGGAGCTGAATCACCGCAGCTTTATGCGCGTACAAGAAATGTTTGGAGAAATGTCCAATGATAATCGGATTTTAGCGGTTGCGCTAAATTATCACCTAGAGCAAGAAAATGAGACTGAGAAGCAAAGCATCGTTTTGGTTAGCAAGGATGTGCTCGTTCGAATCAAAGCCGATGTGCTCGGCTTGCAGGCACAGGACTATCTATCTGATCGAGTGGTCGTTTCGTCCGATTTCTACTCGGGCTATATGACGCTTTATGTACACCCTGCCGTAATCGATGAGTTTTACACGTATCGGTTTCTAACTGTGAACAATATGAATCTTAATATACGGTTAAACCCTAATGAGTTTGTCATCCTTCGGGATGAGATGGGTACGTCAAAATCCGCGCTTCTGAAGGTGAGCCAAGACGGCGCGAAGCTTGAACCGCTTTTTCTTAGCAATGATCCGATCTGGGGTATCACGGCGCGCAACGCTCAACAGCGAATGGCGCTTGAACTGCTTCTGAACGACGATATACCGCTTGTAACGCTAACAGGTAAAGCTGGTACGGGTAAGACGCTGCTCGCGCTTGCAGCGGGTCTCCTGAAGGTTGAGGATGAGCATAAATATAAGAAGCTGCTGATTGCTAGGCCAGTCGTGCCAATGGGAAAGGATATCGGCTATCTTCCTGGTGAGAAGGAAGAGAAGCTGCGCCCGTGGATGCAGCCGATTTATGATAATTTGGAATATTTATTCGATACGAAGAAGGCTGGGGATATCGACAAAATATTAATGGGAATGGGCAGCATTCAAGTAGAGGCGCTCACCTATATTCGCGGCAGATCGATCCCGGGGCAGTTCATTATTATTGACGAAGCGCAAAATTTAACGAAGCATGAAGTAAAGACGATCGTTTCACGTGTCGGAGAAGGCAGTAAAATAGTGTTGATGGGTGATCCGGAGCAAATTGACCATCCTTACCTCGATTCCATCAGTAACGGTTTGACTCATATCGTTGAGCGGTTCAAAAACGAGGGCATCAGCGGTCATATGACTCTGGAGAAAGGCGAGCGCTCGAAGCTTGCGCAGCTTGCAGCTGATTTGCTCTAGCCGTTGAATAAATACAGCATAAAGGACGGTTCCCTGAAAGTGGAGCCGTCTTTTTTTGTCATGGCTATGTTCATTTGGACAAATTTTTGATTTATTGCTATCCTATTTTCAGAAGCTACATGGATGAAAGGAAGAATGCTGTGTCTCCCAGAAAATATGTGCCTTTCATTATTGGCGCGTTACTTTTTGCAGCCCTGATGCTTATTCAATTCTCAGGCCATACGAATCCTGCGCGCGTGGACAAGCCTGACGGAAAAACAACCGTTCAGTCCGCACCGGGAGAACATGTCATTGATCAAACATCGGACATTCATGTAAGCGTTTCCTTGCCTTCCGATCAGTTTAGACTGCTGGTAGGACTAAACCGCAATTTTATGATGAAATATCCTCATATTCAGGTACAGCTTGCCAATGAAGAAACAGAGGACAGGGCTTACGCTTTATGGACCGAACAAAGTCAGCAAGGGACGGCTTCTGACGTCATGCTGCTGGATAACGGTTTCGTTATCCCTTTTGCAGTGGAAGGATTTCTGAAGCCGGCAGATAGTATCATGACTGGCGATATGCTCTCTGACCAAATGATGGGATTGCTGGACCCTTTACGATGGAATGGCTATTTATGGGGGGTACCAAAGGACGTTAATCCGTATGTTGTCGTTTGGAACGGTGACCTGTTAACCCAAGCCGGATTAAAGGAGCCGCCGACTGATTGGGCCGCATACCAAACGGCCGCTGCAAAGGTTATGGAATGGAATGCGGAGACGAGTATCGTAAATTGGAGTGCGGGCGATTTGTACCAGCAGCTCGTTTGGCTGGGAACGTTCCAAACGGATCAGTCGGATCATATTAATTTGCGTAAAATAAGTGAAAAGCAGGCGGACCAGCTCAAATGGTTTCAAGCGGTAGAGCGGAATGTTAGCCGCATCAGGATGCAAGCGACGGGCGAATTAAACGAAGCTCTGCTTGGGAACAAGCTGCTTGCAGCGATTTTACCGTGGGATGCATTTGAGAAATTAAGTGAAAAAGTTCGCGGAAAGCTGGTTGTCGACCGCAATCATATTTTGTTTCCGTGGTTAAACGGCCGCAGCTATGTGATCTCTTCAAACAGCAAAGTCGAGGAGGAGGCTATGCTGTGGATCCGGGAAATGACGGACAGCAACAATCAGCAGGTGATCTATGAGCAGTCAGGACAGCTTCCGGCTAGAGCATCCTTGTATGCTTCGAACAGTTCTATACAATCCGGTCAATTACGAATCCCTCCAGCTTGGTGGCTGAAAAGGTTGAATGCAAAGCAGCCCGATGATCAATTGGCGTTTCCTGAGCCGCAGTGGCCGGTAAGATGGCAGCAACGCGAGCGGCAGTGGCAATTATTTTCGCAGCAACCGCTTCAAATCGATGCTTACATCAATGCGCTGACAGCTAGCGAATGAGTGAAAAAAGTGACTGCTTCAGCAAAGGGCGGAAGCAGTCTCTTTCTCTTAAAGCTTGAGGCTCAGCTTAATCATGAGCTCGCCATCTCTCATTTCAACGGATTCAGCTTTAAGGAAGGATACAATTAAATCAGGATAGAACCCGAGATCAAATTCTTCTTCCAATGCATTACGGGTCGTATCCGGCAAAGCAAAGCCGTTGAACAGCAGTTCATCGACATGAAACAGGATACCGTTTTTCGGATCATTCTCGATCGTGTAATGACCGGCTATGCGAATTTCCATATCATCGCGTTTACCTTGAGCTATTACTTTATCATTTGTAAATTGAAACGAAAAATGATTAAAAATTTCATTTTGATCGCGTAAAAAAGTATTTAAATCATTCTCGGGAACCCGGATCGTATATTGAAAGCCTTTAATTTCAAGCAGCTGCTTATTTTCTTGGACCCAGCTTGGAAGCTTCTGCATGGCCTTCGACAGCTCGCGGAAATATTGCTTGACCTCGTTCATGCCGGCTGAGTCCCAAAATGAGGTAAGCTCCTTCATTAATAAACGAAGCCTGTCAGCGTCCGAACGGCCGGCCAGCTGCTCTTCGAGCTGTTTTTCAAGTTCCAACACACGTTCCCGCTGGGTATGCAGCTGTTGTTCAATTGCCGTAAGCTCATCTTGCCTTGTCTCGAGCTGCTTGTAGCCTTCCTGAACCTTCTTGTATTGCTCCATATAGGTATCCAAGGTATGCTTATCGTATGTAAAAATAAATTCGGCATAATCAATCATTTGCAATAGATCGGACAATGAATCAAAGGATAGAAGCGCTGTAAACAAAAAATCCCGTTCTCCCATATAGTAAGCGCGCAGGATGCTTCCCGCTTCGTCTTGCTTGTCCGAAATTTGCTGCTCCTGCAGCTTTAATTGTTTTTCCGTATCTGTCTTTGCGAGCAGAAGCTGTGCTTTTTGCTCCTGGATACGGACGATTTCTTTATCGATCTCCAAGACGGATAAACTTTTCTCAAGCAGCGTGTGTCTATCATCAAGGGCCGGCTGAGGCTCGGCCAATACGGGAAGCCGAATCAGGAGCCATGCAAACAGAAGCATAGCTGTGGCAGCAAAGACGATACGTATGAGCTTAGCGGGTAATATCAACGGCATCCTCCCTCCTCAGCACTCATTTTATGCGGCAATCAAATCTATTATATCTTACATTTGGAAAAGGATGAACGAAACAATGACGGAAAACGCACTTGCCGTTTCTATTGCGAAGCAAATTACCGAATCTTCCTGGACGGGCTGGTATATGGATGCAGGAGGAGTAACGCATACAGTCAAGTGTATTCCGTTCCGTCAGTATATGAGCTGCTGTTTATACGATGCAGAGTATGGCTATTATCGTTCAGGACCTGTCCGAATCGGAAAAAAGGGCGATTTCTATACAAGTTCGGGAATTGGACGCGTTTTAGCGGAAGTTATCGCCGGTTATTCCCTTCAATATGGAAGGGCAATCGGCAAGCCTCTTCGTCTCATTGAATGGGGAGCCGGAACAGGGAGATTATCTGCGCAGATAGCGGCAGCGGGTCAAACGCTAAGCGACCATTGGGAGGAGCGGTTTATTTCTATCCTAATCGAGGATCATCCATCACATGCGCTTGCGTCTCGCGAAGCATTTGCAGCCTTAAAGGGAACGATACATGCTCAACCGCTGTTAGCGACGTCAGATGAAGCGTGGGAAGCGGACTGGCTGCGGCAGCCTGCGTTAGTGCTGGCCAATGAGCTTCTGGACGCTTTTCCCGTGCATCGGGTGCAATGCGTGAATGGGCAATTGGCCGAGCTTGGCGTTGCTGGAACTGCAGAGCATGGGTTTCATGATGTCTACATGCCGCTTACCGATCCGCGAATCAGCGGATGGCTTGTTCGTGACGGCATTCAACTAAAGGAAGGTCAGCAGACGGAGGTGCATGCAGGGGCGGCTGACTTTCTGAAGCGACTTGGAAGCACGATGACCGAAGGGCGGCTCCTTCTTATTGATTACGGGCATGAATCTGCAGAATATACAGCGGAGCACCGCATGTTAGGCACGTTAATGTGCTACTGGCAGCATCAAGCAAGCGACAGTCCTTTCGTACGTATTGGCGAGCAGGATATAACGTCGCATGTACCGTTTACGTTTATTCGTCATTCGGCAGAGGAAAGCGGCTGGCAGGTAAGCAGTTATTCAACTCAGAAGCAATTTTTAATCGATAATGGTGTTTTTGAGCTGCTTCAGAATCATAATAGTACGGATCCCTTCAGTGAGATGGCCCGCATGAATCGGGCGATCAGGCAGCTGCTGCTTAGCGATCAAATGAGCGAGACCTTTAAAGTTATGGTATTGGACAAAAGATAGCGGGACAAACAAAACGGTGTCAGCCCCATAGGAGCTGACACCGTTTCGCTTTTTTGCATTTTGTATAAATGCGCCTTAGAAAGGCAAGTCCAACTTGAAGACCGACCAATACGTGAAACCCACGAATGAAATGATCATATATCCCCAGAACATAACTATGTAAGTTCTCTCGGAGAAATTCAAGTAGCCTAGAAATACGAAAGCAACGGCTTGCGCGAAAAACAACAACGCGAATTCCGTCATATGGCCTGCGAAAGCCATTAGTCCGATTACCAGGGTCCAAAAGCCAAGTACCCGATACATGCGTGCCATGATAACATCCCCCTTTCGCTGCGACCCGATTTTCTAATGATCATTATAACGTTTGGCGAAAAAAGTGTAAACCTGCAACAGTGACGAAATCGCAAACTTTTTATTCACAGCTGTCGGCCCTACATTCAGTTTGCTCAAATATAAGACCTAACATGTATGAGAGGGTGAAAATTTGGTTATACAAATTAGTATCCAATAGATTCTATGAACTCTACCAAGGGCATAGAGATAAAGTAAGCGCCTTTACGTTAGGAGGTTTTCGTTGCATGACAGCAGTTAGACAAGATGCGTGGAGTCCGGACGACGATTTAATTCTCGCCGAGGTTACGCTACGCCATATTCGCGAAGGCAGTACCCAGCTTGCAGCGTTTGAAGAAGTAGGGGAACGTATCGGACGCACATCCGCAGCATGCGGGTTCCGTTGGAACAGCTGCGTTCGCAAGCGCTACGAGGATGCGATACAAATCGCAAAGCAGCAGCGCCAGAAACGAAATTATTTGAAAAAACAAACGATTGTTGCAACGCCCCACGTTTCATCCTTAGCTGTTTTTGAAGCGGACGAACGTGGATTTAAACATGATACGTCTTCGCTTGAGGAAGGATTATCGGTAGATGCCGTTATCCGTTTTCTCCGCGGGTGGAAGTCGACCTATCAAGATTTAACGCGTCAAATCAAACTGTTTGAAAAGGAATTGAAAGACAAAGATGAAGAGCTTTACCGGCTGCGCGATCAGAATGAGAGACTGTCCAAAGAGGTAAACAATGTTCAAACGGATTATCGCGCCGTGAATGACGATTACAAAACGTTGATTCAAATTATGGACCGCGCAAGGCGTTTAACGGTTTTGACGAATGAAGAAGAAGCAAAGCCAAGATTTAAGATGGACGCAAACGGCAATTTGGAACGTATTGAATAAGTTATAAGGATTAACAGGAGAGGCTCGCCTACGATAGGCGAGCCTCTCTTCTGTTGCATTATTTTCAACAGATTTGTTACGATGATTAATATACCGATAATGAAACGATAAGGTAATCAGAGAATTGCTGATTGGATGCGAGTGTTTGTTGCGAGAAAGGGGTAGGACGTGCGGATTGACGTAATAGGCGGAGGCTCGATAGGACTGCTCTACGGTGCTAAGCTGGCAGATGCGGGAGCTGAAGTGACAATATGGACGCGAAGCAAGGAGCAGTCCGAGCTGCTCAGCGCTCAGGGAATTCTGCTGCAAGTGATGGATGGAACCAGTAAACGAATCGAACGGGTGAATAGCAATTGGATCGACTGCTTTTCGGGAAGGTTTGTGGATAAGGCCGGTCAACCTCATAACGGCTTTCGTTGGATTTTGCTAACCGTTAAGCAAACGGATATAAATGATCGGCTGTTAGATCAGCTTAACGCATTTACTGCAAGCTCATCGGATGGGGCTGCTGCTGTCATATGTTTACAAAACGGTATCGGTCACTTGGACCGTATTAAGAAGAAGCTTCCGGATACGCCGTTGTTTGCGGCAGTGACGACGGAGGGGGCGAAGCGAATAGACGGTCGAACGGTTCAGCATACCGGAAAAGGACAGCTATGGCTTGGCGAGTGGAGCGGAAATAAGAGCAATCGAGATGAATCCCTCGAAATCTCGCAAAAAATGTTGATTTCCTTGCTTCAATCGGCAGGATTTACCTCTTTTCTGTCGAATGACATGGAGAATCGTATATTTGCAAAGTTATTGATCAACGCTGTTATCAATCCATTAACCGCAATGTTTGATGTAACCAACGGCGAATTGCCTATGCATCCTACACGCAAATCGTTAATGACAGCGTTATATGCGGAAACTGAGCTAATATTGAGGAAAGCCGGCATGAAATTGCCGCACGACGGGTGGCAGCAGATAATAGAGATATGCAGGCAAACAAGCGGCAATGTCTCTTCGATGTTAAGCGACGTTCGGGCGGGCAGAACTACCGAAATAGACGCAATAAATGGCGGGATTGTAAGGCTCGCAGAGCAATTTGATATACCTGCTCCGATAAATCGAGCAGTGACTGCACTTATACAAGCACTACCTATGGAGCCGGATATGAAGGAGTGAAGGACGATGGCGGTGATTTGGGAAAGCATCAAACATTTATATGCTTATTTGGCGGTCGTTCCAATCCTTCCTTTCGCTATCGTCTTGTTTGGTTACGGCGCATATATTCAAGATCGAAAGAAAGCGTTTCGATTAGCAATGGACATTACAACCGCATTTCTAATCGGCTGCGTAGCCGTTTTGTTCGATAGTTTGTTTAGCAGCCAATTTGGCATTTACGGCATATTGTTATTTATGCTGCTGGGAGGCGGATTGCTCGGAAATGCGCAGTTTCGCAAACGCGGCAGCATCGACGCCAAAAAGATTTTCCGTACCGTTTGGCGGCTAAGCTTTTTTACGATGAGCATATTGTATGTCGTCTTTATGTGCATCGTCATTGGTAAATTGGTGCTCACTGCATAAATTAGATTATTTCGAGAACAACGTCTCTCATAAGCAGAGGCGTTTTTGTTTTGACGGGCGGCTTCACCTTTGTGTACAATTACGATGTTAAGTGAGTTTATCAAAAAGCCGTTTCGGCGGCTGGCAAGCGGGAGGTTACAGGCTGCGCTATGAGAACAGAAACATATGCATTGCCGAGCGCCCAGCCTTTGACGGAGGCTTATATACATCGGACAGATAACCGTATCGAAGCTCTATACGGCTATCATTCGGGAGCGGAGCAGGACTGGGATAGACGCATGAAGCGTCTGGAGAAAAGCAGCGGCGTTAGAGCGGATGCCGCAGCAATTGCGCACGTACTTCGCGCATATAATGAAAAGGTCGGCGCCGCATCTGAAGTATTTGCATCGATTTCATCGATTGCGGAAGGGGCGCCCGTTGTCATTGGCGGCCAGCAAGCTGGTTTATGGACCGGACCGCTGCTCGTCATACATAAGGCAGTATCCATCATTGGAGCGGCCAAATCAGCAAGCGAGCAGCTTGGACGTGAAGTGGTGCCGGTTTTTTGGATTGCCGGAGAGGACCACGATTGGGATGAAGCTAACCATGCTTACGTACTTACGGCAGAACAGGAGCTTCGCAAGCTGGCGGCTGCGCGTCCGGAAGGAGCCCGGACATCCGTTAGCCGGACAGAAATTTCAACTGAAACGTGGGAGCAATTGCTGAATGAGCTGGAGCAGGCGCTGCCGCATTCCGAATTTAAACCGGCATTGCTTGAAGAATTGCGTCAGATGACCCGCAAGTCGGACTCGTTATCGGACCTGTTTGCATTCATTTTGAGTCATTTGTTCGGTAAGGTAGGATTGGTGCTCCTCGATGCGGACGATCCCGACATTCGCCGTTTAGAAGCTCCAATGTTCAGAACAATGATTGAACGGAACGACGATTTGGAGCAAGCTTACAAGGCCTCTGCTGAATTAGTAGCGCAGCTCGGTTATACATTGCAAGCAGATGTAACGCCGGGCAGTGCCAACTTATTTGTTTTCCAACGGGCTAACGGAGATGAACGAACGCTTCTGCATAAGCAGGGCGGATTGTTTCAGGACCGCAAAGGCCAAGTGACCTTTACAGAGGCGCAGCTGCTTCAGCTCGCTGATGAGCAGCCTCAGCAGCTTAGCAACAACGTGCTGACGAGGCCGCTTATGCAGGATTATTTGTTCCCGGTGCTTGCGACGGTTTTAGGTCCTGGAGAGATCGCTTACTGGGCGTTAACCGGGGAAGCGTTCCGGACGCTTGAAATGGAAATGCCTATTATTGTTCCGCGTATGTCTTATACGTTGATCGAAGGAACGGTCGCTAAGCATATGTCGAAGTATGAGCTTTCCTTCGAGGATGTTATGCTTCGCTTCGAGGAGCGGAAGGGGCAGTGGCTGAAGGAGCAGGACGGGTTGTCCATCGAGCAGCAGTTCGCCGAAGCCAGGCAGACTTTCGAGCAGCTATACAAACCGCTGCTTGATCTGGCAGCTTCCGTCCAGCCTGCGCTCTCCAAGCTGGGCGATACGAACTTGCAAAAAATTATAGAGCAAATCAATTATATGGGAGCGAAGACGGTCGACGCCTTTAACAAGCAATTCGAGGCATCGACCCGCCAGCTCGACCGGATTCATCTTTCGATTAAGCCATCAGGGAAGCCGCAGGAACGCGTGCTCAATATGACTGCTTATTGGAACCGTTACAGCTTAACGTGGCTCGAGAAGCTGCTGGAAGCACCTTACAGCCGAACAGGCGGGCACCTTATCGTTTATCTGTAAAAAAAATAGGAGGTATAGCATTAATGAGTACAGCAGACAAAAGCATTATTGCCGATCTGTCATTAGCGCCGGAAGGTCATCTGAAAATCGATTGGGTACGCGCTCATATGCCGGTATTGAACACCATTCGCGAGCAATTTGAAAGGGATCAGCCTTTCAAAGGTCTAAAGGTTACAATCGCGCTTCACCTGGAAGCCAAAACGGCTTATTTGGCTAAGGTTGTCAAAGCAGGCGGAGCGGAAGTAACCATTACGGGCAGCAACCCTTTATCGACGCAAGACGATGTATGCGCGGCTCTCGTAGAGGACGGCATAACCGTTTTTGCAAAATATAATCCGAGCGCGCGGGTGTTTAAAGAGCTTAACATCAAGGCGCTGGAGTGGAAGCCGGATCTTATTATTGATGATGGCGGAGATCTTGCGACTATATTGCATTCAGAGCGTCCTGAGCTTGGTGAAAACCTGCGCGGAGGTGCGGAAGAAACGACGACCGGCATCATCCGCTTGAAGGCGATGGAGAAGGACGGCTCGTTGAAATTCCCGATGGTAGCCGTTAATGATGCCTATTGCAAGCATCTTTTTGATAACCGCTATGGTACCGGGCAGTCCGTGTGGGATGGAATCAACCGGACAACCAACCTGATGGTAGCCGGTAAAACGGTAGTTGTCGTAGGCTACGGCTGGTGCGGTAAAGGCGTGGCGATGCGTGCGAAGGGACTCGGCGCTAACGTTGTCGTAACGGAAATCGATGCTATTAAAGCGGTCGAAGCCTACATGGACGGCTTCGCGGTTATGCCGATGATCGAGGCGGCTAAGATTGGGGAGTTTTTCGTTACCGTAACAGGCAATCGTGACGTTATTCGCGGCGAGCACTACGAGGTAATGAAAGACGGGGCTTTAATATCTAATGCTGGTCACTTTGACGTTGAAGCAAATAAGCCGGAGCTTGCGGAATTGTCAGCGAGCGTTCGTACGGTACGCCGCAACATCGAGGAGTATAAGCTGAAGGACGGACGCAGCATCTATCTGCTTGCGGAAGGACGGCTTGTCAACTTGGCAGCGGGTGATGGTCACCCTGCGGAAATTATGGATATGACTTTCGCGCTCCAGGCGGTAGCTTTGAGATATGTGAACGAGCAGTATAAATCCATCGGCAATCAAGTGGTGGATGTGCCTTACGAGCTGGATGAGCAGGTTGCACGCCTGAAGCTCCAGTCGCTGGGAATCGGAATCGATAAGCTTACCGAGGAGCAAATTGCTTACCTGGACAGCTGGAAAGAAGCATAATACGGCTTTAAGAAATAGATATACCGGAAAACCGCGAGCAATCGCGGTTTTTTTGTTGTGCTTATTTAGGATCAGGTATGTGAAATCGGTGCATCAGAATAAAAAAATCTTGAGAGCGGTAATGGCAAAGCTGTAACCTTTTATTAGCATGAAGCGTCTGAAGATAAAAATAGCAGGGGGGAATTTTCTTGTATAGACGAATGAAGAGTGTATGGTTTTGGGCTGCTATTATTACTATAATGGCGATGCTGGCCGGCTGTTCATCGGGTAACGGCGACATGTCAAAATCCAATAGCGGCTCGGCGGCGAATGAGAGTGCAATGTCGGAACAAATGAGCAATACTGCCGCTACTGCGGCAGACTCCGGCGAGTCAGAGAAAGCGGATGCCGAATCACCTGCGGACTTGAAGGGCGGGACAGATCAGGCTGCAGGCGGCGGATTTGCATCGGAAACAGCGTCCGGAACGGAAGGGTTCAAGCAAAAAATAATTTATACGGCAGCTTTAAGCATGGAGGTCGATGATTTAGCAGCTGCCGCAACCTCGCTTCGTAATGTCATTCATCAGAACGGGGGTTATATTTTACAATTTCAAGATACACGGCATGACGGGGAGATCGGCGCGAGCTACACGATTAAGGTGCCGGCCGCGGGATTTATGTCGTTTATTGATCGCGTAGAGCAAATTGACCATAGAGAGTTTGAACGAAACATCGGAGGCAAAGACGTATCAGAAGAGTACGTCGATCTCGAATCCAGGCTCAAAGCGAGGCTGCTTGTAGAGGAGAGGCTGCTCAGTATGATGGATAAAGCCGTCAAAGCCGACGATTTGCTGAAGTTTTCGCAGCAGCTGTCAGAAGTGCAGGAAGACATTGAACGCATCAAAGGAAGAATTCGTTATTTAGACAACAATGTGTCCTTCTCCACTGTGGAGCTTCGAATGTATCAAACCGATCAATCCATAAAACAGGCTGGCATAGACAATCCGCATTTAGGCGGAAGGATGTCTGATGCGCTGGCAGGAAGCACGAAGGTTGTGTTGGATGGACTGAAGCTTTTGCTTGTTATACTGGCAGGCGCATTACCCGTCGCTGTCCTGCTGGCCGTTATTGCTGTACCGGCTGTCTGGCTTTTACGCCGCAAGAGACGCGTTATTGTAGGGCAGCAAAAGCTGCCTGAAGAGGAGCAGCAGCCTCCAACGTTATAATCTTTAATAGAGTGAAATATTTTTGAAAAATCCTGCTCTTGGAGCAGGATTTTTATTTTAGGTGGCGAACTATTGTATCTAAGTGGGGAAAAGTGGGGCAAAGTGGTGGACAGAGGGGAAGAGGTGGGGCGGACTCATGTTTATGGGTGAATATCAACATAGCATTGATGAGAAGGGCCGCATCATTATACCTTCGAAGTTCCGCGATTCACTCGGTTCCTCTTTTATAGCTACCCGCGGCTTAGACAATTGTTTATTCGTATACCCGATGAGCGAGTGGAGCGTTCTGGAGCAAAAACTTAAATCGCTGCCGCTTATGAAATCAGACGCGCGCGCTTTTACACGTTTTTTCTTTTCCGGCGCTACCGAATGTGAGCTGGACAAACAGGGAAGGGTAAACATACCAAGCCATCTTCGCGAATATGCAAAGCTGGATAAAGATTGTATGGTGCTTGGCGTATCCGGACGCGTAGAAATTTGGAGTAAGCAAACGTGGGACGGCTATTATGAGCAATCGGAGCAAACCTTTAACGAAATTGCCGAGAAGCTCGTCGATTTCGATTTTAACTTCTAGAATGGACAACAAGAATGGGAGGGCTGAAGCGTGTTTCAGCATACTACAGTGCTTTTGGAGGAAGCGGTTGACGGTTTGGCGATTAAGCCGGACGGCATCTACGTCGATTGTACGCTTGGAGGAGCGGGTCATAGCGAGCTAATTGCGTCCCGTCTAGGCGAAGGAGGGCGTTTAATCGCATTCGATCAGGACGACTGGGCGCTGGATAATGCTCGCGTTAGGCTAGCTCCTTATCTGGATAAGGTAACGCTGGTAAGAAGCAATTTCCGTGATTTGGAGCAGGAGCTAAGAGGCTGCAGCGTTCCTCTGCTGGACGGCGTGCCTCAGGTGGACGGTATTTTGTTCGATCTCGGCGTATCCAGCCCGCAGCTTGATGAAGCGGAGCGCGGATTCAGCTACAATCTTGATGCCCCGCTTGATATGCGTATGGACCGCGAGGGCGATCTGACCGCTCACGAAATCGTAAATACATGGGATGAACGAGATATTTCCCGCATATTGGACCGTTATGGCGAGGAGAAATTCGCCCGTTCCATTGCCCGGAATATAGTGAAGGCACGCGAGAAGGCGCCTATTGAGAAAACGGGAGAGCTGGCCGAACTAATTAAATTATCTATACCGGCTGCTACAAGACGGACGGGCGGACATCCGGCCAAACGTTCTTTTCAAGCGCTCCGTATTGCAGTGAACGATGAGCTTGGTGCGGAGGAGGAAGCGCTGGAGCAGGCCATTCGCTGCTTAAAGCCGGGCGGCCGCGCCTCGGTCATAACATTCCATTCCCTAGAGGATCGAATATGCAAGCAGATGTTTGCGAAGTTTGTAGAGAAATGCACTTGTCCAACTGACTTTCCGCTATGCGTATGCGGAAATGAAGGAACATTGAAGCTAATAAACCGCAAGCCGATTGTACCTAGCGAAGAGGAGCTGGAGCTCAATCCTCGCGCAAGATCGGCAAAATTAAGAGTTGCAGAAAAATTGTAAAGAGGGGGATTTGATATGGCGTACGTGAATGGCAATTTAGCGCTGCAGCCAAAGCGAAAGCAGAACCAGCAGCAAGTAATCCGGGAGACAAAAAAAGTTGTAGTAACTCGTAAATCCATACCGGTACAAGAAAAGCTGTTGTATTTATTCACTGTATTGATGTGTGTTGTCGTAGCTGGTGTCATTATTTTTCGCTACGCGCAAATCTATGATATGAACTTGGAAATCAAGCAGCTTAACAATGACTATCAAGCGATGAATGTGGAAATGGAAGAATTGAAGAAACAGGTTGAGATGCTCAGCGATCCGGAACGCATTCGCAAAATGGCGGAGACGCAAGGCATGGTTAGTTCTTTAGAAGGCGGCATAACGGTGAAAACCGGTGACGACGAGATAAAATCAGCTATGCGTGAATAGGGTGAGCGATGATGAAAAAACGAATTAGATTGCGCACATTGTTATTTGGAGGGGTAATGACCCTCCTTTTTCTCATTTTAATAAGCAGAATCTATTATGTTCAGGTTGTACAAGGCGCAGAATGGTATGAAAGAGCGAAGACACGCTGGTCGGCAAACGAAGTGCTGGTCGCAAAGCGCGGAACGATAACGGACAGGAACGGAAATGTGCTTGCAATGGATACGAACGCTTATAACGTCGCGGTCAATCCGCAGGCTATTCATGACGCAGACCTCACGGAAGAGGTCATTGACGGTCTGCACGACATACTAGGCAAGCCGGAGGATGAGCTTCGTAAGCTCGTAACGGCGAAGAAAGAGAATGGACAATATTATAGTCAAAGGGAGGTAAGGCAGGAAGGCTGGAAAATTGACAAAACGTTAGCCGATGAAATTAGAACATTTCGTGAAGAGTTGTCCAAAGAAAAGGAAGTGACTGATGTTGGCATCTATTTGGCAGAGGATTTGAAGCGGTATTATCCTAGAAGTACATTAGCTTCGCAGTTAGTCGGTTACTTAGACAAAGACGGCGCAGCGATGACGGGCATTGAAGCTTTCTTTAATGAACAGCTAAGCGGCGAGAATGGCCATATTACCTATGAGAAGGACGGTAAGCGCGTCCAGCTTGCAGAAGGAGAGGTTGAATATAAGCCTGCACACGACGGACAAGATATCGCGCTGACCATCGATAGCGACATTCAGTATTACGTAGAGGAAGCGCTGCATGAAATTGTGACTAAGTATGCGCCTAAGAGCGCGACGGCAATAGCGGCGGACCCTAATACGATGGAAATTTTGGCGATGGCGAACGTCCCGGAATATAACCCTAACGAGTTTTGGAAAAGCTCATACGCGAACTCTTATAATCATGCCATTAAATCTTTGTACGAGCCGGGCTCCACGTTTAAAATCGTAACGCTCGCTGCGGCGGTGGAGGAAGGAATATTTAATCCAACTGAAATGTACAAGTCGGGCAGCATCAAAATTCCCGGAATACCGAGGGCGATCCGAGATATTAAGCGTGAGGGCTGGGGAACGATTTCCTTCCTGGACGGCTTGAAGTATTCGAGTAACGTCGCTTTCGTCAAGCTTGGTTACGAGAGGCTGGGGGAAAACAAGCTGCGCGATTATATTACCAGATTCGGCTTTGGGCAGAAGACCGGTATTTCACTTAACAATGAGTTGACTGGTTCAATCCGCTTCCAATACGCGAGCGAGGTGGCTAACGCTACGTTTGGTCAAGGTGTTTCGGTTACGCCCATTCAACAGGTGGCGGCTGTCGCTGCGGTTGCGAACGGCGGGAATCTGCTGCAGCCGCAAATCGTGAAGAAGATTACGGATCCTGTAACAAAAACGACAACGGAAATCGAACCAAAGGTCGTCCGGAGAGTCATTACCGAGGAAACCTCCCGTAAGGTAGGCGAATATTTGGAGCAGGTCGTATCGGATCAGGAGAAGGGTACTGGTAAAAATGCTTATATTGAAGGCTACCGCGTGGCGGGGAAAACGGGTACTGCGCAAAAGGTAGTTGACCGTGAATATTCGGATAGCAAATTCGTCGTTTCATTTATCGGTTATGCGCCTGTGGATAATCCGAAAATAGTCGTTTACATCGTGGTAGATGAACCGAATGACTCCTTGGTCGGCGGTGGCACGGTTGCAGCCCCGGCTTTTAAACAAATCGTATTGAAAAGCTTGCGTAAAATGGGTGTGAAGCCTAATTACAAGACGAATTCAGATGCGGCAAAAAATGAAGTAACGGTAGAAGTGCCTGATTTGAGTAAGCTGCAAGTCGCGCAAGCGAAAGCGGAATTGAATGCGAAGGCAATGACGTTTGAATTAGTTGGCAACGGCAAAACGGTATTGCAGCAAATTCCGGCTGCGGGATCAGCCGTTCATCCGACACAGCGTATTTATTTAATTACGGAACAGCGGGAGAAGCTGACCATACCGGATCTGACAGGCAGCTCGCTTCGGGATGCGCTCGAAATAACATCATTAATTGGTATTCGTCTCATTCCAGAGGGGCAGGGCTTCGTCGTTTCCCAGAAGGAAGAAACGTTAAACAATGTGAGAGTATTGAGAGTAGTGCTTGCGCCGCCGCATGGGGCAGGAGCGGAATCGAAGCCGGCTGATGCCGGTTCTAACGATACCGTTGATAAAAAAGGGGCAGATGAGAGGGCAGGGC
The DNA here is from genome assembly GCF_003337375.1 of Paenibacillus prosopidis. Lineage (GTDB taxonomy): Bacteria > Bacillota > Bacilli > Paenibacillales > Paenibacillaceae > Pristimantibacillus > Pristimantibacillus prosopidis. Next base: position 214,104 of record NZ_QPJD01000009.1, read on the forward strand.
AGGAGGCGGATGTTCAAGACTCCACTGGTGAATCTGCCGGGTAGAAAAATCTGTTCTTGGTACGAATAATTGTAAATGTCAGTGCGTAAAGCTTGTTCTATCCTCCTCTTGTCCCGAATAATCTGGGAATGAGCGTCAGCGTACGCTCCTTTCGAACAGTTAGGCGGAGGGGGAACAAGTAATGAAGGTATCCAATGTGACAGTTAGACGCCGCTTATTCATCGTGCTTATATTAGCTGGAGTGTCATTCGTGGCATTATGTATCCGGCTTGGATATGTCCAGCTGTGGCTAGGTGAGGAGCTGGCGAACAAAGCAGAGGACTCATGGAGACGCGACATTCCATATATGGCTAAGCGCGGAGAAATCGTGGACCGCAACGGCGTTCAGCTGGCTTATAATGTAAGTGCGCCTACCGTGTATGCTATTCCTGTGCAAATTAAGGATCATCAGGCTACAGCGGCTGCTCTAGCTCCGCTTTTGGACATGTCAGAAGAAACCATCCTAAAAAAAATCAAAACCAAATCAATGATCGTCAAGCTCGGACCAGGCGGACGTAAAATGACGCTTGATAAAGCGGAGCAAATTCGCGGGCTGGGTCTTCAAGGGATCGTTGTCGCAGAAGATAACAAACGTTTTTATCCTTACGGCAATCTTGCAGCGCATGTGCTTGGTTTCACGGGGATTGACAACCAAGGGCTGACAGGTATTGAAGCCAAGTACGATAAAGAGCTAAGCGGCATTAAGGGAAGCGTTTCGTTTTTGGCGGATGCGGCGGGACGTAATATTCCTAATTCGACGGAGACGTATAACGGACCGAAGGACGGGCTGACGATGCAGCTTACGATCGACAAGCAAATTCAGACCGTTATGGAGCGCGAGCTCGACCAGGCGATGATGAAGCTGCAGCCTGACGGCCTTATTGCGATCGCAATGGATCCGAAAACCGGTGAAATTCTCGGAATGGCCAGCCGGCCTACTTATGAGCCGGATAAATACCGCGAGGTCCCTACGGAGGTATATAACCGCAATCTTCCAATATGGATGACTTATGAGCCCGGTTCAACCTTCAAAATTATTACGCTTGCGGCAGCCTTGGAGGAAAATAAGGTTGATTTGAAAAACGAGCGGTTTTTTGATCCGGGAGCGATTGAGGTGGGCGGAGCGCGGCTGCGCTGCTGGAAAAAGGGCGGTCACGGAAGCCAGACCTTTCTGGAGGTCGTGGAAAACTCATGCAATCCAGGCTTCGTGACGCTTGGCAACCGATTAGGGAAAGAGAAGCTGTTCGCATATATTAAAAACTTTGGCTTCGGCACAAAGACCGGCATCGACATTGGCGGCGAGGAGAATGGCATTCTTTTTAAGCTAAATCAGGTAGGTCCGGTAGAGCTCGCTACAACGGCGTTCGGTCAAGGCGTATCGGTAACGCCGATTCAGCAAATAACGGCCGTTTCAGCAGCAATAAATGGAGGCACGTTATATAAGCCGCATGTGGCGAAAGCATGGATTAATCCGGAAACGGGAGCTACGGTTGAGACGGTGGAGCCGGAAGCGGTGCGCAGGGTTATTTCCGAGGAGACGTCGAAGGAAGTGCGGGAGGCGCTTGAAAGCGTCGTTGCTAAAGGAACCGGCCGAAATGCGTTTATCGACGGCTACCGGGTCGGAGGCAAGACAGGTACTGCACAGAAGGTTATTAACGGACGTTATTCTCCGAATGAGCATATCGTTTCGTTTATCGGGTTCGCTCCGGCAGACGATCCGCAAATTATTATTTACGTAGCGGTAGATAATCCGCAAGGGATCCAGTTTGGTGGTGTCGTAGCTGCGCCGATCGTCCGTAACATGATGGAGGATTCGCTGTCGATTTTGGGGATTCCGCAGCGTGAGAAGCAAATTGACCGCATTTACAAATATGGCGAAACCCCGATTGTAACTGTGCCGAATTTGGTCGGTAAGACGGTATCGGACATTTATGAGGACATGAATATGAATTTCAATCTGACTTCAGCAGGCTCGGGCAAAACGGTCATTCGTCAAGCGCCCGCAGCGGGTGCCCGTGTTGAACGGGGATCGACGATCCGGATCTATTTGGGCGATGACGATAATATATCCCACTCACATTGACTATAATGGTAGTTAACGAGAGTGCTGCGGGCGGCATATAGTAAATCCGCCGGCGCTTTAGGGAGGAGTTGAAGCAGATGCGATTAAAGGAAGTTGCAGAGCTGCTATTGACCGCGCGGCTCGTTGGCGATGGGGAAACGGAACTGACCGGCATTGAAACGGATTCACGCATCGTAACCAAAGGCCAGTTATTTATCTGCTTGCGGGGCCATACGGTTGATGGCCATTTGTTTGCGCCTCAAGCAGCCGGGGCTGGTGCCGCGGCTTGCATTACCGAACGTGAGCTTGCAATCAACATCCCGCAATTGATCGTAAAGGATTGCCGGCTGGCAATGGCGGTCATCGCCGATCATTATTATTCGCATCCCAGCCAGAAGCTCAAACTTATCGGCGTCACCGGAACGAATGGCAAGACGACAACAACCTATTTAATTGAGCAAATTTTAAACGATCAGCTCAAACCGACAGGCGTCATCGGCACGATAGAGCTGCGGTATGCCGGGCAATCGTTCCCGATGTCGGGTACGACGCCGCAGTCGCTTCAACTGCAGCGTTATCTCAGTGACATGTGCGATTCCGGCATCCTTTATTGCGCGATGGAAGTATCGTCGCATGCGCTTGAGCAGGGGCGGGTCAAGGGCTGCCGCTTTCGAACCGCAGTGTTTACGAATTTGACACAGGATCATCTTGATTACCACGCCACAATGAGTCGTTATGCCGCAGTGAAGGGGTTGTTTTTTTCTCGCTTGGGCAACGTTTATGCTGCAAAAGAGAGCGACCGTTCTTATGCCGTCCTCAATGCTGATGACGGATTGTCCGCACAATATGCGGAGCTGACCGCTGCTGAGGTCGTGACATACGGCATAGAAAACGACGCTGACGTTCGTGCTTCGAACATCCGCATTACGGCGCGAGGCACATCCTTTCATGTAAGCACCTTCCGGGGCGATGCGGATGTAACACTGCAAATGGCAGGCAAGTTTAACGTATACAATGCGCTTGCAGCGATTAGCGCTGTATTAATAGAAGGGGTGGAGCTGGGCGCGATAACCGCGAGTCTCAGCTCCATTTCGGGTGTCCCCGGACGCGTAGAGGCCGTCAATGCCGGCCAGAGCTTCGCTGTTATCGTTGATTACGCCCATACGCCGGACGGACTTGAAAACGTGCTCCGAGCCGTACAGCAGTTTGCCGAGCAGCGCATCATCTGTGTATTTGGCTGCGGGGGAGACCGGGACCGAACAAAACGTCCCCTGATGGGACAAATCGCTGCAAAGTATGCGGATTATGCCATAATTACGTCTGATAATCCGCGAACGGAGCCGCCGGAACTTATTTTAAAGGATATAGAAGAGGGACTAACGAATAGCAATATTGATACCGGAAAATACGAATTAATTGCCGATCGCAAGGCTGCAATTCAAAAAGCGGTTGAAATGGCAAGCCCAGGCGATGTAGTATTGATTGCGGGGAAAGGCCATGAAACCTATCAAGATATTAATGGAGTCAAGCACCCGTTCGATGACCGAATAGTTGCGAAAGAAGCGATAAGGGGAATCATACATTGATTAAACGTACGATTAAGCAAATTGCCGACATGTGCGGCGCAAACTGGAATGGAAATAATGCAGGGCTTCTTATATCGGGCGTAACGACTGACTCCCGGCGGGCTGAAGCGGGTCAATTGTTCGTGCCGCTTGCCGGAGAGCAGTTCGACGGACACGATTATGCGGAGCAAGCTATTAATAACGGAGCTGTTGCCGCGCTCTGGCAAAAAGGACGCGAGGTTCCTGAGGCACTTGCCGACGTGCCGCTTCTCCTTGTTGGGGATACGCTCGTTGCGCTGCAGAGGCTTGCTGCTGCTTACCGCAGCGAGCTGGTCGTTCGCGTTGTGGGGATTACAGGCAGTAACGGTAAGACGACAACCAAGGATATGACCGCTGCCATACTCGGCACTGTCTACAGCGTCCATAAAACAGAAGGCAACTTGAACAATCATATTGGATTGCCGCTTACAGTGCTTCAGCTTGATGAACAGACGGAAGTGGCCGTGCTGGAGATGGGAATGAGCGGCTACGGCGAAATCGAACTGCTAACGAAAATTGCCCAGCCTGATGCTGCTATTATTACGAATATCGGCGACGCCCATCTGCTGCAGCTTGGCTCGAGAGCGGGAATTGCCAAAGCAAAGCTGGAAATCGCTTTAGGATTAAGCGAGGATGGACTGTTGCTGTATAACGGAGATGAGCCGCTGCTGGAGGCGGAGCTGCACCGCAGTGCGATTCCAAGCGGCATTGTGCGCCGTACCTTCGGTCTCGCCGAGCGGAACGAATGGTCGGCTGCCGATATTGTCATTGAGCCTGAGGCGGCTTCATTTACGGCAATGTTCAATGGAACGCCGAGCGGTCTCGGAACCGTTCGCATCCCGGTACCTGGCCAGCATAATGTAAGCAATGCGCTTGCCGCTGTAGCAGTCGGACGGTTTTTTGGTGTCCCGGCTGCTAAAATAGTCGAAGGCTTGAGCGGCATGAAGCTTACAGGCATGCGTATTCAACCTGTCCGCGCTTTTAACGGAGCCATGCTGTTGAATGATGCCTACAATGCTAATCCTACTGCAGTAAGGGCAGCAATTGACCTTATTGCCCAGTTAGACGGCTACCGCCGCAAGTGGATCGTGCTTGGCGACATGCTCGAGCTTGGACCGGAAGAAAAGGAGCTTCATTTTGAAGTGGGTGCCTATATTACGCCAAGCAAGGCGGATGCCGTGCTTACCTTCGGGCCATTGTCGCAGCATATTGCGGAGGGTGTAAAGTCGCGTTTCCCAAGTGAAGTGGCTGATGGAGCCATTCACCATTTTGACGATAAAGAAAAGCTTGCAAATTGGCTCGGCAGTCAGCTGCAGCCTACAGACATCGTGCTCGTCAAGGGCTCACGCGGCATGCGGATGGAACAGATTGTCCAAGCTTTAGAAGTGGGGTGAGGATTTGGACATGATGGTCATATTATTTTCAATCGGTGCCTCCTTTCTTCTAGCGGTTTTGCTCGGACCATTGTTCATTCCGCTGCTTCGACGTTTGAAGTTCGGTCAGCAAATTCGGACGGAAGGACCGCAAAGTCATTTGAAAAAAAGCGGTACCCCGACTATGGGCGGCATTATTATTATGTTCGCGCTCATGATTGCCTTCTTAAAATTTTCGGATAAAACAGCTGAGTTTTGGGTGCTGCTAACTGCTGCACTCGGTTTTGGACTAGTAGGGTTTCTTGATGATTACATTAAAATAGTGTTTAAACGTTCGCTTGGACTTACAGCGCGTCAAAAGCTTTTCGGGCAGCTGCTTTTTTCCATTATTGTGTGCGCGATGCTCTACAACATGAATCACAGCACCGAAATTACAATTCCGGGGACGGCATGGGGCTTTGATCTTGGCTGGTTTTATTATCCGATGGTCGTTATTATTATGTTCGCTGCAAGCAACTCGGTCAATTTCACGGATGGACTTGACGGCTTGCTGGCAGGGACGAGCGCGATCGCATTCGGTGCGTTTACGGTTGTGGCGCTTCAAACCTCAGCGCATGAGTCGGCCGTTTTCTCTGCGGCCATGGTTGGAGCTGTACTAGGCTTTCTTGTTTTTAACGCCCATCCCGCGAAAGTGTTCATGGGAGACATGGGCTCGCTCGGCATCGGCGGCGGTATTGCGGCGGTGGCGATTTTAACAAAGACGGAGCTGCTGCTCATTATTATTGGCGGTGTTTTCGTAATGGAAATGCTGTCGGTCATTTTGCAGGTGGCCTCCTTTAAGCTTCGCGGCAAGCGGATTTTCAAAATGAGTCCGATCCATCATCATTTCGAGCTGATCGGCTGGTCCGAATGGAAGGTCGTTACCGTATTCTGGCTTGTTGGTCTCGTACTTGCGGCGATTGGACTTTTGTTCGTCATATAAACTACAAAATATAACAGAGGGCGGCTTCTGCAAGAGGGGAGCCGCTTCATGTATCAATAGAAGGGACTGTCAGTCATGAATCATCCGGCATCTTATCTAAATCGCCGAGTTGTAGTGCTAGGCTTGGCAAGAAGCGGAGTAAGCGTAGCGAAGGTATTTCATCAATTAGGCGCGGAGGTTGTAGTCAACGACAAGAAGGAACGTGAATTGTGCCCCGAAGCGGACGAGTTGACTGCTTTGGGCATTTCTGTGCTATGCGGTTATCATCCAGACGATCTTATTACAGCGGATACAGCTTTATTGATTAAAAATCCAGGCATCCCATATTCTGCTCCGCCTGTTCAACAGGCTGAGCAGTTAGGCGTTGAAGTTATTACCGAGGTGGAAGCGGCTTATTGGCTTTCCCCGGCACCCATTATCGGCATTACCGGCTCGAACGGAAAAACAACGACGACAACTTGGATAGGCGAGCTGCTAAGCGCGGCCGGATTAAAGCCGATTGTAGCCGGCAATATCGGACGCCCGCTGTGTGAGGCGGCGCTGGAAGCGACAGCCGATCAATGGATCGTTGCGGAGCTTAGCAGCTTTCAATTGAAGGGAACGAAAGCGTTCCGTCCACGCGTTGCATTATTGCTTAACATCGCAGAAACTCACCTCGACTATCATGGCGGTATGGAGGACTATATCGGCTCCAAAGCGAAGCTGTTTGATAATCAAACGGCTGAGGATATTGCTGTTGTAAACTGGGATGATCCGGTATGCAGAAGCATCTCCGACCGGATTCATGCGAGGCTGCTGCCATTCTCTCTCTATGAGAGGCTGGGTACGGGGGTATTTGTCGAGCCTCCATTTATAGCAGGCCTAGACCAAGCTGACGCTGCTGCCGAAACCCGGAGACAGATTATCTATCGCCAGGCTAATGGAGTACAAACAACAATATTACCTGTTGATGAGCTGGGTATTCCAGGCCGCCACAATGCGGCAAACGCGCTAGCCGCGATTGCGGCATGCCTTGCAGCGGGTGCAGCGCCGGAACAGCTTATAGAGCCATTACAGCAGTTTCGGGGGGTAGAGCATCGACTTGAGTTCGTTCGTGAAGTTAATGGGGTCAAATATTACAATGATTCGAAGGCGACAAATCCGGTTGCAACGACGATGTCGGTGCGTTCGTTAGCAGCGCCTATCGTGCTTATCGCAGGAGGGTTAGACCGTGGGTCAGATTATATGGAGCTGCTTCCGTTATTCCGGGAGCGGTTAAAAGGACTAGTCGCGCTGGGCGAGACGAGGGAGAAGCTAGCCCATGTCGCTGAGCTTGCAGGTTTAGCAAAGGCGGAAATCGTCGAACCTGATGAAGACGCCGAATCGGTCCTTCAGCAGGCGGTAAGGCAAGCAGCAGCTTTGGCGGATCCTGGAGACATCGTATTATTGTCGCCGGCATGCGCCAGCTGGGATATGTTTGCCTCGTATGAGCAAAGAGGGCGCATTTTTAAAGATTCGGCGCATACCTTGTAAGTAGGGGGCATGTCCCTACTTTCCCATGCTAAGAGGTGTGTTCGCTATGGCCAAAGCGCGTTCTGCCCCGGATATTTGGATGCTTGCAGCAATCGGGCTTATTCTCACGATCGGGTTAATTATGGTGTACAGCGCGAGCGCAGTGCTTGCTTTCCATGAGTTCGGCGATCGTTTTTATTATGTAAAGCGGCAGCTTTTATTTGCCGGACTAGGTATCGGTGCGTTAATATTTACAATGAATACGCATTATACCGTATGGAAAAAGTGGGCGCCTACGGCTTTGCTTATCTGCTTCGGGCTGCTCGTACTTGTTCTTATTCCAGGCGTAGGCGTCGTTCGCGGCGGAGCACGCAGCTGGCTGGGGATTAGCTCATTCGGCATTCAGCCGTCGGAGTTTATGAAGCTGGCCATGATTTTGTTTTTGGCGAAGTGGCTTTCCGAGAAGCAGCAGACGATTACCCAATTTACAAAGGGGCTAATGCCGCCGCTTGGATTAGTCGGACTTGCCTTTGGCCTTATTATGCTTCAACCGGATCTCGGCACTGGGGCGGTCATGCTGGGCGCATCATTGATGCTGATCTTCACAGCGGGTGCTAGAATGGCTCACTTGGGCGGTTTAGCGCTTATTGGCGTTGCAGGTTTTATCGGTCTAATTATAGCGGCTCCCTATCGGCTGAAGCGGATAACATCATTTCTTGACCCTTGGGCGGACCCGCTTGACGGCGGCTATCAAATCATTCAATCTTTATTAGCTATTGGACCTGGCGGTTTAGTCGGTCTAGGGCTTGGGATGAGCCGGCAAAAATACAGTTATTTGCCCGAGCCGCAAACCGATTTTATATTCTCGATACTGGCAGAGGAGCTCGGCTTTATTGGCGGCGTAGCCCTCATCTTGTTGTTTCTAGTCGTCGTATGGCGCGGAGTACGTGCGGCAATTGCGGCTCCCGATACCTTCGGAAGCTTGCTTGCTGTCGGAATTACCGGCATTGTCGGTGTACAAGTGCTTATTAATATTGGAGTCGTTATCGGTATGATGCCGGTTACGGGAATCACGCTGCCGCTCGTAAGCTATGGGGGCTCCTCTCTAACGTTGCTGCTTACGGCGCTAGGTATTTTACTTAACATATCCCGTTATTCGAGGTGAGACATCATGCGTATCGTGTTGACCGGAGGGGGAACCGGCGGCCATATTTATCCAGCCATTGCCGTCGGCAAGCATATGAAACAGCAACATCCGGACACACAACTGCTGTACATAGGAACTTCGCGGGGACTCGAAAGCCGGATTGTTCCGGAGCAAGGGATTCCTTTTGAGGCCGTTGAAATTACCGGCTTCCGGCGGAAGCTGTCTTTTGAAAATGTGAAAACGATCGTCCGGTTTCTGAAGGGCGTTCAGCGTTCTAAGCAGCTGCTGCGGCAATTCAAGCCTGACATCGTTGTTGGTACAGGCGGTTATGTATGCGGTCCTGTCGTGTATGCTGCCGCAAAGCTTGGCATTCCAACCTTTATTCACGAGCAAAATGCTATCCCAGGCTTAACCAATCAATTTCTGTCAAAATATGTGAGTGCGGTCGGAGTGAGCTTTAAGGAGTCACAAGCTCATTTTGCTAAAGCTAAGCGATCTGTATATACCGGTAATCCTTGCGCGACTAACGTATTGCGCGCGCCTGCAGGCAAAGGCTGCGAATCTCTCGGCTTGCCGGCGAAATCCAAATTCGTGTTAATGGTTGGAGGCAGCCGTGGGGCGAAAGCGCTAAACGAAGCGATGATTGCGATGGCGCCTTTTCTTTGTCATTTGCCGGATGTTTATTTTGTATTCGTTACAGGCGAGAGCTATTATGAATCCACCTTAAATCGAATTGAACAGGCAGTTCCGGGCGGAACGAAGCAGCTCAAGGTACTGCCTTATTTGCATAATATGGCCGAGGTGCTGGCGGATGCAACGATTGTTGTTAGCCGCTCGGGCGCCTCTTCCCTTGCGGAAATGACGGCCCTCGGCTTGCCGTCAATTCTCATTCCTTCGCCGAACGTAACGAATAATCATCAAGAAGCGAACGCGCGCAGTCTTGTAGAAGCCGGCGCAGCGGAGATGGTGCTTGAGAAGGAGCTAACCGGCGAAAGTCTGCTGACGCGAATCCAAGCCATTGTTTATGACGACACGCGTATGAAGCAAATGAGTCAAGCTTCTAAACGATTATCTGTACCTGATTCAGCCAGCCTTATTGAAGCGGAGTTAAATAGGCTGATTGCAAGCAAATAGGCGCGGTATAGGCTGCTGTCACACAAGAGCCGGCAGGGGCATAAGATACACTATATTCGTGACCGTCGCCCCAAGGGCGGTTGTTGCAACAGAGGTTTCCGAGAGCAAAGCTGCAAAGCGATACAAATCGGAGATGGCGAATCATATAAGACTCATCATTTACAGCTAAGCGCATGCTTGCGAAGCAGGTTTTTCTTCGAAAAACCCAAAGAATAAGCTTACGAAGCAGGTTTTTCTTCGAAAAAACCTAAAGCATAAGCTTACGAAGCAGGTTTTTCTACGAAAAACCTTAAGGAGGATCGACTAATGGAAGCATTTAAAGCGGAATTGGAACAAGCCGGCGTCGGCGAAATTTTGTACAATGAACCGCTCTCCAACTACACAACATGGAAAATCGGCGGTCCTGCCGATATCTTAATCCTCCCTCGAGGCAAAGAAGAATTACTGTCCGCAGTCCGTTTGATGCAAAAGTATCAGGTGGCATGGACAAATTTGGGCCGGGGCTCGAACTTGTTGGTGAGGGATAAAGGGATTCGCGGAGTTGTGATTAAACCGCACAGAGGGTTAGATTACGTGCGCTTCGAAGGATCGCTTGCGATAGCCGGAGCTTCTTATTCGTTTATTAAGCTATCGGTTATGGCGGGGAAGGAAGGGCTTACCGGTTTGGAATTCGCGGGGGGAATTCCGGGAACGGTAGGCGGAGCCGTCTATATGAATGCTGGCGCGCATGGATCGGATGTGTCACGTATTTTTAAGTCAGCTGACATTGTACTGGAAACAGGAGAATTGGTTCGCTACGGACCGGAAGACATGCAATTTTCGTACCGGAACTCCGTTCTGCATGAACAAAAGGGAGTTGTAGTAGAAGCTACCTTCGAACTGGCAGAGGGAAATCGGGAGGAAATTGCTGCCACGTTGGCCTCTTACAAAGAAAGGCGATTGCGGACGCAGCCACTGACGCTTGCTTGCGCTGGCAGTGTATTCCGTAATCCGCCGAATGATTACGCCGCTCGGCTTATCCAAGAGGCGGGATTAAAGGGTGAACGTCTCGGAGGCGCGCAAGTGTCTGAACTGCATGCCAATTTTATTGTAAACACCGGGCAAGCGACAGCTGAAGATGTTCTCGCCCTCATGACTCATATACAGAGCACCGTTCAGGACCGTTTCGGCATCCTGCTGGTGCCGGAAGTATTGGTGGTGGGTGAGCGGTAATTCGGAGGTGATACATTGGACAAATTGGTGATTGAAGGCGGGAAACCTCTCTCAGGAACCATAGTTATCCAAGGAGCGAAAAATGCCGCTTTGCCGATATTGGCTGCCAGTCTGCTGGCCGATGGCACAACAACGATTGATCATGTGCCTGATTTGCTAGATATCGACGTCATGCTGAACATTTTGCGCGAATTAGGATGCCGCGCCGAGCATTCGGGTGGTACAGTTGTGCTGGATACAGAAACCGCACATATCTCCCACGTGCCGGAATCGTTAATGAGACAGATGCGCTCTTCTATTTTTCTAATGGGGCCGTTGCTCGCTCGATTTGGTGAAACGCAGGTATACCAGCCAGGCGGTTGTGCAATTGGCGAACGAAAGATTGATCTCCATCTACAAGGTTTGCAAGCGCTTGGTGCAGAAATAGAAGAATTGGGTAACCGAATCATTTGCCGTGCAGAAAAGCTGCGGGGTGCTGATATTCACTTAAGCTTCCCAAGCGTTGGCGCTACGGAAAACATTATGATGGCAGCTGTTCTTGCTGAAGGCAGAACAACGATCAGCAATGCCGCACGTGAGCCGGAAATTCAAGATTTGCAACGTTTTCTTAATGCGATGGGCGCGAAGATTATGGGTGCCGGAACAGACACGATAACAATTGACGGGGTACAGTCGCTAACGCCATGTCGTTATAAGGTTATTCCGGACCGCATTGTTGCAGGGACGATTATGGTAGCAGCCGCCGCGACGCGCGGACAGGTGACGCTCCAAAACACACAGCCCTCGCACTTATCCTCCTTGATTCATGTTCTGCGCCGCGCAGGTGTTCAAATTGTCGTCGACGGTGATATAATTAAAGTCGGCAGTGCAACCAGACCTAAGGCGGTTGAAAGAATCGTTACTTCGCCGTATCCGGCTTTTCCTACCGATTTGCAGTCTCAGGTTATGGTGCTGCTAACGCTTGCGGATGGTGTTAGCGTTTTGAAAGAAACGATTTTTGAAGGCCGGTTGAAGCATGTCGATGAATTGTCTCGTATGGGCGCTGACATTCGTGTGGATATGAACGCAGCATTTATCCGCGGAGTGCCGCGGCTATACGGAGCCACGGTGGAAGCGACGGATTTGCGGGCTGGTGCTGCGCTTGTCATTGCGGGCTTAGCTGCGCAAGGGAAGACAGTCGTTGAGCAAATTCATCACATTGATCGGGGCTATGACAAAATCGAAACGATGTTGTCAAGGTTGGGTGCGCGAATATCGCGTTACGCCCCAGTGCCTAATAATTAATATTATGCGCATGAGCAGCAAGATAGAAACTGCCGGCTCCCGCCTTAAAGCGAATGCTTTCGAAGACAGCTTAGCTTTACTTTGTAAAGCTAAGCGATTGCTTACGAAGCGAGCTTTACTTCGTAAAGCTAAGCGATTGCTTACGAAGTGAGCTTTACTTCGTAAAGCTAAGCGATTGCTTACGAAGTGAGCTTTACTTCGTAAAGCTTTAAGGGGGCCGGATGTTTTTTTGGAAAGAAGGGACAAGTTATGAGCGCTCAGATGCCCGTACTAAAGGAACCTAGTCGGAAACGCAAAGGCAGCCGAAAGCTGCTCGCCATTGTCTTTCTATTATTTATTTCTCTGCTTGCGGTATTATTTTTTAATTCCTCGATTAGCAAAATATCAGAAATACAAGTTAAAGGCACAAGGTTTGCAACGGCCGAGGAAATCGGACAGGCAGCTGCGGTAGCTGTCGGGGATGCTTTCTTTCGGACGACTTCAGCAACGATAGAAGATCGGGTTCGCACACTGCCGCAAATTAATGAGGTAACCGTTACGAAAGTATTTCCAGGCGTGGTGAAAATTGCGGTAGAGGAATACCCGGTTGTCGCATTTGAGTTGTCAGAACAAGGAGAAATGACAGCGCTTTTGTCGAACGGAACGAGCGTCGACGCGAGGAATGATGAATTGATGCTTGTAGACAAGCCGGTGCTGTCCGGCTGGTCTCCAACGGATCCTATCAAGGCCGAACTGACGAAGCAGCTTGGCAAAATTCCGGTGAAACAGCTATCAGATCTGTCGGAAATTATTCCGATTCCGTCAACTGCTTATCCTGACCGTATCTTGATGTATACGCGAACCAAATTCGAGGTGGTAACCGCAGTATCGGTACTGCCAGACAAAATCGAGGCATTAAACGCTGTCATTGAGACACAGGAGCCGGGTAAAATTACGATGCTTCTCGCCGACACATACGTTCCCTTTAATACGGAAAATTTAGAAAATATAGACTCAGAGCAAAAAGAGACTACTCAATAGCTTGAAAGAATGGTAGAATTTTATTTATCGCATTTATATATGATGAAGCTGGATAACATTAGGATTTATAGGGCTTCGCAAGGATCAGAGCTCGACACATACCGAAAATAACTGTGAAAAATTTGTTGAAAAAAGAGGGAAAATATCAAAAGCGTTGAATATGTAGAAAGACCTTAAGCAAGTGTAATATTAAATTTTTTATTTGAAACGGAGGTGCCGCGAGTTGAGCAGCAACGACATCATCGTCAGTTTGGACATCGGTACATCCAAAGTTCGTGCTATTATTGGTGAAATGAGCAATGGAGCCATTAATATTATTGGAGTTGGATCTGCCGACTCGGAGGGTATTCGCAAAGGAGCAATTGTAGATATTGACCAAACCGTGCAATCGATCCGCAATGCTGTTGAGCATGCGGAGCGCATGGTAGGCATTCAAATATCAGACGTTTACGTAGGTATTCAGGGCAATCATATTGCACTGCAAACTAATCGTGGCGTCGTTGCAGTATCCAACGAGGATCGCGAGATTGGTGAAGAGGATATTGAACGAGTATTGCAAGCAGCTAAAGTAGTCGCACTTCCACCGGAGCGTGAAATAATTAATTTGGTACCAAAGCAGTATTTGGTCGACGGCTTGGAAGGCATTTCTGATCCGCGCGGCATGATTGGCGTCCGCCTCGAGGTAGAGGCGACAATCGTTACGGGAACGAAGACCGCGATACATAATCTGATGCGTTGTGTGGAGAAAGCGGGACTTCGTATTTCCGGTGTCATTTTGTTATCATTAGCTTCTGGCGTTATGTCGCTGACGAAGGATGAGAAGTCTATTGGCACCGTACTGACCGATATCGGCGCAGGCTCCTGCACGATTGCTATCTACGATCAAGGTGGACTGGCTGCTACTTCAACGCTGCCTATCGGCGGAGAATATGTGACGAATGATATTGCTTACGGTTTGCGGACGCAAAGCGATCAAGCGGAGAAAATTAAATTAAAATACGGATGCGCCAATGTCCCGGACGCAGCTGAAGATGTGAAGTTTAAAGTTACCCGCATGGGCAGCAACGTAGAAAAAGAATTTTCACAGCTAGATCTTGCAAGCATTATCGAACCTCGCATGCAAGAAATTTTCCATCTGGTCCGCCAAGAGGTTCGCAGACTGGGCTATGGAGATAAGGTGAACGGTTACGTCCTTACCGGGGGCACGGTTTCAATGCCGGGAACGCTAGCTTTGGCCCAGACAGAGCTGGAAGCTTCCGTGCGAATTGCGCTGCCGGATTATATCGGAGTAAGAGATCCGGCTTTCAGCAGCGGCGTAGGCATGATTCAATACGTGTCGAAATATATGGGAGTTCGTGGAGTCGGAACAGTGAAGAAAACGGCAAGCCGTAAAGCGAGTAGCCCCGCAGCTTCATCTAAACCCGGTATGATCGAGCGATTAAAAAATATGTTTAACGAATTCATTTGAAAAAATAAGATAATATAAGTTTCACCGTTACACGATACTTATATTTCACCGCGAAACGTTACTGCGCCGTTTGTGGCCGGCGTCAGAAGTTTACGCTTGACTGGGGGAAAATGAAGATGTTGGAATTCGATTTTGAGCTTGAGCAGTTAGCTCAAATAAAAGTAATCGGTGTTGGCGGAGGCGGCAGCAATGCGGTCAACCGTATGATAGAGAACGGTGTTAAAGGCGTGGAGTTTATTACGGTGAATACCGATGCACAAGCGCTCCACTTGGCTAAATCAGAGCATAAGCTGCAAATCGGCGATAAGCTGACACGCGGCTTAGGGGCAGGCGCAAATCCTGAGGTAGGCAGCAAGGCAGCTGAGGAATCTCGTGAAATTATTATGAATCAGCTTAAAGGCTCTGACATGGTTTTTGTCACGGCTGGCATGGGGGGGGGAACTGGAACAGGCGCAGCACCGGTTATCGCAGAAATTGCAAGGGAATGCGGTGCGTTGACTGTTGGTGTTGTAACACGTCCGTTTACCTTTGAAGGCCGTAAGCGTGCGGGACAAGCTGAGCTTGGCATCGAAGCGCTCAAAGAAAAAGTAGATACGTTAATCGTTATCCCGAATGACCGGTTGCTTGAGATTGTAGATAAGAAGACTCCGATGCTTGAAGCATTCCGCGAAGCGGATAATGTGCTTCGGCAAGCGGTACAAGGCATTTCCGATCTAATCCAAGTACCTGGTCTGATCAACCTCGACTTTGCGGACGTGAAAACGATCATGACAGAACGTGGATCAGCCCTTATGGGTATCGGTATTGCAACGGGCGAGAATCGTGCTGCCGAAGCTGCAAGAAAAGCGATTATGAGCCCGTTGCTTGAAACGTCAATCGACGGCGCTCGCGGCGTTATTATGAACATCACAGGCGGCAGCAACTTGTCGCTCTATGAAGTGAATGAAGCGGCGGAAATCGTTATTTCAGCATCCGATCCGGATGTAAATATGATTTTCGGTGCGATTATCGACGAGGACCTGAAGGATGAAATCAAAGTTACTGTCATTGCGACAGGATTTGAATACAAATCGTCTGCAGCAATTCGCCGTACGCCTCAACAGCAGCCTGAATCGGCTGATATAAGACAATCCGGAAGCGCATCTGGTGTGAAGCCTTTCGGAGCTAACAATACGTCTAGCGATCAGCTTGAAATTCCGGCATTCCTGCGCAACCGTCCTCGCAGCGACCGTTAATAAGCATGGTGATTCCGCCTCTCCGGCTTGTCCGTGAGGCGGTTTTTTTTATAAGGTGCTCACTCTCCTAAAATAGCTTATCCGCATGACCAGGGCCATCCGCAAGTCTGCGATTCTTCTCTCCTTTTCTTTCTTCGAGATGCTTCTCCAGTCAATTTCCATAGGCTGCTTGAAACGACAAAATAATCACTCTTTTAGTTAAAATAAAAAAAATGCCTCCTCGGATTTGATGCATTTCCGAGTAAGCGATGTGCTTCACAGCTCAACTTAAATGGCTCAAACATACGACGTAAAAGCTCTACGAACAAGCCGCTAGAATTAAGGTTCCAGCGCGGGCTTGGCGGTTTTTATACTCATACTCGACAAAAAAAGATGTGTCATGCCGTCATGAATAGACAGACTTTGAAATAGGATTTTAATATACTAGTCTCAATCGTTCTCCCGGGTACCGGCTGCAAACCCGTTTACCGGAGCAGCAGGAAGGTGGCCGAAGTGGCTGTATATGTGGATATCATGTTTTTGCGAGAGCTGCTCGTTGATGGTGCTATTCTATTAACCTCCGCGTGGGCTCGTCATTTGAAGCCGCGTCCTTGGCGGGTGTTATCGGCGGCCGCTGTCGGAGCATGTTATGTCGTGCTGATGCTGTTTCCGCAATTGTCTTTTTTATTTACGTTGGGTGTAAAAATCGCTTTGTCGCTTTTGATGGTTTGGATTGCGTTCGGCTTTGCGTCGATTCAACATTTTTTGCGAAATGTGGCAGCGTTTTATGCGGTTAATTTTGTTGCGGCCGGTGCAGTGTTAGGGCTTTATTATTTGTTCATGCAAGGCTCAGGCGAGGTTTGGAGGACGATTACGTTCGTGAACGGCAGCATGCGCGTGGAGCTCAAAATGGGACTTTTTTATTTGATTGCTGCGTTTTGTATCGGACTGTATATATACCGTACCGTATTGACGCAAAAACGAGAAAGGGAGCTGGTGCACACTCATTTGGCAGATGTCAAAATAATTATTGGCGAACGCATACAAACCTGCATTGGTCTGATCGATACCGGAAACCAGCTGTATGATCCGCTAACCCGGACGCCGGTGATGGTCATGGAAGCTGCGCTATGGCAGGATGATTTGCCCGAATCGTGGTTGAACAGTATACGCGACGCACAAGTGGATCGTCTTGTGGCGGGAATGGATGAACATGCTTTCGTGTGGCAGGATCGGTTGCGACTTGTACCTTACAGGGGCGTTAACCGTGGATCACAGTTTATGCTGGCGCTTAAACCGGATGCGGTTGAGATTACCCGGGAAGGACAGGTTTTTGAAACGCGGAAGGTGCTTATCGGGCTTGACGGCGGAAAGCTTACGTCTGATGGGGCATATCGAGCGATTATCCATCCGTCAATGGTACAACAGTAAAGAACGTATGCTTATACAATCGGGGAGGGATGGGCCTGATGCTCGTCAAGTATAAATTGATCCTGCAGTTATATTATTACCGTGTTTTGTTTTTATTCGGACTAAAAAGCGAAGAGATTTATTATATCGGCGGCAGTGAAGCGCTCCCGCCTCCTCTGACTCGCGAAGAAGAAGAATATTTACTGGAAAAGCTGCCTTCGGGCGATAGCGCAATCCGGGCGATGCTCATCGAACGTAATTTAAGGCTCGTCGTTTATATTGCGCGGAAATTTGAAAATACCGGTATTCACATTGAAGATCTTGTATCGATTGGCGCTATCGGCCTTATAAAGGCAGTCAACACGTTTGATCCGGAAAAAAAGATCAAGCTTGCGACGTACGCCTCGCGCTGTATCGAAAATGAAATATTGATGTATTTGCGCCGTAACAGCAAGACACGGACAGAGGTATCTTTTGATGAACCGCTTAACATTGATTGGGACGGAAACGAGCTGCTGCTTTCCGATGTATTGGGTACGGAAAATGACACGATTTACCGTAACATTGAAGAGCAGGTAGACCGCAAGCTGCTTCATAAAGCGCTTGATAAGCTGTCCGAGCGGGAACGGATCATTATGGAACTTCGCTTCGGACTTGCGGATGGTGAGGAAAAAACGCAAAAGGATGTTGCCGATCTTCTCGGCATTTCTCAATCGTACATTTCACGTTTGGAGAAGCGAATTATAAAACGTCTTCGTAAAGAATTTAACAAAATGGTTTAAATTCCACGTGCTGCCTGCAGTTGTCGAACGATGTCACTTTAGGAATAAAAAGAGGGCCCAAGGAGATAATGTACAGTAATGTTTCTCCTTGGGAGGTAATCACGTTGACCCGAAATAAAGTCGAGATCTGTGGAGTGGATACCGCGAAACTGCCTGTCCTTACCAATGCTGAGATGAGAGAATTGTTTACGGCATTGCAAACCCGCAACGAGTGGGCAGCAAGAGAGAAATTAGTAAACGGCAACCTGCGGCTAGTACTTAGCGTTATACAACGGTTTAACAATAGGGGAGAGTTTGTAGACGACTTGTTCCAGGTCGGCTGCATCGGACTTATGAAGGCGATAGATAATTTCGACCTTAGCCAGAATGTCAAATTTTCCACCTATGCCGTACCGATGATTATCGGAGAAATACGCCGTTACTTGCGAGATAATAACCCGATACGCGTATCAAGGAGCCTGAGGGATATCGCCTATAAGGCGCTTCAGGTAAGAGACAGCTTAACGAACAAAAACTCGCGCGAGCCGACGATTTTTGAAATATCGGAAGCACTGAACGTGCCGAAGGAAGACGTTGTTTTTGCGCTCGACGCCATCCAGGATCCGGTTTCTTTGTTCGAACCGATCTATCATGACGGCGGTGATCCGATTTACGTTATGGACCAAATTAGCGACGACCGAAACAAGGATGTCTCTTGGATCGAGGAGATCGCGCTTCGCGAAGCGATGCATAAGCTGAATGACCGGGAAAAAATGATTTTGTCGATGCGTTTTTTTGAAGGCAAGACGCAAATGGAGGTTGCCGATGAGATCGGCATCTCGCAGGCTCAAGTATCAAGGCTGGAGAAATCCGCCATCCAGCAAATGCAAAAGCATGTCAAAACATAAAAAACGGTGCCGAGAGGCACCGTTTTTTATGTTTTGGGCTAATAAACAT
This sequence comes from Paenibacillus prosopidis, assembly GCF_003337375.1. Classification (GTDB taxonomy): domain Bacteria; phylum Bacillota; class Bacilli; order Paenibacillales; family Paenibacillaceae; genus Pristimantibacillus; species Pristimantibacillus prosopidis. The sequence goes on from NZ_QPJD01000009.1 coordinate 233,262, forward strand.
TAAGTAGACCGATATTTATGCCAATCCAATCGTTTTTTTTCAAAGCAGGACATTTTGGGCAAATTGCTCATATAGTTATAGGAGAAGAAAACGGACGATCATCCTACTTGAAAAGTGGTGAGGCAAATGAAAATCTCTGATTTTCAAACGAAGGACGTTATTAATATTGTGGATGGTAAAAAGCTTGGTCAAATAACCGATTTGGAGCTCGATTTGCGGCAAGGGCGCATTGATTCGATTGTAGTTCCTCAATTCACGAAGTATTTTGGCCTGTTCGGCGGAGGAGGCACGGAGGTTGTCATCCCATGGAGAAATATTGTGAAGATAGGCGCGGACGTTGTTCTTGTTCGTATGGATGATACAAAAGCGCTTCGTTCGGACGATGAGGATTTGCATGCCCGCTCTTAACACGTTAAACTGAGCCTATGCATACCTAAGCCTATGCTTACGATGCAGGTTTGCTGCGCAAACCTTGAACAGAGGTGATACCGAATGGAACCTTTTGACCACATGCAATCAGCGAAGGGACCTTCGCTTTTTTTGTTGTCTGAATGGAATGAACGTTATGCCGGGTTGACGGCTGGTTTTACGGGCAGAGATGGCGGAATTAGTGAAGCTCCTTGGGCTTCTTTGAATATGGGCTTACACGTAGGAGATCAAGACGGGCATGTCATCACGAATCGTCAAATCTTGACTGAAACTATAGGTTGGCCCTTCGATACGTGGACATGCGCCGAACAAGTGCACGGGAATCGGGTATTTCAAGTTACGGAGGCTGACCGCGGGAAAGGGAGAGCCTCTTTAGATGACGTCATCGCTGACTGCGACGCAATTATGACCGATGTGCCTAATGTGCTGCTGGCATCCTTTTATGCGGATTGCGTCCCGCTTTATTTCTATGATCCGGAGCATCGGGCGGCAGCGCTAGCTCATGCGGGCTGGAAAGGAACTGTACAGCAAATTGCTGCTGAAACGATTCAGGCGATGGCGCAGGCATACGGGTCGAATCCCCAGACGCTTGTCGCAGCGATAGGCCCATCTATCGGAAGCTGCTGTTATGAGATTGATGGGATTGTTATCGCTAAGGTGGAGCAGCTTATTGATGAGCTGAATCTTAGCGGTGAAACTGCAGAAACGATGATGAAATTATCCGATAACGGTAAAGCGAATTTAAACTTGAAAGAAATAAACCGACAGATTATGATAAAAGCAGGAATTTTGCCGATCCATATCGAAATTACACAGTGGTGCACTGGCTGCAGGCGGGATTTATTTTATTCCCATCGCAAAGAAGGCGGCTTAACCGGCCGAATGGCCAGCTGGATCGGCATTCGGGAGAGGTGAAGCATGTCGAGTATTTTAGAGAACAGAATGCTGCAGGTGGAAGAACGCATTAAGCGGGCATGCGAACGATCTGGACGCAGCAGAGAAGATGTTCAAATTATTGCAGTTACGAAATATGTATCGCTGGATACGACAATAGATGCGTTAGAGCATGGCTTGCGTCATCTGGGGGAAAACCGTTGGCAGGATGCGCAGGCCAAATGGGAAGCGATCAGCAGCAATGAGCAGTTGGCTGCTGAAGGAGGGCAACCTGTCTGGCATTTTATCGGTTCATTGCAAACGAATAAGGTAAAGGACGTCATCGGGAAGTTTACATACATTCATTCGCTGGACAGGCTATCGTTAGCTCAGGCGATCGACAAGCGTGCGTCGCAGCTTGGCATTATTGTTCCTTGCTTTATTCAAGTTAATGTTTCAGGCGAGGACTCGAAGCACGGAATTGAACCGAAGCAGCTATTTTCTTTTGTTGTACAACTACAGCAGTTCAAGTCATTACAACCGATTGGCTTAATGACTATGGCGCCATATGAAGCTGAACCAGAGCAAACACGATTTGTATTTAGAGCTCTGCGCGGACTGCGTGATGAGTTGCAGCAGCGTACGCCGGAGGTGCAAAGCATTACCCAATTGTCTATGGGCATGTCGAATGATTTTGAAGTGGCAATAGAAGAGGGAGCGACATGGATTCGACTCGGTACCACACTAGTAGGGAAAGAGGAGGAATAAAGGATGAGCGTCATGAACCGATTTATGAATTTCCTCGGCTTGCAGGAGGAAGAAGAGGTCGTTGAGCGTGAAAGAGTTACCCAACCGGAAGAACACGAAGCTGAAACTTCTCCGTTTGAGACACGTAAAAATACGAAGAGCAATAACGTCGTCAGCATCCATTCGCAAAAAAATGTTAGGGTCGTGCTTAGCGAGCCGCGTTCTTATGACGAAGCTCAGGAAATTGCCGACCATTTGCGTTCACGCCGTGCTATTATAGTGAATTTGCAGCGTGTCCGGACCGACCTGGCTGTGAGGATTGTTGATTTCCTTAGCGGTACAGTGTACGCTTTAAGCGGCAGCATCTCTAAGCTTGGTCCTAATATTTTTCTATGCACGCCGGATTCTGTAGAGATTCAAGGTTCCATTACGGAAATGCTGGCGGAGGAGAACGACTACAATAAAATGAGGTGACCTTGAGTTGTTGATGGATCAGATTTATAGCATTGTTATGCTGGTACAACGAATTTACACGTTTATGATTATTGGTTATGTGCTGCTTTCTTGGTTGCCGAATGCTCGCGAAAGCTTTATCGGGGTATTTCTCGGTAAGATTGTTGAGCCATACTTAGGTATTTTCAGAAGGTTTATTCCGCCAATCGGGGGGATGCTGGACCTTTCGCCGATATTAGCCGTGTTCGCTCTGCAATTTGTCGCATACGGGTTAATTGCGGTTTTCGATTTTTTTATTTAAGGGAATGACGAACCATGAAACAAGGAATATACGATCATTTCCATCCCGATGAGAAACCTTTCGTCGATCGGGCCATGGAGTGGGTAGAACGGTCCGCACAGCAGCATGAGCTGAAGCGGACCGATTTTTTAGACCCGAGACAAGCGCAAATCGTAACGATGCTTGCTAACAGGAATCCGGACGTAGACGTTCGATTAGATGGCGGATATGAGCAAGCCGAACGGCAGCGCGCCATTATTGGACCTGATTACCGAAGCCTGGATGATGAGGCGATGGGAATTTCCGTTCTTGCGGTTAACGGACCTGGACAAGCGCAGCTGGAGCTTGATCACGGCGATTTTTTGGGCGCATTGCTGGGACTCGGTATAAAACGTGATCGAATCGGCGACATTCATGTGCACGAACAGTTTTGCCATATCATCATTACGGATGAAATTGCCGATTACTTAAATATACACCTGAGGCAAGTGCACCGGATTAACGTACTTACGGATGTGATTCCGCTTGCTGAGCTGCAAACGGTTATACCAAGGTTAGAGGAAATGAGTTTGTCTGTTGCTTCTATGAGGCTGGATGGCATCGCAAGCGACGTTTACCGGATCAGCCGATCCAAAATTGTTGATCCGATTAGAGCTGGAAGATGCAGAGTCAATTGGAAGTCGGAAGAGGATCCTTCAGAGCCGCTGCGGGCTGGAGATGTCGTTTCTTTTAAGGGGTTGGGCCGTTTTAAAGTGCTTGAAGTCGATGGTGTGACAAAAAAAGGCAGGATTCGTGTCAAGATTGGCAAATTTATTTAAATGTTTGCAGGATTTCACTTTCGGTTGTCGAATGTTTTCTCAACATAATGGTGTAATCCGGTTGCCAGAGTCATAAATACCATGAGGAGGTGCGCCAATGCCGTTATCGCCATTGGACATACATAACAAAGAGTTTGGACGAAGATTACGCGGCTACGATGAGGATGAAGTGAACGAATTCCTGGATCAGGTCATTAAAGACTATGAATCGCTCATTCGTGAAAATAAAGAGCTGCAAAATCAGATGCTTGCCTTGCAAGAAAGATTAAATCATTTTACCAACATCGAAGAAACGCTCAGCAAGACGATTATCATTGCGCAGGAAGCTGCGGATGAAGTGAGAAACAACGCGAAGAAGGAAGCGCAGCTCATCATCAAAGAATCGGAAAAAAATGCCGATCGAATCATTAATGATTCTCTTGCTAAATCGCGAAAAGTTTCTCTCGAGGTGGAAGAGCTTAAGAAACAAGCCTCGGTTTACCGAGCACGCTTCCGTACGCTCGTTGAAGCCCAGCTTGAGCTGCTCACCGTTGACGGCTGGGATACGCTTGAGCCGCAGCAGGCAAGACAATCGGAGCACGAGCTGCTGCGCGGCTAACGGGTGACTAATTAGGCGATTTGACATTTGACATTTAGCCTGCACTTAAGCTATAACTAATAGTAATTAATTGATAATGAAACTTCGTTGAAGAGAACGAGTACGTTTTAGGGTCACTCCTCAGAGAGCCGGCGGCAGCTGAAAGTCCGGTGTGTGAGCCATTGCGGAATATCCTCTCTGAGAAGCGGCGCCGAACCTGCGAAAGCAGCAGTAAGTGCTGACGGATGTCCTCCGTTACAGGGAACGCGAACTATATGTTCGCGACTAAGGTGCCGTATGATAAGTGACGTTCAAATGAACGGAATGCTGTCAAAAGCTTGCTGTGATTACGCAGCATGTGCGGAACAAGGGTGGTAACGCGACTAAGCCTCGTCCCTTCTCACAGGGATGAGGCTTTATTTTTGTTTAAACAGGGAGGCTGAAGCGATGCAACGCGTAGACGTAAAGGAACGCGCCCGCAGCCGTGAGCTGCGTGTGCTTGAACAATGGAAGACAGACGAGACATTTAAGAAATCAATTTCGAATCGTGAAGGCAAGCCGAACTTTGTATTTTATGAAGGGCCGCCGACGGCTAATGGTGCGCCGCATATCGGCCACGTGCTTGGGCGGGTCATTAAGGATTTTATTTGCCGCTACAAAACGATGGCAGGCTACCGCGTCGTCCGTAAAGCGGGCTGGGATACACATGGTCTTCCGGTTGAGCTTGGGGTAGAAAAGCAGCTTGGCATTTCAGGCAAACAGGAGATCGAGGAGTACGGCATCGAAAAATTTGTGAAAAAATGTAAAGACAGCGTATTTGAATATGAGAAGCAGTGGCGGGAACTTACCGAAGCGATCGCCTATTGGACTGATTTGGACGATCCTTACATTACGCTTAAAAATGAATATATCGAAAGCGTCTGGCATATTTTGTCAACGATCCACAGCAAAGGGCTGCTTTATCGCGGACACCGCGTAAGTCCTTATTGCCCTTGCTGCCAAACGACACTCAGCTCGCATGAGGTTGCTCAAGGCTACGAGGACGTTAAAGATTTAAGCGCGACAGTCAAATTTAAGCTTGCGGAATCAGGTGAATTCGTGCTGGCATGGACGACTACGCCTTGGACGCTGCCTGCCAACGCGGCTCTTGCTGTCAATCCTGAGCTGGATTATATTCGCGCTTCCAAAAACGGCGAAGTGTATATCGTAGCTCAAAACCTGGCTGAAAGCGTACTGAAGGAAGATTATGAAACGCTGTCCGTCGTTAAGGGTGCAGAGCTTGTGGGACTTAGCTATGAACCCCCTTTCCGTTACGTGCCGATCGAACGAGGACATGTGGTTATTTCGGGCGATTTTGTCAGCGATACGAGCGGTACAGGTATCGTTCATATCGCTCCTGCCCATGGTGAGGACGATTACAAGGTCGCCCGTCAAAATGGCATAAGTATGCTTAGCGTTGTCAATAACGCCGGTCGTTACTTAGACGAGGTAGTCGATCTAGCCGGTCGTTTCGTTAAGGACTGCGACATCGACATCGTGAAAATGCTGAGTGAAAAAGGACTGCTTTTCTCAAAGGAACGTTACGAGCACAGCTATCCTTTCTGTTGGCGCTGCAAATCACCGCTGCTCTATTATGCGACGGAGAGCTGGTTCATTCAAACAACTGCGGTAAAAGACCAGCTGATCGCCAATAATAACGGCGTAGATTGGTATCCTGGCCATATTCGCGAAGGCAGGTTCGGTAAGTTCCTCGAAGATTTGGTCGATTGGAACATAAGCCGCAACCGTTACTGGGGAACACCGCTAAATGTTTGGGTATGCGAAGAGACCGGCAAAGAGTACGCGCCGAGCAGCATCGCTGACTTGCGCGAAAGAGCAGTAGGAGACGTGCCGGCTGATATCGAACTTCACAAGCCGTACGTAGATGAAATTAAATTGAAATCGCCATTCGCAGAAGGCGCAGTAATGACACGCACGCCGGAAGTTATCGACGTATGGTTCGACAGCGGTTCGATGCCATTCGCCCAGCACCATCATCCTTTCGAAAATGAGGAAAAATTCGCCGAGCAGTATCCGGCCGATATCATTTGCGAAGGCATTGACCAGACGCGCGGCTGGTTTTTCAGCTTGCTGGCAGTATCGACGCTTTACAACGGCAAAGCACCTTATAAAGCGGTAATCTCAACCGGTCACATATTGGATGAGAACGGTCAAAAGATGTCCAAGTCGAAAGGGAACGTAATTGACCCTTGGGAAATCATTAACGAATATGGTACGGATGCTTTCCGTTGGGCACTGCTTGCGGACAGCGCGCCGTGGAACAGCAAACGTTTCTCGCGCGGCATTGTAGGCGAAGCTAAATCGAAAGTAATCGATACGATCGTGAACACGCACGCCTTCTATGCGCTGTATGCTTCGATTGACGAATTCGACCAAACTGCACACGGGGAAAGCAAGTCGGATAACAAACTTGACCGCTGGATCGTTTCTCGTTTGAACAGCTTAATTAAGACGGTGAACAAAGGGCTCGAAGTCAATGACTTCCTTAATCCGGCCAAGTCGATTGAAACTTTTGTCGACGAGCTGAGCAACTGGTACATCCGCCGCTCGCGCGATCGCTTCTGGGGCAGCGGGCTTACGGATGATAAATTAGCCGCCTATCAAACTTTGCGCAGCGTTTTGCTAACGTTATCCCGTCTCATCGCGCCTTATGCGCCTTTGCTGGCTGAAGATGTATATCGTAATTTGGGCGGAAAAGGAAGTGTTCATCTTGCTGACTACCCGAAATCGGAAGAAGCTGCAATCGACGAGACGCTTGAACGCGATATGGAGAGTGCGAAGCAGATCGTAGAGCTTGCGCGCAACGTCCGTAACGAAACAGGCATTAAAACGCGTCAACCGTTGTCCGAGCTAATTGTGTCGCTTGACCGCGATTTTGATGTGGCTGGCTACGAGGATATCGTGAAGGATGAGATTAATGTCAAAGCCATTACGGTACAAACGTCCGACAGCGGATTTGTTGATTTTACATTAAAGCTGAATCTTAAGGTTGCCGGTAAAAAGTACGGCAAGCATGTCGGTCCGATCCAGGCGCAGCTGAAGAGTCTGACTGCCGAACAGTCGCGTTCGATAGTAAACGGAGGCAGCTTTGACTTTACAAGCGGGGAGGGCGAACAGCTTACGGTATCAATCGATGAGCTGCTCGTTGAGAAGCAAGCGAAGTCAGGCTTTGCATCCGCATCCGGTAACGGTGTTACAGTAGCGCTTAATACAGATATTACTGCTGAACTTGAGCAAGAGGGTTGGGTTCGCGAAGTCATTCGTGCCGTTCAGGATACCCGTAAAAAGCTCGATCTTCCGATTGAGAAGCGGATCGATCTCGTGCTAGATGTCGACGGAGAGCTCAAAGCAGCGCTTGAAGCGTTCGCGGCAGTGCTTCACGAAAACGTACTTCTTCAAACCGTAGCTTACGAATCGGCTGCGAATATGGAACGGGTAGCGCTTGGTGACAAAGAGATTGGAATTTCCATTCGTGGGTAAAGATATAGTATAAGAAGCGCAAACGGCTGTCGCCGTCCTTTGGAGGCACATTACGTTTCGCGGTGAAATATACAAGCGAAAAACGAGGCCGCCGCCTATCGGCTGCTGCAGCAAGCGACAGTCATTGCCCGCTTGCCCGCAATGACTGACAGGGCTGGCCTCGTTTTGTTGTTTGGCAAAGGGGAGCCTCGTATGAAAGCTAATAATCCGGAAAATCTGAAGGATTTGAACGAGCTGCAATCTTCGTTAAGCAAGCTTGATAAACGACTACAACATATCGCCTCTGAGATGGAAAGAACGCACATTGCCGAATATGTTGATTTATTAAACAAACCAAGATCTCTTATCTGGCGAAACCTTCTTGCAGGCACGGCTAGAGGAGTCGGCATAGCGATCGGCTTTACTTTTTTTGCTGCAACTATCCTTTATGTGCTGCGTATATTAGGAGCATTAAATTTGCCGATCATTGGTGATTATATCGCGGATATTGTTCGAATTGTACAAATTCAACTCGAAGGAAAAACGTATTAACGATCTGTTTCTTCATTACTTTCCAGACCATGATCACCTTCACCGTTGTTCATGTAATCCGTATATTCGCGGTTTCGAATGACAGATACATGCCGGCCGGTGATATCGGTGGCAAGGAAGCTTTCAATCGACTCGACGAAGCCGTCGTTCTCGTATGCTTCGATGCCGACATGATCATAATCCGACACATCCCGGTTTTCGGAATACGCCGGTGAATCTGAATTGCCCCATTGCTCAACGATTTGCCAAGCATCTTCACCGTCAAATCCGTTATAAGAGCTTTGCTGATCCATACTCGATCTGCCGAATGGCGGATCAAGAAATAATTCTTCAACAGGCCGATTGTGTGAAAGCTGTTGGCGAGGCGCATGATCAATACAAAACAATGTATCAGGAACCGCATCGAGCCGCTCGAAGGGGATGGGCTCGCCGCACGTCTTACAAATGCCATACGTACCATTGTCCATCGCTTCCAACGCTGCGGAAATCCGAATTAAATGCAGATCTTCCTGCTCAAGTAGGGCGACGTCCTTCTCGCGATCATAAAGCTCAGTGGCCAGATCGCCAGGATGGTTGTCGATTGGTGAAAGCTCTCCTGTATCGTCCCGCAGTGAACTAGCAAGACCATAATGTTCATTTGATTCTAGCCGCTGTTCAATCTCATGCTGTTCATCGTTCAATCTGCTGCGGAGCAGCGATAGCTGAGCGTTTGATAAGGTTAACATATGGAACACCGTCCTTTGCAGAAAACATATTTGCTTCATTAGCTTTTGCCACAGCGCGTTTTTTCAGTATGGACTTAGATGGAAGAACATACGCCTTGCACTGGCTCTTGCTCAGCTCATTATGCTACAATAATTTGGGTCACAGATACGCTTACGATGGAGTGATAAAGATGCGTTATTATTATTATTTGATTGCAGTTCTCGTTTTCGTGCTCGATTATGTGACGAAAAAAATAATTGCAACACAGCTAAATATTGGAGAGCAAATAAGCGTAATCGGTAATTTTTTTCTCATAACGTCACATCGGAACCGCGGAGCCGCATTTGGAATACTGCAGGGTCAAAGATTGTTTTTTATTATCATTACGATTATTATCTTGATTGGCATTATTTGGTACATACAGGCGGTACGGAAATCGGCTAAACCTTGGCTGTTAGTTGGTTTAGGACTGGTACTTGGCGGGGCGGTCGGCAATTTTCTTGACCGGGCGCGTTTCGGAGAGGTTGTCGATTTCCTGCAATTTAATTTCGGCAGCTACCAGTTCCCGATATTTAACGTAGCTGATTCCGCAATTGTGTGCGGTGTGGCACTAATACTAATTGACACCTTGCTGTCCGCGAAGGATGAGAAGAAGCGGATGCAAAATGGAGAGGACAAGGATCATAACAACCATGAGCAGCAGCCCGTATAATGATGAACCGTTGGAATGGATTGTAGAGGAAGACCAATCCGGCGAACGGCTGGATAAGTTTGTTACCGACAGCATGGACGATACTGCCGTATCACGGACGCAAGTACAGGAATGGATTAAAGCCGGGGCCGTCGAAGTGGACGGAAAAGCAGCAAAGGCGAACTATAAAGTGACCGAGAGCAATCGCGTTGTCTTGCACATTCCGGAGCTGGAAAATGCGGCGATCGAACCTGAAGCGATTCCGCTTGAGGTCATCTATGAGGATTCCGATTTGATTGTCATTAACAAACCGCGGGGGATGGTCGTACATCCGGCCCCGGGACACACTTCCGGAACGCTTGTCAATGCGCTTATGCACCATTGTAAAGATTTGTCCGGCATAAACGGCATGATACGGCCAGGTATCGTCCATCGTATCGATAAAGACACGACCGGCTTGCTGATGGCTGCCAAAAATGATTTAGCTCATATCTCGCTTGCTGAGCAATTGAAGGAACATACGGTAACGCGTAAATACATCGCTCTCGTTCACGGCAATCTGCCGCATGACCAAGGGACGATTGACGCGCCAATTGGACGCGATTTGAAGGATCGCAAGCTGTTTACGGTTACGGAGCGCAACAGCAGGCATGCGGTAACGCATTTTGTTGTCTTGGAGCGTTTAGGGGACTATTCCATTGTAGAGCTGCAGCTTGAGACAGGACGTACGCATCAAATCCGCGTTCATATGAAATATATCGGACATCCGCTTGCAGGCGATCCGGTGTATGGAAGAAATAAGACCGTAGCATTAAAGGGACAGGCCTTGCATGCAGCTGTACTTGGCTTTAAACATCCGCGCAGCGGTGAAAGACTTCAGTTTGAGGTGCCTCTGCCTGCAGATTTCGAGCATGTGTTGAACAGCTTGCGGTTAAGGTAGGATAAAGCGTGCAAAAGTGCAAACTTTTCACTACTTTATTCATTATTTCGAGCAGAAAAGTAAGCTATTCTAATCAATAACAACTGAAAAAAATGAATAATAAGGACAGGTGACCCGAAATGACATCCATTAATCAAAATTACTTGGAGCTGCAAGGCAGCTACCTCTTTTCAGAAATCGCGAAGCGCCGCACAAAATTCATTCAAGAAAATCCGAATGCTGAAATTATTAGTCTAGGCATCGGCGACGTTACGCGCGGCTTGCCTGAAGCAGTGCTCAAAGCAATGCACAGCGCAGTGGACGAGCTTGCAGCTCCAGGCTCATTCCGCGGCTACGGCCCGGAGCAAGGCTATGATTTCCTTATTCAAGCTATTATCGAAAACGATTATAAAGCGCGCGGCATCGAGATTGCATCGAACGAAGTGTTCGTAAGCGACGGCTCGAAATGCGACGTGGGAAATATTCAAGAAATTTTCAGCGAAAACAGCATCGTTGCGGTTCAGGATCCTGTTTACCCGGTGTATGTGGATACCAACGTTATGGCAGGACGCTCCGGCAAATACAATCAAGAAACAAAGCGTTATGAAAATATTGCATATCTGGAGTGCACAGCGGAAAATGACTTCAAACCAAGCTTGCCGGACCGCAAGGTGGACATCATTTACTTGTGCTACCCGAACAACCCGACAGGCATGACGCTGACGAAGGAAGAGCTCAAAGTGTGGGTTGATTACGCAAAAGCGAACAATTGCATCATTTTGTACGATTCGGCTTACGAAGCATTCATCCAAGAGGAAGATGTGCCGCACAGCATTTACGAAATCGAAGGCGCTCGCGAAGTGGCTATTGAATTCCGCAGCTTCTCAAAAACAGCTGGCTTCACAGGCGTTCGCTGCGCGTACACAGTAGTTCCCCGTGAGCTGAAAGGCCTTGATGCGGCAGGCAACGAAGTGCTGATCAACGATCTGTGGAATCGCCGTCATACAACGAAATTCAATGGCGTGTCATACGTTACCCAACGCGGTGCCGCTGCTATTTATTCCCCTGAAGGCAAAGAGCAAATCAAATCTTTGGTTGATTACTACATGACAAACGCAGCGATCATCCGCGATGGGCTTGCATCACTTGGCCTTGAAGTTTATGGCGGCGTTAATGCTCCTTACATTTGGCTGAAAACACCGAACGGGATGGATTCGTGGTCATTCTTCGACAAGCTGCTTTCTGAAGCGAACATCGTAGGTACTCCTGGTGTAGGCTTCGGACAAAGCGGTCAAGGCTATTTCCGCCTAACCGCATTTGGCAGCCGTGAAAACACAGAAAAAGCGGTTGAGCGTATCCGTAAGCTTAGCCTGTAATAACCAACGCTATCCTTGTATAGCCAACGGGAATAAAACCACATTAAGTATAAGCAAAAATGTTCGCTTCTACTTGACATCTTTTGTCGAACGTGGGATAATTCCTATGATATACAGCAGTACCTTTAACTCAGTCCCGTGAGGCTGGCAAGGTAGCGTGAATAACAGGTCTATAGAAGAGAAGTATAGGACATCCTTAAACGCGCTTTCTGTGACGAAAGCTGCGGTGGTGTGCAACCTATCTTTTCGTGACTGATCACAAGCTCCTTGCGAACAACGCAAGGAGCTTTTTTTGTCGCAACCTGGCGAATTGGATGATGAAAGGAGTCAGCGGCAATGACGGAAGAAGAGCATCTGGTCATCATGGATGAAACGGCGATTCGCCGGGCATTAACGCGAATTGCTCACGAAATTGTGGAGAAGAACAAAGGCATCGATAATTGCGTGATTGTCGGAATTCGCACCAGAGGTATTTATTTGGCGCAACGGGTTGCGGAACGCATTCAAGAAATTGAAGGTAAACAAGTCGTTGTGAGTGAGCTAGATATCACGCAATATCGCGATGATCGCAAAGCTGCCATCGCTGCAGATATTGAAGTAGCCGCCGCAATTGGCGATACGGACGGCGTCCCGTTCACGGTTCAGGACAAACGCGTTATTTTGTTCGACGACGTGTTGTATACGGGAAGGACGATCCGTGCGGCTATGGACGCGCTCATGGACTGCGGCCGGCCGCAAAGCATTCAGCTTGCAGTCCTGGTAGACAGAGGACATCGGGAACTGCCCATTCGACCAGATTTTGTCGGTAAAAACGTGCCAACTTCGAAACAGGAGCAAATTGAAGTGGCTCTAGCCGAAATCGACCAAATCGATCAGGTAACGATTATTAATCAGAGGGGGCAAGCCGGATGACTATGACTAAGCTAAAACAGCGGAGTTTGCTCGGATTAAAGGAGCTAAGCAAGGAAGAGATTGAATCGATTCTCGATCGCGCTGCTTATTGGGAAAACCATCCCGTTAAAGTACACACAGCCATGCAAGGTAAATTTGCAGCTAATATGTTTTTTGAAAACAGTACGCGTACAAGGTTTTCCTTCGAGGTTGCTGAGAAGCGTCTAGGCGCAGAGGTGCTGAACTTCTCGGCAGCGGTATCGAGCGTGCAAAAGGGAGAATCGATATATGATACGGTACGAACTTTGGAATCGATGGGGATCGACGTAGGCATCATCCGGTTAAAGCCAATCGGTGTGCTGGCGGAGCTTGCAACGCGGATTAAGGTTCCGCTAATCAATGCGGGAGACGGCAATAATGAGCATCCTACGCAGGCGCTGCTCGACATGTATACGATGCGCAAACACTTTGGACAACTAAAAGGGCTGACGGTTACCATTGTCGGAGATGTTTTGCACAGCCGCGTAGCACGATCAAATTTATGGGCCTTACAAAAATTCGGCGTCAACGTCAACTTCTGCTCTCCGCCTAATATGCAAGCGCCGGAGCTGAACGCATCATATGTCTCCATGAATGATGCTCTGAAATCAGATGTCGTTATGATGCTTCGCGTACAGCTTGAGCGCCATGAGAGCGGCATGCTGAGCTCGGCGGAAAACTACCGGGAGCATTATGGACTTACAGCGGATCGGGCAAGCAAGCTTGCCAAACATGCAATCATCATGCATCCGGCACCAATCAACCGCAATGTCGAAATTGACGACGAGCTGGTGGAGCACCCGCAATCACGCATTTTTCCGCAAATGGAAAATGGTGTTCCAATCCGAATGGCCGTCATCGAACGTGCACTCAGCTAACATTTTCAATAAAGACCGCATAAATCCGGAGGGTGAACAAACAATGTCATTATGGATTATTAACGGAAACGTATGGAACGAAGCTTCGGGCAGCTTAGAAAGCAAGCACATTCGTGTCGAAAATGGCAAAATCGAAGCAATTGTAGACGGCGGGACAACGCCGGATACGGGCGGCGCACAAGTCATTGATGCACAGGGCAAACTTGTATCGCCGGGCTTTATCGATATGCACGTTCATTTACGCGATCCGGGATTCGAATATAAAGAAGATATTGCGACAGGAACCCGTTCCGCAGCCAAAGGCGGCTTTACAACCATTGCTTGCATGCCGAACACGCGCCCGGTAACGGATACGCCGGAAACGGTCAAATATATTACGGATAAAGCAGAGCAAGTCGGCATCGTTAAGGTGCTTCCCTATGCAGCTATTACCAAAAATGAGCTTGGACGGGAACTGACGGATTTCGCCGCACTGAAGGAAGCTGGAGCGATTGGTTTTACGGATGACGGGGTCGGCGTACAGAATGCTCAAATGATGAAGAATGCTATGGCGCTTGCCAAATCGATGGATATGCCAATCATCGCACACTGCGAAGATGATTCACTGGTTGAAGGGGCATGGGCCTCTGAAGGCGAGTTCTCTCGCAAGCATGGCCTGAAGGGTATCCCGAATGAGTCCGAAGCGATTCACGTCGGCAGAGATGTATTGCTCGCTGAAGCGACAGGCGTTCATTACCATGTATGCCATGTAAGCACGGAACAATCGGTCCGGCTCATCCGTCTTGCGAAGCAAATCGGCGTTCGTGTTACTGCTGAAGTTTGCCCGCATCACCTGCTGCTGTCGGATGAGGATATTCCGGGTCTTGACGACGCCAACTGGAAAATGAATCCTCCGCTTCGCACGCCGCGGGATGTTCAAGCGGTCATTGAAGCGCTTGAGGATGGAACGATCGATATGGTCGTAACCGACCACGCGCCGCACAGCGCGGAAGAAAAGGCCCGCGGCGTACAGCTGGCACCTTTCGGAATCGTAGGCTTCGAGACAGCCTTCCCGCTCTTGTACACAAAGTTCGTGCAAACAGGACAATGGACTTTAGGATTCCTTTTGCAGCGTATGACTGCAGATCCTGCCCGCGTCTTCCGTCTTCCGACAGGCCGGTTAACGCAAGGAGCTCCGGCTGACCTAACAATTGTTGATCTGAACAGTGAGCGCACAGTAGACCCAAGCACCTTTGCATCAAAAAGCAACAATACGCCATTCGGCGGCTGGAAGCTTAGCGGCTGGCCGGTAGCGACTATCGTAGACGGCGTTGTAGTCTGGTCTGAATAGTAACTTTTTTAAAATCTTACTTAAGCAAATAGATGGTTAGCAATCAACACCTGAGGAGTGATACGGATGCAAGCAAGATTATTGTTGGAAGACGGTACGTTGTTTACGGGCCTTTCGTTCGGCGCAGATGCGCAAATGATGGGCGAGGTTGTATTTAATACAGGAATTACTGGTTATCAAGAGGTACTTTCGGATCCGTCTTACTGCGGACAGATCGTAACTATGACATACCCGCTTATCGGAAACTACGGCATTACGCGTGATGACTTCGAAGCCGTACGCCCCTACATTCACGGCTTTGTCGTTCGTCGCCATGAAGAGGTACCGAGCAACTGGCGCGCACAATATTCCCTTGGCCAAATGCTTAAGGAATACGGCATTCCGGGCATCAGCGACATTGATACGCGGATGCTGACTCGGAAGCTGCGTCACTACGGTACGATGAAAGGTCTTATCACGACTGGCAACGAGCGCATTGAAGAGCTGGCTGAGCGTCTGAATATTTCGAAGCTAATGACAGATCAAGTGGCTCGCACGTCAACGCAGCATCTGTTCTCAAGCCCAGGAGAAGGCGAGCGAATCGTACTGGTTGATTTTGGCGCAAAAAGCGGTATCCTGCGCGAATTAACAAAACGCGGCTGCGATGTCGTTGTCGTTCCTCACAATACGACTGCAGAAGAAATTCGCCGTCTGGCTCCAGACGGTATACAATTGTCGAACGGCCCTGGGGATCCGAAGGATGTCCCTTACGCGGTAAAAATGATTTCCGAACTGCTGGGCGAATATCCGATCTTCGGCATTTGCCTTGGTCACCAGCTGTTTGCCCTGGCTTGCGGCGCAGATACAACGAAGCTGAAGTTCGGTCACCGCGGCGGTAACCACCCTGTCAAAGAATTGTCGACTAACCGCTGCTACATCACATCGCAAAACCACGGTTATACAGTGCTTGAGGAGTCCGTACCCGATACGCAGCTGTCTGTAACGCATATCAACAACAATGACCGTACAATTGAAGGTTTGAAGCACAATACATTCCCGGCGTTTTCGGTTCAATATCACCCGGAAGCAGCGCCAGGTCCATACGATTCAAGCTATTTGTTTGATGAGTTCCTGCAAATGATCCGTACGCACAAGAAAAATAACCCACAAAAACCTCGTCAGGCTGTGTTATCGGAGACGTTGAAAGGAGAGCTTCAATATGCCCAAAAATAATGAACTCAAAAAAATTCTCGTGATCGGATCCGGTCCGATCGTCATCGGACAAGCGGCTGAATTCGACTATGCAGGCACTCAAGCTTGCCAAGCGCTCAAGGAAGAAGGCTACGAGGTTGTTCTTATAAACAGTAACCCGGCTACAATCATGACCGATACAAACATGGCAGATAAAGTATATATCGAGCCGATTACGCTTGATTTCGTATCGCAAATCATCCGCCAGGAGCGTCCGGACGGATTGCTTCCGACGCTTGGCGGTCAAACGGGCCTTAACATGGCGGTTGAGCTTGCCCGTGCCGGCGTTCTAGAACGCGAGAACGTGAAGCTGCTCGGAACACAGCTGACGGCTATCGAGAAAGCGGAGGATCGCGACTTATTCCGTGAACTTATGCGTGAACTGGAGCAGCCGGTACCAGACAGCGATATCGTAACGACAGTAGAAGATGCAGTAAACTTCGCTAACAAAATCGGTTATCCGATCATCGTTCGTCCTGCTTATACACTTGGCGGAACTGGCGGCGGTATTTGCGCGAACGAAGAAGAGCTTCGTGAAATCGTTGCATCCGGTATTCGTTACAGCCCGATTAACCAATGTTTGATCGAGAAATCGATTGCGGGCATGAAGGAAGTTGAATATGAAGTTATGCGTGATGCGAACGACAACTGTATCGTCGTTTGCAACATGGAGAACTTCGACCCGGTTGGCGTACATACTGGGGACAGTATCGTTGTTGCGCCCAGCCAAACGTTGTCCGACCGTGAGTATCAAATGCTGCGCTCGGCATCGCTCAAAATCATTCGCGCTCTAAATATTGAGGGCGGCTGCAACGTACAATTCGCACTAGATCCGCAAAGCTACCAATACTATGTAATCGAAGTAAATCCGCGTGTAAGCCGTTCATCGGCACTTGCTTCGAAAGCAACAGGCTATCCAATTGCTAAAATGGCTGCTAAAATCGCTATCGGCTATACGCTTGATGAGCTTGTAAACCCGGTTACGGGGCAAACGTACGCTTGCTTCGAGCCAACGCTCGATTACATCGTTTCGAAAATTCCGCGCTGGCCTTTCGACAAATTCGTTAACGCGAACCGTAAGCTGGGGACACAAATGAAAGCGACCGGCGAGGTAATGGCCATAGGCCGTACATTCGAGGAATCCATTCATAAAGCGGTTCGCTCACTCGAAATCGGTGCACACCGCATTCATTTGAAGGATGCATCTTCCCTTGAGGACGCCGTGCTCCGCACCCGCCTTGAGAAACCGGACGATGAGCGTATGTTCCTTGTAGCGGAAGCGTTCCGCCGCGGCTATAAGCTGCAAGAAATTCAAGATATCACGAATATCGACTGGTGGTTCCTTGATAAAATCCAATCGATCGTCGCTTTCGAGGATCGTCTGCGCAGCGAATCGACATTGTCGCAGCAATCGCTGTATGAAGCGAAGCGTAAAGGCTTCTCCGACCGCTCTATTGCTGAAATTCGCCGAGAAGGCTACCCGAATGGCAGTCATACGACGGAAGCGGACGTACGTGCCCTTCGTGTACAGCTTAACCTGAAGCCCGTTTACAAAATGGTTGATACCTGCGCTGCGGAATTTGAAGCGTCGACACCTTACTACTATTCAACATACGAAGTAGAAAATGAAGTTATCGAGACAGACAAACAAAAGGTTCTCGTTCTCGGCTCCGGTCCGATCCGTATCGGTCAAGGTATTGAATTTGACTATTCGACGGTTCATGCGGTTTGGGCCATCCAAAACGCCGGCTACGAAGCCGTTATCATCAACAACAATCCGGAGACCGTATCGACAGACTTCAGCACATCCGACCGTCTGTATTTTGAACCGTTGTTCTTCGAGGATGTAATGAATGTGATCGAACAAGAGAAGCCGCTTGGCGTTATCGTGCAATTCGGCGGTCAAACCGCGATCAACCTTGCAGCTCCGCTTGCACAAGCCGGCGTCCGTATTCTTGGCTCCAGCCTCGAGAGCATCGATATGGCGGAAGACCGCAAAAAGTTCGAGGCTTTGTTACGCAGCTTAAACATTGCGCAGCCGGAAGGCAGCACGGTTACCTCGGTTGACGATGCGGTTAAGACTGCTCAAGGGCTTGGTTATCCGGTACTCGTTCGTCCGTCTTACGTACTTGGCGGCCGGGCAATGGAGATTGTATATTCGGACGAAGAATTGCTCAGCTATATGGAAGTAGCTGTTAAGATCAACCCGGAGCATCCCGTATTGATCGACCGTTACATGCTCGGCAAAGAGGCTGAGGTTGATGCGATCTGCGATGGCGAAACGGTTCTTATTCCAGGTATTATGGAGCATGTAGAGCGCGCAGGGGTTCACTCCGGCGACTCCATCGCGGTATACCCGCCGCAATCATTGTCTGATGATATTAAGCAGCAAATTATCGATATTACGATCAAAATTTCCAAAGCGCTGCAAGTAATCGGCCTTGTAAATATCCAGTTTGTCATTCACCAAGATAAAGTGTATGTAATCGAAGTGAATCCGCGTTCGTCGCGTACGGTTCCTTTCTTGAGCAAAGTAACAAACCTGCCAATGGCAAACCTTGCAACGAAAGCGATTCTTGGCACGAAGCTTGCCGAGCTGGGCTATACAGACGGCTTGTGGCCGGAAGATGAATATGTATCGGTTAAGGTTCCTGTGTTCTCCTTCGCGAAGCTGCGCCGAGTTGACCCTACCCTAACGCCTGAGATGAAATCGACGGGCGAGGTTATGGGACGCGATGTGAAATACGCTAAGGCGCTATTCAAAGGTCTTATCGGAGCAGGAATGAAGATCCCTACTACCGGTGCAATTATTGCAACTGTAGCGGATAAAGATAAAGAAGAAGCGACAGAATTGCTTCGCGGCTTCTACAATCTCGGTTACAAAATTATCGCAACGGGCGGAACAGCAGCAGCGCTTCAAGCTGCCGGCTTGCATGTGACTACAGTGAATAAGCTGAGCGAAGGCTCGCCGAACATTCTCGATCTCGTACGCGAAGGTCAAGCTCATTTCGTAGTCAACACGCTTACGAAGGGCAAGACACCAGAGCGCGACGGCTTCCGTATTCGCCGTGAAGCGGTTGAGAACGGCGTTGTTTGTATGACGTCGCTTGATACAGTACGCGCCCTGCTTGTTATGCTTGAAACCATCAACTTCTCCTCGCGTTCGATGCCTGTGCTGCAGAAGAAGTAATCTAAATAAGCTCACCGCAGCTTAAAAGTACGGCCAGCGTCAGATGCTTCGCGTAGTTCCGTCATGGATACGAAAATCCAGGGGCTGCCCGCGAAGCGGACGTATGGCCGTTTATTATGCAAATGAACAGAGAAAAGGGGAAATTTCGAATGAAGCTGACTACCGAGCAGGCGGCTGGACGAATTATGGTTGCGCTGGATTATCCGGATGCAGCGGCGGCGGAACGTTTAATCGCCGAGCTGCAGGGGATTCCTTGTTATATGAAGGTTGGGATGCAATTATTTTATGCAGCAGGTCCTTCCTTCGTGGAAAGCTTGAAAAAACGAGGCTACTACGTTTTTCTCGATGTGAAGATGCATGATATCCCGAATACGGTAAAAGGCGGAGCAAACAGCGTGACCAAGCTTGGCGTCGATATGTTTAACGTTCATGCCGCAGGCGGCAGCGCAATGCTTGAAGCAGCGCTTGAAGGTGTTGATGCTGCGGTTACCGGCAGCGGATTACTTAAGCCAACAGTAATTGCCGTCACCCACCTGACAAGCACGAGCCAATCGATGCTTAATGAGCAAATTGGAATTAACGGAACGGTAGAAGCTGCGGTGCTTCGATATGCCGAGTTGACTAAAGCAGCCGGACTTGATGGTGTTGTAGCATCGCCATCTGAGGTGGAAGCCATTAAAGCAGCATGCGGAGCTTCTTTTAAAACAGTAACACCTGGCATCAGGCCAAAGGGTGCAGACGTAAATGATCAATCCCGTATTATGACGCCTAGCGAAGCGCTTCGGCAGGGTACGGATTACATGGTTATCGGCCGGCCGATTACAGCCGCGCCGCAGCCGCGCGCAGCGTTAGAATCTATTATTAAGGAGCTGATTTCCTATGAGTAAATTGACTTTATCGGAATTGCCGACAGAAATTGCCAAGAGCCTGCTTGAAATCGAAGCGGTTGCGCTTCGGCCGAACGAGCCCTTTACATGGACTTCAGGAATTAAATCGCCTATCTATTGCGACAATCGCCTTACAATGACTTATCCAGCTATTCGTGATCTTGTAGCAGAAGGCTTCGCAACGATCATTCGGGAGCGTTACCCTGATGCAGAAGTCATAGCAGGAACATCAACGGCCGGTATTCCCCATGCGGCATGGGTTGCCCAAAAGCTGAACCTGCCAATGGCTTACATTCGCGACAAAGCAAAGGGCCACGGCAAACAAAATCAGATTGAGGGCCGTGTGCTCCCGGGTCAAAAGGTAGTCGTAATCGAGGATTTGATCTCTACAGGCGGCAGTTCATTGAAGGCGGCGTTAGCTGTTCGTGAAGCTGGCGCAGAGGTTTGTGCGGTACTGGCTATTTTCACTTATGAATTCGATCAAGCCGTACAAGCGTTTGCTGCGGAGAAAATGCAGCTTGAAACTTTATCCAACTACAGCGCGCTTATTCAAACAGCAGTGGAGCTTGGCAAGGTGGCTGCCGGGGATGTTGCGGCGCTGCAGGCTTGGAGAAACGATCCGCAATCGTTTGGAAAATAAGCATTTTAGTGTAAAATTATGTAAGCATGTTCTCCTTGTGAAGGAGGGCATGCTTTTTTTTGATATCATAAGTCATAATTCGACACAAAAATATTAAAAAATCGTCTCAACCCTTTCATTTGATTGTGTTTCTATCCGATAAATAACTATATAGAATATAAATAATCTGAGGGGCGGTTTTTTATGAAATTACCTTTACGTTTGAGACTTTCGTTGTTAGCTGTCATTCCACTCTTCTTTTTCGTTTTTACCGGATTTTATTTGCTCAGTGAGCAGCGATCGATGTTAGATGAGATGTCTGACCAAATTTATCAGACAACGAATAAGGTTGATTCACTTATATTAAATGCGGATCGAGATATGTATCAGGCTTTTCAAGCTTATTTGAAGATTGAATCGGGGACGTTGGATCAAGCAGGTGCCGATGCTGCCCTGGAGGAAATGGCTGAGAATATTAAGCAGGTCGAGGAGCGGGTGAGGGAAGCGAAGACCATTCTTTTCGAAAAAGAACTGCAAGGTCTAGCCTATGGTGAATCCAAGCGGACAGCCGATCAAATATTGCTTGAGTTTAAAGGTAATTTTAATTATTGGACATCCGCTGCCGTTACAGCAGCTTCAGATGGGGTAAACCAGTTTCAAAATAAAGAAATCAATGACAGCTTCCTAATTAGCCGTTCGGGCATAGATGAAATAGGAGGAAGCGTCGACATTCATGCTGAAATGACGATTGCTAAAATTAGTGACCAAATGCAAAAAAACCAGCTTACTTTACTCATTGGCATTATCATTGTTACTGTTTCATTATTTGTCGCCGTATTTTTTACAATCCGCCATATTATGAAAACGATTACAAGCGTAGTTAATAAAACACAGCGTGTTACTGAAGGTGATTTGACGGTTTTGCCTGATCGGAAGTACAGCAAAGACGAGCTGGGCAACATTTCCAGGTCGGTCGATCATATGATAGGAACAATGAAGCAGCTCATATCAGGGATTGCTGACAATGCAAGCGAAGTAAGCAAATCGTCCGCTCAGCTGACAACAGCATCGAAGGAATCCGCCGCGGCAGCAGAGCATGTAGCGATTAACATTCAAGAAGTGGCTAACGGCTCGGAAGTTCAAGCAAGAGGAGCGGTAGAAACGTCAAGAGCGATTGAGGAGATGACAATCGGCATCCAACGAATTGCTGAAAATACTTCTATGCTAGCTGATCAATCGGCCTCTACTTCGCATCAAGCAGACCAAGGACAAGCAGCACTTATACGCTTAATTGAGCAAATGCTCGAAGTAAAGTCCTTTATCAGCAAGCTGGCAGATACAATCGGTATGCTCGAACATCGCTCGCAGCAAATTGGCGCCATCGCCGAAAACATTACTTCCTTTTCGAATCAGACGAACATTCTCTCTCTTAACGCTTCGATTGAAGCGGCACGTGCGGGTGAGCACGGCAGAGGGTTTGCAGTTGTTGCGGGAGAAATCCGCAAGCTGGCGGCAAGCTCGCTTGAATCAGCAGACGGCATCCATCAGCTGGTTGATGTCACACGGAGAGAAATAGCAGGAGCTTCGGCTTGTATGACTCAAACGATGCAAGAGGTTGAACGGGGCGATGAAAGGGTAAGAGAAGTGAGGCAAAATCTTGATATTATCGTATCTGCCATTATACAGATGACCGAGCAGCTCCAAGAAAACTCCGCGATTACGGAACAAATGTCTGCCAGCTCGCAGCAGGTAAGCGCTTCAATGGAGCAGACCGCTTCCACTGCGGCACTAAACCTGGAAAAGACAGAAAGCGTTGCAGCGGCAACGGAGGAACAGCTGGCGTTGATGGAAAATATTTTGTCGTCGGCAGGACACTTAGATGCAATTGTACGTGAGCTTGATCTTGCAATTTCGCAATTTAAAGTGAAGTAGAAGCAGGCTGAAAGCTGTTTTTAGCACAATGCGCAAGCATAGGCTGAAAGCAGCTTTTTTTATTAAACCTTATGCGATGAAAATGTTTATAAAAGTTGTTTAAAATCGTCGTAACTTTTTGAGCTTGTCCTTCGTCTATCATGTAAGATGAGAATTATGAAAGTTGAAATAGCAATAAATAATGGTTTTTTTATTAAAACATGGTTAAGGAGGGATCGGGAGCGCTCATGGCCATTCCGCAGGAAGCAGAACAACTTACAGAGCAGCAGCTTGAACCCGCTGACGAACAGCGTAATCTACTCACCGTTACGAATGTAGAGCGTATATTTCAGGTTGGAGGTTCACAGCTGCACGTGTTAAAAGGCATTCGTTTAGAGCTCAAGGAGCGCCAGCTTGTTATGCTGAGAGGCAGATCAGGCTCAGGCAAGACGACGCTGCTAAATTGCTTAGGCGGCCTCGACACACCAAGCAAGGGGGAAATTTGGTTTAACGGGTTATCTTTTCACAGCATGAGCGATGACGAACGAACGTTGGTAAGACGCAAGGACATGGGATTTATATTCCAGGCATTTGCGCTTATGCCTTTGCTGTCCGCCTGGGAAAATGTTGAGCTTTCGCTCCGTATGGCAGGCAAGCCGCGCTCCCAATGGAAGGAAAGGGTTGCTCATTGTCTGGAGCTGGTCGGACTGGAGAAGCGGATGCATCACCGGCCATTCGAGCTCTCGGGCGGTGAACAGCAGCGTGTCGCAATAGCGAAGGCGATTGCGCATGAGCCGATGCTGCTGCTCGCGGATGAGCCAACGGCCGAGCTTGATTCGGGCATGTCGGCTCAAATAATGGCAGTCTTTCAAAATATCATTCGCACTGAACACGTTACTATCTGTATGACTACACATGATCCTACGATTTTGGAGGTTGCCGACCATGTTTATGAAATGGTGGACGGGAAATTTATTTAAACGTTCAATTGTTGCTGCTATGAGTGTTTCCTTACTATTTGCAAGCGGGTGCTCGCTGCTCCCGGCGGAAGAAGAAGAAGAGGTATTGCCGGAAATCGCACCGCCGCAAATTTCCAAAAAGCCGGAATACGAGGTGACAACAGCGACTCTCGAAACGAAGGTTCAGGTTATCGGCAAGCTTATTTCATTAGAGGAAGAAACCTTGTTCTTTACATTAGACGGTAAACATCTGAAGGAGCTTTATGTTAAAGCGGGTGAAACGGTCAAGGCAGGCCAGGTCATTGGCGAGCTGGATGTAGATGAGCTAATCAAAGCGTTGCGTTTGGAGCGGCTTGCCTTTAAGAAAGAAGAAATCGCGATGAAGGAAACGCTTCGTCAGCGTGATGAGATGGACCCGATTGAGTTTGAAGAGAAGTCTATTGCCTTCGAGGAGCGGAAGCAGAAGCTGGTCGACATGGAGGAAGAAATTGCGAAGGCTAGCTTGAAGGCTCCTTTCAGCGGAACGATTGTTACATTAAATGTGCAAAAGGGAGACTTGATCAAAGCCTACGCGCCTATTGCGATCGTAGCGGATACAAGTCAAATGACGCCTGCTGCTAAGCTATCTAAGACTGAGCTCGAGAAAGTTGCCGTTGGCATGGAGGCTGTCGTCAATATTAGCAACGCAGGAAATCTCAATGGCAAGGTAAAGCAGCTTCCGACTAAAGCCGAGGAACAAGACAACGGAGGCGGTATAGGCGGGCAGCCCGGAGAAACGAAGCCGGAGCGTCCTGAGGATTTTCTCATCGTAGACATTAAAGATTTGCCAAAGGGATTAAACCGCGGCACACCGTTATCCATAAGCATTATCACAAAGCGTACAGAAAATGCCATTGTTATTCCTCCTTCAACGCTTCGTTCAATCGGCTCCCGCACGTACGTGCAGGTTATTGATGCGGATGGCAAGCGCGAGGTGGATGTAGAGATCGGTCAGCAAACCGCGACGCAGGTTGAAATCCTCAAGGGGCTTCAGCCAGGGCAGAAAGTTGTAGGTCGATAGCCGATGGGAATTCCGCTGTTTCGTTTTTTGTTCCGCAAAATGTGGAACACGCGCTGGCTCACATTAAGCACGCTGGCGGGACTGACCTTAGCGGTAGCTTTTGCAACAAGCATACCGATGTACGCGGACGGCGCATTGAAAAGGGTCGTAGCCGAATCGTTACAGCAGAAGAGCGCCGGGCTCCCGGCCGGATCGCTGCTTATGCGGTATCAATCACCTGCAGGCGGGAAGACGGATTTACCGGCGTTAACCGAGCTTGAACGTTACATCTCTGAGAATGTGCCGAAGGAGATTGGATTTCGGTTTGACACGTTTGTTAACAGCTATGCCATCCGCAGCTCTGAAGTTGTGCCGGAGGATTCATCGAAGGTGGATGCGGGGCGCAACCGGCAGCTTACCCTTATGACAATGTCCGAACTGGAAACAAATACGGAGCTTACGCAGGGGAGATGGTTTGTAGACGCCGAGGGAGACGGGGAGCTGCTCGAAGCGGTAATGTTCGAGGAAGCGATGTACCGTAATGATGTACATATCGGGGATATATTCGAATATCCGGTATACGGCGGACTTGACCTTACGCTTCGGGTCAAAATCGTCGGAGCGGTAAAGCCGCTTAACGATACGAGTTCATATTGGTATCAAGGCATGGAGGGCATGCTGAACACATTCCAAATTAGCGAAGAAGCTTTTACGAAGGTACTGCTCGATAAGAACAGTATTCCGCTCCATAATGCAAGCTGGTATTATGCATTTGATTTATCGGAAATTCAAACGAGCCAATTAACGCCGCTTGGGCGGACGCTGGAGCGATTGAACATTGAACTTTATCAGCGCCTTAAAGACACCCGGGTGGAAATATCCTTCGCTTCCACGCTGACCGAATTTAAGAAGCAAAGCTTGCAGCTGCAAACGCTGCTATTCACGCTAGCCGCCCCAATGCTCGCGATGGTGTTTTATTTCATCGCCATGAATGCCCGTCAGTCACTCGACAAACAGCGCAGCGATATTGCGGTGCTGCGCAGCCGGGGAGCGGGTACAAGGCAAATTATTTGGATTTATTTGCTGGAAGGGCTGCTGCTCGGCGGCAGCGCACTCGCTTTGGGCCCTTTTATCGGTTGGTTCATGGCCAAAAGCATCGGTTCCGCAAACGGTTTTCTCTCATTCGTCAACCGTAAGTCGATACCTGTCGGCTTCTCGACAGAAGCGATCATCGCCGGTGGAGCGGCTGTATTACTTGCTATACTGGCAACCGTTATTCCAGCCGTAATCTATGCCAGATCTTCGATCGTCAGCTACAAGCAGCAGCTTGCCCGTTCCGACCGCAAGCCAGGATGGCAGCGATGGTATCTTGATGTACTGCTGATAGCAGCAGCCGGCTATGGCTGGTACATGTTCAACGAACGGCAAATGCTTACGTTCCAGACCGGAATGACGACGGATCAGCTAAACGTTCAACCGTTTCTCTTTTTCGTTCCGGCACTTTCTATTTTCGCGTTAGGCTTATTTTTCTTAAGATTGTTCCCATGGCTGTTAAAATTGTTTAATTGGCTCGGGCGCAAATTTTTACCTGTTCCGCTTTATTTGACACTTACGCAGCTGTCGCGTTCGTCCAAAGGCTATTATCCACTTATGATTTTATTGGTTTTGACGCTTGGACTAGGCGTATACAATGCTTCGGCAGCCAGAACGATCGATTTGAATTCGACGGAACGGACGCTTTATAAATACGGCTCGGACGTCACCATTCAAACGGTATGGGAAGGCTCGGCAGAAATTGTAACGACGCCACGCGGCGGAGCCGGAGGAGACTCCGGCAACGGGGGCGGCTCTGGAGGAGGCAACGGCGGCAATGGCGGCGGACCTGGAGGCGGCGGCAATGGCGGAGGCAGTGGAGGTAACGGCGGCGGCAGCGGCGGCGGTCAAACGGTGCCGACACGCATTTTGTATAGTGAACCGCCTTTCGAAATATTCCGCTCCCTAGAAGGGGTAGAAGCGGCAGCTCGGGTGCTGCAGACAAAGGGCAATGTCGTTATATCTGGCAAATCAATTGGTCAAGGCACAATAATGGGCATTGATAATGTTGATTTTGCGAAAGTAGCTTGGTTTCGCGACGATTTGTATCCGGCGCATCCTTATCATTATTTAAATAATTTAGGATTATATGAGCATGCGGCTGTCATCCCTTCAGGAGTTGCTGAGAAATACCAGCTGAAGCTGGGAGATTTGGTCTCGGTCGGATTCCCGGAAGGTATGCTCGAATTTACGGTAGTAGGCATATTGCCTTATTGGCCTAGTCAATATCCGGACAAATCACCATTTGTCATTACGAACTTGGATTATATTTATGACCAATTGCCGCTCATTCCTTATGAGGTTTGGCTAAAGATGGAGCCGGATGCGAAGGTTGCTCCGATTATAGAAAAGCTGCAGAAGGCAGGCGTAGAGCTGGCGTCTGTAAAGGATGTAAGAAGCGAGCTCATCTCACAATCAAAGCATCCGACAAGGGGCGGCGTATTCGGTATATTGAGCCTTGGCTTTCTTGTATCGGTGTTCATCACTCTTGCAGGGTATGTGCTGTATTGGTTCTTTAACCTTTCTGGCCGGGTTGTTCAATTTGGCGTGCTGCGCGCGATGGGATTATCACGTAAGCAATTGACTGGAATGTTATTGCTGGAGCAGCTGTTTACAGCAGGATTGTCAATCGGTCTTGGCGTGCTGATTGGTAAAGCGGTTAGCTTGCTCTTCCTTCCCTTCCTGCAAACAACGGAAAACGTCGCAGAAACGGTGCCGCCATTCCGGGTCGTCTTTGACTCCAATGACACGAACCAGCTTTATTTCGTTGTCGGGTTTATGATGGTGACTGGCGCGTTGCTGCTCTTCCTGCACATTCGCAGGCTGCGCGTGCATCAAGCGGTCAAAATGGGAGAGGAGCGTTAACGGCTATGATCGATTGCGAAGGACTTGTCAAAATTTACAAAACAGACGATCTCGAGGTCGTTGCGCTTCAAGGCTTGAATTTGAAGGTGGAGGATGGCGAGCTCATGGCCATCATCGGCAATAGCGGCAGCGGCAAATCGACGCTTCTGAACATTTTGGGAGGTCTTGACCGTCCTTCAGCGGGGCAGGTACGGGTAGGTCCTTGGGATTTGCTCAAAATTTCAGAAGAGGAGCTTGTTCAGTACAAGCGCGAAACAGTAGGCTTCATTTGGCAAAATAACGCCCGTAATCTGCTCCCGTACTTATCGGCGCTAGAGAATGTGGAAATGCCGATGATGCTCTCCGGCAAGGTGGATCGCGCATATGCGAAGCAGCTGCTGGAATGGGTAGGGCTTAAGGAGCGGATGCACAACAAGCTGCACCAGCTGTCCGGAGGAGAGCAGCAGCGGGTCGCTATCGCCATTTCGCTGTCAAACCGTCCGAAGCTGCTGCTAGCGGATGAACCGACGGGCTCTGTAGATACAACTACTTCAGATTTGATTATGGGTATATTCCGTCAGCTTAACCGTGAAATCGGCATAACGGTCGTTATCGTTACACATGACTTGACGCTTGCTGGCAAGGTTGACCGTGTCGTCGCGATTCGGGATGGCCTGACGAGTACCGAATTTATTAAGCGAAATCCGAATATTACTCTAGATGGAGGTGAGGCAGAGCTTCCGCAGGCAAGCGGACTGCAGGCTGTACATGAAGCCTATGTCGTAGTAGACCGCGTCGGACGCTTGCAAGTGCCTAAGGAATATTTATCAGCTCTTCAAATTAAAGACAAAGCAACGATGGAGTTTGACGGTGAGCGGATTATTATTACTCCGCCTAAATCATTGGGGGGTTAAATCGGATGAATAACAAATGGTTGTCAGGATTACGTATTCGCAAATTTACAATGCTTAGCTTAACGTTAGCCATGCTCATCAGCTTGCTCGCTGCATGCAGTGGAGGCTCGAACGAATCAGCGGAGAAACGCGTGCTCCGAATCGGAGTATTGTACGGCGGTTCGGATAATGAGCCATATTTCCGTCAGCAGTATACGGACATGTACGAAATGATGCATCCAAATATTGAATTTGAAATCGTTGGCGCCCTTAACTATGACGATCAACGCTTTGAACAAACGGATCCGTCCAAACCGACGACACAACCGGATCCTTACGAGAAAATGAAAGAAATGTTGAACGGCCAAAACCCGGTTGATGTCGTTGTGCTCGACTACAATATGCTGCGCCGTATGACGCAGGACAATTTGCTGCAGCAGCTTGATCCGAAAGTGACGCAGGACAAATTTGATTTGAGCGATTATGTGCCTACCGTTATTGAAGGAATTAAAGCCGCAGGCGACGGTAATCTGTACGCGTTAACGCCAACATTTAGTTCTTCTGCGCTCTATTACAATAAAAAGTTGTTTGCGGATGCAGGAGTAGCGCCTCCAACTGACAAAATGCCATGGTCCGAAGTTCTAAACCTCGCACGTCAAGTCGCGAAAGGAGAAGGGGAGGACCGCAAGTTCGGCTTCACCTTTAGCCGCTGGCAGTCTGACGGCTTCAACGATACGCAAGTATACAGCCAAGCGCTGCAATTGAAAATGTGGGACGAAAAAGGCGAAAAAATGCTTGTGAACAGCGATCAATGGGAAGAGGTATGGAAAACCGTTTCCTCTCTCTACAAAGAAGAGGTTGTTCCTACGCAGGAATTTTTCAATAAGATGTATGAAAAGCAAAGTCAAAGTGAACCCGGAGTGAATGATCCATTCTACGGCGATTTGTTTATTAAAGGAAAAGTTGCCATGACAATCGGGGATTATGGATATATTAACGAGCTCAAAAGAGCGCAGGACAACGCTGCGAAAATGAAAGATTTCGAGCCGGTTGACTGGGATGTCGTTACGGTTCCGACACATCCGAATGATCCTGAGGTTGGCGGTAATATATACCTTAGTCAGCTAATGGGGATTAATGCTAAAGCGCAAAATGATAAAGACGCATGGGAATTTATTAAATTTACAAACGGCAAAGAATGGGCGAAGCTCAAATCGAGAAGCGTTTACGAAATGGTAGCGCGTAAAGAATTTTTGAAGCCGATCGGCGGATTGCAGTACAACATGGATGCATTTACTTCCCTTAAGCCGCTGCCTCCAACAAGTACAGATGCCGATAAACTTTTCCGCGAGAAGCCTGGTATTTGGGAAGCGCAGCAGCCTGGCTACGAATTGTTCCAGGAGGTGCTGAACGGTAAGAAAACGCCACGTGAGGCGCTTACAGAGTGGGAAACCCGCGGCAACGCGGTTCTGGAACGTTTGAAAACGAATCCTAATGGTGGCGAAGGCGAAGGAGTAGGCGGAAAACCTATGCCGCTAGACTAACAGAATAATTCCCCGAGAGCCCGCATACGACTTAAAACTCGTTTGCGGGCTTTTTTCATTTTCCTTTAATTAAGAGCGTCCTTAACCACGCAGCACAAACGATTGATAAGCAGTCCATGAGCCGTTTTCGGTCTGATAAAGCAAATGCAGCCGATCAATTACGGAGGTTAGGTTGAATGAATTCATCCGCAAATTGCCATAGAGATCATGAAGCTCGTCTGCCGACATATTTTGCCCGATCGTGACGTGCGGTGTGTAAACATACTTTGGTTCGTGATTCGTTAATGGACCGCTGCATACTGCCTCGTGGAGCTTCTGCATAGGTGTTGTATCCTGAAGCGCTAAATAGAGCACATGATTTACAGGGTAGAAGGTGGACACGCGGTTGAATAAAACGGAAAACGGCGGCAATGAGGTCGTTACCTGCTCCAAATGAGCAATTGCAATCTGCAGCTGCTCATCTGACCATTCTTCCTGCTCTCGGACTGTCATATGAGCAGGGATGAAGCAGAAGTGAGGATCATGGCGCAAGCGCCAGCTGCCTGCGATATCCTGCACGTGCTTCTCCGGGAAAACGGCGATACCGTATAACATAGTCTTCAGCTCCTTTGAAATGACCTAATTTGAGTATACCCGATTTGTTTGAAATATAAGAAACTAGAATGTCTAGCTATGCTTGTATTATCCGATTTTGGGTATTCTAATGGGTACAAGCTTTGCTGATGCGGCATTACAGCTGCTGTGCACATACATCAGGAGGGATTCGAATGAGATGGGTGTACTGGGTCCGACTTTACGAAACGAAATTTCAAGCCGGGTGCCTTGTAAGACGGATGGAAAACGATTGGTGGGTTTATGGCTATGATAGTCCGCGTGAAGTTGAGGTTTTCCGGTCGCGCAAAGGCCGTTATGGCGTGCGATTTGTTCCTTAACGATACGAAATATTTACTAATTTGAATATTTTGCTTGACTTAAAACATCCACATATAGTATATTAATTCATGTCGCCATTTCAAGAAGCTTTTGATCAAATGGACAAACGTCGCGGGGTGGAGCAGCCCGGTAGCTCGTCGGGCTCATAACCCGAAGGCCGCAGGTTCAAATCCTGCCCCCGCAACCAACCTTTCGATGATTACGTTGAAATATACGTTTTTCGAGGGCCCTTAGCTCAGTTGGTTAGAGCGGTCGGCTCATAACCGATTGGTCGGGGGTTCGAGTCCCTCAGGGCCCACCATTTGCAAAGCTCTTATCACATGCCGGGGTGGCGGAACTGGCAGACGCACAGGACTTAAAATCCTGCGGTGGGTGACCACCGTACGGGTTCGATTCCCGTCCTCGGCATACCTTGTATTATATGATTTCATAATCAATGAATCGTAATACATATGAACCAAAAAACTCCCATACAACACTTGCCGTAAACAAGTGATTAAGGGAGTTTTTTTATGGAAAGAATTTATGGAAATAAAAAGCGGCGAAAAAGGCGATAAAAGTTAAAATCTAACTCCATTTCCTATATCTCAATAAAGAATTAGATTATTTTTTAAGGTATTATGATGTAGTTCATACTAACTTTCAATTGGGGGAACTGGAGTTGGAAAGAAGTTCTAAATCATTTGTAGCAGCATTGCTCCTATGTATCTTCTTCGGTGGCTTGGGGATTCATCGCTTTTACGCAGGTAAAATCGGTACAGGTATTTTGCAATTGCTTACGTTAGGCGGATTAGGGATCTGGGCATTGATAGATCTCATCTTAATCATTGTCAGCAAATTTACGGATAGTGAAGGCAGAAGAATTACCCCATAAATGAATTGTCATGTTATATAGAAATGTCAAAAAAGATCCTTACTTTGCGCTATCTGCAGATCTTGACAGATAGAGGCGAAGGAGGATCTTTTTTCTATTCGCAAATTCGGAACAGTTTGTTATTCTTATAAAAATGACTTCGTTCCATTGTATAGCTATTGATTATCTCTTAGAATGTTAGAGAAAACGCTTACTCGCGAAATCTTATATTGTTCCCAAATTTATGATAGTAGCTCTCTTATCTGAAGGAGTGTAAATATGAAGAAAAATTGGTATCGCCGAATGCTGCTTTCGTATTTCCCTGTCTTTTTGTTTACCGTGACGATGTTAATATTTTTGTCGTTTATCGTCGTCAATGAAATTTCTCATAAGGAAACTGTGAAAGCGGATCGGATTTCAACCGGTTATATTATTGATACGGTATCCCGTTCGCTTAAAGGGATTGAGCGCAACGTGCTTGAGGAAATGGAAAAAAATGAACGATACCGCGATTTTCTCAATATCGAGCTTACAAGGGAAAAACGCCAGGTTCTCTTCGATGTTGTCGATAGTATGCGTACGCTGATTGCAAACGATAGTTTGATCGATTCGATATATGTATACCGGAACGAGGACAAACAGGTGCTGACGCGGAGCGGTCTCGTCGAATGGGACGAATTTGCAGACAGGGCATTCATTGAGCAGGCACTTGCTAATCCGGAATATCAAGGCTGGTCACCGATCCGTACCTATCATGAATTGAGTATGGAAAATGACCGGCGCGTCATTTCCATGTACAAGAGAGAGCCGTTGCCTTTCGGTACAGAAGGGTTCGTTGTTATTAATGTAAATATGTATGCCGTCGAGCGAATGATTCATTCGATGAATAATGATGATTTGTCGTTTCTAGACATTCGCGACGATGCAGGAAATTTACTTTTCTCGACACTTACAACCACTATTAATGATGAAGGACAAGAAGATGGAAAGGTGCTAAACCGGATTAGATCGGATTTGCTGGGATGGACATTTGAGAGCGGTATTGCAGCAGGTCAGCTGTTTGTCTGGGTCTCGGTCATTTCTTATGTTTGGATTGTGATTGGCTTACTAACCGTAGTGTTTGCCATTTTTTATATTATTTACATCACCAGAAAAAACTACAAGCCGATTCGGGTGATGATGAACCGGATCGAATCGATTCAGCTGCGTAACGACGGCTTTGGCATCAAGATGGATGAGCTGTCCATTATCGATCAAACGCTGGATAGCTTAATTCAACAGACAGCGGATTATGAAAAGCAGCAGCGTGAAAACTTGCTTGTTAGCAGGCGGCAGCTGTTTCTTGATATTGTTCAAGGAGAAAGATTGGATGATTTGGAAGAACGTCTGCTGAATTTGAAGCTGCTGCCGGATAACACTTCGTTTGGCCAATTCGCCTTCATTGTGGTGGAAATTGGTCACTACGGCGATTTCCGGAGCGGGTATTCCGTACATGACCAAAATACGTTGAAATTCGCGTTGACGAACGTCTTGCAGGAGCTGGCACGGGACGACGGGATGCATGGATGGGCGGAATGGATCGGTGAGAGCAGAATGGGCATCATCGTTGGTATAGGAGGGGAGGATCAATCCGCGAAAGAACGGATTCGTCTGTTTGCGGACAAAGGCCGTACTTGGGTATCCGAGCATCTCCGGATGTCATTGCAATTTGGAGTTGGCCCAGTCAAGCAGGGCTGGAATCGGATAGAGCTTTCCTATAAGGCGGCAGTCGAGGCCATGCAGCATAAATTGTCGCTTGGCAAAGAATCCGTCATCATGAGCGATGATCTGCCTGGGGACGCGGGGCGGAGATGGTATAAGTATTTGCAGATGGCGGCTGAGCTGGTCAGGGAGTTCAGGCTGTCTACCGGCGAATGGCGCGTTCACTTGGAGAGAATGTTTGAAAGTCTGGAGTCGGATTGCTTGAAGGACGAAGATATTCGGATGCTGCTGCAAACGATGATGGATATGCTCGGCAGCGAGCTTGGTGAAATATCGGACGACTTATTGGATTATTTTAGAGGAGATAAAGCTGACGTTAGGAAGAAAACGGTGGAAGAGACCGTCTCGCTGGAACAAATGAAAGCTCTTTTCTTTGAACATTTAACAGATATATACCGGGCTTATGTCGCTTTTTGTGAAACCAAAAATCATCGGGCTATGATCAATGAAATGAAAGCCTATATAGAAGAGAATTTTGTAGACCCGGATTTGTCATTGAAGCATTTGAGTGACCGTTTTCATATTTCAGGGAAGTATGCCAGCTATTTGTTTAAAGAAGAGTTTAATATGAAGTTCGTTGATTTTATAGTCAAGCTGCGGATGGAGCGGGCGGAAGAGCTCCTGGCGGAAACCGAGGAGCCGGTACAAAACATTGCCCTCCAGGTCGGATATGCGAATTCGATTACATTTGGACGTGTGTTCAAAAGAGTGATCGGCGTAACGCCTGGAGATTACAGAAAGCTTAAGCTAAAGCCCGGAAAAGCCCGTCAATCCGCCAGTTTCTGAAAAATGTTTATTGCACGACAATGGTTAACTTATACAAATATTGGATATTTAACTTCAGGTTTATTGGTTTGAAACTAGTTTATTGCGACTTAATCGGGTGACGTGTAATACTTTGGTCATTCCGGTTCGGGTTGCAATAACGGATATGAAAGCGCTATCTCAATAAGATCGTGCAACCTGAACAGAATAATATACGATACGAAGAAGGGGTTGGAACGATGTTTAGAAACATGAAAAGAAAACGGTACACGGGTACAAAGAGATCTTTGCTGTTGCTAGTCCTAATATGTTCATTGCTCTTCACTGCTTGTTCCTCGAAAAATGAGCCGAATGCTGCTGAAGGAGCAAACGGCGGTACATCAGAGAAGCCGGTTACCCTTAAAATTGAAGTATTCGATCGGGGTAATTCTCCGGCGGGCTACACCATCACAGATAACTATTGGACGAAGTGGATCGGGGAAAATTTCGGAAAGCCGAACAACATTGATGTCAAATACGTTCCTGTACCTCGCTCAGAAGAAGTGGAGAAGTTAAATGTATTGATGGCAAGCGGAAGTGACGTGCCGGACATCGTATTTACGTATGACCCAAATACCTTTAATCGGTATGCGAAGCAAGGAGGTCTCACCGACCTTGGTCCGCTGCTCGACGAGCATGGTCCTAACTTAAAGCAGTTTTTGGGGGAAGATGTTCTTAGCTACGGTCAATTCGAAGGTACGCAATACGCCATTCCGGCGAAACGTTCAAATTTAGGCAAGTACGCGTCTTTCATTCGTAAAGATTGGCTGGATAAACTAAGTCTGCCGGTTCCTCAAACGACAGATGAGCTTTATGAAACGTTAAAAGCGTTTAAAGAAAAGGATCCGGGTGAATTGGGCGGCCAAGTGATTCCGCTAGGCATGACAATCGCTTCGGCTCAATATGAGCCGCTTATCTGGTCATTCATAAAGTCCGTTTCTGAAGAAGAGAGATATACTTTGACTCAACAGCTGGGCTCCAACGATTATCCAATACTGCTGCCAGGATTTAAAGATGCGCTTCAATTTATGAACAAGCTTTACAATGAAGGCTTGATCAGCAAAGATTTCGGGCTCGATAAAGACAAGAAAAAATTAGGTGAAGACATATCGAATGGTAAAGTCGGTTTCTTCAGCGAAGATGACATCAACATTTACTATGAAAACGGTAGTTATGACCTGCTGCAAAAAAATGTAAAGGGTGCGGAGATAGCTGCAGTAGATGTATATACGAACGACGAAGGCAAACATGCGAAGCCGAAGTACGCTCCGAACGGTCTTTACATTATGATTCCAAAATCAAGCGAACGAGCGGTCGAAGCCATTAAATACTTGGACTGGATGGCTTCGGGCGATAACCTGTTCACCATTCAGAACGGTATCGAGGGCGAAAATTACACGTTGGTAGACGACATTCCGGTTGCTGTGGAAAACCAAACGGAAGAAGCTTTAAACCGGATGTACAACGCAGGCGATATGGCGATTATTTCGAATGGAAAACAGCTAGGGAGCTTGGAAAAAAATCTGAAGGCTAGAGCGCTCCAAATGCCGAAGCAGTTCCATGAACAAGTCGCTGTTGCGCAGCAAATCGCAAATGCGGACACGATAGATCCAGTACTTATGGACAGACCGATTGAAGCGCAAACGAAATACGCAACGACGCTGCTCGATAAATTTAATGAAATCATCGTCAAGATGACGATGGCGAAACCGGACCAATTCGAGAGCATTTATGAAACGATGATTAAAGATTATATGGCGAGCGGCGGACAGGCGATTCTCGACGAACGTACAGAAGTTTATAAAGAGATGCAATCGAAATAATTTGCATTAAGCCCGGCTAGTGCACAGGGGCGGGGCTTTGCCTCGTCTCCTTGCATGAACCGGTCGCATAAAGGAGGGACCGCTGTGAGCGCGATCGCATATTTACGCAGATATTGGCAGCTGTATGCGCTGCTTGTTTTACCGCTGACCTACTTCATTATTTTCAAATACGGTCCAATGTACGGCATTCAGATCGCTTTCAAGGATTTTAATTTTTTTCAGGGGATTCACAGAAGCGAATGGATTGGTTTTGAGGCTTTTAGAGAAGTATTCGGGATGCGCGATTTTTACCTTACGCTTCGCAATACGCTGATGCTTAATTTTCTTGATCTGCTTGTTTCATTTCCAGCGCCGCTAATTCTAGCTATTCTGCTGTATGAGTTGAAAGCGGTTTGGTTTAAGAAGCTGTCACAAACGATTTTGTATATCCCGCACTTTATTTCTTGGGTTATTATTGGCGGTATTGTCTATCAAGTGTTCGGTACCGAGTCTGGTATGGTCAATAATTTGTTGATGTCATTAGGATTTGAAGCGGTTCCGTTTCTGACCGACAAAAGCGATTGGCTGATAACCTATCTTCTTGTCGGAGTCTGGCAAAGTGCAGGCTGGGGGACGATCATTTATTTGGCCGCGCTCACCGGTATTAATAAAGAGTTATTTGAAGCTGCAGGAATTGATGGAGCGGGAAGGCTCAAACGAATTTGGCATATTACGCTTCCGGGCTTGAAGCCGACAATCGTCGTGCTGCTCATCATTAATTTAGGTCATATGATATCAATCGGTTTCGAACGACCTTATGTAATCGGCAATTTAGCGGTA
Source organism: Paenibacillus prosopidis (assembly GCF_003337375.1). GTDB lineage: Bacteria > Bacillota > Bacilli > Paenibacillales > Paenibacillaceae > Pristimantibacillus > Pristimantibacillus prosopidis. The sequence continues at coordinate 270,541 of NZ_QPJD01000009.1, forward strand.
AGGGAATATTCAGACGTGCTCAGTACTTTCGTTTATCGCATCGGAATCGAATCAGGCCAGTATACGCTTGCAACTGTGGTCGGCTTATTCCAAGCGGTTGTCGGGCTTATCTTTGTCCTCGGTGCCAACTATACTTCCAAAAAGCTGACAGATGAAAGCATCTTGTAGAGGGCAATAAAATTATGTCTTCATCTTGATCGTGAATATTTGAAAGGAGCGGACGACATGAAAGAACAAACCGCTAACCGGGTTTTCGATACCGTCAACTTTATCATTTTATTAGTTTGCACGCTAATTTGTCTGGCTCCATTTCTTCATATACTGGCCATTTCTTTAAGCTCGGTTCGGCCTATAGTGTCTGGGGAAGTGAGCTTGTTTCCAGTTGAATTGAATTTTGAAGCCTATTTTAAAGTGTTTTCCGATCCGTCGATGATTCGTTCCCTCGGATTCACAGTGCTGCTAACCTGTTTGTTTACCGTGCTGTGTATGGTCATGTCGATTGCGATGGGTTATCCATTATCCAAAAAGAAACTGAAGGGCCGCAAAGTTTTCATGTTTATTGTAGTCATCACGATGTTTTTCAGCGGCGGCATTATCCCCGAATATATTCTGGTCCGGAATTTAAATTTGCTCGATTCGATTTGGGCGCTCGTGTTACCTGGATTAATTAACCCTTTTTATTTGATCATCTTAATTTCGTTTTTTAACAATATTCCGGAAAGCTTGGAAGAATCGGCCGAAATCGATGGAAGCAGTCATTTTCGGACGCTTATTAGCATCATGCTTCCGTTGTCGCTCCCGGTAATTACAACGCTCAGTCTGTTTTATGCGGTGGGTCGTTGGAACGGTTTCTCCGATACGCTGATGTACATTAATACTCCTGAACTTTATCCGCTGCAGTTGAAGCTGTATCAGCTTATTCAAAACAATATGATCAGTGAGCTGATGCAAATGGAAGGGGCGCAGATGGCGACAGTCGTGCCGGAAAGCTTGAAGGCAGCCAGCGTAATATTTGCTACCGTACCAATTTTGATCGTTTATCCGTGGCTGCAGCGTTATTTTGTAAGCGGCGTTATGCTTGGAGCGGTGAAAGGGTAAGTTGCTGTTTCTGGGAAAGGGATAAGGAGCCGGTGGAGTTATGGGAAAGTCAAAAGGAGAATATTCATTCTCGACGTGCTGGAACATTAAACGACACACCGTCGGAAGCGAGATGATAGAGGAAATTCGCGCACTTGGCTTTCAACGCGTGGAGCTGAATTATAACGTAACGAATGAGCTGCTCGCTACGATCGAACCAATGATCGAAGGTGGGGAAATCGGCGTCTCCAGCGTGCATAGTACGTTTCCTTACAACGCCGATCCCGATTACGGCACCGATTCCGTCCTGCTCGGTTTCGACGATGAGGAGAAGCGGAAGCGGGCGATCGATTTGCTATTGTTAACTGCGGAATATGCCAATCGATACGGGGCTCAGGCGGTTGTCGTTCATCCGGGTGAGGTACCGTTCGATTATAATATCGATAATGAACTAAAAGGCATTTATAAGGAGCAGGGCCGTGATTCAGAGGCGTACATGAAGCTGTGGAATGAAATGCTGGAGCGCCGCGAGTCGCTCAGCGACCATTATTTGCGGCGCATTCAGCACAGTCTGGAAGAAGCGTGCGACCGGATCGCCGCCAAAGGCTGGGACATCGCAATCGGCATCGAAACGCGTTCGAGATGTTATCAAATGCCTACGCTGCTGGAGGCGAAAACGGTTATTGACCGGATGAAAGGCGCGCCGGTCGGATTATGGTACGATTTTGGCCATGGCATGATGATGGAACGGATGGGTCTATACGACAACATGCTGGAAATGGATTCGATCAAGGAAAACGTCGTAGGCGTTCATATTCATGAAACAATCGGACTATCCGACCATTGGTGCCCATACGTGCATAGCGGAGACATGACCTATTTCGACCGTTTCCTTCCGATTATTGCGGCGGCTGAGGTTAAGGTCTATGAGCTGAAAGCGGCCTGCAAGCCGGAGGAGATTGAGGCGAGCCATGATTTGTTGATCTCAAAGCTTGCATCAATCAAGGAGTAGCTGTTTATGGAAAGAGAGATGATGATGATGTACGAGAAGCTGGTTTCGGTTAACGATTATTGGGTGAAAGACGGTATGGATAATCAGGTGCTCGACAGCAGCAGCATGTTTTACGGTGGGGTTGCCGATCCTGTGAACGGGATCGCTTGGCCGACTCATGGCGGAACGCCGATGGTGATGGCGTTATGGACGGCAGCTTTAATTAATGAAGATTCACAGTTTTACCACAATGAAGAACTGCTGTCTCGATTGGAACTGGGGGCGCAGTTCTTGTTGCGATTCCAGCATGCCGACGGTACGATTTCGCCCGGATGGACGAATATGCACTCCCCGCCGGATACCGCTTTCGTTGTGGGTGGTCTGGCGCAGGTGTACGAGCTGCTGGCCGCTCATGAATGGAAAGCTTTACGAAATGCAGTAGCGGATATCCGGCTGTTCCTGGAGAGAACGATCCCGGCACTGCTGACCGGCGGCTGCCACACTCCGAATCACCGCTGGGTTATCACTGCGGCGCTTGGATTTTTGTACAAGATGACAGGGCAACCCGAATTGAAGGAACGGGCGGATGAGTGGCTGGCGGAAGGAATAGACTGCACGGAAGATGGAGAGTGGACGGAGCGGAGCAACGGCATATATAACGGAGTCAGCGATATCGTCCTGTTTTACGCGGCGGAGCTGTTCGACCGTCCTGAATTGCTGGAGCCGATTCGCCGTAACTTACGGATGATGGTCTATTTGATTCATCCGGACGGCGAAGTGGTAACGGATTATTCCGGCCGCCAGGATTTCGGCAGCAAATATGATATGGGGGGCTATTTCCTCGTTACGAAGCTGATGGAGAACCGCGACCGGGATCCGCTGTTTGCCGCGTTAGCAGAACTCGCGGGCCAGGCGCTGGCTCATCCCGGCTGGCTGCCCAATAATGCGTTGATCGGCTTTTTACGTTACCCGGAGCTTCGCGAACGTACGGTCGAACCTGGCGAGCTGCCGGACCGGTACCGGGTGTTAATAAACCGCGACTTTCCGAGAGAGCGCTTCTTGGGTGGCATGGAGGCGGCAGGGCACGGCGGCCGGATTTATCACAGCCGGCTGCATCCTGATTTCGGCGCTCCGGTCGCCCGCCAGCGGGACGGGGCGACAAGCGTCACCGTCATGACCGAGACGAACTCCTTCTTCGCACTGCGGCATGGCGCTGCGCGGCTGCTCGCCGTCCAAATCGGCACGTCGTTTGAGCCCGGCTTCGTCAAGCTAAAGCACATGGAACAGCTGGAGCAAGGATACCGGTTAACGGCAACCGAAAAGAAAGGTTATTACGGTCCAGTCCCGGGCACGCATTTGCCGGAAACGGCAGGCGGACCGGTTAGCCCTTGGTATTTGCTGCCGCATCATCTTCGGGAAATAACACACGAGCAGCACCATCTTGTCGAAGTTGAATTAACGGAATACGAACAAGGCTGGAGGATCCATATTCACTGCGAGCAGCCGGAAGTATTGATGACGCAAATCTCCTTTGTGTTCAGCAGCGAAGGAGAGTTATCCGGGAAAGGCCTTGAGCCGGCGGCGGCAGGAACCCTTTTCTGGAAAGAAGGTACAGCTCGTTTTACTTCTGGAAGTGATTGTATTGAACTGGACAGCGGAGCGCACGAGCACTGGGCGAAGGCGCTCAACAATATAAGCTATCCGGCAGATTGCCAAACACTGGTCGTCAATCTGATGACGCCGTATAACAGAACGTTCGACATCCGGCTTTCTCGGCTTGAAATAAACGAAGGAGAAACTGGATTGGTCTCATCAAATGGAAACGGGGAGATGATTCGATGACCGTCTATATGGAGCCCCGCGAAAGCGTACGCTATTGGTTCGGCGACGATGATCGCCGCATATTGGAGGTATTGTCCGGCCGTTATATCGGCGCGAACCCACCAGTTCCCTTTGCGCTCCGCGCTTTTGCCAAATCGGGCGTGCTGCAAAATAGGGAAGGGCTGTACGATATGAATATGTCGGGCAAACTGCCGTATGCGAAGAATGGCGATTTCGCATACGTGTTCGGTCTCGTTTGGAGCGACGACGAGCGCTCGATAGACGGCATCATGGAGCCGTTCGGGCCGGTACGGCTGTATGTCAATGAAGAGCAGGTTTACCGGTCGAATGCGGTGGATGAGATGAAGCCTGACGCGAGAGTTGTTATTCCGCTGCTCTTCCGCAAAGGCTGGAATGCTGTCCTAATCGAAGCTCGCAAGACGGAAGCCGGCTTCGGGTGCCGATTCGGCGCTGAGGAGGCGAAGGTCCGCATCCTGCAGGTCCTTGCTCCTTTTGCCGGCCGAGCGGGAAGTGCGGGTTGGGTTTATGCAGGGCCAGTGAAAGCATCGGTGTTTGGCAGCGAAGGAATGTTTCCCGACTACTCTCTGCCGGAAGAGTTAAGCGGATTGACGTGGCAGCCCCGAACGAGTTGGACTACGAAAGAAGCGGTGCTGCCTAACTTCGAGCGGCTTTTCGGTCGTCCTGCGCAACCGGCTGCAGCATTAGGCTGGACCGGACTGTCCGTGCCGGCCGAAGAAGAAACAGTAGTTCTGGAGGGGAATGCCTTTGGGCCGACGACAATTTGGCTGAACGGCCAACCGGTTGTGGATCTTGAGGAGTCGGGCTCATTCCGGACAGCAGTTCCCGTTAGTCCCGGGATCCGCCAGCTGCTGGTTCGCAGCGTCAGCGGTCCGAGCGGTTGGGGCTTTGAACTAGGCGCTTTTGCGGGAGCGGAACCGCTTTCATTCGAATTGCCTGTTGCCGTACATGGAAGTGGTGGGGCATGGTTGTATGCGGGTCCGCTGGATTCTGCTGATAAGCACGACCCTTCGTCTGTCTGTACGACAGCTGCGTTGTTTCCTGCCGTAGACCTCGAAGGCCGCTCCGCCGGCAGCGCATATTGGTCGCTGGACGCACCGGAGACGCGGGTTCGGCCTTACTACGAGAATGCGATGCTGAGCAACAAATGGACGACCGGCACCGCCACGAACTACGGGCGATGGGATTATCCGCTCGGCGTTACGATGTACGGACTGCTGCGAACCGCTCGCGAGCTGAACCGGCAAGACGTGTCCGATTATGCGATCGGTCACATCCGCAGCTGCACGGATATGTACGATTATTCCTTATGGGACCGGGAAGAATACGGATTTCCGTCCGTTAACCACCAGCTTGTTTTAATCCGGATGCTGGATAACTGTGGCTCGTTCGGTTCGGCGATGCTTGAGGCTTATTTGCAAACGAAGGAGAAGAGTTACCTCCGTATTGCAGATGTAATTGCTGATTTTATGCTCCATAAGCTGGAACGCAGAGAAGACGGCGCATTCTATAGGCTGTGCGTAGGCGAGTATGCGGCAGATACGATGTGGGCGGACGATCTGTACATGAGCGCGCCTTTCCTGACGAGGTATGCTGCGGCGACAGGAAAACGCGAAGCGCTCGATGAAGCGGCGAGACAATTTCTGTTGTTCAAACGTTATTTGTTTATGGAGTCGGAAGGCGTTATGTCGCATGTATTTGACTTTAAATATAGCAAGGCGACGCGCGTGCCGTGGGGACGCGGCAACGGCTGGAGTCTGTTCTCGTTGTCGGAGCTGCTTGAGAAGCTGCCTGACGATCATAAAGATCGGGAAGCGCTTCTGGCCATGTTCCGTGACATGTGCGCGGGGGTGGCTGCTTTGCAGGGAGAATCAGGATTATGGCATCAAGTGCTTAATCAATCGGAGGCGTATGAGGAAGCATCCTGCACCGCCATGTTCGTTTACGCATTCGCAAGAGGGGTGCGTTTTGGTTGGTTGGACAGCAAGGACACCTATGCAGCAGCGGCGCTTAAAGCTTGGCGGGGACTGACCGGCGGGGCAATTGATCGTCAAGGCAACGTGCACGGCGTATGTAGCGGGTCACGTTACTCGTTCTCGCCTGACTATTACATGTACGATCTACGGACCGTCGTTAACGATAATCACGGTATCGGCATAATGATGCTTGCAGGTGTGGAAATAAGCCGGTTGAAATCTTTCATTGACAGGCCGGAGCACCCCTCTGTACCGGAAATGGCACTGCAGCGGCAGGATTCATAATGGACGAAATTTAGAATTGTCGAGGACGATCTCACGTTCGCAAGGACTATGATTGTGTTCTAATTTTGCCTATGCTAAGATTATTATAGAAGCACAGAAAAATACCGAGTACGTGGGCTTCCTTCGTCTTTATCTGAGTGTTCAGGTAAAGTCGGGGGAGGTTTTTATTTAAATATAGATTTACTCTTGTATAAGGGTGTAAAGGAGATAACTGCAATGACGATAGCATTAAGCAATGATTGGTCAATTCAGTTAGAGAGTGAGATGTCAGCTCCTTATATGCGAGAGCTTCTGTCTTTGCTTGAGCATAAATATAATACGATGAACGTTTATCCGAGCAAAGGGGATATTTTAAAAGCGCTTCATTATACATCATACGAACAAACGAAGGTTGTTATTTTGGGACAAGATCCTTACCATGGTCCCCGGCAAGCGCAGGGTCTTAGCTTCTCGGTAATGCCTGGCGAGAAGGTACCGCCTTCGCTTCAAAACATATATAAAGAGCTTGAGGCGGACCTGGGTTGTCCGATTCCTGATCATGGCAGCTTGGAAGCATGGGCGAAGCAGGGCGTATTGCTCTTAAATACGGTGCTTACCGTAGAGGAGGGTAACCCTAATTCGCATCAAGGCATGGGATGGGAACGGTTTACCGATTCAATTATTGAAGCTTTAAACAAAAGAGAGCGTCCTATCGTATTTATTCTTTGGGGCAAGCATGCGCAAAAGAAAGCAGCGAACATTGATGGGGACAAGCATCATATCATCGTCTCGCCTCACCCAAGCCCTTTTGCGGCAAGAAAGGGTTTCTTTGGAAGCAAACCTTTTTCGAGGGCTAATTCATTTCTGGAGAGCATGGGGGCTGCCGCCATTGATTGGCGTATACCATTGCTTTCAGAACTCAATAAAATATAAGTGTTGTTTGAAGTGAAAAGAGGCTTCTCCGCTGTCTGATACGCTGATCAGACATGTGGAGAAGCCTTATTGATTTATTCTGCTGCTGAACCGCTGCTAGACACAGATTCATCAGCGCTAGTCTTTGATGGCAGCACCGGTTTGAACACCGCGTCTACATAGGTGGAAACTTGCACGTCGGTCATGACCTGAGGATACATCTTATCCGGATCTGGCAATACGGTTTCGACATTAATCACAGCTTTATCACCTTCAAAGCCGATGGATGAGATACGTATGCTGTAACCAGGGTGCGGCACTTGTGTGCTGACCGTTACTTTATTGATATCAGAGTTAACAGCAGTTACCGATAGTTTCAAGTCTAAGGCAGGCTGCTCTGGAAGTTCAGGGATAGGCGTCGTCTCCTTTACAAATTTAATCGCGTCATGGAGCCATCCTGCAGCATCACTGCGCGTAATCGCTTGCTTTGGATAAAATTTGTTCGAGCTGTCTAGTGTAACAACTTTGCTAATGATCAGCTTTTGGATGCTATCCATGTAGGCGCTATTCACATCAGCCTCATCCTCAAGCGTCATGAAAATTTCGATAAACGCAAAGTCACCCTTCGTTAGAATCGCTTTAAATAAATGATGGGCGAATTGCTCGCGAGTCATGGTGTCGTTAGCCTTAACTGTCTTCGGAATTTCAAGCCCGTTCAGGTTGGCAATAATGAAGGCTTTGGAATACCAAGCATCATCCTTCAGGTTAGGAAAATAATCGCTCGCCTTCGGTTCTTTAATGAAACGAATGTGGTCAATATTGAGATCTAAGCCTTTTACGATCATGGAAATGCCGGCTGCATAACTCACTTTGCCCTTAGGATTGAATTTATCCTCTTTTTGATCGCCACTTAATACCCCTAGTTTTTTAAGCTCAATAATCTTTTGTTCATTCGGATCATTTTTAATGTCCTTAAATGCCCAGACGGTTTGTCCGAGTGTGAAAAGCATCATAGCAACTAGCGCCAATACAATAAATGAACGTTTCTTCATTCTGTCACCTCTTCTTCAATTTGCTGCAGCACTTACATGACGCAGCGAGAAGAAAAATTGTTGCATATCGTATGAACATATTATTTTTTTATACCGTTAGCTGGATTTGATTTATTGGGAGGTAACGTTAACCATATACTTTCATTATGTACTATTCTGACCGTGCGGAAACGATAAACCAGGTATAAAAAGAGAAAAAAGTGATTGACTTCAGTTTTTAATCCTGATATATTATTACTTGTCACTAACGTGATCTGATAGCTCAGCTGGGAGAGCACTATCTTGACAGGGTAGGGGTCACAGGTTCGAACCCTGTTCAGATCACCATAACTTAAACGTCGAAAGCCTTGATAATCAAGGCTTTTTTTGTTTTTAAGGTCAGTTTACATATGATGAAACATGTATGTCCAAGCTAATGGCAAGAAGTAATAGCATAAATATGTTCAGCATTAATTGTTGCGAAAGTGGTTCCAACTAAAAATGCTACAGCGATAATTATAAAAGCAACGGCTTTTTTCATCGTGATTACCTCCCCTTCTGTGTAGTGTTTACAGGAAGAATATATCACGTGAGGTATTCCCATTTGTAGGGTAAAACCCGGGAAGTTTTCGGGAAGTTTTTCGGGTGTATCAAAATGAATATTGAGGATCATGCGAGAGGTATTATCTAAAAGTTATTTAAGGTGCAAATGGAAAAGTACGAATGATAAACCATAATCCAATAAGATATGCAAAACACAAAGCGATCAAAATACCAAATAAAATTATTATTACTTTCATTATTTTCTGCATTTTGAATCACTCCTTTTCATTCTGATGATACAACAGTTACCTGTTCGGAGTGAGTACCAACTTTATCTAGTATCATGAAGTAAAAATTGAATTGGGAGCTAAGAGACCTGGAAGTCTGTGACGGATCACCTAACCCTGAAGGCGAGAAGTGGCACGGGAAGTTCCCGAAAGTGGAGTGTGATGGCAAGCGAGAAGTTTATGAACCGCTGATTATAGGAGGATTAAAGGATTAAAGCAGTGTTCTGATAATCGCGTATCACTTAGGTATGGTTTTATCCTGTTCAGCATCGATCTCACCTGTATCTGCTTTCTCGAAGCTTTCAGTAAAAGCCTCTACATTTTCGAAACCCTGTTCAGGTCAACATAATTTTAAAACGTTCAGAACCCTTGCTGTCCAGCAAGGCTTTTTTTATTGTGATCAACCTCAGCAGTGTCAACATAGGCCCTTTCTTCCTTTTATCCGTTGCGTTTATTGTGGAAAAGAATTTAAAGGTATTTATAAAGCTTAAGCTCGTAATATTTCCGTCATGACAATGATCTTATATAATCACTTTAAAATGAAATCGCTTTCAAAGGAGGGGGATTAATCATGAATCACCTACGTACATGTGGAGTATGCGAAAACGAGATGAACGAAGCCAATGTAGATGTGCCAATGTGGAAGAAATGAAATTGGAGGTTTAACGTATGTTATCGATTCTTGGTTTTCTTATGATTGCTGTTTTTATGTTTCTGATTATGTCAAAGCGGCTGTCTGCTATCGTTGCACTCATCTTAATTCCTGTCTTATTCGCTCTGATTGCCGGATTTGGTACGGATATCGGACCCATGATGATGGAAGGTGTTAAAACGATCGCCCCAACAGGCGTTATGCTCATATTCGGTATTTTATATTTCGGAATTATGATTGATACCGGCTTGTTTGGTCCGCTTGTAAATCGAACATTAAAGGCGGTTAAAGGAGACCCCGTTAAAATCGTTGTCGGAACTGCAGTGCTGGCACTGCTTTTATCGCTTGACGGTGACGGTTCGACAACGTATATGATTGTCGTTGCAGTCATGCTGCCCTTATATAAGAGACTCGATATGAACCCGCTTATACTAACAGCTGTAACCATGCTTGCCAGCGGCGTTATGAATATTACACCTTGGGAGGACCGACTGCGAGAGCCATGAGTGCACTGCATTTGGATGCCTCCCAGTTGTTCACTCCTATTATATTCCTCTTTAAATGAAATTGAACCCGATGTTACAGCGGGATGGCGGCTGCGCTTGAGGAGACGGACTATAAACGGCCGCGCCTCATTTGGCTAAACTGCAGGGATTTTTACAGGAATTTTAACGGGTACAAAGATGGTGGATGCTATGGCTCTTACCCTAGTGGATATGATACCGGACGCACTTGGTCCGCATTTGCCGGTCATTGCGGCTATTACCAGTATGCCCCTAACATTCTTTATGTCAAATGATGCCTATTATTTCGGGATTTTACCTCTTATTACTGAAGCGGCGAATACGTACGGGATCGATCCTGCAGAAATGGGAAGAGCCTCGCTGCTTGGTCAGCCGGTTCACTATTAAGCCCATTGGTGCCGTCAACTTATTTGCTTGTCGGATTGGCCGGAGTTAATTTTGGCGATCATCAGCGGTTTACGCTCAAATGGGCGATCGGCTCAACGCTAGTTATGCTGGTAACGGCTTTGATTATAGGAGTTGTGAACTTTTAGAGAACAATTAGTGCGTCACTTATGAACAATATGACCAAAATAGCACAACATATAAATTATATATTGTGTATTATATATCGATATGTTATATCTTAATTAAGGAAAAATTATCTTTTACTTTGAAAGGAGAACTCAATGACTGCAGGACTAGGAATTAGTGGCATGGGGAGAATTGGTAGATTACTGGTTAGAAAGATGTTGTCTGGCGGTACGAGTCAAATCGAATTGAAAGCGATTAATTCCGTCTATCCTGCTGAAACGGTAGCTCATTTACTAAAGTATGATACGGTGCATGGAACATGGGATGCTGCTATTACAGTAAAGGATGGGATGCTCGTTATTAATAGTCATCCTGTGCAGGTAACTTATCAACGTGAACCTGAAAATATTGGATGGGGTCAGATGGATGTAGACGTTGTAATTGATGCTACGGGCAAGTTTAATCATCGGCAGGGTGCACTGAAACATTTGAAAACCGGGGCATCCACCGTAATCGTCACAGCGCCTGGAACGCAAATGGATCTTACTGTGATCATGGGAGTTAATGATCATTTGCTTGATTTGTCGCAGCATTCGATTCTTTCAGCGGCTTCTTGTACAACAAACTGCGTTGCACCTTTGCTAAGTATTTTGGATGATTCTTTTCAAGTTAAGAATGGCTGGATGACAACCGTTCACTCCTTTACTTCGGACCAAAATCATTTGGATAATCCGCATAAAGATTTGCGGAGAGCCCGTGCTTGCACGCAATCCATCATTCCCACTACAACAGGCGTAGGGAAGGCGCTTGCGGATGTCCTTCCTCATCTTGCTTCCAATATTGAAGGCATTTCAATCCGTGTACCTGTCCAAGACGTTTCATTAGTTGATCTCACCGTTCAAGTTAAACGTGAAGTCTCTTTGGAAGAGGTTAAATCGGCATTTATAACGGCGGCAAACGGGTCATTATCCCATTATGTCGGGTTTACGGAAGAGCCTTTAGTATCATCGGATTTTATAGGGTGCGATAAATCAGCTGTTATTGATTCACTTTCTATCATGGTGATGGGAAATCAAATCAAAGTACTTGCTTGGTATGATAATGAATGGGCATACGCTAGCAGAGTTATTGAGCTGGCTCAAACCGTAAGCGAAAGGATGGGGCAAAAATGGCAAACTTCGTTGGCTCTATAAATTTGGGATCGGTCTTGTGTAAACACTGTGGAAATCTCATCGATACCGTAGATACAGAAAAAGTTATTATCTATTACTCCGATTGCTTGCAATGTAATAAGGAAAGCTCGGAGAAGGAGGAGGAGAAAACGTATGAATACTAGACAAGCATACAAAATGGAATTAGCGGAAATTTTGCAGCAGGATAAAGTTCATTACAATCTGGCTGTCCCGAATTTGGTTGAAGCGGCTTTGATGCGCAAGGAAGGTACAATCACTTCAACAGGAGCGTTTCAAGTGACTACGGGGAAATTTACAGGTCGTTCACCAAAAGATAAGTTTGTTGTCAAAGAAACCCGTGTTGATCAACATATTGCCTGGGGGAATGTGAACCAACCCCTGTCTTCAGCACAATTTGAAAAAATTTATGATAAAGTGTTGAATTACTTGCAAGATCATGAACTGTATGTGTTTGACGGATTTGCTGGAGCAGACGGAAATTACCGGCTTCCTATCCGAATCATAAACGAATATGCCTGGCATAACCTGTTCGTTCACCAATTATTTATTCGCCCGACGCAAGAAGAACTTGTTTCTCATCAACCGGAGTTTACCGTCATTACGGTACCGGGACTAAAGGCGGATCCGCTTGAAGACGGGACGAATTCAGAAACATTTGTTGTTGTCTCATTCGAAAGAAAGCTAATTTTGATCGGTGGCACGGAATACGCGGGAGAGATGAAAAAATCGATATTTACTGTACTTAATTTTCTCTTGCCTTTTAAAAACGTTTTTCCGATGCACTGCTCAGCGAACGTTGGGGATAAAGGTGATGTGGCGCTCTTTTTTGGTCTATCCGGCACAGGAAAAACGACACTCTCAGCCGATAATAACCGGCAATTGATTGGAGACGATGAGCATGGCTGGTCGGATCAGGGAGTGTTTAATTTTGAAGGCGGCTGCTATGCAAAATGTATAGATCTATCCCTGGAAAAGGAACCGCAAATATGGAATGCTATTCAATTCGGCGCTGTCTTAGAGAATGTTGTAATTGATCCTATAACCCATCTTGCCGATTATAGTAATAAGTCTCTGACTGAAAACACGCGCGCAGCGTACCCGGTCAACAGTATACCAAATGCGGTCATTCCGGGAGTAGCCGGACATCCGCAAGTAGTGATTTTTTTAACAGCAGATGCTTTCGGTGTGCTGCCTCCCATTTCTAAATTGACAAAAGAACAGGCCATGTATCACTTCTTGTCGGGGTATACTTCGAAGCTGGCGGGCACGGAGCGTGGGGTAACAAAACCTGAGGCGACCTTCTCGGCAGGTTTCGGAGCGCCGTTTCTTCCGCTGCAACCAACGTTTTACGCCCGGATGCTAGGGGAGAAGATTGAGGAACATGAAGTAAAGGTCTATTTAGTGAATACGGGCTGGACCGGCGGTCCGTTCGGGGTAGGAAAACGAATGAATTTATCCTATACCCGGGCTATGGTTACGGCTGCCTTAAATGGAACGATAGAGCAGGCAAATTTTACGGCCGATCCGATTTTTGGTCTACAAATCCCCGATTTTGTGGAGGATGTGCCAAGTGAAATGCTGCACCCAAGAAATACATGGCAGGATAAAGCGGCGTATGAAAAAGCAGCAAATGAACTTTCGGACCGTTTCATCCGGAATTTTGCGCAATTTTCAGATGTAAACGAAGAGATCCTGAAAGCCGGGCAGCAAAACAAAGACAGATAAAATCAAAATGAGTTTGTGAATCACGGGATTAAAATTGCTTTAAGGGGCTGTCTCAAAAGGTCTAAAAACCTGAGAGACAGCCCCTTTTAAGCATTTTTCACACAAATAACGAATTTGATGTCAGTGTTATTGTTTCTTCATACAATATAGTTTTTGAGGACGGCCAATCGTACCATATTGAAGAAATTCATCGATCATATTTTCTCTTAAGAGGTATTTTAAATAATTACGCACAGTCGATAAGCTGACCCCGGCCATCCGCGTAATTTCTTCGGTTGTAACCAGATCAGTAGCATGTTGAATACAGGATTGAATGAGTTTAAGCGTTTTCTCGTCGATCCCCTTATTGAACTGGTGAGAAGATGATTCTTTTGGGGCGCGAAGCTTCATCAAATCGTTTAGCAGGTCTTGATTTAATTCGGCAGATGAAGTTAGACGTCTTTTGAACTGGGCATATTTCGCCAGTGTATTCTGCAAATGATCCAAATCAAACGGTTTGATCAAGTAACCGAATACACCAAGACGTAAACCTTCCTCTACGATATCGCTTTCATTGGAGGCAGTAATTAAAATGGTGTCGGAGGGAACGCCCAGACTGCGAAGCGTCCGCAATAATTCAATCCCTGAGCGGTCGGGTAAGTAGATGTCCAGCAAGAGCAGATCCGGGGCTTGTCCGTTGATTAGGTCAAACGCCTCAGCATAATTCTGAGCAATTCCTGTCAATACAAAGTCCTTATTCATTTCGATATATTTACCATGCATTCTTGTAATTCGAAAATCATCCTCTATAATGAGCACACGAAGGGGAGAGCTGTTCAATTTTTAATCATATCCTTTGGCAATATGGCCCGTAATGTTGCGCCTGCAGGTGAACTGTCCATCAACAGCAAAAGTAGGACTATAACCATATTTAAAACGACTAATAAATTGATTTTGGTTCGAAGCTGTAGAGGTTTCTGTCTGAGCAAAGATAAGCTGGTAACTGCGTATTGTCCTCCGATATTTTTTATTCCTCTAATTAACCTATTATTAATTGCAGATGTTTCAATTAATAACTCAAACGGAGCAGTAAAGAATTTGGCTTGAAAGTTATATTTATGAATGAATATGTAAGAGCGCTTGAATGACCAAGCGCTCCACAAAATTAGTAGTAATAAGGTTTACATGTCCGGCGTTTCTTGAGATGCTTATCCTTCTTGCCGACAACAAGAACTTTTTCACCTGGTTTAACAAAAATAACTTTAACCTCTTTCTCTTTTTCTTTCTCTTTGCGATTACAGTTGCAGTAACCCATTCAAATCATCTCCTCTTTTTCAAGATAGTATAGTATATTCATAGATTAATAGGTTCGATTGGACAAATGATAGATTGGATAAAATTGGGTTTTTGCAAAACGTATGAATCCACATGAATATTGAATAATAGCAGCCTGTTATTTCATTTTCTCAAAGGGAACATCAAACCATATAATAAGGAACCCTATGTAAAACAGCGACAAAATTAACGCGATAAGCGGCTTACGGTAGTGAATACGCAGTATTATGAACATCACAATATCAAAAAACAATGACCAAAGGAGATTCCAGCCGTTATGGTAGGTAATTGATCCGCATTTCACTGATATGTATTCGAGCAGAACAAAAATGGCTGTAAACAGGAGAATGTAACCAGCTCGTGCGAGAAGCCCTCTTCCCGTTGGATACCATGACAGATAAACCCATGTTAAAATGGGCATTCCAATCATAATGAGAAGCAGCATCGGAATCAAAGCGAGCGGAAGGCCGTTAGGTTCCATCTGCCAAAGTTGATATTCATAACAGATAAGTTCATATAATAAATTTCCAATTGCAGCAAAGAGCATTGTCGGATAATAGCGTTGCCATTTACGATCAGCAAGCTTGACAGCAACGAGAATCCAAAGGATGGAATAGATTATTGCAACCAAGAACCGCACTCCTCACATTATTAATATAAAGGTCCGGGGAGTTTTCCGCCGAACCTTGAATTAGACCAAAAAATTATTTTAATTGTTCTGCGGAGCTCCTGGCGGATAGTAATAAGGCGGGATTTTTAGCCATCCCCGCTCTCTCATCATGTTTTTTATATTGGCTCCAAGTATCATTTTCTCTGCTTGAAATTGAGCAAACATCATGCCGACGTCATCCCTAACCGATTGCGAGGATGCCGTTGCAGCTGTAATAATAAGCGAAACTATTTTTAGTGATAGTCCGTTTGCCAATTCATCATCCGTTTGTTTTACTCCAAGTGGGATGCTATTCGGAGCCGAAAATGGCTTTGATTCAGAAGATGGGGGTAAGGTGATGCCTTCGTTCAACATAAATTGTGTAAGACGTTTCCGCTGAGCTCCACCAAGCTTTTGATCCTCTTCTAAAGCATGTTTTAACTGATCGTCTATCGTGGTGTTTAAACCTGCTTCGACAAGAATTTTAGCTTCTTCAAGCCCGCCCAAATAAATCCAGCATGACATAACCTCGCCGACATGAAGCGGTCCCTTCGGGTCATCATCGATCATTTTTTTAATGGTTTCAATTGCTGCTTCTATAACATTTGCCATTTTGAGAACCTCACATTTTTTTGCTTAATATTAGCAACTGGAATTTTAATTATTCTATAATACGACATGGCATTGATAATTAACGCCATAAATAAAACCCCCGTGATCCCTATAACCGCGGGGGTTCATTTTTATTGGCTACGATTCATGAGGAATATCGCATTTGTTTCGGATAAAATGGATTTGGTTACGGATCCGATTTAATTGCTGCTGCTGCTCGTCGGATTGTCCGTCTGCTGCGGCTAGCTCAAGCTGGTTCAATTCCTGCAGCAGGTTAGGTAAATCGGTAGATGCGTTTGCACAGTTATAGTTACTTTCAACTTGATCAAGCATGGTTATTCCTCCTCATCATTGGTTAGGTTGTAATGCCCTAGAAACGTGACCACCTTTTAATATGATCCGTTCACTGGCGGATATGCATGATGAAAATGAATACTAAATGACAGATTTTATGCATACCTATATAGAAAGCGCTCAGGAGGCGGTTTCTGTTGGCTGCACAGTTTGCCTATTTAATCATCTGGTTATTAGGGATGTTTGGAATCATTGGCATTGTCGTTGGAAGTGTCGCAAGGTTTGTTATAAAGGACTCCCTATCGTATGATGAGCGATTCGTATGGGGCAGGAAGCTCCCTGCAGATGCTGTGAAAAGAAAATAGCTCAGAAATCCGGCGTTCGCAGCCAGTGCGGGAGCGCCGGATTTTTTTATTTACCAAAAGGTATAAAAACAGCATGAATAGGGCATTATAAAAGTTGGCTTTACATTCAGCAACATGAAAGGAGCTAACGAAGATGAGTGATTCAATCGGTGCGCAAGATGCTAGAGAACAGATTGTAGCGGTACAGAAAAACGGAGACGGTGATCTAACCGCATTCAAAACGTCAAGCGGTCGCGTGCTTGATTATGCTACAGCACTCCAAGAGGTGCAGGGTGGTCATATCGCAGGCGTTAACGCTTTCAAGGGCAGGGATGGAGAAACCTACATTCGCGGCGACGCGGACGGCGATCCTACAAACAATTTGGACGAGCTTCCAAACTTTTAATCAGAAACGAATATGAGAGGTCATTCCCATAAATAAAGAAAAGCGCCGCATACAAATGCAGGCGCTTTTCTTTATGTCCTAAACTTCATAGCTCGCATACTGCTCAACGATACGCATATGACCCGTACGGCCTTCATATTGCTCTATTGCGTCGCCATAATGCATGAGCCATGTTTTCCTTTGAATGTCCTCAGGAAGCGTTAACAGCTCCTCTAAGCTCGCGTGAACGACACCAGGCGATTCAAGCTGGCAGTCATGGTAAATGGTGCTTACGCCTTGATCGACTAATTTTCGAAGCAGCCCCCCGTCAAACCGCATGTCGGCAGAATAAAAGAAGCGCCGGTTAAATAGGAAGGAATAGCTCGGCTTATTCAAAATATGTTTCGTTTGCACCAGCTCGATAATCAAACCGGGGTGGAGCTCTATTTCCTTATTTGCTTCGAGCGGACGCACGTCAAAAAAGTCATCGAGTTTATTTAACGGTTCCTGCGTTAACCCGCCGCGAAGCGTATGCTCCCACAACGGTTCAATGAGCGTTTCCGCAATAAATAGGACAGGCTTGCGACTATATTTAAACATCATTTGAAAAGCGAACTCTTCTAATCCGCCTACATGATCCCCATGAATATGGCTTATAAGCACCGCGTCAATCTCCGGGAAGGAAAGCCCCATTTGATGCAACGCCTTCGGCAGTGTAATTCCGCAATCAACGAGCAGACGAAAGCCATTCGTTTCAATTAAGGCATTGTTATTATCGTATTTTTTCGCAAAAGCACTGCCGGTTCCAACCATTCGAATATGCATGCAATACCTCCTTAATGTTCCATTTATTTAATGTACCAAAAGTTAAGTATATATGACAATTGCAGATGCACATTCGTTTGTCTAGGCATACAATGCTGTAGCGATACGCATAGTGGAGGGGAACGACGGATGAGCAAAGGAAAAGGTAAAACGGCAAAGAAAAAAAAGCCAGCGAGTGATCGAAAACAATATTCTTACAAACTTGTCCTTTCGGATACGTGCGCGGTGTGCAAAACGCCTTGTGCCAGAGGCATGAATTATTTGGCGCGTATGAGGCAGCCGGGCGCAGTGGGTAAAGGCGTTCCGTGTATCTTAACGAGAACGTACGGGTAATAGTTTTTATTTCCCAGGCAAGCGCAGGTTTCAACATCATTTGACAGTGTCAGTCGAATATCACAGTGCTGCAAAAAAATTTAGACCGAGGCGCAACTTTACATGGATAGGTGAGTATAACCATACATCCAGGCAATCGGATGGAGGTTTACTAACATGAAGTTCAGAAAAGTGATCATTCTACTGCTGCTGTTGTCCCTTTGGGGCGGAACGATGCTGTTCGCGGACTCTGCATCGCAGAAGGTACGAGTCATCATTAACGGGATTGAACAGGACGAGGGCGGCTTAGTCGCTGACGGCAGAACGTATTTGCCGCTCCGTGAATTAGCAACTTCCATGCAAGCCATCGTCGAATGGGACAATCCAAACAAACGGGCAACCGTTTATAAGCCAAATGTGCATATGTTTCTGTTTCGAAATAATACCGTATTCGGAAACGTGACGAAGGGCTATCAAGGTAGTTTTAAAGTGTTTGCCCAGATCGACAATTTGAAGACTGATATTGTAGCTGTAAAGGTATCCATCTTCGATCCTGGCGGCAAAGAGAAAGTGATTCAAACGGGAAATGTTAATCCGACGAATGACAACTTCTGGTACGCAACGGAGGATATCGAATATAAATTCGAATCCAGCGGGAAATATCCAATCCGTTTCTTTATTAAGAGGACAGCATCTGATGATTGGACTCCGGTATCGGAGAAAATTATTTCCTCCTTGTAGCTGCCGCTCTAAACGAAACGCCCCTCCTTAAGGTGGGGCGTTTCGTTTGACCGCCCATAGAGTGTCATGGTACGATACGATTGTGTGTACATATAACTGAAATGGGGTAATATCATGAGCGAGCATCAGCATGGAGACGATTGCGGCTGTGGGCATGACCACGAGCAGGAAGAGCACGTCTTTATCGTAACAGACGACGAGGGCCAGGAACGCGAGATGGTCATGGTGTATACGTTTGAATCCGAAAACAATGTGTACGCGGTTTTGCTGGATCGTAACGATCCGGAAGCGGACGGCGTCATTTTCCGTATTGAAGAAGAGAATGACGAATCCTTCCTGGTAGGCATTGAAGACGATGCCGAGTGGGATCGCGTAACTGCTATTTATGAGGAAATTGCCCGTAAGGAAAGCGAAGACAAGTAGTTCCCCGAATTCGTTGAAAAATAAAAAAGATCTGCGGCATTATGTCGCTGATCTTTTTTATTTGTGTATCATTTTCGCGGATTATAGTAAATGGTTCGGCCGTTAAACATCGTCAGCTCCGCTTGAAGCTGCTTAGCCATATATTTGCAAAGCTCGTTTGCCTTTGCTTTATCGCCATGCGTAGCTCCGTCAGGCAGGACAACCTGCACGCACGGCACTTTCTTTCCGTCGACGCTCGTCGTCTCACCAGGACCAAAAATAATGTACTTGTATAAGGGATTAATTCCTTTCAAATAAAACCAGCGTTCATCCTGCTTTGATTCAAATGTGTAGGGGAATGCAGCCTCTGCGTAATCCCAGCCTAACTGCGATCCGGTCAGAGCGGTTTGCTCCCGGTAATGCATGAGCTTGCTTTGCACCTCTTCTAACGTCAGCGTCTCTACGGATGATCCTTGCACGAATTTTATGTAAGCGCTTTGACTCATCGCATTCACCTCTTTCAACATCATAGCACGCTCTAAAAAGGTTGACAATATGTGGGCATTCTGTGAAGCAGGCAAATAAAAATACCGACTACAATAGCCAATATAGGGATCCGTAGCCGGCATTTGCCAGTGGATTAAGATATCGCTGTTTCTTCAACAATGACCTTGACGAACTCGATGCTGCGGTCTTCAGGTCCTTTAACCGGCAAACCGACTTCAACGTGATCGACGATGTAATCGATATTTTTTTGAGTGATAACTTCGCCTGGCAACAGGATTGGAATGCCTGGCGGATACACATAAATGAATTCCGCTATAATACGGCCGGCCGACTCTTTGAACGGAAGCACTTCCGTTTGGCCATAGAAAGCATCACGCGGTGTTAAGGAGAGTTGAGGAATATCCGGTATTTTGACAACTAATTCACGTGCTTCAGCGCCTTCATGGAACCGGTCTGACAGGCCGCGCAATGCAATTAACAATTTAGTCACGGAATCGTAGGTATCTCCTGGCGTAACTAGGCAAAGAATGTTATACATATCGCTCATTTCGATTTCCACATTATAGTTATCGCGCAGCCAATTTTCCGTTTCATAGCCCGTGATGCCAAGGTGACGTACATGAATCGATACTTTGGTCGGGTCATAATCGTAAGTCGCTTCATCACCGAGAATATCTTCTCCAAAGCAGTAAAGACCTGGAATTTCGTTAATTTGCTGACGGGCATATTGTCCGAGCTCGATGGCTTGTTCAGCGAGAGCGTGCCCGTTCAACGCAAGATTACGTCTTGACGTATCAAGCGAAGCAAGCAATATATAGGAAGTCGACGTTGTAGTCAACATACTGATAACCGTTTGGATCCGGTGAGGATTGACCCGGCCTTTACGAACATTCAGCACGGAGCTTTGCGTCATAGATCCTCCCAGCTTATGTACGCTGGTTGCAGCCATATCTGCGCCTGCTTGCATGGCGGACATTGGAAGCTTTTCGTGAAAGTGAGTAAGCACGCCGTGGGCCTCGTCTACGAGCACCGGAATGTCGTAGCTATGGACAAGATCGACGATCTCCTTCAAGTTGGCGCAAATGCCAAAATACGTCGGGTTGATAACGAGTACTGCTTTCGCATCAGGATGACGTTCTAATGCTTTGCGCACAGAACGAGTCGTGATGCCATGATCGATTCCTAAATTTTTGTCTCGCGCAGGCGAGATGAATACAGGTCTTGCACCGGCGAAAATAATAGCAGACATAATTGATTTGTGGACATTACGAGGTACAATGATTTTGTCACCTGGTGCACATACCGTTAAAATCATCGTCATAATCGCGCCGCTCGTTCCTTGTACGGAGAAATACGTATAGTCGGCTCCGAAGGCATCAGCGGCTAGCTTTTGAGCTTCTTCGATAACTCCGATTGGCTGATGCAGGTCATCGAGCGGTGCAATATTGATTAAATCGATCGACAATGCGTTGTCGCCGATAAATTCGCGAAATTCCGAATCGCTGCCTAGTCCTTTTTTGTGTCCGGGTATATGAAACTGAACGGGATCCTGCTCCGCATGTCGGCGAAGCGCGCTGAAGAGCGGGGTTTTGTTATGATCCATCGCTTTCATCCCTGCCTTTCATCTTAGGTTACAAACAAAGTTGAGTATAGCAAATACAGGGGGGAATGCAAGCTTCATTTTTGAGATCCGAATTGGGCTGTCCGATTTGTTCTTCAATTGTTCATATATGCTCGTTAATTGGTTATGGTAACATAGGTTGGTGGAGGGGTTGCAGCATGAAAGATAAACGCATGATTATTGTAATGGCTATTTTAATGACAACATTTATAGGGTTCGGCATTATCATTCCGGTTATGCCGGAAATTATACAAGCCACAGATCCTGTTAACGCGACCATACATACCGGACGGATGCTTGCTGTCTATTCCGCCGTTTCATTTTTCCTGTCGCCGCTGTGGGGGAATTTGTCCGATCGCATCGGGAGAAGACCGATTATTTTAATTGGTGTCCTTGGATTCGCTGCGAGCTTTTTGTTGTTTGGTATGTCGTCAGGCAGCTTGACGTTGATGTACTTGTCCCGCGTTCTGGGGGGCCTATTCTCGGGTGCGGTTGCTTCCGTTATTGTCGCATACGTAGCAGACATAACGCCGCCGGAGCAGCGGACGAAGGGAATGGGGCTCGTCGGAATGTCTATCGGTCTCGGGTTCACGATTGGGCCGGGCTTCGGCGGTCTGCTAAGCATCATATCGCTTGAGACGCCGTTCTACGCGGCATCTGGATTAGCACTATTTACATTTATTCTGGCAGCAGCAAAGCTGAAGGAGTCACTAACTCCGGAAAAACGGCTAACGAGGATGGAGAAGCGGGTTTCACGTTGGGCTGCATTCAAAGGGCCGCTTAAATATTTATATGTTCTTGCTTTTTTCGTGACCTTTACGCTGGCAGGCATGGAAGCGACGCTGCAATTTTTTGGGATGCGGCGCTTTGATGTGACACCGCTTGAGGTCGGTATATTGTTTTTTGTATGCGGCCTTGTCGGAGCGCTTGTCCAAGGCGGCATCGTTCGCCGCCTAATCAAGAAGGGCGAGGAGCCGAAATACATTGCGATCGGCCTCGTTATTTCGGCAATAGGCTTCTTCCTTTTGTTAGCGGCTCATTCGTTGGTGTGGGCGACTATGTCGCTAGCCGTGTTCGGTATCGGTAATGCTTTGATTCGTCCGTGCGTCACATCGCTCATTACACAGAAGACGACGGTCGGACAAGGCGTAGCATCGGGACTAAGCTCGTCCATGGACAGCCTCGGGCGTATCGCAGGTCCACTGCTCGGATCATTTTTCTTCACCATCGAGATGGGGCTTCCATATTTGCTCGGCGGCATATTATGCTTATCAGCACTGCTACTGCTTGTTCGTTTCCGCCAATTGGACAAGCACGTTGTGCCAGCGGCTGCAGCGGATAATGCTTCTTAAAAATAAGACAAGCCGATTGTTCATAGCAGGATGAGCAAACCGGCTTGTTTTTTTGTTTGAGCTTATGGTGCTAGCCCTTTCATTATAAAGGTGATTGTCGCTTCCCGTTCCTTCTCGTCATCCCATTGGCTGCCTTCACGCCCACCGAGGAATGTTCGGGTTAGTACGTAACCCATTAAGGAGGACGCGGTTAAACGAATGACGGTGATTGGAGACCAATCGACGATCGCGCCCTGCTGCTGGAACTTTGTGATGTTGACGCTGAATTTTTCCAGCACCTTCGACAATATGAGCTTTTGGAATTGCTCTTGGAGATCGGGATGAAACGGTATTTCTTGTATGAAAATTTTAAATACCTGCATATGCCGTTCCAGAAATTCGATCCGATTCTCAATGACGGCGCGAAGCAGCTGATCGAAGCTATCGAAGCTGCTATCCAGTACCTTGTAGAAATCACGCAGAACGAAGGGCGCTACCAGCTTTGCCATGACAGGCGCGACGATCGAGAGCAGCAGATCCTTCTTCGTTTTGTAATGCCGGAATATCGTTCCTTCGGCTACGCCGGCCCGCTGCGCGATTTCACTCGTTGAAGATGCGGCGTACCCTTTTTGTGCAAATACTTCCGAGGCTGCCTGGACGATTTTCATTTGCTTATCCGTCATCTTCTGTTCTTCGTCATCCAGCTTTAACAGCTCCTGCAGCCAATGCTCTATTGGTTCTTGCATCGTAAGACACCCCTTCATCTGTTCCCAGTTCTCTCATTATATCAAAAGCACATGCCTTTCTACATGCTGCGGTGCTTCTTGAGTGCGAGCACGTTCAAGAGGGCGAATAGTAAGGAGAAGCCGATTAGCACATAGACATCGATTTGAAAATCACCCCAGCTCTCGCCGCGTATCATGATCCCTTGCATGGCGTCTGCCCCATAGTACAAAGGCATGATGCTGCTCAGCTTCTGCAGCCACGGATTCATCGCATCCAGATTAAATAATCCGGAGAAAAAGGCTTGCGGAACAATGACAAGCGGAATGAACTGTATAATCTGAAACTCGCTGCTTGCAAAGGATGAGAGCAATGTGCCGAGTGTTAAAGCCGTTAATGACAAGAGTAAGTTTATGAGGAGCATATAGCCGATGCTTCCAGCCATATATAGGCCAAGCACATCGACCGAAAACCAGGCGATCAAAGAGGCTTGCAGCAAGGTGAAAATACCGAAGCCGGCCAAATAGCCTATGACGATTTCATACCGCTTGATTGGTGTTGCGAGCAGCCGCTCCAGCGTGCCGCTAGTCCGTTCGCGCAGGAAGGAGACACCTGCCAGCAGGAAGACGAAGAAAAAGGAAAAAAATCCGATGAGCACCGGTCCAAATGAATCGAAAGCAGCCATATCAGGTCCGCCGTGCAAATAAGTGATCGCAGGAGCCGCGCTTCCGCTACCTGTTTGCATAGCCGTTTGCAAGAGAAGCAAAACCGCCCGGTTTATTGAAGGATCGCTTCCTTCAAGCATAAGCTCCGGCTTGCCGCCGCTTAATTGAAGGATAGCGTCGAGCTCACCAGCTTGAAGCGCTGCGTGAGCCGAATCCGGCGATTCGTAAACCGTAATAGCCGCATTCAAATGTTCGAATTTTTCTGTAAAGACAGCTGGAATGTCAACCATCCCAATAGCAGGTGAGACCGATTGTCCGTCAAAAACGAGCTTCATCAAGCTTAATATAAGAAGCGGCGCCAGAAATAATAGGGCAAGCGTTCGTTTATCGCGAAGAAATTGTCTTATAATCCGTATGGAAAGCGCACGTATTCTCATTTCTCCCCACCTCCGCCGCTTCCAAGCGCAATGAATGCTTCTTCAATCGTGCTGCAGCCAGCCTTTTGCATGATCGCCTCAGGCGTGTCGGCCGCTATCAGCTTTCCGTCCCGAATAAGGCCAAGCCGGTCGCATTTTTCCGCTTCATCCATCACATGCGTCGTTACGATTATGGTGATGCCTTGCCTGCTTAAAGCCGAGAGCTCCTTCCAAATCGATTGCCGCAAAACAGGATCGATCCCGACCGTAGGCTCGTCGAGTACAAGGAGCCGGGGCTCATGCAATAGTGCGATCGCGAGCGACAACCGGCGCTTCATGCCCCCGGAATAAGCAGCGGTCTGCTTGTTTAAGTGGTCGGTCAAATCAACTAATGAGGCTGCAGCATGAATACGATTTTTGAGCAATTGACCTGTTAATCCAAACAATGCGCCAAAAAACTCGAGATTTTGCTTGCCTGTCAATTCGTTATAGAGGGCATCAGATTGTGCCATGTACCCGAACACCTGCAGCATTTTTAACTGCGGCATTGGCTCTCCGAGCATGCTGACTGAGCCGGCATCAGGACGGTCAATGCCTGTCATAAGCTTAATAAGTGTCGTTTTACCCGAACCGGAAGGTCCTAGAAGTCCAAAAAGCTCGCCTCGCGGGATAGTTAGCGATATGCCGTCAATGACGGTACGGCCGCCAAACATGCGAACAATTCCTTGTAATTCCACGGCAATAGCTTCTGCAGAAGAATACGGATGCGTTTTTTCCACGGTTAATCACGCTCCTTCAAAAGATAAAGATGAGTGAATACTCACTTTTAACTATACGCTCTCTAACTGAAATTGTGAAGTGAGTACTTACTTATTTTTTTTAGATGCCCGTCTGAGGTCGTAGATGATTTACGACTTAGGGCGAGATTGAAATACCGACTTGGGACGTTTTTACAAAAGATTTCCTCCCATTATGATTAGAAAAGACAAAACACAAGAAAAACCGTAAAGGGAAAAGGAGTCGGAAAAAAGATGAGTAAATTGACGGAGTGGTCGTTCCGCAACAAGGCGGCCATTATACTGATTGTCACCATGGCATTGGTGATGGGGGTAATCAGCTACTTTAGGCTGCCGATGGAGTTTTTGCCGGCAGCCGATAATCCGCAAGTTATGATAACCGCAATCGGACCGGGAAACGATGCGAAGTCAATGGAACAGCAGGTTACGAATCCATTGGAAGAGGCAGTAACCTTTATTAAAGGGAAAACGGATATGTTCTCTACTTCCGGAGATGGATATGCGCAGGTAAATTTGAACTTTGAATCAAAGACGGATATGAAAGAAGCGAAGGCGGAAATTGAGCGGGCCGTTGGACAGGTGCAGCTTCCCGAAAATGTCATGAAGCCGTTCATCGTCCAATTTAATACATCGATGATCCCGATTGCTTGGGTGACCTTAACCTTTGATGACGGAATGAGCGAACAGGAAAGAGAAGCGAAGCTCAAAGAGGTAACAACGGAGCTGCAGAAGACAGAGGGTGCGGGCGAGGTCACCGTAAGCGGCAAGTCGTCTCCTATTGTCAACATCACGCCGCTTAGCGATAAGCTGTCAGAGGCGGGAATCCCGGCGCAAGCTATTATGGGTGTGCTGCAGGGAAGAGGCGCATCCGCCTCGATTGGCGAGCGCACAGTAGACGGCGCTGCGGGCAATATTAATATTTATGATGAAGTGTCGGACTTGGACACGCTGCGCAAGCTGCCTGTGGCCGCGGGCGTCAAGCTGGGAGATGTAGCGAAGGTCGAGCTTGCGAAGGACCAAGAGAGTATTAGCCGAATGAATGGCAAGGACGCCATTATGTTCACCATTTCCAAAGCGGCGGATGCCAATGCGGTTACGGTTGGTAAAGGTATCGAAAAAACGGTAGAACGGTTAAATGAAGACGTTAAGGGAATAGATGCTTCCATCATCTTAAGTACATCGGATTCTGTTGTATCTTCCGTTAACAGCATGCTGCGTGAAGTATTGCTTGGTGCTTTGTTCGCTACGGTCGTCATTTTATTATTTATGCGCAATATTAAGGCAACCATTGTGACGATCGTTTCGATCCCGTTGTCACTGGGTATTACCTTGTACCTTTTACAGCTTTCAGGCGTATCGCTCAACATCATAACGCTTGGAGGCGTTGCCGTCGCAGTCGGTCGTCTCGTTGACGACAGTATCGTAGTCATTGAGAACATCTACAGAAGGCTGCAAAAGGAGTCTTTCTCCGTCAAACTGATTACCGATTCGACGAAGGAAGTGGCTTCGGCCATTACATCGTCTACGCTTGTCACCGTCGCGGTATTTTTACCGATGGGGCTGCTGCGCGGATCTTTACAAGCCTTCTTACTGCCATTCGCTCTAACGGTTGCGTATTCACTGCTGGCATCCCTGTTAGTTGCATTGACCGTCGTCCCGCTTCTGAGTGCAATTCTGCTGCGTGGAACAAAGGAAAAGGAGCACAAAGGATCGCCGAAATTCGCTCATTTCATTCGTTGGAACCTGCAGCATAAAATAGTACCGATAATCATTGCCGTTGTGCTGTTTGCCGGTTCGATAAGCGCATATGTGCTAATGCCGAAGGGTGCGCTCGACTCCTCCAGCGCAGAGAACGTTAACGTTTCCCTGCAATATCCAAGTGAAACACCTGCGGATGACGTTCTGGAAGCGGGCAAGAAGCTGGAATCCTTTTTGACAGCTGATGACAATGTGGAGTGGGTGATGATGTCGCTCGGCAATAGCGCCGATGCGGCCAAATACGGTGCGGTATCTTCGCCTACACTGGTAACGTTTATGATCGATTTAAAAGAAGGTGTCAATGCAGAGTCGTTTATGGACAATGTGAAAACGCAGAAGGATAACTATAAAGACGCATCGCTTACGGCTAACGCATCGAATTTAATGATGGGCGGCGGTTCATCGCAAATATTTATCGATGTAACCGGCGACGATCCGGAGCAGCTGAGTCAAACCGCGGAGCAGCTTATTGCGGCCATTAAGCCGATTGAAGGCGTGCTCAAGGTGGAAAGCAATCAAGAGGAGAAGAAACCGGTATACTCCTTCAAGGTTGATCCTGCCCTAGCCAAAGGACAGGAAGTGGCGATGCAGCTGCAAAGCATGCTTAATCCTCTTCCGATCGGTACGATTCGATTAGAGGAAAGCGACACCCCGGTTATGCTTCAGCCTATCGTAAATCCGGATTCAGAAGCTGAACTGAAGCAATTAACGATTATGACGGAGGCAGGTGCTGTTCCCGTTTCAACGGTAGCTGAACTGGTTCGTACGGAAGAGCCTAGCCTGTACTACCATAAGGATGGCAAAACCTATATTCGGGTGACTGCTAATGCTGAGCCCAGCGAGCTTTCGGTCATTGGAACCGAAATTACGAAAGCAACAAAAGCCCTTAAGCTTCCGGATGGTGTAAGCTTAGCCGTTGGCGGGGCATCAGCCGATCAATCAAGCGATTTTGCTGATTTAGGTTTAACTGCGCTCATTTCCATCGGTATCGTGTATCTCATCATGGTGCTTACGTTCAAAACATTACGCGCGCCGCTCGCCATCATGATATCACTGCCGCTTGCAGCAATCGGAGCGGTTACAGGCTTGCTGGTGTCCGGCGTAACGCCAGATTTCACAGCCATGTTCGGAGCTCTGATGCTTATCGGAATCGTCGTAACGAATGCAATCGTATTAATTGACCGTGTGAAGCAAAATGAATTGACGATGCCGATTCGCGAGGCACTCATTGAAGCGGCTACGACGCGTATGCGTCCGATCGTGATGACAGCAGTAGCGACGATTTCCGCTATGCTGCCCCTCATATTCGGCTCGCACGAGTCGGGTAGCATCGTATCGCAAAGTCTTGCGGTCGTCGTAATCGGCGGCTTGACCGCCGCAACGCTGCTCACGCTCATCATCGTGCCTTGCGTATATGAATTGCTCTTCTTCCGCACTTCGCGCAAGCAGCGCCGTGCAAGCGCAGCGGCTCCATCTGCTGAAGCAGCAGCACAGCAGGTATAAAATAAAGAGGCTGTCCCAAGTAAAATCTACTTGAAGGGCAGCCTCCATTCAAAATATAAGAATTTATAAGTTGCACATTATAAATAAGCTTATATTTCACCGCGAAACGAGCCTTTGCCGCCAAAGGACGGCGTCAGTCGTTTACGCTTGTTAAGAGCTATATAATTGCCATACGATAAAGGGGCATAAGCGTTTCATAAGTGGTAGAGGCAAATTGCAGGAGCGCATCGCCGTCTCGGAGGAGCGCGTCATTAGCCTTAATGTGACGCCCTATCAGCAGCTCCGCCTTCTTTACGTCGCGGAAGCGGACCAGTGCGTTAGTCCAATCCTGCCGGGACATATCGCCGATTACAGTGCTTTCTTTCTTCATATGGTCCTGTGACAGCACGTAGTCCTTTGGTACGGCTGCGATGACATCATCGAGCTGGTTCAAGTAAGCTGCTGCAATATTGGATTTGTTCGGTACCTCGTAAATAAGCGCGAGCCATAAAAACAAATGGTCGTCAAACAGTCCAAGCTGAAAATGCGGATGCGCTTTGTAGCCGCGTTTGTTGCTGCAGATGGCGAGCCAAGTGTCCTTTGGCGGGTTTACTTTGCGGCGCGCATGTCTGGCAACATGCAAATACATTTCATTGCCGGCATGTACGGCTGCGTCTACGCTCAGCTGTTCGCCGATCGCGCGAAATTTAGGCTGTATTAGATTTTGGATGGCGGCCATTCGTTCTTCGAGTCCTTCCAGGCCAAAAACATCAAAATCCGCTTGCGTAAAGCCGGGCAAACCGGCGGAAGTCGTCTGTGTGGTCATCGTTAAAATCTCTCCTCGTCAGATGAATCATTGATGTATCAGCTTGGATCATTATAGCATAAGCATCTGGGGGTAGACGAGCTAATTTATAATTATTCTAAACAAGAGAAAGCGGATGGTGCTGACTTTTTAAAGGCTAAGCTCGTTTCAAAACGCAAATCTTCTTGACTTGAACATCGTTGTATTGTAAATTTGTCAAAAGTTAACGACATTACAATAGCGTAGAACAAGGCTATGATATTCAGCTGCCGTTTATATCAGAGAGGAAGCCCGCAGGCTGCAAGGCTTCTATGAACGATTGAATATTCCCTACCTTGCGAGCTGCAGCGGTGAAGCTTTAAAGTAACCTCTGCCGGAATTTTCATTCCGTTATCCATTGAGAGCTGTCCTTTATTTTCGGCGGCTATATGAGGGTGGTACCACGAACGCATTCGTCCCTTACGAATGCGTTCTTTTTGTTTTTATCTACTGACAACACAACGATCGGGGGATGGGGTAATGAGACAAAGCCAACTATTAATGCCTACATTACGCGAGGTACCGTCTGAAGCGGAAGCAGCCAGCCATCAGTTAATGCTGCGGGCAGGACTGATTAGACAGCTTGCTGCAGGCATCTATACGTATTTGCCGCTTGGACGGCGGGTACTCCGAAAGCTTGAACAAATCGTAAGGGAAGAAATGGACCGGGCAGGAGCTCAGGAGATTTTGATGCCTGCCATGCAGCCTGCAGAGCTGTGGCAGCAGTCCGGCCGTTATGGCGAGTATGGACCTGAGCTTATTCGTTTGCGTGACCGTCATGAACGGGAGTTTGCACTCGGCCCGACTCACGAAGAGGTTATTACCGCTCTGGTACGGGACGAGGTAAGCTCCTACCGGCAGCTGCCTGTTATGTTGTATCAAATACAGACGAAGTTCCGCGATGAGAAGCGTCCCCGTTACGGCTTGCTGCGCGGCAGAGAGTTTCTGATGAAGGACGCCTATTCGTTTGATGAAGATTGGGAAGGCCTTCATCGCAGCTATAAGAGTATGTATGAGGCCTACAATCGAATTTTTACGCGCTGCGGTCTTTATTACCGTGCGGTAGAAGCGGATGCCGGCTCAATTGGCGGCGAGGGCGGAACGCATGAATTTATGGCACTTGCCGATATCGGAGAGGATACAATCGCTTCGTGTGACAGCTGCGATTACGCGGCCAATCTCGAAAAAGCCGAATACGGCACCGAGCTGGCCGCGCATTATGAGCAGGGGCAGAAGCAAGATGAGCTGGAACGGCTCCATACGCCGGCTATAAGGAAAATCGAACAGCTGGTACAAGCACTGGGCGTTAGCGCGGATCTTTTGATGAAGACATTGATTTATGTTGCCGATGGAAGCCCGATAGCCGTAGTTGTTCGGGGAGACCATGAGGTCAATGAAATCAAGGTGAAAAATATGCTTTCCGCTGCTTCCCTTGAGCTTGCTGATCAAGAGACAACCGAGCGCATAACGGGTGCGCCTGTCGGTTTTGCCGGCCCGGTAGGGCTATCAATTCCCATCCTCGCAGACTTTGCGGTTATGGCGCTGGAAGCGGGGATAGCGGGCGCTAACGAGAAAGACTATCATCTTGGAAATGTGAAGCCGGGCGTACATTTGACGAATGCTCAGGTAGGAGACTACCGCAATGCCGCTGCAGGTGACAAGTGCCCGCGCTGCGGGCAAGGCCGCTTAACGTTCCATCGAGGCATTGAAGTGGGGCATGTATTTAAACTGGGTACGAAATACAGTGAAGCATTGAACGCCAGGTTTCTGACTGCAGCAGGGATTGAACAGCCGCTTATTATGGGCTGCTATGGTATTGGCGTGTCGAGGCTGCTCTCTGCCGTGCTTGAGCAGCATTCAGACAGCAATGGTATTGTATGGCCGGAGTCGATCGCGCCTTACCGCGTTCACGTCGTTCCCGTATCTTCTAAGGATCAAGTGCAGATGGACTTAGCCATGCATATCGCAGCACGCTTAAGCGATGCCGGCATTGAAACGCTGCTTGATGACCGCGATGAACGCCCGGGCGTTAAATTCAAGGATTCCGACCTTATCGGCATTCCCATCCGTATCGTCGTAGGCAAGCATGCTGCGGAAGGCATCGTGGAGCTGAAGCGCAGAAATGAAACACAAGTTCAAGCAATAGGTTTAGAGGAAGCTATATCGATTGCTAGCGGAATTGAAAATTGAAATTCCGCTCCTGTCTATGGAATAACGGACGAAATAGGGAACAAGCTGTCTATAATATTAGATAGCTGAGCCCTTTTTTCATTTTAGTGGTTTGAAAGCGTAAAATTAGTCAATAATCCAAGTTGCCATAACATAAGATGGAGTATAAGATAAAGATAAGAACAAATTATCAGAACATTTCGTCAACTAAACTGAAGTAAGGGAGGGATTGCCGTGAACAAGAGCTATGAAGTCGAATATTGCAATTTGGAGCTGCGATTTGACCGCCGGCAAATCCAAAATCTCATCCGTGATCTTATTCAGGAAGGGTACTCCTTGTATTGGAGCGAGACGGAAGGACAGTTTCTAGTTTCCATCCGAACTGGCCGAAAGCTCGTCAAACTTCAATTCCAGCGAATGAAGAACCGTTACAAAATTGTTGGAGATTACATTATTAAAGACGAGAAGTTATCGGAATTGATTGAAAAGCTGATTAATGACACACGTGGACATGCGGTAGTGAAGCGCATTAAAGATCGTCAAATCGTCATTGAGAGTATTATGTTCGGTGAGATTATACGACTCGTGGAGGTGTCCGGTATGGAACATCGGATTATTTATCAGAAGAAGCCTTTCGTTACGATAGAGGAAATGATCAAGGCGTTTCAGTCGAAGCGTGCAGAGGAACGTGCGGTAGTGCTGCGCTATGAGCTTGATTACGAGCTTTCGATGCTGTTTGATGCCATACAGGATAACGATGAGGAAGCTGTTAACGCATCGAAGGAGAAGCTGACTGCACTTCGCTCGGAAATGCTGCAACTGGAACTCTGATGATGGATGTCTGTCCCTATATGCGAACATAAAACGATCGAATGCTGTATGAATGCCTGCAGCCTTTGGTCGTTTTTATGTTGTTTTAATAGAACAAAGGCAGGCGGGGATCAGCCTGATAGTTTTGGATTTTGGTCGTTTTATAAGGTAAACTTTCTAAAGCGGTCAATAATTCTAATGTGACATTGCGACATTTTTCCATGCAAATAGTTTTCTTCTTGTCTTAAAAAGAGTAAAATAAAACTATTGTGACCCAAAATTAAATATGAAGGATGGAAGAACCAGATGTCAAAACAGCAAATTGGTGTAATCGGTTTGGCAGTAATGGGCAAAAATTTGGCCCTTAATATTGAGAGCAGAGGCTTCACGGTGTCCGTATTTAACCGTTCCCGCGAGAAGACGGATGATCTGATCCAAGAAGCTTCCGGCAAAAATCTTGTACCGACCTATTCGATTGAAGAGTTCGTACAGTCTCTGGAAGTACCGCGCAAAATTTTGATCATGGTTCAAGCAGGCGCAGGAACAGACGCTACGATCGATTCGCTTGTCCCGCACTTGTCCGAAGGCGACATCATCATTGACGGCGGCAACGCCTATTTCCCTGATACACAACGGCGCAGCAAAGACTTGGAAGCAAAAGGCTTCCGCTTCATCGGTACTGGCGTTTCCGGCGGCGAAGAAGGCGCTTTGAAAGGACCGTCCATTATGCCGGGCGGCCAAAAATCCGCGTATGAGCTCGTTGAGCCAATCCTGACTGCAATTTCTGCAAAAGTTGGCGAAGATGCTTGCTGCACATATATTGGACCAGACGGTGCCGGTCATTATGTAAAAATGGTACATAACGGAATCGAGTATGGCGACATGCAATTGATTTGCGAAGCTTATGACCTGCTCAAAAACGTGCTCGGGGTAAGCACGGAAGAGCTTCATGAAATTTTCTCCGAATGGAACAAAGGCGAGCTGGACAGCTACTTGATCGAAATTACGAGAGACATTTTCTCGAAATACGATCCAGAGACAGGCAAGCCGATGGTAGATGTCATTCTTGATTCCGCTGGTCAAAAGGGTACCGGCAAATGGACAAGCCAAAGCTCGCTTGATCTTGGCGTGCCTCTTTCAATCATTACGGAATCCGTATTTACTCGTTTCTTGTCCGCAATGAAGGAAGAACGCGTTGCAGCAAGCAAAGTGCTGAACGGTCCTGCGAAAGTGCCTTTCCAAGGCGACAAAGCTGCATTCATTGAAGCCGTGCGCAAAGCCTTATTCGCAAGTAAAATTTGCTCGTATGCGCAAGGCTTCGCTCAAATGCGCGCTGCATCCGAAGAATACAACTGGGATCTTCGTTATGGCGATATCGCGATGATTTTCCGCGGCGGCTGCATCATCCGTGCCCGCTTCCTGCAAAACATCAAAGACGCTTACGATCGTGATCCTAACCTGCGCAACCTGCTGCTGGATCCTTACTTCCAAAACATCGTCGAGTCTTATCAAGGCGCATGGCGCGAAGTTATTTCTGTTGCCGTTACAAACGGCGTACCGGTACCGGCTTTCGCAAGTGCAATCGCCTATTTCGACAGCTACCGTACAGAGCGTTTGCCAGCAAACCTGCTTCAAGCGCAGCGTGACTATTTCGGCGCTCATACATTCAAACGCTTGGACAAAGAAGGCAGCTTCCACTTTAACTGGATGCAATCTTAATCCAGCAGCCTGTCACCGATTCGGTTCGCCGGGATTGGCATCGTTCAGCCCGAAAGCTGCTTGCCGCAGCCAGTCGCGCAACCGATCGGCCTCTTGATCGCAGTAATGCCTGCGATGGATGAGAGACATGGCCGCTTCGGCAAAGAAATGAAAGTTTTGCAATAAACGTGGCTGCGTTAGATCCATTAGTGCCGGATCTCCGTCAGCCACCTTTTTTTTTATATACTCAAGCATCCAGACGACGTCTTCCCGGGTAAGCGGATGAACCGGATCGAGTATTCTATTAATTCGTTTCTGTGTTTGGTGGAGAGCGGACAAATGAAGATCACTGGTCATCGCTAACGTCACTCCTATCCTTGAATATGCATCATTATCATCCATACGGCATTAGTAACTTTTTTATACCCTTGTCTTACAAAAAAATGATATGATGTTGATGAAAAAACGTTAGTGACGTATACATCATCGCTTTGTACAGCCCATTGCCTATTGAAGCGTAGAATTGATTATAAAAGGAGATCATACAACTATGGACGTTATCGTAACACCAACGCCAAGACTTGAAGGTCAGCTTCAAGCCCTTTCTTCCAAAAATTACACGACCCGTTACCTGCTGGTTGCTGCACTTGCAGAAGGTACGAGTACCATCTACTATCCTGCCCACAGTGAGGATAGCGATGCAATGCGCCGCTGTATCCGCGATTTAGGAGCTATTGTAGAAGAGGATGATGAGAAAATCGTCATTACCGGCTTTGGCCGAAATCCTAATCCAGTCGAGCAGCTTGATGTTGGCAATGCCGGGGCCGTATTGCGGTTTCTTATGGCAATTGCCGCTTTATGTCCGGATGTAACGTTCATTAACCGTTACCCTGATTCACTTGGAAAGCGTCCGCATAGCGATTTGATTGAATCGCTAGTTTCGATGGGCGTATCCATTGAGCATAATGACGGAAAGCTTCCTATTACGATCCGCGGCGGGGCACCCAAAGGCGGCAAAATTCAAGTGTCCGGCAACATCAGCTCGCAATTTCTGAGTGCGCTGCTATTCTTGACTCCATTGCTTGAGGAGGACAGCGAGATCGAAGTGCTGCACGACTTGAAATCTAAAGTTGTTGTCGGGCAAACATTAGAGGTTCTTGAGCAAGCAGGCATCATCATCCATGCTGATGAGGATTATATGCGTTTCCGCGTGCCTGGACGTCAAAGCTATGCTGCCAAAACATACGCTGTGCAAGGAGATTATCCTGGCTCTGCCGCTATACTCGCAGCAGCAGCTGTAACGGAATCGGATGTCATCGTTCACCGCTTAGAGGAGAAAAGTAAGCAGGGGGAACGTGCCGTCGTCGATGTATTGAAGATGATGGAGGTTCCGCTTACGCATGAGAACGGCATCGTTCATATTAAAGGAAACGGAAAACTCAAGGCGGTTGAATTTGATGGCGACCATGCGACGGATGCGGTGCTGGCCATGGTGGCAGCTGCTGTTTTCGCTGAAGGCACTTCCCGGTTCTATAATGTAGAAAACTTACGCTACAAAGAGTGCGACCGTATTACCGACTATTTGAACGAGCTGCGCAAAGCCGGCGCTAACGTTGAAGAGCGTCAAGCAGAAATAATTGTGCATGGTCGTCCTGAAGGTGTTGAAGGCGGCGTCGAAATTAACGCTCACTACGACCACCGTGTAATTATGGCATTAACCGTTGTCGGTTTGCGTGCGAAACAGCCGATCCGAATTCGTGATGCGCATCACGTAGCAAAGTCGTATCCGATTTATTTCGACCATTTGCAAGCTTTAGGCGCAAACGTCGAGTGGATTGAAGGTTAACAGGAAATCGTTCGGCGAGAAAGCTTTACGTTTTGTTTAAAATAACGAATCGAGGTGTTTGGATGGCCTTTCAAAATCCTACGCGTGAGCAAATTAAGGACATTTTGCAAAACAGCACGACTGTTGCAGTAGTTGGTTTATCTGACAATCCGGAGCGTGTTTCGTATATGGTCTCTGAAGCTATGCAAGCGAAAGGCTATACGATAATTCCTGTTAATCCTAATGCCGATACGATTTTGGGACATAAGAGTTATGCTTCTCTCAAAGATATTCCTGATCAGGTGGACATCGTTAACGTTTTTCGAAGAAGCGAGCATACCCCTCCAGTTGCGGAGGAAGCCGTTGCCATCGGCGCCAAGACCTTATGGCTGCAGCTTGGGATTGCAAGCGAGGAGGCGGCTGACATTGCCGTTAAAGGCGGTTTGCAAGTCATTATGGATCGCTGCATTAAGGTAGAGGATTCTATCCTGTTGCCTGACGGAAAATCCAAAACATAACTGTAATAAAAAAAGGGTCTATCCTACACAATAAGAAAGGCTTCAAGAGAGAGTGCCGAACTTGCATTTAGAGAGAGGCAGTCATTTGAAGACTTTCTGATTGTAATCCAAGGAGGACACGACGTGAATCAATGGTCGCAGCAACCGGGTAGTAATTTCCAAGGTCAGCAAGGCTTTCAAAATCAAGGGCCAGTAGGTTTCGTGCAATCGAACTATCAAGGTCAGCTAAGCTATCCGACTTTTGGCAGACAATCAAGCTCAATTGTTGCGAATCCGCAGGGCGGTTTCCAAGGACAAGGTGCTCAGCAATTTGGGGCAGCGAACTATTCATCCCAACCGTCGGGATACATTTCGCAACAACCTGTTCAAAGTTACGCACAATCGCCTGCAACAGCTTTTGGAAGCTTTGGTCCGGTTATCTCGCATGTTGGTTTTCAAGCTGGTCCAGACCGTCAACAAGGTTTTCAAGGTGGTCAACAAGGCATGCAACAATCTTTTAATCAGCCTTCCGCAGCGAACTATGGAGCACAAAATGCCCAGTTTTCTAATTTCGGCGGTTTCGCGCAGTCGAATGTACAAAGCGGGTTTGGCCCGACTCCGGTCCAATCTTACACAACATCTCAAAGCCCTGTGCTTGAGGCAACTAATGCTTACCAACAAGCAGGTCCGGTCATATCTCATTTAGGCGGCTGGCAAGCTACAAACGCACAAAACTCGCCTTACTCTGGTGGCTCGCGCTAACAACGTAATTAACTAGAAGGAAAGAATCATCAACATGGGGCTGTCCCAAAAGTCATAAAGACTTAGGGGCAGCCCCTTCATTGTTTTAAAAGTTGTAAAAAACAAAGAAACCATCCTTTGGTAAAATGGAG
>NZ_QPJD01000010.1 GCF_003337375.1 Paenibacillus prosopidis
TGGGTTACCTATCTCCAGAGCAGTTTGAAGCTCTGTACAAAAAAAGTATTAGCTAATTGCTCTTATTTAGTGTCCACTTTCTTGACTGAGGTCCACTTTTTGCGTTAACTGGCAGTATTACACAATACACGGAAAATCAGTGTGGTAAAATAATACCATTAAAACTACATCTTTAAATTACACTCCACACGTTTCATAAGGATATTTCGCCAATAGCAGGCAGAACTGGCAAGTCCGCAAATGGAGCATTGAATTTGCACGTATGCGATAGTCAATTATCTAAATAACCATCAATCAATCTGTGCACTTCCGTGTTTTCATTTATATGTACATTAATATTTCTAACATAGTAAGACTGAGAATATATCTGTGTTGAGTTAACGCGTTTATGGCCAAGGAGTTGCATTAAGACTAGAATATGGACACCAGAATCCCTCATTAAAGTAGCAAAAGAGTATCTTGTACTATGAAGGGTGACGTCGGGCAAATTTGCTTTTTTTAAAAAGAATTTTAATAAGTTGGTTACTGTTGTGTAAGTAATTGGACAGACATTTTTTGATTCGAATAAAAAGTCATCATCTTTTAATTCATTTAATGCACAGTAATTTTAAATGATTTCTCCGTAACCATCTCTTAGAGTTATAATTCTTTGGACATTGGTTTTGGTATCTAAAAGCATCAGACAATCGTCTTTAAAATTAATTTGATTTACTCTCAAAGTTCGAATCTCAGAATTTCTACATCCTGTGGAATATAACAAAGAAAATAACAAGAGATCACGTTCAAGTTGTTCACTATATGTCACTATTGCATTTAGAAGCTTTAGAATTTCATGCCGGCTTAGTATACGGGTAGGCTTCTTAGTTTTTCTGAATTCTTTAAAATCAAACGTAATCTGATTCATAACATTTTTAAATCGGTATTTTTGCTCAAGATAATTAAAAAAGTGACGGAGAGCATATATGGTTCCACGCATCCAAGAGAAGCCACGATGAATATTTTGGTTTAAATAGCTGTCTATAATCAGATAATCTATAGGTCGATAAGTTAAAATATCCCCAGATGAATTTAGGACAACATAAATTCTCTCTAGATGTAACTCGCTTAAATCAGTATTGGTTATTGCTGCGAGATTTTTCGCTAGATTTCTAAGATGTCTTATATATGCTATTAAGGTTTGCGGCTTTAACTTAAGGTTAGTATTTGAAAAAAGTTGAATTTCATCAATTAGTTTCTCCATTCGTAGCACCACCATTCGGTATTAATTTTTGCATTAGCTTTTCAAAAGGGAAGGGGAATTTCTCCATTACGTCATTTTTTAGGTCATGAGGGAGTAGCTTAGTATATACTCTGGTTGTTTCTATACTCTTGTGTCCCATTACTTGAGCTAATATATCTATGCGCATTCCTATTTTGAGGCAATTTACAGCAAATGTATGTCTAAATGAATGAACGCTAAATCGCTGATCCATTTGTATTTCTTTTAATATTGATTTAACTGTTCGTTGAATATACTTGTTTGATAATGGTGGTCGATCTTCTCCGAAACCTTTAGTAAAAAGTGATTTTTCGTTATTGCGATTCCATTCCTTAATACCGGTTCTTTGAAGATAGCTAAGCACTATATTTTTAACTTCTGGATACATGGGGATATACCTGTCCTTGTAGCCTTTACTTTTTTTAATGAAAATTAGATTATTCAATACGTCAAATTGATTAATTCTTAGTTTTGTTACTTCACTTAAACGGCAGCCAGTTCCAAGTAAGAAAATAATTATTGTGTTGTTTAAATGAGGTCGGCTAGTGTGGTGACTTTTTATAATAATATTTGAAGCTACATCATCGGGTATGTATCGAGGTAGAATATCAGTAGTTAACTTTTCAAATCTTGGACGTAAATCAATATTGATATATTTCATTATAAGAGAAAAGAAAAGCAGTTCTCTGATAATCGATTGATACGTATTAATTGAGCCTCTAGACAACGAACCACCGTCCCTAGAGATGCATTTTTCTAAAATGAATTCATTAAATAAGACTTCGGTAAGACCGAGTAAATCAATACTCGGATCGACCTCATTGAGAAAACTTTTGAATTGGGATAGGAATGAAGCATAATAAGAAATAGTTGTAGCACTCTTATTTGATTTTTTTACCGTACCCATAAATTCGTCAATGACTTCAATGATTGTTTTTAAATTACTTGGCTCCTCTTGTTTACCAGAAATAAGCCTAAGGAAATCTTCTCTTTCAATACCAAAAGTTGAACATATTTCTTCAATGTTATAGTTAGAGTTTATTGGAATTGCCATTTTTATCGACCTCCAGTTTTGATAATGGATTGAATTTCAAGCTGTTCTTTAACAAACGCTTGTTGCTTCTATGAAGATAATACATTGTAGAAATCCAATTTAAATGTCCAAGACTTTGTACAACCTCATCGAATGAATTTCCATTTTCAAGAGCGTTGGTAGCATATGTATGTCTAAGAGATTTTGCTGAATAACGATTTTCACCAAAAGTCTTTATCGTAGTTTCATTAACAAATCGTTGTATTGTACCTGAACGTACAGGTTCTTTGTAGCAGGTTATAAACAAGGCATCACACTCAACTTCAAGTGTAGTACGTTGCTCCAAATATTTTTTTAGAGTAGTCTTTAGAGTAGAACTGATTTTTAAAATTTTTGCCCTGATTTCATT
Organism: Paenibacillus prosopidis; assembly: GCF_003337375.1. Lineage (GTDB taxonomy): Bacteria > Bacillota > Bacilli > Paenibacillales > Paenibacillaceae > Pristimantibacillus > Pristimantibacillus prosopidis. The sequence continues at coordinate 2,701 of NZ_QPJD01000010.1, forward strand.
GAATAGATGGTTAACGTTCGTTCGATGAGGTTAACATCGTATACACCTAAACTGCTCACTTCAATTGGGCGGCTGATATGCTCCCCAAATAGTAGACAGGTGAAATAATAAAACCTGCTGCTATGAGGGGAGCAGATCAAGGTGGAGGCCTTTTTGCTTTTTTAAAGTAGGAAATGATGAAAGTTTTAAATCAGCAATAAAAAATCCATTGACGATTGCTTATGTAAGCGTTTATAATTCAATCAGGTAAACGATTACGTGAACGATTACTTAATAGGAGATAAGGGATTGAAAGCGTTCTTAAAAAGTGCATTACGGAGGTTCTTCTCAAGAAGGGACCTTAATAGTTTTCTTATGAGGGTAACGTAAACGTTTACGTATTGATGGGAAGGTGGAAATGATGATGAAGACGATAAGCCGGGATAATGTACGGCTGGTAAAGGAAAAGCCGGCAGCAAGCTCCACCAATCAAACATGGGTGAAAATGAAGCAAAACTATGAGCTGTACCTGTTCATGCTGCCGGTTGTTATTTTATATCTGGTATTTAAGTATTACCCGATGTACGGCGTCCAAATTGCCTTTAAAGACTTCAGGGCGAGCAAAGGAATTTGGGGAAGCGAGTGGGTCGGATTCGAGCATTTCATTCGTTTTTTTGAGGCTTATAATTTCTGGCCTATTATGGAAAATACGATTCTGCTTAGCCTGTATTCCTTGGTGATCGGTTTCCCTGTTCCGATTCTGGTTGCACTTATGCTGAATCAGATGATGGCCAAACGGTATAAGAAATTCGTTCAAACCGTCATTTATGCTCCGCACTTTATTTCAACCGTCGTGCTTGTCGGAATGCTGAATGTTTTTCTGTCCCCGAACAGCGGAATCGTTAACCACGTTATTACGTTTTTTGGCGGAGAACCGATACTGTTTATGGCGGATGAGGGATGGTTTCGTCCTTTGTATGTACTGTCTGGTATCTGGCAGGAAACAGGCTTTGCGACCATCATATACTTGGCTGCCTTGGCCGGAGTAAATCCCGAGCTTCACGAAGCCGCCGTTATGGATGGCGCCAGCAAATGGAAGCGAGTCAGGCATGTAGATATTCCGGGTATTTTGCCGACGATTATTATTCTGATGGTGCTCGCTCTTGGAAACGTGATGAGTGTCGGGTTCGAGAAAGCGTTTCTGATGCAAAGCGACTTGAATTACGGGGCGTCCAATATTATTCCGACCTATGTATATGAACTAGGTATTCAGAAGGCGCAGTACAGCTTCTCTGCTGCAATCGGCTTGTTCAATGCGGTTATAAATGTGGTGCTGTTAGTTACGGTAAACCGTATAGCCAAGAGGCTGACGGAAACAAGCTTGTGGTAAGGAGGCAAAACCAATGAATGCTCTGCTAAAACGGAAAACAAAAGGTGATCTGTTGTTTGATATTTTGAATTACTCGATTCTGACCATTGGAATGCTGCTGATTCTTTATCCGCTTTACTTTGTTTTTATAGCATCCTTCAGCGATCCGAATCAGATTTACTCGGGAGATATATGGTTGTTTCCAAAAGGGCTTACCTTGGACGGATATGAGCGCATTTTCAGCGATTCGACGATTTGGATCGGCTATGGGAATTCGCTGCTCTATGCCATAGTAGGTACGGCCATTAGCGTGATGCTCACCTTGATGGCGGCGTATCCGTTGTCCCGCAAAGATTTTGTAGGCCGCGGCGTGTTCATGTGGTTCTTCGTGTTCACGATGTTTTTTGGCGGCGGATTGATTCCTACTTATCTGCTGATCAAGGATTTGAACATGATTAACACGATATGGGCGTTAGTTGTTCCGGGAGCGGCGGGCGTATTCAATATTATCATTGTACGCACCTTCTTCCAAAGCACGATTCCTGATGAAATGCGAGAGGCCGCATTTATCGACGGCTGCTCGAACACGAGGTTTTTCCTGGGTATGGTCCTCCCTCTTTCGAAGCCGATCATTGCGGTCATGGTGCTTTACCACGTTGTCGGCTTTTGGAACGGATTTTTCGACGCAATGATTTATTTAAATGAGGAAACGAAATTTCCGCTTCAGCTGGTGCTTCGGAACATTCTTGTTCAGAATCAGGTCAACTCCAGCATGATGATAGATGTTGAATCTTATGCCGCCAAGCTTCGTGTAACGGAGTTGATCAAATACGGCGTAATTATCATCGCAAGCCTTCCGCTGCTGATCTTGTATCCGTTCCTGCAGCGATATTTTGTCAAAGGGGTCATGATCGGCTCCATAAAAGGCTAACAAGCCTGCTTACTCCGGTTATCGCCGGGCTCCGTATTACCGCGGATCGGACTCGGATGATGATAGATAAATAAACAAAATTAAGGGAGGATCATCAAATGAAAAAGACAGGGTCGATTGCTGTAAGTCTTCTTCTCACTGCAAGCTTGCTGCTTTCCGCTTGCGCCGACAACATAACAAACAAGGGACCAGATACCGGCAAAACGAATGGCAATGCAGCTAAGGTTGAGGGCTTTAATAAGGAAGGGCTCCCGATTGTCAACGATAAGATCACACTCTCGATAGTATCCCCAAAAGCGCAGCTTGCGCCGGAATACAACGAGATGGAAATCTTCAAACGGTTAGAGACCGATACGAACGTTCATATCGAATGGACGAATATCCCGGATACCGATTATGCGGAGAAGAAAAACCTGCTGCTTGCCAGCGGTGATTTGCCCGATGCCTTCTACAGCTCGCAATTCACTGATTATGAATTGATTACTTATGGCAAGGACGGGACGATCATTCCTCTGGAGGATCTGATTGATCAATATGCTCCGAACTTGAAAAAGCTGCTGGAAGAAAGACCTGACCTTAAAGCGGCTATCACAGCTCCTGACGGCCATATTTACGGTCTTCCTACTTGGGAGGAGAATGAGCTCGGCACGAATCCGTTCTTCCATGTGATCAATACGGAATGGCTCAATAAGCTGGGCTTGAAATTCCCGGAAACGCTTGACGAATACACGGCTGCGCTGCTTGCTTTTAAGACGCAAGATCCGAACGGCAACGGCAAAGCCGACGAAATTCCGCTTAGCTTTATGCATATGCAGTGGTGTATGGACATTGCAGGTCTGTTCGGTGCGTTTGGCTTGCCGGACAATCTGGAGCACCGCATCGTAAGGGATGGAAAGGTTATTTTCACAGCCACTCAGCCTGAATACAAGGAAGCTTTGAAATATTTTAACGAGAAATGGTACAAACAAGGTCTTATCGATCCTGAATCGTTCACGCAGGATGCGCCGCAATATTTGGCCAAAGGTAAAACGCCTGACGCAACGCTAGGTTCCTACGTTTGGTGGGAAATCGAAGAGGTTGTCGGGACGGAGCAAGCGAAAAACTATGCTCTAGTTCCTCCGCTTACAGGTCCGACAGGCAAAAAAAGCATCGGAAGAGGCAACGGCGGCGGTCCGGGAAGAAACGCATTTGTTATAACCAGCGAGAACGAAAACCCGGAAGTGACAATGCGCTGGATCGATCAACAATATGAGCCTTATATGGCCGCTCAAATTCACTGGGGTCCGATCGGGGTTATTTATGAGAAAGACGCAAGCGGAAAGCTTGTTAACCTCCCGCTGGAGGAAGGCGTATCGATGGGTGAATTCCGTCAAAAGGTTGCTCCGAACGGAGCGGGCGTCATTACAAAGGAGCACTTCAAAACAATCGTAGATATGGAGCCGCGCGCACAGCAGCGGAAGAAGGATCTCGAGCAATATTACGAGCCGTTTATGGAGAAGGAAAATTATCCGACGATCTTCTTCCTTCCGGAAGAGCTGGATACGATTAACCAGTTTGAACCGGAATTAATCAAATACGTGAATACGCAAAGAGCCAAATTCATCGTTGATGGCGTGACTGACGCAGAGTGGGACAGCTATGTGAAAACCGTAGAGGATATGGGCCTGAGTAAATTGATGGAGATTTATCAAACCGCTCTTGACCGCTACAAAGAAGCTCAGAAATAGTAGATAATCGTTGGCCGGGGCGGAACCTTCAATTGAAGGTTCCGTCACCTCCATTGATAAGCATCGAACGATAAGAGGAGAGAGACACATATGAATCCTATTTATGATAACCCGTTACGCCCGCAATTTCATTTTACGCCTGCTGCTAATTGGCTAAACGATCCGAACGGGATGGTATATTTCGAGGGAGAGTACCACTTATTTTATCAGCATCATCCGGAAAGTACGGTATGGGGACCTATGCATTGGGGTCATGCGGTAAGCAAGGATCTTGTTCATTGGGAGCACCTGCCTATCGCGTTATATCCGGATCACAACGGCACGATTTTTTCGGGGAGCGCTGTAGTGGATTGGAACGACAGCAGCGGCTTTTTCGATGGAAAAGCAGGGCTAGTCGCGATCTATACGCAAACCGAGATGATTCCGGATTCTAACCTCTCAAGGCAGCGGCAAAGTATTGCTTATAGCAAGGATAACGGCCGAACCTGGACTGCTTATTCGGGTAATCCCGTGCTTTCGGATGAACGATTCTCTGATTTTCGGGATCCGAAAGTATTCTGGCACCAAGATTCGAAGCGCTGGATTATGGTGCTTGCGGCTGGTGACCGGGTATGCCTCTATCATTCGCCTAATTTGAAGGAATGGACGTTTGCAAGCGAGTTCGGTGCAGAGGAAGGGTCGCATGCCGGAGTATGGGAATGCCCGGACTTATTTGCATTGCCTGTTGAAGGAAGCACGGGGAAAGAGAAATGGGTGATGATCGTAAGTATCGGGGACGATGAAACGCTCCCTGAAGGCTCGAGAACGCAATATTTTATCGGTGAATTTGACGGAATCAAGTTTACGAACGACCATACGCCGGAGTCGGTGCTATGGATGGATCACGGCCGCGATAACTATGCAGGCGTAACCTGGTCGGATGCGCCGGAACTAACTGGAGCGCGGCTGTGCATCGGATGGATGAACAACTGGAAATATGCCAACCTGATCCCGACGGCTGAATGGCGCGGCGCAATGACTATACCCCGCAAACTTACGCTGCGTGAGCGGGCGGACGGTATCCGTCTCGTTCAGGAAGTGCCGGACGAGATGAGAAAGCTGCGTTTGGATGGCTTCGATTGGCGGGATGAACTAATCGTTCCGGGAAGCAATCTACTGGTCGGTCATAAGGGCGAGTTATTCGAAATTTCAGCCGAATTCGAGTTAGACACAGCATCTGAGTTCGGCTTTAAGCTAAGAACAAGCGATGAAAATGAGACAATCGTCGGTTACAATACGGCTGACTCCCAGTTGTTTATTGATAGAACTAAATCGGGGATCATCGATTTTCATACGCAATTCGGCTGCAGGCATAGTTCGCAGCTTGAACCAGATGATGGTCGAATTAAGCTTCAATTGTGGGTTGACCGGTCGTCAGTCGAGGTATTTGCTGATAACGGGGGGCTTGTCATGACCGATCAGCTGTTTCCGCTTGAAGGCAGTGATGGAATCGAGATCTATGCGTTGGGCGGCGTTGTTTGGCTTCGTTCGTTACAAATATATCCGTTAAAATCCGCTTACGCGCCCATGGTAACAGAAACCGTAGGAAAATAACGATAAGAAATGCGGGAGGACGAGTGTTCATGGATAATCGTAAGCTGCCCTTCACCCTTGAAGCGGGATTAATCGCCCACTGGCCTCTGAATGAAGGCAAGGGAAAAACAGCGATTGACGTCATAAGCGGGAATGCGGACGATATCTCCTATGCCCTTCTTGATGCACGTTTCACAGAATCGCGTGATCCGCAGTGGCGCAAAGGAATTCGCGGAAGCGCGATGCTGTTTGATGGCTATTCAACTTGGATTACACGTAAGGCTGCTGCAATAGAACATCTAAGGAACGCCTTTACGATCTCGGCGTGGGTCGCGCCGCGTTCGTATGAGTGGGGACAGGAGCAGAGGCTCTCTGCTATCGTGAACCAGCATGACAGGGAGGCCAAAGAGGGTTATATTCTTGGCATGTACAGGCATGGCTCATGGTCAATGCAGATGGGGCTGGCCGGGAAATGGGTGGAACTATGGTGTCATGACCGGCCGCTGCCGAAGAAGCAGTGGTCCCATATTGCCGCCACGTTCGATAAGGATGAGGCGGTTGTGAAGCTTTACTTAAACGGCGAGCAGGTTGCTGCTCTTTCAACACCGGAGAATACCGAAATTATCCCATGTTTGAACGACTTGCTAATCGGGAAAAATAACCAGGCGGCGGTATTGGCCGAAGCCTTCAGACATAATATGTTTGACGGTTTGATGGATGAGGTGAAAATTTACGGCCGCGCTTTGTCGGCTGATGAAATAGCATCCTCGTATGAAGCTGACCTTATTCCGCACGGCGGGATTATACCAGAAATCGATGAAGCCGATATCCGGCTGGATCGTACACCACTGCTGGCTGACAGGCATCGGCCGCAGTACCATGCCAGCCCTGCGGCTCATTGGATGAATGAGCCGCATGCACCTATATATTTCAACGGACAATATCATTTGTTTTATCAACACAACCCGCAGGGGCCGTACTGGGCACAAATCCATTGGGGTCACTGGGTGAGCGAGGATATGGTTCATTGGCGCGACCTGCCGGTCGCGCTCTCACCGGAGAAGGGAGCCGTCGATCCGGACGGCGTATGGTCGGGCAGCGCCTCATACGACGAAAATGGGATTCCTGCTCTTTTCTTTACGGCTGGGGATGACAGCGCGGTGCCGAATCAAAGGGTAGGATTAGCGAGAAGCACATTTAAGCAGGACGGAGAGACTGATCTTGTGCGCTGGGTGAAGCATCCGGAGCCGCTGATCGTTCAAGAGAAGGGACAAGGCATGTTCGGCGACTTCCGCGACCCGTTCGTTTGGAAGGAAGGCGACCTATGGTACCTGCTTATCGGTTCCGGCACGGAAGGGCAGGGCGGAACAGCACTGGCCTACACGTCACGCAATATGACGGATTGGGAGTACAAGGGTCCTTTCTACTTATCTGATCCTGCTGTTTATCCGTATCTTGGCAATATGTGGGAGCTCCCAGTTCTGCTGCCGCTCGGCAAGGACAGCGCCGGCAAGGAAAAGCACGTATTTCTTATTAGTCCATTAGGTCCAGGTGCTGATGTGGAGGTATTTTACTGGATCGGGACATTTGACCGGGAGGCATTCCGATTCGTACCCGATCAGGATGAACCGCAGCTCATCGATGTCGGCGACTTTCATTTTACGGGGCCGAGCGGAATGGTTGATCCGAAGACCGGGCGCAGCATCGTATTCACGATTGCGCAGGGGGAGCGAACGCCGCAGCTGGACTATGACTCTGGTTGGGCCCATAATGCGGGCTTGCCTGTCAGCTTAACCTTGCGTGAGGACGGCCGTCTCGGTATCGAACCGATTGAGGAGCTTCAATCGCTGCGCGGCGCTCACATCATTTCTCTGCGGGATAAGTCTTTAGCGGAAGCTAACAAGCTGCTTGAAAACGTGCAAGGTGACATGCTGGAAATTCAGGTCGAATTTGCAGCGGACAGCGCTGAGCAAATGGGGCTTATAGTAAGGAAATCTCCAGCGGGCGAAGAGGAGACGGTCATCTATTATGACTGGAAGTCGTCTGAATTCGGCGTCGACCGTTCAAAGACGACATTAGATCCGAATGAGCGCTCCAGGGGAGTGCAGCGCGGCCTGCTGGAGCTGGAGGATGATGCGTTAAAGCTGCATATTTACTTGGACCGTTCGATGGTTGAAGCATACGCGAACGGATTAAAAAGCTTGACGACAAGAGTGTACCCGAGCCGCCAGGATTCGCTTGGCTTGCAGGTTTGGGGCGACGATAGCTTGAATGTCAAGTCATTGGATATATGGCAAATGTCATCCGCGTTTTCATGAAGTAGAGATTTGCAGGTTCCGTTAATTTGTTCCATTTAATCTTACGCTAATGTTCTTCCTCTATAATCAGGATATCTTTTGCTTCTGAGAATAGAGGAGGAAATCATGACAAATCTGCAAGCGGGAATCGAACGTAAGGCGCCTGAGCCGGAGTTCCGCCATAAAAAAGAACGGATCGAAGAAGTGACGCTTCTTCGCGCGTTTGCCTTTTTGGCGGTGACGCTTCAGCACTGCATAGCGGAATATATTTATCGGCCTGACATCTTGCAGTCCGATTCGATCATGCTGGCGATGCTGTTTCATTTCACCCGGTTCGGTACTCCGACGTTTGTATTCCTGTCAGGTCTCATCCTATTTTACAATTATAGCGGGAAGCTGCATTACCGTTCGTTTATCCGAAAAAGGTTCGGCGATATTTTTGTTCCTTTTCTATGCTGGACGATCATTTACTGGATCGCGGTGGAAGGGGTAATCGGCGGCAAGCTCATGCAGCCTTCGGCTTGGCTAAATATTTTCTTACAGCTGATAAAGCCGACCAACGGTTATCATCTGTGGTTTATCTTGATGATTTTTCAGTTTTACCTGTTATTCCCGCTGTTTTCGCGGGCGGTCGCAGCGTTCCGGGATCGTCTGCATCCCGATACGGAAGGGAAATTAATCCGCCGGGTTGCGTGGGCGTCTTTGACGCTCAGCCTAATGTACGGTGCGCTGATGTGGCTGTCCTATTATAAAATGCCGGGCTGGGCCGCGTCCGCCGGCGGTTTTTGGGCGGGGCTGATCACATTCCGCTCTAATTATTTTATCATGTACACATTCTACTTTCTGATAGGCAGCGTTTGCGCCTTTGGCTTGTCCAGATTTCGGACGTTTGTGGCTGATGCGATGGGCTGGACAATGATTGTGTTCATCGGGGCGTATATTTGGCTTGGTTACGATGTTCTTCGCTTCTCGGCGGAGCGGATGAATTTGCAGGTTTCCAACTATTTGAAGCCTTCCACCTTCGTAATCATCGTCTCCCAACTGCTGCTGCTATACGGGTTCGCGCTGCTGCTGCAGAGACGGAAAGGCGCGATATACCGCATCTTGCGGTTTATCGGGCGGTATTCGTTCGGCGGTTTTCTGGCCCATGCGTTTGTGCTCATGTTGGTGAGCGGGGTAACGCGGCCGATGCATCTCACCGGGTCTCATCTGCCGGCTGCATTGATTACGTTTATTTTGGTGGCGGCAGGCGCGATCGGGCTCTCCAGTCTTCTGGAAAAGCTGCCTTTCGGGCGATGGCTGGTCGGACCGACTGGCCGACGGAGAGCTGGGGCGGCGTATGCAGGCCGTTCCGTCGCGGAACGTGCCGTCCGGGAACAGACAGGTTAGAAATCGCTGCTGTAATGTAACCGGACATTTATTTGAATGAAAGACCATAGTAATATCAACGATAAGGCCGCCAGTTTTTTAACTGACGGTCTTTGTTTACTCTCGGAAATAGTGCTGGATACCGGATTAATTTTTGCTGCTGCGGTAAAAGGAAGGGGCGGTACCCTCGACCGTTTTGAAGAAACGGCTGAAAGCATGGATGCTCAGAAATCCCATTTTCTCCGCAATAATCGACAGCGGGTCTGTTGTGTACTGTATCATATGCCGGGCGGCATGAACGCGCATGAGTTGATGATATTGGATCGGACTCATGCCAAAAGCTTTCTGAAAGAGACGGACTAGATAATGCTTGCTGATGCCGGACATCTTGGCGATCTCATCCAGACTGATCTTTCTGTTTGTATTATGCATAAGGTATTGTTTTATGTGCATTAATGCGTGCATGTTTGTCTCAACATGAGGGTTGCGGCTCCAGTGATTTTCACGAAGCAGCTGGATCCATAACTGGATAAACAAGCCTTTGACCTTGAACTCGTAATACGGCATTTTTGTTTCATATTCATAGATAATGTCCATGAGCATCTTTTCGATCAGGATCGGATTCTTAAGCCGAAGATGGCTGGATAACGGGATCGGCATATCATCGATGATATCATTCCTGAACCAGTAGTACTCGTCGGTGCTAATCTCCTCAAGAGGGCGAAAGGAGACTTTTACTTTATCGCTGTCTTCGGTATAAAAGAAATCGAAATGAATATGAGGCTGTCTCAATCTCTGTCCTTCGACTTTGACGATCTTGTGCTTTTGCTTCGGGCGAAACAGAAAGATATCCCCCCGTTCCCCCTCGTAGACGGCGCCTTCAATCGTCACAATCACTTTGCCCTCCATAATATACAGAAGTTCATAATCGAATAATACACGATCCTGGATGATCCACGGGCGCTCGACGATATTATCCATGGCCACCCGGATATAGGGTGAAATTTGATGTAAAATCATCGTGAATCTCTCCTTAAAATCGTTTTTTGTAAGCGTAACACAATAGCAAGAAATGATAAATATAAAATAAGAATTGCTAAATACAAGCGTAAATTAAGGGTGTAATATTGGTTTATACTTCAGGGTAGAGGGCAATATTTGCTATCTTGAAGATTATGAATGAGGGGGAAATACAAACAATGAAGAGAAAGCTATCGATTATCCTTATCGTTTGTTTTGTGATTCTTGGCCTAGCGGCATGCGGCAAGAACGGGAATGCGGGAGAAACTGCTCCGGCCAAAACAGCGGGTAACTCGGATGGTACCGATGCAGCGAATAAAAGCACTGGCAACGATGGGAATGCACAGAAAGCGGTAACCCTCTCGATTGCCATGCATGTAGCTAATGTGAAGGACCAAGAACCTTACATGTATGGGATCATACAAAAATTCCAAGAGAAATATCCAAACATCAAGATAGATCTGCAAGGCGCGGATACCCAGGAGCATGTAAAGAAAATGAAGATGATGGCGCAATCGTACACGCTTCCGGATATTTTCTGGATGCTGCCGGCTCCGGCCAAGGAAATGAACAAGGCCGGTCTTCTTCTCGATCTGAATGAATTTTTACAAGACAATCCTGAAATCGCTGCCAGTATCGACTCCAAGATGGTAAACGCTTACCAAGATGGAGGCAAACAATTTGGATTGCCTTATCAAGCATTGGTCACGGGATTGTGGTACAACAAAGCGCTGTTTGACCAATACGGCCTAAAAGTTCCGGAAACCTACGATGAACTGCTTGCGGCAGCGAAGGTGTTCAAGAAGAACAATGTGGTCACTATAGCAAAAGGCGCGAAAGACACATTCAGTACATGGGCTTTCCTCGGGATGCTTACCCGCTATGGGTTCTTCGACAAGATCGATAAAATACAAGCTGGCACCGAGAAATTCGAAAATCCGGATTTCCTGAAGCTGTTCAATAAGATCGACGAGCTTCGCATAAACGGCGCGTTCCCGGACAATGTAACCACGCTTTCCTACTTCCAGGCGGTCGAAATGTTCACGGCCGGCAAAGCGGCTATGCTGGATGCCGGCGTATGGGAAACCAAAAAGATTGAAAGCAGCCCAATCGCGAAGACCGTCGGCTTCTCATGGGGACCGACATTCGCAGACGGCGCAGGCAATCAGAAGATCGCGATGGCTGTAGCCGCGGCACCGCTCGTCGCAAGCGAGAAGGTGAAAGAGGATGCCGCGAAATATGACGCGGTAACGAAGTTTTTCGGGTTCTTCTACAGCCAGGATGGCGCTGCCGTTATGGCCGAGAATGAAGCTCCACCCGTCGTTAAATACACAGGCAATGTGGACAAAGAGAAATATCCGGTCTACGCGGACGTCATCAGCAAGTTGAACGAGCCGGGCTGGGACCGTCCAGCTGCACAACCTGACCTCGTTCTTTCCGAAGCTGTAGCCAATCAGCTGAACGACAGCATTTATGGGGTAATTAACGGAATATATAAACCGGCAGAGGCGCTGAAGCTGATTGACAGCAAAGTTTCGAAATAATTAGCGTAGCGTTCCGCCGGCACCCGAGAATGCCGGCTGGACCTTCATACTCCATAAGATAGGGAGAGAGCGTGATGATTTGGCTTAGTAAACGAAGATACATCCTGGGAATGCTTCTTCCGACCCTACTTGTATACCTGGTCTATATCATTTTGCCGGTGATTGTTTCCTTCTATTATAGTTTTACGACCTATACGGGAATCGGAGCAGCAGAATTTGTTGGACTTAAAAATTACGTGACCCTATGGCAGGACTCCTTATTTTGGATATCGCTCAAAAATACGTTCATTATATTGGTTGTCTCCATCATGTTTCTACTGCCGGGAGCCTTCCTGCTTGCCTTGCTCCTGAATTTAAAGATAAAGAGCGGCAATGCAATCAAGGCGCTTAACTTTGCTCCAAGCATTATCGCGCCAATTCTGGTTGGGTTAATCTGGGTATTTATTCTCGACCCGCAGATGGGGCTGATTAATGTGTTCGCCAAGAGCCTAGGTTTGAATCAGCTGGCTCTGCAATGGATTGGCGGAAAGACGTTAACGCCTTATTCGATAGGCGTTGTATTCACTTGGCAAATGATTGGGTTTCTGGCGACTGTTTTTCTAGCCGGCTTAAAGATGATTCCGCGTGATGTATATGAATCAAGCTCCATCGACGGGGCGGGCAAGCTGCAGCAATTGTTAAGCATCACGATTCCGATGCTGAATGAAACCGTTAAAATCAATGTCGTGCTGATTATTACAGGCGTATTTAAAATTTTCGAAACTGTCTTGCTGTTAACGAACGGAGGACCAAACCACCTGTCGGAAGTCTTGGTCACGTATATGTACAATGTTACCTTCACTTCAGGTGAATATGGCTACGGAATGTCAATCGCTACCGTGACCTTCTTGCTAACGATGGTATTCTCCCTAGTCTACATGGGACTCAGCAAAAAAAACATCGAGGAATAGGGGGGGAATGCGATGAGTGATTTAGCAAAAATCAGTTCCGGACCGGTAATCAAGAGAGTGAAAGGGAAACAACATACGCTTTCTGAAGGACGCGGCGGCAGAACCGTACTGGCTTACATCGTAACTTTATGTATACTGCTTCCTTTATTGTGGATGGTTCTCTTATCCTTCAAATCGAACAGCGATATCCTTAACAATCCGTTCAGCTTCCCCAAGACAATCAGCTTTGGCAATTACGCACGCGCCTTGGAGACATTGAATCTGGGATTACTATATAAGAATACGTTTGTTATCGCTGCGATTACGATCGTTATTGAAATCATGATTACCTTTATGAGCTCTTACGCTTTGGCGAGGATGGTCTTCAGGTCGGAGAGGCTAAAACGCTGCGTCACTGCCCTTTTATTAATGGGCCTTGCCATACCGGCATTTATTCTACTGTTTCCCGTATACCGTCTTACGATTTTCTTTGGGATCTCTAATACCTACGCATCACTGGTCATCCCCTATATCGCAACGTCCATCTCGTTCAATACCCTTCTGTTTACAGGCTTTTTGAGGGGGTTTCCGAAGGAAGTGGAGGAGGCGGCGGTCATTGACGGTTGCGGTCTATTCACCTTGGGCAGAGCGGTGGTGTTCCCGATCATCATGCCTGTTGTGGCTACCGTTTTCATCTTTAATGTACTGTATATTTGGAATGAATTCCCTTTCGCAGTGACCTTGATCAGCAATGAAGCCATGACTACGTTATCGCTTGGCATTTCACAGTTCAAGGGAAGGTTCAATATTGACTACGGCGGCATTATCGCAGCCAGCATCCTGTTGATTATTCCACAGCTTGCCTTCTTTGTTTTCTTCCAACGATTCATCATTGAAGGCATGACGGCAGGCGCAGTAAAAGGCTAGGCGGAACGTTTTCTAACAGCAACAACCATTTCCATATAAACCATACAAAAGGAGAAATCATCTATGCAAAATCAATCGTTAAACCTTGAGAAATCATCTATGCACAACCAATCGTTAAACCTGCTCAGCAGACTTACTCAGGTTAGGGAAGTCCGCTCTGCTCGGGTATCCAGCTGGGATCAAGACGGTCGCAATCAGGATTACTGGATGATTCCGGCCGGTGAGTCGGTTGTTCTGGGCGACATTGAAGGACCGGGCAGCATCTCGCATATCTGGATGACATCGTTCTGCCGCAGAACTCATGGCCCAAGCGTCATTAATCCGGAAGGCGGAGGCAATATCGCACCGGTAAATGAAATTCATAACGCGCTTGGCGTCACGTGGGAGACGGCTGACCCGGCTTGGTACCGTAAAGTGCTGATCAAGATGACTTGGGACGATCAATCGCACCCTAGCGTGCTTGTTCCTTATGGCGATTTCTTCTGTATTGGCCATTCCATGCCTGGCAATTTTGCTTCACTTCCGTTCACAGTTTCCGTTAAACCGGAGGAACAGTTCAAGTTCGGCGGTGTTGCGTCGGTTAACTGTTACTTGCCAATGCCTTTCAACAAGAAAGCCAAAATTGAAATCATCAATGAAAACGATGTACCGTTCGGTCTCTATTTCCATATCGATTATGAGCTATACAAGAAGCCTTTCGGCGATGACACAGCGTATTTCCATGCGCAATGGCGCCGTGAGAACCCATGTGACGGCTGGGGTCCCGATCTTCAGGTAAATACGCCGGAGGTGAACCGTGTAGCGAATCTTGACGGAGCTGGGAACTACGTCATCCTGGAGACGGAAGGGAAAGGCCACTATATTGGCTGTAATCTATCCGTTACCCACTTCCAGGGAAGCTGGTGGGGAGAGGGCGACGACATGTTCTTCATCGACGGCGAGAACCTGCCGAGCATAGTCGGCACAGGTGCGGAAGACTATTTCAACCATGCCTGGGGCATGCAAAAGAACGCCTTCCCGTTCCACGGCTCCATCGTACACGAGAGCGACGTTCCTGGTTACCAGGTCTCATACCGGTTTCATATTACCGATCCGGTTCATTTCTCGGAGAGCATTAAAGTCACCATCGAGCATGGGCATGCCAATCATCTGTCCGATGACTGGTCTTCAACGGCTTATTGGTACCAGACGCTGCCGTCCAAACCGTTCGGCATTCTTCCGGTAGAAGAGCGGATCCAACTGATGCCGCAATTTCCAAGCCCGGGTCAGCTGAAGAAGGTAGAGCTTAATGACGAGATGAAAGAATCGTATAAGCTCGCAAAGGAACGAATGGCAGCGTATTCGGAAGGGCGGACGAATCAAGTTCAGAAGAAATCGGACAGACTTTCCATGCACTCCCAAGGAAATATTGAACAGAGCAAGAATATCCGTAACTCGTTTAAATAAGAGATTCAAATTGTTGCGGGACCTTGAGGTCCTGCAGCAATAAACAGTAGGAGGAACAAATGTGGAAATACCAATCAAAAGGATCTCCCATAGAGAAGCGTTATTGAAAGCGGAACATTCCATCGCCAAGATAAAAGATACCGTAAGTAAGGATTTGAGCCGATTAAAATATCATTTTATGGCACCGGCATATTGGATCAATGATCCAAATGGACTTATCTTCTATAAAGGAGAATATCATCTCTTCTATCAGCATTACCCGTATGGTTCTAAATGGGGCCCTATGCATTGGGGACATGCGAAGAGCAAGGACCTGGTGCATTGGGAACATTTGCCGATCGCCCTTGCACCCAGTGAGCCCTACGATCTGGATGATCGGGGAGGCTGCTTCTCCGGGAGCGCTGTGGACGACAACGGCGTCCTGACGCTGCTTTATACGGGAACGGTCATTAAAGACGGGAAACTCATTCAAACGCAATGCCTGGCTACAAGCGAAGACGGGATCACTTTCGAGAAATATGAAGGAAACCCTGTTATTCCGGGCCCTTCCGAAGATGGCTCTGCGGATTTTCGCGATCCAAAAGTATGGAAACATGATCAATTCTGGTATATGGTAGTCGGCTCCAGGAAATACGATACCGGTAAGGCATTGTTATATAAATCCTCAGACCTTCGTGCCTGGGAATATGTCGGCGTACTTGCGGAAAGTGACGGGACAATGGGTTATATGTGGGAATGTCCTGATTTCTTCGCGCTTGGAGACAGGCATGTCCTGTTGTTCTCACCAATGGGAATGGGCAATCGCAAAACGGTCTATCTGGTCGGAGATATGGATTATGAGACCGGCAAATTTACTTGGGATACAATGGGCGATATCGATCACGGTTATGAGTATTATGCGCCGCAATCGTTCTTAGACGGCAAGGGACGGCGGGTGATCATTGCCTGGTTGAACGCCTGGGATTGGATGCCGTGGTTCAAGAACTTTGGTCCAACGGAGAAGAATCACTGGTCCGGCGCAATGTCGGCTCCGCGGACCGTGGAATTGGATACCGACGGCAGGTTGAGGTTTGCACCAGTTGAAGAATTGCAGGTGCTTCGCCGGGAGCATTATCGTCTTGTGAATACGATCGTCTCTCCTGGGGCCGAGGTGCTGCCCAAATATGCGGGCAGCGATTGCATGGAAATTATGGCGGAGTTTCAATTGACCGGTTGCAAAGCGGAAGAGATTGGGTTTGTATTAAGGGCCTCCAGCGATGGAACACAGCGGACACTGCTTGTATACAATGTCCGTACAAACGAGCTTCGTTTCGACCGCAATCAATCCGATGGGTGGAGCGAGGGCGTTCAGTCGGTTACCTTGGAACGATCGGGAGAAGAGGCGCTTAAGCTGCACATCTTCATCGATACCTGCGTGATCGAAGTTTATACGGATAATGACCGTACAGTAATGACCAACAATATTTATCCGGATCCGAGTAGTATCAATATGGAAGTTTTCTCAATCGGCGACCAGGTAAGGATGAGTTCGATCGATATCTGGAAACTGCGTTCCGCTTGGTAAGGAGGAACGAAACATGCGTATTGGCGCGATCGAAGTCATTGGTTCTTCCGGTAGAAAGAAGAACTGACGCCATCGGTCTTCTTGAACGCTTTCCTAAACGGCTGGGGGCCGTTTAGGAATGACAGTCGCGCAAAGCAGCAGAACCATCTTTTTATAAAGGTGGTTCTTTTATTAAAATGCGGAATAGTGACACTTCCCTTGACGACTTATAGAAATTGGAATAATATAGATTAAAATGCAAGTGAGCACTTGCAATTACGACCGTCCCGAAGGAGGCTTTTATAACGGAGAGCGTACAGTTGTTCGCTAGGGCATTAACCCCCTAGTTTTTTTACAAATTGAATGCAAGTATGTGCATGCATACAAAAAGGAGGGTCTAAACAATGGAAACGGAATTTAAACAGCAAACAGGAGAGAAATTGATCCGCATATTGATGTTCACGCTCACCCTTTCCGTGATGAGCGCGTTCATGTTTAATCTCGTACTTCCCCAAATAAGCGAAGAGTTTGATCTTACCATCGCGCAGGTAAGCTGGGTCTCATCAGCGTATGTTCTGATTTACGCGATAGGATCAGTCACTTACGGGAAGCTGGCGGACAGCTTCAAGCTCAAAAATTTAATAACGTTCGGCTTGATATTTTTTGCTTTCGGTTCATTGATTGGCCTTGCCTCCCAAGCATTCTGGATGGTGCTTGCCGGTAGATGCTTGCAAGCAGTAGGCGCTGCGGTTATCCCGGCAACGGCTATGCTTATTCCGATCCGATACTTTGCCCCAGAGCGAAGAGGCTCTGCTATAGGTACGGCAACCGTAGGGTTAGCTCTTGGCAATGCTCTTGGTCCCGTTATTTCCGCTTTTATCATCAGTTTTGCTCATTGGCGCTGGTTATTTTGCGTACCCCTTCTCCTCTTGCTTACGCTGCCCTTTTACCGGAAATATTTGGGGGATGAGCAAAGTAACCCAGGCAAAAAATTTGACTGGCTTGGCGGAGGGCTGCTTGCTGCAACAGTGGCAATGCTGCTTCTAGGCGTTACGAATGGAACATGGTTGTTTATTATAGGCGGCATACTTGTTTTGGGATTGTTCATCATGCGAATTCGTTCCATAGAAGATCCCTTTATTCAACCGAAGCTTTTTAAGAACAAGAGGTATACTGTCAGTCTATCGATCGTTTTTCTAATAAGCGGGATTGGTTTTTCCCTTGCGTTTCTTAGTCCTTTGCTGCTGGCCCGTGTTCATCAACTGCCGCCAAGCTGGATCGGCTTTGCCATGGTTCCCGCAGCAATAGCCTCGGCCATTCTTGGGAGAAAGGGCGGCAAGCTGGCAGACTTGAAGGGGAACTCGTATTTATTCTTTCTTGCATCCGGATCGTTATTGATTTGTTTTGTATTACTTTCAACCTTCACAGGAATTTCTCCCGTATTCATTGCCGTCTTTCTGATTTTCGGTAATGTAGGACAATCCTTTATGCTCATTGCCATGTCTAATTCGATTTCAAGGACATTGCCAAAGGAACAGGTCGGAGTGGGCATGGGGATTTTTTCGATGCTGAATTTCATTGCTGCAGCAATGTCTACAGGGGTTTACAGCAGGGTAGTTGATCTCGGATCCGATATTCACTGGAACCCGGCCTATTTCTATCCTAGTTGCTTCACTTACAGCAATATATATTTCGTTCTTGCTGCCTTGCATGTAGGTATTCTGTTGTTTTACTATATCCAGTTTGGCAGTGCAAAGAAAACAAGCGTTCAAATGGAAAGCTGAGGCATTTAGATCACATAATAACTAGAAGGAATATTCGTGGCCTAGTTCAAGACAAGAACGCGAAGCGATTATTCCTCTAGTAACTCTCTTAGTAATTTCAGCGCGAATGGAATTAACACCCCCCCGCATTCCATTTTCGTAATTATCATCTGTTATTTCTGCTTATTGTTGAATTGGATACTTATAAGCGGGCAAATTTTACTACTGTTCAGCAATTCAAAGCAAGTGCTTGAAATATCAACAGAGGATTTCACTCCAGACATTGATTTTATAGAGCGCAAGTTATTACTGTTTATGAGCAAAGGAAACAAGTCAGAAAGGCGTTAGATATCGTAATGAACACCCTGAATATTGAATAACTTAAACCCCCTATCAAGTAACAATAGGGGGTTGAAATGTTAAGCCATGTATTAAGGAGAGCGGCGGGCAGCTTCGAATATTAAGTTAATTCATCTTATGATATTTCTGACTTGTGTTAATTCATGAATGAAATAATCAAGTTGTTTTTGTGTAGTTTCTACCTGCATTGATTGTTGGCTTTGGTATGGGGTTCTGTACTCATTTTCTAATGATTCTAAAGTAAGACCAGCAGCGAGAGCTGCTATCCCATCTCCCAATGTAGCAATGGATAAACCAATAAATTCAAGCCTAGCAATTTCAATTTCCCTTAAAGCTTTTTTACTTTTATCCATGTCGGTCCTTGATGATAATCATCATGATATGCGTAATGAACCTAGTTAGTGAGGGATTGGGTGTAGAAGTCCGATTAAACATCGGAAGAATATCGTGGTGCGCGTTCATAGATGGAAGGTTGTTCAGGTCACCGAAAATAATTCGGGAACAATTTTGAATACGCAAATACATGGGAGGCGCGGCATGAAGGGTTTGATAATAAAACCGAAATTTAGGTAAGCATCATGTTCCGCTAGGCGCGATTCCGTATTGCAAACCGTGGGCATGGGTGCTGCAAAATCCGATAGTTTACCCGGTGCCGGTTCCTTACGAGCATCCACAAGGCGCGGTAATTTGGGTGAACATAGCTTGAGTACGGAAATACATGGGGAGGCTTTCGATGAACCGAAACCGAAAACGATTCGAGAAGGAACTTTCAGCCAAGGGATACTCGTTGGTGACTGCATCTTGGCAGCCGATCGGCGGAAACGTCGAAATGATAGGACGGGAACGGCTGGGTAGTCGAATACACCGATGGAGATTTAAGCGACTACGTTTTCGGCTACAGTTCCGATGAAGTACTATCCAATATCGAGAAACTGGTGAAGTACGCAGATGAATACTGAAATACAAAGAAAGGGGCAAAAACTTAGCCCCTGAAACGAAACCTCTCACTTGGGTATGGATTGATCCTGTTCAGCATCGGTCTCATCTGCAACTGATTTCACGATTCTGTCAGTATAAGCCTCTACAATTTCGCTTAATCCGTCTGTGGCTGCTACACCTTCTTCACCTTTCGGTATCCTGGATTCGCTAAAGGCATCCCGCTCTTTATTTTCATCATTAGAGTCCATTATTGAAAAGTCTCCTTTCTTGATTGTAGACTGTTTCTATAATTACCAAAAACAATCTCGTTATGCGTAGGCAGCACGTTTCAGATGTAACAAAATGAATAATAAGTTGTATAGGGCGTGCATGAAAAAACTCTGCGGTTTCTATATCATTTATGATGGATTCTTACATTGAAGCGGTTGAAGTTAATGTATTGCAAGATTAGCTTGCAAAAAAAGATAATATCCAAGATCACCAAAGTCCTTCCCATATCCAGGCGAACCTGCCCATTATAAGTTAATCATATTTCAATAAGTTTCTTCTTCTGGTAATGTTAATGAAAAAATATAGTACTAGGTGTGATGATTATGAAACCATTTCTAATCTTTGACTTCGATGGGACGATTGTACAATCGAAAATGTTGGCTATCCAACTTTTTAATGAGCTTTCAGGAAAGTATGGTGGTCGAAAGATCGACAAAAAAGATATTGCTTATCTGTCGGACTTATCGATTCCGGATCGTTTACGAGCTTTAAATGTTCCCCTACATAAGCTTCCGGCATTGATTATCGAAGGGAAACGCGAATATAAAAAAACAGCTGTTAGCGTTCAGCCGGTGGAGGGAATAAGAGATATTCTTTTTTCACTTAAAGATAATGGTTATTCGTTAGGGATTCTTTCGTCCAACACAACAGAAAATATTCAGCGATTTCTTGATCTTTACGGGTTAACCGTCTTTGACTTCATCCATTCAGCCACGAATCTTTTCGGAAAACATAAAGCAATTACAAGCGTGGCTCGAAAGTTCCAGATTGATCGTAACCAAATGCTTTACGTTGGTGACGAGCTGCGAGATGTTCAAGCCTGTAAAAAAATTGGTGTTAAGATAGTTGCAGTGACATGGGGATTTGATTCTGCCTCCTTACTGGCTGAAGCTAAACCGGACTTCCTATGTAATTCTCCTGCTGCATTTGCTGATCTTCTTCTCGAAGGAGGATGATTACGTATGATGGTTTATCGGTTTGATCAGGATACGATTTTCAAGGTTGTGTTTGCAAATCGTAATGATTCTGATATACTTACGTCGTAATTATTACGTTTAAATAGAGCGTTCGCTAAAGGAGAATTAACAGATATGAGCAAAAACAATAATAACCGTCTTCCGCGGGCTAAAGGCTCGGAAATGGCTACCTTTTATACACCGAAGGATTGCGCGCGTAAGGTTAAGCGTATCGTATTTCAGCCGGAAAATCGGAGAATTATAAAAGAATTTCTGACCATTCTTGAGATGAAGGAAAAGTTTATCCTGCATGATGTGCCGATTCCGAACAAAATCGTCATGTTCGGGCCCCCGGGAACAGGTAAGACATTGACTGCTTTTTATATGGCTCAGCAGCTTGATATACCGCTCGTTCTCGTACGCTTGGATACGATAATTCATAGCCATCTTGGTGAGACAGCAAGCAATGTCCGCAAAATTTTCGAATATGCCAAAGCTTCTCCCTGCGTTTTATTTCTCGACGAGTTTGATGCGATTGCGAGGACGCGCGAGAATAATGATGAGGTCAAGGAAATGGCCCGAGTCGTGAATACGCTGCTTCAATGCTTGGATGAATTCGAATGCGATAGTATATTCATGGCGGCGACGAATTTGCAGGAGGAGCTCGATCACGCAGTATGGCGCAGGTTCGATACAAAAATGACGTACGGAATGCCAGATGAAGCTACAAGAAGTGAATATATCAGGCTGTTGATCGGCGATTTCGAGAAGGAGGAGCAAACGCTAAAACAGGCTTCCATGTCGTTAAAGGACTGCAGCTTCGCCGACATGGAGCAAATCGTCTTGAAAGCAAAGCGAAAAGCGATTATTGAAAGCTCTATGCTTACATCCGAGCATATACGATATTCTTTTGAGGAATATAAACCTCATTTGATTGCGGGAGTCATTTCATGAGTATCTCATGATTTAGTTATCGATTCTATCATAAGAACCACTTTCCCGCGGCCATGACCGGTCTCGACTTCACGGTGCGCGGCCGAGGCCTGGCTGAGCGGATAGGTGTTCCGGATATGAATGCGCAGCTTTCCTTCCGAGTAAAGCTGAACCAGCTCGGCCAGCCGGCTCGCAGAACGATTGCTGCGAATCCATCGGACACCGAGCTCCTCTGTGAGCTGAAAGGCTACGATGGTGCCGACTCTGTCCTTGTCCTTTACAAGCTCCGCCGCCACTCGCAAACCTTCTTCTCCCGCAGCATCAAGCGCAGCATCAACACCGTTCGGTGCGAGGGCTCGCACTCGATCAATAAGACCTGCTCCATAGATAACCGGTATCGCACCAAGTGAGCGCAGGTATTCCTGGTTCGCTTCGCTTGCCGTACCGATTACAGCAGCTCCCCGTGCCCTAGCCACCTGAACCGCGACTGTGCCAACCCCGCCAGCCGCACCGTTAATAAGGACGGTATCGCCCTTTCCAACCCGCAATTCAGCCATAGCGGTATGCGCGGTTTGGCCGGCGCCGGAAAGTCCCCCGGCAACCTCCCATGGCATGGTGTCGGGCTTAGCCACAATCTGATTGACTGGTACCACTACGTACTCGGCATAGGTGAACTGGAGCCGGAAGCCGAGGACCTCTGCACCGACTGCAAAGTAGGTCACACCCTCGCCGATCTGGTCAATTACACCCGCGAACTCACCGCCTGTGACATGTGGAAAGGTGATGGTTACACCAGGCGGACTGAAGCCATTGCGTACAGCACAATCTACCGGCTGCACTCCGGCTGCCTTTACACGGATCCGTACCTCACCGGCGCCCGCTTGCGGTGTTTCGATCTCTATAAGCTCCAACATCTCCGGTGAACCAAAAGAATAAAATCCTGCTGCTCTCATAAAATTCCTCCTATAATAAATCACGAATTGCCGCTTGTGTAGTTCTATTTTATAATGGGTATCTAATAAATAAAAATATATCTTACACTATATAATATATGCCTTTGAGTATATGAATGGAGGATTGTACCGTATGGAACTGCTGCAGCTGCATTATTTTCGAACGGTCGCCAGGCTGGAACATATGACGAAAGCCGCGCAGGAGCTTCACATCGCTCAACCTGCGCTCAGCAAGACTATCGCCAGATTGGAAGAGGATTTAGGCGTACCGCTATTCGACCGGCAGGGCAGGCAAATCCGGCTCAATACTTTCGGAAAAGCATTTTTGGCGAAGGCGGAGACAGCATTAACAGCTTTGGAAGAGGGTAGAAGAGAACTCGCCGATCTCGCGGGAATGGAGCGCGGGAGCATTCATTTGGCAGCTCCTACACTTAATCGCCTATCGGGACTTATAGGTGATTTTCTTACATTACATCCTGAAGTTCAATTCCATCTCGCTCAAGCTTCGACAGAGGAAATGGTTCAGCAGCTCGAAAATGGCCAAATCGATTTCTGCTTCACAGCGCTGCCGATCGGACGGCCGGGAATTCATGAATTACCTGTATTGAATGAAGAAGTTTTCCTTGCCGTGCCTCCCGGGCATCGATTGGCTTCACGGACCAGCATTAATCTGAGCGAGGTGGCCGACGAGTCTTTTATCGGATACAAGAAAGAAAATATTTTCCGGAAAAGGGATGATGAAATTTTTGAGAAGGCTGGAATAACGCCGAACATCGTGTGCGAGATTAACGAACCTTCCGCCAAAGCAAGCCTTATTAAAGCCGGACTAGGCATCGCATTTGTCGGGGCATGCAATAGAAGCGATGAAGCTCCGCCTCTTCCGTTTGTGTTACTGCACATTGATAATCCAAGATGTCAGAGCTCCTTTCAATTGGCATGGCATGAGAAGCATTACCTGTCCAAAGCGGCATGTGAGTTTCGGGACTTTGCGGTTCAATATTTTGCCGGGAAAAGAGGACAAAATCCATTTGACAAAAATTTGATAATCAAATAAAGTAATGATATGTAAACGTTTACGCGGAATCCAGAACAACGTTTATAAAATTGAGTCGCAAGCACGGGTGTTATTTTATGAATGAAAATAAAAATATTAGCATAAAAGACGTAGCCAAACATGCCAATGTATCAACCGCTACCGTGTCGCATGTGATTAACGGAACTCGATTTGTATCTGAGGAAACGAAGCGGAAGGTTCATCAAGCGATGGACGACTTGAACTATCGAATTAATTCAGTTGCCCGATCCTTAAGGAGCCGTAAGTCACATGTCATCGCTTTTTTGGCCCCAATCTTAGCTTCGGAAACATCGAATTTTTTCTTTATGTCCGTAGCCGCCGGCATTCAAAGCGTGCTCAAACAAAATAACTATCATCTTGTACTTAGTGATTCGCATGAAGAGCTGGAGTTCGAAGAGGATGAAATTCGAATGCTGAGCTCCCAGATGATAGATGGCCTCATTATGGCTCCTGCCAGCAGAGAATGCGATTATGATCAGCATTTTGGCGATTATCCGGTTGTGTATATAGACAGAGTTCCAAACAATCATCAGAGAGATAGTGTGCTGGTCGATAATAAGACCGTTTCCAAAGAAGCGGTGCAGATGCTGATCGGGAAAGGGCATAAGCGAATCGCTTTTCTGTCAGGCCCTCATACGCTAACGACGACTGAGGAACGTTACGAAGGATATATAGAGGCACTAACCGAAGCCGGCATAGCGGTTGACTCTCAGCTAATTAGAATAGGAGAGGTAACTCTGAGCAACGGATATCAGTTAACGGATGTTTTGCTGCAGCACGATCCATCGGCTATTTTTGTGACGGATAACGTAATGGCGATGGGAGTTATGTCCTATCTTCAAGAGAAATCGATTCGTGTACCCGGCCGGATCGCTGTCGTTGCCTTCGATGAATTTCAATGGACGCGAATAACGTCGCCACCGCTTACCGTGATTGAGCAGCCGGCTTTTGAACTGGGCGTCAAGGCAGCGGAGGTTATGCTCGAAAGAATAGAAAATGCGAATGCGCCTAGACAGGAACACCGTCTAACTGCAAAACTTATAGTCAGACAATCGAGCTGACTATTCTTTTTAATGATTACGTAAACGATTACGCGATTTTTTTCATCCCTAATTATAATTGATAATAAACTTATCATTATCATTATCATTAATCGTTTGCGTAAACTTTAATCCAGTTTTAAAGGTGGTGATTACTTTTTAATATTTGAAATCGCTTACATAACCCTGCAACCAATTTAAATCACCATTGCTCACGTCGGCAATTTTAGAAAATTATTTTTTCCATTAATTAACAGTTTATTTGGGGAGGCTAGCAATGCATGAGAAGTAAAGCTTTCAAATTAGGTTTGGCTATTTTACTCATTTGTTCGTTTTTTAATCAATTGATTCCTCCGGCTGCTGCAGGTGCAACTGATTTGATCAAGCCCGGAGAGGACCAGCTGAGACCTCTGTTTCACTACACACCGGAAAAAAACTGGCTTAACGATCCGAACGGACTCGTTTATTATAACGGAGAATATCATATGTTCTACCAACATAAGCCCAGCGGAGATACGTGGGGAGAAATGTTCTGGGGTCACGCGGTGAGCAAGGATTTGGTCAATTGGGAAGAACTCCCGATTGCTCTTTATCCGGATGAGCTGGGTCATATTTTCTCGGGCAGCGTTGTGGTGGACTGGAATAACACGAGCGGCTTCGGGGAAGGCAACATTCCTCCGATGGTGGCTATGTTTACGCATGAGTACGGGGGCAATCAAGTTCAAAGCTTGGCTTACAGTAATGATAACGGGAGAACCTGGACGAAATATGAAGGCAATCCGGTTATTGGACAGCCGCCTGGATTGACGGTGTTCCGTGATCCAAAGGTCATCTGGCATGAGCAAACGAACAATTGGGTTATGGTTATTACGGCTGGCGACCATGTAAGCCTTTATTCCTCGCCGGACTTAAAGACGTGGACCTTTGAAAGCGATTTCGGTTCGACAGAGGGCTCGCACAACGGTTTTTGGGAAACGCCCGATCTATTTCCGTTAGCGGTTGACGGCGACCCGAATCATACGAAATGGGTGCTGACAGTTAGTTTGTCTGGAGGCGCTCCCGCCTTCGGATCAGGCATGCAATATTTTGTAGGCGATTTTGATGGAAAGAATTTCACTAACAGTAATCCGACTGACAAAGTGTTATGGGTCGACTACGGTGCAGATTTTTATGCGGGAATGACCTTCAGCGATGTGAAGGACCGCCGAATTTGGCTGGGATGGATGAATAATTGGCATTATGCGCAAACGATTCCTTCTGCAGGTTGGCGGGGTTCGATGACAGTGCCGAGAGAACTGATGCTAACGGATAAAGCTGGTGTTGGAATCCGTATGCAGCAAACACCGGCAGCCGAGCTGCAGCAGCTTCGTGGAGCTGTCACCGAAATAGCGGCTGATACGGTAACGAGCAGCACTTACGCTCTTCAAGGCATTGAAGGGCCGGCATACGAAATAATCGGCGAATTTACGATTACGGATGCTTCTGCGAGCCGGTTCGGATTCAATGTTCATGCAGGCGATGGGCAGAAGACCGCGATCGGTTACGATATCGCCCGTTCCAAGCTGTTTGTGGATCGAACGAGATCAGGAATTATCGAGTTTAACAAAGAATTCGGCTTTGAGGCGCATGAAGCAGACTACGCAGCAGGGGATACATTAAAGCTGCGTATCCTGGTTGATAAAACATCCATTGAGGTGTTTGCCGATGACGGCGCAGTTGTGTTTACCGATCAGCTGTTCCCGGATCCTGCTCACAATCAAGTTGAATTGTTCGCGGAAGGAGGATCGATCAACTATACCTCCTTGAAGGCTTATCCCTTGCGTGCTGCTAACATTGGGATCAGCGATGAACAGGGAATAACCGAGCATGAGATACCGAATCCTGATTTTGAAAGCGGTAATCTGAACGGCTGGACAACGGAAGGCAACGCTTTTTCGAGCGATAATGTTGTTACGGATACCGATTGGGGCTGGGGCTGCTGCTTTAATAAACAAGGCGACTATCATGTGTGGGGGGCTAAAACCGGGGACGGTCATACCGGGACATTAAAATCCGCAACGTTCCGGCTGGGTGGTTCTGGAGAGGTCAACTTTCTAATTGGCGGAGGCAATGACATAAATAAGCTATACGTTGCTTTAGTACGGGCATCCGACAATGAGGAGCTGCTCAAAGTAACGAACACGGAATGGAAGGACGACGGAACGCTACGACGGGTACGCATGAATGCGGGTGATTATATCGGCGAACAGGTATATATGAAGGTAGTCGACGATCATACCGGAGGCTGGGGACATATTAACGTCGATGATTTCCACGTTTTGAATTACCCGGAGGCAATCGTAAATCCGGATTTTGAAACGGGAGATCTGACAGGCTGGACGACGATCGGGACGGCCTTTACAGCACCGGTCTCAAATGCTGCCTCCTATTGGGGGAGCACGCCATTTCACCATCAAGGCGTTTTTCATGCATGGGGCTTCGAGGGAGCGAGCAATCCGGATTTTTCCGACAGAAGAACCGGAGAGATGAGATCGACTGCTTTTAAACTGGATGGCAATGGTAAGGTCAGCTTCCGCGTCGGCGGCGGAGAGGATATTAATAAGCTTTATGTAGCTCTGGTCCGTGAATCGGATGACGAAATTTTGTATAAGGCCACCGGCGCTGCTGCGACAATGGGGGAGGGCTACCGGCAAGTCGAATGGGATGCTTCGGAATATATGGGTCAGAACCTGTATATAAAAGTGGTTGATTATCATACAGGCGGCTTCGGACATATCAATGTGGATGATTTTATTGTCTATAACACCAAACCGGTTATTCCTGCTCAATTAATTAATCCGGGATTTGAAACCGGAGATTTGACGGGCTGGACGGTTGAAGGGGATGCTTTCGCAGGCGCGGTCAGCGGTCAGGCAGACTACGGAGACTCGCAGATACCGTTTGAGCAGGAAGGTTCTTATCATGTTTGGGGATTGGCCAGCGCACCGGAAGGAACGGATGCTGACGATAGAACGGGACAATTGACCTCGCATTCTTTCATTTTGTCCGGAAACGGAAGCATACAATTCCTCATAAGCGGCGGACAAGATTTGGAGAAGCTGTATGTTGCTTTAGTTCGCGCATCTGATGATGCTGTTTTAATGAAAGCGACAGGTTCGGATTCAGAAACGTATACGCGTGTGTCTTGGGATGCGGTGCAATATTTAGGCGAGGAGGTCTACATCAAGGCGGTTGACCAGAAATCGGGTGATTTTGGTCATATTAACATCGATGATTTTCAAGTAAGGGGCACAGGCCTCCTCGGAAGCTGGAGCTTCGATGAAGGTCAGGGCATCACGGTAAATGATAAGGCGCGGAACATCGAAGATACGGTTCATTACGTATTTAATGATGCGCAGTATAAACCAAACAGCGAACCACTATGGAAGAACGGGATTAATGGCAAGGGATTGCTCTTTGACGGATATTCCACATGGATCGAAAGATCTGCGGACCAAATCGCTAAGCCGGATGATGAAATATCAATCGAGGCTTGGGTCGCTCCAAGATCGTATGAATGGGGCGATATGAACCAGTTATCTGCAATCGTAAATCAGCATGACAAAGCTGCAAAAAAGGGCTATATTCTCGGAATGGGCCGCCATGGCAAATGGTCTTTCCAGGCAGGAATAAACGGGGAATGGGCTGAAGTATGGGCTGCAGAAGATAAACCGCTCAACAAGTTCGAGTGGTCCTACATCGTCGCGACATACAGTAAATCCGATGCTAAGCTCAAGCTTTATCTGAACGGGGAATTGGCCGGGGAACAAAATGCTCCGAAAAAAGCGCCGATCATAGCCTCCGGCAGTCCTTTTATAATTGGCAAAAACAATACGGGAGCCGTTATCAACGGTGTATTTACGGCCAATATGTTCAACGGCTTAATGGATGAAGTAAAGGTTCGCAATACTGTTCTGAGCGCAGAAGAAATTTCTGACATTTACGGTGCAGCGGCAGCAGGGTTTGAAAATGGGACAGCGCCGAAGCCTGATCTGGATTTCGAACGCTCCGTATACGATGGAGACCGCTACCGCCCGCAGTACCATCTTATTTCGCCGGGGCATTGGATGAATGAGCCGCATGGCCCGCTTTATTTTGAAGGGAAATATCATATTTTTTATCAGCATAATCCGCAAGGGCCATATTGGCATCAAATTCATTGGGGCCACGCGGTGAGTGACGATATGGTGCATTGGCAGGATATGCCGGTGGCTCTAGCGCCGGAAGGAGGATCGGTAACGCCGGATGGCGTATGGTCGGGCAATGCTGTCGTGGACGATAATGGGAATCCTGCGTTATTTTTTACAGCCGGTAATGATAAAGCAGTGCCGAATCAAAGTACCGGACTTGCCAGAAGCACGTTTAAGGATGACGGCAATGCCAACCTTGAACAGTGGATTATGGAGGAAACGCCTGTTACGGTTCAAACCGATAATCTTCCAGCAGACGAAGGCGAGGTTTGGTTCGGGCAATTCCGTGATCCTTACGTATGGAAGGATGGGGATACATGGTACCAGCTCGTTGGCTCCGGCATCAAAGACGTCGGCGGAACGGCGCTGCTGTACTCTTCCCCGGATATGGTGAATTGGACGTACGAGAATCCGTTTTTCGTCGGCGATTACAAGAATAAGCCGGAAACCGGCCAAGTATGGGAGCTGCCCGTACTGCTTCCTCTTGGAGAAGACAACAATGGAACGATGAAGTATGCCTTTTTTATCAATCCGTGGTTCGATCACTATAACGAGCACAATGTAAAATATGTATTCCATTGGATCGGAACGTGGGATAAAACGAGCAACAAGTTTATTCCGGATCATGAAGAGCCTCGCCTCTTTGACTTTGGCGAACATTTCACAGGCCCAAGCGGCATGGTTGATGGAAAAGGGAGAGCCATTCTGTTCAGCATCGCACAGGACCGCCGCACCGAGCAGCAGCATTACGATGCGGGCTGGGCACATAATGCGGGCTTGCCGGTTGTGCTTACGCTTCGCGATGATGGTCTGCTTGGGGTTGAGCCGATAGAGGAGCTTAATTCGCTGCGGGGAGAAAAGCTTGTTGATGTAACCAACGCGACTGTGGCACAGGCCAATACCCAATTAAGAGATGTCCAAAGCGATATGCTCGAAATTGTGCTGGAAGCGAAAATGAAAAAGGGGTCTGAGCTTGGCATCAAGCTTCGTTCGACGGGAGACGGCCGCGAGGAGACGCTGCTTTATTATAATGTGAATAGCGGAATGTTGAACATTGACCGCACGAAATCCAGCTTGGATCCGGATATAGCGAAGGGGATTCAAGGGGGAGAAATGACGCTTGACCGCGATCTATTAAAGCTGCATATTTATTTGGACCGTTCGATGATCGAAGCTTATGCCAATGGGAAAAACAGCATCACCTCAAGGGTGTATCCTACGCAATCCGATGCGTTAGGGCTTGAGCTATGGAGCGAAGGCGGAAATGTAAAAATTAATAAGCTTCAGGTTTGGTCGATGAATTCTGCTTACGGCGAAACGGTGGAGGCCTATTGGCCGCCTGCTGAGCCAGCTGCAGAGGCTGTCGGCGAGCTGACTAACCATGATTTTGAAACCGGCGATTTGTCGGGCTGGACTATTGAGGAAGGTCATGCGTTTACGGATGCGCATGTCACGAACAGCATTGACTGGGGATGGGGCGGTCCGTTTAATCAAGCTTCTGATCGGAAGGATACGAATCGTTATCATCTGTGGGGCTACCATCCTGAGTATGGCGATGATGCGTCAGGAAAGATCAAATCAGACACCTTTATGCTAGGCGGCAGCGGAGCAATTGATTTCTTGGTAGCTGGCGGGAATGACATCGACAGATTGTATATCGCCCTTGTGCGTGCTTCCGATCATGAGGTGCTCATGAAAGCAACCGGTCATGACAGCGAGCAGTACCGTAGAGTGAAATGGGATGCATCGGCTTTTAAGGGTGAGCAGTTGTACATCCAAGTCGTTGATCAGCGCACGGGCGGATGGGGACATATCAATGTCGATGATATTAATGTGCCTGTCGCTTTGAATAACCCCGATCCGGGGGAACCTCTGGTTAATGGGAATCCGGAGGCTCACTAAAGTAAAATGGATTGTAAAACACCTGCAAATATAGCGTTGTAGTTGCAGGTGTTTTTCGTCTGCCTTGCCCCCGAGAAGGGGGAAGTTAAACTCAAACGGTGACGAAGAGAATGTCGGAAGCTCATGAAGCATCCTTTTAAAATGCAGTCTTGACAATCTTAACTGTATATCCTAATATTACAGTATCAAAAAAAGTTACAGTTTTTAGTGCTTTATAGATAAATGGGATAAACAGGAGAGATGAAACCGATGAAACCAAGCTATATGCCTTTATTTGAAGCTTTCTCTTTAAAAAGCGGTATTCAGCTAAAAAATCGTATCGTTATGGCGCCAATGACGAACTTTTCCTCGAACGAAGACGGGACGGTATCGGACGCAGAAATAGAATACTACGCCCGCAGGTCCGGCGGAGTAGGTCTAGTCATAACGGCGTGCATTTATGTTTCGCCAAACGGGAAAGGATTTCCGGGCGAATTCGCCGGCGACAGCGATGAGATGATTCCAAGCTTAAGACGTTTAGCTGCTGCGATTAAAGAAAAAGGCGCGAAAGCTGTGCTGCAAATATTTCACGGCGGCAGAGAGTGCCCGCCAGGGCTCGTACCTAACGGCGATGTTGTTAGCGCAAGCGCTGTTGCTTCAGAACAAAACAATAAGGGAGTCGTTCCAAGAGCATTGTCGGAAGCTGAAATTGAGTCCATCATTCGTGATTTCGGAGCAACGACTAGAAGGGCAATAGAAGCGGGATTCGACGGTATTGAGATTCATGGGGCTAACGGCTATCTCGTTCAACAATTCTTCTCTCCGCATTCGAATAGACGTGAGGACCGCTTTGGTGGAAATATTGACAACCGACTAAGGTTCCCGCTTGCCGTTGTGGACGAAGTGAAGCGGGTAGCAGCCGAGCATGCGAAGGAGCCATTCCTTATCGGTTACCGCTTCTCGCCTGAAGAGGCGACCCTACCTGGCATAACGATGGAGGATACGTTCCGGCTGATTGATGAGCTGGCGCAAAAGGATTTGGATTACCTCCATGTATCGTTGCAGGAATTCTGGTCGGTTCCAAGACGCGGCGCAGACGAGAGCAAAACCCGCCTCGAATGGATTCAAGAGCGGGTTGGGCATTTGGTTCCTGTTATTGGCGTAGGTGCGGTTCGTACGCCGGATGATGCGCTGAAGGCTCTGGAAACGGGAATTCCGCTCGTTGCCATTGGCCGCGAATTGATTATAGAGCCTGATTGGGTGGAGAAGATTGCTGAGGGCCGCGAAGCTGAAATTAAAATGACGATTAGCAAAGATGATCAAGATCGCCTGGTTGTTCCAACTCCATTATGGCAGACCATTATGCGTGTGCCGGGGTGGTTTCCGATCGGAGATTAATATAGATGAAGGAAAACAGGCCAGAGATTACTTTGGCCTGTTTTTTGTTTTTTTATAACCGAACATCCCATTACGAAAAAATATAAGTAGTGAACCGCCTATTTGCGACATAGAGTTGAATTAGTAAATTAATTGAGACTCGACTGTCGCTTTGTTGAAGGGTGGTCATTATACGATATGGTCATATCAACCTTTAATGAATTTATCCAAGTGTTCGGCTTACCGATATCCATGAGCCTGATCGGTGGTCTTATCGGTCATTTTGTGAAAAATGGCATAGTCGAATTGCCGAAGTTGGTCATAGAATATGACGAGGAAGGATTAACCCTTTCGTCAAACTGGTTTGTCAAATGCATTCAGCGATTGTACTATTTCCTCATCTTCGTTATCGGTTTCAGGAACCATAACAACGCGAAGAAGAAAATCTTCTTCGACCTCGGGTTTCTCGGTGACCTCTTAATTGCAATCGGCACGGGAATTCTTGCTAAGACCGCGCTTGCGATGGCGAATACATCTGATAATTTTGCTGTCATTAGCAGCTCCTTGCTTGCAGGATATGCAGGTTTGTCATATTTGAAGGGGAAGCAGAACAAAGAGCTTGCTGATCTTTTTCCGGAAGAAATGGATGACCAAAATCCGCGAACTCCACCGGCATAACGTACAATTTTGGTTATGTTGTGCGTATAATAATCAAAAAAGTATAGGAGGAGGAATCATATGGGTAAAAAAACGGTCAAAGTGACGTCAGAAGAAATGCAGCAGCTCAAGATGCTGGCCGAGATAGTCAAAAACCCTCACCTTCCAATGTCAGACCGCCGAATCGCGAAGTCGCAGTATGAATCCATTATTAATTACGCTAAAAATAGCAATCGGGGCATTATTTCTACTGCCTTCTTATAACATTTCCGTCGGCTGCAGCAATACATGAAAATAACGTTCCTATACGAATAGGAAGATCTCCCGCCAAGGGAAGGTCTTTCTTTTTTTGTCTTATTATAATTATGAGCACAAAATAGTAGACAGTGAGTACACCCGATCGTAAGATAAAGTTATCTGATGAATAGGGGGACTTATCATTCAACCTTTAACCTTTGGGCTCGACCCGATATTCGGCGATCATATGATTTTGCAGAGAAATGCTGAAGTGCCGGTCTGGGGTACCGGAACGGATGGAGCGGCGGTAACCGTCGAATGCCGGGGTGCTCGTTCGGAAGCTGTTGTTATAGCAGGAAAATGGAAAGCGCTTTTATGCCCGATGGAGACAGGAGAGCCTTGCGAGCTGATTGTCCGTTCGGATGGGAGAGAGATCCGTCTCACTGATGTGCTGTTCGGAGAGGTGTGGCTTGCGGGCGGGCAGTCGAATATGGAATGGTCGCTGATCGATTCGGCCGAGGGAGCGGAAGAAATTCCGGCAGCGCGATATCCGGAAATACGGTACTATAACGTACCTAAGGTCGAATGGGATGATGGAGCTGAGCACCGAGGCGAATGGAAGATTTGTACGCCTGATAACGCCCCTGTATTTTCGGCTGTCGCTTACCATTTTGCCAAGTCCATCCATCATGAGCTGAGTATTCCTGTCGGTATCATTGGCTGCAACTGGGGCGGAACGTCTGCATCCTGCTGGATGAGAGAAGAGGAATTGAAAGAGGACGAGGATCTGCGCGTTTACATTGATGAATTTCAAGAGCAGCTTCGAGATTTTACTTGGGATAAATTCGAGACGGATAAAATGCGCTACCAGGAAACCGTTGATGAATATATACGATTGAAGGAGCAGGGAGCAAGCCCGGAGGAGCTTGGCAATTACCCTTGGCCGCCGCCGCTAAGTCCGCATAATTTTGGGCGGCCAAGCGGTCTCTATCACACGATGCTTAAGAAGGCATCTCCTTTTGCCATTAAAGGGTTTATCTATTATCAAGGCGAGTCGGATGCAGGGAAAGCTCTACTTTACGAGAAGCTGCTGTCGAAGCTGATTTCCAATTGGCGGGATATATGGGATAATGTTGAACTTCCATTTCTGTTTGTCCAGCTGCCTGTCTACGGATGCGACGGTAATCCATCTGGCGAGGAATGGCCTCTGCTCAGGGAGTCCCAGCAGTTGGTCAGTGATCATGTTTCTAACACGGCTATGGCCGTCGCCCTTGACTGCGGAGTAGAAGATGACATCCATCCTAGGCATAAAAAAGAGGTTGGGCAGAGGCTCGCGCTGCTGGCGCTTGATCATGTTTATGGTTTACATATTCAGAGCTCAGGGCCTGTGTTTAAAGAAATGGTGATCCAAGCTCCAACTGTATTCTTGTCCTTTAACAACTTAGAGCTCGAACAAGAGGATGAAACTGTACGGGAAAGTATTGCCGGATTTGAAGTTGCCGGTGACGATGGTCGCTTCGTGTTGGCTCACGCAGAGTTGAATGAAGGCAAGATCAAGGTATGGAGTGACCAAGTGGCGGTTCCCCGTCACGTCCGGTACGGGTGGGCTAATTTTACGGATGCTAACTTAAAGAACAAATATGGGCTCCCTGCTGCTCCTTTTAGAACAGATATGAGCAGCCGGCGCGATATCCAGTAACTAACAGACACAAGGGGCTGTCCCAAGGTTATCAACCTTCAGGGACAGCCCCTTGTTTGCAGCCAAACATTTAATTTTCATATGATTTTATGAATGATTTGCATGGTAGTTTCTGGGAGTGATGTACATTAAAATAAAAATGTAATCGCTTTCAAACTAAAGCCAAAGGAGAATATCGAGAACAATGAGCAAAAAAAGATCATTTTTATCCATTATGCTGACTCTTGCTTTAATGCTGGCTCTATTTACTTCCACTGTTTCGGCGGCCGCTAATCAAGATGAAAACGTGCAAAAAGTCAATCAACAAGAGAAAAGCATACAGTCTTATGTTAATGCCATGCAGCCTGGTTGGAATTTGGGTAATACATTCGACGCGTTAGGCAGCGATGAAACAGCCTGGGGCAACCCGCGCGTAACCAAGGAAATGATAAACCAGATTGCTGCTCAGGGTTTCAAAAGCATCCGTATTCCGATTACATGGATGCAGCATGCGGGTCCTGGTCCGGACTATACAATCGATCCGGCATGGATGAACCGGGTACAGGAAGTTGTCGACTGGTCGCTGGATGCGGGGCTGTATGTAATGATCAACCTCCACCACGACTCGTGGATGTGGGTTAACACGATGGGGACGAATCATGACCCAGTACTGGCTGAATATCAAGCGGCATGGACTCAAATCGCTAACCATTTCAAGAAATATCCCAATAAGCTGATGTTCGAGAGCATCAACGAACCGTCATTTAACGTTGATAGGGCATCGCAATTCAAGCTGCTCGAGGAGCTAAATACGGCCTTCCACAAGATCGTAAGAGAATCCGGAGGGAAGAATGCCGTTCGTCCGCTCGTGCTGCCGACGTTATGGACAAATGCCGGGCAGGAACATTTGGACTCGCTCACCAATACGATTGCTAAACTGAACGATCCGAATTTGATTGCCACTATACATTATTATGGATTTTGGCCGTTCAGTGTAAATATCGCGGGCTTCACTAAATTTGACGAAACGACGAAGAACGATATCATTACAAACGCTGACCGTATCTATGATTCGCTTGTGGCCAAAGGCATTCCCGTTATAATGGGCGAATTCGGACTGCTTGGATTTGACCAGAACACTGGTACTATCGAGCATGGCGAAATGCTGAAGTTTTTTGAGTTCTTGCTTCACTATACCCAGTCGAAGAACATTACCCACATGCTGTGGGATAATGGCCAGCATTTCAACCGCAACACATTCATGTGGGCGGACCAGGAGCTTTACGATATGATGAAAGCAAGCTGGAAAGGCCGTTCGTCCACCGCAGAAACCGATTTGATCTACATTAAGAAGGGTGCTGCTATTCAAGACGCAGTGATCAAACTGAACTTGAACGGCAATGCGCTGAAAGCGATCCGGGCCGGAGCCGACAAGCTGCGTTTGGGTACAGATTATGAGTTGAACGGCGACGTATTGACCGTCAAGGCAAGCCTTCTCTCTAAGCTGACCGCTACAGGCCAATTCGGCGAGAATGCGGTATTGACGGCTAAATTCAACAGTGGTGCGGATTGGCACTTTGATGTGCTCTATTATGACACGCCGAAGCTGCAAAATGTTGAAGGTACGACAGGTGATTTTGCGATTCCAACAGCCTTCAACGGCGACCGTCTTGCTACAATGGAGGCCGTCTACGCTACCGGAGGTAACGCCGGACCGCAAAACTGGACTTCGTTCAAGGAGTTCGCTTACACGTTCGAGCCTTCCTACGATACGAATCAAATTAAGCTTAAACCGAACTTCTTCAATGAAGTGAATGACGGAGTAGTGCAACTGAAGTTCCACTTCTGGAGCGGTGAAATCGTCAATTATACAATTACAAAGAACGGTGCGAGCATCGTAGGAGAAGCTTCCTAGAACTTATCCAAAATTAAACCGAAAGAAATAAGGAAATAAAGAGAAGGGGCTGTTCCTCAAGGTCTACGACCTTTTGGGACAGCCCCTTTTGGTTATGTCATCATTTCCAATTTGGCAGTTCGATCGTAACTTCCCGTTTGCTCGCTGCCGAACGGAGGACGCCGTCGATGATGGCTTGATTATATAAGATTTGCTCACCGGGGATAGGCGCCGGACGACTATCCCGAATAGCCGCGACAAAATCCCGTACTTTCTCGGCGAATAAATCAAGGCGGTGCTCGATAATAGGAATAGTAGATTGAACATGCTGCCCCATGACGTCATGATATAGGGTCATGCTGCCGACGCTTCCATCCCAAACGCCGCTCCAAGGTCCCGAACCGGCAGAAGTGACCTTTAGGCCGCCTTCTGACCCAAGGAACATCGTAGCGCCTAATGTATCCATGTGCATAGCCCAGCTTATTTTATAATTGAGCACAATGTCGCCCTCAAGACGGATCATCGCTACGCCAAAATCCTCGACGTCAAAGCTTGCCGCCTCTTTATGATATTTAGGATTAGTGCCGAAATGATTAGACGTATACGCTGAGACGGTTAACGGTTTTGGATTTCCCAGCGCATTCAGAGCCATATCCAGCGAGTAGCAGCCAATATCGGCCATTGCACCTGCGCCGGCAAGCTCTTTGCGTATAAATGTGCCGGTAGGCATACCGCGACGTCTGCCTCCGCCCGTCTCCACGAAATATACGTTTCCTAGTTTCCCCGATTGAACGATTTCTTTAATTAAAGCCATATTAGGATCATATCTTGGCTGGAAGCCTACAGTCAGCATTTTCCCGCTGGCTTGTGCGGCTTCGACCATCTCGATCGATTGCTGTAGCGTGACTGACATCGGCTTCTCGACCAATACATGCTTTCCTGCATGAAGAGCGTTTACAGCGGTCTCGTGATGGGCGAAGTTTGGCGTGCAAATGCTAACTCCGTCAAGGTCCAGTTCTAGCAGCCTGCGGTGATCATCGAATGCCTTTGCAAGCGGAAGCTGTTCCTGATCGATGAAAGCCTGCGCCTTGCCTTCAATGCTGTCCGCTACCGCTATGATTTCTACATTCGGCATCGATTTATAAGCTGATCCATGGGCGCGGGCGATACCGCCGCTTCCGATTATGCCAATTCGTATCGTTTTCGACATGGTATGTACCTCTTTTCATAATGGTATTTCTACTTTAGCACAGGGCTATGCTGCTTGAAATTGCGAGAAAAGGACATACCGACTATAAAATAATGACAAGGCAGCTGTGAATAGAGTTGTATCTCTATCGGGGCTAAGCCCACACTGTTGCATGGCTCTGACATATACTGCTGAAAGTTGAATAATGTTAATCGATATTCAGAGGTGAATATAAGCATGGGTAAAAATGAAACAGGCGGGGTAACGATCATAACTCCGACGATCCGTCCGGAATTTATCGATCAAGTATTTCAAAATTATGCCCATCAAAAGTGGAGTAAGAAAGAATTAATCATTGTCATTAACAAAAACAATGTAAATATAAACTTATATAAAAATAAGGCAGTGGATTTTGCGGACGTATCCATATACAAGCTGCCAGAGAGCAAGAAGCTGGGTGCATGCCTTAATTATGCCATTTCACGTGCAAAGTACTCGTATGTTGCCAAATTCGACGATGACGACTATTATGCTCCAAACTATATACCGGAAGCGATGAATCTTTTCTTAAGCTCCGATGCAGATGTCGTAGGAAAACGCTCTTTCTTTTTTTATTTTCCGCATCTGTCGACGTTATTACTCCGCAAATCAAAGACTCCTCCTTATAGCAGGTGCAAAAAAATTGCGGGTGCTACAATAATGTTTCATAAACGGGTATTCCGGCGGGTTCAGTTTGCAACCCATGTACGGCAAGGCTCGGATGTTCGATTTGTCTCCGCCTGCTTAAAGAATGGTTATAAGTTGTACACAACAAGTCCTTATAATTTTGCGGCATTCCGCAGGACGAACCGGCAATCTCATACTTGGAAAGTTTCCGAGCGATCCTTATTTGCCGGCAAAAATACTAGCAGCATACGAACAAATAACTTCAAAAGCTACGTAAAAAGACCGCTGCGTAATACTCTGAAAACAATAAGTAAGGAGTTATTACCTGCGTCCTTTAATTTGAAAGAAATGTGATCAATTTGAATGATATTACAATGGCTATCAATCTTGCATTTTGTTACTATTTGCTTTGTATATGGTGACAGAATATGAGAAGGAGGCTGAAGTGCATGATATCTACCCGTACTGAATTAATCACTTACCCGGCGCCACTTGAGGCAGTCGTCAATAATGATTTCTCCGTTCGCGTCCGATTGGAAAACGGAGTGTGGCATGAGTTGTTCCCGTATCTGGTTCCTGTGGACATGCATAATGTGCGTGAGACTTCTATGGTTTCTTTTGACTTCGAGGGTGTCGTTGAGGTGGAAGTGACGAAGAGGGACGGCATTCTTGAGAGCGTAGATATACGTCCCAATAGCTTTGAAATCCCGTTCAATCAAATCGGGAATACCGTAACCTTCAAGCTTGACCGGCCGAGGAAGCTGTCATTCGAAGCGAATGGCGAGAGATTTCATAACCTGCATCTATTTGCAAATCCGCTCGAGACGAACGTGCCGGATCTGGAAGATCCCCGGACAATCTACATAAAACCGGGTAACCACCGGATGGAAGAGCTTGTTGCGCCGCTTACAACACCTAGTGATGGTGAAGGAGAGCTCCCAGAGATACTCTATTTTGGACCGGGCATGCATTTTATTGAGGAAAAGATATTGCGAATCCCTTCTGGCAAGACGGTATATATCGCCGGAGGCGCTATGGTAGTGGGCTCAATGATATGCGACCACGTAGAAGACGTTACGATCAGGGGACGCGGAATCGTTTATTTAACGAATATCGAGAAGACAACGTATTTGCGAACCGTACAAATCGATTTCTCACGCAACATTACGGTGGAGGGCATCATTTCTGTGGATCCCCCTCACTACAGCATTCATCTTGGGAAGTCGGAGCATGTTCATATCAGCAATTTCAAGACGTTCAGTACACGCGGGTGGTCTGACGGAATTGATATGATGTCCTGCTCATATGTAAATATCGACGACGTGTTTCTTCGCACATCCGACGATTGTATCGCGATCTATGGAAGCCGAGGGATTTTTTATGGGGATAGTACGAATATTTCTGTGAGAAATTCAGTGTTATGGGCGGATGTCGCGCATCCGATGATGATCGGCGTCCACGGGGATCACGAGCATGATGGAGACATTATTGAGAACATCGTCTTCGATAACATTGATATTTTGGAGCACCATGAGCCTCAGGATGGCTATTGGGGCTGTATGACCATTAATGCCGCCGACAAAAATACCGTCAGGAATGTTACATATAAGAATATCCGGGTAGAGCAATTTGAGCTTGGGCGGCTTATCGATATACGCGTCTTTCAAAATCCGAAATATAATCCTAGCCCCGGCAACAGAGTGGAAAATATCCGGTTTGAAAATATCGAGTTTAACGGAATATGCGAAAATCCGTCTGTTATCGAGGGCTTTGACGGGGATCGGATCGTTGATGGGATCACGATTGAGAATTTCAGAATCAACGGCATACAGGTGACAGATGCGCTATCGGGAAATATTCAAGTAGGGAAATATGTCAATAACGTTGTTGTAAAATGATAATTGATAGTGTCAATACAAAAAGTCGGTAACGACTGCATAAGCTTCGAAATGCAAAGGAGGAAATCCGGCGTCTCATGGCAGATGTCTAGTTTCCTCCTTTCTTTTTTCATTTCTAAATGCTGCTGCGGCTGATATACTAAATGGAAAGGTCTGGTATAAATGCATAAGGGCACGTTTTGATTAGTGGAGGGAAATAAATTGATACAAGTCATAAACACCATATTTATGGGACTTATTATATCAGGAATATTAAATCAGAAAACAACGATCAACAGTATGAGAGCGATAAAAATAATAATTATCTTACTTGTTTGTTCAATGTACTTTTTTCTGTATTCACTAACGCCTAATCTGATTATGATTTTTGGTCCGGGGGCTTGTTTAGTTATTTATTCATACATTGATTACGGACTTAAAAAACACTTAAAAAGTGAAGAAATATTTAAAGATCAATAGCGAATCAGGAGGAACCAGGTAAAATTTACTCGGGTCATACAAAGTTTGTTTAATCAATTACTGAAAGGTGGATTTTATGATTACCTTTGAAAAAGAGAATAATAAATTCAACT
The DNA here is from genome assembly GCF_003337375.1 of Paenibacillus prosopidis. Lineage (GTDB taxonomy): Bacteria > Bacillota > Bacilli > Paenibacillales > Paenibacillaceae > Pristimantibacillus > Pristimantibacillus prosopidis. The sequence continues at coordinate 43,920 of NZ_QPJD01000010.1, forward strand.
TTAGAGTTGCTGGAATCGCAATTCATGATAATCGAATATTACTACATACAACATTGAAAGATGATTTTTGGAATCTCCCAGGTGGACGGGTTGAATTTAATGAATCGACAGACCTAACAATCTTAAGGGAAATTAAAGAAGAGCTTGATATTGAAGTCCGAATCGAAGAATTACTCTTTGTTAACGAAGATTTCTTTGAATATGACGGAAAGAAATATCATGAAATCTGTTTTTATTATTTAATTACATTTCCATTGGGACATGAAATTATAAGGATTGATGATGAGTTTTACGGAATAGAAGATGAAGGAAGACTTATTTTTAAGTGGTTTCTCATTGATCAATTGATAGAATTAAATGTCTACCCTGAAATCTTAAGAACCGAGTTACTTAAATTGAAGGCAAATAATCAAATACATCATTTTGTGAATCATCAATAACGAACTTTGTGGGAGATAAACAGAATTTATAAACAAGATTATATTGGAAGCTGATCAAAAAAGGCAGTAACTGCGTATAACACCGTTTTCACGCTGCAATTGCTATCGCTCCGTGGTCTGAAGATGATTTTTTGAAGAACAGGGGACTGATAATATGTTCTATGTAAATTCAAGGGCAATTATTGAGAGAATCTCAAATCAAGAAACTGAAATAGTAATCCAATGCAGAACAAAGATAAATGAACCATTAAAAATTGAATTACCAGGTGGCAGAATAGAACCATTTGAGTCATTAACTGATGCCTTGAAACGGGAAGTTAAAGAAGAAACCGGATTAGATATTTATGAAATAGAAGGTGAAGATACGCGGATAGATACAGTAGGAATAAATTCTAATTTTGAAGTTGAATGTATACGACCATTTGCAGCTTATCAGACGATTAAAGGGCCGATTGATTCGGTGGGATATTATTTTAGATGCAAGGCAGAAGGGGTATTAGTACCAACCGGTGACGAAACAACGAATATCAAATGGATTAATCTACGAGAATTAAATAAATTAATAAATGATGATCCAATGCAATTTTCAGACGTAGATCGGGCTGGAATACTATATTATTTGAAACAATCACTCGAAGGGAATTATTGAAGGATAACTCGAAGAAGGTATTGACATCAGCTAACACCGTATTTACGCATCGGGTTAACGCCCTCGGTCCGCAAGAAGCTATTTTAAAAGGGAGTAATTTCAGGGGACAACCCTGCGAGGCTAAGAGCTGAATCACCCGTTCCCTTTAGTCAATTAAGACTCTCGGGTTCGTGAATACAAGAACGTTAGCTGAAATACGAAGCTTATTAAGTGGGTGATCTCAGTGGAGCAGTTAGAAACAAAACTTTCAATAAGACGTGCACAATTTGATGAAGCCTCAATAGTATTAAGCCTCTGGCAGATGTCTGCCAGATGGCTTAACTCAAAAGGGATTTATCAATGGAGACCCGAGTATTTTAATCTAGATAAAGTCATTAAATTTATGAATAACGGTTCGGATGTATACCTTGCAGAATTAAACAATGAATTTGTAGGGACTTATATTTTAACATGGTCAGATCCATTCATCTGGAAAGAACTTGATAACTTAGAATCTGGATACATACATAAATTTGCAGTTAATAGAGATTATCAAGGTTTTAGAATAGGTAGCTTTCTTCTAAAATCAGCTGAAGAACAAATTAAATTGAAAAGGAAGACATTAATAAGACTTGATTGTATGGCAGATAACATACGACTCAATCAGTACTATAAGGACAATGGATTCAATTTTATAAGAAGAATTAATGGAGAAGGCTGGAGTGCTAATTTATATGAGAAAAAGTGATTTGCGCCCGGTTCTTTAGACCTTAAGGTGGTAGGGCGTCGAGAATACAAGAACATTATACGACAGACCGAAGTTTTTATTAAAAAGTTATTCAAGAACTCATTCAAGATGAGAAGAGTATAAACCCTATGACATACATAGAACTACGTAACCGTATGGCAGATTTTTTAAGACATAACTGGCAAGCAATATTACTAATTCTGTATGAGGAAATTGTTGGGTACGGTCTGTATCAAGAAAGGGTAGGAGCAACAGAAAACGCAGTCAAGAGAAATCTATTTAAGATTGGGAAATCGACATCAGGAACATATCAACGTTATGAGAAATCATTGCAAGACATCTAATAGAACATACTTGGAGGAAGGTAAATGGACGATTTTACAAAAACCAGAGTAACAAAAATTATGGAAAAGTACGTGGGAACAAAAATTCCAAAACATCTTCAAAATCAAATAAAAATAACATTCAAGATAAGAGGAAATAATGTCACGCTGCTGGAAGAAAGACCCGCTTATATTGGTGAAGGATGGACTCAACTAGACATCGCTCAATTTAGATTGGATCAAAACAAATGGAAAGTCTATTGGAGAGACAGTAAACATAAGTGGCATTGGGTAGATGATATTAAACCTGATGAAGATTTTGAAAAACAATTGAAGATAGTGGACAAGGACAATAGAGGACTTTTCTGGGGTTAATCGGCGAAGGCAAAGACTTCTCATAACACCGCATTCAAGGGTAGGGCCAGCTAACGCTGACCCTCGGCCCGCAGAGGGAATTCGGGGAAGCGGATTCAGCGATTAAACAATTTACCGATGATACAGAACTCATGCCTAGACACGAAAGCTTTATTTTCGTATCTACACCCGGAAATCAGAGAGATTGTTTGGACAGATTATCTAATTAAATACTACAACATTTATTATAAGGATCTTAGAAGGCATGATGCATTAGGAGACAGTATCTTAATTGGACGAATCTTTTTGAGAATATTAGAAGAGTTTAAAGCTAGAAACATCAACGACATTGATTTAATTGAACCAGTACTCGTAAAGAGATTTCAAATCAAACCACTAGTGTGAGTTGCTTAATGGATGTGTATCTTCTGCTAACATCGTATTCACGCATCGGGCCTCTCGGCCCCTCGAGATGTAAATGGCAGGAAGCTGATTCAGCGGACACATCCGAACCGGCTAATTGCGCATGCGCAGCCGGCTACATACAAGTATTTTAATTTGAGAGGATTGGTCAAGTATGAGTACAATAGCAACGTAGGATTCTTTGACAATTTTTTTGTTTGGTTCTTTTTGTTTATTGGATTTTTGTTACTTGCTTACGGATTCCCTAAGAAGCAATAGAACACTTGGGCTTACGCGACTTGGTCTTCAAGAGGGATTTTGGGAAGATTACTCTCAATTGCAATTTTAAAATCTATTCACACTTTGTAATGGAGGGTAATAAATTGATACAAATTATAAACACCATAATTATTGGACTTATTGTATCTGGAATATTAAATCAGAAAGCAAAGATCAAAAGTATGAGAGGGATAAAAATATTAATTATCTTATTTGTTTGTTTAATTTACTTTTTTCTGTATTCACTAACTTCTAACCTAATTATGATTTTTGGTCCGGGGGCTTGTTTAGTTATTTATTCATACATTGATTACGGGCGTAAAAAACGACTAAAAAATGAAGAAAGATTGTAAGATCAATAATGAATCAGGGACATAAGGACGTTTACAGAAGCTATAAAATAAAAGAGAGGTGCAATAATGAGCGAATTTAGCGCAAGCTATCATTTGAGAACAAGAAGAAGAGATGATGTGGTAAATCTTATTAAAAACTCGGGTAATAAGGGTTACGTTTTCGAAGAGGCGAATGGATGGGTAAGCTTTGTAATTAAAGGTCCGGCCTTCGATATAGACGATTCTTTAATTTCCTGTAATCCTGGAATAATTGTGCATTATATTTACGCAGAGGATCATGGTTGGGAGTTAAGAATTTTTAACAAAGATGATCTAGTTTTCGAGTATAAGTGCGATTGGACCGATGAAATACATATTGAGAAAGAATTATTTGATATTGATCTCATTAAAGAATTAGTCATCGCTCAAGGTAACTCAGTTGATGATTTAGAATCGTTGTTTGATATAATTGATTATGATTTTGAGGAACCTGCCGCTTATAAATTTGCTGAGAAAATTGGACTTACATATTACGAATGGGTTTCGGCTGATTATTTCGATGACAGCGAAGTCGATGAAAGAGTATTGGTGGTAGATTAATCGAGGAAAAACGGATTCCAAAAGACAGCCCCTTCAAGCCATCAAATGGCGAAGGGGCTGTCTTTTTGTATTTTTCGATTCGATTTTAAAAAATTATGAGTAAAATGAATGAAATTGCAATAGATGAAGCGCTTTCATGGTGTTAATATTTGTTAGGAGTATGCAGCATTCAGGCCTGCATCTCATGGCAAGAAAAGCGCTTTGGAGGTGAATGAAGCACAGACATCATGTAAAGGCAGCTGGGGATTTATATTTTGAGGAGGAACATAATGAGAAGCATTAGTAACGGTGTCTTTAACACAAAGAAGTATTTGTCCAACCAGGTTGCGAGATTCTTGGCTGTGAGCCTCATTGTTGCGCTAATTTCGCAATTATTTATTCCGATGCAGTCTTCCGTGGTGCATGCAGAAACAGCAGCAAGTAATAGTAATGGCTATTTGGATAAAGTCGTATTTGGCGACGCCGCCTCAGAAAGCGCTCATCAATTTAAAGGCGATTTCACAACTTCCACGACGGGTTTCTTAGGCCAGCCTGCCCGTGTGTCGAATCCGCGTACACCTCTGGAGGGACAGGGCGGAGATTTAACGTTTACAATAAAGGTCGATCCCTATCTCCAGAACTATTTCACGATGAAGTTCTCGGATGAAGCGGGGCATCAACCGGTTCTTGTTGTTAACGGCGAGCAAGTAGGGTTTTACAGAAACGGGGATTATACGTTTAATCGGAGCTGGGGAATCCCGAACCGCTTTCTGTACTACACGATCATGCTTCCGCTGGAAACGACGGTAGGCAAGGAGACCGTTGAAATCACCATCAAAACGATGAACGTGTTTGGCAATATGGATACTACTTCCAAGAAATATTATACAGCCTACACGCATCCGCAAGCCTATCTGAATGTGGAGGATGAACCGCAAGGAGCGGAACTGTTTCCGGCGGACATGGCTTCCATTGTGAAGGCAGACATTACGGATGCTGAGAAGCAAGCCAAAGTAGATGCGCACAGACAAGCGCAAATCAGCCGGTTTAACACCATGTCGGGCCAGATCGATAGTTCGGCGGGCGCTAAATTTTCGATCGAGCGGTATAAGGACGATATGCGATATTATTCAAGGATATTGAATCAATCCTGGTCTCCCGCGAATACGCCGGAACTTAAAAAAGCGGCGCTGGCGCGTATTTTCAAATCGATTGACAATCATGTAAAAGATTATTACGCCGATTCAAGAAGGGTTCTTCGCGGCGGACATCAAGGCGACTGGGGCAGTTATTACAGCGCTTTGGGTGAAGCGCTGTACATTGTCGAAAACCTCATCAAGGATGATGCGGTATATGGACAAGCGGCATTCGACGCTTTCCTGAACCAACCGTTCGTCACTGGAACAGCCGCTGGCGAGTTCTCGCTGGCAGGCGTAGATTGGAACGGCGGCGAATTGACGCGCCGCGAAGCGTGGGAACGGGCGCTGAAAGCGAGCTTCGACTTTGCCCGCTCAAGGCTGTCCTATATTTATAACCAGCAGCTCTATACCTATGAGGGCGCATGGGAAGCTCACGAAGGGCTTGGTATAATCGGATCGAGCTTCTTTGAAGGCAAGCAGCGCAGCCATGACATTCTGCTTGAAGCGCTCGGCGTTATACCGTTTCTGGGCGAAGAAGTGCTGGTTGGACCGAATGGCGAGGAATTGGATGTGTACCACTCCCTTTTCCATCATGATGGCGCAGCGGTATTCACGAATGATTATGTGCATATTATCGGTAAAGGACTTGCCAAAAGCAAGCTGGATGCTGAAGGAAAAGTCGAAAGACGGAAGCCGTACGGGGAGCATTACGTAGGCATTACCGAAGCCGGTTTGTCTAGAGAAAATACGTATGTAGGCAACTATGGAGAAGCCGTCAACTATCTTCCGGAATATTTCTATAAAACATTAAATCACGCAGGCGATGAAGCGCTAAACGACGAGATCCTGAAACTGGCGTTAAAAACGATTAATGCCCGCAAGTATCTCCGCGTTCCGATGCTCAATGGCGACAAGAATCGGGTTATGACCGCAGATCAAACGCTGGATGAACGGAACGAAGGTCCGATCGGATTTGACGCCTACGGACCAAAAGCGAGCTCTGGAACGGCTCTGCTGTTCGCGTCTTTGGAGATGGCGATGGTTCAGAACGAGCAGAGGTACAGCGGTCCGGAATGGGAGAAGTACTGGCAGTATGCGAAAGAGGCAGTCGGGTTTACTCAGCAGCAAATGCTGGATAACCAACTGTTCAATCACGGTTTCGGCTCGTATAGCGCGTCGATGAGCTCAGAGAATTTTCTGGTGCCGGAAGTCTATAGCTACCTGACTGGTGAGCGGGACGACTACGAGCGGCTGGGAGGAACATTAAAGGCAAGCGTTATTTTGCCGCACACGGATTTCGATTATTATACACCGGAAGAAATGGCCGAACTGGGCGTTGACCCGGCAGATTATCAGCAGTTTGCATGGGCAGACATCGACAACATGATCTTGTCGGTAAGAGACGGCGATCTTTCGTTTAACGGCTCGTTGTATCTCCGCAATCGCGGACTGGCAGGCAACGGACGTCTTCATGTGATGAAAGACAATTATGAAAGCGTCGTACAAGTCGCCACCAACTCGAAATTCCAGTATGAGGACTATTACATTCGTACGCAGAATGTAGACGTTGATTTTATGTCGGATCAAGCAGCCAATGTAGCCAACCTGCCGCAAGCGCTGGCCGGCGAAGTGAATCCATCTGCTTATCAACCGGGCGTCGGCAGGGTCAACCGCGATAACTTCGAAGTGGACCATCCGTATTCCGGTTATCCGGATTTGATGACGGCCAGATACGGGAAATATTTCATGGCCATCAATACAACCCGGAGCGAGTATGGAAACGAACAATCGTTTGAGATTGAGCTGCCGTCCGATTACAACGGAAGCACGGTGCTGGATTTGGTGACGGGAGCGAATGTTCCTGTGGTGAACGGGAAAGTGACGATTTCGCACAAGTCGGCAATGGTGCTGAAGCTGAACTCCGAGTTCGATGCCGCCCAGAAGCCTTACCACGTTGATTTTGTGAATGCGCTGGCAGGCAACGGATATGTCGGCCTTTCGTGGAGAACGGCGGCAGGCGGGAAAACGTACACCATTAAACGTTCGACAACGGAAAACGGCACTTATGAGACTATAGCAACAGGAGTAACAGGAAATTATTACAAAGATACGGATGTACAGAACGGCAGCGTCTATTATTACAAAGTAGCAGCCGTAAACGATAACGGAGCCGGATGGGATTCCTGGCGGGCCAAGGCCGATTTGACAGCGCCTGTATCCGGCATTACTGACGGGGTATGGCGTGACGATAGGATCGGCACAAGTTCCGGCAGTGCGACGGTTAATGGCGCTTCGGTCGCGATCGCGTCTGCCGGTGGAACGGGTCTCGGAACCGGTGACGACTACAATATTTACAACAGAAACATTAACGACTCCTTGCATTTCGTCAGTCAGGTTGTAGGCGGCGACAGCACGGTCAGCGCGAAGATTGACAGCCAGAGCGGAGCGGCAAGCGGAATTATGCTGCGTGACCAGCTTGCTTCTAATACGCGTTATATGTATTTTGGCGCAGACAAGGACGGCAATCTCGTCTTGCAAAGCCGGACAAGAGATTCCCGCGTCCAATGGTCCGGTATTGTCATGAGTCCATACAACCCGGGGGCTACCGGCTACAAGGCAGCCGATTATCCGTATATTAAATTGGTACGCGAACACGATTCGCAAAATGTGAATGCGTTTGTGTCCAAGGATGGCGTAGCCTGGGAATTTGTCAAGAAGATGATGGTCCTGTTGCCATATGCCTACCATGCAGGCGTTGTGGCAGCGGATCAAGCGCAGTTCAGCGAGGTATCCGTAATGGAAACGCCGCGCAATATCATTGAGCCGTATATCGTTAAAGCGAAGGATCAGGTTACGGTTCATTGGAATAAACCGAAGCAGGCTGCCTACTTCCATCTGTATCGCACCAATGATGAAGCGGCGAGCTTGACTGATCCGGTATTCAAAACAGGCACGACGGAACTGGTAGACGGTTCCCCTTGGACGAAAGTTCTCGCAGGTACGAGAGCGACTTCCTTCAAAGAAGCAAGCCTGAAATACGGCAGCTTGCACTACAAGGTCATGGCCGTCCATGGCGATGGATCGCTGCAACTGTTCTCTGCTACCGTTTCAGCTTATGCGGATTCCATTGCAGTCGTAATGGGAGATGCCGAGAGCCTTCCGGCAAAAGACTACACGAAGGCCAGCTTCTACCTGTATCACAAAGAGCTGGACCGCGTCAAAGCGGAAATAGCAAAACCTGATTTCGACGAGGAGCAGCTGATTAACGACATCTATGCAGCCAAAAGTTTGCTTGTTTCGTTCAGAACGCTGCTGACGAAGGTCCAGATGCAGCCTTCTATGGTTCGAGCATCCGAAAAATATTGGGGAAATGACAATATCTCTGAAGCGCAAAACGGATGGTTTTTATTCGATGGCATAACGACTAACCTTACCCACACCAGGTCGGCTGTAAGCTGGGTTGATATCGACTTTGGCGCAGGCAATGAAAAAGTAGTTGACACATTCAAATACCTTCCAAGGGAGAGTCATTTCACCCGTGCTAACAATACGGTCTTTAAAGGCTCTAACGATGGCGTAAACTGGGTCGATCTTCATAAGATTACTGGCATAACGTCATTCAAATGGTATTCGGCCATCAATCCTGATCCAACACCATACCGGTATATCCGTATCTATGATAATCATTCCGGTTTCGTGAACTTTCAGGAAGTAGAGCTCCTGGAGAGAGGCATAGACAAAACGCTGCTCACCCAGCTGCTGGATGAATCGGCTGCAGCTGTTGCTGCTGAGATTTATACGGCTGAAAGCTTGCAGCTTCTCGAGCAGGCTGTAACCGCAGCAACGCCGATTGCCGGCAATGAGAATGCAACACAGGAAGAGATTGATGCGGCGGCAGAGGACTTGGTAACGGCGTTAAAGGGACTGCAGTATATTCCGGGAATGCCGGTGCTTGATTCCATTGGAAACAAAACCGTCATTGCGGAAAAAGAGCTATCCTTTGTCGTACAAGCGACGAATACCGATGCAGACATTGTATACGGGGTCAGCGGACTGCCTGAAGGAGCCACCTTCAACGCGGATACCCAAACCTTTGCATGGACGCCGGCCAAAGAACAGAGCGGCGTTTATGCCGTAACCTTTACCGCAACATCCGGTGAGAAGTCTTCTTCTCAAACCATCAAGATTACTGTAAAAGGGCAGCCGATCTTCTCCTCTGACACGAATGTGGAGCTGACGGCGAAACAACAGATCACCTATAAAGTAACGGCAACTGATCTATCAGGAGAAGCATTATCTTACAGCGCCGGCAATTTGCCTGCAGGCGCGGTATTCAACGCATCGACCGGCGCTTTCATATGGACACCAGGCCAAGCGGATTATGGCAGTCATCCGGTAACCTTTACGGTCAGCAACAGTAATTTTTCAGTTACACAAATCGTTGACTTTAAGGTCATGCTTAATATTCTTTCTTCTACAGACATTACAAAGGGCAGCTACTACCTCTACATGAAGGAAGTAGAGCGGATCGAAGCGGAGATGGCAAAACCGGAAGCCGATAAGGTGCAGCTTGCAGCTGAGCTTGGCCAGGCGGAAGGCTTACTTGTTCCGGTTCCGTCGCTTTATGCGTTTGAAGGAAATGCGGACAATTCCTTAGGAACGTCTCACGGAACCGTCGACGGGACGCCTGTTTACACGGAAGGAAAAGTCGGCCAAGCCTTCAATATGAGTGGTGACGATTATGCCACGCTGCCAGCTTCGCATATAATGTCCACTTACAATGAGATCACCTTTGCAACATGGGTGTACTGGAGGGGCGGAAGTAATTGGCAACGGATTTTCGATTTCGGGAACAACACCAATCAATATATGTTCCTTACTCCGAGTTCAGGCAACAATACGCTGCGTTTCGCGATCAAGAACGGCGGCGGCGAACAAATGGTGCAAACCTCGCAGCTTGCCGCTAATCAATGGGTTCATGTGGCGGTAACGCTCGGAAACGGTACGGCGCAATTGTATGTTAACGGCGAGCAGAAGGCCACTGTTAACGGCTTCACGATCAAACCGAGCGATTTCAAACCAAGCAAGAACTACATTGGAAAGAGCCAGTGGCCCGATCCGCTGTACAATGGTTTGGTCGACGAATTCCGCATTTATAATCACGTTTTAACGGTAGAAGAGATTCAGGCCGTAGTGAACAATACGGCGAAGTGGATCGACAACAGCTTGCTGACGATCTTACTGGAGGAAGCTTCAGCTATTAACGCCGACTATTATACAGAGGAAAGTGTAGCGGTCCTACAGAAGGCTGTATCAGATGCGGAGCTCGTATCAGCAAATGCTGATGCAACCCAAGCAGAGATTAATGCGGCGGATGCCCCCCTGCTTGCGGCATTGAAAGGGTTGCAATGGAAGGATGTATCCACGTCCTTTGATCCTGCGGTTCCGAATGGCAAGAACGGCTGGTATACGTCACCTGTCACAGTGACTTTGTCTCCTACGCCAATTGCGGAATACAGCCTGGACGGCGGAAGCAGCTGGGCCGCTTATGATGCGCCTATTAATCTGAAAGAAGAAGGAACGCACAAGCTTTTGTACCGTTCCGTAAAAACGGGAGAGGAGAAATCACTGGAGGTTAAAATCGACCTAACGGCACCTGTGGCGAAAATAACAGGCGCGGCTTCGTATACGATCGACCAGACGGTTACCATGACGTGCACCGCGACCGATGTTACTTCGAGTGTTTACGGTACACCATGCGATAAACCGATGCTTCAGGCCAAAGCGTATACACTAGTGGCCGGACAGAATTCGGTAACGTTCACAGCGGAGGACACGGCAGGCCATGCAACGACGGTTACGCATACGTTCACTGTTAAGGCAACGTTTGACAGCTTAAAGACAGTAACGTACGCTTTCCTTCAGGCGAAAGGTGCCAAAGGATGGGAAGGCGTCGCAAAGTCGCTCAACTATAAGCTGGATCAAGCGAAAGCTGCGGCTGGACGCGGCGACACAGCTGCGGTGAAGGACTTGATGACCTCTTATATAGGTCAAGTAACGGATCAGTCCGGAAAAACATTAACGAAAGAACAAGCGGATATCCTGATCCGGTGGGCTCAATCGCTTATTTAAACCGAATCGAAATAATATTGAATACCTGATAATTCTTTTAGCAGCCCTATAAGGGCTGCTATTTTTTTATGATTTTTTCTGTGACCGATAAACTTTGAAACTACAGCCTTATTTCAGCTTTTAAGCACATTGCTTTCTGAATCCATGTTGAATGTTGTCGAAACTTCTAATATACTTACTTAAAAAACGCCATAAGACTGAAATTTTTTTGTTTATGATTTAATGTGAATGTAGTACATTTGTGTAAGCGTTTGCACAATAAACTTGGATATTTATAATAAAAGGAAGTGGTTCAGTTATCAGTTGGTCATACCTCTATAGATAAATATACATTCATTGTGAAGGGGGATATGTTACATGAGATTGCTTCCAAAGTATAGAAATTCCTTTTTTACCCGTCTCATTTTATCCTATACAATATTGGCGGTTGTCTTAATAGGACTTGCGGGAGGTTACTTGTATTCCCAAGCCAATCGAATGATGGTCGACGAAATCGCAAGGGACAGTCAAATCCGGCTTAATACTGCCAAGGATTATGTTGAACAGACGCTGCTTGCCAAGTTTGAAGCCAATCTTCAAAACACCACTTTATCAACCATTTTCACTCAACAAAATTCCAATTTAAACTATTTATTGGACAACAGTTGGGAAGGTCAATCTACCCGCATTTTACAGTTTCGACAAGATCTTGAATTGATCGTACATGCAAATGAAGGGGCTTCCAACGCAACGGTCTATTTTCATAAAGATAATTACGTAGTGGATAAAAATCATTTTTATATGGTGCCCGATAACTCCGCGGACGCTGCTTTCATCAAGAAGCTGGAACAAATGATTGCGAACCGGTGGATGATTCGAACGCTGCCGGACGGGAAGCAAGCAATGACCTATATCGTTAAGCTTCCTTATGAAAATTTGAATGCCTCACCCAAAGGCTATCTCTTTCTTGATATCGATCTGAAGCATATTACTCAAGCGACTGCTAAAATTATGAGCTCGCCGCTCGAAAAGCTATATATATTCGATAAATCCGGGAGCTTAATCGTTCATACGGGTGACGCGAATCCAGAGGAGGTCAGTCTCCTTCAGAACGCAATCAGCTCTGGTGAATCGGTTCAGGAAATTAACGATGAGAAACAGGGCAATATCGTTTTATCGTATCTTGATGGGGAGAAGTCGGAAAACGGTTGGACCTATGCGATCATTCGCCCGATAAATTCGTTTGTTCTGTCGTCGGAGCAATTCAAAACGAGCATATTTGTAGGCTGCAGTCTGGTGCTCTTGTTTGGATTAATAATTTCCTATATGTTTTCGAAAAGATTTTATATCCCGATGAAAAGGTTGGTTCAAAACATACGGAGTCTGTATCAACCCGACTCATCGCAGCCGCAGGCGAATGAGTTTGCTATGATCGGTAGCGCATTGAATTTTATGGGTCAAAAAATCGTGAATCTTGAGTCCCGGGCAAAAACGAATGAGATGAAAAATCTGGTTTTGGGCGCCAGCCTTGAACTGGAGCATATGGATGAAATACCGCAGGAGCGCCGATTTATGGTTGCGCATATTCGTCTTATTGAAGGCTATACAGACAAATTCAAGCAGCGTTATGCTGATGTTGATGAGACTATGCGCTTCGAGCTTGTGTGCTTGAATCCTCAGGAGGCCGCCATTATCTATTTTTTAGATTCAAATGGAGCAAACGAAGACGAGACGATTGCTGCGCATTTGGATCGGATCAAAGAGGAAGTTCGTGAGGAGTTCCGTTTCGGGGCTGCGGTTGGCACCTTAGTACATTCACTTGAAGAAATCCCGATTTCATATCAATTGGCGCAGCAAGCTTATCGTTATCGTTTTATGTACGGTCCGGAAGCGATCGTTCTACATTCGAAAATTTCAACTTTCCATTCAAGCCCATATCAGTTTGCGTTCGATATTTATAAAAATGCGTTGAAGGCGGGGGACGTGAACGGAGCGAACCGATTTATAGATGAATTTGCCGCCATTCTGGAGAAACGGAGCCTTCAGTTAGAGACGGTGGAGCTGTCATTGCTGCAGCTGGTTTCCACTTTGTATCAAGTTGTTATTGAATTGGATCTGCAAAACCTGGTTCCTCCGTCCAACCTGTTCGATGAATTGAAAAAGGATACTCTCGCGGCGACGATCGATTCCATTAGAAGTCTTTCCGAAAGGATGGTGCTTCATGTACGTGAATCGGGCAGTCATGCGCACACGGATGTCATTTTAAAATTAAAAACGTACATCGATGAGCACTTGCATGAAGATCTTTCGTTGAATATACTCTCTGAAGTGGCCTCGCTGGCGCCGGCATACATTTCTACCTTATTTGGCGAAGTTATGAAGGAAACGTTTACCGAATATGTCACCCGGACACGGCTGGATAAAGCTGCGGTCTTGCTTCAGAAAGAAGCGCGAATGTCCGTCGCCGATATCGCGTCCCTTGTAGGCTATCGAAATCCGCAATATTTTCACAATAAATTCAAAGCCCGATACGGCATCACGCCAATCCAATACCGTAATGCGAATAGTACGGTTACAATGGCCAATTAGCACGCTTCCAAAAAAATGAAAAAAGCAGCCCATTACTGGGTTGCTTTTTTATTTATTAAAGAAATTATAAGCATATTTGAAAGAATGTATAGGCAATCAAATGAATTTACAATGGAAATAGCGCTTTCACACTTGTAATGTAAAGGCAAGCGAGTTAGGCAACCGACGCCTTACACTCATCTACTTTTTTTGAAAGGAGCTTACAAGCATGAATCCGAAAAACGACCCTGAATTTGACAGTATCAAAGGGTCGAAAAACATCGAAATTAGTTGAAATAAGGGAATTGTATAAAAATTACAAATTTTATATTTTTTAATAAAATAATAATACACCATGCACCTCTTGTCGATTAATCATTAGAAATTGATATTTGTATTAACTAAATTAGATGATGCCAACCGAAAATTACAATAAATCTCGCGAAATTGTTATATTCCGCGCAAAATGATGCGCTTATGATTAAGTTATGAAAGCGTTACGAAAAAGAAGCAGGGCGGAAGCATCTCGCCGGACGCTGTGACAAGACTTCGACATCGTACTCATCAAGCTTCTATGCAATTGTGGGAAAGGAATGTTCAATCATGAGTAATGCGAATATTGCAAGCATTGAAAGCGTTGCCAAAACAACCGAACGAAAAGATTCGAAATGGGGGGCAACGTGGAGGGAGTACAAAAAGAGCAAGTATTTATTTTTTATGCTCATTCCCGTCCTTATCTGGTATGCCATCTTTCATTACGGTCCGTTATACGGCGTTTTGCTGGCGTTCAAGGATTTTAGCCCGAGGCTCGGAATACTAAACAGTCCATGGATAGGGTTAGATCATTTTAAGTTTTTGTTCTTCCAATCACCCGACTTTATGCGAATCTTCCGAAATACGGTTCTGATTAGCTGCTACCACATGATATTTGGGTTTCCCGCGCCTATTATACTCGCCTTATTGTTGAACGAGCTGCGGCTTGGATGGTTCAAGCGGATCGCCCAGACGATTTCGTACCTTCCTCACTTCTTCTCGTGGGTCGTGCTTTCCGGAGTCGTTATCGTCATGCTGTCGCCGTCGGAAGGACCGGTCAACTTCCTGTTAAAGCTGGTGAACATTGAGCCGATTTACTTCCTTGCCGACACTGACTATTTCCGCTCGACGCTGGTAGGAACGGGGATATGGAAAGAGATCGGATGGGGAACGATCATCTATTTGGCCGCGCTATCGGGCATCGACCCGGCGCTATACGAGGCGGCCGTCATCGACGGCGCCAATCGAATAAAACAAATTTGGTATATTACGCTTCCTTCGATATTGCCGGTTATTACGATATTATTCATTCTTTCCCTGGGCGGCATCCTGAACGCGGGCTTCGACCAAATCTTCAACCTGTACAACCCTGCCGTGTACGAGGTCGCCGACATTATCGATACGTACGTCTATCGGGTGGGTATCCTGGGAGCGCAATTCGGGTTAACGACCGCGGTCGGATTGTTCAAGAACGTGATCGGAATTGCTTTGGTGCTGGGGACGAACTATGTCGTGAAGAAAATGGGACAAGAAGGCGTTCTTTAACGGGACGCGTGGAAGGGGAAAGAAACTTTGAAACAGACTACAGGTGAAAAGATATTCCAAACTGTACTTATCGTATTCATTACAGTGATGTGCATCGTCATGATCTATCCGTTTTTGCATATTGCTTCCGTATCCTTGAGCTCTCCGGCCGAGGCCACCCGATTCGGAATCCATCTCTATCCGAAGGAAGTCGATTTCACAGGTTGGAAGCAAGTTCTGGCCCAGGAGAAAATATGGATAGGATTCGGCAATTCGGTTTTCCGGACCGTTGTCGGGACTTTCCTGACTTTAATTATGATGTCGCTCTGCGCTTATCCGCTGTCGCGCAAATATTTGCCGCACCGAAATGTTTACACTATGCTTATTCTCTTCACGATGTTCTTCGGCGGAGGCATCGTGCCGACCTACTTGCTGATCAGGTCGCTGAATCTGATGGATTCGGTATGGGTGTACATTATTCCGGGACTCGTTCCTACGTTTTCGATGCTCGTCCTGCGTAACTTCTTCATGTCGATTCCGGCCGAGCTGGAGGAATCGGCCAAGATCGACGGCGCCAACGACATCCGCATTTTGTTCAACATCGTGCTGCCGCTCTCGAAGCCCGTACTCGCTACTTTAGCGCTATGGAGCGCGGTCGGACATTGGAACGCCTGGTTCGATGCCGTGCTGTACATTACCGATCAAAGCAAGCAAGTGCTGCAGTTCTTCTTGCGTGAGATCGTAATTACGAATGCGGATAGAGAAACGCTAGGCAATTCCGCTATCGGGAATATAAGATATGAAGCTCCTATTAAAGCTGCTACCATCATGTTTGCAATACTGCCGATCCTTGTCGTTTATCCATTCTTGCAGAAGTACTTCGTCAAAGGAACGATGATCGGCTCGCTCAAAGGTTAAGTTGGTTTACTCGGTGGCACTTGCTGCCACCGTTTAAATAAATTTTATTTGCACGATACAAAAGGGAGGAAGAAAGAAAAATGAAAAATCGCATCAAGTTAGGCATCGCGTTATTGTTATCGTTCTCATTGCTGGTAGCAGGATGCTCGTCAAACGGCAGCGGCAATAATGGCAACAAGCCCGCTGAGGGTGGGGCGACCAATACCCCGGTACAGGAAGAAGCGCCGATCGAAATTACTTTCGCGGCATCGACGTGGGATGTTCCGAAGGAAGACAATAACTACGTTCAGAAGTATCTTGAAGAGAAGTACAATGTAAAGATCATTAATATGCGAGTTACGGACGAGAACTTTAAGCTCAAAATCGCAGCTAACGAAATTCCGGACATTTTCCCGCAAACGCCTACCGAGGTTGATATGGTGACTTGGGCTAAGCAAGGCGTCATCGCGAACGTTTCCGTGGACGAAATTAAACAATACATGCCTAAGTATGTCGCGGACGTCGAGTCCGTAAATCCGAACGCTTGGGATATCGGTTTGGTTGAGGGCAAAAACTACGGTATTCCGAGAGTTTGGCTGAACGGTTCGACTGGATTTATCCCGACCTATAACAATAATTGGTTGAAAGCGATCGGCTACAGCGAGCCTCCTAAGACGATTGAGGAGTTCGAGGACGTGCTGACGAAATTCCGCAACAACGATCCGGACGGTAACGGCCAGAAGGATACGTACGGCATGAGCGGTCGTGGAAAAAACGCGAGAAACCAGATGTTCAATGAGGTTTATTCCGCATTTGGCGTTAACCCGTATATGTTCCTGGAAGCATCCGATGGAACGATTGCATGGGGCGGTATTATGAATGAATCGCTCGAAGCAACGAAGCTGCTGAACAAATGGTATAACGCTGGTCTAATCGATCCAGAATTTATGACGGATGACAACGGACTCATGGGCCAAAAGTTTAATAGCAAAAAAATCGGTATTATCGACACGAACATGTACCACCATCTTCATGGTCAACTGCAAACGTTTACGGATAACGGCATCGAACCGGCATTCGGCAAAGGCTTGACCGGTCCTGCCGGCAAATCGCTTTCAATGTCAAACGGCGCCCTGCAAACGCCGCTCTTACTGGGCGCGCAGGTTGAAAAGGATGAGAAGAAGCGAATCAAAATTTTGCAAATTCTTGAAGAAATTGCGACAAATGAAGAGACTTACCTGACTACAGCTTTCGGTGAAGCAGGCGTATCCTATGATTTGACTGACGGTGTTGCAGTTCTGAAAGCACCGTACGACACGGAAGCGGACAAGCGCTATGAGCTCGGAATTGGCGGTTTCTACAATCCGCTTATCGAAAGAGCTGTGTCGACCTGGAAATTCCACATGCCACAAGATAAACTCGATTTCAAAACCAAACTTACGGATGGAAGCGAATTGATCGCTGACGTTCTTGGACCGACAGTATTGGAAAGCAAAGGCAAGTACTTTGCAAACTTGAGTGCGCTGCAGGATGAGTTTTACACGAAAGCAATCATTGCTAAGAACGCAGGCGATGTTGACAAGCTGTTCGCAGACTTCAAAGCGCAATGGCTGAAAGCCGGCGGACAAGAAATTCTTGACGAGGCAAACAAAGTATATCAAGAGCGCCAAGCAGCGAATTAATCTGGAATGCTATTATGAAAAAGCTCATCTTTCCGTTCAATCGGAAGGATGGGCTTCTTCATGGTATTTCAAGGCCGATTCCTATTTTTGCCGCATAGATAAGCTAATATTTTTCTGTTATTCTATTAATAGAATTTGCAAGCGTTATCATTAATTTTGTACGTCTGAAGGTGGATAATATGCGTTTGTTGATAGCGGATGATGATGATTATACGAGAGAAGGGCTCAGAGAGAGCATCGATTGGGAGCAATACGGAATCGACGAGGTTCTACTTGCCGGCGACGGAGCCGAGGCGCTGCGAATCTGTACGATCAATAAACCGGAAATCGTGCTGACCGATATTCGGATGCCGAAGCTTAACGGCATCGAGTTCGCCGAGAGGCTGTCCGAGAAGTCGCCGGGCAGCATACTGATATTTATGAGCGGCTACATGGACGTTGAATATTTGCGGAGCGCCATTAAGCTGTCTGCCGTGGAATATATCGAGAAGCCGATCAAACTTGTGGAGGTTGAGCAGGCTATTCTCAAATCCGTCCGCGCGCTTCAGGAGAAGCAGGCACAGACGGACGTCTTCCGCCAGAAGAACGAGCTGGTCAAGCAGAAGCTGGCCGGACTGTTGAGAGACGAGCATGCCGATCGGGATGAAATAACGAGGCTGTGCCGCGAGACCGGGTTTCCGGAGGATAAGCGGTACTTAGGCTTCATAGCGCGTGACCGAATGGAGTCGGATACGCAGAAGACGGATTTGGACTCCTTTATTACGTTTTGGCATGAGAATGGCTTTAAGGCGATCGGCGAACAGCTAGACCGCCGGCATTGCTTTGTCATAGTGGTCTGCGATAGCAGCGTTAATAAGAAGCTGTTTTATTTAAGCGAAGTGTTCTTGACGCGAAATGTTCATTATGTCATTGGTATCGGAGCAGAAGCGAGCGGCGTGAATGCGATTCGGAACAGTTACCTGACGGCGCGAAGTGCGCTGGAGCGTTCGTTCTACAGCCCGGATTCCCGCTTTCTGACGCATCAAGAAGAGACGGGCCGATCGAACGAGTTTTATTCGGAGTCGCTTCCTTTCTTCTATAAATTGTGTAAGGAAAGCCCTGAGAAGCTTCCAGATTGGCTGAGGACGCTGTTCGCGTCATTTAGAGAGAAGCAGTATCCGGCAAGGGAGAGAGTCATCGCGCTGCTGGAAACGATAGCACAGACGTTGATTAACGACAATCAGAAGATTATTGCTATGCTCGAGAACGAGCATGGCATAACAGAGGCCGTACAATCTTTAAGAAAATGCGCAACGATTGAGAGAGCCGAATCCATTACACTTGCGGTCGCCTCGGTATGGTTGGAAGAGAAGCAGCAGGTTTCGAAGTATTCGAGACTTGTGCAGGAAGTTATGAATTATGTCGCTTCCAACTATCGCAACATCGATCTGGATTTGACCATGATTGCGGGCCATATGAATTTATCGACGAACCATCTGGGTAAGCTTTTCAAAGAGGAAACGGGAACCTCTATCAAGCAATACATCAGTGATTATCGGATCGATCTCGCCAAGAAGCTGGTTGAGAGTGAACATTATAAAATGCATACGATAGCTGAGCTTTGCGGCTTTGCCAGCGCAAGCTACTTTGTCAAGGTATTCAAGGCATCTACGGATCTATCGCCCTTGCAATACCGGAAGAAGAGCTAGCACATGATGCTGATCAACTATATGAACGACATGTCTTTGCGCAAAAAAATCGTGATTCTATTCTCGATTGTCGGCATCGTGCCGCTTATTGTCACGTTCTTCGTTTCGTACGGAGAAATACGGAAGCTGGCCGTAGATGGACAGAGCTATGCCGAAAATAAGAATTTCGAGCAGATGCTTGCGACTTTATCCATGAAGTTTTACCATTTGGAAGAAACGACTACAATGCTTACCATCAATAAGGACTTGAAGACAATATTGTCCAAGAAACCGGCGGAAATGAAGATGTCGGAGCAGCTCGCGGTCTTTAATAATGTCGTGGCGTACACGCAAAATATGGAGATCAATTCCGAATTCGAAAGTATTAATTACTTTATCGACGACCGATTCGTGTTGACCCGAAGTGATACGATGTTTCGCAAGCTCGGATCGGTCAAGGATATGCCGTGGGCACAAAGCATTTACGCGAAAAACGGCAGGTCGGCCTGGGTGATGAAAGAGGAGCCGGACAGCGTTCCGAATCGGTATTTGGCACTCGGACGACTATTGTGGAATCCCGCTAACCTGAGCGAGGCTGTCGGGATCGTGACGCTGAATATCGATTTGAACCAAATCCGGTTAAGCTTGACTAAGTCTAATCCAAGGCAATTGGTGTATATCGCCTCCGTGACAGGAGAAGTGATTGCGAGCACGGGAGAAGAGGAATATGAGGAAATGCATCTGCCGGAGCCTATAGACACCGGTAAGGCGTTCAAGAAAGTAAGGCTTGAGAACGGCGAGTATTTGGCCCGCGGCCAGAAAATCGGCAGCACGAACCTGTATCTGATAACCGTTATTTCAAATAAGGCCGCAACGGAAGCGATCAACAGTATTCGGACACAAATGTTGTCTATTTACTTAATCATTTTACTTATTATATTGATCTTTATTTTCCCGGCGGCGAGATCGATTACCCACCGAATCTTTCTGCTCATGAACAAGATGAGCCAGGTGCGCCAAGGAAGGATGAACCAGCTCGACATATCGCCAAGCAAGGATGAGGTCGGGCAGCTCATTTCTTCCTATAATTATATGATTGGCAGCGTGCAGGAGCTTATGGCCGAGCAGTTCAAGCTCGGACAAGAGAAGAACGAGGCGGAGCTCAAGGCGCTGCAATCCCAGATCAATCCCCATTTTCTATACAATACGCTGGACATGCTGAACTGGATGGCGCAAAAGGGCGAGCGTGACAATATTCAACAGGTTGTATACGCGTTATCAGATTATTACAAGCTTATCCTTAATAAAGGGGAAGATTTCGTTACAGTTAGGGACGAAGTTCGTCTCAGTGCGATTTACATTGAAATTCAGATGAAGCGCTTCAGGAATCGAATTCAAATCGAGTTCGGCGTCGACGAAGAAGCGATGGACTGTTTTATTCCGAAAATAACACTGCAGCCGCTCGTTGAAAATGCGATTATTCACGGCATTTCCGAAAAGCAAGGTGGCAAAGGAATCATTCGAATCACGGGATCAATCATCCATGGACGGCTGCTGCTAGAAGTGAAGGACGACGGCGTCGGCTTGCATGGCGAAGGCAGGGAAAAACGCAAGCACAAAGGCAGCGGCTACGGGATTAAAAATATCGAAAAACGGCTGGAGCTGTACTTCGGCCTGCCCGCGGGCTTGCGTTTCAGCAGTCCTGACGGGGGAGGAACATGCGTGACGATCGATGTTCCGGTTGTAAGAAACGAACCTGGGTGACGGCGGGGCATCGATTGATTTCGGCACAAAGGGGGAGAAAGAAGTGAAAAACAAAAAGAAACTATTGTTCGTCATGACATCCATCGTCCTTTTGATGTCATTAGTCGTGGCAGGCTGCAGCGGCAACAACGGGAAGAACGGCGGCAACGCAGAAAATGATGCGGAGAGCACATCAACGCTGGAAGGAAATGAGGAGCGAATCGAAATTACGATTGCGAACAATTTTAATCCACCAGAAGAAGACGGTAACTATGTACAGAAGCAATTAGAGGAAAAATTCAATATCAAAATCAATAATGTCAAATTAGATCGCGGCACTTGGAAGGAAAAATTCACCGTTTTACTGGCTTCGGGAAATATACCTGATATTTTTCCAATAGATGCTAATGAAACGGACATGGTTCAATGGGCGGATCAAGGCATTATCGCCAGCATATCCCCGGAAGAAATCGCAACCTATATGCCTAACTTTACAGCAGCTCTAAACTCGGTTGATGAGGGAGCATGGGGAGTCGGTCTTTACAACGGGAAAAACTGGGGCATTCCAAAAGTATGGCCGGGCGGTCTGGACGGATTTTTACCAGGCTATAACGAGGCATGGCTGAAAGCTGTCGGTTATACCGAACCGCCGAAGACGCTTGCGGAGCTTGAGGATGTGCTGACTAAATTCGTCAATAACGACCCGGACGGCAACGGCAAGAAGGATACATTCGGTATGTCAGGAAGAGGTAAGCTGACGGAGCAATTGTTCACTACGGTTTTCTCGGCTTACGGTGTATCCCCGTATCAGTTTAAATTGGATGCTGCCGGTAAAGTTGTATATGGCGGAGTTACAGAAGAAACTCGCACCGCGTTGACGCTTTTGAATAAATGGTACAAATCCGGACTCATTGACCCTGAATTCATTACGGCTGATAATATTGATCTTAATGGAAAATTTATAGACCAAAAAGTCGGATTGATCGATAATATGAAGTGGGGCAACTTTGACAAGAATTCAGGCTTCATTGCAAAACCAGCCTCGGAGAAGGGACTGACAGTAATTGCAGGAAAACCTGTCACAGGACCAAACGGCGATGCGTATGCCTTCGCTTACGGCGCCCGCCAGGCTCCGGTACTGTTAGGCGCTCAATTGGAAAAGGATGAAAAGAAACGGATTAAGGTAATGCAGCTGCTGGAATATGTTTCAACAACTTCTGAAGGATTTTTGTTAACGAATTTTGGACAACTGGGCGTCAGCTATGATATGGAAGGCGATTTAGCTATAGCGAAAACGGATGAGGCAGCAGCTGCCACTAAAATAGGCGCGGGAGCCTTCTACAATCCGCTTAACTCGGTAGATATTTCCATGACAAAGCATACTTTGAAGCCTGAGTTGATTTCGTTAAAAGAAGAGCTTAATGCCGGTGTAACATCGATGTTTGATATTCTTGGTCCTGCTGTGTTGAACAGTAAAGCGAAATATTGGGGTAATCTGAAGTCACTGCAAGACACTTATTTAATTATGGCCATCACTGGTGAAGCGAACACGGAAAAAGATTTTGATCTATTCAAAGAGGATTGGTTAAGATCCGGCGGACAAGAAGTAACGGATGAAGTAACAAAAGAACTTGCAGATCGTGACGCGGCTAAGTAGCATTCGTATCATTACATTGATCTGAGACGAAAGGCTGGAACATTTATGTTCCAGCCTTTTTGGCGTTACCATTATACGAGATATAATTGCCTGTACACCGTCGGAGTCATACCCTCATGCTCCATAAACCGTTTGTTGAAATAGCTGACGCTCGGGTAGCCGGCATCTGCCGCGATTTGGCCGATATTGACCTCTTTGCGCTCGAGCAGCCATTGCTTAGCCATTTGTAAGCGGCTTCGGGTGATGAAGTCCATTGGAGTCATTTCCATAACGCTGCGAAACAATTTGCAGAAATAGTACGGACTGACACCAGCCTGCTCCGCCCAATGCTCGAGATTAAACGGCTGAGCCGCTTCCTGCTGCATGAGAGGGAGCAGTTCTAGTATACGGTTCGAAGACGAGCTTGCCTTACTTCCAGATAAGGGTACGGCCTGATCGACAAAGACGGCCAGTATAGCATAAGTCAATGCGGACAAACGGATCGGATGCAGCATTCGGCGCGCCTCGGCTTCTGTAAGGAGCTCCTCGTGCGCTTGCTCGAATGCTGCGGTATTGCGAACCATCCATAGCTGGCTCTTGTGAAAGCCTCTTTCAATCATATAATCCTGAAGTCCGTTTCCGTAGAAATGGAACCACCGAATGTCCCACGGATCGTCAGTGCTGCTATAGTAATGCTGCCGCTGAAGAGGGAAATAGAGAACGGCTTCCCCTGCTTCAAGGGTATGCACTTTACCGTCCCATTCGACATATCCCTTGCCGGATACGACATAATGAATATTGAAATTATTTAGCGCTCCTGCTTTTCTTAGTACGGAATGCTCCGGATGATCCCTATAATTTCCGACCGATTCGGGAAAGCAAAAGAACGGGTTATGCGGCAGGGTGAGCAGAAGACTCTGTCGCTGCATGTCGATCACCTCAATGACAATATTGTTTTAACCGATAACAAAATAATATCATTTTAATTTTAAATTGATCGTCTTATAATCGCAATATAGTCATAAAAAAATATGAGGTGATTATGTCATGACGAGTAAAAAGCTGAAATGGGGCATCCTGGGCTGCGCGGGCATCGCGAAAAGAGCGGTGATTCCCGGTATCTTTCAATCGCAATTGGGCGAGGTTGCGGCAATCGCCAGCCGCGATATGGACAAATCAAAGAGAACAGCGGAAGAGCTGAACATTCCCGTTGCATACGGAAGCTATGAAGCGCTGTTGGAGGACGATTCGATCGATGTGGTTTACATTCCGCTGCCGAATCATTTGCATAAGGAATGGACGATCCGCGCTGCGGAGGCAGGCAAGCATATTTTGTGCGAGAAGCCTTTGGCATTAACGGAGAAGGAAGCGGCTGAAATGGCGGAAGCATCCGCTAAAGCCGGCGTATTGTTGGCAGAAGCGTTTATGTATCGATACCATCCACGCTACCAAATGATGAAGCAAATGATAGCTGCCGGGGAAATTGGGGAAATTCGCGGTATTCGCAGCGCCTTTACCTTCAACAATGCCGCCAACAAGGAAAACGTTAGATACCGCAAAGAATGGGGCGGAGGCTCCATATACGACGTCGGCTGTTATCCGATCAATGCCGCCCGCTTATTGCTTGGCAAAGAGCCCGAGGCGGTGACGGTACAAGCTTTGTTCTCGCCGGAGCATGACGATGTAGATATGATGGCTTCTGGTTTAATTGAGTTTGAAGGTTCTGTGTCCCTTTCGTTTGATTGCGGCATGTGGGCGGCATTCCGCAATCCGCTGGAGGTGCTCGGCACCGATGGGATCATTGAAGTTCCATCCGCTTATGTTACAGGCGAGCCTGGCAGCGGTAATTTCTTCGTAAGCGCCAAAGGGGAGCGCCGTGAAATAGAGGTGCCGCACGTTAACGCCTACTCCGAACAGGCTGACCATCTGGCACGCGCGATCATCGACGGCACGCCGCTGCAATTTAATGCTTCCGATGCGGTTAAAAATATGAAAGTCATTGATGCTTGTCTGCTTTCTGCCCGCGAACGGGCTAGAATCATTTTATAAGGACAATTGAGGAGGTCATTTCAATGGAATATATTCATATTCAAGGCTCACCTAAGCCAGTGTCCCGTTTGATGAAAGGCTCGGATTACTTTTTTCATCATTCTTATGATAAAGCCGCGGCGAATTTGGATGCGTTTCTGGCAATCGGGGGCAATTCTATCGATACGGCTCACATTTATTGCGGCGGTCAAAGCGAGGAAGTAATCGGCCGCTATATGCAGGAGCGGGGCAACAGGGAGCAGATCGTTATTTTGACGAAGGGCGCTCACCATGATCAAAATGGACCCCGTGTTAACAAAGAGGCGATTAGAGCCGATCTGTCTGCGAGTTTGGAGCGGCTGCAAACCGATTATGTCGATTTGTACGCGCTGCATCGCGATGATCCATCCGTGCCTGCGGGAGAGGTAATTGAAATACTGAATGAGCATGTCAAGTCCGGCGCAGTCCGAGCAATCGGCGTATCGAATTGGACGTGGCAGCGGATTCAGGAAGCAAATGAATACGCAGAAGCTAATGGTCTTGTCGGATTCACGTTCAGCAGCCCTAACTTAAGCTTAGCTAAGGCGAATGAGCCTTTCTGGTCCGGGTGCGTATCTGCGGATGCCGAGACATGCGCTTGGCATGAAGAACGGCAATTCCCGCTGCTTTCCTGGTCCTCGCAGGCGAGAGGCTTCTTTACGGGACGGTTTTCTCCTGAAATTCGCGACAACGCCGATCTTGTCCGCGTGTTCTACAGCGACGACAACTGGGAGAGGTTTGA
The DNA here is from genome assembly GCF_003337375.1 of Paenibacillus prosopidis. Taxonomy (GTDB): domain Bacteria; phylum Bacillota; class Bacilli; order Paenibacillales; family Paenibacillaceae; genus Pristimantibacillus; species Pristimantibacillus prosopidis. The sequence goes on from NZ_QPJD01000010.1 coordinate 69,814, forward strand.
GCGGGCGAAGCAGTTGGCAGCCAAGAAAAACGTGAGTGCGATCCAAATCGCCCTTGCCTACGTCCTCAATCAGCCGTTTCCTACATGCGCCTTAATCGGAGCGCAGACAGCCGAAGAGCTGCAATCATGCGATGCAGGCTCGCTCATTCAACTGACGAAGGAAGAGCTGGAATGGCTGGACTTGGCAACTCAAAAGGTTTAATTCGTATATGAACTTGGAGCCGTCTCATAAGGTCTTTGACCTGTGAGCGGCTCCTTTTTTGATCATAATTAAACAGGCTTTACGAGACCGCCTTTTTCCTTTTTATAGGCTCTAGGGCTGACACCATACGCTTTGCGAAACAGGTCGGCAAAATGATTGTAGTTGTTAAAGCCGACATCCAGCGCGCTTTCAGTAGCCGTTCTTCCCATATGCTCCATAAGCAATGCAGCCTGCTGGAGGCGCAATCGGTTAAGGTGCTCCAGCACGCTTTCGCCGGTCTCCTGTTTAAATAGATGAGATAAACGCGACACGGAGAGACCGACGGAATTGGCCACATCGTCGACTCGAACCGGCTGACTCATGTGGCGGGATATATATTGCAGGGCAAGCTCAATCCTTGGGTCAAGACGCTGCTCCATTTGCTGAGCTGTCAGCAGTATAACTTCCCGGAGTGAATTTTCGCAGAGTATGTGCCAAAAGCCCGAGCGTTCCCGGGAGTCGTTCAAAATGTTATGGAAGGCGCGCTGTACCCTTTTTTGCAAATTGCCATCGGGCAGAGCTTGCACAACCGCCTCGTCGCCCGGCAGATAGTCGATTTCAGGCAGTTTCTGAAAATGTACCCAATAGAAGTTCCAACGCTTGCCTTGAACGGTTCCATACTCGTGGGACACCCCTGCACGCAGCAGTCCGATATGACCAGCCCCGCATCGCTTCTCGCCGGCAGGCGTACGCAAATAACCTTCACCCTCAAGCGTATAAAAGATTAACCAGTCGCTCATTCCGTTCGGCCTGCGGTGCCGATAAGTATCCGTTTCATCAAAATGACCGCCGAATAACGTTCCAAATGGATGTTCATTCTTTGCTTCAATGCCGCTGATAGGTAGCAAACAAGTAAACCTCCTCTTAACTATGAATAGCATAATCCCGTTACTTTTCAGCAGTAATCTTTCTTCCTTAAAAATAATCAAAGCTCTATCATTATGTCAAGAAGCAGCAACTCACAATTGAAGGAGCGGTGTGCCATGAGTAATACTTTAAACGTGCTGACGGAAGAACAGGTGAATCAATTCGCAAGGGAAGGCTATCTTATTGTAAAAGGCCTTTTTTCAGACGAAGACATACGTACGATCGAGGAGACGTTCGAAGCAATCAGCCATACGGTTGTACCAGGTTTGTTCGAGCCTGAGCTTGACAGGAAATCAGAGGATCCGTTAAAACGTTATCCGCGCGTGATGCACCCGCACCGGTTCAACGAGACGGCCAAAAAATATATGCTTCATAAGCCGGTTATGAATGTGCTGGCTGACTTATACGGCGAAGAAGCGCTGGCCGCGCAAAGCATGTTTTATTACAAGCCGCCAGGCTCACGCGGTCAGGCTCTGCATCAGGATAATTTCTATTTGCAGGTAGAGCCGGGCAACTGCATCGCTGCATGGACGGCCATTGATGCGGCGAATGCTGAAAACGGCGGCCTGCTCGTTGTGCCGAGGACAAGCGAACATGCCATTAGCTGTCCTGAATTAGCCGATTCTTCAGAATCTTTCACAACGCATTATGTGAAGCCGCCGAAGGATGAGAAAGCCATCCCGGCGATTATGGACAAAGGCGATGTCTTGTTTTTTAACGGCAACCTGATTCACGGCTCTTATAGAAACAAGACGAAGGATCAGTTCCGCCGCGCTTTCATTTGCCATTACGCGAATGCTTCGGCTACCCATATCAACACCCATTACCGCCCGTTATTCCGGTCTGACGGCACGGCGGTCGATTTGGAGGCAAATACGAACGGAGGGCCTTGCGGAGTCGAATTCGAGACAGCTTATCCTCACTAATCTAGACCAACCCATGCAGGTTTAAAATTGTCCAAATAAAAAGTCTAATTCTGTCCAATTAAACGCTTTCATTTTTTCGATACAATGAAAGCGTAAACAAGACAGGTCATTGGGACATTTTTATATACTCATGGGGGTAACGTTGTGGAAAAAGTAAACACGAGGTGGATTTCAAGCACGGAATCATCCGTATGGACAGATAAACAATGTCAGACAGCCGCGCAAGGAGAAGCGAATCTATTCCTGACGAATGAGAAATATCAGCTATTAGACGGTTTTGGCGGCTGCTTTAACGAGCTCGGATTCGTTGCCTTAAGCCATTTGCCGGAAGAAGAGCGGGCGGGCTTGATGCATTCCCTTTTCCATCCGGAGGGAGAGCATAAGTTCAGCATCTGCAGGCTTCCCATCGGTGCCAGCGATTACGCGATTGATTGGTACAGCCTAAACGAGACAGACGGAGATTTGGATATGGTACATTTCTCCATCGAGCGTGATCGTCAGTATTTAATTCCTTATATTAAAGAAGCGCTGAAATTAAATCCGGACTTGAAGCTGTTTGCATCGCCATGGAGTCCGCCTACCTGGATGAAGTTTCCGAAAGCTTATAACTACGGTACTTTGCGCTGGGAAAAGGACATCCTGGAGGCTTACGCGCTATACTTCGTAAAGTTCGTGGAAGCGTATCGCGAAGAAGGCATTATCATTCACCAGGTACATGTCCAGAACGAAGTGGTCGCGGACCAGAAATTTCCTTCCTGCGTATGGACGGGCGAGCAGCTGCGCGAATTCATCCGCGATTATTTGGGATCCACCTTCGAGCAACATGGATTGGATACTGAAATCTGGCTGGGAACCATCAATGCGCCTGAGGCGTGGGATGAGTGGATTAAGAAAAAAACGACGGATTTTGATGCCTATGCGCATACCGTATTGAGCGATCCTGAAGCTTACAAGTATGTCAAAGGCGTCGGTTATCAATGGGCAGGCAAGCATGCGATTCAAAGAACCGTTCAAAGCTATCCGGAGCTTCGTTACATGCAGACGGAAAATGAATGTGGAGACGGCGAAAACACATGGTTTTATGCGAGATATGTGTTCAACCTGTACCAGCATTATTTTTCAAATGGGGTCAACGCCTATATTTACTGGAACATGGTGCTTGAGCCGAAGGGAAGAAGTACTTGGGGCTGGGAGCAAAACGCTATGATTACGGTTGATCCTGCCTCAAAAGAGTCGAAGCGCAACCCTGAGTTTTATGTTATGAAGCATTTTGCCCACTTTACAAGTCCGAATGATAGACGGATCGGCTTGAAGGGCCCATGGTCAGGGAATGCTATTGCCTTCGAAAAGCCGGACGGAACGAAAGTGATCGTCATAGCGAACCCGTTTAAAGAAACGAGGGAGCTGCGGTTGTCGAACGGTTCTGCCGTTCAAACCTTCCAGCTTGAATCCGAATCCTTTAATACAATCGTTCTCCGTAACGGATGACGAAAGTATAGCGACTAACGCCTCCGTTTTAACGGGGCGTTAGTTTTTTGCTATAATACGATTCTAACGGAGTTCGGGTATCCTATAGACGAGAGAAAGGCAGAAGGTGAGGATTATCCATGTTTGCGAAGCTCATACGTATGTTATCGGATCCCTTCCGGCGCAGTATACGCAACAAATTGATTTTGACAATGATTATATTATCGGTTATTCCGATTATCGCTGTAACCGTTCTCGCAGCCGAAAATAACCGGAAGTCGATGGAAGCAGAAGTGATCAGCACGAATTTGTCCAGTATGAAGTGGACAGGCATATATCTGGGGGAGCAATTTGCGCAGTTAAACAATCTTATTTATACGGTACTTATAAGTCCCCAATTAAACGATTATATGGCTAATACGGAGGGTGTCAGTCTCTCCTACCAATTTGCCGCGCAAAAAAATATAATCGAAACGCTTACCAATTTATTTTATTCAGCAGGCAATCATGTGATTGGCGTCGAGCTTTACTTGAATGAGCCCAGCAAATTATTCACAATTAGCGCATTCCAGAATGACATTGAATCCGTATCCGCCATCCCCTCGCCCTTTAAGCAATTGTTCGAACAAAACAAGGATTTTTATATACAGTCAAATAACGGAGACCAAGATGACTTTCAACTGATCCGAAGCATCAACCGATTCGAAAATCAGGAGAAGCTGGGCGGGATCTCCTTGGAAATCCGTTGGTCTATGCTGGATCAGACATTGGATCTGCTCGGACGCGGTGACGAGCATACCGTGCTCATCGCAGGACCTGACGGGAAAATCTTATATCAGCGGGAGGGCCAGCCGCCTTCACAGGAAATTATGCGGCAGATCGAACAAACAGATGACGGACAAGGCTTTATCCGTATGCCGGAGGAGTATATATTCTACAATACGATTGACCCCGTTGGATTGAAGCTGGTGACCATCATTCCGAACAGCTTTATCAATAAGAGCGCTCAGGAGACCATGCGTTTCGGTATAATCGTTGGGGGAATTTCCGTAGCAGTCTCGATATTGATTGCGGCTTATATGGCTTGGCGCATGGCGACTCCGATCGTAAGCCTGGCAAGATCGATGCAAGGACTCGGTTTAATTAAGGAAACGGAGGTTCCGCTTAGCAACCGGGTTGACGAAATCGGATTGCTCGAAACGAAGCTTCATAACATGTCTTACCGGATAAAGGAACATATTAAAACGGAATACAGCATCAGTCTGGAAAAAAAGACGGCAGAGCTCAAAGCGCTTCAAGCGCAAATTAATCCCCATTTTCTACAAAATACGCTGCAAATGATCGGCAGTATGCTGTTCACCAAAAAGCCGGCCGAAAGCTATGAAATTATCCGGTCGCTCAGCGAAATGTTCCGGTACATCATTCGGGATCCGGACGAGCTGGCGTCTTTAAAATCAGAAATTGATCATTTGAACAATTACATGCTCATTCAGAAGCAGCGTTTTTCAGCCAGACTTAACTACACGACCGATATAGACGAGTCCGTGATGAGATGCTCCATTCCGAAGCTGACCCTTCAACCGATTGTAGAAAATGCCTTTTTCCACGGGCTGGACACGAAACCGGGGAACTGGGAGCTCGATGTGTCAGTCGTTCGTGAGCCATCTGCGGTTTGTATCCGAATACGAGACAATGGTGTCGGAATCGGTACGGACAGGCTAGCTGAGCTGCGTTCCCGGCTTAGCAATCAGAGTGGACAAGTGTGGACCTATGGAAGCCGGATCGGTTTGCAAAATGTAGCTTCCCGCATTTATATGCATTTTGGAGCGGAGTATGGGATATCGGTCGAGAGCGAGTTAGCGAAGGGAACGGTCGTAACGGTACGAATTCCTTTTGAAACCGGAGGTAATAATCATGTATAAAGTATTGCTTGTCGATGATGAAAGCTGGACACGGGACATTATTAGAGCTTTCGGCGAATGGGAAAAATTTGAAATGGATATTGTAGGTGAAGCGGACGACGGATTAGAAGCGCTGCGGCTTACGGAGCTATTAGCGCCGGAAGTCGTTATTACAGATATGCGTATGCCGGGAGCAGACGGCATGCAGCTGCTTCGAATGCTGAACGACCGATTTCCTGAAATCAAAGTCATCGTGGTGAGCGGGTATGATGACTTCAATTATGCGAAGCATGCACTCCGTTACCGGGCAGTCGATTATTTGCTCAAGCCGGTTGATCCGAAAGAACTGAACGCGGCGCTGCAAAATTGTAAAAGCGAGCTGGAGGCTGCTCTTCAAGACCGCAGTGCGATGTCGCTCGATCTCGATATCTCCTATTTGTTGTCCTCTTATAAGCAATTGCTGCGGACCCATTTCAACGAATTGAATAAGGAAGGCGTCGCTGCAACACTACAGCAAATGACCGGGGAGCTGGAACGAAACGGAATCAAGAAAGCGGGCATGCTGGAACAGGTTGTACAGGAGATGCTGCTGCTCTTAAAGGAGCTGATGTTTGCCAACTCTCTCGACAGCGAGAGTCTCCATGCGCCTTATAGCCATGATGCTCTTGCTTCCAGTGCGAATATGACCTCGTTTTTAATCCAACATTATGAAGATACATTAGAACAGCTCATTCACCAGCGAAAGTTTAAAAATAAGTTGAATTTGGAGGAAGTTAAGCAGTTTATCGAGATGCATTTTGCGGAATCCGTTACGCTGGAGCAATTGGCGAGAGCCTTTTTCGTTAGCAAGGAATATTTGAGCAAGGTATTCAAACTGGAATTCGGCCGCAACGTAACCGATTATATTTTGTTTCTGCGGATGGAGAAGGCGAAGGAATGGCTCGCCGATGAAAGCATTCCGATCAAAGCGGTAGCCGAGATGGCCGGCTATGAGGATGTTACGTATTTTTATCGCGTATTTAAGAAACACTTTGGAATTGCGCCGGGTGAAATGAGAAAAAGCGGCGAGGTTTAAAAATGTCCAAACAAAGAGTCTAATTCTGTCCAATTAAACGCTTTCATTTTTTAGATACAATGAAAGCGTAAACAAAAACAAGTCATTGGGAGGTCAAAATTAGATGAAAAAGATCGTGAAAGGCTTACTCGTTACCGTCTTGGCAACAACGCTGCTCGCAGGCTGCGGGGGCAAGGAAAACAACACTGGAAATACAGAAGGCGCGGCGGCCGGCGGCGAAGCGAAAAGCGTGACGCTGAAAATGTTTATTGCCCAGCCGCGGTTAAAGGAGCATTACGATAAATACATTGCGGATTTCGTAGCGAAAGAGAAGGCAGATAAAAATATCGACGTTACGGTCCAGCTCGAAATGCCGACTGCCGACAATGCGGCTCAAATTTTAAAAACGCGTCTGGCATCTAACGATGCGCCTGACATTTTCGCACTTCATGCGATCAACGAAATTCCTTCCTATTACAAAGCAGGCTACCTGGAGGATTTGTCCGGCCAGCCATTCGTCGGCAAGCTTCTGGATAGCGTAAAACCGTCCGTTACGACAACCGACGGCAAAGTCGTTGCCGTTCCTTTGGAAACGTTATCGTGGGGCTACTTATACAACAAAAAAATATTTGCAGATCTGGGACTAACGCCTCCAACAACGTTGACAGAAATGAAAGCGGTTATCGAGAAGCTGAAGTCGAGCAATGTAACGCCGTTTGTACTTTCTTATAAAGAGGCGTGGATTCCGCAGCTTGTGCTTCCGCTTGCTGCAGGCGCGCTTATCAATACGGAGAATGCAGATTTCATTGACCGTATGAATAAAGATGAAGGCTCGTTTACCGAAATGAAATCGATGTTCGACATTTTCGACCTGATCAACGCAAATGGTACTGAGAAAGCAACAGAGGTTGGCGGCGATGACGGCGCTGCGGCATTCGCGGCAGGCAAAGGCGCAATGTGGCTGCAAGGTCCTTGGTATGCGGAAACGATTTTGAAATCGAATCCTGAGCTTGATTTCGGAGTGGCTCCGCTGCCGATCAATGATAATCCTGAAGCAACCTTAATTAATTTGAGTGCTTCGACTTCTTTAGCCGTATCGAAGAGCAGCAAGAACAAAGAAGTTGCGCTTGATTTCATCAACTATGTTTTGGACGATACCGCTTCTAATGATTTCTTCCAAGCGCTTAAGTTCAATCCAATCGCAACCGTGCATACGTACGAAAGCTATCCTTGGGTAAATGATGCTACCGAATATGTGAAGAATGGAAAATCTTATCAAGATCCTGCAATTCCGCAATCCGTCAAGGATGAGGTCGGCAAAGGGCTTCAAGCTTACTATGCGGGACAAATTTCGCAAGACGATGTTCTGAAAGCACTTGATAAAGCTTGGAAGTCTTTTAACAAAGTAAACAAGTAACAGCACCCGGGATGAGGGGAAGACGGAGTTCCTTCTTTCCTTCATCCTCATTTTTTAGACACAAATATAGGAGAGGGGCGAATATTGTGCCGATCAAGAGCTACAAAAAATACTTCTCGCTTTTCACGTTCGTCGCGCCCGCATTTATTTTATATGCCATCTTCCTGCTTATACCAACGGTAGGCGGTATGTTTTACAGCTTTACGGATTGGAATGGCCTAAACACAGATTATGAATTCATTGGCCTCGGCAACTTTATCGAAGCCATTACAGAGGATCCGGACTTCATCGGTTCATTATTTTTCACGTTGAAGTATGTGCTGTTCATGATTGTTCTTCAAAATGTGTTCGCTTTGCTGCTGGCCGTATTTATTGAGTCGCGTGCCAAAAGCAAAGGCTTCTTCCGGACCATCTTCTTTATGCCGAATATGATCAGCACGATCATCAGCGCGTTCATGTGGACGTTCGTATTCGCTCAGGTGCTGCCTCAGCTCGCTGAGAAGACAGCGATTACGTTTTTGGACCAAGCATGGATCGGTGACCCGAAGGTGAGCTTCTTCTCCATTCTTACCGTCTCGCTCTGGAATGGCGTCGGATATATGATGATCATTTATTTGGCCGGTCTGCAGGGCGTTCCTCAAAGCTTAAAGGAAGCTGCACTTATTGACGGAGCGACTCCATTCCAAACGTTCCGCAGCGTTACGCTTCCGATGATTACGCATGCCATTACGATTTGCTTCTTCCTTACGCTGAACGGTGCTTTTAAAGTGTTTGAGGTTGTGTATGGCTTAACCGGGGGCGGCCCGGGACGGAGCACGCAGGTCATAACGATGAACATCTTTGAGGAAGCGTTCTCGAATAACTTCCGGTATGGCTATGCAAGCGCGAAATCGGTTATCCTATTCGTTATTATCCTTATTTTCACATTCATACAAATTCAAGTTATGAAAAAGAGAGAGGTGGAAGCATGAGTCAGAAAAAATCAACCTCCCTGCTTATTACCGTTTTGTTGTCGATCATGGCAGCCGTTTCCTTCTTTCCGATTTATCTGGCTGTCATTAATTCCTTTAAGTCGCAAGGCGAAATGTTCAGCTCATTCGTTGCTTTACCAACAAAGATCCATTTTGGCAACTATGTCGATGCCTTTCAACAAATTAACTTGCTGAATAGCACGTTCAATTCGGTAATTATATCGGTGCTCGGAATCGGCGGAATTGTATTTTGCGCCGCGCTGGCCGGCTATAAGCTTTCCCGTACGAGCGGAAGGCTGAGCAATCTCATCTTCTTCCTCTTTATCGCATCGATGCTCGTTCCGTTTCATTCGATCATGATCCCGTTGACTAGAATGGCCAAAACCCTATCTGTACAAGGCAGCACGTATGGGCTGGCGATCATATATATCGGACTTGGCGTTAATATGGCGATCTTCCTTTACCACGGCTTCGTGAAGTCGATTCCGAGAGAGCTGGAGGAAGCGGCGCAAATTGATGGCTGTAACGAATACCAAACCTTTTTCAAAATTATATTTCCGCTGCTGGTACCGATTACCGTAACGATTGCCATACTCGATTTCCTATGGATTTGGAATGACTTCCTGCTGCCGCTGCTTATGCTAACGGATACGGACAACTACACGTTGATTTTATCTACGAACACGTTGTTCGGCGAGTACAACAAAGAATGGTCGCTTATTTTGGCGGCACTCGTCTTGACGGCGATTCCTGTCATTATTATTTATTCGTTCTTCCAAAGGTTCATTATGCACGGTATTGCCGAGGGTGCGATTAAAGGTTAAAAGTGAAGGAGCTCTTATATGAAAAAATTATTGTACGGCGTTGCCTATTACGATGAATATATGCCTTATGAGCGGCTTGACGAAGATATCCGCATGATGAAAGAAGCCGGTATTAACGTTGTTCGAATTGCTGAGTCTACATGGAGCACGCATGAGCCGCAAAACGGTGTATTTGATTTTAGCTCTGTTGACAAAGTGCTGGATGCGATGCATAAAGCCGGCATACATGTTATTGTCGGAACGCCTACTTATGCGATTCCTACTTGGATGGTGAAGGAGCACCCCGACGTGCTCGCGGTTACCCCTCGCGGTCCCGGGAAATATGGGGCTCGTCAGATCATGGATATAACGAATCCTGCCTATCTATTTTACTCGGAGCGTATTATTCGCAAGCTGATTGGACGTGTAAGCGGACATCCGGCCGTTATCGGCTATCAAACGGACAACGAGACGAAGCATTATGACACGGCTGGTCCTAACGTTCAGCTGCAGTTCGTGAAATATATGCGGGACACTTACGAAACGTTAGAGCGGATCAATGAGCTGTTCGGTCTGGATTACTGGAGCAACCGGATTAACAGCTGGGAGGATTTCCCTTCCATGGTCGGTACGATTAACGGAAGTCTGGGAGCCGAATTTGCCAAGTTTCAGCGGAAGCTTGTTACCGATTTTCTGGCTTGGCAAGTATCGATTGTGAACGAATACAAGCAACCGGGACAATTCGTCACGCAAAACTTCGATTTCGAATGGCGTGGCTACTCGTATGGCGTTCAGCCGTCGGTCGATCATTTTGCCGCATCGGAGCCGTTCGATATCGCGGGCGTCGATATTTATCATCCTTCGCAGGATGATTTAACCGGTATTGAAATCTCGTTCGGCGGAGATATGACACGATCGTTGAAAGGAAGCAATTATTTGGTCCTGGAGACGCAGGCGCAAGCCTTTCCGAACTGGACACCGTATCCGGGACAATTGCGGCAGCAGGCATTTAGCCATCTCGCTTCCGGAGCGAATATGGTCGCTTATTGGCACTGGCATTCCATTCATAACTCTGCCGAAACGTATTGGAAGGGCTTGCTGAGCCACGATTTCCTGCCGAATCCGGTTTACAATGAAGCAAAAACGATCGGAGCGGATTTCGAACGGTTAAGCGCGCAGCTCGTAAATTTGCGCAAGCACAACCAGGTTGCGGTTATGGTAAGCAACGAGGCGCTGACGGCAATGGAGTGGTTTAAGCTGCCGGATGGCAAAACCTACAATGACGTCGTACGCTCTCTGTATGACGAATTATACAAGCTGAACATCGAATGCGATTTTATACAGCCTTCGAGCAAGAAATTAAAGGACTACAAGCTGATCATAGTACCGGCTTTATATGCGGTTGCGGATGAGCATTTGGAGAGACTAAATGAATTTGTCCAAGGTGGCGGACATGTCGTTTACAGCTTCAAGAGCGGCTTTGCAAACGAACAGATCAAGGTTCGGACGACACAGCAGCCCGGCGGCATTAACGAAGCCTGCGGCATCAGTTACAGCATGTTCGTCTCGCCGAATAAAGTGCGGTTGAAGGGCTGCCTCATTGAGCCTGGCGAAGTAAGCAGCGAGGTTGGTACTTGGATGGAGCTGATCACTCCGGCGACGGCCGATGTGCTTGCCTACTATGACCATGCCGAGTGGGGCAATTACGCGGCGATCACCAAGAACCGTTTCGGCCAAGGCACAGCCACTTATATCGGCTGTATGCCGGACGCGGCTATTGTGAGCCGCGTACTGAAGAATACCGTACAAGAAGCAGGACTGTGGGGCAGTAATCAGGAGCTAGCTTTCCCGATTATCGTCAAGTCCGGCACGAATGCAGATGGAAAGCAAATCCGTTATTATTTTAATTATTCCGGTGAAGCAGCAACCTTTGTTTATCCGCATGCAGTGGGCCGGGAGTTGTTAGCAGGCCGTTCCATTGGTATTGGCGAGCAGCTTGAGCTTGCTCCTTGGGGTGTTCTGATTATCTCGGAGTAGGTTTTCCGTATCTGTTATAAGGAAAGGCAGGCTGGAGCATGAAAAATCATGTTTCAGCCTTTTTTCGTACATCATTAGATCCATTGCTTGACCACACTAAATAACTTACGTATCATTACTTACATAAAGTAACTGAAATCGGGCATGATGAATGACATCAGGGAGGATATACAGATGAGCAGTGATACGGGCAATGAGCATGAAGGAGGCTTTGAATTCGGGCTTTACACACTGGGAGATCTTAGTGCTGATTATAAAACCGGACGGATAATGAGCGCCAGAGAGCGAATGAAGGAAATAATGGATGCTGCTAAGCTGGCTGACGATGCAGGCATTGATATCTTTGGCGTAGGTGAACACCATCGTTTGGATTTCGCCATTTCTTCTCCTCCAGTCGTATTGGCAGCCATAGCTCAAAGCACCCGCCGAATTCGTTTGACCAGCGCAACTACGGTACTTGGAACCGCAGATCCGGTAAAGGTTTTCGAGGATTTCTCTACCTTGGACCTGCTGTCGGACGGTCGGGCAGAAATTATTGCCGGACGCGGGGCATACGTGGAGTCTTTTCCGCTGTTCGGCTACCAACTAGAAGATTACAAAGAACTGTTTTCAGAAAAAATGAACCTGCTGCTGCAGTTGAATGATAACGAGCGGATTACATGGAAAGGCAGGCTTCGGTCCTCATTGAAGGATGCCGAAATCGCGCCCCGGCCGGTACAGCAGCGATTGCCGGTTTGGGTAGGCGTCGGTGGAACGCCCGCGAGCGCTGAATTTGCCGGGAGCATTGGAGCAGGGATGGCACTAGCTATTCTCGGCGGCGATCCAACGCGTTTTAAACCGCTGGTTGACGTATACAAGCAAGCGGGTGTACAAGCTGGACATAGACAAGAAAATCTTAAAGTAGCTATCACGAGCCATGGTTATATCGCGAACACCCCGCAGCAAGCAAAGGACGAGTTTTACCCCTATTACGCCAATTACGTTTCGCAGTTTATGGGTGGTCATTCGCGCGGGGAGCAATTGTCGCGCAACCAATTCGAGCAGCTGGCGAATCCCGTTAATGCGCTCGCCGTCGGAAGCCCGGAGCAGATCGTGGAGAAAATACTCGCTCAGCATGAGCTGTTTGGACATAACCGCTTCATGGCTCAATTTGATATTGGCGGGGTGCCTTTCTCCAAGGTCGCAGCCTCAATCGAGCTGCTGGCCACGAAAGTTGCACCGGTCGTTCGGCGTGAGCTGAAGATAAAGGCCGGAAAGCTGCAAACCGTATAAATGCAAGGTGGACGACAAATGTCATGCGAAGGGACTGAAACTGCTCTCTGATGCATGACATTTTCTTTTTCTGAAAGAAAGATATAATAGGGTAGTGCTATAATCCGTACAGAAGAAGGGAGTATTTTGTTTTGACGAGTAAAAGTGTTTCGATGTCAGCGCCTTTAATCCGGCTTTATGCGCTGACGTTTTTGTTTTTTAGTGCAAATTCGATTTTAAACGTTATTGTACCGCTTCGCGGTGAAGCGCAAGGAGCAACGAATGCAGAGATAGGGATTATGATGGGTGCCTACATGATGACTAGCATGTTCTTTCGGCCGGGTGCCGGTCACGTCGTGCAGCGCTTCGGTCCGTTGCCCGTATTGCGGGCAATTTTAATCGTGAATGGCGCAGCGTTAATTTTATATACGATTTCAGGACTTGAATGGTATTTTGTTATTCGTGCGCTTCAAGGTGTGTCTACTGCCTTTTTCTCCTTAGCAACGCAAATGGGCATCGTCGATACGCTACCCGATAAGGAACGGTCGCAAGGCGTGTCGCTTTATTCATTGGCGAGCATGCTGCCTACCGTCATCGGCCCGCTCGTTGCTTTGTCTATTTGGGATTGGGGCGGAATGAACGCTTTTACGGCTGCGATGTTTATCATTGCGCTTGTGACCGGAATGATAGGGTATCATTCGCCGCTGCCGTCAGCCGCAATAAGGAAGAGTGATGAGACGGCTGACGGATCGATGCTTGCACAGCTTCGTCAGTTGTGGATGAATCGTGCGATGTTCGTATGCGGATCTGCGATGATGATTACCTCCATTAGTCTGGGAGCGGTGTCGACCTTCATCGTTTTGTATACGAAGGAGAGCGGAGTCGGAAATGCCGGTCTGTATTTAATGATACAAGCGGGTGTAGTCGTGCTGTCGAGGTTTTTGCTGCGGCAGAAAATACCGTCCGACGGAAAATGGCATGGCCGTTTAGTCGTCGGTTTGCTGCTTAGCGCTGCAATCGGTGCGCAGCTGCTTGCCATGTCCGTTAATTATGGAATTCTGCTCATGTACGCGGCCGCTGTTCTGATAGGTATTGCAATCGCTATGATGTATCCAACTTTAATGACATACTTATCGTTTGTGCTGCCGAAGGCTTCACGCAATATGCTCATCGGATTGTTTATTGCAACTTCCGATCTTGGCATCGCATTAGGAAGTATGGCGATGGGACCCGTTGCCGACCAATTGTCTTATTCGGCTATGTACTCCTTATGTGCAATCCTGTCGGTTGCCGCCATTATTATTGTTCTTATAGGCGGTCGCCGCCTTGTTGCCAGCTAGACGATTTTCGTTATAGCGCAATCGTTAAAGGAGATGGTACAATTATACGAAAATAACGTTAAAAGGAGAGGCGCATGGAGGCTTCTAGACTGGATGAGTTAAGACACGGCATTGACCAAATTGATAGTGAAATCATTATTCTGCTTGCTAAACGGTTTCAATTAACGGAAGAGGTTGGCCAATTTAAAGCGATTCATCAATTAAATGCGCAAGATAATAGTCGGGAATCCCAACAATTCGATAAAATAACTAAGCTTTCTCATTCTCACGGTTTGAATTCGGAGTATGCCACCGCACTATATAGATGTTTAATGGACATCGTTATTTCACGCCATCAAGAAATACAGCAATCCAAGCAAGAACAAGAAACAACGGTTTAAGGAAACGGAGCAGGGGCTGTCCCATGAGGTCTGAACAAGACCAATGTGAAGGCTCCTGCTTTACTTATTGGACATTCCTAAACGCACTGTTCATCGATTTTTATCAGGAAGGAAGGATGGTAGCGATGATTGTATACGAGAAAGAAGAATCATTTATATTAATTGCACAGCATGATCATGCAAGGGTATCAGGTGATCTTGTATCAGCATGGAAGGATGATCTGTTTTCCAGCAGCTCTCGCAGGGAGGAGTTCATATATGCAGCCTACCAGCATGATAGCAGCTGGATCGATCTTGACCGTATGCCTTTATGGAATGATGCTGCAAATTGTCCTTTTTCATTCCGTGATTTTCCCGGCAACATTCGGTTTTTCTTTTATTCCAAGGGGCTGGATCACGTACAGCAAACAAGTGAGTATGCCGCTTTATTAGGAAGCATTTTGTACACAACGCTTGCCGAGAAATTTAGAAACGAGGATACCATTCCTTTCGTAGAACGTGAATTTGCCAGACAGAGCGCGATAATTGAGCGGCTGCAAACGGATGTAAAGCTGCTTCAAATGCATGCGAAGGCACTCTTGCTTTGTGACGAGCTATCCTTGTTTGTATGTATGGAGCAGCCCGGCACCCCGAGAGAAAAATACGAATGGTTCGCTAACGGATTCACCTATTGGTTCGACCGCTCGGAGCAAACGACACTCATAGCCGATTGGAAGGATCAAAGAACGGTTGAATTGTATCCGTTTCCTTTTAGGAGGAACGTCGAAACGACGGTGCCGTTCAAGGAAGTGAGAAAGCAGGATATTGCGAGGTATGGCATTTCTGAAGCGTATCAACGTGAACCATTTCGAGAATATAAGCTGTTGTTTCAAGAAAAGCGTAATTAAAATCGGTGCATATTCGCAAGGGGCTTTCTGCTAGCTTGAGTGGATGTGGACATCAAATTCGTTATTTGTGTAAATGAGGCTAAAAAGGTGAGTCGTGCGAACATTAGATCCGCTATACACCTTCTATTCTTCAGCAAGAAGAGGATAACAATCACAAGAGACTGTCTGCTGTTCATGTCTGTGGCGGACTTGTCCAATTTGATCTATTCAATGAGATTCAAGCTGACATTTACGGCATCGTCGTTATTCCGAATACAACGGAACAGGGCACCGTTATCGGTGCAGGCATCGTAGCCTTCACCGCAATCGGCCAATTCGACAGCTTGCTGGATGCCCATAAAGCGATGAGCCAGCTCGATATGAAACGGATGAAGACGACCAATCGCACAATGAAAGAGCTTTACATGGAAATGGCTGCACTGCACGATGCCTTGTACCAGTCATTGAATAACAATGACATGTACGCCAGGCTGAAGGAGACGGCTGGACGATTTAAAGCTGCGCTGAGTGAACGGGAAGTGTAAAGCCATATAACGATAAGAAATCGCCTCCTGCCGAACCGAATAGGCCGAGTAGGGGCGATTTTTTTTAGTTATTTCACCGGGCCCATGGCCCCTATCGTGAGATCCACTTTTACATGAAAGGTTGCATCCGCGACAGCCTTACCCCAGTGATCTTTTACCTTTTTATATTCCTTGTAGTGAAAAGCTCTTGCGTATAAGCCAAGCCCGATTGGGTCAATTTGATGCTTTTGCAATTTCTTTATCACGTTTTCGATCTGTGCTTGCATAAGTGCCGCAGCTTGTTTCTCTAATTTTTTCGCGTCACGTGCGACATCATACGGAAATAAATGCTCGGATAGTCCAATGGTCATTTTGATATGAAAATCAAACTGAAACCGGCCGTTTTGGAAAGAGGTTATCACTTTCGTTTTTATTTTCTCTGCCGAGAAGCTTAACATATCGGTAGCAAACGGGCCTTTGTTCGGCTTATCAGGTATTCGATACGACAGGCTTAAACCTGGTTTAGCTTTCTTTTGCAAAATGTTTAGCATTACCGTTTCTTGCGCTCCGAACGAAACTTCATATTTGCCTCTCTCATTGAGCAAAGCCGAGCCTTTTAATTTAATTTTCTTCTCAACTATCTCTACTTCTGCAATATACGGCGTTATTCCCTTTTCATGAAATTGCCGGTGCAACTCTTGTGTGGTCGTTGAATACGTTTCAGATATTTTGCTTTTCGTTTCCACCATTCCGCGCAGCAAAATAGGAAGCATGGGCTGATCTTTAGAGTTTAAGTCAAAGACATCCGATAAAGGGCTGTCGACGGCAATAACACGATCCATTACCGTATTTCTTGCATCGCGAAAAAGGACATCCAGCATGGGAAACCAATCCTCATATTGCAGCAATCGTTTACCGATTAAAAGGACTTGATAATTCCGACCTTGGATTGAGCCGGGTGAAAAGGCGTCTTGTTGAGCTTTTGATTGACGGAGCGAATAAGCTGTACCGCTATTTTCTTGACTCTTTTTTTTAGTTGTTTTGCTAAATAGAGGTACTGTATTGTAAAAACGAAATTTGTTATGCTCATCAAGGTCTATGCCATGCGCAAGCGGAGTAGCGGCATTTTCTAAAGTTATTTCGTCGCTGCATCCAGTTAGAGAGATGCAAATAATGAGTAAAGTGAAAAGCAGCCGTACATTCATAAGGCCGTCCTCTGCTGGAAATGTTTATTCAGGATAATATATACGAGCAAACAAAGCGGAAATACATATTCTATACTAATACCTAACCATCCGATCCAGAGTCCCAAGCGGTCGTTTTGATTAAAGGTAGGTAAGAAGAAAAACGAGCTTACGGTAATTACGATACAAAATATTTGCAAGGGGAGGGCAACGTCTTTCTTGCCCGATATCCAGCTTATACAGAAAGCAGCAATATACGCGGAAGGAATCCATGCCAACGAAAATATGAATAAATAAAAAGCGATAAAAGGAACTTCGATCCGTTCAATAAACCGGAATTCAATTGACTTCAGTATGCTGACTATCGGTTCATTATATAACGTGATTTCATCCGGACTAAAATATACAAAACAAATGATTGTAATATATAAATAGATGAGCATAGTCAATGAGTTTGAAATAAGGAGGTTGATGGGCGCCTTTTCCTTGTTTTTTAAATGGGGATACAAAATAAATGTAGTCACCATTCCAAGACTCGGATAAAGCATTGCAGGTACAGCTGACAACACGGGCAGCACGCCTTCCTTAAACAAAGGAAGTAAATGGAGCCCATGGGCGTTTTCAAGCGTAAACAAATAAATGAAAGGTATCCAGATCGAAAGGAAAAATACGAATTCAGAATATCTTCCAAGTATTTGGGGTCCATGCTTGGCAACGATATAAGTAGGAACGAGTAATAATATCATCAGCAAATAGGGTTGTGTATTCGGCAATAGCCAATCTTTTGTAATGAGAATCGCCCGGTTAAGACTATCGTACATAAAAGACAGAAAATAGACGCCAAGCAGCAATGCAAAGCATTTTCCCGCCCAAGCTCCCATTAACCGTGAGAGTAAGTCGAATATGGTGTCTTCCGGAGCATTTTGCATCACTTTGACGATGATAAAGCCGGCCGCTACGCTCAATATATAACCGATCGGAATCGCGATCCATCCATCTGTACCGGCTGCATCCGCTAAATCTCTCGGCAGAGACAGGATGGAGACACTAACTTGGATACCGGATATTATAAATATGTATTGCATGGACGTAATGGACTTCCCCGTATTGCTTGTCATAAGTCATCCTCCTTCAAACGATTATTCCCTTGCCTCATCTCTTGAATCGGTTTGGTGCTCGTCGGTCGTTTCTTCATTAGCCAAAGGGGCACGCGTATAAATGTATCCTTCCAGTCTACGAACCTAACCGGAGCAAGCGGGCTGCCATAAGGCATCCCCAGCGATTTCAGCGATATTAGATGGGCAATCATTGTCATCAAGCCAACGACTAACCCGACAAATCCAAATAAGGAAGCAAGAATCATTAGGATGAAGCGAATGAGCCGAACCGCAGCGACCATATCGTAATTCGGCAAAATAAAGGAACAGATCGCAGTAAAGGCGACGACAATAACCATTACGTTACTTATTAAGCCTGCTTGAACGATCGCTTGACCGATTACGATACCGCCCACAATGCCGACCGTTTGCCCAACCGGAGCGGGAAGGCGAACCCCGGCCTCACGCAGCATCTCAAGTGTTATTTCCATGAAGATCGCTTCGACGAACGGCGGGAATGGCACTTGTCCGCGCGATTCTCCTAGCGTCAGCAGCAGCTTCATTGGAATAATCTCGAAATGATAGGAAACGACAGCAATATAAAAGGCGGGTAGAAAAGTTGCCACGAAAAAGGCAAATATCCGCAATAGCCTAAGAAAAGTAGCGATAGACCAGCGAGTACTATAATCGTCTATGTTTTGAAAAAAAGACATGAACGTGACGGGTGCCACCAGGACGCTCGGTGAACGGTCGACAATAACAACGCATCTTCCTTGCATAATTTGCGAAGCTGCTGTATCCGGACGCTCCGTCGTTACAAACTGCGGGAAAAGGGAGAAGGGATGATCCTCAATCAATTCAGATAACTCCCCTGTATTCAAAATGACATCAACGTCTAGTTTTTGAATCCGCAGCTCAAGTGTGGATACCAAATTAGGGTCGGTCACGTCTGCCAAGTACAGGATCGTGACAACCGTTTGTCCTCGTCGACCGACTATAACACGTTTCATTTTGAGCTCGCGGTTAGGAATATAACGGCGAATCATCGCTATATTTTGCCCACCCGTTTCTAAGAAGCCTTGATGCGCTCCCTTTAATGAGGTCTCGAGCTGGGGATCTTCAATCGCCCGCTGCGGCCAGCCTTGCGTATCGAGCACATACGCCTCAGATCGGCCGCTAACAAATAAAACGCTGCTTCCTTGCAGAAGTGCAATCTCGATTTGCGCCCAAGACGTCACTGGCACGATTTGACTGACCGTCATGATGAGCTCATCGCCCGGTTCTCCGCTGCCGGCCTCGAATTGAAGCGGCCTCATTACATCACGATTAATCGCCGTCTTATCCGATAGACCGTCCAGGTAGACTAATATAGCTTTCTCGCCTGTCTGCTTAATCGTTAGCTTACGAATGACTAAATCCGATGTATCCGAGAACAGGTTGTTAATATGAGGGATGATTTCGGCAAGGTTTGAGCTTATGGTTTCGGATTGATTAAGAAGCAGGTTATCTGATGGTTCAATCATAGATGTATCCTCCTTCTTTGTTCAGCATTCGTCAGCATATTTTTTCCACTCGCCACAGTGAATATTCATGACAAAACAAATACCCCCTTGCATCAAGCAAGGGGGTAGACGTTATTATACTTACGAACCCGATTTAAACAACGTTGCAATGGATCCGCCTTCGGTAATAATCTTAATGGCCGTTGCGAGGAGCGGCGACATAGGAAGTACGATAAACTTATCGGAATGCTCATCGCTAATGGCAATCGTATCCGTTATGACGACCTCGCGAATATTCGGATGCGTCAGCTTTTCAATTGCGTTCTCCGAGAACACGCCATGTGTCGCGCATATGTAAGCATCGTGAGCACCCTTTTTCTTAAGCGCCGCTACGACATTAACGATTGTGCTGCCCGTATCGATTAAGTCTTCAATGATAATCGGAGTCATGTCGTCGACATCACCGATGATATGCGTAATTTCGGACTGGTTGTGGGCAGGACGGTTCTTGATCATAATTGCAAACGGACAATTTAGTCGACCGGCTAATTTTTCAGCTGTAGTTGCCCGTCCGGCATCGGGGGAGACAACCACCGGATTGGTTATATTTTTGTTTCTTAAATAGTCAATGATTAAATCGAGCGCAGTCAAATGATCGACCGGAATGGTAAAAAATCCTTGAATCGGATCGGCGTGCAAATCAACGGTTATAATGCGATTCGCTCCGACGGTCGTCAACACATCTGCAACGAGTTTAGCTGAAATCGGTTCGCGAGGCCGTGATTTTCTTTCTTGACGTGCATAGCCGTAGTATGGCATCACAATATTGATCGTTTTGGCGGATGCACGTTTGGCGGCATCGATCATAACGAGCAGCTCTATTAAATGTTCGTTAACGGGATGGGACAGGGATTGAACCAGGAATACGTCGCATGACCGAATCGATTCCCGATAGGATACATGTATTTCACCGCTCTGGTGACGTGAGATTGCTATATCCCCTAGAGGTACATGTAGCTCTTTACATAACTGTTCCGCCAACGCTTTGTTAGAGGAACCGGAAAATATTTTAACCTTTTGCATGTGATCCTCCTAATTAAAGACAGCTTCTTACCACAATCATAACAAACTAAGGATAGGAGAACAAATCATTCTTTAGGTGTATAATGGCTCTATAGAAGGGAGTGACGACATGTCCCGAGAAATACGCGCTTACGAGCTGGCCGCATTGAAGGAAATAGCCGAGATGCTGAATAGCACCAACAACATGGATCAGATGCTGAACGACGTGCTGGACAAACTTCTGCATGTGACGGGCTTCACGACCGGTTGGATCTTTATCATGGATAATACAAGCGATCGTATATGTGCTGCCACGCATAATCTCCCGCAAGCGCTTATCGCCAGAAATCAGGCGGTTATGTGCGGTGAAGAGTGCTGGTGCGTTGAAAGCTATAAGCAAAACAAGCTGCATCATGCCGTCAATATTATTGAGTGCTCACGAATTACATATGCCGTTACACAACAGCTTGGAGACAACGAAGGGGTATCGCATCATGCAACGGTTCCGCTCAAAGCGGGAATGGACCGCTTTGGTCTGCTGAATGTCGCGCAAGCGGGTAAGGATCATTTTACAGACGAGGAGCTGGCATTGCTGCAGGCTGTAGCCTATCAAATCGGAACGGCGATTAAGCGTATCCGCATCTACCAGGCGCAGGAGCAAAACGCGATTCATTATGCAAAGCTCGGCGATGTCATTCAGCAAATAAATGCTATTCAAGATATTAATCAGTTTCCGCTTCAGGCTGTTAAATACATTGGCGATACGTTCAACTGGCAGCATGTGTCGTTGTTTATGTATGAAAAACAGCAGCTATCGCTCCGTGCCCACTACACGAACAATCATGTCAACAAAGAATGGCTGTCATTAGCGATCGATCAGGCTGGTCCTGTGAGTTTGGCCTATCGTGATAATCGTCTCGTTATCATATCGGACAGTCATGAGGAGCCATGCACCACATTACTATCAACCATCGGCATTCCGCCGTTCTCGTCGGCGGCTGCGATTCCGCTCCGAATTAGAAATCGTCCGATTGGGGTACTATTCATTAGCAGCCAATTAAGAAAGCAATTTGATGTTTACCATGAGGATTTCATGTATTCATTAGGTGACCATTTTACATTGAGCGTTGAAAATTTACGAGTATATGAGCAGCGGCGTGAGCTCGCCCGCTTGGAAGAGAGGAACCGGATGGCGCGGGATTTGCACGACTCGGTCGCTCAAAAGGTGTTCTCACTATCCTTTCTTGCAAAAGGTGCGGAGACTGTTCTGGCCGGTAAAGAACCGGTGGTTCTTCGTTCGCTTCAGGAAATCAGCCAGCTGTCGCAAGAAGCGCTGAAGGAAATGAGGACACTCATATGGCAGCTGCGTCCGGCTGGTCTCGAGCATGGACTGCTGCCGGCACTAAAGCAATACGGGCAGAGTATGGATTTGAATGTATACGAGCATGTGGAGGGCGTACGGGAGCTGCCGCGGGCTATAGAAGAAGCCTTTTGGCGGATCGGGCAAGAAGCGTTAAACAACGTGAAGAAGCATGCCGGGACGAATGCGGTATA
The DNA here is from genome assembly GCF_003337375.1 of Paenibacillus prosopidis. GTDB lineage: Bacteria > Bacillota > Bacilli > Paenibacillales > Paenibacillaceae > Pristimantibacillus > Pristimantibacillus prosopidis. The sequence continues at coordinate 92,258 of NZ_QPJD01000010.1, forward strand.
TATTCAATTAGTGAAATCGGAGCATTCCGCAAGCCTGGAAATTACCGATAGAGGCAGCGGGTTTTCCGCCCGGAAGCGTGAAGGCCGGCAGACAATGGGTTTACTCTCGATGAGGGAGCGGGCCGAAACGCTTGGCGGTGAGCTGTCTATCACGAGTGGAATAGGAAAGCCGACAATCGTGAAGGCAACGATTCCGTTTTCCGCAGAGCTTGACATATGCGACGAGATAAGGGATGAGGAGCAATCGTGACGATAAAAATATTGCTGGTCGACGATCATCAAATCGTACTAAAGGGGATATCGTTTTTTCTTAGCATGCAGTCTGACTTTGAATTGGTCGGTGAGGCGCATAACGGGAAGGAAGCGGTATTGAAAGCAGCGGAATTGCAGCCGGATATTATTTTGATGGATTTAAATATGCCGGTTATGGATGGAATCGAGGCGAGCCAACTCATTGCTCAGCAAAATCCTGATATAAAGGTACTCGTTCTGACCAGCTTCTCCGATCGGAGTCACATCATACCTGCCATGCAGTCCGGCGTAATTGGTTATATGTTGAAGGATGTCGAGCCGGATCAGCTGGCAGAAGCGATCCGCAGCGCGTATAAAGGCAACATCCAGCTCCATCCGGACATATCGGGCGCGCTCTTTTCCCCAATGGTGCCTGAATTTGCTCCGGACAGGGAAATTCCAAAGCGCGGATTGATTGAATCCCTTACGCCAAGGGAATTGGAAGTGCTGCAGCTGCTGACGAGGGGAATGAGCAACAGAGAGATTGCCCATACGTTGACGGTTGCCGAGAAAACGGTAAAAACACATGTGAGCAGTATTTTAAGCAAATTGCATTTATCCGACCGCACACAGGCTGCATTGTATGCCGTACAAGCGTTAAAACCGAATGAAAATTGATCTTTAAGTCTTTGGTCGTAAGACTAGTCCTCCGCCTTTGGCGGTTTTTTTTATGTCTTTTTTTCGGTCTATTTACCGATGCTCCAACACATAAAACTATATACAATAAAGGTGCTTACAAAAAGTAAATTAGATACGGTGGAGGGAAACAAAAAATGAGTACTGTATTATTCGTTAAAGCTAATGATCGCGCAATTGAGCAAGCAGTCAGCGTAAAGCTGTACCATGCTTTTCTGGAAAGTTATAAAAACAGCCATCCTGAAGATACGATTATCGAGCTGGACTTGTTCCAAGAAGAACTGCCTTACATGAACGCAGACATGATCAACGGTAACTTCAAGGCAGCCCGCGGCTTCGACCTGACAGCAGAAGAGCAAGCAGCTGCTCAAGTATCCACCAAGTATGTAGATCAATTTATTGCCGCCGATAAGGTCGTTTTCGCCTTCCCGCTTTGGAACTTTACAATTCCGGCAGTGCTGCATACGTACATCGATTATCTTTTCCAAGCAGGTAAAACGTTCTCCTATACGGCTGAAGGCCCGGTTGGCTTAATTACCGACAAAAAAGTCGCGATTCTAAACGCGCGCGGCGGTATTTATTCCGAAGGTCCGGCAGCGGCAGCAGAGATGTCGTACAACTTAATCAAAAACACCCTAGGCTTCTTCGGCGTAACGGACATCGAGTCGATTATCGTTGAAGGCCACAACCAGCTTCCGGACCAAGCGGATAAGATCATCACGACTGGTATTGCGCAAGCGGAGAAGGTTGCAGCTGGCTTCTAATAAACGGATTCTCATTTTATATGAGTTCAAAAGGGGTTGTCTCTAAAGGTCTAAAAAACCTGAGAGGCAGCCCCTTTTCAGGGCATAATGAAACAAAAAGCTCTTTTCTTTACCGATCATTCTCAATATGATATATTGTTAGTGTAAAGTCTGCTGATCGTTCACTTAAATGTATAATGATTGTCTGAGGTGATAACAATGGCAAGATCCAAAGAATTTGAAGTTAATGAAGTATTGGATAAAGCAATACAACTGTTTTGGACACAAGGATATGAGAAAACTTCAATGCAGGAATTAGTTGATTTTATGGGCATTCATCGGAGAAGTATCTATGATACGTTTGGGGATAAGCATGCCTTGTTTATGAAAGCTCTCGAACGGTATGAAGCTAAGCAAACCCAAAAAATCAGATTACTCGTTGAAAAGCAAAAGCCGGTCAAGGAATTAATCCGGGAAATGTTCGAATTGACATTAAGAAATGAAGGAGAGCCTCTAGGGTGTTTACTTGTGAATTCGGGTGTGGAATTGGGCGTATTGGATCCGGAAGTTGCATCCTTGGTTGAGGAAAGTTATTCCAAGACTGAAGCTTTTTTGACTCAACTTCTTCAGGAAGGGCAGCAAACCGGTGAAATCAGGGCTGACCTTGAAGCTAAAGTTATGTCTCACTTTTTAATGAATGCCTGGTTGGGACTACGCACATTGGTTAAGACCACAACGGATCAACAAAAGCTAAAGAATATTGTTGATACGACGCTGGCTGTATTAGATTGAACGTGATTACAACCAGTGTCATTTTTGAATACAAAGGCAGGATTTAATCCTTTCAAAAAAATTCTTTACCGTTCGTTCTAGAAATGGTATAGTAAAAGCAAGTTAGATCTAACTTTTTTTTATTCTAATTAGAACGATCATTCTTTAATTATATTACACACATGAACCTAAACTTTTGGAGGAGAGATTAATATGAAGTACACCGTGATCACAGGAGCAAGCTCCGGCATTGGATATGAGTCAGCATTGGCGTTTGCTGCACGTGGCAAAAACTTGATTTTGGTAGCCAGAAGATTGGACAAATTAGAAGAGCTTAAATCGACGATTCAAAATAACTATCCTGACGTAGATGTCGTGATTCGTATAAGCGACTTGTCGGTTACGGATCAAGCCTATACACTGTATAACGATTTGAAGGAATATCAAATCGAGACATGGATTAATAATGCAGGGCTTGGTGAAGGCTCCTTCGTAGCCGCGCAGAAACTGGAAAAAGTCGAAACCATGTTACGCGTTAACATCGAATCCTTGACCATCCTTTCAACACTATATGTGCGAGATTATGCTGACGTAGAAGGTACTCAGTTAATTAACGTATCATCAGCACTCGGATATGTCATTGCTGTCGGTAGTGTTGCTTACTCTGCATCTAAATATTATGTGAGTGCCTTCACAGAAGGGCTGGCAAAAGAACTCGAACTGAAAGGCGCAAAAACAAAGGCAAAAATTCTAGCACCAGCCATAACGGAAACGGAATTCGTGAAAAAATCAATCGATGTCGAAGATTTTGATTACAAAGCCAACTTGCCTAAGTACCATACTGCCAAGCAAATGGCGAGCTTCATGCTGGATCTTTTCGATAGCAACGAAGTGGTAGGGATCGTAGACCAGAACTATAATTTCAATTTGAGAGGGCCAATCTATCCGATCTTTGAAGGTCTGTAAAATTTATTCGATTGATGGGATACATCATTTGAAAAGGGGAATATGGAAGAATGGAAAAATTGTGGAGTAAAACGAAAATTGGGAAAATGGAATTGCCTCATCGGTTAGCGATGGCACCAATGACACGTGGTAGAGCTCAAGAAGACGGTACGCCTGGAGAGGACGCTTCCCTTTATTACGCCCAGCGCGCATCCATGGGACTTATTATTACAGAAGGTGCGCAACCGTCAGATGATGGTCAAGGTTACTTGTGGTCTCCAGGGATATATACGGAAAAGCATATTGAAGGGTGGAGAAAAGTTACAGATGCAGTGCATGGAGAAGGTGGGTATATGTATATCCAATTGATGCATGCCGGTCGTATGTCGCACCCCGACAATACACCCCATCATCGACAACCCGTTGCACCTTCCTCCATCGCGCCAGGTGTAGAAATGTTTACTGCTACAGGCATGCAGGATATCCCCGTACCACGTGAGTTAAGTAAAGAAGATATTCAAACAACCATTGCAGACTTCCGCAAAGCGGCTGCGGCAGCTATTGCAGCAGGAGCTGATGGTGTTGAAATTCATGGAGCTAACGGTTATCTGATTAATCAATTTATCGGGGAAAGTTCGAATACGCGGACGGATGAATATGGCGGATCTATAGAAAATCGTGCTCGCTTCGCCATTGAAGTAGCAAGAGCCATCGTCGATGAGATTGGAGCCGAAAGAACTGGCTTCCGGATATCGCCAGGGACCCCTCTTGGGGGAATTCAAGATGGTGAACAAGGTCCTGAACTTTACCGTTACCTGGTGCAGGAATTAGCTCAATTGGATTTAGCTTACCTTCATATTATGCACCTCGGAAATGAAGAACTGCTCCGAGACATTCGTTCCCTATGGACGAATCCATTGTTAGTTAATCGGGCTGGGCGGGCACTGGAAGATCTTAGCGCTGACATAGATAGTGGTCTTGCTGATCTCGTACCCGTCGGTGTATGGTCATTAGCTAATCCAGATTTAGTGGAACGACTTCAAAAAGGTGCGCCATTGAATGAAGCGGATCCGGCAACATTCTTTGGTCACGGAAGCAAGGGATATACGGATTACCCTACGATGAATGAATTAGCTTCTCAAGAAAGGTAACAATAGGCATAGGTGAAAATGGCGTACAACTGAAAATTGTACGCCATACATCTTGCGCGAGCACTGATTATGCATAGAAAGAGGATAAAACATGAGAGCAGCGCAAATGCACAAGTATTCAAAAAAAATTCAACTGGAACTGAATGAGGTGGAAATACCGGTAATCAATAGCGATGAGGTTCTCATTAGCGTAAAAGCTGCGGGTGTAAATCCATTAGATATTCTAATTATAAATGGCAGTGTTCGGATGATTTCTGATTATGAGTTCCCATTAACTTTAGGAAATGAACTATCCGGCGTTATTGAAGCCGTAGGAAAAGAGGTTGTGAATTTCCGTGTGGGTGATCACGTTTATACGCGATTGCCGATGAACCAAATTGGGGCTTTTGCGGAATACGCAGCGGTGAAGGAAGAGGCTATAGCCCTCATGCCTGAAAATCTTTCGTTTACTGAAGCAGCGGCTGTACCCCTCACTGCTTTGACGGCATATCAAGCATTACATGATATGCTTCATGCTCAGCCCAATAAAAAGCTGTTTATTCCTGGAGGAACCGGAGGCTTTGGTGCAATGGCAATTCCTATCGCCAAATCCATGGGTTTGTATGTCATTACAAGCGGCAGCGAAAGAGGCAGATCACGTACCCTGTCGATTGGCGCAGACCAATTCATCAATTATAAAGAAGAGAACTATGCTGACGTTCTATCCGACATTGATTATGTGATCGACACCTTGGGAACCAAAGAGATCAAAGCCGAAATGGGTATTCTAAAACCCCAAGGAAAATTGGTATCCTTGAAAGCTGCGCCAAATTATCAATTTGCCGCTGATCGGAATTTTCCATTATGGAAAAGACTATTGTTTGGCTTAGCTGGGTCCCGCATCGATTCTTTGGCAAGCAAGCATCAAATTGAATATCGTTTTATATTCGTGCAGGCCAATGGCAGTCAGTTACAAGAGGTCACTAATATTGTTGAACAAGAAAACATCAAGCCCTCAATAGACTCCGTTTATCATTTTAATGACATTAACAAGGCATTGGTTAAAGTCTCTACTGGCCATTCGCAAGGCAAAGTAATTGTAACGTTCTAAGCCGAGCTCTCGTAGCTGGATTTCCGATGACAGAGACATACCTTTCAAAAAGCCACATATTTTTTTCGTTTTATTAGAATGATCATTCCCTAATTTTCAGTCTCTCCGTGCTAAATGAACTCGTTTCGTTTAGTTTGCAAATCCAGGCAGCTGGAAACGTTACACTATGGTTTAAGCATAACATTTAAAATTGAGGTGGGATACCAGAATGAGAAAGACGGTTCTTATCACAGGGGTTTCCGGTGGGATCGGTAAAGAATTAGCTGATCGGTTTGCCAAGGGCGGACATAATATAGTGCTGGTGGCTCGCAGCGAGAGTAAAATAGTGAAACTCGCACAGGAATATCGAAAAAAATACGGCATTCAGGCAACGGTCATCGCCAAGGATGTGGCGGCACCGGGGGTACCTGAGGAAATCTTCACAGAGCTAAAGGAGAAGGGGATTACCGTTGACTATTTGGTCAATAATGCCGGCTTCGGTTTGTTTGGGACATTTATAGAAACGGATATGGAGCAAGAAGTGAATATGATTGACGTTAATATCAAGGCTCTGACGGTTATGACGAAGCTATTCTTGCCGGATATGATCAAACGAGGGCAAGGTGGAGTGATGAATGTAGCTTCCTTGGTGGGTTTCTTCCCAGGACCGATGATGTCTGTTTACTATGCGACGAAGGCGTACGTGTTGTCGTTCACCGAAGCTTTGGCGAACGAAGTGAGCGGAACAGGCGTGACTGTAACCGCATTATGCCCGGGGCTGACGTCAACCGGATTTGTTGATCGTTCTGGTATGGGCGCCGTGAAGGGCGCGATCATGGAAGCTGGACAGGTGGCTGAAGAAGGGTATCGAGGCTTCTTGCGTGGCAAGACATTAATTATGCCCGGTGTCCGTAACCGTTTCATTGCGTTTATGCCGCGGTTGCTGCCTCGTATGATGGTGACTCGTTTAGTTAGAAGCACACAGGACAGGACGGAGCATTGATTCGAAGGGGAAAGGTTAAACAATGAACGAGTAATCAATAGCGAAGCATTTCAATGGCATCGAAAAAACCTTATTCAAGGAAATGGGAAGAGTCTGATCAAGACATGAAGGGCGGCCATATGTAAGCAGTTTGAGCTAACCCATTAGAGCCAAATGAGGCTAGCTCCCCTCGTCCATCATTTCGTGCTACAATAAAAGAAAAGTCGAGGGGACGATAGCGGGGTCGTCGATGTCATACACCCCGGAATAGCCGATGAGCGAAACCGAACAACTTACTTATAAACAATGCGCATATTGCAAGAGTAGTAAGCCGCTCTCCGAATTTTTGCGTCGAACGGGTCGGCGCTCCGGTTCTGGAGCACGCCGCGGCGCATGCCGGGACTGCCGCATGTTGAAGGGAAAAGCAGCTGCCCCTGCGATCGCTGCCGCTGAGTCAGAACAGAAGGCTTTGCGCAGCAAAGCGCCTTCCCGGTCTAAGAAGACGCCTTTGAAGGCATCCCCCATACTTGCGTCAAACGACGCAGCACTGCTGAGGCCGACTCGTCAAGGAACGATTTGGATGCGCGGACGGACGGATAAAGGCCGAAGATGGCATCAGGAAATCGAACTGGAATTAGCGCAAACGCTGGTAAAGGAACGGGCAGCGGTTGTCGTTAACCGTCACACGATTCGACGCCTTTACAGCAATAGGGATTTCCGAAAGTTCATTTTGGAGCGGGATAATCATACTTGTTATTTTTGCGGGGAGTACGGGGATACGATCGATCATATGCTGCCGCGCGCGAAGGGCGGTCACACGACGCCTGACAATTGCGTTTGTGCCTGTAACGAATGCAATCAATCGAAGGCGGACCAAGATATAGAGGCGTTTATGAAAAATGAAGAGGTTGTTCAGTGAAGTCTTACGGGCATAACTGAACAATCTCTTTTTGTCTATAACCGCAATCTATTTATTAATACAGGTGCAGGTTATACTTGGTATAATACTTGATCGCCAAGGAAGGAGCTTCAAGGTGAAATTGGGCAGAGGTTCGGTTGTTTTGTTATGTGTCTTGGTTGCTGTCATACTAGGATTCATTTTTATTAGGCATACCGGCTCAAAAGAAGAAGCTCTTCCTGCACCTTCTGAACAAGTTGAGCCGGAGTTGTCTCCGGCAAAGCCGGAGGAAGACAAAACGGCCGCTGCAGTTACGATAACGATCGAAGCTGAGGCTGGAGAGCGGACAGGGGTTTCGGCCGTTGTCGACGACAGAGCTTCTGCCGGGAAAATCGTTGAAGGCTTCGACAAAGCAGGCGACAATCTGAGGTTAACATTGCAAGTGGCTGCTCGCGGAACGTATTTGATTACGATTCGATATAAAACATACGGGGGAGATAAGCCTAATTCGTTATCTCTAAACGGGGAGAAAATTGCGGATTATACGTTTAAGGATACGAATATATTGAAAGATGCCGTAATCGGTCAATTCGACCTGAACGAAGGTGCCAATACATTTGATATCACTAGTAGCTGGGGATGGATTGCCGTAGATCATATCCAGCTGTTCGGGGGACCGGGCGGACCGGTAAATACAGTTGCCTTAACAACGGATGGCAGCGGTTCCGGGCCCTCCGATTTGCCAGTCACGCTAACCGCCCGCGCCGACAATTCATCCGAATACCGCTATTTGTACCGTGTGAAGAATGGCGAATGGATGACGTTGAACGAGTACAGCAGGCGCCTCAATTTTGTATGGATACCCCCTTCCCCGGGAGAGTACGAGCTTAAAGTATATGCCAGGGGAATCTATTCCAAGGAGGAGAAGCAGGCGGAAGAGATCATACCCTATACGGCTTTGCCCTCATACGTCGGGAAGCCGCTAGTGAATCCGATGTTCAGCGATAATATGATTCTTCAAAGAGGTGCGGAGGCTGCCATATGGGGGTGGGCGGCGCCAGGAAAAGTGGTTACTGTTGCGATTGGCGGTAAGACGGTAACCGCCACCGCGGATTCTGACGGTATATGGAAGACAGTGCTTGGTGTTTTTACGGCTGGTGGACCCTATGAGTTAACGGTTAGCGATGAAGAAGAGATAGTTAGCTATAATAATATCCTGTTCGGCGACGTATGGTTGTGTTCGGGACAATCCAATATGGAGTTCAGGCTGTCCAATGTTATAAATGCAGACGATGAAATTAAGAATGCCAATTATTCCGACATCCATTTCATCACGATACCTGCTAAAACCAGTCAGGTACCTCTTTCTATGGTGAACAGGGACACTAAGTGGCAGGTTACCACTTCGGAAACGGCTCCGAATTTATCTGCGGCCGCCTATTTTTTTGCGCGGAAACTGAACAAAGAAACGAATGTTCCTGTCGGCATTATATTTTCAGCCGTAGGCGGAACCAATGCGGAATCTTGGACCAGCTATCAAACGTTACAAACTTTACCTGAATTCATTCAATCTTCGGATGACGTCAGAAACGGGGCTGCAAGCAGTGCGACTACGAAGTCACCGACTGCGTATTACAACGGAATGATTGCTCCCGTAGCTCCTTATTCATTGAAAGGAGTGCTCTGGTACCAAGGCGAAAGCAACTGGGGAGAGCATCGTTACAACAAGCTGCTGCCTGCGCTGATTGCGGATTGGCGTGCTGCTTTCAAGGATCAGGAACTGCCGTTTGTTATTATTCAAATTTCCGCGTATGGAACGATTCAAAGCGAAAATAATCCGGCACAGACGAGTGAAGGGCTGCCGGAGATCCGTGAAGCCCAGCTTAATACCGTGCAAAATGATGACAGGACTTGCCTGGTCGTCACAACGGATGTAGGAAATAGCGCAGATATCCATCCAACGAATAAGCAGGATGTCGGTTTGCGGTCTGCAATTTGCGCATTGGGTAAGTTTTATAATGAAAATATCGAATATTCAGGTCCTATTTATAAAGCAATGGCTAAGGAAGGAAATCAAATCAGAGTGTCGTTCGACCATTCCGGTACAAAGCTATTTGCAGGACTTAAGAACGGATTGCAGCCGGTTCAAGAGGACCGGAATGGAGAGCTCAGCGGATTTGCGATTGCCGGAGCGGATCATAGATTCTACTCCGCGCATGCGGAAATAGATGGAGATACGGTTCTTGTATCGTCGGATCGAGTTGATGATCCCGTGGCCGTGCGTTACAGTTGGAACGATTCGCCCATCGGCAATCTTTACAATAATGCCGGATTGCCTGCTTCTCCGTTCAGGACGGATCCGGGTCACTATCTTTCCGTTATAGGCGGGACTGGGGAAGGAGTTTACGGTATAAGCGAAGAGGTTGCCATTACTGCCAATACTCCTCCAGAAGGAATGAGGTTCGATAAATGGATAGGGGATACCCAATTTGTTAAAGATGTTCGCAAACCGGATACTTCGATACGCATGTCGGATGCCCGTTATACCGTAATAGCTCCAAGTTACGTTAAGTATGCGGAATGAAGTTAGCTTTATTGCTAAAGGGTATGTACGCTAAAATGACAAAGAGGATATCCATTATTTCTGGATATCCTCTTTGTCATTTCTCATATTAATCCCTAATAATGACATCCGCCTGAATAAGCGTTTTTTCATAGCTGGTATTTGGGTTGAGTATTCTCCAAAGTATCTGATCCACGGCCCTCTTGCCGAGCAGCTCCTTGTCGACATTGACGGTGGCCACGATTGGCACCGTTGGGTGCGTGTTGTCGAAGCCGGTAAAAACGAGGTTATCAGGAACAGCCATACCCATTTTCTCCATTGTTTCTAAAGCGAAAAAAGCGCAAATATCATTCGCGCACACGAAAACCTCAGGCAATCCATACTGTGTGATCGCTGCTTTAAACGTATCCTGAAAATTATCGATCTCCGGGCCGATGAGCGAGGGAATTTGTTTAAGTTCGATCCCATGATCGTCAAGCGCAGCACGGAACCCGAGGAAACGTTCATAAAAGCTTTGCGCGTCTCTGATGTTGCCTAAAAATTGATAGTTCTTATACCCTTTTCTAATAACGGTGGTCATAATTTCCTTCATACTGGTTAAGTTGTCGGTAAAAATAGAGTCGCAGCGGAAGCTCGGATCAAGATGATCTACCATGACAACAGGTATGCCGAGCCGTTTAATATCGAACAAAATTGGCGTTGATATAGAGCCGACAGTTATGATGCCCATTATGGCTTCAGGGTTTAGAAGGGAAAACATAGAATCATCTGTCGGCTCCGTTAAGGTTAATATATTTATGCCCTTCTGATTTAACCGTGTGGAAATGCCGTTAAAAATCGGTCCCCAATAGAGTGAATCCGTGTTTTGATAACGAATGTTTGGAAATAGGACGAGAATGGTCCCCGACCAGTTCTTTGTATCGATATCGATCAATTCATTGGACGAAGGCGTACCCGGAAAATCTTTAAAGTATCCCAGCTGCCCCGCCGCTTTTAAAATCATCTCTCTCGTTTGCGTACTGACTCCCGATTTGCCGGATAGTGCCCGAGATACGGCAAACTTCGACAACCCCGTGTAATCAGCTATTTCCTGTATGGTTACTTTACCTCGCATGTAGATCATCCTACTTTAGTCAGATTGGTTGTACATCTATATTTGTTAAAGCATTCAACATATTTAGTAAATGGTACTCATCTAAAATATCATTTTACATGATTGCCCGAATCATTAGAAATATATTTTTCAAATAAGTTCCCTTATTAATCGCGGTTTTTAAAGTATCAGCGCCTTTCCAACCAATTATTTTGTTTTGTTATTTTTGTTATGTACACAAACATATCATCAAAAGTTATTTTATACAAGTTGGTTTGTTATTAATGCAGGCTTTATACAGCGTTTCGGCGTTTTTATAGAACATAACAAACAAAAATCATTGACCGTTTTAAATGTTGATGATAGTATTTGTTATGTAAAACAAAACAAAATAAATAACAAATGAAGGCGGTGTTCAAAAGAAACGCAGGATGGGAGAGGCGGTTATTTTTTCGGATAGCTTTGTAAGCGCTCTATGCGCTCTATTTAAAATGTTTTTAGTTTCTTTTGATGAACGTTAAAACGGGAGGTTCGACAATGAGAAAAATGAAACTGGTTTCAATTTTGTTGTTAAGCTTCATGCTTATGCTTACAGCCTGCAGCGGCGGAAGCAGCAATAAAGAGAATAATGCGGCTCCAAAAGAAAGCGCTGTCACAGAGCCAGCTCCAACAGAAGAGCCGGCTGCAGAAGCTCCCGATTTAGGCGGACGCGTCATTAAAGTTTCAGCATGGTGGGACTTGAAGCCTGCTGGAACAACGGCCTCCGAGAAAGCCCGTCTCGCAAAAATCGCTGAAGTTGAAAAAAAATATAATGTAAAGTTCGAATTCGTAAATGTTCCTTTTGAAGAATATTTGCCTAAATTTACAGCAACCGTTCTGGCGGGAGAGCCTTTCGCCGATATCGTTCAACTGGAGTACAAAGCGGCGCTGCCGGCTATTTTGAAAGGACAGCTGCTTCCTCTTAGCGATTTCACGACTTCGGCTTCGAACATTAACAACGAAGCAAACCTGATCATGAAATCCCCTGCCATTGCAGGCGGAGAATATGCGTTCGACGATCCGTTCACAGGCGGTTCGGGGATGCACTATAACCGCGATTTATTCAAAAAGCTTGGACTTCCGGACCTGCAGGAGCTGTACAAGAGCGGACAATGGAACTGGGATAAGTTCATGGAAATCGCCAAGCTGGCCACGAAGGATACAGATAATGACGGAAAAATTGATGTTTACGGATATTCCGGCTGGCCTACTGATCTGTTCCGCAGCTTTACGGCCGCAAACGGAGGCTTCATTGTTGACGAGAAGGCGGGTACACAAGGCTTCACAGATCCGAAAACGATTGAAGCGGCAGAATTTGTGAATCGCATGTACAATGTTGAGAACGTTGTCAAAGTAAAAACAGGCAACAAAACGGATTGGCAGGAGACAAACACGTTTAAAGACGGCGACGTAGCCATGTTTATGGCTGCTGCCTGGAATTTAGGCGGATTGACCTTCGACATGGGTCTCGTTCCAATTCCGAACGGACCACAAGGCAGCCCGGAAGTAACCTATGCGAACAATGCCCAATCGGCCAAGTTTATCCCTAAAGGCGTAAAGGATCCGCAGCTCGTATACCAAGTTTATGAGGAAACATTTGACATTCCTAATACACAAGAGTTCCCGAGCCAAGAGTGGCTCGAGAGCATCTACAATCATGAAGAAGATATTTTCATCATGCGTGATCATATTAACGGTACCGGTCAAATCCTGCTCGATGACGCTTATCCGGATTTCCCAATTTACAAGTTTGTTGAGGACATAATCGTAAACAATCAATCGGTTACAGCGACTGCCGAGAAGTATAAACCGGAGGCGGAAGCTTCCATAGCCAAGCTAGGTAAGTAATCGTAATCGTAATCGTAATCGGATTAACTTTTGTCATGAGGGTTGGGGGATGTCTTTGCGACCTCCCCCAATTGTATGAATAAAGGAAGTATCAATGGACGGTGAAACCGTTCACGTTGCAGGGAGGACTTCTGGTGATAAGCAATTTGCGGCTTGCTAAAATGGCTAGGAAAATAGTGCCTGTTGTTTTGGCGTTTATAATTGTGCTTCCATCCGGCTTGAATTTGCAGGCAACCGCAAGTTCAAATGCTTCGTCAACGGACGAGCAAGCGGGCAGCAGCACGAATGGGACAGCTACATTTAATGAGCGCAAATACGTTCAATATTTATCGGAATACGAAGGAGCCGCCAGACCCGATCAGGAAATCGTGCTGGAAGCGGCTAATTACAGCCATGTGGAAGGCCATGGTTTCGAGAAGCTTGACCAATACGAAGGCATGGACGGGGTTTCACTCTTAACCGGCGAATCTGGTAAGGCAGAGTGGTCTTTTCAAGTAGATGAAGCAGGACTATACCATTTATCTTTGCTCTATTTCCCAATCGAAGGGAAAAGCTCGGCTATTGAGCGCGGCTTGTTAATAGATGGCGAACGTCCTTTCCGGGAAGCGGCTTTTTTACAGTTTGACCGTATTTGGAACAATCAGAAGGAACAGGTTGTACAGGATAATCAAGGCAATGATTTACGGCCGAAGCAGGTCGAGAAGCCGAGATGGAGCGAGAAAGCGTTTCAAGATTCCGACGGTTATGAAGATGCGCCGTTTCTCTTTTATTTTACGGAAGGCGAACATACGATAACGCTGGAATCGACAAGGGAACCAATGGTGATCAAGCAGCTGAAGCTGTTCCAGAAGCAAACGCCGCTGCCTTATGATGAAATGGTCGAACAGTACGAGGCGGAAGGCATAAATCCCGCGGAAGGTCAATTAATAACAATCGAGGGCGAGCATTCGACCGCCAAGTCATCGCCAACCTTATATCCTCTAAGCGAACGCTCCAGCGCTGCCGTTTCTCCGTACAGCGCTTCTAAAATAAAAATCAATACGATCGGCGGATTTAATTGGAGGCTGCCCGGCCAATGGATGGAATGGGAGATCGATGTCCCGGAGACGGGACTGTATAAAATCGCGTTTAAATCGCAGCAAAATTTCGTGCGGGGCATTTATTCGACGCGTAAATTAACGATCGACGGGGAAATTCCTTTTCAAGAAATGGAAAGGGTTGCATTCCGTTATAAAAGCGGTTACCGGCTCGATGTAATGGGCGGCAAAGATCCATACTTGTACCGGTTGGACAAAGGAAAGCATGTGCTGCGGCTTGAAGTAAGCCTCGGCGAGTTTGCTCCTTTAATTCGGGAGGTCGAGGACAGTCTTTATAATTTGAATGACATGTACCGCAAAATATTGATGATTACGGGCACGAAGCCTGATGAATTCCGCGATTATCAGCTGGAAAAGAAAATTCCTGATTTGCTTACGGTATTTAAATCAGAAAGCGACCGTCTGAAGGTAGTCGCAAAGCAGTTAGTGGAATTGTCCGGACAATCAAGCGACCAAGAGGCGCTGCTGAAAACGATGGCTTTGCAATTGGATGAAATGGTGGAGAAGCCGGATACGGTTCCAAGAAGGCTGGGCGCGTATAAAACGAATACCGGTGGCCTCGGCACGTGGGTTCAGCAAGCAAGGCAGCAGCCCCTTGAATTTGACGCCATCTATATCGCATCTCCTGATAAAAAGTTTCCGAAGAAAGGCATGGGATTAGGCGCAAAGCTTAAGCATGAGGCTTCAACTTTTGTCACCTCTTTCTTTACCGATTATAACCAAATCGGAAATGTGGCTGAAAGCGATGATCAGCGCTCGGTCACGGTATGGATCGGAAGCGGACGGGATCAAGCTAACACAATGAAGGCCATGATCGATGAAACGTTTACATCATTAACAGGCATTAATGTCAATCTGAAGCTTGTTAACATGGGAACGCTGCTGCCTGCCACTTTGGCCGGCCAGGGACCCGATGTAGCGATGCAGATCGACAATGACATCCCAGTTAACTTTGCAATGCGTAATGCGACGGTCGATTTGACGCAGTTTGACGATTTCGAACAAGTGAAGGAACGATTCCGGTCAAGCGCAGTCGTGCCATACAGCTATGAAAACGGGGTTTATGCCCTGCCGGAAACGCAAACGTTCAATATGCTGTTTTATCGTAAGGATGTGCTGGAAGAGCTTCATTTGGATGTGCCGCAAACGTGGGAAGACGTGTCTAATCTGCTTGCTGTACTTAGTAAAAACCATATGCAGTTCGGTTTGCCTGTCGTTGCTCAGGCTGCTGTTCAAGGGCAGAACATCCCTCCTAATTCGATGTACGCCACGCTGCTGTTCCAAAATGGCGGCCAATTTTATCGCAATGGCGGGAAAGAGTCCGATCTCGATTCCCGTGTAGGCATCGAAACCTTCAAGCAGTGGTCTGAGTTTTACACGGATTACAAATTGGAACGGGAGTACGATTTCGCCAACCGTTTCCGTACCGGACAGATGCCTATCGGCATTGCGGATTATACGATGTATAACCAGCTCTCTGTATTTGCCCCGGAAATTCGCGGGATGTGGGGATTTGCTCCCGTACCTGGAACCTTGCAGGAGGACGGCTCGATTAATCGCGAAGTCCCAAGCGGAGGCAGTGCCGTCGTCATGATGAAGCAAGCCGGTGATAAGGATGCGGCATGGGAGTTTATGAAGTGGTGGACGAGCGAATCGACACAGACGGTATTCGGCAGGGAAATGGAAGGCTTGATGGGCGCCGCGGCACGTTATCCGACAGCGAATATTAAAGCGTTAGACAGCTTGCCATGGCCTGTTGCCGACTATGAAAATTTAAAAGAGCAGTTCGAATGGGTGCAAGGTGTTCCGGAAGTGCCGGGCGGCTATTTCACAGGCCGGCATTTATTTAACGCCTTTTACAAGACGGTGGTCGGTCAAGTAGAAGCACGCGAATCGATCATGGACTATGTGCAGTACATGCAGGACGAAATACGTACCAAACGGAAAGAATTCGGTTTACCGCAATAATGGGGGAGGGTCAAGCGTGCAAAATTGGTGGAGCCTGAAGTTGCGGGAAATGAAAGCCAATAAGCATTCGTATATTTTGCTGGCGCCGTATATGGTGTTGTTCGCCGTCTTTACGGTGCTTCCCGTCTTAATATCGATTGTACTCAGCTTTACGTACTTTAATATGTTGGAATTTCCAAAGTTTATCGGCTGGCAAAACTATACCCGCTTGTTTCTGGAGGACGAAGTATTTCTAATTGCGGTGAAGAACACGCTGCTATTCGCAATTATTACCGGACCAATCAGTTATATCGCATGTTTTGTTTTCGCCTGGATTATTAATGAGCTGTCTCCGAAAGTTAGAGCGGTAATGACGCTCGTTTTCTATGCGCCGTCTATTTCAGGAAACGTTTTTTTCATATGGCTCATGATATTTTCAGGCGACCGTTACGGCATTGCCAACGGATTTCTACTTAAATTGGGATTAATACTGGAGCCCCTTCAGTGGTTGAAGAAAGAAGAATATATTTTACCTATTATCATACTCGTCCAATTGTGGCTCAGCTTGGGGACCGGCTTCCTCGCATTCATTGCAGGCCTGCAAACCGTCGATCGTACCTTGTACGAAGCGGGTGCTGTGGACGGTATAAAAAACCGCTGGCAGGAGCTTTGGTATATTACATTGCCATCCATGCGGCCGCAGTTAATGTTCGGCGCGGTCATTCAGCTTACATCCGCGTTTGCCGTAGCTGACGTATCTATAGCTCTTGCAGGGTTTCCAAGCGTGAACTATGCGGCAGAAACGATTGTGACGCATCTGATCGATTTCGGCACCACCCGCTTTGAAATGGGTTATGCTTCGTCCATCGCAACCGTACTGTTCATGATTATGGTGGGAACGAACCTCATCGTACAAAAACTTCTTCGCAAGGTGGGTGAATAAGTTCATGACCTTTTCGTATCGCATCCGCAGAAAACGGGTAAACCGGTCGTTCTGGGGCAGCTTTTCTCTGTTCGTACTGCTAGCGGCGTTTGGAGCGTTCATGATATTACCGCTCATTTACGCGATCAATAATGCGTTCAAGCCGCTCGATGAAATCTTTATGTTTCCGCCGACGCTGTTTGTCCGCAATCCGACGATGAACAATTTTATTGATTTAATGAATTTGCTCGGCAATTCCTGGGTCCCGTTTTCACGGTACATTTTCAATACGGTGTTCATTACCGGCATGGGTATTATCGGACATGTGCTGCTGGCGTCGGCTGCAGCCTATCCGCTCGCCAAGCATAAGTTCCCGGGCAAGGGCTTTATGTTCACCATCGTCGTCTTGTCTTTGATGTTCACCCCTGCCGTGACGGCTATTCCGACCTATATGATTATGTCATGGCTTGGATTAATCGATACGTACTGGGCAGTCATTATACCGGCTTTCGCCTATTCGCTTGGCTTGTATTTAATGAAGCAATTTATGGAGCAAATTCCTGATGTGCTGCTTGAAGCGGCGAAAATTGACGGGGCGAGCGAATACCGGATTTTCTGGACCATCGTGATGCCTAACGTGAAGCCGGCATGGCTCACGCTCATCATTTTGTTATTCCAAATCCTTTGGGGCAGCGACGGGAACGGGTTTATTTACAGTGAGCAGCTGAAATCGCTGCATTTTGCCGCCAATCAAATCGTGCAAGGCGGAATAGCGCGTGCGGGAGCGGCCGCGGCAGTGGCGCTCATTCTGATGAGCGTGCCGATTACACTGTTTGTTTTCTCGCAAAGCCGGATTATTGAGACGATGGCAACATCAGGAATGAAAGATTAAGGGGGGAACGCATTTGGCAGCGAAAAAATGGCTTCTCTCGATCGCGGCGGCTTCCCTACTGTTTGTTCATGCAGCGCCTCCGCCGGCGTCCGCTTCATCGACGCCGTATGAGAGCTACAACTATAACTATTGGGAAGAAGCGGTACCGGCACCTGCGGCATACATTCCCGACCGTTCCATATCCGGCGTCGATCTTGGAATCGGAGACTTCTTGGAGCCTAGCGATATGGTCGCAGCTGATAGCGGACTGATCTATATTGTGGACAGCGGCAACGGGCGTATCGTCTGTATAGATGATAAGTGGAATGTACGGAACATTTTTAACGGGTTCGACAATGAGGGGAAAGCAGACGGCTTTAAAAACCCTTCCGGACTGTTTGTTGACGGCGAGGGCAATCTTTATGTCGCGGATACGGATAATGGACGTATCGTCGTCCTGTCGAAGGAAGGCGATTTGCTCAAAATCATAGATCAGCCGAAGTCCGATATTTTGGCGGCCGATTTCAAATTTGTCCCGTTAAAGGTGGCAGTAGATAAAGCGAGACGCGTCTATGTCGTAGCCAGAGGGATTTACGAAGGCATTATGCAGTTCGACGGAATCGGCGAGTTTATCGGGTATGTGGGAACGAACAAGGTGCAGCGGGATTATACGGAATATGTATGGCGGTTGCTCTCGACCAAGGCGCAGAAGGCACAAATGGTGCTCTTCATTCCAACGGAGTTTTCCAATATCGATATGGACTCAAAAGGGTTTGTCTATGCCACCAATATCGACCCTGACTCCAGGGAACCGGTTAAGCGGCTGAATCCTTCCGGAGAAGATGTGCTGAAGCGGTTCGGATACTTCGATGTAAGTGGAGACATCCGCTTCCGAATAGCGGTAGGACCGTCTAAGCTGATTGACGTAAAGGTGCTGGAGAACGGCATGTACAGCGTGCTGGATGCCAATCAGGGAAGAGTGTTCACTTACAGTGACGAAGGCGATTTGCTTTATATCTACGGTGGTAAAGGCAACCAGACAGGCACTTTCAAAACACCCGTCGCAATCGAGCGGATAGGTGATAAACAGCTGGTCCTCGATCGGGGAAGAAGCCAAATCGTCGTGTTTAAGCCGACGAAATTCGGTTCCAGCGTGAATGAGGCCGTGAAGCTTCACTATAACGGCGAAGATAAGCTGGCGGTACCGGTTTGGGAGGAAGTGCTGCGAATGAACGGAAACTATGACATCGCCTATATCGGGATTGGCAAATCCTTGTTAATGGAGAAGCGAAATGGAGAGGCGCTTGCATACTTCAAGCTCGGTATGGACCGCGATGGTTATACTGTGGCATACAAACGGTACCGCCGGGAACTCTTGAAGGAGCATTTTGGAACCGTGCTTACTGTGCTTTTAGTCATAGCGGCAGCATGGGCGGCGTTCAAGCTGACGAACTCTTGGAGACGGAAGCGGACGGTTATCATGTCCGGTTTTGCCCCGCAAAACGTTAAGGAGGACAAAGCCCCATGAAGCAGGATTTCATCAAGTTTCCGCTGCACTTGCTTATGCATCCGTTTGACGGCTTTTGGGATTTAAAATATGACGGCAAAGGCAAAGTTCGGGTAGCTTTAGTCCTGTTGGCACTCGTAGTCATATCTGTCATTTTGCAAAATCAATATGCCGGCTTTCTTGTTAACTATAATGATCCGCGCCATTTGAACAGCATCACCCAGCTGTTAACGATCGTATTTCCTTTCTTTCTGTGGTGCGTATCCAACTGGGCGATTACGACCTTGATGGACGGGGAGGGGAAGTTTAAGGAGATCGTTATGGCAACAGGCTATGCGCTTGTTCCGATCGTGCTCATCTACTTGCCAATGACGGTTGCAAGCCGGTTTATGGTAGAGGAAGAGACGGCTTTTTATTATCTGCTCCTTTCGATTTCATCGATTTGGTTTGCAGCGCTTCTATTTGTCGGTACGATGACGGTCCATCAATATACGGTGCTCAAAACGGTTGTAACGATGGTGCTAACGGTCATTGTAATGGGAATCATCGTATTTCTGGGGACGCTGGTGTTAAGTATGATGCAGCAAATTTATGAGTTTATCGTCAACATTTATCGGGAAATTATTTTCCGTACGTAAAGGAGGCCGCACCCGTGAGAAAACGAATAATGCTGGTTGCGGTGCTGGCCTGTGCCGCAGCAATCTGTATCATTGCCGGCTCCTTGTTCTTCATGGATCGTGGGGTCCGCGCAATTGACGCAGCCGATTATATGGAAATAACTGCTGAGCTGGAAGCCGGGAGCGAGCTGAACGTATTGCCTGATTCGTCGGAGGGTGTACCAGGGATGAAGCTAGTGGCGGACAACTCCGATTTATCCTTGTATTTCAATGCAGACACAACTGAAGTGGCTGTCATGGATAAGCGGCATGGCAAAGTGTGGTACAGTAACCCTTCAAACCGCAGCGGGGATACCTTAGCCTCGGCTTTTGAGAAGGAAGTGCTGTCATCGCAATTAACGGTGCTATTCCGGGACTCCGTCGGCACATTGGACACCTTCACAAACTTCGCACGAAGCATCAGCAATAAACAGTTTACTGCCGAAAGCATTGAGAACGGTATCCGGATCACTTATACGATTGGCGATATGTCGCTCGGGATCGATGCTTTGCCTAAGTATATAAGCAAAGCCAGATTGGATGAAAAGGTGCTCTCCAAATTAGATGAATCGGTGGCCAGGTATGTATCGACGCGCTATTATCCGCGCGAGGGGAATCCGGAAGTGTTGGAGCGTCTTGATGAGCAAGTTTCCAAGCAGCTCGTACTTAATAAGATGATAGCCGCATTCGCAAAAGCCGGATATGCGGAGGCGGATCTCGCTTTCGACAATGAGGAAAACGGGAGCGGGAGCGCCGGCGGGTCATCCAGGCCGAATTTTGTTATCCCGCTGGAGTATCGTCTTGAAGGCGGATCGCTTGTTGCCTCGATACCGGTGGGCCATGTTAAAGAGAGTGAAGGCTATCAAATCCGCAGCATAGAGATGCTCAATTTTTTCGGCGCTGCCGATGCGTCGGATGAAGGATACATCTTTGTGCCGGACGGTTCGGGCAGCCTTATCCATTTAAACAACGGCAAAGTGAAGGAAGAGCAATATGTACAAAGAGTATACGGATTTGATCCGAACGATAACAGCTGGAGACGCGGACAAGTGAGCGAAAGCGCCCGTATGCCGGTATTCGGAATCAAGGCAGGCAATGCCGCATGGTTTGCCGTTATTGAGGAAGGAGACGGCATTGCCAGCATAGCAGCCGATATCAGCGGCAAGAAAAACTCGTTCAACTACGTATACAGCAGCTATACATTGCGCGGAGAAGATGAGCTTGAGCTGTATACCGGTTCGAAAATCCAGGAAATTCAGCTTCTAAACGATGAAATATACAAAGGCGATATTCAAGTTCGCTACAGTTTCCTGGCAGGCGATAAAGCTGACTATTCCGGAATGGCTGAGCTTTACAGGGATAGGCTTGTGGCGGAGAAAGCGCTTGAGCCGCTGAACGAAGGGGAAGACATCCCTTTCTATCTGGATATCGCGGGGGCTGTCGATAAGCAAAAATCAATGCTTGGGGTGCCTTATAGCTCCGTCATTTCGATGACGACCTTTAAACAAGCTTCACAAATCGCAGAGCAAATGAAGCAGGATGGAATCGGCCGGCTGCTGATGCGGTATTCGGGATGGTTCGGCAAAGGCGTTAACCATAAGTCACCGGTTAAATTAAAGACCGACAGCGTGCTCGGCAGCAAGTCTGAATTCATCCAGCTTTCACAGCAGTTGAAGCAGTCCGGCGGAGCGCTATTCCCGGATGTAGCTTTTCAGCAGATCTATCATAATGATGGAGGCTTTACGCCTTCCTCCGATGCAGCGCGGTTCGTTACGCGGGAAGAAGCGGAGCTTTACCCGTATAACCGGGCGCTTAATCGGATGGACATGAGTCTGGGCTCCTATTATTTACTATCGCCGGCGAAGCTTCCCTTCTATGTCGATACATTCATGGAACGTTACGAATCGTTTGGAATGGAAGGGGTGTCGCTGCGGGATCTCGGCAGCTCGCTTAGCGCAGACTATCGTGACGACCGGGTTATTCAACGCGAAACGGCGAAACAGATCGTTGTTGAACAGCTTAGCAAGCTGGATGAAGGCATGGATGAGACAATGATATCGGGCGGTAATGCCTATGCTTGGCCGTTCGCGGATCATCTCATTAATGTACCCACGTCCTCTAGCGGATTTATTATTACGGATGAAGAAGTGCCTTTCTATGAAATGGTTGTGCACGGATATATGGATTACACAGGTACTGCGGTTAACTTAAGCGACGAGCAGGACGTGAAGCAGCAGCTGCTCCGTTCCATCGAGCTCGGCTCAGCGCCACATTTTTCGTGGACCTATGAGCCGTCCTCAACGCTAAAATACACTCATTTTGACGCTATGTTCTCGACGTCCTACAAGGATTGGTACGATCAAGCGGTTTCCATGTATAAGGAAGCGAATGATGTGCTATCCGAGGTTAGAAATGAACGGATGGTCAAGCATGTACGTCATCAAGAGGGCGTTGTAGAGATGCTATACAGCAATGGCAAATCCATTATCGTCAATTATACGGATCAAGCAGTGAACGTCGGCGGAAATACAGTCGAAGCTCAACATTATTGGATAGGCGGTGAACGGTCATGATCGGCTCGAAGCTAACGTTAAGCCGCAAGCGTTCACTTCTGGGATTCGCGTTTATTACACCCTGGTTACTCGGATTCTTATTCATGTTCGCGACGCCGCTTATACAATCGGTCAAATTCAGCTTTAGCAAATTAACGGTAGCGCCAACCGGCTATGAATTAGAATTTATGGGCTTGGCCAATTTCAAGGATGCCTTGTTCGTAGATGCTGTCTTTAACCGGATACTGACACAATCCGTTTCAGAAATGGCATTAAATGTGCCGATGATTTTATTTTTCAGCCTTTTCTCTGCGACGCTGTTGAATCAGAAGTTCCGGGGAAGGGTGCTTGCACGGGCGATATTTTTTCTTCCGGTCATTCTGGCCTCGAATGCGATTTCGGCAGCCGAGTCGGCTGGACTCATAAATTTGGTCGGCGATGCAAGCGCCGTGAACGAAATGGGTGAAGGCTCATCCGATTACAATATTTTATCGATGGTTATGATGCTCCGGGAGGTCGGATTACCGGCTTCGTTCGTAGATTATATTGTTCAAGCTATCATAAGAATTTACGACATCATTACTAGCTCCGGCGTTCAAATTCTTATTTTTCTAGCCGCGCTGCAGTCCGTGCCGGGCTCGATGTACGAGGTTGCCAAGATGGAAGGCGCTACAGCGTATGAATCGTTTTGGAAAATTACGTTTCCAATGGTGAGCCCGCTCATTTTGACCAATGTGATTTATACGATTATCGATTCATTTTCGGGCAGCCCCGTTACCGATTTAATATTTACAACCGCGTTCAAAACGCAAAACTTTGGGCTGAGCTCGGCTATGTCCTGGATCTATACGTTAATCGTCAGCCTCATCTTATTGATTGTCGGTCTCGTGCTTTCCAGGAGAGTGCATTACAACTGAGTTCATAGCGAAGGAGGAAACGGAATATGGAAGCTCCTCAGGCCGTTCACAATGAGGCGAATAAATACCGGTTGCAAAAAGCGAAAAATAAGACGGTCGATACCTTATATTCGATCTTTCGGTACGCCCTTGTCATCGGAATTTCGTTTATTATTATTTATCCGCTGCTGATGAAGTTTTCGGTGGCTTTCAAAGCCAAAGAGGATATTTATAATCCAACGATCTACATGGTACCCGTTCATTTTACGCTGGATAACATAAAGATGGCGATGGAGATCCTGAACTACTTCCCGCTGCTTGGGAACACGATGTTTTACGTAATCCTGACTACGCTGCTGACAGCCGCTTCCTGCGCTCTGGCCGGATACGGGTTTGCCCGTTTTTCCTTCCCGGGCAGCAATGTGCTGTTTGCACTTGTCATTATGACGATACTCATTCCTACCAGCACGCTGATGGTTCCTATGTATCTTCATTTCAGAAGCTTCGACTTTCTTGGGCTGGTTCATTTATTCACCGGTAAAGACGGTGTCAATTTGCTCAATACGTATTGGCCTTCTATTATTACCTCGGCGACCGCTATCGGATTAAAAGCGGGTTTGTTCATCTACATTTTCCGTCAATTTTTTAAAGGCATGCCGAAAGAAATTGAGGAAGCAGCGTTAATTGACGGTGCCGGAGGAGTAAAGACTTTCCTGCGGATTATGCTGCCGAATGCTGTTCCGCCGATGATAACGGTCATTTTGTTCTGTTTCGTTTGGCAATATAACGATACCTTCTTCACTTCTCTGTTCATGAGTGAAGCTTCGCTAATGCCGATAAAGGTTTCTACTTTATCCGCCCAAGCGAATCAGTTGATCCCGGTTTTGCTTGGAGTAGGAAGTGGATCTAACGTGAAAGCGGATCCGAATCATGTCGCCATGATTATCGACACCGGCATATTGCTTGCCATTATTCCGCTCATTGTTTTGTATTTGATCGTACAGCGCTATTTTGTGGAGAGCGTCGAGCGAAGCGGAATTATCGGTTAACCAAAGTAGGATGCAGCTGCAAATTGACACTGAGAAGAATGGAGAAACCGCATATGATCAATATGGAAAAACAGCCTGTATTTAATGTGGAGCCTAAGCTCGTGAACCCGAATGCGGATGACAGCGCGAAGAGGCTGATGACCTACTTGTGCGATATATACGGATCACGTATATTGACCGGCCAGCAGATCGGGGTCGAATCGACGCCCGAACTGGATATCATTTATGAAGTAACGGGTAAATATCCAGCCGTATACGGCTTTGATTTCATGAACTATTCGCCGTCGCGAACGGAACGCGGAGCAACATGCAGCGATACCGTTATCGCCATCGATTGGTGGAAAAGCGGCGGAATCGTTACGTTTTGCTGGCATTGGAATGCGCCTAAGGATTTAATCGATTTGCCGCCAGACCGGACTTGGGGGAGCGGGTTTTATACGAAAGCGACGACTTTCGATGTGCAGAAAGCGATGGATGATCAGGAGTCTGAGGAATTCCAGCTTCTTATCCGGGATATTGACGCGATAGCCGAACAGCTGAAACGCTTGCAAAATGCGGGTGTTCCGGTACTGTGGAGACCGCTTCATGAAGCATCGGGAGGCTGGTTCTGGTGGGGAGCCAAAGGGCCGGAGCCATGTGTGCAGTTATGGAAGCTGATGTATGACCGAATGACGAATGTTCATAAGCTGGGTCATCTGATATGGGTGTGGAATGGTCAGCACGCGGACTGGTACCCGGGAGATGAGTATGTCGATATTATCGGCGAAGATATTTATCCTCCAGCCAAAAATTACGAATCGCAGCAGGAACGTTTCCAAAGCGCGCTGTCTTATACCAAAATGAATAAAATTATCGCCTTATCGGAAAACGGACCGATCCCTGATCCCGATCTTATGCTGAGAGATAATGCGCTCTGGGCTTGGAATTGTACATGGTATGGCACGTTCGTCTATGTCACCGAGCAGGGACGCAGGCAATACTCAAGTGAATATACGGAGCGGGAACAGCTGGTTAAGTTTTATAACCATCCCCTCTCGCTATCGAAAGACGAGGTGCCGGATCTATTAACCTACAAGCTGCGAGAATAGCATATAGCAAGCGTAAACGGGTGATCATCGGCATTATCGTCGCATTTGGTGTAGTGCTTGTCTGTTCAGCGGCTGCCATCGGGACTTCTGTCTTCGGAAAGAAGGAACAACCGATTGTTCAGTATGAAGCGGAAGACGGGCTTCTAGACGGAACGGCCGTCTCACAGGAAGCAGAGGGCTTCTCAGGTTCAGGTTTTGTTACTGACTTTACCGATGAGCAAGATGCTCTAACCATACAGGTTGAAGCACCCAAATCGGCGTTATACAGCGTATGGGTCGGTTATCGGGCTCCGAACGGGAATAAAGTGACCGGCCTTGCGTTAAATGGCAGTCCGCATGGAGATTTGGCACTAGCGCCAACCGACGTATTTACTGAGCTTAAAGCTGGAAAAATGCTCTTACACGAAGGCGTCAACACGATTAGTCTGAAGCGCGGCTGGGGTTATTTTGATATCGATTATATTAAATTGCAGAAAACCATACCGGACGCCAAGCATCAGGTTACAGATGAACTCGTTAATCCAAATGCCTCGAAAGAAGCCAAGACGCTAATGAGCTATTTGGTGAAAAACTACGGAAAGTCGATGCTTTCCGGTCAAACAGGGCTCGACAACGCTTCATGGATTGAAAAGGCAACCGGAAAAAAACCGGCGATTGTCGGCTTTGATTTGATTGAATATTCACCAACAAGAGCCGAGCACGGCGCTGTGTCGTTCGAAATTGAAAGTGCGGTCGGCTGGCATAAGCAGGGAGGCATCGCATCCTTCTTATGGCACTGGAACGCTCCGACCGGGATCATTGATGAAAAGGGAAAAGAGTGGTGGAGAGGATTTTATGCGGATTCCGTTACTTTTGACTTGGAATATGCTTTAAGCCACCCTGATTCGGAGGATTATAAGCTTCTACTTAGCGATATAGATGTTATCGCAGCGCAGCTTAAAAGGTTAAACGATGCTAACATCCCTATTCTATTTCGTCCGCTGCATGAAGCGGAGGGCGGATGGTTCTGGTGGGGGGCGAAGGGCCCGGAGCCGGCGAAAGCGTTATACCACATTTTATACGACCGGTTAGTCAACAAACATGGGTTGAACAATCTGATTTGGGTGTGGAACTCTGTGCAGCCGGAGTGGTATCCAGGCGATAATGTCGTAGATATTGTCAGCGTGGACAGTTATCCAGATCCAGGAGACCATAGTCCTATCATCAACCATTATGAGAATCTGGTTGCATTAGTAAAGGACAAAAAGTTAGTCGCAATGACGGAAAACGGCTCTATACCAGATCCGGATATAACGAAGCAGTACGGGGCTAATTGGAGCTGGTTCATGACGTGGGAAGGAGACTTTTTGATTGACGGCAAGCACAACAGTAAAGAAGTGTTAAACAAAATTTTTAATCATCCAGACGTTATTACACTCGATGAGTTGCCTGATTTATTCAATTTTAAGAATTTATAAGTTTCAAACTTATATCTTCTTAGAATTCTCTGCGAAACGAATCTTCACCGCCAGAGGACGGTGAAGCCGTTTACGCTTGGGAATGCAAAAAGATGGAGATATAGAAGAATGACAAGCGGTAGGAAACCACATTACATCTAAGTTTTGCAGGTGCAAGACTTTCAGGAGGAAACAATGGGAGAGACGAAGCAAGTACTGGACAACTGGAAGTTTAAAGCATGCAAGGATGGGGAATGGATGGCGGCTGTCGTGCCGGGCTGCGTCCATACCGACCTGCTTCGAAACGGTATCATTGCCGATCCGTTCTACGGGACGAATGAGCATGATTTGCAATGGATTGATAAAATAGACTGGGAGTACGAGACCAGCTTCGATGTGCCGGAGGCGTTACGGAATGCCGCTTCGCTGCAGCTCGTATTCGATGGCTTGGATACGTACGCGGACGTATATGTGAACGGCAAGCATGTACTGTCTGCCGACAACATGTTTAGAACCTGGAAGGCTGACGTCAAATCGATTGTGAAAGAAAAAGACAATGCGCTGTCGATTCGTTTCCGGTCGCCAGTCCAGGAGGATCTCCCGAAAATTGATAAGCTCGGCTATAACTTGCCGGCTGCTAACGATCAATCTGAGCTGGGCGGGCTTGGCGAGCAGAAGATTAGTATTTTTGCGAGAAAAGCTCCGTACCATTACGGTTGGGATTGGGGGCCGCGCTTCGTTACAAGCGGTATATGGCGCGAGGCAAGACTTGAAGGCTGGTCCGGCTGCAAAATTTCCGATGTTTACGTTCAACAGGACCACGTATCCGCAGCAGAAGCGACCCTAACGGTAAGCGTAGAAATTGAAGCCGAGCTGGAGTGGAAAGGTTCCGTGCGGCTAAGTACGGACGGTCAGATATGGGAGCAAGCGGTAAACTTGAAGCAGGGCCTGAATGCCGTTCAAATACCTGTCGTTATTTCGGAGCCGAAGCTGTGGTGGAGCAGAGGGCTTGGCGAAGCGCATTTGTACACGTTCACAGCGGAACTATTAAGGGATGATGAAGCCGAAGCGGTTGCGGCAAAATCGGTTCGAACAGGCTTGCGGTCCGTTCGTTTAGTGCGCGATAAAGATGCAGCGGGAGCTACTTTTTATTTTGAGCTGAATGGCGTTCCGGTGTTTGCAAAGGGCGCTAATCATATTCCGAATGACAGCTTCATTACTGATGTGACGGATGAGCGGTACAGGCATGAAATTGTAACGGCTGTGGAGTCAAATATGAATATGCTGCGGGTTTGGGGCGGCGGAATTTATGAGCAGTCGATTTTTTATGAGCTTTGCGATGAATACGGCATACTCGTATGGCAGGACTTTATGTTTGCCTGCAGCATGTATCCGGGCGACGAGTCATTCCTGAACAATGTCCGCCAAGAAGCCGAGGAGAACGTGAGGCGTCTTCGCAATCATCCTTCCATCGTGCTGTGGTGCGGAAACAATGAGATCGATTCCGCATGGGCGCAATACGATGAGGATGGCGGCTGGGGCTGGAAGAAAAATTATAATCAGGAGCAGCGGGCAACTATTTGGGCGGATTACGAGGCTGTGTTTCATCGCATCCTGCCTGAAGCGGTAACAGCATTTGCGCCGGGTACGGAATATTGGCCTTCTTCACCGCTCATTTCCTTGTCAGGGGATATTAATCAGCATGCGCATCCACTTTCCGGAGAGGGGGACGTTCATTATTGGGGCGTATGGCACGCAGTGGAGCCGTTTGAAAATTACAATGTGAAAATCGGGCGGTTTATGAGCGAATACGGCTTCCAGTCGTTCCCGGAATATGATACGGTCATGACCTTTGCGGTAGAGCAAGACTTGGCCCTTGATTCGAAGGTGATGCGTGCCCACCAGAAGAACGGTGACGGAAACCGTCTGATCAAGGAATATATGGACATTTACATGAACGAGCCGAAGGACTTCCCATCCTTTCTCTATATGAGTCAAGTTCTGCAGGCCGAGGCGATGAAGATGGCGATTGAAGCGCACCGGCGGAAAATGCCTTATTGCATGGGCACGCTTTATTGGCAAATGAACGACTGCTGGCCGGTCGCCTCATGGGCGGGTATGGACTATTACGGCAAATGGAAAGCCATGCAGTATTACGCGAGAAGAAGCTTCGGCGATACGATCCTCTCATTCGATCGGTCGGATAGCGGAAAGATTAATGTCCATGTCGTAACGGATGGACTTTCTCCGGTAAGCGGCCTGCTGAAAATTACGCTGTATGATTTTGCCGGCGAGCAGCTTAAACAGGATTTTGCTGCGGTGGCGACCCGAGGCAATAGCGCGGCTGTCGTATATTCGTTAGATGAAAAGGTGTGGCTGGAAGGCCGAGATGCAGGCAGCTTGGTGCTGCTGGCAGAGCTTGATCAATCCGAACATCCGGTAGATTGCAAGGAATTCTACTTCGTATGCGCGAAGGAGCTGAAGCTGGCATCAGGCGCCATTCGAATAACGGAAGTTGAAGGCAGCAATGGAACGAGGTATAAAGTGGAGACGGATGTGCTGGCCAAGCAGGTTTGGCTGTCCGCAGAGCGCGAGGGGAGGTTTTCCGACAACTTCTTCGATCTCATTCCCGGCGTCGCCAAGACAGTGGAGTTCTGCAGGCGTGAAAGCGGAGAAGCAATGAGCAGGCCTGCCGTTCCAGGGAGAGTAACGGCTCGTTCGATGATTGATTTTTTGGCTGAAAATAAAGTGGACATTGGATAGTTAAAAAGAGCTGGAGACCGTCTAACGGTCCCGGCTATTTTTTTGTAAAGAGAATTTAAGATATAACGTATAAAAATCAAATAAAAGAAAATTATATAAAAGGATGAATATCAATTTCTGCAGGGACACCTTGGAATTCTATACATGCACTAAAAATGGAACATATGCCTATTGGGCGGAAGAAGGGGGTAAACATATCATGATCAAATTGTTATTAAAGTGGCTGGTTAACGGAGCTATTGTGGTTTCGTCGCTAATGTACTACTCCAACACAACCTTTGTAAATGCGGCTATCGCAGCAACAGTACTTACTATAATTGCATACTTTGTAGGCGATCAGTTTCTGCTTCGAAGAACCAATAATTTAATTGCGACAGTTTGTGATTTTTTATTGGCCGTTGTTTATCTTGGTGCTTTGTCTTATGTATTCGATTGGCAGTTATCATGGGGCGAAGCCTTCTTTATCGCTTTCCTTGTAGGGGTAGCTGAATGGGTACTTCACCGTTTCGTGTTTAATGAGGAACTGAGTGTTGTTAAATAGCCTTCGAAGAGTGCAAAATAATACGCTAAGCCTGAAATCTTCAGTGCTTAGCGTATTTATTTTTGTTCAGCAGCGTTACACGTTAACTAACTCCGGTCTTTGGATTTGAAGCGGCGGAGGGATGAGCCATCCTTTTTCTTTAGATAATTTTAAAATTTGCATGCCTAAGGCTGCTTTCGTTACATGATACTTCGCGAAAAGCGCACCGATATCCTCTCGGATCGACTTACCCATAATTTGACTGCAGGCGACCAAGCCGAGGGAAGTGTCGGTCGCAATCATGGCCGATATTTCTTGATCCGTAAATCTCGCTCCAATCGGAATATCTTCCAGCTTCGCTTCAGGACGGTCAGGTAGAGGAGGAGATGGCACAATGCCGTTATGGGTCAGGATAGCGTCGCACTCACTCACTTCAAGCTCCGATTGATCGATGATCTTGCCCAGAATGTTCTTTAGATCTTTATCGCCAGCATGATAACAGTAAGCCCGGGTAGCCGATATGCATCCTTTAGCTGCCATAGAGAATTGCCACAAATCATAAACCTCGCCGTAATGAAGAGGCTCATTTTTTGAATTACCGCCAAGAATGCCTGAAATGGTAATCATCTCCTTTGAATGGTTTTGCGCAAGCTTCGTTATTTTATCTAATCGATGATGAAGTTATTCAACAAGACTCTGAGAACTGAAGACAGCTTGAACAAACGTTTCTGGCATCAGGAAGTATAAATCTTTCCTTATTCATGCAAATTAACTCATATGGATGAAGGGACACGAAGTTAGGAGGTTAAATCAGCATGGCTACATTTGATGCTTCCGAAGACGATAAAGAAGGGGTTAATAAGGATGTTTATGGGGTTCTTAGGGAGGAGACTGAAGTTGATTCCGATGTCAACGAGGACCGCAACCGGGAACAGCAATTGGACGACTCTTTTCAGGATTGGTACCGCAATATCGGGTATTGGGTTCAGCAAAAAGAAGATATGACCCAGGTGCCGAAGTCGAACGTTTTTGATGAAACTCCTGATATTGACAACGAATAAATGTCATTAATGTGAAAAGAATCGTTATGGGATCAAGTTCTTGTTATACGGATCTTGATCCCAAATTTATACTTATTTATTATTTAGATTCCTTAAAACCATCGGCATCTTTTTCTCTTTCTCCGTTAACTTCTTCTCTGACTTGTAATTAGGATTGGCTGATTTAAACCTTGCCGCATCCATTCCATCCATTATGTTCATCTGAATCCCTCCTTTGGTTACTGTTATTGTCTCCTTATTTACTTGAAAAATGGGTTCCAAATACTGATGCGTTAGCTGATAAATGTTCTGCTTTTGGGAATTATAACTTCCAAGGTGGTGTATTTGAGTGTGGATTATTAAGACCGAACATAAAAGAGACGCAGATGGCGGAACTGCAGCATTGGAACTCGAAACAGAAGATAAGCGTTTTGATGTAAATATTAGATGGGATGGCTGCGCTGAGATCCATGTCTATTCCATTACGGAAGAAAACCGGGATATTAACGACACCTTTCATACATGCGATTTAAAAGGATTTATCGATATGCTGCAGTCGCTTAACAGCGTATGTCAGGATTACTTTGGTGAAGGAAGCTACTGGGAGGACACTAATGATGATGAATTTGGCTGAGCTCGAGAGTCTTCACGCCGATATCCAAGCCGTTCATGAAATTGTCCAAACCTTAAAGGCCTCAATTGATGGTAAAGAAATCGAAATTGATATCCTCAGAAATCAAACCGGCCATTACTTTTATGAGCTGAGCCATTACTATATAGGTGCGGACAAAACCGATCCTCACGATTCATCGGAAAATAGATTTTCATCTGCCCAGGAAGCTGCACGAGGAGCGCTCCGCTGCGTTACGATGTTTTACCGGAGTACGGATGAAGGTGGAGCCTGGGTGAGAAATGAGTCTTTCTAGACACCATGATAGGTGTCTTTTTTGCGTACCAGGACGGTTTTTTAATATGGTCATTGGAAAACATACAGAATGTCAAAAAATCTGCTGCCGGAGATGGCTTCAAATGAAAATACCGATTGTTTTTATTACAATCCTTGTATTCTGCCTCGCTTTCTTAGTTATGGTGGACCTTATATCCGGGATCGCTTTTTCCGAAGCCATTAATATATTGGCCCATTCATTCACTATTGTAACGGCCGGTGAAAAAATAATCGTTTTTGCCACGGTCGCCATTCCATTTATAATCCCATTCGTCAGTTTCTTCATTAAGAAAAAGCAAGCGAAAACGAAATAAACATTAATAGAGATGAGTGCGATCTACCCATCCCCTGACTTCAAGTAGGATTTGATTCTCAGGCCTGTCCGGCGGATGTATGCTTCCACACTTATCTCAACTTCGCTTTGAGAATAAATGACCGGCCAATTTTTCTTCATCTTCTTCCATTCCTTTGGATGGGTGCGCTCCATTTCAGTCGAGAAGCCAAAGACATCGCTCTTCTTTTGTTGGGTGGTTTTTATAGCCAGCTCGATCTCTTTCTTTGTTTCATCCGCCAATTGTTTCTGGAGCTTAACCATCACTTCCCTTTTATCCGGATTGATGGGACACAGCGCTTCGCTCAGATTCCCTTCTTCCTTTACTTGTATCAAAAAGACAGGTTTCCCGTTTCGCATAACTGTCCTCAATTTGGTCGTTGAACGGATGACTTCAATTGAGATCTTTTCTTTCTTATCGTCGCAGTTCATATTGACGATCGTACTCTTCATATTATTTAATGCCCACACGGCACCGCGGGCGGCTTTGCCCTCAAGCCAATCTGTGAGTTTCCCATCGGTGAATATGGCAATTCCTTTCACTTCCAAGTTAGCAAGCGGGGGGGTTTGTTCGAGGTTCGACCTCTTTTTACCTTTGTTCGGATCCCCGACGACCCGTACGCCGCTGATAATTGGCTCACCCGAGCCGCTAAGACTTTTAACAATATCGGTTATATCTTTATCCAAGCTTCGTGCCCACGTATCCGATGCCACCTTAAGCCCGTTCGTGATAGCCACAGCCGAAGTCGTTTGCAAAGGGGGCAATACATTTAGCAAGGCTTCAGCTTCGATCCCCCTTGAGATGACTACCGACGTGTTGAGACGAAGCTCGTGGGATCTTTCATACATATCAAACAGCTCGTTGATTCCTTCTTTTGCGAGCGTTTCTCCAATGATAAACAGCTGAGAATGGGCATAAAACAGCCGCCGCGGCACTTTTTGCGAAGTTTTTCGCATTGCGCTAAACAGCGTATGGTCAACGGAAGAGTATACGATACTGGGCAGCATGCCTTGTCCGCCCCCACCTGCTTTAGATCCGGCAACGGCATTGGGGTTAACGATTTGTAAAGAAACCCGGTATTCGTTCGAATCCGGCACTTTATCGATCCCTATACCAGAGACGATGGCCAGATCGCGCAACTCTCTGCTGTTCCAGCAGCCAGGCAGAAAAAGAAGGCTGAATAGCATCAGGAAGATGAAAGGACGGCTTGTTTTCATTCAGAGCCACTTCCGTTTAGGTGATTTAATGGCGAATCAGAAGATGAAGGTGCGTCTTCTCCATTTGTCACATGACGATTTGAATTAGCGGTTAACTCCGGATTTGAAGCATTTGTCATTAAAGGCTGCCCAAACAAAGTATCCCTCTGATCTTCAGGCACATAGGGAGACAGGGACATATACGGGACTCCTAGTGAAGCGAGACCGCACAAATGCCCTATAAGAAAGATGCTGAATATGGCAATTCCGTAAAAACCGAGCAGTGCCGCAGCCGCCATCATGCCAAAGCGGATTAACCGGATCGCAAGCGCCATATTATAACTGGGGGTCGAAAAGCTGGAGATACCCGTAAGAGCAACCACAATAACCATTGCGGAAGACACAATTCCGGCTTCCACCGCCGCTTGTCCGAGTACAAGCGCTCCGACGATGGATACTGCCTGACCGATTGCGCGCGGCATTCGTATGCCTGCTTCACGCAAAATTTCGAACGCAAATTCCATCATTAAAGCTTCCAGAAACGCTGGAAAAGGTACGCTTTCCCGCTGCGCAGCCAAGCTTAACAGTAACGGAGTCGGAATCATCTCCTGATGAAACGTAATGGCGGCGATGTAGATGGAGGGCCCGAACAATGATATGATTAGCGCTGCGTAACGTAATAATTGGATGATGACCGCTGCCTCCGGACGCTGATAATAATCCTCGACCGATTTGAAATACATAAAAAATGTTGCAGGAGCAATCAAACAAAATGGTGTGCCATCTACAAATATGGCAATCCGTCCATCCAAAATATAGCCCGTTGCTGTATCGGGGCGCTCCGAATTCATGATTGTCGGAAAGGGCGTCATCCTTTGATCCTGAATGAGCTCTTCGAGATGTTCGGAGCCTGCAAGCGCCTCAATCCGGATATTTTGCAGCCTAATCCGGATTTCCTGAACAAGGCTGTCTTCCACTGTGCCTTGAATGTACATGATCGCTACGTTCGTTTGCGTAACGAGGCCGATCTTGAACGGCTCCAATCTTATATTCGAGCTTTTGATTCTTCGCCGGACAAGCGATACATTCGTCCCAATCGATTCCGTGAACCCGTCCTTCGGACCCCGAATCACGACCTCCGTTGACGACTCTGTGATTGAACGCTGCTCTCCGCCTTTCGTGTTGCCGCTTAATGCTTCTTCCGTACTCTCAAAGAAGATAACCGTATTGCCTGAGAGAACAGACAGGATAACGCTGTCCCAATCCTTTAGAACAATCACTTCACCTAAGGTGAGCGCATTGGCATTGATAAACGCCAGAACGTTTTGATCCTGCTCGAGGCTAACTCCAGCATGGGTCTCGAGCATGAGAGAATGTAGAATATATTGATTTACCATGTTCTTATCCGTAATTCCATCCACATAAACTGCGCCCGCTTGAGTTCGGCTCGTCCCGATCTCGAACAGTTTAACGATAATATCCGGACTGTTTCCTAATTCATTTTGGATATGTGCCAGGTTATCGGCTAGAACAGGGGAAAGAAAAAGCTTAGCACCTCTTCCTGACTCGTCCCCGGTCTTTTGGTGAATCTTTTTTTTATTTCGGTATAAATTTTTGGAAAACATCATTCTCACCTCATCAATATCTTTAATGGCTGAATATTGCCTTTATATTGTCCGATCAGTCATAAACCGCTTCTTAATCAGGTGAATGAAGAGGAGCAGCACCAGGATAGCGACTAAAACAGGGAGAACGATGTTTACGACGGTGGCTCCTTCATTGTTATGCTCCGGAAAGCTCCAAGCGGATAGTACCGATACAAGGAAAATAATAACGCCTACGGGATAAGCCAGCTTCCGCTGCTCCTGAAAGCTAAATATATCCGCGGCTATGGCGGAAGCGGCATAAGCGTATATCGTCATTTTAAAAAATACGCCGATAATGAGCGCGAGGATGACAAACGAGTCCAGCCGCTGAAGGTATTCTGCTAACTCCACGGTGGTGATGACCGTGAACAACGGGAAAGTCGTGCGGTTATAAACGCCCGCTCCGATGACGGCAACCTCGATCGCATGCGTCATGCTCAGCAGGATAGTACTGGCGATAATAGCTAGAATACCCGTCTTTCTTGCTATTTTCTTTTGTTTCAAGTGAGTCAAAATAGTTGTGAAACAGATCAATTCACCGAACGGAAACATGAAAATGTTCGGGTATGCATTTCTTATCGTCGAAATCCATCCTTCTCCCAAAATCGGAAGCAGGTTTCTTATATCGATAGCACCGGAAAAAATAACGGCAATATTGCTGATAATGCCTAACGACAGCATGATCAAGATGTAAATTTCCCCTACCCGAAACAGCACTTTTATCCCTTTGTGGATGACATAGATGACCGCGGAGATCATTACTGCATGGATAAACACAACCGGAGTCTGGTCATAGGATGACGTAATCAGAAGATCTCCCGCCTCCCGCAAATTGCGCGCCGAATTATAGATGAAAAAAACGAGATAAAGCAAACTGATCGGCCAGCCGATATAAGCACCGACAATTTTTCGTATATAGCCGCTTAGAATCAACGTCGGATACTGCTTGTCAAAATAAACAATGAGAATATACAAGATTATGCCCCCGGGCATCGCCAGTAAAATCGATAACCATGCGTTTGTTCCGGCCCCCAGGCCGATCGGAACAACAAGGGCGGTGCCTAATTCAAACAAGATGATCATAGCGAAAAGCTGGGTCGGACTAATCGCAGACATTTTGGACATTTTTTAGGTCTACCTTTCTTTGCCTTAGAAAATGTTGTATTTTCGGCACGACGTTATTTCTTTCCAAAAAGAGGCGATTTTATGAATTTTGTTGAACTAATCAGCTCTAGGAACAGCAAAAAGGCCATTTAGTTCGATATTATCGATCTAAATGGCCTTTTTTTTTGAAGCAATCCTCAAAACCCGATTTAAGTGTCTGAAGGCTTGTTAGCGCAAATTAGGGATGTTAACTTCCGGATTCACGTCAGCCTCGTAATCGATGCCGTCGGTTTCGAAGCCGAACAGTTGGAAGAACTCGCGGCGGTAGCCTTCCAGATCGGAAAGGTCATACACGTTCTCGGTAGTCAGATCAGCCCACAACTTAGCAACCTCCGCTTGAATTTCAGGTCTCATCTCCCAATCATCGACGCGGATAAGACCCTTCTCGTCAACAGGCGTTTCGCCTTCGCCGTACAAGCGCTCCGAGAATAGGCGGTACATTTGCTCGATGCAGCCCTCGTGAATGCCTTTTTCCTTCATTACCTTGTATAAGGCGGAGATGTAAAGCGGTACGACAGGAATAGCCGAGCTCGATTGCGTAACGAGCGCTTTGTTGACCGATACGAACGCGCGGCCGCCGCTCTCGCCCAGCTGCTTGTTTAAACGCTGCGCTGTCGCTTCGAGATCATTTTTCGCAGCGCCGATAGTACCTTCGCGATATACAGCATGCGTAATTTCAGGTCCGATATAAGAATAAGCAACAGTGGTT
Source organism: Paenibacillus prosopidis (assembly GCF_003337375.1). Taxonomy (GTDB): domain Bacteria; phylum Bacillota; class Bacilli; order Paenibacillales; family Paenibacillaceae; genus Pristimantibacillus; species Pristimantibacillus prosopidis. The sequence continues at coordinate 129,624 of NZ_QPJD01000010.1, forward strand.
GCGCCATCAGCCAGTACGCCCGCTTGCTGCAGCTCATCGATCCACATTTGCCAGTCTTCGCCGCCCATTACAGCGATTGTCTGACGAAGCTCGTCTTCCGTTGCAGGCTCGATCGTCGCTTGAGTCACTTCTCCGCTATGGAAGTTAACCGTTTTGTTCGAATACGTGCCGCCAAGCGGTTTAATGACCGAGGAGAACGTTTCGCCTGTTTTCGGATGTGTACGGCGCGGGGAAGCTACGCTATAAACGACAAGATCGATCTTTCCAAGCTCGGTGCGGATGAGGTCGATCGTTTTTGCTTTGATTTCGTCAGAGAATGCGTCGCCGACGATGCTGTATGATTTACGGCCGGCAGCAGCAGCAGCCTCTTCGAATGCTGCCGAATTATACCAGCCGGCCGATGCCGTACGCGCGCCTTCAGCCGCTTTGTCAAAATAAACGCCGATCGTATTCGCACCAGCGGCGAACGAGGATACGATGCGGGAAGCAAGCCCGTAGCCTGTAGAAGCTCCGATAACAAGTACGTTGCGCGGCCCTTCGATTGCCGGTTGCGTCTGTACGTAATCGATTTGACGCTGAACCTGCTGTGCGCAGCCTTCAGGATGTGCCGTTGTACAAATAAAGCCGCGTGTTTTAGGTTGAATAATCATATTAGAATATTCCTTTCTTTAATGGAATTCGCTTTTATCCGTTATGTAAGCGGGACAACTCTATCCCATTTTAACGATTTTTGACGCTAAAGGGAAGTTCCACGTTTGCGGTACCGTTATTTTTTACGAAAATCGCTCATTCCTGTCAAAACAAATAAGCGCTGAGACAGTATGACTGTTGTCTCAGCGCTTATTTAAAATATAAGAATTTATAAGTTTCAAACTTATAAATAAGCTTATATTTCACCGCGAAACGTAAGCTCCGCCTTCAAAGACGGCGAAGCCGTTTACGCTAGTGTAATCGTTAAAAACGGCCTGCGAGCTGTTGTTCGGCAATTTGAATGAGTCGGCGAGTGATGAAACCGCCTATAGATCCCATATCTCGTGTTGTCATATTGCCGTAATATCCATCTGCAGGGAGTTGAATGCCAAGCTCTTGAGCAACTTCGTATTTTAGCTGCTCCATTGCTGTGCGTGCTTGTGGTACAACAAGTTGGTTTGTTCTGTTTGCCATCTATTCTCAGCCTCCTTCTTGAACCTATTATGCTTCTTCGCAAAAAGGATTATTCGCTAATTTCACCTAAATTTACCGCCGAATTTTTGACTAAGTCCGTGTTAAAATGGTTACACGGGAGGGGGCGGCGTTATGTTTATGAAACCTATGCTCATGACGGAGCGCGAGAAGCCTTTTGATGATGAACGGTATCTTTTTGAACCGATCATTGACGGGCATCGTCTGCAGCTTTCTTTTGTTGCGAACAAGACAAAATTGTATACAAGGCACTTCTATGACGTTACGAGACAATATCCCGAATTACATAATGTTCCCTTAAAAGAACCGGCTGATATTGTGTTGGACGGCGAGGTTGCTTACGTCAATCCTGATACGGGAGCTATTGAATTCGATACGCTGCTGGAGCGGTATAAAATGAAAAAGGATGCGCGTATCCGTGATGGCAAAGCGTTGTATCCGGTTATATATTTCGTGTTTGATATTCTTCATTATAATGGAGCAGACGTCAGGCAGCAGCCGCTGCTTGAGCGAAAAAAGCTGCTGAACGATATTTTGGAGGATAATGCATATTACAAGAAGATGTTATTTGTCGAGGGAGAAGGCACGGTATTATTCGATCTCGTCAAACGCTCGGAGCTGGAGGGAATTGCGTGCAAGCGGAAGGACAGCCTGTATTTCGAAGGACGTTCGGATAGCTGGCTGAAGGTTGTTAACGCGGAATACGCTGATTTGCGTATGTCACCCGTTCGCAAAGGAGTAAAGGCGGCTGAACGCACAGTGACTCAACCTGTCTGATGCAAAAAAGGATGATGCCGGCACTCGCTGGTATCATCCTTTTTAAAATATAAGAATTTATAAGTTTAACGCTTATAAAAAGCTTATATTTCACCGCGAAACGTAAGCTGCGCTTCCAAAGGACGGCGACAGCCGTTTACGCTTGTGATACGATATGAGAAAATGTTGTGATCTTGTCATTGTGGGAGGCATCATGAATTTTTTGTTCGATCCGGTTAAATTCGAAAACGATACATTCATTTGGACGCATGGCGTAAAGACAGATACCGCGTTCCCGGGGTACTATCATTGGCATCAATGCATGGAAATGCTGTTCGTCCATGAAGGGGAAGGCACTGTCATCGTAAACCAACATACGTATGAAATGCGGCGCGGAATGATATTTATGTTTCAACCCTTCCAATTGCACAAGGTGTTCGCAAATGTTAGCCTGGAAAAGCCTTATAAACGCTCCATTGCTTTTTTTGATCCTTCCGTATTTGCAGACAGCTTATCGCCATTTCCGCTCCGTCATGGCTTATTTATGAAGCTTTGGCAGGGAACGTCAATTGGCCCCGCATTTGATTTAGCGGATGAGGTTGAACGGCTGGAATCCTTTTACGCTTCTTACGATAATATGGTAAAGCAAGACAGGGGGCAGGATCAGGAGGAGGTTGCGATGCTGCTGCTGCAGTTAATGGGTTGTATCCATGCGGCGCGAGAGGGTGAGCAATCTGGCGTAGTGACGGTTTCTGAGTTGAGACCGCTGCGCTATTCCGAGCAAATTATGCAATGGATCGAAGCACATTATGCGGAGGAGGTCAGTCTAGACCTGCTCGCAGAGCGACTTCATTTGTCTAAATTTTATGTTTCCCGGGTATTTCACGAGGAGACGGGAAGCCATATTACCGATTACTTGACGGCAAGAAGAATCAAGCAAGCGTGCAGGCTTCTTCAATCAACAGTCCAATCCATCGAGCATGTCGGCATTGAAGTGGGCTACCCGAATGTTTCTTATTTCATCCATATGTTTAAGAAGGTAGTCGGAACAACGCCACTTAAATACCGCCAGCGGCATGTCGGGTTATATTAAAAAAGGAGCGACATACCGCAGGCTGCGATAGTGGCTCCTTTTTAATGAATATGACTTTTAGTTGATTACACGCCTTGCCGTTACATATCTTTTTGCCCAGTAGCCGGAATCCATGTTTGAAACGGCGACACCTTTGCTGCTGGAGCTGTGAATGATTTTGTTATTCCCTGCGTACACGGCTACATGACTGATCGATTTGCCGTTCGTATTGAAGAAGACGAGGTCGCCCATGCTTAAAGAGCCTTTTGCAACCTTTTCGCCGACCGTAGCTTGCGCAACGGAAGTGCGTGGAAGAGCAACGTCAAACCCTTGAAACAAAAACTGTGTGAACGACGAACAATCGAAAGCGTATGTAACGCCTGCCGGTGCACCGAATTTATAAGGTGTCCCTAAGTAAACTTTTCCAGTGGAAATGAGATTAATCGTTTCAGGTGTTGCTGCATGCGCCTGCTGCGCACTAGAGCCAAAAGTGAATGCCGACAATACGATCGCGCTACAAATGCCTGCTTTTGCAATCGATTTCAAAAGGTTCATTTTTCTCATGCTGTCAGGGTGTCCCTCCGCGTTTCGTTTTATGTATATGACTATAACATATCCAGAAAACGACGTTTTTCGCGTATGAGAACGAATGGTTAGGCATAACAAGGGAAATTAGCAATTATGAGAAATAAATGAAAAATTATTAATTTGTTAAGGCTTGATTTGCGGTTTATGGCATGTTTGCGCCTCTGGCGCTTACGAGAAGCGTATACCATTGCTCTCTGGTCATAAGCTCCGATTGGCGAACGGCATCCTGACAAGCAATAATGCGCGCCGGGTTAACCGTACCGATAACGGGTTGAATGCGTGCAGGATGCTTCATCAGCCACGCGAGAACGATAGCCTCCGGTGTCGTTTCATTCTCATTGGCAATCTGATTAACGAGCGCTGCTGTGTTAATTTCAGCCTCGGATGCTTTCTCGGCTGGTCTACCTGAAAATCTGCCTTGCGCAAGCGGTCCCCATGCTTGAATTTGAATGTTTTCCATTTGCATAAATTCCATAAGTCCCTCAGGAAAGTTATCCTTTAAGCCAGCCTTCTGATTGACGTGAATACCCTGATCGACCCAGTCATGACGAAGCAGGCTCATCTCCAGCTGATTAACGACGATAGGATCAGGCAGCGAACGCTGCAGGAAGCGAATTTGCCCCGGGCTCATATTCGAAACGCCAAAATTGCGTACTTTACCAGACAGCTTCAGCTTGGTGAACGCTTCGGCAATTTCGTCCGGCTCCATTAACGGATCCGGGCGGTGCAGCAGCAGAATGTCCAAATATTCAGTGCCAAGACGCTCTAGAATGCCATCCACCGAAGGCAGGATATGCTTCTTAGAAAAATTGAAACGGGCAGGCAGCGTGCCATCAGAGAGTTGAATGCCGACTTTGGATTGGATGACGATTTGTTCACGAAGCTTCGGCTGGTTTTTAAGCACTTGGCCAAAAACAGCTTCAGCTTTGCCTACTGTATAAATGTCTGCGTGATCGTACATCGTAATGCCAATCGATAAAGCCGCTTCAACTGCTTCCTCTGCTTGACGGACATGTTCTGCCGTATAGTCGTCCGCACGGTTCCAGCTTCCGCCGAGCCCCATGCAGCCAAGCGCAAGTCGGCTGTCCGATATTCCGCGATGCTCTAGTGGCATGATTTTCATTTTCCATCAACCTCCATAATATGATTCAATCTCCAATCGGTTTCTATTATACCTTTCTATCATGATTCACATAAGCACTGAAAAAAAGTTCACTAACTACCCTTGCAGCGCAGACAGACAACTTAAGAGCATAATCCGCCCATTCGATTGCAAACGCTTTATTTTGATGTTAAATTACAGAGGATTATAGATATCTTAAGCTGGCAGGGAGGAATACGAATTGGCTTTAATCACATGCAACTTTTTCTCGGAAACGTTAGGCTTGAGCACCTCAATGACGGTTATTTTGCCGCAGCAGACGATGACACAAATCGGTTTGAACAACTTCAGCAGCAGCCGAAAGCTGCATCCGACGCTCTATTTGCTGCATGGTTTATCGGACGACGATACGATTTGGATGAGAAGAACATCTATTGAACGCTACGTTGCAGAGCTTGGGCTGGCGGTTGTCATGCCTAATGTACATCAAAGCTTCTATACGGATATGGAGTACGGCAATAAGTATTGGACGTTTCTGACAGAGGAGCTGCCGGCGGTCGCACGTTCGTTTTTTCCGTTATCCGATGCGCGGGAGGACAATTTTGTCGCAGGGCTCTCGATGGGCGGCTATGGCGCATTCAAATGGGCGCTGCGGCACCCTGACCGATTTGCGGCGGCAGGCAGTTTGTCCGGGGCGCTCGATATGGCCCAACATATCAAGAATCCGCCGATGCCTTATATGAAACCGTATTTCAGACTTATATATGGAGAAAAAGATATTACGGGCACAGACGATGATTTGCTACATGTTTGCGCGCAGCAAGCTATGTTTGATACGCCGAAGCCGGCGCTCTATCAATGCTGCGGCACGGAAGATTTTCTATATGAGGATAACATATCGTTTCGTGACGCTTGCCGGAAGGCAGGATATCCGCTTACCTTCGAGGAAGGGCCGGGCAGTCATGAGTGGGGCTATTGGGACACGCATATACAGCATTTTTTACGGTGGCTGCCGCTTGTGTAACATACTTAAACATATTAGGCATATAGCTGACGTCGGTATTTATACCGCGCCAGCTTTTTTTAATTTTGCTTACGTCCGTCCGCAAGTAACAAGAAAATTTGATTGTGAAAGCGCATTTAAGGGTTGCAAAATGAAGCCGCTGCCATTATGATTTGTTTAGGATTAATGTTTATATTAAAGAATAAATATATATATTAATCCAATAAGTTTCTTAACGGACTAATCATTAATATTAATGAAGCGAGGGCGATTTTATTATGGCAAACCGCGTGACGATTAATGCCGATTTAGCGGCAGGTACAATCAACCGTAACATTTATGGTCATTTCTCCGAGCATTTGGGCCGGTGTATTTATGAAGGAATCTGGGTTGGCGAGGATTCGCCGATTCCGAACACGAACGGGATCCGTAATGACGTTGTAGCGGCGCTCAAAAATATTAAAATTCCAGTACTCCGTTGGCCGGGCGGCTGCTTCGCCGATGAGTATCACTGGAAGGACGGCATTGGACCGCGCGAAGCACGCAAACGCATGATCAATACACATTGGGGCGGCGTAGTCGAGAATAACCATTTCGGAACGCATGAATTTTTGATGCTGTGCGAAATGCTGGAGTGCGAGCCTTACATTTCCGGCAATGTCGGTAGCGGCACCGTTCAGGAAATGTCCGAATGGGTTGAATATATGACCTTCGACGGCGTATCGCCAATGGCGGAATTACGTCAAGAGAACGGCAGAGAGAAGCCTTGGAAGGTCAAATATTTTGGCGTTGGCAACGAGAACTGGGGTTGCGGCGGTAACATGCGTCCTGAATACTATGCTGACCTGTATAGAAGATATCAGACTTATGTACGCAATTACGGCGAGAATAAAATTCATAAAATAGCATGCGGTCCGAACAATGACGATTACCGCTGGATGGACGTCGTTATGCGCGAGGCGCACTGGATGATGGATTCGATTTCGCTACACTACTATACGGTTCCAGGCGAATGGACGGCCAAAGGCGCGGCAACCGGTTTTACAGAAGACGAGTGGTACAGCACGGTCAAGAAAGCGCTCTGGATGGATGAGCTCATTACGCGCCATTCCACGATTATGGACCGTTACGATCCGAACAAACGAATCGGCCTAATCGTTGACGAGTGGGGCACTTGGTTCGATGTGGAGCCAGGCACGAATCCAGGCTTCCTCTACCAGCAGAACACGATTCGCGATGCATTAGTCGCGGGCGTTACGCTAAACATTTTCCACGATCACTGCGACCGGGTACAAATGGCAAATATTGCACAGGTCATTAACGTACTGCAATCGGTCATCTTGACGGAAGGCGAGAAAATGGTGCTGACGCCAACTTATCATGTATTTGATATGTATAAGGTGCATCAGGACGCAACGCTGCTCACCACGTCGATCGACAGCGCGGAATATGCGCACAAGGATCAAAAGATTCCGCAAGTTTCCGTATCCGCTTCGAAGGATTCGGAAGGTAGAATCCACGTCAGCTTGTGCAATTTGGACAACCAGTCCGGCGCAGACGTCGAAATCGATCTTCGCGGCCTAACGGGTCTGAATCTGACTGTGTCGGGAACGGAGCTTACCGCATCGATTAAGGATGCCCACAACACGTTCGAACAGCCTGATGCCGTAGCGCCAACCGCTTACCAAGCTTTCTCCGTTAACGGTACTACAATTAGCGCGAAGCTATCGCCAATGTCGGTTACCGTGCTTGAGTTGATTGCGGAATAAGGGAGCCAAAGGTATGAGCAGCAACAGCCAATGCAAGGGCTGCCGCGACGGGTACCGTGTAACGGATGATCAAATCGATCGCATTCTGGCGGCGCCGATGTTTCAGTCCGACCTCTGTGTGCCCGATGAGGTGTACGAGCTGCGATTGGAGCAGTGCAGCAGCTGCCCGAAGTTTCAATATGGTACAACATGCGTCGTCTGCGGCTGCTTCGTACGAATTGCCGCCAAATACAAAGATCGAGCATGTCCGAATCCCGGCGATAGCCGCTGGGCGAAGTACGCAAAATCATAATAAAAAGCGGCAGTCCCTGGACTGCCGCTTTTTTAGTTTTTTATTTGTAGCTCGGCAGCCAGCTGCCATGCGCTTCAATCAAATCATCGCAAAGCGACACGATGTCGTCCATCGAAAGCTCGGCGGACGTATGCGGATCGAGGAGAGCCGCGTGGTAAATATGGTCGCGCTTGCCGGTAATCGCCGCTTCAATCGTCAGCAATTGCGTGTTAATGTTCGTGCGGTTCAATGCGGCAAGCTGCGGCGGCAAGTCGCCTACATAAGTTGGCGTAACGCCATTCGCATCGACAAGACAAGGAACCTCGACGCAGGCTTCCTTCGGCAGGTTCGTAATAAGACCGGTGTTCATGACGTTACCGCCAATTTTGAACGGCTTATTCGTTTCGATCGCTTCGAAAATATAGGATGCGTATTCATGGCTGCGGCGGTGCTCCAAATTACGGTCGTTGACGAGCGATTCGCGCATCGACTTCCAGCCTTCGATTTGGTTGACGCAGCGGCGCGGATATTCATCGAGTGGGATGTTAAAGCGTTCGATAAGCTCCGGATAATTGCGCTTGATGAAATACGGATGGTATTCGGCGTTATGCTCGGACGATTCCGTAATATAGTAGCCGAACTTAAGCATCAGCTCGTACCGAACCATATCGTGGTGCTTTTCCAATTGCTTCTCCGCCGCACGGCGCTTGATTTCCGGATAGAGATCGACACCGTCCTTACTTGCCTCGAGAAGCCATGCCATATGGTTGATGCCTGCAATTTTGTATTTGACGCCCGTCGGATCGATGTTTAAATGCTCGAACAGATGCGGCACGCAAACTTGCACGCTATGACACAGGCCTACGGTTTTGACGCCACCGTACGTATTCATAACGTTGGTCAGAACAGCCATTGGATTCGTGTAGTTCAGGAACAAAGCGTCCGGGCATACCTCGTTGATATCACGGGCAAAATCGAGCATAACCGGTATTGTGCGCAGGTTCCGGAAAATACCGCCAATGCCGACCGTATCGGCAATGGTTTGGCGTAAGCCGTATTTTTTTGGAATTTCAAAATCGGTAATGGTGCATGGATCGTAGCCGCCGACTTGAATCGCGTTAACAATGTATTTAGCTCCGCGCAGCGCTTCCTTGCGGTCTGAGTATGCTTTAATTTGGCAGGTACTGGCACTCGTTTGCTTCAGGTTGAGCAGCATTTGCTCGGAATCGTTCAGACGCTCCACATCAATATCGAATAAAGCGATTTCAAAGCCTTGCAGAGCAGGCGTCTGCATGACGTCGCCAAGAATATTTTTGGCAAATACGGTGCTGCCGGCTCCGATAAATGTAATTTTGGACATGGGATGATGGCCTCCTAAAGGATTATTGCTGACTCCTTCAGTATAAGGAGACCAGGTGAAAATGAATATGGAAGGAACGAAGTTATATATGGAGAAATGTTGCATCATTTAGTATGATAACAGGAGCAGAATTAAAGGAGGTTCAGCGGTGGAAACGCATCATCGCATTTCAATAAGCATAAATACCGCCCCTTTAAAGGGAGAAATGTCGGTTTTATTTAGCGGTAAAGGAGAACCGGTTGAAGGACATTTCATCGGACCGGCTGTTCACAACTATTATTTAATCCATATTGTGCTGGACGGCGAGGGCATATTTGAAACATTAGGAGAGACGTATCCTTGCAAAGCCGGTGACGCGTTTGTCATTTTTCCGGATATTCTTGTTAAATATGAAGCAAGCATGAGCAATCCCTGGCAATACATGTGGGTAGCTTTTTCGGGTGATATCGTAGAGGCATCATTATCCACTATCGGCATCACGCCGGATCGGGCGGTCATTCGAGGTTGTTCGCTGCCCGCAATGAAGCGGATGTTCCGCAGATTGCGCAAAAGCGTGGAACGGACCGATTATCCGGAACTAGGAAATATGGAGGCATCGGGGTGGCTGCGGCTTATTATGTATGAGCTCGGGAGGCTGCATCAAACCGAAGGGAGACAGTTCGCTCCGACGTCCCGCTCCTTCCGGCAAATTGATCAAGCTATCCGCTTGCTTTCCTTGCATTACGGACAGTCGCTTTCGATTGAAGAAATAGCGCGAACGCTTGGCTATCATCGTGCTCATTTAACTAGGCTGTTCAAGGAGGCGACCGGCCTGTCGCCTATGCAGTATTTATTTAAGGTGAGGATGAAGAAGGCGGAGGAGCTGCTTGAGGGAGATCTCACGATCGCGCAGATCGCAGCTTCCGTCGGCTATAATGACCCGCTGTTTTTCACCAAGCAGTTTCACAAATGGAGCGGACAAACTCCCACGGAGTTTCGGCGGGTTTTGATTAATAAACATGACTTATGCAGTCCGTTGAATTAATTGTGGATTGTGGAATCGTAGATTAGTATTCAGCTAGCTGGATGCGGACATAGGATCTTCTATACCTCTTAAAAGGCGCTTAAAATACCTTTTTTGCCGCAAATAACGGATTCAATGTCCGCTTGTGACTGACCGCGCGGTGTGGCGATACGTGTTGGCAGTCAATGGACTAGCTTTGATTTGAAACATCGTGACGATTCGTACTCTGGAGGAAAGCGCGAATTCCTATTAGATGGGACGAACTGGATAAGTCTTGTAATAAATAATTAAAAGTTATACGGTTTTTGACCGCATAACTTTTTTCTTTTGTCCAAACACTGCAATTTACGGTTCCATATACTGTCTAAGGACATGTTATGGAGGTGTGAGAGCCGTGATTACGATTAGTTTATGCATGATTGTAAAAAACGAGGAGCAGGTTCTGAGCAGATGCTTAGATACCGTTAAAGATCTTGTAGATGAAATCATCATTGTAGATACAGGATCAACGGACCGTACGAAAGAAATTGCAGCCAACTATACGACGCACATTTTTCATTTTGATTGGATCGATGATTTTTCCGCTGCAAGGAACTACTCTTTCCGTCATGCTGCTGGGGATTATATTTTATGGCTGGATGCGGACGATTGGCTGCAGGAAAGCGACCAGGAAAAGTTCAAAGCGCTCAAACAAACGTTAGATCCGAATGTGGACTCCGTATGTATGGATTACTACGTAGCGTTCGATCCCCTAGGACAGCCAACGGCTGTTATAAAAAGAAACAGACTGGTAAAGCGTTCCAGGCAATTTCAATGGCATGATCCGGTGCATGAGCAATTAGAGGTCGAAGGACGTATAATCTTTGCTGATATTGCAGTGAGTCATGGCCGGGTGCATACCAACACAGAACGTAATTTAAGTATTTATGAGGGATTGCTTGCGCAGGGGGGAATTCTCTCGAGCCGGCAATTATTGCAATATGCGATGGAGTTAACCGCCAATGGCTACTACGAAAAGGCAATCGGGATCTATCAAACGATTATTTCTGATCCAACAAGCTATTTTGAAGATAAATTGCAATCTTGTGATCGAATGGCGCACTGTAATCACGAGCTTGGCAATAAAGAGCAAGAGCTGCAATCTCTATTAAAGACGTTCAACTACGATATCCCGCGCGCTGATTATGTATGCCGGATCGCTTACTATTTTCAGGAGAACAGCGATTTTGAAAAAGCCGTTTGCTGGTATCAGTTGGCACTCAAGCTGGAAAAGCCCAAAAAGCGTTTGTTTGGCATGAATACCATGGCCTGGACATGGTTTCCCCACCTTCAGCTTGTTGCATGTTACGGCAAGCTCGGGCAGTTAGAGCAAGCCTATGAGCATAATGAAATTGCTCTTTCGTATGCGCCAAATGATCCGAACGTATTAAACAACAAAAAATTGCTGGAAGCAGCATTAAGGAAAAGAAGGAGTGAGGATGCATAGCCTTTTTAAGCTTGTCCGGGCAGGTACCGTATCTATTAGAATAATCCATCCATATATTAATAAGGAATTGCTATAACTAGTAAACCGGTCTATAGCAATTGCAAAAGAACTAGGATGAAGGGGGAAAATGGATGGCCATTAAAAGATTAGGGGAGGTAAGCGGGACCAAGAAGCGTGTATGCAAGAAACGTGTCTGCAAGAAGCGTGTATGCAAGCCGTTCAAAAAATCCGCGTTTAGAGCAGTCTCTGGTACCGATCAAACACTTCTTGATGATGAGACTGCCAAAGTTCGCTATCAAGTTCAAGAATTGGATCTCAATAATGAGTACAATCCGGCTACATCGACATTTCGTCCAAAACATGATGGTGTATACTCCCTTTTTGCAAGTGTTTTTTTTGAAATCATTACTCGTCCAGAAGTTATCATAGGTTTAGAGATAAGAGTAAATGGTGCCCCGAAAATTTCAGACCAAGAAATTAGAGCATTATTCGGTCCTCAAAGAGGCATTATTGATGCCTCTGGTATCGTACAATTAGAAGCTCGCGACAGAGTAGAGGTGTTTGCCACGTTTATTGGGGAAAACGCTGAAATTCAAAGCGGAGTAGCTACCCGTTTTGAAGGAGCTAGAATAACTTAGAGAGATTTTGTTCAGATAAATAGTGCCTGGAGCCTCCAGGCACTTTTTTGTTAGGAGCAGAAAGCAAGATCATTTAGTGCTGCTGAGTTATCTCCTTCACCGACCTGCGGATGATTAAGTCAGCGGGCAAAACGATTTTTTTCCACGGCAGCGCGGTTTTGCGTTCCTGAATCCGCTCGATGAGCATCTGCATGCCCATATAGCCGAACTGGTAAGCCTGTTGAGCAGCAACGGTAAGAAACGGCTCGATTTCCGAGTAAGGCCCCAAATCGTCAAAACATACGATAGACATATCATCGGGTACGTTTATTCCGCGTCCGCGAAGCAGCCTCATCACTTCAACGGCGAGCACGTTATTTCCCGCAACGATGGCGGTAGGAAGCGGATCCATTTGCTCAATCCACTGTTCCATTTCCGTCAAATCGTTCATAGGTCCGAAGCTTGTCTCGTACAAATAACGCTCGTCAAACAATAAATCATTGAGCTTATGCCCATCCAGATATCCCTGCAGCCTCAACCGGGCGCTGGAAATTGAAGAAGAGCCGTTCACCATCGCAATGCGGCGATGGCCTTGAGACACAAGGTGCTCGACGAGCATCCTGGCGCCTTCCCTGCTGTCCCCGAGCACGATGTCGCATTCGATGCCGGGCACTTCACGGTCAAGCAGTACGAATGGAACGTTGTGCTTGCGCAGCGATTCCATGTGCGGGAATGACGGATCGCCGGCCGGTGCAACCAGAACGCCGTCAACGCGCGCACTCAATATCGTCGTCACGTAATCCGATTCCTTCTCGAGGCTTTCATCGCTGTTGCCGAATAGCAGCTGGTAGCCGGATTTCTTGGCTGCATCCTCCGCGCCTCGCGCAAGAGTCGTATAGAAGGGGTTCATAATATCGGTAATAAGCAGAAACAACAGCTTGGTCTGCTGTAGGACGAGACTGCGGGCCGTTTGGTTCGGCACGTAGTTCAGCTCCTCCATGACGCGCTTTACCTTCGCCCTTGTTTGCTCGCTTATTTTGCCAGTGTTATTGATAACTCTGGAGACGGTCATTGCGGATACGCTTGCTTTGGCCGCTATGTCATATATGGTCACCATGCGTAAGTCTCCTTATCGATAAATCATAGTTTATATCATACAAAAAAGTAGCCATTGACAGCAACCTTTATTATTGTTATTTTGAGGTTATCGGTAACATTATTATAACTTATTGGAGGTAATATTCATGACGGACGTAAGCACTCGTTTCCAAACAGGCTTTCCGAAGATTGGTATCCGGCCGACGATTGACGGAAGACGCAAAGGGGTTCGCGAATCGTTAGAGGAGCAAACGATGAATATGGCTATCGCCACGGCGAAGCTGTTATCTGAACATCTCCGTTATCCGAATGGAGAGCCAGTCGAATGCGTTATTGCAGACAGCTGCATCGGCGGAGTGGCTGAAGCGGCTGCTTGTGCCGATAAATTTGCCAAATCCGGTGTTGGGGTATCGATAACGGTTACGCCATGCTGGTGTTATGGTACGGAAACGATGGATATGGATCCTTCTATTCCAAAAGCGGTATGGGGCTTTAACGGAACCGAGCGTCCAGGTGCCGTGTATCTGGCGGCTGTGCTTTCCGGATACGCGCAAAAAGGCCTTCCGGCATTCGGTATTTACGGCGAGCATGTGCAGGATGCAGGAGATACTTCGATTCCATTCGATGTGAAAGACAAGCTGCTCGGATTTGCTAAGGCAGCACTCGCGGTCGCATACATGCGCGGTAAATCGTATTTGTCGATGGGCTCCGTATCAATGGGTATAGCCGGATCGATCGTAAACGACGCGTTCTTCCAAGAGTACCTGGGCATGCGTACCGAATATATCGACATGACAGAATTTGTTCGCCGTATGGACGAAAACATATATGACACCGCGGAATTTGAGAAAGCGCTTGCGTGGGTGAAGGAAAACTGTATCGAAGGACCGGATAACAATCCGGCCGACATCCAAACGACAAGAGAACACAAGGACAAGGATTGGGCAACGGTTATCAAAATGACCCAAATCGCCCGCGACCTTATGGTCGGCAATCCTCAGCTGGCCGAGCTCGGCTTCGGGGAGGAAGCGCTCGGACATAACGCGATCGTCTCCGGCTTCCAAGGCCAGCGGCAGTGGACGGACCATTTTCCAAACGGGGACTTCATGGAAGCAATTCTGAACTCATCGTTCGATTGGAACGGAATTCGCGCGCCTTACATCGTCGCTACGGAAAACGACAGCTTGAACGGGGCGGTTATGCTGTTCGGTTACTTGCTGACGAACACGGCGCAAATTTTTGCCGATGTCCGTACGTACTGGAGCCCTGAATCGGTTGAACGCGTTACCGGACATAAGCTTACCGGAGCGGCGCAGCACGGCTTGCTTCATCTCATAAACTCCGGTCCGGCTACGCTTGACGGTACTGGCGAGCAGTCTATTAACGGCCAGCCTGCAATGAAGCCGTTCTGGGACATTACGGAGGAGGAAGCGCAGAAGTGCTTGGATGCAACCTCTTGGCGTCCGGCATCCGTAGAATACTTCCGCGGCGGCGGCTACTCATCCGATTATTTGACACGCGGCGGTATGCCGATGACGATGTCGCGCATTAATCTGGTGAAGGGAATCGGTCCAGTCCTGCAAATTGCGGAAGGCTATTCGGTTGATTTGCCGGCAGATGTTCATGATACACTCGATAAACGTACCGATTCAACGTGGCCGACAACTTGGTTTGCTCCAACTTTAACAGGAGAGGGCGCTTTCCACTCCGTCTATGAAGTGATGGACAATTGGGGCGCGAATCACGGCTCGATCAGCTACGGACATATTGGCGGTGACCTCATTACGCTCGCTTCGATGCTGCGGATTCCAGTTAATATGCACAATGTGCCTGAAAAACGCGTATTCCGCCCGCGGGCATGGGGACTGTTCGGCACAGCTAATTCGGAGAGCGCCGATTACCGTGCTTGCCAAAATTTTGGACCTATATACAAATAAACCGGAGGTATTACGATGAGCAGCACGGACATTCGCAATGAGCTTTGCAAATATGCCCGCAAGACGGTAACGAACAAATTGGTCGTTGGCCCGGGCGGTAACATAAGCGCTAGATTTGATGGTAAAATGTACCTGTCTCCAAGCGGCTTCGCGCTTGACGAAATTGAACCGCATCAATGGGTAGAGGTTGATATTGAAACGGGTGAAATAACGGACATCGGCTTGCGTCCATCCTCCGAGGTGCTTATGCATTTGTATGCGTACCGGGCAAACCCGGATATTGGAGCGATTGTCCATACGCACCCGCCGTACTGCATCGCATTCACGCTCGTTGAGACGGAGCTTCCTATCATGTTCCCTGACCAAGCAGCTCTAGTCGGCAAAACGGTCTACGTGCCTTACGTATTGCCGACGACTGATAAGCTCGCTGACGCTTACGTGGAAAAGGTGAACGAAGCAAGCTCCGTGCTGCTCGGAAACCATGGTCTTGTAACGTCCGGCCGTAATTTACGCGAGGCTTATTACCGGACAGAGGTTGTTGAGGAGAGTACAAAAATTTATTTGATAGCAAAAGCGATTCGCGAGCCGAAGGTGCTGACGAAGGAAGAGTTTGAAGAAATCGCCTCGCTGGAGAGCGAAGCGTACCGCATTGAATTGCTGCAAAAGATGAAGTAATGTGCTGCCGTTATACATTGATTACTCTATTCGGGAGGATTTTAGGATGACGAAGCTTGCCAGCGTACTAGCCTTTGATTTAGGCGCAAGCAGCGGCAGGGCGTTAATCGGCGAGCTGTTGCCTCATACCGGTAGTGGACAGCCGAAGCTGAAGGTAACGGAAATTCACCGGTTTCCGAATCAGCCGATTGCCGTTCACGGACATCTGCATTGGGATATTTTACGCTTGCTGCAGGAGCTGAAAACAGCGATTCGCAAAGCGTTTCAAGAAGGCTATGCGCCGCAAACGTTTGGCATTGATACGTGGGGAGTCGACTTTGGGCTGCTTGATGCGAACGGCGAGCTGCTCGGCAATCCGTATCATTACCGCGACCCGCAAACGGAAGGCATTATTGAAGAACTCGTTAACCTTATTGGTAAAGATAGCTTATATGAGCAAGGCGGCTTGCAGTTTATGCCGTTTAATACGGTCAACCAGCTGTATGCGATGAAAAAAGCGGCATCGCCAAAGCTCACAGCGGCCAGCACACTGCTTCTGACTCCTGATTTGCTTGCTTACTTCCTGACAGGCGAGAAGGTATGCGAGTTTACGATGGCGACGACGACGCAGCTGTTCGGGCCGAAAGAGCAGAAGTGGAATACGGCGCTCATGGAGAAGCTCGGCATTCCGTCACAGATCTTTCTTGAACCGATTCATCCTGGAACGCGTATTGGCCCGTTAACGCCCGAAGTATGCGAGGAGCTCGATGTTCCGCCGATCGAGGCGATTGCCGTCGGCACGCATGATACGGAATCTGCAGTTGCAGCCGTACCGGCAACCGGCGAAGAGGAGTTTGCCTATCTCGTCTGCGGTACCTGGTCGCTGCTTGGGACTGAGTTGGAACGGCCGCTCGTGACGCCGGAGGCGATGGCGCTTGATTTCTCCAACGAAGGAGGCGTCGGCGGGACCTACCAGCTGCTCAAAAACATTATGGGTCTATGGATTTTGCAGGAATGCAAGCGTGAATGGGATGAGCAGGGCGATGGTGTATCGTTCGCTGAGCTGGTCTTGCAAGCCGAGCGGGCAGAGCCGTTCCGCAGCCTCATTCATCCGGATGATCCGTCCTTCTATGCGCCATCCGGTATGATTGCCAGAATACAGAGCTACTGCCGTGAAACGTCTCAGACGGTGCCGCTAACAAAAGGTGAGTTAGCCCGTTGCGTTCTGGAAAGCTTGGCGCTGAGGTACCGGCAGGCGCTGGAGCAAATGGAGGCATTGACGGGACAATCGTTCAATGGTTTGCATATGGTTGGCGGAGGCATTCAGAATGAGCTGCTATGCCGCTTTACGGCTAACGCGATCGGTCGTCCCGTATGGACCGGCCCGGTAGAGGCGAGCGCTATCGGCAACATGCTGATGCAGCTCGTAGCGTTAGGTGAATGTTCAAGTCTGCAGGATGCCCGTCAGTTAGTAGCCGCATCGTTTCCTATTGAAACGTATGATCCGGCGCAAACAGATGAGTGGAATGCTGCTTTTGAGACGTTCAAGCGGCTCTCCGAGCCACAGTAAAGTTGCTTTGAAAGTTTATTAGATCAGGAAGTATGAAAGGAAGAGACGTGTATGTTACTAGGCATATCTAAGCTTATTTCTCCCGAGCTGCTCAAGGTGCTCAGCGAGATGGGACACAGCGACGAGATCGTTTTGGCGGATGGCAATTTTCCGGCAGCCAGTCACGCCCAGCGGCTGATCCGCTATGACGGACACAATGTACCTGAGCTGCTTGATGCGATTTTGCAGCTGTTCCCGCTCGATCAATACGTCGAGAAGCCAGCCGCGCTAATGCAGGTCGTCCCTGGCGATCCAGTACAAACCCCGATTTGGGAGCAGTATCGTTCCATAATCGAGAAGCGCACTGGCCTTGCCGAACCATTCGAGCAGGTTGGACGTTTCTCGTTCTATGAGCGTGCGAAGGAGGCGTATGCGGTAATCGCTACGGGTGAAAGCGCGTTGTATGCCAATCTGATTTTGAAGAAGGGCGTAATCGCGGAGTAAGCCAGTTTGTTTGTTCAAGGGGGCTGTTCCAAAAGTAGGTAAACCTGCTTTTGGAACAGCCTTTATTTCAAGAAGGGAGGACGAACCCAAGCGAAGGCGCGGGAGCGTCCTTTTTGTTTTGAACGGGTAGGTAAGTATAAAGTCTAATGGAATTTTTGTTGTAAATACAACAAAAATGATGTACTATTTTTTTACCATGTTTTAAAAATACAATAGTAGTGGAGTTGCGATTATGAAGGAAATTCTACGTGAGGTTGGAATGATCGCTAGGGCATTGGATTCTATAAGTAATATAGAATTTAAAAAATATGACCTTACAAAAGGACAGTACTTGTACCTTGTGCGAATATGTGAAAATCCAGGAATTATTCAAGAAAAGTTAGCTGAAATGATAAAGGTAGACCGAACAACAGCTGCTCGAGCTATAAAGAAGCTGGAGATTAATGGATTTATTGAAAAGAATGATGATCCATATAACCAAAAAATTAAAAAACTATTTCCTACAGAGAAAGGGATGACTGTTTACCCTTTTATAAAAAGGGAAAACGATTATTCCAATAGGGTCGCACTATCTGGATTCTCCGAAAGTGAAGTGGAAACGATTTTTAACCTGCTGCAAAGAGTCAGAAAAAATGTAGAAAAAGACTGGGAGTTTGTAAAAAAGGGAAACAAGAGAAATTATTGATTTAGTAAAAGGAGGACAAATAAAATGACAACAAATATAAAAAAGTGCACATTTGAAGACCTAGGATTACTTCAAGAAATTAGTGTTGAAACATTTAATGAGACATTTAAGAATCAAAATTCACCTGAAAATATGAAAGCCTACTTGGAAAAAGCATTTAACTTAAAACAATTAGAAAAAGAATTATCAAATATCTCTTCAGAATTCTATTTTATTTATTCTAATGAGGAAATTGCCGGGTATTTAAAGCTAAACACCAATGATGCTCAAACTGAAATAACGGGCACTGATTCGCTTGAGATCGAGAGGATTTATATAAGGAAAAAACATCATAAACAGGGGCTTGGTAAATATCTAATAAATAAAGCTATAGAAATAGCGATAGATCGGAATAAAGAGAAGATTTGGCTAGGGGTTTGGGAAAAAAATGAGAGCGCAATTACCTTTTATAAAAAAATGGACTTTGTTCAAACAGGAGCCCACTCTTTTTATATGGGTGATGAAGAACAAATAGATTTTATAATGACCAAAACACTCATATAACATTTTCCCTGAAATGATACTAAAGGAGGAGAAAACCATATATATTCCTTCACACTTTCATATTGATGAAATAAAAGTCGCTTACGACATTATCAAAGAACATAGTTTTGCAACACTGTTTTCACAACAAAATGGAGTACCCTTTGCTACTCATTTACCATTAATTTTGGATAAGGAGAACAAATACTTATATGGGCATTTTGCACGTCCGAACATGGAATTATGTGACTGTTCATGTATATGGCGAAGTCCAACTTATTGATGATGAAAGAGAGTTAATGGATTCCTTGCATGAAATGGTATTGAAGTATGAAGCCCCTGATAGTTCATATAGATTGCAAGAGGTAGACAAAGACTTTATCGCTGGGCTGAATAAAGGGATTCAAGGATTCAAAATAAGAATCAACAAGATAGAGGGAAAAGCAAAGTTAAGTCAAAACCATTCAGTACAGAGGCAAGAACTTGTCATTAATCAACTGGAACGGATTCAGAATGGAGACGAACAAAAGATTGCCAGTCTTATGAAAGCAAACCTAAAAAAATAACTTTAGGTTATTGCGCTCCATGCTCTTGGCATTGCACAAATTCAATGAATCTTTAACCTGTCGAGATGACAGGTTTTTTGCTGTAAACAAAGAACTAAGCAGATTCTAAACTACTCGTAGACAATAGTCGCTCCAATCATTATGATTTATATAAATGAAAACGCTATCAATACCAGAACGATATTTTATTTGCAGGGGGCAAATCGCTTGCGCAAATTTGTTATTTTAAGTTTGTTTGCCGGATGCTTAGTTATTTTGTTCTTTACGCTGACGTCGATGATAAAAGTGTTTTCCTCTGATTTAATCGAGCCTGCAATGATGGCTGAACAGGATCACGGCTACAGGCTCGTACTAATTACGCTTGAGCTCGACACCCCGTTCTGGGCGAAGGTCGAGCAAGGCGCTATGGCTGCCGCTAAGCGGAATGGAGTCAGCCTTGAAGTATGGGGAACCTACGGAACGAATCGGGATGATTTTCTCAAAAATATAGAAATTGCCATAGCGTCTAAAGTTGACGGCATTATCGTGCAGGGGCTTGATACCGATGAGTTCAAAAGCTTGACGAAGGTAAAGGCCGCAGGCAGCGGCATCCCGGTCATTACCGTCGCCAATGACGTGCCTATGAATGAGAGTTTGCGCCGTACGTACGTCGGGTCGGATCACTTGGAAGCGGGCAGCATGATTGCGCGCCAGCTCGTGTCTGACATGGGCTTTGCCGGCAAAGTCGTATTGATGGTGTCGGACCGGCAGGAGTATTTTCAACGTTCCCGCCTGACAGGCATTTTGGAAGTACTGGGGCAATATTCCGACATCGAGACAAAGATCGTCGCGGCAGGCGATTCACGCGAGGATGTGGCGGAGGCAACGAATCTGCTGCTTAACGAGGAGCCGGATACGGATGCTTTTATAGCGGTATCGGCCAATCACGCCGGCTCGATTATTCAGGAAATTAGCAAACGTATGCAGGTCGACAACTTTTTCATCTACTCGTTCGATGACAGTCCGGAGACATTGAACCTTATGCAGCAAGGCGAAATTGATGCGTTGATTGCCCAATCGCCGGAAACGATGGGTGAGGAGAGTGTTACACATATGATAAAATGGCTGACCGGCGAGCAGGTACCCTTAAATCCCGATGGTTATTTTACAGATATACGGGTGCTTCGGACGGAGGATACACCATGAACGGCATACAGCGAAAAATATTGACGATGTCGGCAATTGTGCTGTTTATTATGGTCACGATTTGGGTGGTGCTCACCTATTACAACCAGAAGACCCAGGAGCAGTACAACGATATATTGCAGCGTTATTTGCGTATGAATGAAGTGACGGACCGCAGTCATCAGACGATTATCGCTTTGAACGATTATTTGCAAAAGCCGTCGTCGTTTAAGCTGGATACTCTTAATCAGAGCAAGGAAAGCGTGGTGCTGGCGAAGCTGCAGACTTCGAACCTGCGCAACAAAGACAATGCGTTTACGCTGACGAATTATATTCATATGATCGATAGCTTAGTCGAAGCGGCAGACTTGTCGGTTATGTTTCACGGGCAAAATAACGGTGAGCAATCGGCTGAGAAGTTTGAGGAAGCAACACGCATTGAAAAATATATCGCAGAAACGACGATTACGCTGATCGATAAGGAGGTTCGGACGTACGATACGTTTTACCGCGGCATTATTGAGCAGAGCACCGAGCTGAAGCGGCTTGGCTTATGGCTGCTTTCGTTAATAACGATTATTTTGCTGCTGTTTACCTATTGGTTTTCCCTCAGCATTACGAGACCGATCCATAAGCTGACGATAGCTGCCAGAGAATTGTCGCGGGGCCGTTTCGATAAGCCAATAGAAATACACTCCAACGATGAAATTTCATTCCTCGCCAAAACGTTTGACCGCATGCGCGTTAACATCAACAATTTGATATCCGAAATCCAGCAGAAGGCGCAGCTCGAAAGCGAGCTGCAGCAAAGCAAGCTGCTTCTGAAGGAAAGCCAGCTCAGAAGCCTGCAGAGTCAAATCAATCCTCATTTCTTATTCAACACCTTGGACACGTTGTCGAAAAAGGCTTATTTGGAAGGCTCGGAGGAAACGAGCGATCTCATTGCTAATGTAGCGGGCTTATTGCGTTACAATTTGCGCCAGCTGGACCGGGCGGTCTCGCTTCATGATGAGCTGTCCATCATACTGAAATATACCGAAATTCAGAGCGCACGGTTTACGGACCGGCTAAGGTTCGTGCATGAAGTAGACGAGGGCTGCTTACAGCTGCAGCTTCCTTGCTTGACTCTTCAGCCCATTATCGAAAATGCGGTTATTCATGCTGTCGAGCCGCTTGAAGAAGGCGGTACGATTTCGCTTCGTATTTACGCGGAAGAAGAGCGAGTTATGATTGAAATCGAAGATGACGGCGCAGGCATGTCGGAAGAGAAGATTAGACATATTTTGACGGAGAGCGGCTCTTCGGAGGGGGCTGGCCATTCAACCGGTATCGGCTTTAGCAACGTTGTAAAGCGGCTGCGGCTGTTTGTCGGTGCCGACGATGTGATCGACATTGAAAGCGCGCCTAACTGCGGGACGAAGGTGACGATCAAAATTCCAAAGGAGAGGAGATTTGGCGGATATGCTTAAATTGTTAATCGTGGATGATGAGCAGGTGGAGCGCGAAGGGCTTCAGGCCATTTTACAAAAAGGATTTCCGGCATTCCGGTTTGAACAGGCGAAAAATGGAGCTAGAGCGGTTGAGAAAGCCATGGAGTGGCAGCCCGATCTCATTCTGATGGATATCAAAATGCCTGGCTTGAACGGAGTAGAGGCGATTGAGCGGATTAAGGATTTCCTGCCGACAGCGAAATTTATTATGGTAACGGCGTATGATACGTTCGAATATGCAAGACAGGCTATTAAGCTGGGTGTTAGGGATTATTTACTAAAGCCGAGCAAAGCGAGTGAAATCATAGCAACCGTTGGAAAGGTTATCGAGGAAATAGAACGGGAACGAAGCGAGAGAGAGCAGCGGAAATATGAGGAAACGGCGCTTCAAAAAGTGATGCCGCTTGTGGAGTCCGACGTCGTGACGCAGCTGCTTTTCGACCATGTGCACGATGTGCATATCGACGACATGCTCGGACTGCTGGGCGGAAATTCGAACGGCGAAGTGTTCGTTATGCTCGTTACGCTGCAAAGCGAGGCGGCGACAGAGACGTTATACTCCGCTGTCAAAGAGAAGGTAAGACAAACTGAAAGCGGCTGGGTCGGAGCTATGTCTGGCCGTCAGATACCGGTCGTCGTCTTTCGGGAAGCCGGCAAAACGCATCGCTCCCAAGCAGCCGCGCTTGTGCAACAGCTGCTTATGCAGCAGCAACGGGACGCAGGCAGCGACTTTTTTGTCGGGATCGGTAATCCATACGGCGGGCTGGTCAATGTAAGGTTGTCCTATCAAGAGGCTTTGTTAGCAACAGCGCATACGGGACTTCCAGCCAAGCATCGGTTTTATAGCGATATGGAGGCACGAGGCGAATTCGCAGGCGGTTATCAGGATAAACAAACGGAGAAGCGGTTCGTTGACAGCATTCGTCTGGGGCAGTGGGACTCGGTGAGGAAGACCGTTATGGATCTTATTGATTTGCATGACAAAAATAACGCAGCGCTGGCGCAGTCCGGACAATGGGTGCTGGAGCGGCTGTGGATTATTGCGCGTGTAGCGATGGAAATGGGCTTCGAGGTGGAGAAGCCGTTGTTTTCGTTTCAGGTGAAGCAGTATCAGCAGCTGCGCGCAGAGACGGACTGCTTGCTTAACAAGCTCATTGAAGCCATTATCACTCATCAGAACCGGGTGCAGCCTGATGCCGTAGGACAAATGAAGCAATACATTTTGGAGCATTCGCGGCAGGACATTTCACTTGAGCTGATGGCGAAGCGAATCGGACTAAGTCCTTTCTATATGAGCAAAATGTTCAAGGAGCAGGCAGGCATCAATTATATCGATTTCCTAACCGAATGCAGAATTGAAAGAGCAAAGACGCTGATGTCTGATCCTGCGTTAAGCTTAAAGGAAATTACGTTCGAGGTCGGATACCATGATCCGAATTACTTCAGTAAAGTGTTCAAAAAAATGTGCGGCGCGTCGCCGACCGACTACCGAAAGGCGATTCTCGGCTCAAAAAGGTGATGGACTGGCGTCACATTAAAAAAGTGCAGACGATAGCAAAAGAGTACTGGAACAACTTCGCTCGCTGTTCGTTTGACCGTGCTATATTTCAAATGTAAGCAGTTACATTTCGTGAGATAAGGGAGCGAAGAAAATGGGGAAAAGGTTTACTAAAAGCGGGGTTTTGGCGTTTGTATTAGCTTTGGTACTTGTGCTGTCGGCTTGCGGCGGGGCAGGCGGTAGCGGAAATGGGGACGCGGAGTCGAACAACAAAGAGACGGTAGCTAACGTAAACGAGGGGAAAACCGAGGGTGACGACAAAATTGTAATCGGATTCTCGCTGGATACGCTGCAGGAAGAACGCTGGCAGCGCGACCGTGACTTATTTATTGCAGCAGCCGAGGCGCTTGGCGCTCAGGTGGAGGTGCAGGCAGCGAACAGCGACGACGCGAAGCAAATCGCGCAAGCGGAAAATTTAATCAGCCAAGGCGTCGACGTTCTTGTCGTCGTGCCGCATAATGCGGAAGCAACAGCAGCTATTGTGGAAAAAGCGCACGCCGCAGGCATTAAAGTACTCGCTTACGACCGTTTGATCAAAAACTCCGATCTTGATCTGTATGTTTCCTTCGACAATGAAAAGGTTGGCGAAATGCAAGCCGAAGCGATTGTTAAACTTGCTCCAAAGGGCAAATTTGTTTACATCGGCGGTTCAGAGACAGATAACAACGCCCATTTATTTAAGAAAGGCGCCTTTAATATTTTGCAGCCGTTAATTGACAGCGGCGATATTCAAGTCGTATTCGACCAATGGACAAAGGATTGGAACCCGGCGAACGCACTTGCGAACATGGAGAACGCACTTACGGCGAATGACAATAAAATTGACGCAGTAGTCGCAGCGAACGACGGAACGGCGGGCGGCGTTATTCAAGCTTTGGCAGCGCAGGGGCTGGAGGGCAAAATTCCGGTATCCGGCCAAGACGCTGAGCTTGCGGCAGCTCAACGAATCGTGGAAGGCACGCAAACGATGACGGTGTATAAACCGATTAAAGATTTGGCTGAGAAAGCGGCAGATCTTGCGGTGAAGCTGGCGAAAGGCGAGGATGTCGGCGCCGACAAGACGGTAAACAACGGCAAAATCGACGTTCCTTCCGTCCTTCTTGATCCAAAAGCGGTGGACAAATCGAATATCGATGCAACCGTTATTGCGGATGGCTTCCATTCCAAAGAAGACGTATACAAAAACGTGAAATAACTTTTTGGCGGGAGAGGGGAAGAAGCGATGGCGTGCCATGACGCTCTTCCCCTTTTTGCCATCCGCGAGGTGACCATTCCATGACGGCGGTTTTAGAAATGCGTAATATAACGAAGCAGTTTCCCGGCGTTAAGGCGCTGAACGATGTTACCTTTTCAGTGAAAAAAGGCGAGGTTCACGCGTTATGCGGCGAGAACGGCGCAGGAAAGTCGACTTTAATGAAGGTGCTAAGCGGTTTATATCCGCACGGCACATACGTTGGGCAAATTCTTATTAACGGCGAAGAGAAGCGGTTCGGCGCTATTAAGGATGCTGAAGTGGCGGGCATTTCCATTATTTATCAGGAGCTTGCTCTAGTGAAGGAATTAACGATTGGCGAAAATTTATTTCTGGGCAAGGAACCGGCCGTATTCGGCATCATCAATTGGGAGCGGGTGTTCAAGGAGAGCGAACGCTGGCTGAAGGAAGTCGGTCTGCATGATGTTAATCCGGAGCAGCCCATCGGCGGACTCGGTATCGGAAAGCAGCAGCAGATTGAAATTGCTAAGGCGTTGTCGAAGAATGCGAACATCCTCATTCTAGATGAACCGACTGCGGCTTTGACGGAACAAGAGGTTGATATTTTACTCGATATATTGCGTGAGTTTAAGAAGCGGGGCGTAACCTGCATCTATATTTCTCATAAGCTTAATGAGGTTTTCGCGGTTGCGGATACGGTCACTGTGCTGCGGGACGGACAGACGGTCGGGACCTTTCCAATAGCGGAAATGAATGAGGATAAAGTGATATCGCTCATGGTCGGACGTGAGCTGAAGGAACGGTTTCCCCGCATTGAGGCTAACCCTGGAGACGTGGTGCTCAAGGTTACCGATTATACGGTCATGAACCCTGAACGTCAGGGTAAGAAGGTGATCGACAACCTTAGCTTTGAGGTGCGTAAGGGAGAAATACTCGGCATTGCCGGCTTGATGGGAGCAGGGCGAACAGAGCTCGTGATGAGCTTATTCGGCTCGTACGCAGGACAAAATTTTGGTACCGTCGAAATCGAAGGCAAGCCCGTCAAGCTGAAAAATACGCAGCAGGCGATTAAAGCGGGATTGGCGCTCGTATCGGAGGATCGGAAAAAATACGGTCTCGTGCTAGGCATGGATATTAAGAGCAACGTGAGTATGGCGAGCCTAGGCGCAATATCCTCCGGAGGCATTCTTCGGCCTAACGAGGAAATCGCGGCAGGCAATCAATATTTGCGTTCGCTGCGGGTGAAAGCGAATTCGGTTGAGACCATCGTCGGTACCTTAAGCGGCGGTAATCAGCAGAAGGTCGTTCTCGGCAAGTGGCTGATGACAAACCCGAAAATTCTTATTTTGGACGAACCGACGCGCGGCATCGATGTCGGTGCCAAATTCGAAATTTATAACATTATGAACGATTTAATACGGCAGGGCGTCTCGATCATTATGGTATCGTCCGAGCTGCCTGAGCTGCTTGGGATGAGCCATCGCATCATCGTCATTTCGGAAGGCAAACGCACAGGTGAGTTTCAAGCGGAAGAGGCGACGCAAGAAATGATTATGACGGCCGCAACAGGAGGGAAAGGACTATGAGTATAAATCAGGAGACCGTATTAAGCCAGTCCAAAATAAAGCAGCGCCCGAACTGGTTTAAATTCGATGTCCGTGCATATACGATGATCGGAGCGTTATTGTCCATTTGGGTTTTGTTTTCGCTGCTGCATGACCGCTTTTTGTCGCCTACGAACCTATCCAATTTATTTTTGCAAATGTCCGTAACGTCAATTCTGGCGATTGGAATGGTGCTCGTTATCGTTGCAGGGCAGATCGATTTGTCTGTTGGATCGCTCGTCGGCTTGACGGGAGGCATAGCGGCTATTCTTAATGTGTGGTACGAATGGAACACGATTCCAGTCATCCTTGCGACCTTAGGGATTGGCGCAGCGATAGGATTTATTCAAGGCTGGATTATTGCATACCGGGCTGTGCCGGCTTTTATCGTTACCTTAGGCGGAATGCTTATATTTAGAGGTGTTTTATTTGGTACAACCGGCAGTGTCACGATTGCACCGCTGACGCCTTCCATGAAGGCGATCGGTCAATCCTATGTGGGCGATGTAATTGGCTGGGTATTTGGGATCGCCGCTTTGGCGGTTGCCGGATATCTTGTGATGCGAAAGCGTGCGGCAAGAGCGAAGTTCGGCTTCGATGTGGAGCCGTTTGCGGTAAGCGTACTCCGCCTTGGGGTAATAGGAGCGCTAGTCATCGGCTTTGTCTATCTAATGAATAGCTATAAGGGCATTCCTGTCCCGTTCGTCATGGTTATTGTGTTGGCGTTGATTTTCACGTTCATATCGCGGAATACGACATTCGGTCGTCAGGTGTATGCAATAGGCGGCAATGCCGAGGCTGCGCGCTTATCCGGTATTAACATTAAGCGGCGAATCCTGCTTGTTTTCGTACTGTGCAATACGCTTGCTGCAATTGCGGCGCTCGTGCTGACTGCACGCTTAAACGCGGCGACGATGAGCTCCGGTCAAAACTACGAGCTCGATGCGATCGCGGCATGCGTCATTGGGGGCACGAGCCTGATGGGCGGGACCGGCACCATCGTCGGCGCCATTATCGGCGCGCTCGTCATGGCCAGTCTCGACAACGGCATGAGCTTGATGAACCTGGAATCTTTCTGGCAGTATATCGTCAAAGGCGGCATCTTGATTCTTGCGGTGTATGTGGATATTTATACGCGGCAGCGGAAGAAGGTATAAGAGGATCAGGTCATTTAAGTGGCAAAATCAATTTAAATGACCTGTTTCCATGATGATATACAGCAGCACTCTTAGGAGTCGGTTAGATAATCCTCGCGTAAAATTCCGTAATAGGAGATATCCTCGTACACATCCCATTTCAGAAAATGCTGACGGAAGGTGCCTTCATATTGCATCCCGATTTTTTTCATAACGTTGGATGAAGCGGGATTCTTTGTCATGGCTGCTGCATGGATTTTATTGAGCTTAAGCTCTTCAAAGCCATATTGAGCAATTCGCTTGACCCCTTCAGTAACGTAGCCTTGGTTCCAGAAGCGTTTTCCCAGCCAATAACCTAACTCGGCCCGGTTATTTTTTTTATCAAGCTGCATGCCGATGGATCCCATAAATTCATTGCTTTCTTTATGTATGATGGCAAAGGAGAAGCCGTCCCCGTTTTGAGCAGCCTCTGTCCGCCGATGAATAAAGGCTTCTGCAGATCCCTTTGGATAAGGATAAGGAATGTTTAGTGTCGTTCGTGCAATGTCATGGTCATTGATTAACAATTCCAACGCTTCAGAATCGCCTACTTCCAATAGTCGAAGAGTTAACCTTTCCGTATGAAAAACTGGCACAACACACACCTCCAAAAGAATGTAAATTTCTACTAAGTATAAAGGAATTTCTGGGAGATTCAATAGTTATATAAGTATCCGAACCGAAAAACCTCCTGTTCATCCTTACCGGTGCGAAGGGTTGCGGAATCAAGTTTGATTCTTTAGGAAGGATCCAAACCCCGTATCCTCAGCGATTTTGCCGATAGGGTCATTGGTATGGATAAGCAGCCGCTTCGCTTGGCTCGATACGATGCCTCGTTAACTAGTCGAGTGGGGTGCAGCCGAACGTTTTCTTCATGCAAACGGCAATATAATCGGAAGTCGATTAGCCGGAGATTATAGCCCCTCTATCGAACTAAAGCAAAGGCCGCTCCAACAGAGCGGCCCTATTTTCGCGCTTGCGAGGGAGTTATCCCCTTATATTGCTTATACAGCTTCGTAAAATAGTTCGGATTATCGCAGCCTACCATGGCTGCGATTTCAGTGATGGTGTCGTTGCTTTCGCGAAGCAGCCGCTCCGCCTCGTTCATGCGGCAGACGTTGACGTATTCGACAAAGGTACGGCCTGTCAGCTTTTTGAACAGCTTGCAGAAGTGGTAAGGGTTTAGGCTGACCTGCTTAGCCGCTTGTTCAATGGTTATTTTTTCGCAAAAATTCGATTCGATTCGTTGAATAAGCACCTTAAAGCGATCGCGGTTGACGAAATACGGCTCTGCCGGCTTACCGGCGAGCTGCTGCTCCATGAAGGTACGGGAGAGCAGCGTAAACAATGCATGCAGCTTTGACTTCACGACGAGCTGATACGCAGGAGGCTTCGCGGCCAGTTCGGCAATAGCTTCATCGAGCATTGAATAATAGCGGAGGCATGCCTCATCCTGCTCGGACGGCTTGACGGGGAAGCGAAGCCGTCCCTCCAAGTACGGAGCAACAAACTGGGCATGAACAGGATCATGCACCCAGTCATTGAACAGGGACGCGTTCAAAACAACGCAATCATAATGAACATTCCCGTAGTGAAGCGCGTATCCGACATGCAGGCCGCCCCCCGGTATAATAATGACGTCTCCTTCATTGACGATATACGGACGGCTGTCGATATGGAACAGCGCGCTGCCTTCTCTCATCACGATAATCTCGAAATGCTCATGCCAATGCAAATATAGGATGCAATCATTTGGCTTGACCGAATGGCAACGATTTTGGAATAGCTGAATCGGGTATGTTTTGTGCTCGAGACGGGTATTTTCCCAAAGCTCCCTCGGATAGGTCATATCTATTTCCACCACCACAAGATTAGACTAGTATTGCACAAGATTGTATAGAGTAATATACGAAACTCCTAGCTATAATGGAGTTGTTACAAATACTATAAGCCAATATTGGAGTGATATACAAGGATGGAAAATAAACTGCGAATTGGAACGCTTGTAGGCGGAGGCAACGCGGATCACGTTATTCCGCAAATTGTGAAGCATGGATTTGAATCGTTTAATCTAACGTTTTGGCAAACGACTGGAAGCACGGATCTTGTGGAAATGGCGAAACGGATAAGAGCGCTTGCGGATGAGCATGATTTTGTTGTTCCTGCTGTAAGCGTTTTCGGTAACCCGCTGACAGGTGATGGCGGTAACGCCGATACCCTTGCAAGCTGGGAGCGTCTTATCGATAATGCCCATTTATTCGGAGCAGATATTGTTTCCGGCTTCACGGGCCGCCTTACGGGCCAATCGATCGACGAATCGATTCCGAAATTTAAGGAAGTGTTCGGCGAGCTGACGCGGAGAGCGGCGGATAAAGGCGTACGGATCGCTTTTGAAAATTGTGACATGGGAGGCACCTGGGCAACCGGCGATTGGAATATTGCGCATAATCCGACAGCCTGGGAGCTTATGTTTAATGCCGTGCCGGAAGATAATATCGGACTGGAGTGGGAGCCATGCCACCAAATGGTCAGCTTGATCGATCCGATTCCGCAGCTGCGCAAATGGGCTGACAAGGTATTCCACGTTCACGGCAAGGACGCAACGATTGCCTGGGATATTGTAAAAGAGCATGGCGTTCACAGTAAGCAGCAGTTTGTTTGGCATCGGACGCCGGGCTTCGGCGATAGCAACTGGACGGATATTATATCGATTTTGAGACAGAACGGCTATAAAGGAACGATCGATATCGAAGGCTGGCACGATCCGGTTTACAAGGGTGAGCTGGAGATGACCGGTCAGGTGCATGCTTTGAATTATTTGAAGCGCTGCCGCGGCGGCGATTTTGTTCCGAATCCAATATAAGGCGATAAGCGAAAGCGAGGTCTGATCATTATGACAATAAAACATCGAGTGGTCGTCGCAGGCTGCGGCGGCATGGCGAATACGTGGGTCGATTATGCGAAGCGGAGAGACGATACCGAAATCGTCGGGCTTGTCGATATTAAAAAGGAGTTCGCGCAGGCAATGGCTGAGCGGAAGGAGCTGGATTGCCCAACATTTACGGATGTAAAGCAGGCGATTGAGGCTACTGGAGCGAATATGTTGTTTGACGTAACCATTCCGGCAAGCCATTATGCAGTCAGCACGACAGCCTTGCAGCTGGGATGCCACGTATTTGGCGAAAAGCCGCTTGCGGAGTCTATGAGCGATTGCAGCGATATCGTTCGTATTTCACAGAGCAGCGGTAGAACGCATGCGGTTATGCAAAACCGCCGCTTTGATCCGCGCATCAGGGCGTATCGCAATCTAATCGATGAAGGAACAATCGGCAAACCGGGCTTTGTCGGCGCTGACTTTTTCATCGGCGCGCATTTTGGCGGCTTCCGCGATGCGATGGACAGCCCGCTGCTGCTCGATATGGCGATTCATACGTTTGATCAGGCCCGGTTCATCATCGGTGCGGATCCGGTGTCCGTCTATTGTCAGGAGTTTAATCCGCCCGGCTCATGGTATGCAGGAAATGCTATGGCTGTCTGTATTTATGAAATGTCTGACGGCTCCGTATTCAATTACCGCGGCTCGTGGTGCTCGGAAGGCATGCCGACCTCGTGGGAAGCATCGTGGCGAGTTACGGGTGAGCGCGGTACTGCAATATGGGACGGTCATGGGGAGCCGTACGCGGAAGTCGTTGCTGCTGGCGATCAAACCGGCAAATTCATTCGTGATTATGAGCGCGTGAACAGCTTATTGCCGGAGATGGCAAATACGTTCCACCATGGCTGTCTCGACGACATGTTTGCAGCGCTTGAGGAAGGCCGAAAGCCGGAGACGGATTGCAGCGACAATATTTACAGCATGGCCATGGTGCTCGCCGCCCTCGAGAGTGCGAAGACCGGCCGCAAAGTGCTGATCGCCGATTTTATGAAGGATGCGTTGGCGCAATAAGTTTCCGCCCGAGCCGATGCTAGACAGATAAGGAAAATCATATATCGCAGTATATTAATAAGTGGGGGTGAGACGCATTGACGCGGATCACTCCTTTCTTCGTATAAAGGTGAAACGGCGGCCATTCGTATATTGGATTAATACAATAACTTTCGGCGTCTAACCCTCAATCAAGGCCTTATATTGGAAATATCCAATGTAAAAGCGCGATTAAAACTCCAAATTATCTCAATTCCCTGATTTTTGTAAGTTTGACTGTATGAAATCCAAGATAGCCATCACAATCGTCCAATGTCCCTCCCTATCCTGTACGAAATCCATTGTAGCAAACTCATCTCGCTTGCTTTAGAGCTGCCTAAGTAGAACAGAACAGTCCTGAAGCTTGAATCCTAACCATAGAGACGATAGCTAAAAGTGTATGATGAATGTTGACAAGCAGAGGCCGACGAGAGCAAAATGAAGCATATACGTAAACGAAAAGAGGCGTGATGATGACATATATTGTAAATAAAGTAAAAGAGCTGGCTGTGGGATTCGATGAGCAGACGCTGAAATCAATTGAAATTAATCCGCTTATTATAGAGGCGGGGGCGATTCAGCAAGTTGCACCTTACTTGAAAGAAAAGAACTACAAACGTGTCATCGTCGCTGCGGACGCCATTACATATGAGATAGCGGGCAAGGCGCTGAAGGAAGCGATAGAATCGCTTAGCATATCCGCTCATGTAACGCTCATTAAGCCTGACCGGCACGGCGATGTTATTGCCGACGAAGCATCGATCGTTCAACTGCTGCTGGATATTCAGCAAACAGGCGCTGAGGTTGTTATCGCAGCAGGGTCAGGTACGATTCATGACATTAGCAGATACGCTGCTTATACAGCGGGTATTCCGTTCGTCTCGGTACCGACTGCTCCTTCCGTTGACGGCTTCAATTCCAAAGGCGCTCCTATCATCATTCGCGGCGAGAAGAAGACGATCACTGCGATTGGTCCCGATGCGATATTTGCAGATTTGGAGCTGCTAGCGAATGCTCCTGCCCCGATGATAGCTGCTGGTTTCGGCGATATGCTCGGCAAATATACTTCGTTGCTGGATTGGAGCTTTGGAGCAGCGGAGGGCGCCGAGCCATATTCGGAAGCAGTTGCTGAAATTACGAGAATTTCACTGCATAAATGCATAGAGCATGTGGAGCAGATCGCCAGCCGCGAACAGGAAGGCGTTCGTATTTTAATTGAAGCGCTAATTGAGTCCGGTCTAGCGATGCTGCTCTTTGGACAATCGCATTCGGCATCAGGCGCGGAGCATCATCTTTCCCACTATTGGGAGATGGAGTATATTCGTCTCGGCAAAAGGCAGCTTCTGCACGGCGCTAAGGTCGGCGTAGCATGCGCAGAAATTTCCAAGCTCTATCATCGGCTTGCAGCAGAGGAGAAAGGACTTGCGTTCGCTGCTAATCCAGAGAAGGCCCGCCGTGAAATCGATGCTCTCCCGGACGAGCAAACGATTCGCAATTGGCTCCGTCAGGTCGGTGGACCTGACGCTACGGAGGAGCTAGGGGTTAGTGATGATCTGCTTGAGCGCAGCTTACAGGAGGCGCATCATGTTCGGCCTAACCGTTATACGCTGCTGCGGGCTTTTAACGAATCGAAATAAAAAAGGGCAGTCCTTTGATAGATTCATCTATCGTGGGACTGCCTTTTTTTAACACAATAGAATTTATAAGTTTCCGAGTTGTCGGAAGAACAAATTCTATTTGGCTATAAAACCTACCTCTAAACGCGGTCGCTCATCATTGAGAGGCTTCGATAGAGGTTTTTTCATATCAAAAATTAAAATTATCCGGATCCGGACCAAGACGATGGTTTCGGTTAAGCGCGTTAATCTCCGCTATTTCTTCCTGTGTTAATGTAAAGTCGAAGATATCGGCGTTTTCCTTCAAGCGTGCCGGATTGGTTGATTTTGGAATCGTGACAACCCCGTTCTGAAGATCCCAGCGCAGGACAACCTGAGCAGGTGATTTACCATATTTTTCTCCGATTTGGGCAAGTACGCGATGATCTAAGTTTCCTTGCATGAGCGGACTCCATGCCTCAAGCTGGATATTGTTGCTCTTCGCGAATGTATGAAGCTCTTGCTGCGACAGAAGGGGATGGTATTCCACCTGATTGACCATGGGTACAATCTCACCGGATTCATAGAGGTCCTTCAAATGATGAATTTGAAAATTGCTAACGCCGATTGCCCGAACGTAACCGTCGCGGTAAAGCTTCTCGAGCGCACGCCAGGTTTCTGTATACTTACCTTTAACAGGCCAGTGAATAAGCAATAAGTCAACAACTTCAACGCCAAGCTTCCGTCTGCTGTCCTCGAATGCGGTCAAAGCTGATTCATAGCCTTGATGCGCATTCCATATTTTCGTCGTAACGAAAATTTCATCGCGTGCAATACCGCAGCTGCGTATGCCGGCTCCAACGCCTTCTTCATTATTATACGCTGCCGCGGTATCAATACTTCTGTAGCCTGCTTCGATAGCAGCGGCAACCGTTCTCTCAGCTTCGCCGTCATCCTTCACTTTCCATACGCCTAGACCGAGCCATGGCATCTTTACGCCATTGCTTAATACAGTAGAATCTGTTAACGCTCTAGTCATTATTTTGTTCCCTCCGATTTAAAGAGACATTTCGAGAATAGCCCGTACGTCTTGTTTCTCTAGTCGCTTGAACGAACCGATTGCGCCGTAACGAACGGCTTCCTCTGCCATGCGGTCGAGCTTCTCGCTGCCGATTTCAAAGTCGGCCAGTTTTGCTTCCGCACCTATGCGGGAGAAGAAATCTCTTGTCGCTTGAATGCCGGCGAGGGCGATTTCTTTATCGGATTTTCCTTCGGGATTAATATTCCAGACGCGTACGGCGTACTGGACGAAACGGTCGAGACGCTCCTCGTAAACGTATTTCATCCAGTTAGGGAAAATAACCGCTAGTCCTGCGCCGTGCGGAATATCATAGATCGCGCTAACTTCATGCTCAATGCCGTGCGAAGCCCAATCATTCGTCATGCCGACGCTGATGAGACCGCCGTTAAGCGCCATCGTTCCGCACCACATCAGGTTAGCGCGTGCTGCTGCATCATCGGGTTTTTCAAGCGCAATCTCTACATTTTCAATGACTGTTTGCAAAATCGACTCACAGAAGCGTTCCTGCAGCGGCGTGTTCTCTGTTAAGCTGAAATATTGCTCAAATACGTGCGACATAATATCAACGGCTCCGTTAACCGTATGATTGCGCGGCACGGTGTAAGTCAATGTCGGATCAAGAATAGAAAACTGCGGATATGTATATGGGCTGCCGAAGGCGCGTTTCAGGTTTTCTTCCCAGTTCGTGACGACGGAGTTGCCGTTCATTTCCGAGCCGGTTGCCGCTAAAGTAAGAACTGTGCCAAGTGGAAGAGCCTTTTCGATAACGGCCTTGTTCGTAAAGAAATCCCAGACATCGCCTTCATAGGGGACGCCGGCAGCAATGGCTTTGGATGCATCAATAACGCTGCCGCCGCCTACTGCGAGAATGAAATCTACGTCATTCGTCCGGCAAATATCAATTCCTTTGTTCACCGTCGAGAGACGGGGGTTCGGTTCAATATTCGGAAGCTCGTGGACAGTAATACCGGCTTCTTGTAAGTAGTTAATGGTTTTGTCGTACAAACCTGTTTTTTTAATGCTGCCTGAGCCGTAAACTAGCAGGATCGTTTTGCCATACTGTGAGGCAAGTTGGCCCACTTGGTCAGCAGAGCCTTCGCCGAATACGATGCGGGTTGGATTTTGAAATTGAAATGCGTTCATCATTTACCTCCTGCGTCTTATTTAGATAACTTAAAAGATAACTAAAAGTGTTGTATACGCCGTTAATTTTATTGAAAACGAGGTTGTATGTCAAGTTAAAGCAATTATAGATTGAAACGTTAACTTTTTAGTTATATAATGAGTAGGTAATTAGTTGGATATATAAAGGGGAAGCAATAATGGAAATTGAAGTAAACAGTCGAAATATGAAATTTCTTGAATGCTTCTCATCACATACCCGGGTAAAGATGATTGAATTGCTGAGCATCCAGCCGATGAATATCAAGAGCATGTCCGAAGCGCTAGACATAAAGTCTCCTATTGTAACGAGGCATATACATATGCTGGAGGACGCGGGAATTGTACGGTGCGAAAGTATAGCCGGCAAGCGGGGGATGCAAAAAATATGCCACCTGCAGCTTACACAAGCTATGCTTTTATTTAAAGGAACACCTGCTGCAGACGAGTCGAACCGATATTTCGTATCGCTGCCGGTGGGTCACTATTCGTCCTATCAGATCAAACCGACATGCGGACTCGCGTCCGAATCGCAAATGATCGGGATGTGCGATGATCCCCGTTATTTTGCTGATCCTGATCATGTTATGGCAAAGGTGCTATGGTTTGGCTCCGGTTTCGTTGAATATCGGATTCCTAATTACATGGTAAGCAACGAAAGCCCGGAGTCGCTGGAAATTTCAATGGAGATTTGCTCCGAAACACCATGTGCGGTCAATCATTTACCCTCTGATATTACTTTTACCTTAAACGGCGAGGAAATCGGAACATGGACTTACCCCGGTGATTTCGGCAGCACGCGCGGATTATATACGCCTGAATGGTGGCATAAAAACATTCAGCACGGGTTAATCAAGACGATTCGTGTTAACCGGCAAGGCTCCTTCATTGATGGGATCCAAGTGTCCAACGTGACGATCGATCAGCTTATGCTTTCGTATGATAAGGAGATTTTGTTCCGTATTTCCTGCAGCGCCACAGCGAAAAACTGCGGCGGCGTGACATTGTTCGGCAAAGGCTTCGGTAACTATAATCAAGATATCGAAGTGACGCTGCGCTGTAAGTAAATAGAGTATGATTGGAAAAAGCCGCTTGATCGTTTGAAGATCTAGCGGTTTTTTTTGTTTTTCGGCGGAAAACGGTCATTCGAAGTAAAGGCGAAAGTCCGCTTGGATTGACCGGTTTGACTTAATGAGTGACCTATATTGGATTGTGTATAGCGTAGAGGCAGCATTTTAATCGGATATGCGGCTATATTGGATTTCATCCAATCATTTTACAGCTTATAGGTTGTTCAGGTGTTCTTGGAGTTAGAGGAATTGCGGATTTTGATTGGAAATGTCCAATATAGATCGAGAAAAGTGGATAGGAAACGTAAGTTATTGCATTTATCCAATATAGCCTCCGGTGTCGTTATTGTTTTGATTATACCTGCTTTTCGTAATAATGACATTTCCGTTTATGTTTGAAATATTTATATTCAAAAACAAACAAATATGATATGATCAATTCAAACAAAAAACAAAACATCATTCGGAGGTA
This sequence comes from Paenibacillus prosopidis, assembly GCF_003337375.1. GTDB lineage: Bacteria > Bacillota > Bacilli > Paenibacillales > Paenibacillaceae > Pristimantibacillus > Pristimantibacillus prosopidis. The sequence continues at coordinate 166,895 of NZ_QPJD01000010.1, forward strand.
TTATCCATGGTACAAAGTTTATGGGACAACGCAAAAGCATCGCAGCTTGAAGGCGGTTTGAACGAACTCGTATACCGCTCCAACATTATTGGCGCAGACCGCCGCGTTTGCAATTACGGCGGCGGCAACACATCAAGCAAAACGGTTGTGAAGGATTTCCGCGGCCGCGACGTTGAAGTCATGTATGTAAAGGGCAGCGGTTCCGATCTGGCGACGATGAAAGCAGGCAATTTTACAGGCTTGCGCATGGATGATATCCGCCCTTTGTTCGAACGTTCTGAAATGCCCGATGAGGAAATGGTTGCTTATCTGGTCAACTGTATGATCGATTCGAAGCACCCGCGTGCATCCATCGAGACCTTGCTGCATGCTTTCCTTCCATTTAAACACGTGGATCATACACATCCGGATTCTATTATTAGCTTGTGCTGCGCGGATAACGGCAAAGCGCTTGCGAAAGAAATTTTCGGCGATCGTTTCGTGTGGGTTCCTTATGTGCGTCCCGGCTTTAACTTGTCCAAAATGATCGCGGAAGGCGTACTCGCCAACCCGAATGCAGAGCTTGTGCTTATGGAGAAGCACGGCCTTGTCACTTGGGGCGAGACATCGGAGGAATGCTACGCGCAGACGATAAAAATTATTTCCGAAGCGGAAGCGTTTATTGAAGCCCGCTTCGACGAAGCATCGTTGTTCGGCGGCGTTAAGCATGAGGCACTTGCGGCTGATGTTCGCAGAAGCGTTGCAGCACGGGTAATGCCAACCATTCGCGGTGCTGTAAGCGATGCGAAGAAAATGATTTTGACATTCGATGACGAGGCAGACGTGCTTGCATTCGTAAGCGGACAAAATTCGCCGCAATTATCCCAAGTGGGAGCAGCTTGTCCGGATCATCTTGTACACACTAAGGTTGTTCCATTATTTATTGATTGGACTCCGAGCGCAGATGATATTGAAGGCCTGAAAGAGAAATTGACAGCAGGAATCGCTGCTTACAAGGAACAATATAAAGCATATTTTGAACGCAACAAAAACGAAGGCGACGTAATGTTCGAAGCAGCGCCGCGCGTAATCCTTATTCCAGGCATCGGGATGATCAATTCAGGCAAAAGCTGGGCAATGGCTCAAGTGAGCGGAGCCCTTTACCACCGTGCAATCGCGGTTATGCGCGGCGCAACCGCACTAGGCGATTTCGTATCGTTAAGCGAGAACGAGTCGTATAACGTGGAATATTGGCCGCTTGAGCTTTACAAATTGTCGCTGGCTCCTGCAGAAGCCGAATTTTCGCGTAAGGTTGCCTTTATAACAGGCGGTGCAGGCGGTATCGGCAGTGAAACGGCTCGTCGCCTCGTATCGGAAGGCGCGCATGTTGTGCTTGCAGACCTTAACCTGGAAGGCGCTCAGAAGGTAGCCGCTGAAATTAATGAGAAATACGGCGATAACCGTGCTACAGCTGTTAAAATGGATGTAACGAGCGAGGAGCAGGTTGTAGCTGCTTATGCGGAGACGGCACTGGCTTATGGCGGCGTTGACATAATCGTTAACAATGCGGGTCTGGCTACTTCGAGTCCGTTCGATGAAACTTCGCTCAAGGAATGGAACTTGAATATGAACGTGCTTGGCACAGGTTATTTCCTGGTAGCCCGTGAGGCATTCAAATTAATGAAGCAACAAAGCATCGGCGGCAACATGGTATTCATCGGCTCGAAAAACTCCGTATATGCCGGTAAAAATGCTTCGGCATATAGTGCTGCTAAAGCTTTGGAAGCACATTTGGCACGCTGCATCGCGGCTGAAGGCGGCGAGTTCGGCATTCGTGTCAACACGATTTTGCCTGATGCTATCCTGCAAGGATCGGCTATTTGGAACGGCAGCTGGCGTAATGAGCGCGCCGCGGCATACGGTATCGAGCCGGATCAGCTGGAAGAATACTACCGCAAGCGTACGACGCTGCTTGTTAACATTTATCCGCGTGATATTGCAGAAGGAATTGCGTTCTTCGCCTCGTCCAAAGCGGATAAAACGACAGGCTGTATGCTGACAATCGACGGCGGCGTACCGGCAGCCTTCACCCGTTAGAAGCTATCCGTAAAAACGAGCACATTGATGAAGGAAGGGGCGCCGATTACGATCGGCGTTCCTTACCCCATCGGGTTGCAAAGCGATATTCCGATCATTGTACAATAAAGCCGCCTAGACGAAAGCGCTAGCGGAGAACAAACTAGGGTCAACGATAGCTTATCCAATCAAAATTTTTCATGTGAAAGGGTGTTCGTCATGTCCGACCGCGCATATGCGTTGTTTGAGGAACAGCAGCAAGCACGAGGCATTAATATAGATGAAGTAAAAGCGAAATTGAAAGCGCTCAAAATCGAAACCCCATCATGGGGCTACGGCGATTCCGGTACCCGGTTTAAAGTGTTTCAAAAGGAAGGCGTTCCCCGCAATCCGTTCGAGAAATTCGAGGATGCAGCGCAGGTTCATAACCTTACAGGACTTGCTCCTTCGGTAGCCATTCACATTCCTTGGGATAAAGTCGATGATTACAGCAAGCTAAGAAACCACGCCGAAGGTCTTGGGCTTTCGATTGGAGCGGTTAATCCCAACCTGTTCCAGGATGAGGATTACATGCTCGGCAGCGTAACGAACACAGATAGCGCCATTCGCCACAAAGCGACGGATCATCTGTTGGAATGCGTGGACATTGCGAAGGAAACGGGTTCCCGTGATCTTAGCTTATGGTTTGCGGACGGTACGAACTATCCGGGCCAAGGGGATATCCGCAAGCGCAAAGCTTGGATGCACGAAGCCTTGTCCGAGATGTACAATGCAATGACGCCTGAAATGCGGATGCTCATTGAATACAAATGCTTCGAGCCTGCTTTCTATCATACGGATCTCGCGGACTGGGGCATGGCTTACAACATGGCGCAAAAGCTTGGACCTCAGGCGGAAGTGCTTGTTGATACCGGCCATCACCTGCAGGGCACGAATATCGAGCACATCGTAGCTTATTTGATCGACGAGAAGCGTCTCGGCGGATTCCATTTCAACAGCCGCAAATATGCGGATGACGATCTTATTGTCGGTTCGGTTAATCCGTATGAACTCTTTTTGATTTTCTATCAAATATTGAGCGCTGCGAATGATTCCGATGCGGGAATTCGTAATGCGGTAGACAATATCGCTTATATGATTGACCAATCCCATAATATTGAACAAAAAATTCCGGCTATGCTGCGTTCCGTACTTAACGTGCAAACGCAATATGCGAAGGCGCTGCTTATTAACCATGCAGAAGTGAGCGAGGCTGCTGAACGCCATGATGTTCTCGGTGCCGAGGACGCCGTTCGCCGTGCATTCGAGTTCGATGTGACACCATTGCTTCACGCAATCCGTGAAGAGCAAGGCTTGCCGCTTGATCCAATGAAAGCATACTTGAACAGCAGCTACGGCAAAGACATACTGGTGAGAGGCAAGGGCGGTGCCAGCTGGTGACCATTCTCGCTTACGATCTGGGGGCGAGCAGCGGAAGAGCGATGCTCGGCCGATTGAATGAAGGTAAGATCGAGGTTGAAGAGCTGCACCGGTTTTCGAATGATCCGGTGCAGGTCGGTGACCGACTGCATTGGGATATTTTGCGATTGCTTCACGAGCTCAAGCAGGGGCTGCTCAAAGCAAAGCACAGGGGAATTAAGCTGGACAGCATCGCTATCGATTCGTGGGCGGTTGATTTCGGTTTTATCGGAAGCAACGGTGAATTGCTCGGGAATCCGTATCATTACCGCGACCATCATACGGATGGGGTAATGGAGCAGGTCATTGAGAAGCTATCGGCTTCACACATATTCGGACGGACGGGCATTCAGTTTCTGCCGTTTAATACAATCAATCAGCTTGCGGCTTTGAAGCAGGCGGACTCACCGCTATTGCGGGATGCGAAGCATTTCCTTATGATTCCGGATTTGCTCCGATATTTCCTGACTGGAGAAATGTTTAATGAGTTCTCCAATGCGACGACGACACAATTATATAATCCGCTTAAAGGCGGCTGGGATGAAGAGCTTATTCGGGCGATAGGCATCTCTCCGGATTTATTTGGCCAAGTGGCTGGGCCGGGCGAGCGGGTAGGACAGCTGCGGTCCGCTGTTTGCGAAGAGCTGAATATAGAATCTGTACCGGTTTATGCGGTAGCAGAGCATGATACCGGCTCGGCGGTTGCGGCCGTACCGGCACTGGAGCGTTCATTCGCTTATCTCAGCTGCGGTACCTGGTCGCTAATGGGGACTGAGATTGAAGAGCCGGTTATCAATGAACTGGCTCAGCAGCTGAATTTTACGAACGAAGGCGGCGCTTACGGGACGTATCGTTTGCTTAAGAACATCATGGGTCTTTGGATTTTGCAGGAATGCAGACGTTCATGGGAGCGGGGAGGAATTTCGTACACATTCCCCGAATTAGTTAAGCTGGCCGATGAGGCGAAGCCATTCGCTGCGTTCATTGATCCTGACGATCCATTATTTCTTCATCCGGGCGATATGCCGGCTAGAATTAGCGAGTATAGCGTGCGTACGGGGCAGACGGCGCCAGAAGATGCGGGTGCGATCGTTCGCTGCATACTGGAGAGTCTGGCACTTAAATACCGTTACGTGCTCGAGCTTACGGAGCAGCTGTCGGGCCAAACATTTAATGGACTGCATATGGTCGGGGGCGGCATTCAGAATACGCTGCTTTGCAAGTGGACTGCTAACGCTATTGGCAAACCGGTTTGGGCGGGTCCTGTTGAAGGAAGCGCGATCGGCAACATGGTCGTACAGTGGATTGCAAGCGGAGAGCTTGCAGACATCTGGGAAGCGCGCAAGGTTATTCGCGAATCGTTCCCGGTTGACGCGTATGAGCCGGAGCAGTATGAAGAATGGGATCACGCATACCGTTCCTTTATAGATAAGACAGGAATCGCTTAAGCATATGCTTCAAGATCAAATACGGTAAGAAAGAGGTACGCTATGCTGGTTGCGGAACGATACGACAAAATTGTACAGCTGGTAAATGAGAGAGGCAGTATTAGGGTAACGGAGCTGAGCGAGCTGTGTCAGGTAACCGAGGAAACGATTCGGCGCGACCTTGACCGCTTGGAACAAGCCGGACGATTACGCCGCTCCCATGGCGGTGCGGTAAGCGTGAAGGATCAGCAGCCGGAAATTCCTTATTTTGAGCGGGAGGTCACGCGTGCGGATGAGAAGAAGCGTATCGCTGAGGAAGCGGTTAAGCTGATTCAACCGAAGGATCGCATCCTGCTCGACGCGAGTACGACTGCGTGGTACATGGCGGCGAGTATGCCGGACATTCCGCTAACGGTACTCACTAATTCCATTAAGGTTGCGATGGAGCTAAGCAGTAAGGAAAAGATCGAGGTCATCTCGACGGGCGGGATACTGGCTTCACGTTCTCTGTCCTATGTCGGTCCGCTGGCAGAGCGTTCTCTGGATGCGTATCATGTAGATAAAGCGTTTTTCTCGTGCAAAGGCGTTCACCTGGAACGCGGCGTAAGCGAGTCGAATGAGCTGCAGGCACGAATTAAGCACAAGATGGTCGGTATGGCCGATCAGGTCATCCTGCTCGCCGATTCCAGCAAATTTGGCGTCCAAGCGTTTACGCATGTCGCCGACTTAAGCGATATCCATACGATTATTACCGACGGTCGCGTCTCGTCCGAGCTGCTATTGCAGCTTAAAGAGAAGCAAATTGCCGTCACGACAGTATAGCGGGTTTGGGGTGGCGCCGCGCTTCGGGCAGAGGCACGGCGTCACTCTCGTGCAGGTCATTTTTTTTAACTCAACTTGTCTGACAACCTGATAAAATAGACTTATGAACCTTGAAAGGGGCGCGGAGATGAAGGTTTCTTTATTTATTACTTGTCTTAGCGATGCGTTGTACCCGCGTGTCGGTGAAGCGATGGTGCGTCTGCTGGCGAAGTACGGCGTCTCGCTGCAGTTTCCGACTGTGCAGACATGCTGCGGCCAGCCTGCATTCAATAGCGGCTATTGGAAGGAAGCCAGGGAATCCGCGAAAACGATTTTGGATGCTTTTGAAGACAGCGACTTCGTCATTTCGCCATCCGGTTCATGTACGGGCATGATTCATCATTATCCTAAGCTGTTTGAAGATGATCCGGTCATGCTGGAGCGCGCGAACAGATTGCAAAGCAAATCGTATGAGTTTACTCAGTTTCTCGTGCAGGTGCTTGGCGTGACTGACGTTGGTGCAGCATTTCCGCATAAGGTTACGTATCACCCGTCCTGTCACGGCAGCCGAATTCTCGGTGTAAAAGACGAGCCGCTGGCGCTGATCCAAAACGTGAAGGGACTCGAGCTTGTGCCGCTGCCGTTCGCGGAGGATTGCTGCGGATTCGGCGGAACATTCGCAGTCAAAATGGCCGATATATCCGGTGCAATGGTTACGGAGAAAGTGGATCACGTGCTGGAAACCGAAGCGGAAGTGCTGGTTGGGCTTGATATGGCTTGTCTGCTCAATATTGCAGGGAACCTGAGGTACCGCAATGAGCCGGTTCGCGTTATGCACTTAGCAGAGCTGCTTTATGAAGGGGTGAAATAACGATGGGCGCCGGATCAAAGACGGAGGCAACGGTCAAAGCCAGAGCAGAGCTTGCGCTTAATGACGAGTTTCTGCGCAAAGCGGTGAGATTCACGACCGAGCGGCTTCGCAACGGGAAGAAAAAAGCATCCGAGGAGCACGGAAATTGGGACGAATGGCGGGAACGCGGCAAGCAAATTCGCCTCCATACGATCGCTCATCTCGACTACTATTTAAATTTGTTCGTGAACAATGCCCGCGCGAACGGTGTGCATGTGCATTTTGCCAATACGGGTGAAGAAGCGGTAAAACTGACGCTCGATATCGCCGAGCACGCGAACGCGAAATCGGTCGTCAAATCAAAATCGATGGTAACAGAGGAGCTGCATCTCAATCATGCGCTCGAATCGATCGGCGTTGAAGCTGTAGAAACTGATTTGGGTGAATACATTATTCAGCTGGCTGGCGAAATGCCGTCACATATCGTTATTCCCGCGATACACAAAAACCGTTACCAAATTGCTGAACTGCTTTCCAAAGAAGCCGGGTATACTTTGCCGCCTGATACGACAGCGCTTGCAGGCTTCGTCCGCAAAAAGCTGCGGGAAAAGTTTCTGGAGGCTGACATCGGCATGACCGGCTGTAACTTTGCGATTGCCGAGACCGGATCGATGGTGCTTTTTGAAAATGAAGGAAACGCCCGTATGGTCAGCACAGTACCGAAGACCCAAATTACATTGATGGGCATGGAGCGCATAATCCCTTCGTGGGAGGATCTCGAGGTAATGGCGACGCTGCTTCCGCGTTCGGCAACAGGCCAAAAGCTGACCATGTATATGTCGGGCATTACCGGCCCCCGTCGTTCAGAGGATGCGGATGGCCCGGACGAGATGCACATCATCATTGTCGATAATGGCCGCTCGCTGCAGCTGGGTGATCCCGAGTTCCAAGAGCTGCTCAACTGTATCCGCTGTGGTGCATGCTTGAACGCTTGTCCGGTTTATCGCCACATCGGCGGTCATGCATATGGGAGCACGTATAGCGGCCCGATTGGAGCCGTATTGACGCCATCGCTTAACAAAAACATTGCCGAATGGGACGATATCGCCAACGCATCGAGTTTGTGCGGCGCTTGTTACGAGGCCTGTCCGGTCAAAATCCCGCTGCATGATATGCTCGTTTATTTGCGTAGGCGCAAGGTGGAGAGCGGCAACGGCAATAAGCTGGAATCGATCGGCATGCAGGGCTTTGCCACCGTTATGGGTAACTCCTCCCGCCTTGGAGGCATGCTTCGCCTCGGGAAGCTGGGACAGAAGCTCGTTGTGCGGAGCGGCGTCATCAAGACGAAGCTGGGTCCCCTTAAAGGGTGGAATACGTACCGCGTAACCCCGAGCCTGCCGAAGGAGTCGTTCCGGGACCGCTGGGATACGCTTGATCAGGAATTGAAGCAAGGACTGAAGCAAATGGAGCCGTCCATGCAACAACGGATGGAAGAGCTTGTGAAAAAGCGCGAGCTGGAACAGAAGGAAGGCAAAGGGGGACACGGTCATGGCTGATACGCATAAGCAGTGGTTGGAGAAGCTGGAGGCAGAGTCGCGCGCAAAGCAGGAGTTGTTTATGAACGATATTGCCGCGAAGCTCAGGCATCCGAGAATGACGCAGCCGCCGCAGCATCCGTACCGCGGGGCTCCTGATTTCTGGAAAGCTTTCGAGTGGCCGGAAGAGGAACGCATTAAAGAGTTTACAGACAATTTCCTCTCCGTAGGCGGTCATGTAGCAAGGCTTCAAACGATGGACGAGGCGAAGGAATATATTGTTCAAAAGGCTCAGGAAATGAGCGCGAAGTATGTCGTGCGTCAAAATCAGCCTGAGCTGGATGCGCTGGATTTGGAGGAAGCGCTGACGGATTCGCAGGTATCGGTATGGAACACGGATCCGGAGCAGTACTGGAGGGCCCGTGCTGCAGAAGCGGATTTTGGTATCGTCATCGCAGATCATGCAGTCGCTTACACGGGCTCGGTTACCGTGTTGTCAGCTGAAAATAAAGGCCGTTCGGTCAGCTTGCTGCCTACCGTACTTATCATTATTATTCCGGTTGAACGGCTGAAAACACGGCTGGGCGAGGTGCTTGAGACGTTCGATCAGGCAGGACGCGACCAGCTTCCGGCGGGCATACATTTTATATCCGGCCCAAGCCGTTCTTCCGATATTGAAAATGATCTCACAATCGGCGTCCATGGACCAGGTATCGTCTATGCACTGCTTGTTGGATAATTGATCATTTGTTCCAGGAGGTGGTAGTCCATGCACTCGCTAGACGTGGTTAAGCTGTCGAAACGCAATCATTACGAGGAAATTACCGATCAAGTAAAGCGTCTTATCGTAGAAGGGAAGCTGAAGGTAGGGGATAAGCTGCCATCTACGAAGCAAATGTCCGAGCAATTCGGGGTGGGACGCTCGACTACCCGCGAGGCTTTAAGCGCGCTCAAAGCGATGGGAATGATCGAAATTCGTCAAGGCGGCGGCTGCCGCGTCATTAGCAGCGCTCCCGCTGAAGTAGAGCTGCCGGAGCTGCAATCGCTCCGACTTAATCGCGAAACGGTGCTGGAGCTGTTAGAGGCCCGCGAGTCGCTGGAGGTTTCAAACGCAGCAATTGCCGCAGCTAAACGAACGGAAGAGGATCTTATTATACTGCGCAGTCTTATTGACGAGATGGAGCGTTCTGCAGGTGACGAAGCAGAAGGAGAGCGGCTGGATCTCCATTTTCATTTGACGCTTGCCAAAGCAACTCACAATTCCATCATAGTGCGCTTGTTTGAGTCGATAATGAATCATATCGAAACGGCGATCCACGATATTAGGCGAGTCGAGCTGTACGCTAGCACAGCTGTTGCGGAGCGTTTGTACAAGGAGCATTCGGCGATCTTCGAGGCCATCGTCAAGCAGGATTCCGAGCTTGCCGCCGGGAAAATGAAGCAGCATTTGCAGCATATTGAGAGCATTGTGCTGAAGCATTTGGGCAAGTAATTCGAAACAGAAAGGCCGAGACACTCAGCTATGTTACGACAGCTGGTGACTCGGCCTTATTACGCTTCTATTGCTTTATAGTCGCTAAATATTTCTTAATAAACGCCTTTGCTTTATCCTGGTTTTTACTGTCGGCGCGTATGCCGATGATCATGCTCTCTTTGTAGAGCGGAAGTTCGTCGACGATGGCAGTATCGCTTAAATCGATGCCGTAAACATGCTCTTCCGTGTCCTCGTCGGTTTTCAGCTTCATCGCTAAACCATCCTTGAGCAGCGGCTTCAGTTCGCCGGAAACATCGTTATCCAAGTTTATCAGCATGCCTTGCGCGCCTACCCACTTGAAAATATTGCGGTCCATAATATACACATCTGGATGCTCGGTCGCCAGGATGAGCACTGCTTTCTGCATGTAAGCATATTGATTCTGTTCATCTGCCGGGACGAAGGTCACCATTGTGACAAATCTTTTCCATTCGGGAAACGCTGCCAAAAGCGCTTTTTCTAATGGCTCTTCTTTGGGAGCATCTTCCCTTAGCATGTAATTCCCCATAAATGATACGTTTAAGTCTACAGGCGGCAGATTTGCGAGCCGTTCCTGCTCTTCGCGATAATCGATAAAGCTAATAATGCCGTAAATAATCAATGCAACTGCAGCGATAGCGCCAATCGTATGAAATTTGTAATAGCGCCAGAAATGATCCATTTTCTGAGCTTGTCCAGCCATCTTCTTGTATTTACCGTATTCTTGTTCGTTAAAGGCGTCTGTCAGCTTGCGGTCCTCATACTCCAAAATAAACCGGTATGCTTGTGTAATCTTCGCAAAAGAATCATCTGTGCCCTCCGTGCCTTGCTTTTGCTGCGATCGGGAGCGTGCTTGACGCATCAACGTCGTATAACGTTTTTCTACTTCCTCTTTGGTCGCAAATTCCGGCAGCCCCATAGTTTCATAGGCTTGTTTTAATTCGTCCACTTGTGTCACCTCTATTAGTAAGTAGCTCCTATATGATTCCTATCTATTAGTATACGGAATTCCGCAACTAACGCAAACTTTGGCGTATTCTATCCGACATTCATCTGAATTTTGAACAAACTGAACGATTTATTGACTTCCTATCCGCTCCCGATCTGCTATTCTAACAGTAACCACAACTTGGTTCAGGGACAGCTTTGTAAAATAGAGTGAGTTTTGTTAACCAAACGTATAGGAGGGTGCAGCAATGACCGTTTCGTTAAAATTTGATTTTGGTATCGGCGCCATGCCGGATGCGCCGTACATACAAGTGCTGCCGGACACGGCTTACAGCGAAGCGCTGGGCTATGGCTTCGAGAATAATGAGCGGGTATACTCGCGTGACCGCGGCGAGGCCGACCGTCTGCACGGTGCGTTCTGCATACCGCTGGAAGCGGTCTTCGCAGTTGACTTGCCAAACGGCTGCTATACGGTCACGGCTACGATAGGGGACGCAATCGCGCCGACCTCAACCATGCTCAAATACGGAGTAGGACGAGTCGTGCTTCATAAAGCAGTCACCTCGGCAGGTCAATACGCTATTCACAGCTTTACCGTTAAAGTTACGGATGGCAAGCTAAGGCTGTCTTTTTCCGGAGCAGCACCTAGAATTAATGCACTTCAAATCAACGAAGCCAAGCAAGCGACAACGATTTTTCTGGCGGGCGATTCGACCGTTACCGATCAGGATACGTTTCCTTATGCGGGCTGGGGACAAATGCTGCCGTTATATTTCAAGACGGATGTAGCGGTCGACAACCATGCTAAGTCAGGAAGAAGCTCAAAGAGCTTCATTGATGAAGGCAGGCTAGCGGCCATATTGGAGCAAATAAAGCCGAATGATTATTTGTGGATTCAGTTCGGCCATAATGATCAGAAGCCGGACACGGAACGGGCTACTGAACCATTTGGCAGCTACAAAGAAATGCTGTCGATCTATGTGAAGGAAGCACGGGCGCGGGAAGCGAGACCCGTGCTCATTACACCGATGCACCGCCGCAAGTTCGACGGACAAGGCCGCATTATCGACACGCACGGCGATTATTTGCTAGGCATGATGCAATTGGCGGCGGAGCTGGACGTGCCGCTTATCGATCTGGCTGCAAAGAGCAAAGCGTTATACGAGCAATTAGGTGACGAACCGTCGAAAGCGCTGTTCATGTGGGCGTATCCCGGCGAGTTCATCCATTTTCCCGAGGGCGCCCAGGACGATACGCACTTTCAAGAGCTTGGCGCCATCCAAATTGCCGGCTTAGTCGCCGAAGGCGTGAAGGAACTCGGTCTGTCGCCGCTAAGCTTGTACTTAAAGGGGCTTTAACAACAGCAATAACTATGCAGAAGGGGGACTTGCCCGGGTAAGGCCGATGGACCGAACGAAGGGAAGTCTCTTATTGGCTAATCTGGACGATCACATGAAGCGCGAGAGGAAACCGACAATTATGGGCCGACATAATAGGATGGTATAATGAAGCTGTACGAAAATATACAAACGAGGGAGCCCGCATGTTTGATCCAACCGTGTTTGAAAATTTGAAAGTCGCGTTTGAAAATCAGCTTTATGATTTGGATAATTTGGATAAAAAAATTCAAATCATTAACCGGATAGACCGGCTTGAGATGGCCGTCATGTCGCGCACGTTTGCGCTGCGGTTTATACTTACAGATCAAAAGGAAGTATCCGCTGAAATATCGCTTGATGCTTCATTAAAGGATTTGGCAGCGGAAATTTTGGAGCTGCAGGGCGAAGCGCCGGCCTGTACGCTGCGTTTAAGATTTTATATGCAGATAAATGAAGCGGCGGTTGTGTGCAAGCAAATTGAGCACATCCTCCAGCATATTTGGAACCCGGAAATTGCGCCGACACAAACGATCAGCTATGTTTACGGACAAGAGAAAGCCATCTATTCGAACACGATTGAGCTAGGCTTTAACCGGAAAATAAGCGAGGAACAAATGGATGATATTCCAGAACTGATCGAGCATGTGCTGCAGACGCTTAAAGAATTGAACGGAATATTGGAATAAGCTTCGGTATAACTCAATCTGCCTCGTAGAAGTTTGTTGAAAATACTGTCTGTTCCCATTCGTGAGAGGCTGTGCTATGATAGGGGGTAACAACTAAAGCAGAAATTCCGGTGCCGCGTATTAAGACGCGAATGGCGGCCGGGAGAGGTTCGCGAACTCCCTCTATAAAAAACTATGCGAAACGATGGCCCGTCAGGAGGCATCGTCGTTTTTGCGTTCGGCGCGATGCGGGTCCTACCGCTTCGCGCCGTTTCTTTGGTTTTTTAGTTTCAAACGAAGGATTTCGGGCAATCTCTGTCTTCTGAGTCAAGAGAGGGAGATGCAGCATGAAAAAGGAAAAAGCGGTAGTCGTTTTTAGCGGCGGACAGGATAGCACGACATGTCTTTTCTGGGCGATGGAGCGGTTCGCCGAAGTAGAGGCCGTGACCTTTAACTATGGACAGCGTCACAAGCTGGAGCTGGAATGCGCGGCTGATATAGCAAAAGAATTAAACGTCAAGCATCACATACTCGATATGTCGCTGCTGAACCAATTGGCACCAAATGCGCTAACTAGGGATGACATTGCCATCGAGCAGAAGGAAGGAGAGCTGCCTTCGACTTTTGTGGACGGACGCAACCTGTTGTTCCTTACTTTTGCTGCTGTGCTTGCGAAGCAAATTGGCGCAAAGCATATCGTAACGGGTGTCTGCGAAACGGATTTTAGCGGATATCCGGACTGCCGGGACGTGTTTATAAAGTCTCTGAACGTTACGCTCAATTTATCCATGGATTATCCATTTGTTATCGATACACCGTTAATGTGGCTGAACAAGGCGGAGACATGGGAACTGGCCGATAAGCTTGGCGCTTTCCAATTCGTCAGGGAACGGACATTAACCTGCTATAACGGCATAATGGCGGACGGCTGCGGACATTGTCCTGCATGCCTGCTTCGCAAAAAAGGGCTGGATGATTATTTGGTCAAACGTGAGCAGGGGGGGACAAGATGATGCTGCAGCAGATTTATCCGGCAGCCAATCACCCTTATCAATACGAGCTTAATAAAGACTTACATTTTGCCGCGGCACATTTCGTACCTGCGGAGGAGGCGGGCAAATGCCGTCTGCTGCACGGACATACGTATTACGCGAACGTTACGGTAGCCGGCGATGAGCTCGATGCAGCAGGCTTTCTCGTCAATTTTGCGGTCATTAAGCAGCTCATCCATACCCGGTTCGATCATTCGGTGCTTAATGACGACACAGAGAGCTTCGACGACGTGAACCCCGACCGATTCCCGACAACCGAGGTGGTGGCGCGCACGATTTGCGAAATCGTTCAAAAGCATTTGGACGGCACGGCTAATCGTCCGCAATGTGTCCAGGTATACTTGCGTGAAACGCCGACGAGCTATTGCATTTACCGGCCGAAACGGAAGGCGGGATCCCATGTCGGCTAACAAACGGATTCCTGTCATGGAAATATTCGGGCCAACCGTTCAAGGGGAAGGTATGGTCATTGGCCGGAAAACGATGTTCGTCCGCACGGCCGGCTGCGATTACAGCTGCTCCTGGTGCGATTCTGCGTTTACTTGGGACGGCAGCGGCAAAGAAGATATCCGCCTGTTAACGGCGTTAGAAATTATAGAGGAATTGAAGCAAATTGGCGGCGATACCTTTGAGCATGTCACCATTTCGGGAGGCAACCCCGCACTGCTGCCTCAGCTTGGCGAGCTAATCGACCGGCTGCACGATGAAGGTATAAGCGTTGCGCTGGAAACGCAGGGCAGCCGCTGGCAGGATTGGTTTTGGGCAATCGATGAACTTACGTTGTCTCCCAAGCCTCCAAGCTCAGGCATGACTACAGATTGGTCGGTGCTTGACGATATTGTCGCCAAATTGAACGGGCAGGAGCGGAACTTCTGCCTGAAAACGGTCGTGTTCAACGATGCTGATTTGGAATATGCGACATCCGTCCACTTGCGCTACCCGCATATTCCGTTTTATTTGCAAGCGGGTAATGGGAATTTACAAGAGACGGAGCCAAGGCTTATGCTTCCCTATCTAGTGGAGCGTTACGAATGGCTGATCGAGCGGATTATGCCGAACCCTGACTTGAAGCGGGTTCACGTGCTGCCGCAGCTTCATACTTGGGTATGGGGCAATAAAAAAGGCGTTTAAACGCGTTTAACACATATACAAAGGAAAGGTCGGTAGCGACTATGGAAGGAAGAAACAAAGAAGAGCTGAACGGCGTGACGCTGCTCGGCAATCAAGGAACGCAGTACTTGTTCAACTATGCGCCTGACATTTTGGAGACGTTTGTTAATAAGCATCCGAACCGGGACTATTTTGTAAAGTTCAATTGCCCGGAATTTACAAGTCTCTGTCCAATGACGGGGCAGCCGGACTTCGCAACGATTTATATTTCCTATATTCCGGATCTTAAAATGGTAGAAAGCAAGTCGCTCAAGCTGTATTTGTTCAGCTTCCGCAATCATGGCGATTTCCACGAGGACTGCATGAACATCATTATGAATGATTTGATTGCGCTAATGGAGCCCAAGTATATAGAAGTATGGGGCAAATTTACGCCGCGAGGTGGCATCTCTATCGATCCGTATTGCAACTGGGGCCAGCCTGGTACCAAATATGAGCAAATGGCGGAGCATCGCCTCATGAATCATGATATGTATCCAGAGAAAATAGACAACCGTTAGTCCCCAGCTGGACTAACCACACTTTAGACCGTCCATGCCACCTAGCGTATGGACGGTATTTTGCTACCTGCTTGACGTTTTATTCGCCCCGCACTCTGCGCTGATACGCAAAATGGTTTGTAGGACCATGTCCGCCGCCTATTCCGAGCTGATCCTCAATCGCGGCCTGAATGAAGCTTTTTGCGGTTTGAACCGCTTCCGCAACCGATTTTCCGCGTGCTAATTGTGCAGTTACAGCTGCTGAGTAGGTGCAGCCCGTACCGTGTGTATGGCGGGTTTCGACCCGTTTGCTTTCCATATAAACAAAGCTTGCTCCATCGTACACGAGGTCAACGATTTCGTCAGCATGTCTGTCGTGTCCGCCTTTTATGACGACATACTTCGAGCCCATTTGAATGAAGCGTTTAGCCGCTTCTTCCCGGTCACTCAATGTACGGATAGGCATCCTCGCCAGAATCTCCGCCTCTGGAATGTTGGGGGTCGTAACGAGCGCCAGCGGGATCAAAAATTTAATGAGAGTCTGCAGCGCTTCCTGCCTCAGCAGAGGAGAGCCGCCCTTGGCGACCATGACGGGATCGATGACCAGGCTGCGCCAGCGGTACTGCTCTACTTTTGCAGCTACGATACGTATGATTTCTGCATCAAATAACATTCCTGTCTTTACGGCATCAGGCTCTAAATCTTCACCAATCGAGTCAAGCTGCCTGCTAATAGCCGCACTTTCAATTGGGTATACCCCTTGAACACCGAGCGTGTTCTGGGCGGTAACGGCGGTTATAACGGACATTCCATATGCGCCCAGTTCTTGAAAGGTTTTCAGATCTGCCTGAATCCCCGCTCCGCCGCCGCAGTCTGAGCCTGCTATAGTCAACGCTTTATATATAGTCATCGCATCATATCCTCCAGTAAAAAAATAAAGGCCCGCCCGTTTCCGGAGGAAACGAGCGGACCCAAACGATCAACAAGGCTTGCGCGCATGCATGTAGGTCTCGTTCCACTTCCCTCCGCTGGAATGATCCAGATCAGGTTCCAAGGGTCCGGAGCGTGCGCCCCGTCTCAGCCGTCAGACTCCCCTAGTGAAATTAATAAGTACTTTTCCATTTGTATTTTTTCTACTATAGCATACACTGGAGATAATTAAACCATAATTATCCGAAAAGGCGTTGAATAGATGAAAAATTTGCTCGTTACCGGCTATCGCGCGCATGAGCTCAATATTTTTAGTCAGAAGCACAAGGGCATCGTATATATCAAAAAGGCATTAACCGGAAAACTTATTCCGCTCATTGAAGACGGCTTGGAATGGGTGATCACGCCTGGACAGTACGGCGTTGATTTATGGGCCTGTGAGGTCGTCATTTCATTAAAGGAGATGTATCCGCAGCTTAAGCTGTCGATTATATCGGCCTACAGCAACCCGGAGGAAAAGTGGAAGGACGATAAAAAAGAGTTCTATCAGCAGGTATTAAAAGGGGTAGACTATTACGCTGCGGTCAGCAATCAGCCTTACAGCGGGATCTGGCAGTTCACTGCGAGGGATGAGCTGCTGTTCAGAAAAACGGATGGGATTTTGCTCGTTTACGATGAGGATGCCGGTGAAGGCAGTCCTAGATTCTTTAAAGAAAAAGCGCTGAAAAAGCAGCACGCAGAAGGCTATGGATACATAAGCATCAGCTCGGAGGATATTCAAAGCATTGCGGATGAGGAAAATTTGTATATGGAGTGAATTTGTTAATTGACAAATAATGTACGTTCCATTATTATCTATTTTAACATATACCTAATTAGAAGATATTTAAATTAACTTATAAGGAGGAGCCAATTCCATGCAGTTAGATAAAGTTGTTGCCTATCATAAAGCACTGGCAGACGCGACAAGGATCAAAATGCTGATTATGCTGGCTGATGGTGAGCTTAACGGTCAAGTGCTTGCGGAGAAGTTAGGCGTTACTCCTGCCACTATCACTCATCACGCCACCAAACTGCGTGAAGCAAGTCTCATTAATGAGCGCAGAGATAAGAACACGATTTATTTTTCATTAAACCACTATTTCATCAAAAGCAACGGGACTGCTACCGAGCAGCTTATTTACAGGAATGCCGGGCAAGAAGGGGTGACGGAAAGCATGGAGGAAAGCCGTAAGCGTTTAAAGGAATCGGTCATCAAAAACTTTTTTACAGCAGACGGGAAGCTGAAGCATGTGCCTGTTCAGCTGAAGAAAAAATTGATTGTGCTCCAGCATATCGTATCTCAGCTTACGAAGGGGCAGAAGTACTCCGAGAAGGAAATTAACGAGTTTATTAAAGGCTACCATGACGATTTCGCAACGATACGCAGGGAATTTATTATGCATCAGCTTATGTTTAGAGAGAATGAAATTTATGAGATGAACCCTGAGGAGCTATGGACGAAGTGGGAAGCACTATCATGAGAGTCAACTATTTCTTGTAAGGCATGCTATAAAGAAAAAAGCAATTGGAGATGCTAACTGATTTTCTGGTTAGTACATTTCCCGAGAGCCAACTAAATGTTTGGCATCCTAATTTTGTGGCAGTACAAAGTGACCTCGTTCCTAAGTGTTCGGTTACAAATCTAATTTATGAAAGCGGAAATTACAAAATAGAAGTCTTTGCATCAGTAGACCACTTAAAATCAGAATGTTAATTTCCGCAATTGTTAATTGAAGCCTACTAGGGGAGGAAACATTAGGCGGCCGTCAAAAAAATTACAAGAGAAGTGATATCGAAGATTCGTTCATATCTTTTCATTGACACTATCGTTTTTGAGTTGGTATACTATGGGAAATTGTAGATTACCAATTAATCTTATAGGATTAATTGAAAAATGGAGGTTATGTCAATGAGAAAATCGCAAGCATCGTACACCAAATTGCTAGCAGCACTCCTCTTATCCTTCTCGATTTTTTTCACACATTCGGCAGTTTTCGCAGCTGCACCAGCTTCTTCAGCTTCATCAACAGTACAAGAGGACGGCGTAGAGCAGTATAAACAATTTTTGAAAGAGAAGTTTGGTATAAGACTTACAGGGACGGTAACGAAAGGTGAATTTATAGAAGCGGTAGCCGACATTTTAGGTTACGTGCCATCGGGTGAAAAAGTAACTTTCACAGATGTGAAGGAAGATCAAGCATTATTTTCATCCGCAGCGGCTTTATATGAGAATGGGATTTTATCCGGCCCCGCCATTCAAGGCGATCAAGTGTTAACAAACACCGTAGCGGTCTCGATTGCCGTAAGAGCGGCTGATTTGAAAGAGCTGGCTTATACATACCCATCGGCTAAGGTTAATAAAGTGCTCAGTCAGCTTAAAATAAAAAGCAGCGCACTCGGTACAAAAGGCGCACAGGAAGTTGCGGCGGCAGTTGACACTGGTTTGCTGCCTGATGAATTTCACAAGAACTTTAAGCCAAAAAGCGCGGCCAGCGATCAATTGATCCACACGCTGCTTGGTAAAGTACTTATTACTAAAGGTCTCTACAAGAAATATATCGGATACGTTAACGACGCCGATATTTACGCAAAGCTGAGCAGCGCCTACGAAACTTCCGACATTATTGATGCGCCTAAGCTGCAAACGTTGGTGAATACAGCTCTAAAACAAGATCTGATCACAGGCTACAGCATAAAGGACTCCCGCTTTGAACCTAACTTTATAGAATCATTGGCACTAGTCTATGGACATTCGGATTTCAAACACGCTATTCAACTGATTGGCCTGCTGCGCAGCGAAGGCCTCAATGCAAAAGTACAATTCGAGCCGAAAACATCCGCATTCATCCATTTGGCAGAGTGGGGCGATCCGGGCCCGAACGTCGTTCAAATTGAAAATGGCAATTTTATCGCCTATGCGAAAGAATATGATCTTGAATTTGAGTTTGCGACCGTGCAGGATAAAGCAGCTTTCCAAGACGTTATTTTGACGTATGCGAAGAAAAATGTGGTGGATCAAGCAGGTTTGATCTCCGGCTCATGGTGGCAGCCATTGTACTACTCTTCAACGGAGTTGAAGGATTATGAATTGATTACGAACAACTTCATTACGGATCCGGACAGTTCTTATACAGTTAATCCATTTTCGCTAAATGAAGACTCTGCAAAGGTGGTTGCCGGTCTGAAAGCTATCGACCCGGATGCAGTTATTACACCGATTCAATTTTGGGTGGATAAGCCGTTCTTCAGATACTTGCATGGTGAAGCGCTGTAAGCCATTCTTTGCTTCTATATGATTACTGGTACAGCCCTAGCTATCAATTGATGGTTAGGGCTGTTGTGTGTTATCGTTCAAAGAAAGGAGCTGTGGCGGATGACTAGTTGTTCGGATGCATTGGAGGCTTGGTTTAGAGAACATGCTGATTCGGAGAAGGCCGTTGCTATGGAAGCGTACATGCGAAATCAATTTTTATTTTTGGGCATTAAGTCAACGGAGCATACACAGCTTACACGGGAGTTTTGGAAGAAGGTTGATATGCCCAAAGGCGACGCGCTGCTCCAAACGGCAGAGCAGCTTTGGCAGCTGCCCGAGCGTGAATTCCATTATGCAGCAATGGCTCTGCTTGAGAAGTATAGTAAACAAGCGGATCAGTCGCATATCGCTGTATTGGAGCGCTGGGTGACGACTAATTCATGGTGGGATACGGTCGATTTTTTGGCGTCTCATCTCGTTGGTAACCATTTGGCGAAATATCCGGAATTGATTGCTTCCTATACGGGGCGTTGGATTGAATCGGACAACCTTTGGTTGCGCCGCACTGCGATTTTGTACCAGCTCAGATATAAGCAGCGGACCGACGCGGGACGGTTGTTTGATTATATCCGGCGTTCGAAGGAGGATAGCGATTTTTTTATCCGCAAGGCGATTGGCTGGGCGCTACGGGAATATGCAAAAACCGATGCAGCAGCCGTGCATCGGTTTGTTGAGGAAACATCATTGTCTCCGCTTAGTAAGAAGGAAGCGCTGAAGCATCTGGTATAACCTTAGTTATATCGGATTCCTAAGGGTTTACTGCCGCACCGAGGCACGGTATAAAGAAGAGGCTGCAATGGCAAACGCGGCTATAACGGCCATGCCCCAGAAGATATTCGAGAACGCTTGTGAGAGCGGAAGCGCGCTTTGCGCTGTAAGCGCAATACCGCTAATGGCGACACTGAACGCCCCGCTGATAAACTGCGCTAGCTGGAATAACCCCATTCCCGCTCCGACATGCTCTCCCGGTAAAATGCGAGACAGCTCGTTGGAGACGCTGGAATTTACAGCGGAGAATCCGACGCTCATCATTATATATACCGACATGATA
Organism: Paenibacillus prosopidis; assembly: GCF_003337375.1. GTDB lineage: Bacteria > Bacillota > Bacilli > Paenibacillales > Paenibacillaceae > Pristimantibacillus > Pristimantibacillus prosopidis. The sequence goes on from NZ_QPJD01000010.1 coordinate 187,563, forward strand.
ACGTAAATGGAACGATCGGCAAACAAGGCAAAAAAACAAGCTGCGATTAAAAGCGGCCAGGGCGTGAGGCGAAGAAGCATGCCGTTGCCGTTGCGGTCAATTATTTTACCGATACGCCTTGAGGCCAGCATGGCAACGAAGGCGCCAGGGAATATAATGAGACCCGTTTGACCGGGCGTCAATTGAAACTGATGAATGAGCACCTGCGGAAGCAGGAACAGAGTTGCAAAGTTGCTCATGTAGGATATAATGCCGAGCGTAATTAAGCGCAAGTACTTTTTGTTTCTGAATAAAGAAGGCTGAACAAAAGGATTCGCAGCTCGGTTAATTCGAACCCAGAACAAAACAAGCGCTGTAACGCCGATAATAAGAGCTATCCATAATTGGTTCGTTAAGTACAACAGAACGCCGGTAGAACCAATACCGACCAGCACGGCTCCAGCAACATCGAAGGAGCCTTTGTTTGTCGTCTCTTTCGGCAGCAGACGATAGAACACGGGAATGAGCAGCAGTGAAATACCGGTTACGATAAACAAGTCGTTCCACCCTAAATACTGTGTAATCGCACCACCGACGACGGGGCCTAAGCCTAGACCAAGCGACGCGGCGGATGTAATAAGCGCCATCGATTTGCCGCGGCGGTTGAGCGGGATAAATCGGGTTGTTAGCACAATGGTCAAGCTTAGCACGGACCCTGCCCCTGTTGCTTGGATAAGTCTGGCGCAAAGCAGCAAGATGTAATGATGGCTGAAGAAGCCGAGGACGGAAGCACCGCCCATTGCAATCAATCCGATTGTGAGCAATAAGCGAATGGGAACAAAGTCAGACAGCCTGCTATAAGTAATGGATGAAATGGCGAAAATGATGGAATAGCCTGTAATAATCCAAGAGGCAGCGGTTGAAGAAAGCTGAAACTCTTCGGTTACTTGAGGCAAAGCCAGGTTGAACATCATCGTATTCATAATGACGAGTATAATGGTTAAACCAAGCAAAGGGATGACAATGCCGTCTCTAAATGCTGGTCGCTCCTCTGCTGTTATTGAGGGCGTGGTTACTGCTGCAGCGTTTCTCATGAGACCTCCAAAGGATAGGATATGTTATTTCAATATCGTATTAGTTTCATTATTCGATTATAATCGAACTATTAAACTATAGCATGAGACTCGGGATAATGCAATGAATAGCAAAAAGCCATGGCTGCGGTAAGCGGTCCATGGCTTTTTGCTAAGTTTTTTGGTTAATGTTTCAAGGATTATTACGTTATTGAACGGTAAAATATACCGTCTCTACGATCGGCTTTTGCTTATTGCGGTCCAGGACGGCATCGGACCCTATAGTAGAAAACTTGACGGAAGCGGTGATGCCGGCATCCATGCCGGTCACACGGAGCATCGCGACATTACCTTGCAGCGATACGGATGTCGGTGTAATCCTTCTGCCACCCGCAACTAATTCAAAGCTGTTGAGTTGGATGCCGCTGACTTCTTCGCTTAACGTAATGAAAAGGACGGATGACCAGCCTTCGACAGCCGAGATCTCAGGACGCGCGTTGTCACGATCTATGCCTGTAAACGTAACTTCCCCGCGGCCGGAGGAGGTATCGAGGCGCTCGCCCTGCAGATCGGCGATTCGTCCGATGTCCGACTTGTAAGTCAGTTTATACGTTTTATCAGGACGAAGTGGACTTGTAGCTCCGACAAAGAGATGAATCGTTACCTTCAGACGATCCTCGGATACTTGATAGCCGGCATGGGAGTCTTTTGTCATATTTACAGCAGTACGGTCCGTTTCATTATATAGCGCGTAAACATTCTGTTCAGCGCCAGTCACCGGCTCAGAAAATTCAACTTCAAACGTGTAACGGTCTTTCACGATCACCGATTTGATCCGGGGGGATCCATTGTCTTGACTGATTCCCTGGAACGATACCAAGTAAGGCTTGGAATCTGTTTGAGTTATTAGGCCGTTCCAGCCTGCGCCATCCGTTATGCCTTCGCCCCCGCCCAGTCGATAGGTTTTACCGGCCTCGAGCTTGGCTTCCAAATTGAGTGTCACCTGCGTGACGATTTTGTTTCTGTCATTCAACTGGTCGGAAGCAATCTTAACCGTGAGTCCTTCCCCATCAATAAGCCGGAACGAAGCGGCGCTGACGTTTTTGACCGGTTCGCTGAAATGGACGGTAATCGCCGTATTGTTAACGGGAACAACCTTTGTAACAATCGGCAAGCTGTTTGTTTCGTTTATACCGGCAAAGTGCTTGCTGTTTTCGTCATTCGACGTTTTTAAGCCCGGTATGCCTGTAATTCTGGCTACATATACATGGCCTTCTTTGAATAACGACGGGTTAGGTTGATCCGTTTTCCGGAATTGAATGCGAATCATGCGATCGTCACCTTGCTTAATCACAAAGTAATAGCGCCAATCCGACATGGAGACGGATGAACCGTTGTCTGAAACGATGTCGATTTTAAGCCCGGAAAGGTCGATATTAGCCAAGGAGCGGTTAAAATAAAGATCCAGCACATTTTCGTTTACCGCGGCGATACTTTGCAGCGTAAGGGGGAGGACGCTATTTTTGCCTTTCCCCGCAAACGATATTTTCGTATCGGAGGCGATTGCGTTTCCGGTTTTATCCTTGATGCCGTTCAGAGTCAATGTATATATTTTTCCGTTCGTCTGATCGGCAGTCGTTAGCGTAACCGTCTTGCTGCTGTCGTTATAAGCGGCATTCCACGAATTGCCGAGCCCGCCATCAAAAACGTAATTCGCTTCCCTCTCAGCCGTCCCGCTGTCCAACGCTTCGCTGAAGGTGAGGATCACTTTGTTTTCCCCGAGCGTAATTTGCGTAAGCGCAGGAATCGTTTTGTCAACGACTGAACCGAAGTGAAGATCGGCTCGCATATCCATTATATTGCCTGACAAATCTTTGACATTTTTGACCGTAAGCGTATAGACGGTGGCGGCTGTCTGCTGCCCGGTTGTTATCGTCACTTTTTTGTTATCCGGGGAGAGGGTGACGCTCATGATGATCAGGTTTTTGTTGAAGGTGTAATTTGCTTTGTTTTCCGCAGAGCTTCTGTCAACCGACTCACTGAACAACAGTTCGATTCTGGCATCCGCTGTGATGACGCTTGACGTAATATACGGCTTGGTCGTATCGCGTAAGGAAACCCTGTATACCCACGTGCTTCCGTCCACCTTCAGCCTGTAAATCTCGCCGTCATTTTGCCAATCCGTTGTAAGGGTTACGCGCTTGCCGTCTTGGCTTAGTGAAACACGTACGATGCTGACAACTCTTCCGTTCTCCTTCTCCAATGCGAATTGTTCGATGGAAACTGAGCTTACGGCTGAGCGCAGATCGACTTGCACGACGTTATTTGAAACAGCATTCACAGATAAAATATCAAGCTTCTTATGCTCCGGGTTCTCATTCGGGTTCATGTCAATGAAAATAGAGTAAGCCGCTTCGACCAGCAGCGACCGCAGCGCATTCACCCGGTAATCCGATTGGGCGGGAATCCATTTCTTGTTGAGCGCGACGCCAACATCGTGCTTCGCCCATGGGGACACCTTGCCGACTACGGAAGCCGAGGATGAACCGGATGCGCCGTACGCCCTGACTAGCACGACAGCCAACTGCTCAATAGTCACATTGGATGTCGGAGAGAAGTTTCCGTTTCCTATCCCTTTCATCAGACCTGCTTTGGTCACCGCTTGAATTTCACCGAACGACCACCTTGTCTTCAGCACGTCACTGTAGGATGGCTTGGCTGTTTCTTTCTTCAATTCCCAAAGACGGAATAAAACCGCTGCGAATTGCTCGCGGGTCATCGGTGAATGAAGCCGGGAGCTGCCGTCATCAAATCCGGTAAATATGCCTTTTTTAACCAGAAAGCTGTACTTCTCTTCGGTACTGAGATGATCTGCAAGCACAGTTACAGCAGGTATTGCGGTTAACAACAGGACAACGGACAACAGGATCATAAACAGCCGTTTAATAGTAAATTCCCCCTCATTTGATTGTGGAATTTGCTTCCCTCTTATGGCATGGATTCCATGATTAGCCTCATGACGTGTTATCGCGGCTGAATGTTTCAGGGATGGGAGGGGTTTTGAGAGTTTTTTTTCGGGAGCTTGTCTTCAGTCGTTATCCATTTCATAGGGGGAGTTGAAGTGTACGGGCATATATTTAAAAAGCGAACATATGTTTGTGTTATTGCGTGGTGATGTGATATATTAATTTCAGAATAATTGTTGAGAGGCGGAGTGAATATAATGGCTTCTATTCAGAACACAACTTTACATGAATTTGCGGATTTTTTAACTTGGTTGGAACAATTGAAGGAGACTGCAAACGAGTATTGGTTGAAACCGATTGCTGATGGCAAATGGTCGCTTAGAGAGATCTTGACGCATATCATGTTTTGGGACAAAAACAGCCTGGAAGTGATGGTACCGCACATGAAGGAAGGCGCTCAGCTCTTCTTTGCAGATATTGAGAAGCATAACACGGAAGCTGCTGAACTCGCACAATCATATACGATCCTAGATGTCCTTATTCAAGATACGATCAGAATGCGGCGGCAATTGCTTGAGCTGCTGAATGAACAATTTGACGGCACAACAAAGTTTACGATTGACAATAGCAATTATACATACAAGAAATTTGTTCATGTGTTTATTCATCATGATGAACATCATAGGAAGCAGATTGAGGCATTCTTGGAGCAGCAAAGCGCGTAGCACTGCTTATCTCAAATACTCCTTTCGCAAAAGATGCTTCCCGCATATAATGGAAGGAAGCTGGTTGAAATATTGGCTTGCGAAGCAGTTTTGCATTTGCAAAAGGAGGAAGCAATAATGGCTATAAGTAAGACAAAGAAAGCAAGACAGAAGCTTTCCCAGCGAGGGCTGTTGACACCAGAGTCGCTGCGGGGCAGCTGGCAGGGTGTGAATCCAAGTATGAAACGCACACCTACGTTACAGGAGAAGCAAACGAAACTGAATAAGAAGCACCGAAGGAATCACGCCAATTATAGCGATGATTCCTTTTACTTTTTAAAGTGCAGGTATGATCACGAAAATCAGATTGTTGAAAATAGATGTAAATCTGGATTAAACAGTTACGAACAAAAGGGGCTGTTCCATAGGTCATCGACCTTTTGAAACAGCCCCGCTCTTTGCTTGCCAATCCGTTACATAAGAAACGTACCGATTACGATCGATACACCGATAATGATGGAGCGAAGCAGCTGGGCGACGGCCATGTTGCCTTGCGCAATTTGTTCGCATACTTTAACGCGCGGCGTAAGAAAGTCGAACACGAGATAGACGAGGCATAAGATGACAATACCGATAGCGGACCAGATGAGCATGGATATCCATGAGTCAGAGCTGTACGAAACCATTCCGACAATGATACACAGACCGAGAAGCTTACTGCCCATGTACATGCCAGCCGCTTGATTGCCCTTGTTAATTTCCTCGGTATCGTTGTAACGGGTTAATTTACTGAATACGAATGCTCCTACGCTCAAAATAACGAGCAGAATAACAAGGCCGATGCTGACATTAACAGCATTTTGGGTAAATTCATTCATGTTTGTTCCTCCTAAAGTTTTGTGAAGCAAAACTGGCTTCGAAAGCATAGGCTTAGTTTTGTGAAGCAAAACTTGCTTGAAAGCATAGGCTTAGTTTTGTGAAGCATACGGCTACTCTCGAATGGCAGCGGGGCAAAAGTATGCCATATCACCGGTAATTTTAGCACCGATCCGCGGGAGCAGGCCGGCGAAGCTTCCGCCTATGACATAGGCCCCGGTTAACAAGCAGCCGTGGAATAAGCCGTCTTCCGTATGTACGGAGGCCTCCTCCATAGTAAAGCGCTGCTGATATATTTTAGGCTGCTCGCCGTAGTACCGTTTCGTTTCCTCTGCTTCGTCTTCGTTGTTCTGATGCCCCCATTCCTCCGTTTCCGCCGCGCCGTCCTCTCCGAAAAGAGTCGTGCCTTTACCTTCGCGACCCCAATAGCTTTTGGCGACGTAAGGCTTGTGCTGCTGCAAGAAAACGGTATTTTCAAAATAGGTAGGCAGCAGATAGGTGCGGATCGCCTCAAGCTCCGCATCGTCAAACAGCGGTTGGCCGAGTACGTCCGATGATAGACCGTTGCGTTCAAAAAGCGCCCAGATAAGAGCCATAAAGCCTTTACTTTGTGTAATAACGCTTTGCGGCGGATTGATTAATCCGAGCTGACCCAGCTCGACCAGCTCCATAAGCGCTTCACCGATCGGTATGCCGGTATCTGCATCGGTATCATGGATTAAATATTCAAGCGGGTACAAGCGGTACAAAATGTCAATGCGTTCGCCGCCGCCGTACAAGCCATCTCCTTGCACAATTTCAAGCTGATCGAGCGGGACGAACATAACCGAATAACCAAGCTCGCGAATAATGTCCATTACATATTCGGTATTGCACTTATCCTCAACGTGCCAGTCATAGCAGCTGCATACGATCGTTCCGGTTAAACCTTCACTTCTGTAATGCTCAATGAGCCGGCTGAAAGAGCTCATAAGCGCACCGTGCATTCCCTCGGATGCCGAGCGGAGAGCCGTATATCGGCTGACGACCGTATTACCCAGAAAGGCTGTTTCGGGAATGCCGGTCGGTGTGTCGGTATTATTTTCGATACATTTCAGCCCTTGCCTGGTAACGATCCAGTCTTGTCTGGAGATACCATGAACCGGCGTTTCGATACGCGCCGCCGGCAGCAAGGCAGGATGGATGCCTAATTGCTTGATGAGAAAATCATCCGGCAGATGCTGCTGGGCAAATCGCAATGCTTTCCAATATAGACGGTCGACCTTTTCTGATGCTGTCCTAAGCTCCTCGAACTCAGGCTGCGTATACAGAGTGACGGACGGTAGACAGTATTGCTTGCCATACATAAGATGGTACGGAATGCGCTCGGCAAGCTCCCCTTGAAAAAGCTCGTTGTGGGTTAATGAAAGCGGAATGACGCGCTGCACGGGTTTAACCTCCGCTGCTTCCGCTAATGCCCGAGCTGCCGAAGCCTTTAGAGGAGCTGGAGCCGGAACTGTAGCTTGACGATTTTTTATGCTTTTTACCATTTGATATATAATAAGTACTGGAGCCGTCATCGTCGCAATAGTTGTTATCGTCATAGTCGTAGCATTCTTCCGTGCTTTCGGTATTGCAGCCGCTGAGCGCGATCGGTACCGTTAGCATTAAGGTAAAGGCAAGCAATTTCTGGCCGCCCGCTCTAAAATTGGCGCCAGCTTCTGAAGCTGCAGCCTGCGGTCCGCTCTTGGTTATTTGTTGATTTGCTTTCTCTTCGGACATTTATAAATTCACCCCTTTCAAAAAGATGACGATTTTGCTGCGGTCTATATCGTAAATCGTATAGATCGTTTCATAGGTTCGTTCTTCGCTGACGATATAATGATCCAGCAGAAGCTGGGCGAATTCGAGCGGACTGGCAGGAGGCTGCTGCCCAAGCACGCAAGGATTAAACCGATCGCCGTTCCAGAGCAAATATTCCGCTTCCATATACGGAGAGACCGTGCAGTACTCGTGAAGCGCGGTGCGTATCGCTTGCCCATATACAGTATCGTCGCATTCATTGTACGGCTTGACATAAATATGATGCCGCAAGCCGTCCTCGCATTCGTTCGCCGTATGCTCGAACAGACCGTTGCGGTACACGGTTGCATTAACCAGCTTGCGGACGAATACATCGTCACGCGACACGGTCGCATCTGTGATCGTTCTTACAACGCGCTGGTCTTGATCGGACCATTCCAAATAAGTAAGCGGGCAATTCATTCTTTATAGCCGCCTTTCTGATCGAATCTTCGTAATAGTTTCATCATTAGAAATGACGAATAAGCGTGCAGCGGTTGGAATCGGAGCCTCAAGCCGGCGGTTAATGGTCATATCCGTGCGGTCAGCGATAAGCGTTGCCCCTTGGCGCAGCAGCGCTTGGAAGGCGTCGCCGTATGTCGTCCATGCAGGATCAACTTCAACCTCGAACACGTCCTCTCCGTATTTCCGGCTGAGCAGCTGCATGAATATGTCCACATTGCCTTCCTTCAGCGCAGAACGGACCGCGAGTCTGGAAACCGCATCGTGGGATAATATAAAATCATTTACTTGTACGTGGCGGAAATTGCGAATATGCTTCTCGAGCACGATTTCTACCGTCGTATGGACAGCGGGAGCCGCCTGTTCAATGCTGGAGGCGATAAGCATTGATTTGCCGTCTATCAGCGAGGAGTCGTCAATACGCGGATCGGCAAAAATAATGGCCGAACGTGCAGTATGAATGCTGGCTTGCTCAAGCACATCGGACGAGGTAGGATCACCGCTTACGAAATGGACTCTGGTCTGATCAAAAGGATGCTTTTCGCTGTTATCTATAATAATGATCTCGACAGCAGGATCCGAATCAAGTAAATCTTCAATGGCAAGCTGCGCTTTCTTGCTCCAATTAATGACAATGATGTGGTTCTGACCTTGATATTTCAACTTCCCACTCTCCCTTCTCCGCTGCAATTCAGCAATCGAATCAAATATTTTACCAATTAATAAGCTTAATAGACCGATTCCGAACACATACAGCAGCATGGCGAGAACCTTGCCGGGGACTGTCTTTGGAAAATAGTCACCGTAGCCGACCGTCGCGACCGTCGTCATGACCCACCAAATCGCATTAAACAACGTTCCGAACGTTTCCGGCTCAAGAAGGAAGGCAACAAGCGAGCTGATGAATACGAGCAGCAGCGTCAGCAATGCTACGAAATAATTGTTTAAACGCAGCAGCTTTACAGTAAGTTTCAAAAATAGCTGCATGCCTGTCACCCCCATTAGAATTGTTGCTTTATACACAATACTATCTTTCCTAGCATTTTCCAATATGAAAATATTAGTAAGCAGACGCCCCTTTCATAGAATGGCGTGAACGGCTTAGGTCAGATGACGGACAACCGCCATTTTTCAGCATATAATATTGTAAATTCGAATGAAGGAGAGGTGGGAGAATTGCCGTTAGTCTGGCTGAGTTCCTTTTGCGGTCTGGTTGGCTCGGTTATTACGTTTGCTTTCGGCAGCTGGGTGGAGTCGCTAACCTTATTAATAGTTGCGATGGGTGTCGATTATGTTACAGGCGTTACAGCATCCATTAAAGAAGGAAGAGGACTGAATAGCGTATTCGGTTCATGGGGATTGGCGCGTAAAGGCTTAACGCTGCTCGTTATTCTGCTCGCTCATCGAATCGATATTTTGCTTGAATTAAATAATGTAACGATGGGTGCGGCCATTTATTTCTATATTGCGAACGAGTTGATTTCCATTACTGAAAATTACGGGCGGATCGGATTGCCTATGCCCGATCAGCTCCGCAAAATAATCGAAGTGCTCAAGGAGAAAAAGTAACTTTCGGCTGACAGTAATTGTACTTGCATGAAAGAGCCGCTTCTCGATATAATAAGAACAGATGTTCTGGTTTGGAGGGGTGGCAATGGCCGCTAAAGAGGAAGAAGCTCGCGGCGGGGTGAGGACAGCTCCGCATCCGCCGATACAGACCGAGGATGAGCTCGAACTGGTGAAGCGGTACGTGCTGCTTGGTATAGTTATGCGCATTTTAGATCATGATATTCGTGTTATCGGCACTTCAGCCATTAAGCTGCCGCGTTTTTATGAATCCATGCTGCGGGGTATCCAAGATCGGGTGCTGCTTGATCTTGCGGCCATCAGGCGGCAGTTTCGCGAGACGGGCATTAAAGTGTACGAGGAGAAACGCGAAGCGGATGGGCTGCATGCGCAATATGTGTGCCGGGGATACCATCACCGTTTTTTTATGCTGTGGGGGTTTGTGAAGGCAGAGTCTGAGCGGGTGTTAAAGCAGTATTTGTCCCGCTGAATATGGTTTTGTTCATGGATTTGTCAAAAAAACAAAAAAACTTTTCCTCTTTCCGCAGTTTAAGGTTGAGAACTTCGGACGATCTTATGTAATATAAGAGGTAGACATTATGATCGCAAAGGGGAGCACGTAGCAATGCACAAGTGGATTATGTTTATATTGTTTACAGCGGCGTCGTTGCTGGGCTTATATTTGCTCACATTCGCCCTGCCCGAAAAGCCGGTTGATGAGTCTGCCTCGTTGCCGGAAGGCATGACTTTAATGAAGGTTGTGGCATCAAATGATTTTGTATTTGACCAGGCTGAGTACAAAGTTAAGGTTGGCGACAAGGTTAGATTGAAGCTTTCGAATAAAAGCGGCATTCACGGCATTCATATTGATGAGCTCCAGGTAGCTCTGGACAATGACCATCCAGAAATGGATTTGGAATTTACTGAGCCAGGCGAATATCGGATTTATTGCTCTATTCCATGCGGCGTAGGACACAAAACAATGGAATCTAAGCTGATCGTCGAAGCGGCGTAGGCGTGAAATGAATGGTAAAAAGCGAAAGGAGCCGAAAGGCTCCTTTTTGTTAAGCTGAACGGCGGTTATGGTCACGGCTTCGTCCGCGTGCGATAAGCATATCGGCGATATAGCCGAGCAGTGCCCAGGTGATAACCGTCAGCACATACATGAACAGGACGCTTACCTCGTGCACGTCGACAAATAAATCGACGATCCAAGCGGGGATGCTGAGCATAAAGAATACAAAGTTGTGCGGGTCATAGCCCGTCGAATTAAACAAGCATATAGCAAGTCCAATAATTGTAGCTGCAATTGTAACCGGATAGCGCATAACGTTCCGATCTCCTTCACCATAAAGATTGCCGTAATGCGACTGCTTAGGTTATTATGTGACAAAAGGACGAAAGTCATGCGACAAATAAGAGGAGGAAGATTCGAATGATTACTCATATCGTTTGTTTTAAATTGAAGGACAACAGCGCGGAGAGCGTTGCGCGTACCGCTCAGGTCCTGAGGGATATGGAAGACAAAATCGAAGAGCTGAAATCGATTGAGGTCGGTACTGACATTTTGCATTCGGAGCGTTCTTACGATATTGCGCTTATTACGAAATTCGAATCAATGGAAGCGCTGGAGGCGTATCAAGTACATCCTGTACATAAAAAAGTAATCGAGCATATGCTGCAAGTCCGCGAAGCTTCCGTCAGCGTCGATTTCGAAAGCTGAGAGGCAGGTTAGCGGTAAAAATGAGAGATGTTTATGAAATTTTGACTTATTTGCTTGTCATCATCTTTAGCAGCATTATTATGGTAGCATGGCTTAAACGCAAGGCGAAAAAAAAGAAGTAAGGCTGAAAGCGGGCGACTGATTTATGTATTATGTGAATCGAGAACAAATAGCTGTACGGCTGGATACAATGCCGGATATTGCATCGGCGCTGCGAGCTCTAGCCGCTAATTGGCAGGGCAGCATGATGGAAGGGCTGGCGCAAGAAAGAGCACTACATCTAGCTATAGAAATGGTAACTGATATCGGCAGTTTCCTGATCGACGGGTTTCTAATGAGGGATGCCAGCAGTTATGAGGATATCATCGAAATTACAGGTGCGGAAGGTGTATTTCCTGCGCAAATGCTGGAAACGCTGACTGAGCTTGTCAAGCTGCGAAAGCCGCTTGTTCAGGACTATTACAAATGGCCGAGAAGCGAGCTGCATCCGCTGACTAGAACATTATCTGAGCTGCTGCCCGCGTTCAAGCAATCCGTTGAACGTTATTTGGAGCGCGAGCTGTAGAAAGGATTAGCAGTATCTGCTTGATTTACGAAAACGTTAAAATACGTTACAATGTCGCTATCAAGCCTGCAGAGGTGGTGAAGGGTTGAAGCGGAGCGGAACAGTGCGTGCTGCTGGTCATACAGTAGAGTCGCGAGGGGATGGTTCGACACGCGAGCGTATATTGATGCTGCTCAAGACGAGCGGCAGAATGAATGCGGGCGATTTGTCGCATAAGCTTGAACTAACAGAAATGGCGATTCGGCGGCATATGTATGCCCTGGAAAGCGAAGGCAGCGTGAACATCGTATCTGTGCGCCAGGCGATGGGCAGACCGCTTCATGCCTACGAGCTAACGGCTGAGGCGGATGAGCTGTTTCCAAAAAATTATCATCTTCTCGCCTTGGATTTACTGGACGAGCTTGCGGAAGATCCGGATACTGAAGCGCTAATTGACCGAATGTTTGAAGGCCGCAAGAAAAAACTGCTTGAACGCTATGAGCCGCGGATGGCGGGCAAGAGCCTGGAGCAGAAAATAAGCGAGCTGGCTGCGATTCAGAATGCAGGCGGCTATATGGTTGACATAGAACGCCAAAGCGACGGTAACTTCATCCTTAATGAATATAATTGTCCGATTGCGCAGGTTGCCGGTAAATACCAGCAAGCTTGTAAATGCGAGCTATCTTTATTTGAAGCTTTGCTCGACGTGCCGGTTGAACGAACGGATTGTTTGGCTAAAGGCGGAGGCAAATGCAGTTATCATATCGGTTAATAGAATCATTGCGTTATGCAATAGGCACCTAAGCAGATCCTAAATTGATCTGGTTAGGTGCCTATTTTTGTTTGGCTTCTGCGATATACCATTTTTAATTACGTTGTGTCAAGACGAGCCCATGCTGCTTATACTGTCATTACGCAAGTGGGCATTCGCCCTTGTTAATCATATGTTTTTGCCCTGCAATTGATGGAGGAGGAGGGATACAGGCATGGTTATGACATGGAGCGCAGCTGTAGCTGCAGTCGCATTTGTTGTATTGGTGGCGGGCATACTCCTTGGAATGCGTTCGGCGCTCGGCAGACTAAAGCAAATGCAATCTTCAGCCGAAGCGATGCAGCATGATTTGCAGAAGGTGGCTTCTGAGCTCAGTGGACTCGTTAAGCCTGCAGAGGAGACCATTCGCGCTGCGCATCGTCAGCTGCAATCGGCTAACCGGTTGTTCGAAGCGGCCGGACAGGTCGGAGGAGCAATCGCGCATACGACATCGGCAGTTGAGCGTGTTACGTCTATACTGTCAGAATCCGCTGAGCTTCATGCGAAGCGGTCATCAACGAAGCGCCAAGTCGGTGAGGCATTCGAATGGGCTGAGCTTGGAATGGCAGCCTGGCAGCTGTGGCAAACTAACCGAAAGGCGGCAGCGCCTGCAGATGAACATGTTACCGTATCCGAATCGGATTCCGAATCAGTGAGCAGAGACGAAGGGCATTCTAAGAACGAAAGGAGCGATTATTATGTCAACACGTAAACAAACAAAAGGATTTTTGCTTGGTGCATTAGCTGGAGGTGTTGTCGGCTCGATTACAGCGCTGCTTTTAGCGCCGAAGGCTGGCAAGGAGCTGCGTCAGGATATTTCTGCAAACGCACAAAAGGTTAGTGATACAACGGTGAAGGTGGCCGGTCAAGTGAGTGATACGACCGGACGAATCGCAAAGCAAATCGGCGGTCAAGCGGTGCAAATTGCTGACAGAACGAAGCAGGCGGCTGGCAGCGTCGTGAGCAGCGTTAAAGGTTGGACCAAAACAAATGGAGCTTCAGAAGTTACTGATTCTGCAGTAACCATTGTATTACCGGATGGCGAATTAGAGACAAGTGCGATTGAAGCGGTCGAAGCGGGCGAGACGGAAGCTGCAGCATCGAAGGAACTGTAATCGAAGATAAATCACACCAAAAAAGAGCCGGGCGCTTCAAGTAGAAGGCGCTCGGCTCTTACTCATTCACATTAAATGAGATGCATTTGCGGCTCAGAGGCCTCAGTCTCGTTCATTTTTTTCGGCTGCTGCATGATTTTCACATTTTTCAAAAACAGCGTTAATGCTGTTCCTATCAAAATAAAAACCAGACCTACCCAAAACACCGTGTGAAGCGAATCAATAAGCGTGGCTTGCACTACAGGCACCATTTTATCGGTAAGCTCCTTCGGAAATTGAGCTAATATCGTCGGATCGAGGAGGGTGGAGTAAATGGCTTGCGGGTTCGAAGCAACGGTTGCCGATGTTTGATCAGCGAATTGCTTCGCTTCCTCAGGCAGCTGTCCGAGAAGCGGCATAAGCCGTTCCTTTAGTTGGCTGCTGGATTGCATGTTCATAACGGCACCGAGCAAGGTCATTCCGAACGTCCCGCCAATTTGGCGGAAGAAGGTGCTTGACGATGTAACGACACCCAGCTGGGATTTCGGGAATGTTTCCTGCAGAACGAGCGTTAGCAGCGGCATAACTAGACCGATGCCGATCCCCAGAACAATCATAAAGCAAGATGCGGTGAGTTTGGCCGTCGATGCGTCCAGCGTTGTGAGCAGGAAGAACGAGATAGCCACAATAATCATCCCGATCGCGAGCTGTGGGCGAACGCCGATTTTGTAGACAATTTGACCGCCAAAAACGCTGAAGATCATCATGGAAACCATCATCGGCATCATGACCGTTCCGGATTCGGAGGCGGAAATGCCGACAATCCATTGCATGAAGAGCGGCACGAACATAATGGCCCCGAACATACCTAGACTCATAAAGAAGCCGATCCCGTTAATCATCGTAAACGTTTTGTCTTTAAACAGCTTGACAGGCAATATAGGCTCTTCCGTTGTAGCTTCTATACGTACAAATAGTGTGAGTGCGATGGCGGAAAGGACAAACATGCCAATAATTTGCCATGACAGCCAGTCAAACTCGCTGCCGCCAAGCGATAGAGCAAGCAATAGGCTGACCACGCCAATGACCATTGTGAAAATGCCGGCCCAGTCAAATTTGACAGGACCTTCGGTTTTCTTGCCGCTAAGCGAAATCGCGATTAGTACCGCAGCAACCACGCCTACGGGCAAGTTAATGTAAAATACCCAGCGCCAGTTCCAAGCATCGACAATCCAGCCGCCGACTTGGGGCCCAAGAACGGAAGAGAGTCCGAACACGGCCGCAAACACGCCCTGCCACTTCGCACGCTGCTTGCCAGTGAATAAATCACCGATAATAATCATCGCCATTGGCATCATAATACCGCCGCCAAGACCTTGGATTGCGCGGAAAATAATAAGCTGTTCGATGTTTCCGGCCAAGCCGCAAAGAGCTGAGCCGATGATGAAAATGATAATTCCGAGAACGTAAACCATTTTTCGGCCAAGTAAATCGGCAAGCTTGCCGGCAATTGGCACGATTGTCGTCGAAGTGAGCATGTAAGCCGTGGTAAGCCATGCCATCAGCTCTAAGCCGCCCATTTCTCTAATGATCGTTGGCATCGCGGTACCGACAATCGTGCCGTCGAGCGCTGCGAATAGCATTGCAATGAGCAGGCCGATAATTAATAATCCCCGCTTATTGCCTGTATCTGAAGAGTTAAGCGGTGCATCCGCTTGTTGTGTATATTCCATTTTGATTGGTCTCCTCTCATTGGAAGTCAGTCGGTTCGCGGCTCGGTATTATCCTTCGAAAGCTCGGCTGCTATCTTTTCAAATGTTTCAACAAATCGAAGCAACTCGTTGACATCGAGCTCTTTCAAATGATGCTTAAGGAGCGCTTCGATATCCCCCTTAACGCGCAACAAAGCTTCGTGGCCTTTTTCCGTGCATTTCACTAAAACGACACGCCGATCTTTCGAATCGTGAATGCGTTCAGCGTATCCGTTATTGACAAGCCGATCGAGCATAACCGTGATTGCACTCGGCTTTACTTCCATTTTGTCGGCGAGATGGGATACGGTAATATTTTGCTCCTTCGAGATCATGCTCAAAATAAAGCACTGGGGACCGGTTAAATCATTGTCCAGCTTCTGTGAAATAAGTGATCCGAGCCGGCGATGGGTCGTTAGCATTGCTTTGTGGAATCGTTCCACGACATGCTCCGATGACGAGCCGGATTCCTGCTGCATATTGTTCACCTCTTTATTATTTCATTGTTTAATAGTTAAAGTATTTAAATATTAAGTCATATAATTTAATTTGTCAAGGCTACTGACGGCTCTTAGACATTCCGCTTTCTTGAACCTTGTCCGATTTTGAGTTAAGATGTAGGTACTTTTTTGTGCTCGTATTCATATGCTATTCTGTCTCGATTCATTACACTTAGTTTAGGAAAGCGGTGTGTTTGTGCAGCAACCGATTGCGATACTAGATTCCGGCGTAGGCGGCCTCACCGTTGCCAAAGAAGTGATGCGCCAACTGCCGCGAGAAAAAATTGTTTATTTTGGAGACACGGCCCGCACGCCTTACGGCCCGCGTTCTTCAGACGAGGTAGTTAAATTTACACGCGAAATTGTTGATTACTTAGTACAGTTTCGCCCAAAAATGATCGTTATAGCATGTAATACGGCAACTGCCGCTGCACTCGAAGATATTCGTTCAAGAGTTGCCATTCCTGTCGTAGGCGTCATCAATCCGGGTGCAAGAGCGGCTATCGGGCGGACAGTTACTGGCTGTATCGGTGTCATCGGAACAGAGGGGACCATTAAGAGCGGCGCTTATGAGCAAGCCTTGCGAGAGCTTTCACCCCATGTGCTGGTGGTATCTGAAGCATGTCCGAAATTCGTGCCGCTTGTGGAGATGGGTAATTTCCGTTCGCCTGAAACGTATGAGACGGTTCGCGGTTCAATCGGTCACTTGCACAGCTATCCAATGGATACGTTAATACTTGGCTGTACACATTATCCATTTCTGACGGAAACCATATCCGAGGTGATGGGTCAGAGCGTCAAACTGATCAGCTCCGCGGACGAGACGGCACGTGAGATAAGTACAATTTTGCAGGACAAACGAAAGCTCGCGCGTGGCGGTACCGTACCTGTGCATCATTTTTTTTGCAGTGGTGAATCGCGGGTGTTTAAAACGATCGCCCAGCAATGGCTGGGTGAGCAAATCGAGCTTACGCCCGTCGTATGGCAAGTGCCGAATATAAGCTAAATGAAGAAGGAGTCGAAGCCTGCAGCCGCAGGCCCGGCTTCTTTTTTTCGCTTGCTTCATAGGACAAGCGCAGTACCGCATAGCATGATAGGAACAAATTCGCGATATTGGAGGCGATCCTTATGTATTCGGTGGAAACGTACGGCTATCTCGATTTGGTGGAAGGCTGCAGACAACTTACAGACAGATATCCGTTTCTTTCCGCTTATGTCATCGGAGAGAGCGTAATGGGCAAGCCTCTACTTGCCCTGCGATGCGGCACCGGTCCGCGCAACATTCATATGAACGGCTCCTTTCACGCAAATGAGTGGATTACTTCTGCCTTGCTCATGCGCTTTGTGGCGGATTTGTCGGCGGCATTCTGCAGCGGAGAGCGTATAAGCGGCCAACAGGTGGTAGAACTCTGCAATCGAGTAACCCTGTGGGCAGTCCCCATGGTCAACCCGGATGGAGTGGAGCTCGCGCAGCGCGGAACGTCACCGTCGCATCCATGGCATAGGCAGCTAATCGCATGGAACGGCGGCTCAGACCAGTTCAGCGGCTGGAAGGCCAATATACGCGGCGTCGATTTAAATGACCAGTTCCCTGCTTTTTGGGAAGAGGAGTGCAAGCGCCGTGGATTAGCGGGCCCGGGTCCCCGTGACTATCCGGGCCCGTATCCGCTAAGCGAGCCCGAGGCGATTGCGATGGCCCGGTTTACAGAGACGATTGCGTTCGATGCTGTCTTGGCGCTTCATACGCAAGGGCGGGAAATTTACTGGAATTACCGTGATTACGAGCCGGCTGAAGCGGAGCAGCTGGCATGGAAGCTAGGACAAGTAAGCGGATATAAGCCGGTAAAGCTGACAGGCAGCGATGCGGGCTATAAAGATTGGTTCATTCAGCAGTACAGAAGGCCTGGATTTACGGTTGAGGCAGGCTATGGCGAGAACCCGCTGCCGATGAGCAACTTTGACAGCATCTATGTGGAGCTGCAGCCTCTGCTGTTAGAGGCGCTTCGATTATGACTTGCAGCTGCCCTAATATGGTATAATAAGTGGCAAAGGTCAGCAAAGGCGGGATTCCTGATGCGTAAATTACTGTCGCTGCGCCACTGGCAGCGGACGTTTGTCCGTATTTTTCAATTGTTGAAGTCAAGAGACGTTTCACTTATAGACAAGCTGTTTTTTTCAGTGCCTGTGCTATTGTACTGGGTTTTGCCGGATGTGCTGCCGTTGCCTTTTTTACCGGTTGACGATATCGCTGTGACGATGTTCCTTGCGGATTGGTTTGCCCGTAGAATGGAGAGCAAGTATAATATGAAATAACGATGATTGCCGCAAGGCATACGAATAAGAGGAGCTGGATAAACAATGAATTGCAAAATTTCTAAAAACGCCGCAAAGGTTATAAAAGCAGAATTGGACAAGCCGGAAAACGAAGGTAAAATGCTTCGTGTTTACGTTACTCATTCCCATGGCGACCATGCCCATTACGGTATGGCGATTGATGTAGCGTCGGATAAGGACGAAATCGTATCGACGGACAAAGAAATTGATGTGATCCTGGAGAAAGACAATGAGTTTCTGGACGGCGTTCGCATCGATTATTTCTATGTGCCGGAAGAAGGCTTTGCAATTACGAATCCAACCAAGGGCAACCACGGCGACCACTAGGATTCTTCTTCAGTAACCTTTGGGAATAGGACGTTGAATGATGGCTAACGATATACGAGTTTGTGATAAATGCAAGCACATGAAGATGAAAACGATTGTGCCTAAGCTGCAGAAGCTGGTGCCCGATGCGGAAATTCGGGTCGGCTGCAAGTCATACTGCGGACCGTGCGCCCGCTACGCATTCATATTTGTAAATGGCCGTTACGTGAAGGCGGCAACCGAGGATGAAGCCATCGAGAAGGCTCTTCCTTATATAAAAAAGAAGAAATAACGATTTACATAATTGGAATACTCACAACAAGACCCAACGAAAACAGCATTCGTTGGGTCTTTGTATGCGATTGAGAGGATCATGGTCGTCGGGTCTTTCGTTTGTCATCAAGCGATGTAGTACCTGCGAATGAAGGAGGATAGCAATTGGTTAAATGAAGCCTATTCATTATTATATATTTGGTTTGGCAACTGCACTCGTGTGTTTGATTGCCGCAGAGCTCATATGGTTGCCGGCTCCGCTTCAGACTGGCGGAGGCGTGCAATGGATTGAGATGATCGATCGCTTGTTCTATGTGCTCGCGCTAGTTCCTCTTAGTTGGCTGGCCGGAGCATGGCTTGGCTACATGAAGCATCGGAAAGCCCGGCGGTTAAACGGAACGGGTTTGATTTCACATTCACGAGCGGCGAAGGCGCTGTCCGGTTTGCTGCAGCTGCTCCGACTTGTTATTTGCGCTCTAGCTCTAGCAGGAGCGGGTTTTGTATTATTTGCTTCAGAGAAGCCGCTTCTCGTACTGTTTTTTGTTGTTGCACCTGTTCCATTTATTTTCGTGGATATGCTGCTAAGCGAGGCGTTGGCTGCACCGCATGACACGGGTGGTACAGCGGGGCGCCGGCGACTTTTGATAATGCCGAAGCGAAGCGGCACCGTATTTCTTGTCACCGCTGTTATGCTCTTGCTTCTCCTTTTGCCGACAGGCTATGAGGTCACTTATCCCGGCATGACGCTCAATATGAATCGCTATGCGCACGTAGAAGGCGGAGAGAGCGGCGGTACGATTAATGGAGTGTTAGTGTTCGATAGGCCGGCGGTGCCCGCAGATTGGTTATATGCGCGGATACTGCCACTGTATTCGTTCGAGAAAATACCGGATGACGAACCGCCGCTGACGGAATCATACACTCAGGTCGTCATGATGAAAACAGATGCGAATAGCATTGCTGCTGCTGTTGCAATGCAGAAGTCGGGAGTTGGCGGAGGGGTAACGGCCGACGGTGTACGGGTTATTGCGGTAGTGAAGGATAGTCCGGCAGAGCAGCTTCTGAAGGCTGGCGATATTATTGATAAATTGGATGGCCACGTTGTGAAAACCATAAATGAAATGACCTCTTATATGGGCGAATCAGTCAAGCCCGGCCAGGTTTTGTCCGTTACACTACGGAGGAACGGTACCGAAACCCAGGTAGAGGTACCAACGAAGGCTTCTGCCGATGCGCCGGAGAGGGCCGTATTCGGCATCTCGGTTCAGACGGAGCTGCAATTGGATATACCTCGCAGCGTTAATTATAACCGCTATATGGCGCATATCGGGGGACCGTCGCATGGTGCTATGCTAACATTGGCGCTCATTGATCAGCTGACGCCGGGCGGTGTGACTAAGGGGATACAGGTGGCGGGAACGGGGACCATTGAAGCAGACGGCTCCATTGGTCTCGTCGGGGGTATCCCGCAGAAGGCCTATGCGGTCAGCAGGACCGATGCCGATGTTTTCTTCGTCCCCGCGGTATCAGAGCAGGAAGCCCGGGGTGCTGCTCCTGATTTAAACATCGTGCCGGTAAAAACAATTGACGATGTTCTTGGCTGGTTAGCGCAGAACGGAAAATAAGCTGCGATAGGGGCTGTCTCAAAAGGTACTAAGACCTGAGAGACAACCCCTATTTACGTATATAAGCTGACATTAGTGTGTGTAAGAATCGAAATGGATTCATGACTAGCGTACAAGGACATCAAATCCGTTATTTGCTGCAAAACAGTTATTTTAGGTGCATTCTCAGGCGTATAGCGGATCCAATGTCCGTACGATTCGCATTTCAAGCCTCTTTTACATAATTAACGGATCTTATGTCCGCATCCGTTCAAGCTAGCGGAACCCTAATCCACGCAACTCACTTGGCCATAACTTGCACAAGATAGCAGAAATAGACAAAATCAGAAAAAGTGAGCCTACTAACTTTTAAGACAGCCACTTATTGCCGGGCAGCCGTTTGGACGGCGCTTCTGTCTTTGCTTTTGACATCGACGCGTGCTTCCGTGGAGGCTTGCTCCTTAAAGTATTCGATGAGATTGTTCATCACGATTTGATCGGAGATAAGCAGTTCAGTACGCGTTTCTTCAATTGTACCGATGCAAGCATTCATATCGACAGCTGTATTAGCGGCGATATTCCAGCACTTGCCGTTCTCGGCGATCCCGTCGCTGGAAGGCATATAATAGACGGTGCCGTCTGTCCATGCGCCGCCCCGCAGAACGACCTTTTTGCCGTCAAGCGGCTGTTCGGTCAATAGCGGAGTACCGATTAAATATTGATCGGCCGTGGAAATGCCAAGCAAATGCAGGATTGTCGGCGTTACATCGAGCTGCCCGCCCACATTCGTATACGTGTCTGTATGCTCATCATTCGGCAAATGCACGAGCAGAGGGACCTGCTTTAGAATCATTTCCCGCTGCAGCTCATTTAGAGGCTCGCCGAGAAATGTCTCAAACATCTTCCAGTCCTTAATCGAATTGTCATGGTCACCGTACATGATGAAAATCGTATCGTCCCAAAGGCCTTCTGCTTTCATCCGTTCGACCAGCTCGCCGAGAGCGGCATCGACATAATGAATGGACTGCAAATAGTCACCCATTATTGTGCCGTTAAGCTTACCGACGTTAAGCTTTTTCTCCGTATCCGGCATCGTGTACGGATGATGGCTCGAGAGTGTTATAAGAAACGAGTAGAACGGCTGCTGCTGATCCGAAATGACGTCCAGCGATTGCTTGAAGAACGATTTGTCCCCCAGCGCCCAGCCGACCTTCTCATCCAAATTAAAATGCTTCAAGCTGTAAAATTTATCGTACTTCATATTGTGATACATCGTATTCCGATTCCAAAAGCCGCCTTCATAGGAGTGGAATACGGTTGTCGAATAATCGTTTTTCTTCAGCGTTTCAGGTAAACAGTCGAATTCGTTGGCAGCGTACTGGATAAACACGGCACCGTTCGTTACAGGCTGCATCGAGCAGTTGGCCGATAAATCAGCATCCGCTGTTCTGCCTTGTGCCGTCTGGTGATAAAACTGACTGAAGTACGCACTTTCTTGAATAAGCTTGTTCAAATGAGGCGTAACTTCTTGACCGCCGACGGATTTGCCTATCATAAAGTTTTGAAACGCCTCAGCTTGTACCATAAGGACGTTCTTTCCCTCATACGCGCCAAAAAGCGGATCCTGCTCCATAGCTCCCCGAAGGTCACCGCGCGCTTTCATCCATGCCCTGGCTTCCGCCGATTGCTCAGCCGTTACCGTTTCTGCATCCAGCCAATTTTGTTTCAAATAGCGAAAAACATCATAGCCGTGAAAGCCAAGCGCGCCCGTTACATTATATATGGATAAGTTCCACCATGCACCGACGAAAATACCGTGAGCCCACGTACGCTTTGCTTCATTGACATGATTGAAAACCAGCGTCGTACCGGTGACGAAAATAACAGCGCTCAGCGCGATACGTACGATTGCTTTACGCCACAACGGAGCAGTGCGGCGCGATGGGCTGCGACTATTGCGTATATCTCCGCGTCCCCGCCAAATCACATAAACCGCAAAGGGAATAATGATCAGCCAGTCAAAGAAAAAAATGAAATCTTTCACCCGCAGCAGCGTTCCGATGCTGCCGCCAAGGGAATCAACTTGGCTTAACTGCAGCAGCACAGGTACCGATATTAAATCTTGAAAGTAACGATAATAAATCAGATCGGCAAATAAAACAAAGGAGAGTATCACATTAAGGACGATGAGAGCAATAATTCGTCCCCGTGCAGGCAACCAAATAGTCCAACAGACAACGAGAAGGACCGCTCCAAGTTCAATCTGAGCGTCTATGTTATTCATAGACATTTGGTTCATTTCAAGAAATTTTGAAAACAAATAAAGCTTGGCCATCATTACGATGATAAACATGAGCAAGTCGACAGCTTTAAGCCGCTCCAGACCAATTAAGAGCATGCTCATACCGCGACGCGCCGTACTCTTTTGAGTAGGTAACAACATAAGCTTAGTGTCCTTTCTTACGTGTTAATCCCGTTTCCCGCGAGGCGGCAGGGGGCCGAAAAATTGATAGTAATTACATTCGATGCGGCCGTTAAACAGCTTGCGCTTCTTGTCGGCAGGACGTCCGAAATAATGCTCGACCGTCGTAGCCGGACTGATTGCAAAAAATGACCATGTCGGGTAATGGAGCGCGGTCAAGCCAAATTGGCGCAAAGCGGCTTCCGCTTCACTGTCGTCACCGAGACGTTCGCCGTAAGGAGGATTTGTAATCATTACGCCGTAGTCGCCCTGAGGCTTAACTTTTGCGACCGGTTGCACGGATAACTTAATATCTTTGCCGAAGCCTGCTTTCTTAATGGCAGCCTCGGCGATTTCGATAGCATTCGGATCAATATCCGACCCGGCGATTTGCAAAGGTATATCATCCTTAACTAAATCGAAAGCTTCATCGCGCGCTTCATCCCAGAGCTCGTCCGGGATAAGCGGCCAGCCTTCGCTATTAAAGCTGCGGCGCAGTCCCGGCGCAATGTTCCAGCCAATCATAGCAGCTTCTATGAGGATCGTCCCCGAACCGCAAAACGGATCGTAAAGCGGCCGTTCCGGACTCCAGCGGCTTAGTTGAACGAGTGCAGCCGCCATCGTTTCACGGATAGGCGCTTCCGTTGCTGCTTTACGATAGCCCCGTTTATGCAAACCGGCACCGGTCGTATCGAGCGTGAGCATCGCCCGGTCATTCATAAGCGTTACTTCAATTACGTAACGTCCGCCGTCCTCAGGAAACCACTCCGTTCCGTAGCGTTCCTTCATTTTTTCTACAACTGCTTTTTTGACAATACTTTGGCAGGCCGGAACACTTGTGAGCTGCGATTTTTGCGAGCGGCCGTCAACAGGGAACTCCCCGTCTTCCGGAATCCAGGTCGGCCAATCCAGCGCTTTCGTTCCTTCAAACAGCTCTTCAAAAGTAGTAGCAGGAAATTCCCCCATTTTGATAAGAATTCTACCCGCTGTGCGCAACCATAGGTTGGTACGGCAAATATCGATAGGCCCGCCTGTAAAATTAACGCGACCGTTTTCCACTTGCAGGTCGGTATAGCCCAAATCCTTCAGCTCACGTGCCACAACCGCTTCTAATCCCATCGGTGCGGTTGCAATTAGCTGTAACTTTTCCATTTTACACTCTCTCTTCATTTATAATTAGCGGCAGCAAGACCGCATAGGAAGCTTAAGCTTGTAACCTCACGAACAAAAACTTACAATCAAGTATAGGACAAATCAGGTTGTTTTTACAAATTGTAAAAATGGAGAGAGAAAAATAATGTTGCTAAATGAACAATATGTGGATTCGCTTTACGGGGAAGACACTGATCTTGAACGGGTAAAAGCAGGTATTGCCGCGAATGGAATGCCGGATATCTCAGTAGCTGACGGTTATGGAAGGCTGTTGACGATGCTGGTGACCATGTCGGGAGCACAAAAAATTATGGAAATTGGAGCGCTTGGCGGGTACAGCGGCATTTGTTTGGCGCGCGGTCTGCGAGCGGGGGGAAGTCTAGTTTCGCTGGAGCTGCTGCAAAATTATGCAGATGTTGCAAAGGTACATATGGAAGCAGCCGGGTTAGGTGACAAAGTAGAATACTTGATCGGCGATGCGAAGCAAAGCCTAGTCGAGCTGAAGTCGGCTGGCAGGAAGTTTGACTTTTTTTTCATTGACGCCGATAAGGAAGGCTATCCGGTCTATTTGAACTACGCGATCGAGCTGGCTGAGCCGGGGGCGATCATTGTAGCCGATAACATCCTGCTCCGCGGTAGAACGACAGATCCAGCCAAAGCGGGACCAGCGGTTCGGGCGGTTCGTTCCTTTAATGAAACAATCGCTTCTGACGAACGTCTCATGAGCACCGTACTGCCAGGTTACGACGGACTGGCTATTGCAATTGTCAAGTAAAGCCTAAGCTTAACAAAATAACGCCTTTGGGGGAGCCGGCATTATGACGAGCCTCGGGTTGCGTTAGGGTTATAAGCCCTCATCAACAAAAGGGACGGCGGGGAAGGTTATTCTCCTGCACGTCCCTTTATATTGATTGGCCGCTTGCGAAGCAGCGACTGCCACACCCATGCGGCGTTCACGAGCAGCATGACCGCTGATACGATGAACAGACCCTGAATGCCGATCCAGCCGGACAGGGCGCCGCCGGTAATCGGTCCGACCATGTTGCCGAGGCCAAGCGTGCTGCTGTTGAAGCTGTATGCCCGGCTTTCCATACCGTCCGGGGTGTACTTGCGGATCAAAGCATTAACGGCAGGAATCAGGCCGCCGAGAAAAATGCCTAGAACAAAGCGTGCAAGCAGCAGCTGCCATACGGTACCGGCAAATGCTTGCGGTATGAAAGCGAGAGCCGCACCGATTAGCGCAACCCCGAGCACGCGCTCCGCGCCGACGCGGTCGCTCAGCCTGCCAAGCAGCGGGGAGGCAATAAGGTTTGAAAGACCGGTAACCGAGCCGACGAAGCCGGCAAAGAACGCAAGGTTAGCGGTGGTACCGTGCAGCTCTTGTACGTAGAGCGGCATGAGCGTCATCGGACTCATCATGGCAAACTGGATAAGGAAGGTGACCGCGAACAGCGAAGTAAGCTCAGGAATGCGGCTCAGCCGCCGAAAGCCTTCAATAACGGAAGCCTGTATACGGGCAGCTGCTTTCACGCGGTCGAAAGGCTCCTTAACAACAAATAATGCAAGCAGCGACGCTGCAAATAGCAGCGCGCCGGTCAAATAAAAAATGGGCCTGAAGCCGATCGTATCCGCCAGCAGGCCGCCCATGAAAGGACCGAGTATCGTTCCGGCGATGCCGCCGGATTGAATCGTCCCCATTGCGAAGCCCATGCGGTTTTTCGGTGTCGTTGCCGAAATGAGCGCGACAGATGCAGGATTAAAGCCGGAAATCGTACCGTTCAGCATACGAAGCAGCAGCAAGTGCCATGGATTTGTAGCAAAGCCCATCAGCGCCATGACGATCGCCATCCCGAAGCCGGAGCGCAGCAGCATCATTTTGCGGCCGTAGCGGTCTGCGAGCTTCCCCCAAATCGGCTGGAAAATAAATGATGTGACAAAGTTGCCGGCAAAAATAACTCCTGCCCAAATGCCGATCTCATGCTTATCGGTTAAACCTAAATCAAACTGCAAATAAAGAGACAAAAAAGGAATGACCATCGTCATCCCAGCCATAACAAGAAATTGACCGAACCACAACACGATTAGATTTTTTTTCCACTGTTCCATAGCAATAGTATAGCACAAGTGCTACTGCGCGTAATCGCCGGTATAATTTATAAGCGAGACGTCGTTTACGCCTTCAATAGCGGACAATACATTCACGAACGCCGTGTTGTCATCTCTGAGACGAATTTCGATCGTCATCTCGATATAATCTTTTCGGACCGTTTTCGACTTGAGCGTATAGTTCAGCTTGCGGAGCTGAGACCGGACATCTGAAATTGCGACTTCCGAATGGCGGATGATGAGCAGATATGGCTGCTCACGTACTTTTCGCCTGGAAAGCCATAGCAAAACAAGACCTACCATGAGCGAGCCGATCAAGGCGATTGGGTACAATTTGGCGCCTGACGCGATGCCTGCGGAAATCGCCCAGAACATGTAGACGATGTCGAGCGGGTCTTTCACAGCTGTCCGGAAACGGACGATGCTGAGCGCGCCGACCATGCCAAGCGACAGGACGATATTCGTGCTGATGGTCATGATGATGAGCGCTGTAATCATCGTCATAAGCACAAATGTTACATTGTAATTGTAGCTGTATACGACGCCCCGGAATGTTTTTTTATAAATATAGAAGATGAACAGTCCAATACTGAAAGAGGCCATAAGACCGATCAGCACGTCAATATACGAGATGCTGCGGAACGATTCTAAATGAAGCATGCTCTTCTTGAATAGATCTTGAAAGTTAACGGTCTCTCCCATGTGCTTCTCCTCTATCGTTTGAAATGTTGCTTGGCAATTTCCCTGCAAATGACGTACTTCGAGATGGCCGAGCGATTGCTGGCATGCGGGCTGGCCAGCAGACGGATCATTTCCGGCAGGTATTCATTGAACTTGACCTCCAAAATCGTACGTGTCGGTTCCAGCGTTTCCGTCATTATAAGATGCGGATCGAACAGATCGTACGTATTGATCCCGGCTGCCAGTCTTTTGTCGAAGGTGATGCGGACATCCCCATGCTCATACACGTAGGCTTCCCGAGTATAATCGACGATGACTGCAGGACGATATCCTTCATGTACTAACGCACGGTAGAAATCCTGCACCAGCGGAATGGGCGACGATTGAAGACATGATGTATCCCCGCTCAAAATCTGATCGTAATCCTCCCTGCCGAGGCTTGCCGATTCCTTATTGACGAATTCCCCGAATTTATTCTTTCTCTCCAGCTTAATTGTCCAGTCACTACCGTTGTATATTCGTATACGGTATTTGTGACGGCGGAAGATACCATTCGTTTTGTCGAATAATGCGCTGTCCTGTGGACTGTCAAAATATAGGCTGCGGATGCCGTAGCCGTCTTTGCCGATCGCGTGAGAATCGAGAGGCAGCAGGGCGGATACGCGCTGCCGCAGCGCTAGATACTCCTGTGGGTGCAAATAATATTTCAGTTCATGCCGCAGCTTTCGACCGAGGAATTTCACGTTACTCCACCTTCGCTTCCCTTACTCCGTAATAGGGGGTGTCTTCCATATCGTAATAAATATCAAAAGCGATTTGAGTATGTCCCAACTTATCGCGAGCAATAACCTTCCAGTAGTACGTGCCAGGAGAAAGCGTAACCTCGGTCGTTGTGCTCTGTAAATTAAGCCGCTTCTCGATGATTTGTGTGAAAGCAGGATCCTTCGCGACAGTAAAGTCGTAAAAAAGGTCATCGCCCTGCAGGTCGAACGCCGGATCCCAAACGAATGACTGTTTTCCATCTTTTCTCTCGATTTCTCCGAGAAAGAAGGGCTTCGGCTTCTCCACATCCTCTTTAAAACGCTCCAGAGATCGAAGCGGAACACCCATAATCTGCTCATATTCATCACTCAGCCCGTTGACATCTATCGGCATGAATCCAATATCGGGCACCCGTTTGATGAACGGCTCGGCTACGCTGCGCAAGGGGGGCAGTATTTTCGCGACGGTATCGTTATTGATGGTCACATAGAGTTCGTCAATCTTGTCCTTTAGCATCTGGACGTGCTCTTCGCTGCGGAAAAAACGGTTGTGAAGCCGGCTGCCCCAGAAGTTACTTATTCCACTCGAGTAATCACTAATGCTGCGCAAACCGCGTTGCAGCTCCCAGCCGCCATCATAGTCCCACGGGAGGAAGTACCATTTGCTCGAGTTAAGCGGAGAATAGAGCAGGAAATTGTGCGCGTTGGTATCCATGTTGTCCATCAATATGTTGGCCGCGGCCCACGTTAAGTAATTATCGAGGTCAAAATGCTTCTCGAACACGTCATCGATTGGAATCGCCATATTGTTTACGTCTTCCAGCATCGCGATCAGCTTTTCGTGCTCCTCGCGCCCGTTAATTTCGAGTCTCGTCTCGAACAATGCTTTATCGTAATTCGGATCAGACAATGGTTTTATTTCTTCTGGGTAACGGAAAAACTCAAACATAACCGCTTTGTACAGCTGGCCGTACGGATCGAGCCAATGGTTTTTCAAAAACGTTTCGTTCGGCTGCTCGATTTGGGTAAACAAGCCATAGTCCTCGAATGGTTTGTCCTCCTTGCCACCTTCGGACAAGTCTCTAACGTACAGATGAACGAACTGTGTGCGAAGGCTAGTCATACTCGGAAGCGTTTCGAAAATATCGAAGCTGAGCTTGTTGCGGATCCGCGAAGGGTCGTAAGCATGCTTGTTCAGATTAAGTGTCCGCTGATCATGCCAAAGGCCGGCCTGATCGTTGAGTTTAATTTTGTAAGAACGCTGCGATGCATATCTTGCCGTATTGCCGCGAAGAGTGATTGTTCCATTCGCATCCGTTGTTCCGTATCCGAACATGCCGGATTTCGGCCCGCTGCCGTCAGCCGCGCCTTCTTGAACGATGACCTTCAAGTCGCCTTCCTCCATGCGTTCGCTTATCCGGTTTAGTTCATACCATGTCAAAGGCTGGTCATTGTCAGGGTCATCCTGCAGGATGGTAATGTACATCGGTACGACCGAAGTATCATTGTCGCGCTCGTAGAGCTTCTTGTCTTCAGTTAAGCCGATCTTCTGAACAACACTAGGCGCGTCTGAACCGATGTCGTTTTCGTCTGTTAGCATGTCTGCGTTGCTGTTGTCAGAACAGGCAGATAGCAGCACGGCAACTCCAACGAGAAGCACGGCGGTCATCGACGTTTTGCCGCGCAATCGTCGTAAGAAAGACGATTTTCGGGGAGCGGTAATGGGCTGAGAACAGAATGTGTAATAATCGATGTTTCGTACGTACAGCATCAGCCTGCCGAGCGCTGCGGCAAGGGTCAGCAGCGCTGCGAGAAACAAGCCAAGCCCGTGGTAGCCCTTATGCATCGTCCAGAACGTAAGCGCGGCATTTAAGACGACGAACAGGCCGCTAATAATCAACACACCCTTGCGGTCATCGAAGTAAAGCATCATCAGCATGACAATAAAGGCGGTAATGAACAGAAAATAACCGAGCACCAAAATAGTAAACGCATAAAACTGTTCCATCGTGAAGCCGATTGCCGGAAGAATCTTGATGCCAAGCGCCAGCGATACGATGGTAAACAGCAGCTGAACCTCCATAATGAAGCTGATTTCCTGAATGAGTGTGCGCTGCATTTCCTTCTTGGCTAACGTAATGTCGGTTAGCGTGCCGCCGTTTAATATTTTGTCGTAGTAGGCACGGAATTTCTCATAGAATGACGTTTCAACTGACACGACGAACGTGACAAGCGTCGGAACGACAGTCAAATAAGCGTAGAAAACCGGTAAATCGAAAAATGGCGAAATAGCATAATGCTCAGCGACGCGAAACTGTTCGGGTCCGAACCAATAGACGAAGCTGTGGATGTATACGCCTGCGTAGAAGAACGTCCCGATGAAGAAAAGCGACGGATACTTGCCGAAATAGGATAGAAAGCTCCAATAAATCCGGCTTTGCTTTGGCGGGAAAAATTGCTCAAAATGTATGGCAGACAAAAGCACGACGATAAAAAAGCCGGCTGCAATCGCTGTCAGCACGGAT
Organism: Paenibacillus prosopidis; assembly: GCF_003337375.1. Lineage (GTDB taxonomy): Bacteria > Bacillota > Bacilli > Paenibacillales > Paenibacillaceae > Pristimantibacillus > Pristimantibacillus prosopidis. The sequence goes on from NZ_QPJD01000010.1 coordinate 217,636, forward strand.
GTGGCGCTGTCATAAGGAGTATAGTACAACAGCAGCCATGCACCGATCGTCGCGCAGATGACGCCGATCAGAAAGCTTCTCACGATCCGTTTGTAATCTTTAAGCGCAGACAAATGGACTGTTTGCAGCCAGATTATGATCAGCTCGGAGAACAGCAGGTAAGTAGCTATTTTATAGCCGAATCCGACCGGCATGCCGCGCAGGAACAGCCAAGCGGCTAGCGCTCCGAAAGGCAGGCAAACAGCCATCGAGCCGTAATAGGAAGAGAGTAGGTGTTCATACTTTTTCAAGTACATCATGTCGGCGATGAACCGGGTCAGCACCATCGACAGCCCGCCGGTAATTAATACGGAGAAGATGAAGCAGTAGACGATTGTCGTCAGGAATAGCTCCTTCTCCAGAAATGATACGCCAGATAGCGTCATCAGCCACTGCATGCCTACGACCATGAACATACAAAGCATCATCGGTCCAATTGTGGTCAGTGACGAGTAGGCATATGCTATGAAATGATTCAACAGCCCCTGACCGTTAAAGAGCTTTCTCAGCTCGAAGCCGATGCCTGCCATTGATTCCCCTCCTTGTAATCCGCATACAGCTTACGGTAACTCTCGATAAATTTCTCCCGGGTATAAGAGACATTGATGCGCGACAGCCCGTTGCTGCCCATTTCCTCCCGGAGAATACGGTTTTTGCATAACTTAATGATCGCTGACGCCATCTGGTCGTAATGCATGACCGGCACCACGATTCCGGCATGTCCGATCCCGTCGTCCAGCCCTTGCAGCAATTCTTTGCAACTGCCGACATCTGTCGTTACGCACGGCTTGGACGCCGCCATCGCTTCCAGAACGGCAAGAGGCATGCCTTCGCTTACGCTGGAGAGAAGAATAATATCCATCCGGGCGAGATAGTCTTTGATCCGAACCGCGCCCGTGAAGATGACATCCGTCACCTGAAGCGTCTCCACCAGCTGCAGGCATTCCGCATAATACTCCTCGTTCTCTTCGGCTGGACCCATAATATACAGCTCGGCTTCCGGTACCTCGCGCTTTACGAGAACGAAGCTTTGGATCATCGTCTTGATATCTTTGATCGGCACGATACGTACGATGGCACCTAAGCGGATTTTGTCGTTATCGCCTTCAGAAGGGCCAGCGACATCGGCATAGTCGGATACATTAACGCCGTTTGGAATAATTTTGATTTTATTCTCGTCGCAGCCAAGCTCGATTTCAATTTCCCGGTTACGGTTGAAAAGGGTAATCACTTCGTCGGTGTACTCGTAAGCGGCTTCGGAAAGCCGGTAGAAATACTCGATCCACAGATCTTTGAAGTAGCCTTTGACCCAGTCCGCTTTAATGATTTCTTCCTCTCGTTCGCGTGAATAGATGCCATGCTCGGTCAGCACGTAAGGCTTGCCGTACAAATGCTTGGCGAGCGCGCCGACGACACCGGCATATCCGGTCGATACGCTATGATATAAGTCAGCCTTCGGTATGTCGCCCCGAATGGTCTGGAAGAGCGGGAGGATCATGGATCGCACGGTCCAGAACATTTCCGTAAACGGTACTTGGGCGTATTTTGCCTGGCATAGCTCAACCAGAATATCAAAATAATCCTTGCTCATAAGAAAATCAGCCACCGCTCGCAGCTTCTTTGCCCGGAGCAGGTCAAAGATACCGCTCCATTCGACTTCACCGCCTGCGCCGAGCAGTGAACGGAACGCGTTTTGTTGTGCATGCGATAGACGGAAGCGGTGACCGCTTTCGCCATTTTCGCGCAAATACGCATCCAAAAACATCTCCTTCACATCCGAAACGTTGGGAGGAAGCGTGTATTTGAACTGGCCGCGCTGCTTCTCGTTTGCGACGATGGCGTAGATGACGAATTCGTGCTCCGGCATATTGGAGATTAGTGAATGAATCCAGCTTGACACACCACCGGTTATGTGAGGGTATGAGCCCTCCGCAATGATGCAAATTCGCATTATCGTTAATCACCCAATTCAATGTCAAATTCCGCTTTGCCAGCGGTTATCAAATAAGTGCCATCGTCGATTTTGAGGACCGTGCAGCCCACATGCGATCGTATCGTCTTTTCCGTCCGGAGTATGAAGAACGCTTCGCTTCGATAAGGTTGAATCGAACCGTGCAGCGTCGGTCCGCTGCGATTCCATTCGACGCTGCTTGAAAGCATCTCCGCCATGCCGTTCGCCGCTTCCGTCGAAGTCATTGGCCTTAACCACGGATACGTTGTGTCAAGCCGGGCCAGCATGTCTGAATATTTCTCGTACAGCTTCTCCCAGTTCAAGCCGCGGTTGCGTTCCGTATTGAGCAAGTCATCGGGATGAAGAAAGTGGGAGAAGATGCCGAGCGAGGTCATCGTACTTGCTTCCGCCCACCTCTCGAAGGTACCTTCCAAATAGCCTGATGTTACCCGCGGCATCTCGAGAATGCCATCCTTCGCAATCTCGTATTCCTGTACGTAAGCAAGTCCGGATGCATCCTCGCCGTATAATGAGGATATAACCGCGATATCAGGCCAGCCCTTCTTGAGCGCCTCCCGGCCTTCCGGACTAAGCACGTTGGAGGGGGGGACGTAGGTCAGCATCGTATAGTTCGGAAAAGCCGTCTTAGCGAAACGGACAACTTCTTCAATAGCTTTAGCCATATCATCGACACTTTGCCATGCGTTATAGCCGAATTCATCCGCAACCGCTTGCGAGAGAATAAGCGACTGGTGATTGTAGCCGTGAAGGCCGATTTCGCCGCCGCTCTTTAGCACCTCGCGCCCATAAGAGATGAGTCCTTCTTCGTCGGCATCTTTCGGAGACCGGAACGGAGGCGTAATCTCGTCGTGGTAGGATTCGATCAGTACGGCCGAATATCTGATGTCGAACCGTTTTGCGGCTTTGAGCATGTCGGGCCACCACACATCCCGGAAGAAGGTCGGCCGGTCCCTGCGGAAATCGCGGTATATGGCGGCGTCGAGCACCTTGCTGATCGGGGCGGGGAAATCGTCTATGTACATGATTTTTGAATTGAATATCGGGTAGATAAAATCTGGCTGCAGCATAGAAATTGCGCCCGCGAGCAGCCCGCGGTTTATTTTTTCTTGAAGCATAGCACCGTTAAACACCATGAATTTACCTTCGCCGTATGGGAACTCCCACAGAAGCGGCATGCCGCTTGCCGTTGTGGCATGCATCCGGCTTTTCTCGTCCAGTTCGACGCTCATGACTGGGTTGGTGACGAACGAATCATCGATGAGAAGCCCTCTCTCCCCAATCAGTACATTGGAGGTGAGCTTAATGCCCTGGGAATCGGAAATGTCTCCCACATCGAGAATTCCCATCTTCCGGTACAACCGAAAAAAGGCGTCGTCCTGCACGGGCTGTACCGTCAAGAAAGCATAGCCACCCTGATTGACATAATCGGCGAGCACCTGCGTCTCTCCAAGCAGCCCCAACTGCTGCACGGATACGAGCACCGCTTCGCACCCTGAAGGGTTCAGCTCCCTTTGCCGGATGTCGATGTCTTTAACCGGCTTTTTCATATATTGAAGCACGTGCAGCGCTTGATCGTTTACCTTAACGCTGTATTCGTCGGCGCCGTCGAACGCCAGGCAGTAAGGAGGGGCGGCTGTTGAGGAAGCAGGGCGGCTTGCAACGGCATCTTTCCACTGTTTGACGCTGCTGTTCATCTGCTCGTTGCTGCTGAACTGCAGAACAAACTGGGATTGGGTGATTTGCACGCCTATTGCCAGCAGCACGACGCCGATGATAATAAGATAGACATTCCGGTTTAATCTGATTTTTGGTTTCATGCTATCCTCCTTCCGACCAGAATCGGACAGCGGTCATTGCCTTGCTCGACAAACGGATGGACGACCGCTTCAATTGCTCCAGCGTCTGCTTCAACTGCTCAGAGGAGCGTAGAGAAAAATAAACGTTCATCAAGCCGAGATATGCGTCCTCGCTGTGCGGAAAACGCTCAAGAAATCGTCTGGCCGTCTGTTCGGCTGCGGCATATTCGCCAAGGTCCAATTCGGTTTCCACCTTTTCCGCATAAGCACCGGCTGCATCGGGAGCTGCTTCGATCAGCTTCCCGAGTACCTCAGCGTAGGTATGCTTATGTTTGAGCATCGTCCGGTCATCGAGGAAGCCGCTTCGCATATAGCTTTTCAGGACGTCAGCGTAAGAGGAGAGCAAATAAGCGTCATGCTTGTTGTCTTCATATTTGACAGACAGCTCCTGCAGCGTCAGCGTCAACTTGCGTTTGATTTCCATAATTGCGCTGACGGCATAATGGGATGTCTCCGTATCTTCGTTGCTGACCGCAAGTCGTAGCACCTCGAGATATTCCAGAGAATCCTGCTTCAGCAAATCGATCATGATGCGCCTTCGAGTCGTCAAATCGTTCACGAGAAGCGCTTCCTCGAGCGGTACGACGTTCATTTCTTTCTCGGTTTCCGGTTTCCTGTAAACGCCGGTATGCCCGCTCAAGTCACCTATAGAAACGGCTACATCCAATTCGGCAATGCGAGCGGCTGCGCGGCTTGCGTTCCGATCATGCCACCTTCTCCGCCAAAATAACGGAAGCAGGAAACCGATTACCGGAAGCGCTGCGGCGAGAACGAAGCGGAGCAGCCATTCCCGCTTGTCCTTTCTGTGATAGATTCCGAGAAGAAAACTGCATAAGAGCAAGTAGGAGATAAATATCAAATCAAACATACATTAAATCCTCTTTCATAATGTCCAATTTGATGTTGTTTCTGTAGAATCGGTTCAGCACGAACTCAGCGTCCTGCTGACCGGAATTGCTCAGAAGGATGAGAAGCTGTCCGTCCTGCCCAAGACCCAGATAGTCAGTTTCCCGCAGCGAGCGGAAAATTTGATTTGCAAGATCCGGCGAGACATCGGCCGCCGAACCGGCGGAGAGCAGCACGAATTCAACGCCATGCTTGTTGCTGGCCAGTCTCTTGCTGGCAAGTATGTCAGCGAATACATCGGGTTTCAGCACTTGCGAGCCCTCGAGGTAGCGCTGGCTACCTGTCGCCTCTACATAAGAGAGTGCACGAGACAAGGAGGAGGAGATAAGGTCGATGGTGATTTTGAACAGATTTTGATAATAAAGCGAAAAATTATCAAATCTCATTTCGTGCAGCGACACGACGGCAACCACTTCCCCGTTGCTTAATACCGGAGCTGAGAGCAGCGGAGAATCCCCATGAAGCTCCTTGTTAATATAGATCTTTTTATTGCCGAGCAGTTGCTTGATATAGGGATAATCTTCAACCTTTATCGATTTGGGCGCCTCGAAGTCATTGCCGCTTGAACGTGCTGCGATCCGCAGGTAGTTTTTATACTTATTAACGGTATAGATCGTAACCATTTGGGATTTCATAATAGACTCAACGACGCTTACGGTGGATGTGAAAATTTTCTCGGGCTCTAGGCTTTCCAGCTCTTTGGTGACGGAATAAATTTTGCCGAAGCTGTCGCCGTTGTTCATAATTTGCTGCTGAAGCTCTTCCTTCACTGTTCGCGTTTCTTCGTAAACTTCATTCAGAAACGTATATTTCTCTTGGAGCGCATTAAGCTGCCGCTCTTTGCTTTTTAATGCGTTTGTTCTCCGATCAATCGAGTATCCGACGACCAGTCCGATGAACAGGTAAATAGCGATCTGAAAGAAGAGGTCGGTGCCGTAAAACAGCGAGATTAGATCGTACCCGTTTTCTAGTAGGTTGTATGTATAAAGCGCTACGGATAAGATAACGGCCACAATAGATTGACGGTTTCCGTAAACTATGCCGATTATAATGATGTAGATAAGTTTTATATCGATAAAATTGTATTGCGTATCTTCGATTGCTAACGTCAACCAAGCCGCAAGAGCAAACGCCAGCACATTTTCCGCATACGGGATTATTCCTTTCACGGCACGGCTAATAAAGGAAGGGTTCTCGTTTTCTGGCTTCGCTATTTTTTCATCGGGTGTGCGCTCGTTTTTGAACCAATCATAGGTGCGGTGAAGACCTTCCTGGAAGCTGTACTTAGGCGCCCAATCGAGGTCCCTTCCGATGCGCGCGTTATCAAGTGAAGAACGGTAGATATCACCTTGGCGGACATCACGATAGGATACGGACGCTTTACCGTGCAAGCTGCGCAGCCATTCAATCAGATCGTTCACGCTATTCTCGGTGTTAGTGGACAGGTTGTAGACGCCGGTCAGATCCGAATAGGAGGCACGGTAAATTGCATCGGCCACATCCTCCACATAAACAAAATCCCTAGTCTGCCCGCCGTCTCCGAAGACGATCAGATCCTTGCCACCTGTCGCCCGCTCCATGAAAATGGAAACGACCCCGCCCTCGCCGAGACTGTCCTGACGAGGACCGTACACATTCGAGAAACGAAAGCTTAGCGTCTCCAAACCGTAAATTTCCTGCCACTTCAAACAGTAGGTTTCACCAATCATTTTGTTGATGGCGTATGGCGATATTGGACTGCAGGGCGCTGATTCCGAAAGCGGCAGCTGGTCGTTCATGCCGTAAACGGCGGCGGAAGAAGCAAAAATAAATTTTTTGACTCCGTATTTATGAGATAATACAAGCATGTTGGAGAGGCCGAGCACATTGGATTTCGTATCTTGTCTCGGGTTTTCCATCGAGGCGGCTACGCTTACCTGCGCGGCCAAATGGATAACGGCGTCAAAGCGGTTATTGCGGAAAATTTCTTCGCAGTTGCGATCTTCGACTGATAAAATATAAGACTTATGTTTGAAATCGACGTTTCGTTTGTTTCCTGAAGACAAATTATCTATAATGGAAACCTCGTAACCTTCTTTACTAAACCGCTCTGCTACGAAGGAGCCAATAAAGCCGTATCCGCCCGTGACAAGCACTCTCATTAATCATCACTCCATACGCGAGAGGTATTCGACATCATTCGATATTATCATAGCATTTTCTGCAAACTATTTATTGAATAAATCGACCTGTCTATTTCTATTATTATCTCATATTATAGTAGAAAATAAAACCAAAGGCCCAAGTTTATTAAACAGGAAAGTAATAACTAGGTATAATTATCCATGGTTGATAAGGTTTTGATCGCGATTTTGTATATTTCGAAAATAGAAGGAGGGTTGCTTGATGTCGAAGCAACATAGGTTTTTGACTGTTCTTGTCGTTTTTTTAATCAGTGCGATCGGGCTATTACTAGGTAGAGGGCTATATGCGGAAGCGCAGATTCCGGTTGTTTCGTTCTTTCCCGCCGAAACGGATGAAGTGCTTGCCAATCCCTATATGGGTTTTGCAGTAGATGCCAAATATGACGATGCGAAGCAGCCGTTTCGGCTTGCGCATGCCAATTTGACGTGGCGCGAGATTGAACCGGTGAAAGGGAAGTATGCGTTTGATGAGATTGAGCGCAAATATAATTTTGCCTCTTGGAAGCAGAAAGGCGTGAAGCTCGTCGTGCGGGTGGTGCTGGATTACCCAACGGAGGACGCCCATATGGATATACCTGAATGGCTTTACGTCGAAACAGGGAAGAAAGGCACCAGTTATAATACCGACTACGGCAAAGGATTTAGTCCGGATTATAATGAACCCGCTTTGATCAGCAACCATAAACGGCTTATAGCCGCCTTGGCAAAACAATATAATAATGATCCGCTTATTGCCTTCATACAGCTTGGAAGCATGGGCCATTGGGGCGAGTGGCATACGCGGAACGATAAACAAGCGCGCATTCCATTTCCTAAGCGTTCAGTTTCGGACCAATACGCGGGACATTATATAAAATACTTTACGGCAAAACCGCTGCTAATGCGCAGACCGCATGCGATTGCGGCCAAAAACGGGCTTGGACTGTATAACGACGCATTCGGAAAACGCGACGCGACGGTGGACGGATTTCTGAACTGGTATACGAAAGGCTATACGTCATGGCTTACGCAGGAGAAGGAACCAGCTATGCCGAACTTCTGGACTAAGGCGCCGAGCGGCGGAGAATTTGCTGACGAGAAAAAGTACTTGCGCGACGGTGCTATCGAAGAGACGTTGCGTCAGGCTAGACTGACGCACGTTACGTGGATGGGACCGAATGCTCCTTCGCTCGAGGAGCCGGGCGGTGAACTGCAGGAAAACATCGATAGGTTTCTGAAGACGATTGGTTACCGTTTCGTCATCACCAAAGAGTCCAACGAGGCTGAAGTGGATGCGGGAAGCCTGCTGAACGTCACAATCGAAGTGAGGAACCGGGGAGTGGCGCCGTTTTATTTCCGTTGGCCGGTTGAATTGTCGCTCAGCGACCAGAATGGGAAAATCGTAGCAGTCGCCAAGCCGGATATCGATATCCGCAAATGGCTGCCTGGAACTCACAAAGTCGCGGCACATCTAAATGTTCCGGAACTTTTACCCAATGGCGAGTATACCGTCAACGCTGCAATTCTCGATCCGGAGACTGGAAAACCGGGGTTAGAGTTCGCAAATAACGGCAAGCGGGCCGACGGCCGCTACGCGCTTGGCTCCGTGATCGTGAACGGAACGGGAAATTGACGGATTTTTCATTCGCTCTTCATGCAAGCACACGCTGATTGTCATACTATTGTCATAGGAAGACTAAAAGCGGCGGTTGTTAGGTCTTATGAAAAAGGGCATAATGGTAGCATAGGAAAATTCATAGAAATGGGGAACGGGGATGTCTTATAACGACCGTTTCATACGGGCTTGCCGGAAGGAACACGTAGATCGGGTACCTGTATGGTACATGCGACAGGCAGGACGGTACGACCCTGATTATCGCAAAATAAAAGAAAAATATTCGTTGCTTGAAATATGCAAACAGCCTGAGCTGGCAGCAGAAGTGACCATGATGCCGGTCCGCAAGCTGGGCGTCGATGCCGCTATCTTGTATTCGGACATTATGAATCCGGTTGCGTCGATTGGTATTGATTTTGACATCGTGGCCAACATTGGGCCTGTCATCCACAACCCCATCCGCTCAGCCGCTGACGTTGACCGCCTGAAGCCGATTGACGTTGAGGGCGATTTAGGTCATGTGCTTAAGACGATTCGCATACTGGATCGGGAGCTTGAGGTGCCGCTTATTACGTTCGCCGGCGCACCGTTCACAATTGCCAGCTATTTAATTGAAGGAAAACCTTCGAAAAATTATTTGCGCACGAAAGAAATGATGTATAGCGAGCCCAAAGTATGGCATGAGCTGATGCGGAAGCTTGGCGATATGGTCATTGCTTATTTGCGCGCGCATATGGCGGCGGGCGGAAAAGCGTTTCAGCTGTTTGACAGCTGGGTAGGCGCGCTGGCACCGGCAGATTTCAGGCAGTTCGTGCTGCCGACGATTGAACGGATTTTTGCGGAGCTGTCGGACTTGCCGCAGCCGAAAATTTATTTCCCGGGCGTAAGCTCGGGAGAACTGCTGCCGGATCTGCGCAGCTTGAAGTCTGATGTCATTGGACTAGATTGGCGCGTGTCGATCGCAGAAGGCAGACGGAGATTGGATGGCGGTTTCGCGGTGCAGGGAAACCTGGATCCGACCATTCTAACCGCTCCTATCAGCGTCATTGAATCGTATGCCAAAGAAATTATTGATAGCGGTATTGAGGAACCGGGTTTTATATTCAACCTGGGACACGGCTTATTTCCTGAAGCGTCGCTTGAGAAGCTGGCTGAATTGACCGCTTTCGTTCATTCGTATTCAGAGAAAGCAATCGCAGCGCGGGGCCAGAAGGAGGCCAGCCATGTCTGAGCTAAATAGGAAACAGACTGGCGTGCTCGTCATGTCCTACGGCACACCGGAGTCGATGGACGACGTCGAAGCGTATTATACGCATATACGGCGCGGTCACGCACCAACGCCTGAGCTGCTGGCAGAGCTGAAGGGACGATACGAAGCGATTGTAGGCGGCGTATTCCCATTACGGGAAAATACGAACGGTCAAGTAGCCGGCTTACAGGACAAGCTGGAGCAGCTTGCTCCGGGTCAATTCGTTTGCTACCAAGGCTTGAAGCATGCGAAGCCGTATATTGAAGACGGCGTGGAGCGGATGGCAAAGGACGGCATTACGCAAGCTGTAGGTATCGTGCTTGCGCCACATTTTTCGACAATGAGCGTTGGAAGCTACATGAAGCGAGCGCAGGAAAAGGCAGCGGAGCTTGGTGTGGAGATGACCTTCGTCAGACAATATCATATGCATCCGAAGATATTGAAGGCGTTAACGGACCGGGTGGTAGACGGATTAAGCCGCTTATCTGAGGAAATGGATGGTGAAGGGCGGGTTAAAGTGCTGTTCAGCGCGCACAGCCTGCCTGAGAAAATACGTGAGCTTGACGATCCGTATGAGCAGCAATTGCTGGAGACGTCGGCAGCGGTTGCGAAGGCGGCTCATGTGAAGGATTGGCAGTTTTCGTGGCAGAGCGCGGGACGGACTAGAGAACCGTGGCTCGGGCCGGATATTTTGGAGACATTGCCGGGACTCGCTGAAGAAGGCGTAAAAGCGGTGCTCGTTGCGCCGGTCGGGTTCGTATCGGATCATCTGGAAGTTCTGTATGACCTCGATATTGAAGCGAAGGCAGCAGCGAAGGAACTAGGTATGACACTTGACAGAATAGCGATGCTGAATCGCGATCCATTATATATGGAAACGTTGGCGGAGTCGGTCATCGAGGCCTTGGACAGCCAAGGGAAGGAATGAAGGATATGCGGAGAATCGGAAACCCTGATCGAATTGTCATTATTGGCGGAGGGATCAGCGGACTGAGCTCCGCTTTTTATTTGCAGCGGGAAGCGGAGCGGCAAGGCAAGGACATCGAAATCACGATTATCGACGGTTCACCTGTCTTTGGCGGAAAAATAAATACGCTGCAGCGTGGCGGCTTCGTCATCGAGAAAGGCCCGGATTCTTTTCTGGCGCGTAAGCTTGCTATTATTGACTTGGCTAAGGAGCTGGGTATCGAAGAGGAGCTAACGACAACGAATCCGGGAGCAAAAAAAACGTATATTTTGCATGATCGCAAACTGTTTCCGATGCCCCCCGGTCTAGTGCTGGGCATACCAACCGAAATTGGGCCGTTCGCGATGACGGGGTTGCTGTCATGGGGCGGAAAGCTGCGCGCGCTGCTAGATTTGGTGCTGCCTGTCCGCAAAGAGCAGGGCGATGAGTCACTCGGGGGCTTCCTCGAGCGCCGTGTAGGCACACAAGTCATGCGGCGGATTGCCGAGCCTTTGCTTGCCGGTATTTACGCCGGCGATTTGAAGAAGCTGAGCCTCCAGGCGACGTTTCCGCAATTTGCCGCTGCTGAGCGGAAGCACGGCAGTCTAATTCGCGGTATGCAGCATAACCGCAAGGCGAGTGCCGCTGCGGCAGCATTGCCGGCGATTGCAAAGGGAGGAACCTTCCTTACGTTTAAGGGAGGTTTGTCGACGCTAGTGAATGCTCTTGAAGAAGCTCTGAGCGGTGCTCAAAAGCGGCTTGGCGTAAAGGTTACGGAAATTCGCAAGGCGGATGCAGGAGACGGAGCAGCTTCGGGAGTATCTAAGGGATTGGCGGATTCTCGTTATGAGGTTGTCCTGGATAGCGGAGAACGATTACAGGCTGACCGGATCGTTATGACGGCGCCGGCCTATGATGCGGCTGATCTTCTTGGGCCGTTAACTGATTGCCGTGAGCTGCGGGCGATTAACTACGTGTCCGTTGCCAATGTGGTCATGGCGTTTGACAAAGCGACGTTCGGGCTTGATTTTGACGGGTCGGGATTCGTGGTTCCCCGCTCGGAAGGATTGCATATAACGGCTTGCACATGGACATCTAACAAATGGCTTCATACGAGTCCGGATGATAAGGTGCTGCTGCGCTGCTATGTTGGCCGGTCGGGGGACGAGGAAAGCGTCAAGCTGTCGGACGAGGAGCTGCTTAAGGCTGTCCGAAGTGACATTAAGAAAACGATGGGCATTACGTCTGAACCTCTATTTACCGAAATTACGCGATTACCTCGTTCGATGCCGCAATATCCTGTCGGACACGTCGATAATATGAAACGGCTGCGCTCTAGACTTGAACAGGACCTGCCGGGCATTTGGGTGACGGGTGCTGCATTCGACGGCGTTGGGCTTCCGGATTGTATTAGACAAGGCAAAGAAGCGGCTCAAGCGATTCTAGCAGCGGAATAATAGTTTCCCCATCATAGACCGAAGATTGATATAATGGAGAAGTCTTTTGTATTTTATTCCATCAAGGAGGAGACATCTTCTATGTTATCAAGGTCCGAGTCACATCAGCAGGACAAGCTTAAACGTAAAAAAAGGCTTAGAAGGTTAATCGTCATTAACTTTGCGCTGTTAGGCGTTATTATAGTAATTTTAGGGGCATGGCTTGCAGCATCAGTTATTCAATCGAAACCTGAGGCTGGCGGAGATCCGGTAAACGATGGTCAAACGGCGGATGCAACGGATCCGCCAGCGGACGAAGGCAGCGGTAACAGTAAGGGCAGCGATAACAGCCAGGGCAGCGATAACAATGGCAATAACATCGGAAATAGTACGAACGGTACGCCGGAGGATGACGGGGAGAATGGAACGGTGCCCGGGACAGAAGGCAGCCCGGACGAGACGGTTAGTCTATCCTTTGTCGGCGACCTGCTGTTAGGCGAGTATGTAGATCCTGTGATGCAGCGTGAAGGCTATGACTTTTTATATAAAAAATCGTTGCTTTATTTGAGTGAGCCAGATCTCACGGCAGGGAATTTGGAGCATCCGGTGACGAGTGGCGGTGTTCCGGTAGAAGGAACGCCTTACGTGTTCAAGGGATCGCCTGACGCACTGCCCGCACTGCGGGAGGCGGGTTTCGATGTGGTGAGCCTCGCAAATAATCACGCGCTTGATCAAGGCGTAGAAGGCATGCTTGACACGATGAAACATTTGGAAGAAGCGGGAATTTCGCATATGGGCGCAGGCAGAGACGATACGGAAGCTTTTTCGCCTGTTATCAAAGAGGTTAGAGGCATTAAGATCGCCTATATCGGGATTAGCAGAGTAGTACCGTTCGCTTCGTGGAAAGCGGACAAAAATGTGGCCGGCGTAGCTGAAACGTACGAGACGAAGCGTGCGGTCGCGGCTATTGCTAAGGCGAAGGATCAGGCGGATATCGTTGTCGTCATGGTGCATTGGGGCAAGGAGCGCGTTGATCAGCCGGAGCCGTACCAGAAGGATTTTGCGAGACAATACATTGATGCCGGCGCGGACCTCGTTATTGGCAGTCATCCGCATGTGCTGCAAGGATTTGAAATGTATAAAGGAAAATGGATTGCATACAGTTTAGGAAACTTTATTTTTACTGCGTTTCCGAAGGGGACAGCCGGAGAGACAGGCGTGCTTGACGCGGTATGCACGAAGAGCGGAGATTGCGATATGACGTTTCATCCGATGTTTACGGTCAATGCGCAGCCTACGCCTTTAGAAACGGATGCCGCGAAAGCGCTGCTTGATCGCTTGTCGGCCATTTCTTTTCAGGTGAAGCTGAGAGAGGATGGATCGATTGTTCCCGACTAATGGAAACCCGTTCGAAAGGATGATCGCTTCATGAGAAATCCGTGCGTTGCGCACCGAGGCTGGTCAAGCCGCGCGCCGGAAAATACGATGTCGGCGATTCGACTCGCGATCGCTGATCCGGAAGTGGAATGGATCGAAATTGATGTCCAGCTGTCGAAGGACCATGTGCCGGTCGTTATTCACGATTATACATTACGCAGAACAACAAATGGCAGAGGCGAAGTGAAGGATTGGACCGCTGCCGAGCTTTCGTCGCTTGATGCGGGAAACTGGTTTTCCCAAATGTACCAAGGAGAGTCGATTCCGACGCTGGTCGAGGTGCTGAGTGAAGCAATCGGCCGCTGCAAGCTGAATATTGAGTTGAAAACAGATGGTATCCGTTATCCGCTGCTGGAGCAAAAAGTGATGGAGCTTGTGCAAGCTTTTGACGCGGAGAAGAATGTAGTCATAACGTCTTTTCATGAAGGCGCGCTGTATCGGGTACGGAAATTATCCAATCAGATCCGAACAGGACTTATTATCGATGGTTGGCGCAGCACGCTCCTCAAGGAGCTGGAAGAGCTTGGATCGGACTTTTTATCAATAGGATATGCAAGGTTGAATAAGGATCGCATGGCTTTATTAAAGAGCGCGGGCATTCAAGTAATGGCTTGGACGGTAAACGATACGCGTACAATCCGCAAGATTGCCGCGCTTGATCCGGAGCTGATGATTTGCACAAACTATCCAGACCGCTGGCATGAGGCGATGCTGCAAAGGGTGAGCCGCTAAGTGGTTAATCAGGAGGCTGCTCATTTGTATGGTAGGAATCATTGAGGAATGGTGGATAAGGCTGCTTGCTGGCTTGCTCGGCAGCGGCCTTATTGCTGCAGCTGCATTTCGGGCACGTTCATTATCCGCTTCCGGCGCGTGGTCGGCGGTCGTGATGGGGACGGGCTTCGTTGCTTTGGGCGAACCTGTTTGGTTTGTCGTCTTGATTAGCTTCTTTGTTTCGTCCACGCTATGGTCGAGGTGGAAGCGGAAGCATCGGGTGAAGGCAATGGCCGAAGCAAAATATGAGAAGACGGGGCGCCGTGATGCCGGCCAAGTATGGGCGAATGGCGGCGCAGGATTAGCGTTATGCGCCGCACATGCGATTTGGCCCGATCAAGGGTGGCTATATGCTTACATCGGCATCATGGCTGCCGTGAACGCAGATACCTGGGCCACCGAGATCGGGGCACTGAGCAGAACGGCTCCGCGCTCCGTAACGAGCGGCAAGCCGGTGGTTGCAGGAACGAGCGGCGGTGTCACGCCGCTCGGCAGCGCAGCAGCGCTCGCAGGCGCCGTGTTCATCGGCGCCGTTGCCGCGCTGCTGCTGGCGGCCCCGCAGCAAGCAGATGCTGCTGCGGGTACGCCAGGCGGCGGAGCCGCAGCGGCGGCATACATCGCCGCCGCGGCCGCCGCCGGCCTGGCCGGTGCCTTCGCCGATTCACTGCTCGGCGCAACCGGCCAGGCCATGTACCGCTGCCGGGTATGCGGCAGCGAAACGGAGCGGGCCGCGCATTGCGGCAGCGCGGCTGAGCGGGTGCGCGGCTTCGCCTGGCTGAACAACGACAGGGTGAACCTGCTGTCGTCCCTTTTCGCAGGCCTGCTCGCCTTCGCTATCGGCGAGCTGCTCCTTTAGCAGCTCCCGCATAATAACATCCACAAAGAAGACTGCCACTGATCGCTTCTGATCATGAGGGGCAGTCTTTCTTTTGCTTATTGGTACCCAAATGAGGGTTCCGAGTAGCTCGGCGTTATAAATCGCATAAATGCACTTCAGCAAAATAATAAGGCCGTCAAGTTCCCTTGACGGCCCTCAAAACTATTTACTTCGTCAACTGCTCCATCTGTCCAATCAGCTCTTCAAATACGCTCATTGCCTGCTCGATCGGCTCAGGCGTGGACATATCAACGCCTGCCTTCTTCAAAATATTAATCGAGAAGTCGCTGCCGCCGCTCTTTAGGAAGCCGAGGTAACGCTCAACCGCTGGCGCGCCTTCCTCCAAAATTTGCTTCGAGAAGCTTGTCGCTGCGGAGAAGCCAGTCGCATATTTATACACGTAGAAGCTGTTATAGAAGTGGGGGATACGCGCCCATTCCATTTCAATATCTTTATCGATAACCATGCCGGGTCCGTAGTACTGCACGTTCAGATCGTAATAGATTTTGCTTAGCTCCTGCGGAGTAAGCGAATCTCCCTGCTCAGACCGCTCGTGCACGATTTTCTCGAACTCGGCGAACATCGTTTGACGGAATACCGTCGTACGGAACTGATCCGCGTAATAAGTAAGCAAATACATTTTTTCCTTCGGATCTGTCGATTTGCCGAGCAAATAATCCATCAACAGCGCTTCGTTCAAGGTGGATGCAACCTCTGCGAGGAAAATCGTATATTGCGCATCTCGGTAGTTTTGATTCGTGTCCGAGTAGTAGGAGTGCAGGGCGTGGCCCATCTCATGCGTCAATGTGAACATGCTGTTCAAATTGTCCTTGTGGTTTAGCAAAACGTACGGATGCGTCCCGAAAGCGCCCCAGCTGTATGCGCCGCTTCGTTTTCCTTCGTTCTCGTAAACGTCGATCCAGCCATTGTCAAAGCCATCCTGCAGCACGTTCAAATAATCTTCGCCAAGCGGCTTCAAGCTTTCGCTGACCGTTTTCTTTGCTTCCTCATACGTAATGTCCATCTTGAACTCATCAACGAGCGGCGCAAACAAATCATACATATGAAGCTCCTCTAAGCCGAGCAGCTTTTTACGCAGATCCATGTATCTGTGCATGAGCGGAAGATGCTTGTGAATCGTTTCGATCAGATTCGTATACACTTCCTCCGGGATGTTATCGGCATACAGCGACATATCCAGAGCGGAGCTGTATTTACGGGCCTTGGCATAAAAAATGTTTTTCGTTACGTTCGCATTCAACGTGGAAGCAAGCGTGTTTTTCAGCTTGCCGTACGTATCGTACATAGCATGAAACGCTTCGCGCCGTACGTCTTGATTTTTGCTCTCAAGAAATTGTATGTAACGTCCGTGCGTCAGCTCGATTTCTTCGCCTTCTTCATTTTTCACCTTAGGGAATTTTAAGTCCGCATTGTTAAGCATGCCGAAGATTGTACCAGGAGCCGAGCTAACGTTCCCGACCTGAGCAAGCAGAGCTTCTTCATTCTTCGATAGAACATGTGCCTTCTGGCGGCGCATTTCTTCGAGCGTATGGCGGAATTTCGCAACCGATTCGTCGGCAATGATCGCTTCGAGTTCATTGTCTGAGAAGCTGAGTACTTCAGGCGTGATAAATGATAGCGCTTCTCCTGTTTCCACGCTAAGTTTTTTCGATTTGTCAGAGAGAGCTTGATAAGTCGGCTCTGCCGTATCCTCATGATGCTTCATATTGGCATATACATACAGCCGTTCTACATGCATCGACAGCTCATCCTCAAGCTCAAAGCACGCTTTGAGCTGAGCAACGTCGGCAAGCTTGCCTTGGTATGCGGCAACTTTCTTTATTAACGCCTTCGCCTCCGAAAATTCCTTGTCCCATGCAGCTTGGCTTTCAAATAAATCCTCTAGCTTCCAGCGGCTCTCCGGTGCGGATTCTGAACGTTTTGGTACGTGATTCATCGAACTCCTCCTTGGTATGGATAAGGTTGGTAAAGAATGCGGGGTGTTCGCTGCAGCATCTTTGGAGGCGGCAGCACCCGGCACGAGGCTTAAAGCAAGCAGCAAGGTTAGCCATTTCATCCGATTATCACCTCGGGAACACAGTTTGTGCTTACTATGTCCTCTAGTATTGTCGAATATACGGCTTTGCTAGCTAAGCTGCTCCCATCGTAAAAAAGGCATAAACAATAAGAAAAAACGCAAACGCGATAAGCGCGATAGATACCATCGCAAGACCGCGGCGCACACCAGGGGGCAGGGAGTCACGTTTCAAGACTACGATTGCTCCCAGCGAGAAAGCTGCAATTACAAAAATAATGGTTGCGGTAGGATCCATCTGCTAGGTAAGGCCTCCTGAAAATAAACTTGCACGAAAAGCAGACGCATATCGTTACCTATGCTGTTCTGCGTTACGATATGTTCGCCGTAAAGGACAAATTTTCCTGCTCTTTTTTACGAAGAACAATCGAACGATCATTATACGTTTTTCAAAGCGGTCATAATGGCTTCCAACTCTTCTTCGCGACCTGCGTAATCGGATGCACGGAAGCGGTTCTGCGCCCAATGCAGCATTTCCGGACGACTGACGAACGTGTGGCAATCTTCTCCCCATTGATCGGAGATCTCTCTGACAATAAGTGTCTTGCCTTGTACTTCAACCGTCAGCATATTGTATTTGTCGGTCTTGTAAATTTCGTGTTTTTTAAACATGCGTAATTTTCACCCTTTGAATAGTTAATTATGGTATTCTTACCATCATAGCCATTATGAAGGCTGTAATCAATACGACAGCATAAGAAGTAAGCCCAGATTAGTTAAGTTTGAGATGAGACGAGCAGAGGAGAGTGCAAGGATGAGCAAGCAGGGTTATGAGCAGATCGGCGTCGCTATGACGTGCAGAAGCTACGATGAGTATGTCCGGATGTTTGATTTAAAAGAAGCGGATTTGACAAGAGGCACGGTGCTGGACGTCGCGGCAGGAGGGTCATCGTTTACTGCCGAGGCTAATGCGAGAGGCTGCTCGGCAATTGCGGTCGATCCGCGATATGGATCGGGAATTCAAGAGTGGATTCGCGAGGCAGCGCAAGAAATTGATTCATCGACCGCAAAGCTCGCGAAATTAGCGGACTCTTTCGACTGGAGCTATTACGGCTCACTGGAGAAACACCGCGAGGGGCGTGAGGCTTCGCTTAGGCGATTTGCGGAGGATGCGATAGAGAGCGCCGGCATAGATCGCTATCTGGACGGTCGATTGCCAAACATTCCATTTAATGACAATCAACTTTCGCTCGTTCTATGCAGTCATTTTATGTTTTTGTATGCTGAGCAATTCGGATATGAATTTCATATACAATCGATTTTAGAGCTGATGCGGGTTTGCAAGCCAGGCGGTGAAATTCGTATTTATCCGCTTATAGCGCTCAATTGGGAGCCTTATCCCGAGCTCGAGTCATTAATGGATACGATAAAAGCAAATGGCGGGACACCTGAACGGCTTCCTTCGAAGCTTCCTTTTATTCCTGGATCGAACCAGTTTTTACGAATTTCGCTTTAATTGCTTTTTCTATTTCGTATCGATATAATGGTGCTACTCGCCGTTCAAGACGGCGGTCATTTTTAGGAGGTTGTTCAATTGAAAGGAACAGTTAAATGGTTTAACGCGGAGAAAGGCTACGGCTTTATCCAAACTGAGGGCGGAGAAGACGTATTCGTTCATTTCTCGGCTATTCAAAGCGAAGGTTTTAAGTCTCTCGATGAAGGTCAAGCGGTCGAATTCGACATTACTGAGGGTAACCGCGGCGCTCAAGCGGCTAACGTCACGAAACTATAAGAACCAAGTGCGAATGAATGATTGGAAAGGGCCTCCTGGCAACAGGGGGCCCTTCTTGGCTTTCATTGACCGAAACCTGTTTGCGATGATAAACTGTTGCTTGGAAACTTTCTCAGGGGAGCGAGCATAATGAAGTTTAAATTGTTTAAAGACCGTAAAGGTAAAGCCGATCAGGCTAAAAATAACAAGTTTGTTAAGCTTGGACGCGAAATTTATGTACAAGCCCGCAGAGGCGGACCAAACCAGGATGCAAACTTCGGACTGAAGACCGCGATTGCCAATGCAAGGGCAGAACAAATGCCTAATGATAACATTGAACGGGCAATAAAGAAGGCTGCCGGTGCCGGCGAAGGAGTCGAGTACGAGGAAATAATGTACGAAGGCTATGGCCCTGGCGGAGTAGCTATTATGGTAAAATGCTTGACGGATAATCGAAACCGTACCGCTGCCGACGTTCGTTCCGCTTTCAATAAACGCGGCGGAAACATGGGTGAGAGCGGCTGCGTAGCCTACATGTTTGATCACAAAGGGCTGCTCGTTGTCGACCGCGAAGCGCATGAGACGGATGAGGATACGATGATGATGGTTGCTTTGGAAGCCGGCGCGGAGGACGTAGTCGTGAATGACGACAGCTTTGAAATTTTGACCCACCCGCATGAGTTTGAGCAGGTGAAGACCGCTTTGGAGAAGGAAGGCTACACTTTCGTAAACGCCGGCGTTCGTTGGCTTCCGCAAAATATCGTAAAGGTTGAAGGCGAGAACGCGGACAAGCTGCTTAAAATGATGGATGCTTTCGAGGATAATGACGATGTTCAAGATGTGTTCTCGAACTTTGAAATAAACGAGTAAGATATAGCTGCGCAAATAAGCAAGGGCTGCTCCTAAGAGTATAATCTCTTTTGGAGCAGCCCTTGTCTGCAAGCGGTGCGGTTATCGGTCAGCGCGGCTGAAATAATGATAGGAGAGAAAACCGACTGCTGCTACCAGCGCGAAGCCGGTACCCATCTGGAAAAAGGTTTCCCGGCCAAAATGCTCGTAAACGAATCCTCCGAACATACCGCTAATGACACCGGCTAGCCCCGTCCATACAACGGCATAAACCGCTTGTCCGGACGCGCGGTACTCGTCGGGAATGAGATGCGAGAGGTAACGAAGAGCGGTCGAGAAATAGATACCGAACGAGATGCTGTGCATCGCTTGCGTAGCGACTACCCAGCGTGGATCTTGAATGTCGCTAAGCAGCCATAGCCGAACCGCATACATAACGGAGGCAATCATTAGCAGAGGCAGCTCTTTGAATTTATGGCCGTACTTGCCGAGTAGAAATAAGATCGGAATTTCACTCATGGCAGAAACGAGCCATGCGAGTCCAACAAGCGAATCGCTGGCACCCATCTGACGCATCGTTACGGCTAGAAAACCTTCGTACATCCGATGGGGAATGGATACGGTAAGAATAATTAAGAAAAAGAGCAAAACATCTCTTTGGCGAATGAGTTTGAAGAAGCCGGAAAAATCTATTTTTCGCGCGCTTCCTTGATAATCTTTTATGAATGTAGTTAACCCTAACGTAATCGCTATCGTGCAGAGCGCTAACGGAAGTGTCCAATGCGAGCCGATCTGTTTTAAAATAAGTCCGAACGTATAAGCGGTGACCGCAAAGCCAAGCGATCCGAAAATTCGAATGAGCGCATAAGGCGTGCCCGTGTATTGGCTTGATAATAAAAGTAAACTGTCACTCAGCGGATTTATTGGCGTTTGAAAAAAATAAAAGCCCATCATAACAAGACAGACAAGGGCAAAATGCTCAATGGGGAGTAAAAGGGAAATCATGACGAGCTGGCCGAACAAAAGCAGCATGAGCAGTTTTTTGATCGTTCTGAATTTGTCGCTTGCCATGCCGAGTATAAGGTTAGCGAAAATAGAAATAAATGGCCCCGTCGAGTAGATAATACCGATCTGCTGCTCCGAAAATCCGCGATCCAAAAAATAAAGCGGGATAAAGGATACGACCATTGCGGCGGTGGAATAGGCGGAGAAGCTGAAAATTCTGAGCGACAACGTCTCTTTGCGTGCTGTAGGTGACCGCTCTGCCCGGACCGTGT
The DNA here is from genome assembly GCF_003337375.1 of Paenibacillus prosopidis. Taxonomy (GTDB): domain Bacteria; phylum Bacillota; class Bacilli; order Paenibacillales; family Paenibacillaceae; genus Pristimantibacillus; species Pristimantibacillus prosopidis. The sequence goes on from NZ_QPJD01000010.1 coordinate 238,834, forward strand.
CTGTTTTGTCCATATTTGGTTGCTCACTCCATCTCTGTTCAATAAACAATATGGTAAATAGTATAGCATGGATTAACATTCGTATAAATGAGATTTGAAGCTGGATTATTATGAGTTGAAATGGTACATTTATGTGTGGAGGTTTACTATGGGAGCGTATCGTTTTGACTGGGATGAGCGGCTTCGGATCCGAATTCCTGTGCTTGAAGCGGAATGGGAGCAGTACGAGGCATCCGAGCAGCTGGCGATTGTCGAGCAATGGGAGATCATACGCGGAACAATTCCTGACCGCGTCATGGAGTTTGAACAGCTCATTAATGTGAAGCAATCGCAGCTGTTTGAGGAGGAAAGCTTTGAGCAATCTTGTATACTAAACTATGATATTGCCGATTATGCAAGTAGGATTAACGATTTGCACATTTGGTATCGCATCGATCAGGAATTGGAATCGCGCCGACATTCATGAACATGATTTTGAGGAGGGGTGCGCCGTGAGATTAACGACTTTATCAGGAAATCGGGTGCCCCAAGGACCGATAAAGCTCATGCATCGCATATATAAATATGTTCTTCCTGAAGTGGAGCGGGAGCTGGAGCAGCTTCGCCGCTTTGCACAGCGGATACCCGATCTTGAGCTGCGAACACAGGCGCTTGCCAGCATGGACAGCAAAAAGTTCCATTGTCAGGGCGGCGGTGTATACGCGGCGGCTAACCTTGAGCGTCGGCACGTGCTCATTCCGCTAATCGTAGCTCTTCAGACGATTAGCGACTACTTGGACAATCTATGTGATCGAAGCACTTCACTAAATCCGGATGATTTTCGTTTATTGCATCAATCCATGCTCGATGCCGTTAATCCCGAAGCGGAGCTTCAGGATTATTATGCATTTCGAAGCGAGAATGACGATGGAGGCTATTTGCACCATTTGGTTCGGACCTGCCAGCTCCATGCGGCGCAGCTGCCTTCCTATAGCAGCGTGCAGCAGCATGTAACAGAGCTCGTTGCGCTATACGGCGATCTCCAGGTGTACAAGCATATTCGCAAAGATTTGCGCGAATCGCAGCTGCTTGCTTGGTGGGAGCTGCATCGTAACAACTATCCGAATCTGCAGTGGAATGAGTTTGCTGCCGCAACCGGATCGACGCTCGGGATGTTTATGCTGTTTCTAGCCGCAAGTGAGGATAGGCTTTCTGAGCGGGATGCAGCAACGATAAAGTGTATTTATTTTCCGCACGTATGCGGCTTGCATATATTGCTCGATTACTTAATCGATCAGGAAGAGGATTATGCCGGCGGCGACCTTAACTTTTGCAATTACTATGATAATGAAAGTCTGCTTGTTGAGCGTCTCGGCACGATAGTGAATCGAGCTCGGGAGGATGTGAAGCAGCTTCCGGCTTCCCGTTTCCACCGTTTGATTATTGAAGGGCTATTAGCCTTGTATTTGTCAGACCCGAAGGTTCGCCACCAGGCGGATGTGCGAGATGTTTCTCGGAAGCTAATGAAGAACAGTCCGCTGACGCGTCTGTTTTTTCTCATCAACAGCATCTGGATTCGGAAACAACAGGCTTAAATATAAATGAACAATGTGGAGGAATGAACCATGTCTGCAGTCAAATCAATCGCAGTACTGACAAGCGGAGGAGATTCGCAAGGAATGAACGCAGCCGTTCGTGCTGTCGTAAGAAGCGCTTTATTTCACGGTTTGGACGTTTACGGCGTGCAACGCGGTTACCAGGGACTGATTAACGATGATTTACGTCAAATGGATTTACGCAGCGTAGGCGATATTATCCAACGCGGCGGAACGATTCTGCAAACGGCACGCTGTAAAGAATTTATGACAGCGGAAGGCCAGCAGCGCGGCGCGGAGGTGCTTCGCTCAAGAGGCATTGACGGGCTCGTAGTAATCGGCGGCGATGGCTCTTATCAAGGGGCAAATAAGCTAAGCAAGCTTGGCATTAAGACGATGGGTCTGCCGGGCACGATCGATAATGATATTCCTTTTACTGATATTACGATCGGTTTTGACACAGCCGTTAGCATCGTTGTCGACGCTATCAACAAAATCCGCGATACGATGTCCTCGCACGAGCGTTCTTCCATAGTCGAGGTTATGGGACGCCATTGCGGAGATATCGCGCTGCATGCAGGACTTGCAAGCGGTGCTGAGACGATTCTCGTGCCGGAGGTTCCATTCGAGCTTAGCGAGGTTGCTGAGCGGATGAAGACGAACTTTGCCAAAGGCAAGCGTCACAGTATAATCGTCGTTGCAGAGGGCGCAGGCAAAGGCGAGGAGGTTGCAAGGCAAATTACAGCTGACTGCGGAATTGAACCGCGAGTTACCGTTCTCGGCCACATTCAGCGGGGCGGTACGCCAACTGCGATTGATCGTATACTGGCAAGCCGCTTAGGTGATTTTGCGGTAAGACAGCTGATGGCGGGAGATTCCGGTAAAGCTTGCGGCGTCGTTCGCGGAGAGCTTACGACAACGGACATTGATACCGTAGTTAATTCAAAAAAGCCGTTCGACATGAACATGTATGAGCTGGCGATCCGTCTATCCCAATAAGGGTAATAAAAAAGCCTTATGTCCAAGCAGTGATTGCAACTGCCGGACATAAGGCTTTCATCTGTAAATAACTTAATATTATATTCAGAGGTGGTAACTCAAAAATGTTTTTATACAAAATCGAAGTTGAGCTTGCCGACAAAATGGCTTACCTTATCATACTTGCAGAAACAGATGAGAAAGCGTTCGATGTCGTGGAGAGCCACATTGAGCGTCATTTTATTAAAAAGCCTGAGATTCGCTCCATCGCCCTTGTAGAGAAAAAGAGAACGGAAGCCGGCAATGGCTACGTCATTGAAGGTGCTTTCCATTAGCCTTATTCTAAAAACGTCCATTTCCGCTGTTACAACGGGAATGGACGTTTTTCATTACCTATGTGCTATTTATACGCGACACCGGGCGAATATTTGTTGCCGGCGTTCCAGAGTAAATATTCTTTGACGCCAGTATCATGCAATGCCTTGATTTGAGCTTCAACCTCGGCTTTTCCATATTTCACATAATGACCGCTACCAAGCCAGCTTGCAGTAAAATCTTGAATCCATGGACGAATGATCGGCTTTAATTCGCCTGTAGATTCAAGCTTCTTATGAGTATCTACCATTGCGCCTTTGATCGTCTCGTATGGGCTCCTGTCGGGATCCTTCTGCTTAAACCACCCTGTACTATAGTGACTCGGATATACCATTGGCGATATGACATGTACATCATTCGAAATTTTGACAAAATCCTGACCGATGCCTTCGGCTGCGGGAACCGATGCGGCATAGCCGAATATATCGACAGAAACGCGTACTCCGAGCGGCTCAAGCTGCTCACGGGCATATTTGACGAAGCCAGTAACAGCGTCTACGCGGCTTTCCTCTGTTTTGTTAAAGGTAAGCGCTGCCGCTTTTTTCTCAAAGCCTTCGGGAAAACGCACGTAATCAAATTGAATTTCTTTAAATCCAAGCTTTGCGGCTTCCTTTGCTACAGCGATATTATACTCCCAAACATCTTTGCGGTACGGATTGACGAAGCTTTCGCCGCGGCCGTTCTTCCATACGGTTCCGTCCTGATGAAGGAAGGAGAGCTCCGGCTGTTTGCGCGCAAGCACCGTATCTTTGAAAACAACGATCCTAGCGATCGGATAAATGCTGTGCTGCTTGAGAGTGGCGAGCAGCACACCGATGTCTTTAATAAATTTTTTAGGGGTTCCGACCACTAATAATTCAGGGGTCGTCGTTGGATATGTAATATATCCGTTGTCATCTTTGATATCAATAACCATGCCGTTTAGCTCAGTATCGTCCAGCAATTTTATTAATGATTCCAAACGCGAGCCGCCTGCGCTATGCGCAGTTACGTATATTCCTTTGATTGGGGGAGTATCCGGCTGCGGATCCTTCTTAATGCCTGTTGCTTCTGGTTTTCCCGTATCTTCGCCGCCGATGGCGGCACTGTCCGGCCCAATAATCGTTTGACCAGCTGCGGAATTCACGTAGGCAACAGCTAATTGCTTGGCTGCGTCACTGCCATCTCCACTCCCGGTGAGCAAATTGTACAGCAGCACCAAACTTGAAATAATGATGTCCATTATGCTCTCTCCCCCGCTTGCTATTCTGTTCAGATTATAAAGCAGATCGCATGTCCGGGTCACCAATTTTTTTGAACCTGAAACAAAAAGCCAGCCGAGTTTAACTCGACTGGCATGTAAATAATTCTATGTCCCGCATTGTCATTGTAACAAAGCTTCTCTCTGCTGATTGCAAATACTGTGCTGCACAATTTCCATTGCGTCAGCTGGTTCAAGTAAGGCGAGTCCGTCACGCAGCACGATGCTGATGTCCATTTCACGTTCAGTAAGAAAAGGACTAAGCTCTGGGGCAAGCTTCTCTACAATTTGAGACAATTTGACCGTTTCCATATCCATTGAGCATCACCCTTTCATATTTAATGTTCAGGGGAAATCATATGGCAAGAAACCAAAAGCTACGGGATACACACATTATAGCAGGATCATTTTCAAAAACATAGGGATACTGAGCAAAATCCATGTTTGCGTATATGGTTTACTCCTTGCTCCTCGAGAAGTCGCCAATTATGCCTACGGTTTCCACTATGTTTATGAAGGCATGCGGGTCGATTAATGTAATTGTTTTGCTTAACTCTGCTACTTCGTATTTCGTTCGTACAGTCATCAACATATCGCGCTCTATAGAAGAATATGCGCCGCGTGTTTTTATAATCGTAATGCCGCGCGGATGCGAGAGCAGCTTGGAGAGCAGCTCATCGGTTTTGGTCGTAATAATGAATGCAGTTACTTTAATATGCCGCACGTGAATGAGATCGACCACTTTACCAGCTGTATAAATCGACAGGAGCGAATACAAGGCAAGATCCCAGTTTTCCGTAAACAGGACAAGAACAGCGATGACGAGGCCATTTAATATAAAGATAATCATGCCTACCGGTAAATCGCGTTTGCGTGTAACGATCGACGCAATAATGTCGAAGCCGCCGGATGAGCCTCCGTAACGTAACGTCAAACCGCTGCCGAATCCAACAATAATGCCGCCGAAAACAGCTCCAAGTACAATGTCATACGCAATTTTTTCTGCAGGAATGAGTTGCATGAACAAGGTAGATGCTATTACGGTGTAAATGCTCCAAAAAATAAATCGATGGCCTACTGCGAACCAACCCCAAATAAGCACTGGTAAATTCAATACCAGATAAAGCCAGCCGATGTTCCCTCCGGTTATATAACCAATCATCATGGAAATACCGGATATTCCGCCGCTTAACAGTTGATGCGGAATGAGAAACAGGTTGAAGCCGATAGCTATAAGGAAAGCGCCGAGAGTCATGATCGGAATAGTAACAAGGTAACGCAGGGAGTGGGGATTCATTGCAATCGCTCCAATGCAACCAAAGTGAAAATATTGGTTTATTTGTAACCCTTAGTATGTCTTTCTTTGGTTTACTGGTATTCATGATTGAATCTGTGCTATAATGGTTTGGATATTCTTAAGTAGGCTGCAGATAAAAGGAGTTTGAGAAAAGTTTGAAAACATTTGCTGAATTTGGCTTGGAACCGAAAGTGTTACAAGCAATTACTGAACTTGGATTCGAGGAATCTACCCCGATTCAAGACAAAGCGATCCCTATTGCAATGGCAGGAAGAGATCTAATTGGCCAAGCACAGACGGGTACAGGAAAGACAGCGGCATTCGGAATTCCGCTCATTAACAAAATTCCGACAAGCGAGGAACGCATTGTCGCATTAATAATGACGCCAACCCGTGAACTCGCAATCCAAGTGGCTGACGAGATCGGGAAGTTAACTCGATACAAAGGTCTTCGCTCATTGCCGATTTACGGTGGACAAGAGATTGGCCGTCAAATCCGCGCATTGAAGAAGAAACCACAAATCATCATCGGTACACCAGGACGTTTGCTTGACCACATCAACCGTAAGACGATTCGTCTTGAAGATGTACAAACTGTCATTTTAGACGAAGCTGATGAAATGCTTGACATGGGCTTCATGGAGGATATTCAATCTATCCTGAAGCAAGTACCTGAAGAGCGTCATACGATGCTGTTCTCCGCTACAATGCCAAGCAACATCCAAAAATTAGCACAACAGTTTCTGAAAGATCCGGAGCATGTATCGGTTATCCCGAAACAAGTAACGGCACCTTTAATCGATCAAGCTTACATCGAAGTGCACGAGCGTCAGAAGTTCGAAGCGCTAAGCCGGTTGCTTGATATGGAATCACCGGAACTTGCTATTATTTTTGGACGTACAAAGCGTCGTGTAGATGAGCTGAGCGAAGCGCTTCAAAAACGCGGATATTCCGCTGACGGCTTGCACGGCGATTTGTCTCAAAATCAACGCGATAGCGTAATGCGCAAATTCCGCGACGGCAGCATTGATGTATTGGTAGCAACAGACGTTGCTGCACGTGGTCTGGACGTATCTGGCGTAACGCACGTAATCAACTTTGACCTTCCGCAAGATCCTGAGAGCTACGTTCACCGTATCGGTCGTACGGGCCGCGCCGGTAAGGAAGGTACGGCTTGGTCGTTCGTCACACCACGTGAGACTGATCACCTGCACTTCATTGAGAAAATAACGCGTCAGAAGATGAACCGTAAGCCGCTTCCAAGCATTGCCGAAGCGATTGAAGGTAAGCAGCGTGTAACGGCTGAACGCATATTGGAAATCGTCCAAAACGACGAATTCTCGGAATACAAAGCAATTTCGATTCAATTGCTGGAGCAATACGATTCCGTTCACCTTCTGTCAGCAGCGATTAAACTGCTTACAGGCGAGAAGAAAAATGTTGACGTTGAATTGACTCCTGAAGAACCTCTGCGCGCTAAAAAACGCAGACCGGACATTCGTTCGAACGGACGTCCATTCAACCGCAGCGGAGGCTCCTCGTACGGCGGCAACCGCAGTGGTGGTACTGGTGGTACTGGCGGCGGCGGCTACCGTGGACGCGATGACAGACGCAGCGGCAGCAGCGCAGGTGCCAGCTCGCGCGGCAGCTACGAGAACCGTGGCGGCAGCGGCGGTTACGGCGGCAAGAGAAGCAGCGAGGGACGCACTGAAAACCGTCGTCCTAAGAGCAACTCTGAAGGCTTCGTAAATAATTAACAAAAAAACCGAGGAAGTCCGTGATGCCTTGCGGGCATCCGAACCTCCTCGGTTCTTTTTTGATTAAATCGTGGGAGTAATCTTACTTTTCTGGAGGCAGATCCGATGGAACCAAGAGGGCTAATGGGTGGATTTTACCGAATTTCCGAGTGGATCATGCGGCTATCGGTCATAAATGTATTGTGGTTGATTTGTTCTATTCCTTTCGTTTTCTTCGCGTGGGGTTTACTTATGTCAACGGATCCCACTCAAGTGTATTCCGCTCTAATTGCAATGGCAGTTATAGCTCCATTCACGTTGTTTCCGGCTACTGCAGCCATGTTTGCAGTTGCCCGCAAATGGGTGATGGGGGAAAGTGATGTTGCTCTGTTCAAAACGTTTTTCCGGGGTTACAAAGAAAATTATAAGCAAAGCATGCTTGGCGGTATTATATATACTATCCTGCTAACCATTATGATTGTTGATTTCATTGTTTATCGCGAACAATTGAATTTGCTTTCTTATATTTTCATCGCCTTTTTGGTACTGCTCGTTGTATCGTTATTTAATTTTTTCTCGATGCTTGTCCACTATCATATGAAAACGTTTCAATTATTGAAAAACGCGGTTCTCATTACGATAGGTAAACCGTTTCGTTCATTGTCGACTGCCATTATGAGTGGAGCTGTCATGTATTTCAGTACAAAGTTTACGTTCCTTATCCCATTCTTTATGGGCAGCATCATCGCATATTTAGCATTCTGGAACTTTCATCTGATTTATCAGAAGCTGCAGGAGCAGGCAGAAAAAGCGAGGCTTGCTGAGGAAGAAGAGGCGGAGAAAGCAGCAGAGCTTGACCGCGAAGACCTTTTGAAGGATGATTCGAACAGCTCCAGTAAATAACATACCGACTAAGTTTACTTTTAATGTAGTTCGTTCTATAATAGCAATACCTCCTGCGATGTTCGTTGCGGCTTTACGCTGTTTTGAACCAATGGCTGTTTCACGGGAGACCTAAATCGAAACGTAGCTGACATGCCCCCGAAAAGGGATCTCAAAAGCGGTTCTGCGGTCACCCACCTGCGAAAGCGGGTTCAGAAACAAGTGAGTCGGACGGCATAGGCGGGTACTTATTAACAAATGAAGAGCATTTGCCGGTTAAATCCGGTGAGAGCTCTTTTTTCATGGGACAAATCATGGTATCATATAGAGTAATGTACATAGATGCCGGAGGGGTGATCGTAGTTGTTGAAGCGGACCTTGATCGGGCTGCTGCGTAGTCAAGAACAGACTGGCGACAGAGCCAAGGATCCAATGCTCAAATCTCATTTCTATAAGCTGTCGAAAGACAAGGCTTGGGAAGAAGTGATATCCACTCTTAAGAAGATGCAAGGCTATAAGGTGCTTCATGAGGTGCAGTCGGTTGGGGAGATTGTACTGGAGAAACGAACGGCATTTGGAAGGACGATGGACATTACGGTTTCCGTCATTAGTGTTAACCCGCTTCAATCTGCGGTCGATATTTATTCTGCATCCCGCGGCTCGTTAGGGGATCTTGGATCAAATTACAGAGTTATTCTTGAACTGTACCGCACACTTGATAAGAAGCTTGCCGCATTTAAAGTAAATAGTTAATACATAACAAAGCGAGGAAGGATGTCCTTCACTCGCTTTTGTTTGCAATATGTGAATAATTGAGCTTTGTTAATGGGGACTATACAAGCGCTTTTACAGCGTTGATCGCTTGCTCATAGTTTGGATGCTCAGTCATTTCCGGTAAATATTCAACGTATTGAATTTTATCGTCAGCATCGACTACGAAGATCGAGCGTTGATCCAGACCTAGCTCTTTAATGTAAACGCCGTACGATTCACCGAAGCTGTGCGTCTTGTAGTCAGACAACATAACAACCTTGTCGACGCCTGCAGCACCGCACCAGCGGGCTTGCGCGAACGGAAGGTCAACGCTGACAGTTAGAACAACAACGTTATCGCCAAGCGAGCCTGCAGCTTCGTTGAAACGGCGAGTTTGCGCATCGCAAACGCCAGTGTCGATGGAAGGGACAACGCTAATTAATTTAATTTTACCGGAGTAGTCCTTCAAGGAAACAGTTTCCACCAACGATTTGTTTAAGGTGAAATCAGGAGCCTGATCTCCTGCTTTCAATTCTGGTCCAACTAATGTGATCGGGTTACCTTTTAATGTGGCAACTCCATTACGTTCTTGTGTCATGGATAAACTTCCTCCTCTAAATTGATTGGTTAATACCAGATTTATTATAATCGTAATGAAACGAGGTTGTCCAATTATTGGAGAGAAAAGGGGGAGAATAAATGATTTTTTTACGATATGAAAGCTTTGGGTCCTATATTCGGTTGTTTCCTGTCACGACTGCGCTTATTGCCTTAAATATCGTTTATTTTATCGTAGCGGCATGGAGCGGTAATATGAATAACGTTTACCATGTAGTTGACTTCGGTGCTTTTGTCACTAAATATCCCGAAGATCCGTATGGTATGTTACAGCCGTGGCGGTATATAACGTCTATTTTTATGCATTCCGGGCTTGAGCATCTTCTTTACAATATGTTTGCGCTGCTCGTATTCGCACCGCCGTTAGAGCGTCTTATGAAATCTTCCAAATATGCCTTATTCTATTTGCTCTGCGGCATAGCAGGCAATGGAATGAGTGCGTTGGTGAATGTTGTTGAGCGGGATACCTTAACCCATGTCGGCGTAGGGGCTTCAGGGGCGATCTACGGCGTTTACGGCGCGTTTTTATACATTTCTTTGTTCCGTAAGCCTCAGCTCGATGAGAGTTCGCGTAAAACAGTCTATACGATTTTGATTTTTGGGGTTATCTATTCTTTGCTTGTGCCGAGAGTCGATTTGTGGGCTCATATTGGAGGCGCGCTTGCGGGCTTCCTGCTCTACAATGTATTAGACCGCGCCAAAGCGCGGAGACAGCGCCGCCAGACATAAAAATTATTTATTTACGGGAGAGAAACCAACCGATATGGAACTTCGTCAGCTTCATTATTTCGTAAAAGTAGCAAAAAAAGAGCATGTAACGCAGGCTGCGGAGGAGCTGCACGTTGCACAGTCGGCGGTAAGCCGTCAAATTCACCAGCTTGAGGAAGAGCTTGGCGTTAAATTATTTGTTCAGAAGGGGAGAAACCTGCAGCTTACTCCGGTTGGGCAATTGTTTCTGAAGCGCGTTGAAGTGATTTTGGCCGATTTGGAAAGGTCGGTTATTGAGATACATGAATTTCTTGATCCCGAAAAAGGTGAGATAAGACTTGGTTTCCCGCATAGTCTGGGTATTTCATTAATACCCCAGGTTGTTGCGGCTTTCCGTAAGCAGCATCCAAACGTAAAATTTCGATTCAAACAGGGCATGTATCCTACTCTCATTCGCGATATGATTAAGGGGGATATTGATCTTGCGTTTATTTCTCCTTTTCCTGATGAGCATGAATTCGTGTGCGGTGAAGTGCTGCTAACGGAGGAGCTGTATGCGATATTACCGCCAGGGCATCGCTTCTCGGAAGAAGAGTCGATTAAGCTGCGGGAGCTGGAGGACGAGACCTTCGTACTGTTCAGCGAAGGATATTCGCTCCGTCCAATAGTTTGGGAGGCATGCCAGGAGGCTGGGTTTACGCCGAAGATCGGTTTTGAAGGTGAAGAGACGGATACCATCCGCGGGTTGGTTGCAGCCGGGATGGGAGTAAGCTTGCTGCCGGAAATGGCCCTGCACTATACTGGACCGCTTCAGCCGGCGAAGGTTAGGGTAACGGAGCCTCAAGTAACAAGAACAATCGGACTCATTAGACGTACAAATGAGAAGCTGCCGTTAGTGGCAAAGGTGTTTCACGCCTTCTTGCTTCGTTATTTTCAAGAACGTATTCAGGAGTCACAATAATAAGAGGAGCAGTTCCGATGGTCATGATTGACCATGCGGCACTGCTCCTCTTTGTTTAATTCTATAAATTACTCTTCTCTGCTGGAAGTGAAGATCATAATGTACTTAATCAGCTCAAGCAAGGAAATGAGCGCTGCCGCAACATACGTTAGAGCTGCCGCATTAAGTACTTTAGCCACGCCTCGTTCTTCATCATTCGAGATAAAGCCTTCGGCAATCATCAGGTCTCTGGCACGGCTGCTTGCATTAAATTCGACAGGCAATGTGATGAGCTGGAAGCCTACGGCGACTGAGAAGAAAATGATACCCAGGCCAACAAGATTCATCGCACTGAATAGAAAGCCTGCGATTAGCAGGAAAGGAGCTATTCCGGAAGCGAAGTTGACAACCGGGAAGATACGGTGACGAAGCACAAGCATCGGATAGTGAACCGAATGTTGAATGGCGTGTCCAACCTCGTGACAAGCAACAGAAATGGCTGAAATCGAGTTTTCGTAGTATACCGGCTCTGACAAACGAACAACCCGGTGAATCGGATCGTAATGGTCCGTCAACATGCCGCGTACCGGCTCGATAGGGATATTGTGGAGTCCGTTCGAGTCGAGCATCCGTCTTGCTGCCTCATAGCCGGTGAGGCCTCTGGCTGATTGCACCTTGGCCCATTTATTGAACGTTCCCTTTACGCGGAATTGAGCCCAAATCGTAAGAGCGAAGGCGATCAGGATGAGAAAGTCCATCGGGTGAAAGAAAAGCATTGAGTCATTCCTCCATTATTATGATGTGATAATATACCATTACATGAGGGAGCTTTTGTTAATGAGGAGCATGAGTGCTTCAATGCAAGCCGCTGTCTGAGGCATTAAACGCGTATAAAGGCGGTTAGCTTGACGCGGCTTCAGATTCTTGATGACCGGCTCCAGCTCCTTTACTTCACGCTCCAGTTGACTTAAATGAAGCTGCAGGTCTGTCAGCTTACGCGACACTTGCTCCTCTGGTGTAATTTTACTCCAGCTTTCTAAAGTAGCTTTTATCTCATCTAACGTATATTTATCTTTTTTCATCTGTTCAATACGTTCCAGGCGCAACAAGGTTTCATGAGCATAGAGCCGGTAGTTTTTAGCCGAACGCTCCGCCGGTTCGATAAGCCCGAGTGAGGTGTAATAATCAATTGTCCGCGGACTGATATTCGCAAGCTTGGACAGCTCTCCAATTCGATACATATGCATTCCTCCATTCGTTCGGATTCCTTATACTGCGGTTTCTCTCATCAAAGAAAGAAATTAAACATCTATACTACTCATGATAATAGGAAAGTCACCGTACAGTCAAACGTGTTACATGACTATGTAACTAGAGAGCCGACTATGCATAAAATTAAGAATCTATGCCTATCAAAAGCCAAAATGCGAAGAATGAGACTCTTCTTTGACCAATTTTAGGTTGAATTTGTTAAAAAACTTAACGTTCGTGTTGAATTTTATGCCGAACGTTAGATTTTTTTTGAATACCAATAGAAAACATATTGTCAAATTGAGCACTACTGACTATAATGACATTAAGTCTTTCCTCTCATGTAAGGGAACATAACATTTAGGGAGTGGTCGTAATGGTAAAGAAAATGATGTTAGCTTTAGGCGCTTTAACAATTCTATTCCCGGCAATGGCATTCGCAGAGGATCCTTCCGGTGCAACATTGAACATGGGTTTGAACTCGCTATGGATTATGGTTTCATTCGTACTGGTTCTACTAATGCAAGGCGGATTCATTCTTCTTGAAACAGGCTCGACCCGTATGAAAAATGCTGGTCACGTTGCAGGCAAAACGATTTTCACAGCTGGTCTTGCAACTTTAATCTATTGGGCAGTCGGTTATGGTATTTCATTTGGCGGTGACAGTGCATTGAACGCATTGTTCGGTTGGGGTAATTTCTTCTTTGATCCTTCAGTCGCTGCAGGCGAAGGAGAAAATTATCCAAGCACCGTATTCTTCCTTTTCCAACTAGCATTCGCAATCGTTTCACTTTCGATCGCATGGGGCGGTTTCGCAGAACGTGCTAAGCTTTCCTCGTATGTTGTGTTCACCATATTCTTTTCTGCTATTATTTACCCTACAGTTGCTCACTGGATCTGGGGCGGCGGCTGGCTTGCGGAAGATGGAGCACAAGACTTTGCAGGCTCAACGGTTGTTCACTTAACAGGTGCACTTGCAGCATTCGCGGCTACTGTTCTTCTTAAACCGCGTATCGGCAAATTTAACAAAGACGGCTCCGCAAACGAAATTTTGGGACATAACCAAGTATTTACTGCACTTTCCGTATTGCTTCTCTGGGTTGGATGGTTTGGATTCAATGCGGGCAGTACAGTAGCAATCGGTGACGGCTTCTTCGGATATGTAGCTTTCAACACGATGCTCGGAGCAGGCGCGGGCGGCGTAGCAGCACTTCTTATTTCATGGGCAGTATCAGGTAAAGCAGACATTACAACGATGCTGAACGGTACGCTTGCAGGTCTAGTTGCAATAACGGCGTCTTGCGCATACGTTGCTCCTTGGGCTGCGGTAGTGATTGGTCTTGTAGCTGGCGTGCTTGTATTCTACAGCGTGAAGTTCTTCGAGAAAATCAAAGTTGACGATCCAATCTATGCATTGTCCGTTCACGGTGCTGCTGGTATCTGGGGTACGCTAGCTAACGGTATCTTCGCTACACAAGCGCTTGCTGAAAAAGTAGGTATAGGTCAAGGTGGTATAATCGACACAGGCAGCTGGAAACAGCTTTGGGTACAATTCGAATCCGTAGTAGTAGTCGGCGCATTCGTACTTGCAGTATCGTTCCTTGTTCTTGGCATTATGAAACTTATCATGGGCTTCCGCGTAACGGAAGAGCAAGAAATTATCGGTCTGGACCTTAGCGAGCATGGCGCTTACGGTTATCCGGAGCAAATGAAAAAAGCTGGACAAAATATTCATAGTTAATGGAATTCATCTTGAATGACTGACCGAGGGGAGAGGGCATCGCATGAGTGATCCGGTGCGGATGCAGCTGCTGGGGCAGATTGGCGCAGCCGATCATGTGGAAGAGCTGCGGAGCTTGCGGGATCAAGTACACGAGCAGATGGAAGCTCTTCTCCCAACGCGTCCGGTCGAACAATTTAATGAACAATTGAATGAGGTGCACGATGCTGTAATACAGCGCTCGGTCATACTCGCAGAAGCGGAAATGGCACGGTTGGGGATGGGTTCTCCTCCCGTGCCTTACGCGTATATATTGTTCGGCAGCGGCGGTCGGAAAGAGCAGACATTGTCTAGCGATCAAGATAGCGGAGTTGTCTATGAGGATCCAGTGTCTGATTCAGCAGAGGTAAAGCAATATTTTGAAGAGCTATGTAAGCTTATTGTTTTTCATCTTAAAAAAGTTGGATATCCGCCTTGTGAAGGAAACGTACTAAGCAGTAATCCTGAATGGTGCCTATCCTTGTCGGAATGGGGCAGTAAGCTGGACCGTTGGTTCAAGGAGCCGGCCTGGGAAGCTGTTCGTTATTTGCTTATTATCGCTGACGGACGATGTGTTTATGGGGAAGAACGGCTGCTGGACGCACTAAAGGATCTGTTCTTTACCGATATGCTAAATCATCCTATCATTATACAGCGCATGCTTGACAATACGATGCGGCACAAGGTGCTGCTGGGTATTTTCGGCCAACTGCTGAAGGAACAGTACGGTGTGGATGCAGGAAGCTTAGACATAAAATATGGCGCTTATATACCGATGGTCAATTCAATTCGCTTGATGTCCATTCAAACGGGTATTCGGGAAACGGCCACGTTGGAACGAATAAGAATGCTTGTTAAGGCCGGCAAAATGTCCGTGGCAGACGCTGCGTTATATGACCAAGCATTTCGATTGTTTCTGCGATTGAGGCTGATGACAAAGGAGCAAAGGGCAAACGGTTTATACGCAAATAATGGCAAGCTGTCAAGCCGTAAGCTTACGAAGGAAATGACGGATGAACTTAAGAGTAGTCTAAGGCTCGGCAAGAAGCTGCAACGTGCGGTTTTCAAGCAAACTATGGGCAGGCTCAAGTAGGGCGGTGAAGAATGAATGAAGGAACAAAAAGGCGTCGGTCGGATGTGGAACCTATATAAAATGGGAGGATTTACACCTGCCATCGCGTCTATGCTAGGCTCGCAAAATGCGCAGCAGATGGCGTTCATTCGCAATGTCAACAAGGAGCAGCGAAAGCAGTCCATGCTGGATACACCGCTTCGTGAGCTTGAGGTTGTCGTGTTTGATTTGGAGACGACGGGTTTTTATCCGACAAACGGTGATGAGATTATTTCATTCGGAGCTGTTAAGCTGTGCGGCGGAGAGTTAGCGGAGAGTGAAACCTTTTACAGTCTCGTCAATCCGAAGCGGAAAATTCCTAAAGCGATTACCGAGTTGACTGGCATTTCGAATGAGATGGTACAGGATGCTCCTGACTTAATGCAGGTGCTCCATGACTTCATGGAGTTTGTCGGCAGACGTTTGCTCATTGCGCATGCAGCCGGACACGATAAGCAATTTCTTAATGCCGCGCTTTGGAGGACGTCTAAGGTTAACTTAAATCATCGTGTGCTCGACACGATGATGGTGGCGAAATGGCTGGAGCCGAAGCTGGATGGGTATAGTTTAGATGAATTGCTTGAGAGCTGTTGTATTCCGGTTACAGAGCGGCATCATGCCCTTCAGGATTCCATTATGACAGCTAAGCTGTGGCAAAACTACTTGGCACGTATTTTAGAACGAAATATTACGACGCTCGGCGATTTATATGCTTACTTAAGTAAGCATTAGCCGAAGAGGTACAAATTCTCCTTGTGTACGACGATAAGGCTGCACGTGCGGGGCGTCTATATCGCGTAAGGATACAATCCAATACGATAGCTCGGATGCAGGCAAAAAACCCTCGGTGTCACTGGACGATGGGATAGCATCCGTACGAGGATGGGAATGGAACAAACCGACAAGCGATTGTCGGTTTGTTTGCATTTCAAAATAAGCAGCGGTCCATTCAGCCGGGTCGAAAGCAAATGCACAGCTTGGATTGGCATGCGTGTTTTTAATTGGAATAATGGTGTCGATAACAGGAAGGAGTCCCGCTGCCTCAGTCGGATCCGATGAGGAAACAGAGTTTGCGAAGCTGCTGGCAACGATTCCGCATGCTTCTAAGGGCATCCCATCGATACAAATTTGTATGAGCCGGTCATAAGCAGATTTGGTGATGATGCCTTTCAATTGCGTATCTTCCATGGTAGCGCCTCCCTATTATGAAGCTTATAGTTATAGTATAACGATTAATTTCGGTAGGCGCTAACCCTTATACATATCTCCAACGAGAGCCATTGCGATAGGAGCTGTTTCTGCAGCTACAAGGCCCTGTACAGCTCTTGAAGAGATTATAATGGGGAATGCTCCCCATACCCCGCCCAAGCCCGCCATCACGCCTGCTGCGCCGTATATCGCTCAGGCTGGGATGATAACTGTCTTTCGTTTAACGCGATCTGACCAATATCCAATGAGTGGTATGATAATCCCTTAAGTAACCGAAAATAAAGTTATGAACGGATTGATATTCGACAGCTTCATATGCTTGGCCAAATCAGTAGGAAGAAGCATCGAATTTCCGAGCACGAGGGGCAAAAGCGGAAAATTGGAGTCATTTTGGGCTGCAGTTACAAGGAGCCGCCTACTCGTCAATCGTGGCAGTTTTATGGCTAATGTACCCTGCGCCTTGAGCTTCCATTCGGTGCATGGTACCATGTAGGCAGTTGAAATTGAAAAAGAAGGAAGGTACACCATGAAACGCGTCATTACGCTTTTTACGATTGCATTTGTATTTGCTGGATTAGCTGTATTTCAATATATAAATAACGATCCGGAGTCCATTACTATGGCTGCTCCAGCCGCTGATTTTAAGCCGAAGGCGGGTTATAAGGCAACGGACTTCGAGCTTCCTTCACTTGATGAAAAGTTTTATAAGATTGGCGGCAAGCAGGGTAAGCTAACATTCGTAAATTTCTGGGCATCCTGGTGTGGACCATGTGAGCTGGAGGCGCCTGATTTGCAGCGTATACATGAGAAATACGGTGATGTAATTCAGCTATACGGTATAAATGCTACGAAATACGACAAGGAGCGGGCTGCCCGCGAGTTTGTTAATGAGTATGAATTTACGTTTCCGATATTGATGGACCGTGTAGGCGATGTGACGAAGCAATACAAGGTCGATACGTTTCCGACGAGCTTTCTCATTGATAGTAACGGCGTTATCAGAGAACGGATTAATGGCGTCATTACGTTTGAGGAATGGGAGCGGTTAATTGAAAAGTGGTTGTAAGAGGATGAAAAAAAAGGGCTGCCTTAGCGTTACTTAACGCTAAGGCGGCCCTTCTTGTTTAATGATTCACGAGTCCGATGCGATCTTGTGGGTCGGCATGGGCACTGTCTATCTTAACCATGTTCAGAAGAGCATAACGAATACTGTCGACCAGCGCTTCCCAGCTAGCTTCAATGACGTTATTCGATACGCCGACTGTGCTCCAAGTGTTATCGAGACCGGTCGATTCGATGAGAACGCGCACTTTAGCGGCAGTAGCGTCCTTCTCATCAATGACGCGCACTTTGTAGTCGGATAAATGAATGTTCTCGATCTTCGGATAAAACTGTACCAGCGCTTTACGGAGCGCGTTATCAAGCGCATTAACCGGTCCATTGCCTTCAGCGGCTGTGTATACCTGTTGTCCATCTACGTTGATTTTTACAATAGCCTCGGAAATCATTTGACCGTTCGTTTTCTCTACGAGCATTTTGAACGATTCAACCTTGAAAAGCTCCTTTGACTCTCCGCCAAATGCTTCGCGAAGCAGCAGCTCCAAGGAAGCGTCAGCGCCCTCGAATTGATAGCCTTGATGCTCAAGCTCTTTAATTTGATCCATGATGAGCTTCGTTTTCTCATTGTTCGCGTTAACGTCTAATCCAAGCTCCTGCGCCTTGGATATAATGTTGCTTTGTCCGGCAAGCTCAGACACGAGAATACGCTGCTTATTGCCTACAAGCTCAGGCTTAATGTGCTCATAAGTTTTCGAATCCTTCATTATAGCGGATACGTGAATGCCGCCTTTGTGAGCGAATGCGGCATTACCTACGTATGCTTGGCCAACAGGCATGTGAACATTAGCGATTTCGCTAACGTAACGTGCTGTTCCCGTTAAGGTGCGAAGCTTGTCTTCCGGCAAAACGTTGTAGTTCATCTTGATTTGCAGGTTCGGGATGATGGAGCAAAGGTTTGCATTGCCGCAGCGTTCGCCATACCCGTTAATTGTCCCTTGAACCTGACGCGCTCCGGCTTGAATAGCAGCCAGGGAGTTGGCCACTGCCAGCTCGCAGTCATTATGCGTATGGATGCCTATTGGAGCAATCAGTTCCTGGCGAACGCGAGTGACGATATCATGGATTTCGCCAGGAAGCGTCCCGCCGTTCGTATCGCATAGCACGAGCCAATTAGCGCCTGCTTCCTGGGCTTTCTTCAATACTGCGATCGCATATTCGGGATTGTTTTTGTAGCCGTCAAAAAAATGCTCCGCGTCGAACAAGGCTTCCATGCCGTTATGCTTCAGAAAAGCGACCGAATCATAGATCATCGACAGATTTTCCTCAAGCGTTGTCTGAAGAGCGGTATGTACATGGAAGTCCCATGACTTACCGACAAGCGTTGCTGCGGGAACGCCTGATTCGGCGATCCGTACAAGGCTTGCATCCTGCTCGGCAAGACTGTTTTTGCGGCGCGTACTGCCGAATGCAGTAATCTTGGCGCTTAGGTTGAATGCTTTGATCCTTTGGAAAAACTCAATGTCCTTGCTATTGCTTCCCGGATTGCCGCCTTCAATATAATGAACGCCCAGCGCGTCGAGCTTCTGGGCAATTTTTAACTTGTCATCCGCCGACAGGCTGATCCCTTCACCTTGTGTACCGTCACGCAGCGTCGTATCAAAGATTGAAATGTTTGTTGTCATTATCGGGACGCCTCCTTCACTGATAGCCTTTTCAAATCATAATTTACTATTATAACACTTGTTGGTCTGAAAGTAGAGAGGGGAGTTGTAATTTTTGTCCTATCTTTGACAGCGCGTTGACTTGACCCTATTCGAATTGTATGCTGGGTTTGGGCAAGAATATGTAGGGTTACTGCATCGGATAGGCGGTGTATGAGCGGTTATGGTAAACGTAAATGAACATTATCCAGCCAAAGGCCGGGTCATTATTCATTTGGATATGAATGCATTCTACTGTTCCGTGCATGAAGCGGAGCAACCGGAGAAATATAAGAACAGGCCGACCGCTGTATCGGGCAGCGTCGAGCAGCGTAAAGGCATTCTGGTTACTTGCTCGTACACGGCTAGACGTAAAGGGATCAAGACCGGAATGACCGTGCGGCAGGCGCTGAGGCTGTGCCCTGAGCTTATTTTGATAAAGCCCGATTTCGATTTGTACCGCAAATATTCGCATGGATTTATGGCCATAGCAAGGCAATATACCCCGCTGGTGGAATCTGTTTCAATCGATGAGTGTTATATGGATATTACCGGGTCGAAAATGTTCGGTTCACCGCTTGAAATTGCAGAGTCGCTTCAGGAGCGTATTTCGTCGGAATGGTCGCTGCCTTGCTCGATTGGTTTAGCGCCCAACAAGCTGCTTGCCAAGATGGCATCGGACATGAAGAAGCCGAATGGACTTACAGTGCTGCGAATTCGCGATGTGAAAAAGGTGCTATGGGAAAAGCCGTGCGATACGTTGTTTGGAATTGGAAAAAAGACAGCAACAAAGCTTGAGAAGCTCAATATTCGAACCATTGGACAATTGGCAATGACGGACGAAGTGTTTCTTATCAAGCATTTTGGCGTAGTCGGTTCGTGGATGAAATCAGCCGCACACGGCATCGATCATTCGGAAGTGAACCCGAATAGGGAGCGCAATAAATCGATCGGACATACGACGACACTCCCTAGTGACATTACAGCGCGCGAGGATGTTTACCGCGTCTTGCTTAATCTGGCTGACCAGACTGGCCGGAGGCTGCGAAGACAGAAGCTTGTGACTATGACGGTTCAAATTACGATTCGCAAGCCGGATATGACTACGATTGCCCGCTCGCATACGCTTGATGCGCCTACCCAGTCGACCGATGATATTTACAGGGAAGCCTGCAAGCTATACGACCGTCATTGGAATGCCGGGGAATCGATTCGTTTGCTAGGTGTAACGCTGCAAAATCTATCGCTGCTGGAGGAAACCGCATTGCAGCTTGATTTATTCAGCTACGAGCAGCAGCCGCGCAAGGAAGCGCTGACGAAAGCGATGGATCAGCTTCGGGATAAATTTGGCGAGGATGCGGTGTTAACCGCCGGGATGCTGGGAGATGACCCTTCAACCTTGATTAGGAATAAACGAATTCGCGGGACATCCTTGCAAAAGGACGATAGTTTGTTATATATTGATGAATGAAGCTTAACAGCATAGAGACGAGATTATTCCGTATATTTTATTGGGAGGGAATTTCCATGGCTAAGTTTACTTGGGTAGAAAAAGATACGTGCATCGCTTGTGGAGCTTGCGGAGCTACAGCTCCTGACATTTATGATTATGACGATGAAGGCTTAGCAGAGGTTATTTATAAAGCGGACGGAAACAAAGGCAATACTGAGATTCCTGAAGATTTGTATGACGATTTGCAGGATGCAGCTGACGGCTGCCCGACGGATTCAATCAAAATTGCAGATGAGCCATTTAATAACTAATCATGAATAACAAAGAAAGCTCTTCTTCGCCAGATTATGCGGCGGAGGAGAGCTTTTTTTTGTGCTTGATACTCTTGCTTCAAGAGTTCTGGCTGGGTATATCAATAGTTCACGTAAGCTGGTTTACGAGCTGAAAATCAGAAGCACGGAGACTGCGATAATGATAACGCCGACAATAGAGCCGATCCAGATCAACGCTTTTTTGTTTACTTCTTCCTTCGGTTTTACTTTCATCGTTGCCGGCTTTCTTTTTGCTGCGCTCATCGACAATCAACCTCTCTGTTTCATAGTTATTATTATTATGCTACCATTGTAATCGTTTTCTTGATAGGCCGCAATATAACGGATGCTTGTGATTGCAGCTTAAGCTCTTTTCTTTTTGTTTCAAAAAAGATAAACTGTCAAGATAGAACATACATCTGAGATCGGAGTGAATAAGTTGCTTTATTCTTCAATATTAAAGCCTATTTTTTTTCGTATGGACCCTGAGAAAGCCCATCACCTCGTTATCGACGGGCTCTCTGCGGGCGGACGGGTACCAGGTCTAAACGGATTGATGCATGCAATGTACGGCGTAGCACAGTCGCCGGAGCTTGCTACGGAGCTGTTCGGCTTGCAGTTTCCGCATCCTGTAGGATTAGCAGCAGGACTAGACAAGAATGGCAAGGCAGCGGACGGCTTCTCCAGCATTGGCTTTGGCTTTGCAGAGGTAGGAACCGTAACGCCTAAAGGACAGGCTGGCAATGAGCAGCCGAGGCTGTTCCGTCTTCCTCCTGATGAAGCGCTCATTAACCGGATGGGCTTTAATAATGAAGGTACCGCTGCAATGGCCGAGCGATTAGCGCGACGTAAAATTAACCGGATTCCTGTCGCTGTTAATATCGGAAAGAACAAAACGACGCCGAATGAATTGGCGCATGAGGATTACCGGACTTGTATCCGGGATTTATATACATATGGCGATTTCTTTGTCGTAAACATCAGCTCCCCGAACACCCCGGATTTGCGGGATCTCCAGCATGGAGAGGAACTGAGAAACCTGCTTGGCGGGGTAATAAAGGAAATGAACGGCCAAGCGGCGAAAGAAGGAAAGAAAGTAAAGCCGGTTCTTGTCAAAATAGCACCCGATATGACTGATGAGCAGCTGGAGCTTACGGTTGCAACCATTATGGAAAGCGGTGTATCGGGCATTATTGCTACGAATACGACTTTATCACGGACAGGGCTTCAACATGCGAATGCCGGCGAAGCAGGAGGACTTAGCGGTAAGCCGCTGCGTGACCGTTCGACAGAGGTCATTCGCGCCGTTTATCGGCAGACAGGCGGCAAAATGCCGATTATTGGCTCGGGCGGCATTTTTACGGCACAAGATGCATACGATAAAATCCGCGCGGGAGCCTCTCTGGTTGAAATTTATACAGCGCTCATCTATAAGGGGCCAGGGTTGCTACGCGAATTAACGAACGGGTTGAAGGAGTGTTTACGAAAGGACGGCTATCGCAATATTGCCGAGGCTGTAGGCGCAGATCATCGTTAAGAACAGGAGGCGGCCGGATGGACGGTAGAGACTGGAATCTTTTTTTACAGCCTTATGAACAAGCGGTTGAGGAACTGAAAGTGAAGTTTAAGACGATGCGGGGTGAACTGAAGATAAGAGAAGCTTACGCACCGATTGAATTTGTCACCGGCCGAGTCAAGAGAATTTCCAGCATTCTGGAGAAAGCAAAACGTCTGAACGTTCCTGCAGATCAGCTGGATACGGGTATTGAAGACATTGCAGGAATTCGAATTATGTGCCAATTTGTCGATGATATTCATCGCGTAGCAAGTCTCATCCGTTCTCGTAAAGACTTATCGCTTGTATATGAGAAGGATTATATTACGAATTTCAAAGACAGCGGCTATCGCAGTTACCATATGATTGTGGAATATCCCGTTCAAACCGCTCTCGGCTACAAAATCGTACTTGCCGAAATTCAAATACGTACGCTCGCGATGAATTTCTGGGCAACGATCGAGCATTCTTTAAATTATAAGTTTAAAGAAAGCTTGCCGGAGGATGTCCGAAACCGTTTGAAAAAAGCTGCAGAAGCCGCATCCCAGCTCGATACGGAAATGACGAGCATCCGCAAAGAAATTCTGGACGCGCAAACGGAATTTGAGGAGCAATCCAATGTGGTTTCAAAGGTACTAAACGGCATTCAAGATTTATATTTCTATCACCGCGTACGTGAGGCTGCCCAGTTCCAGATGAAATTCAACGAATTGTTCGAGAAGGAAGATTATCAGGGGCTGACTCAATTGTCGCTCGATATTCAAACAGCGATTGGGAAAGCCAAAAAAGGCAATCAAAATTAATGGGCAAGACATTAAAGCCAATCATTGTTTAGGGCAAAGCAAATAAAGGAACTGACTCTTATGGTGATAACCGGGAGGCGGTTTCTTTTTTTATTCATGGACACCGGTAGAGTGATTCGACATCTGGGAAAAAAAGTGACAGTCTTGCTTGAAAATAAAAAAGGTTGAGCAGAGATTGCTCAACCATATTTTGCAGTAGGCAAGACAAGTCAGCTGGACTTCTTCGGTTTATACGCGGCATCGATGGCATCGCGTATTTCGTCCACTGTCTTGCCTTGCTTGCTTAAGGCGATGACGTCCTCCATCTCTTTCTTGCAAATGCCGCAGCTTGTACTATGGCTGGTCCAAGTTACGCTGCCTTCATCAGCAGGGTGTTCCGCTACATAACACCGAAGCAGGGAGTCGTGCGGCGTTTCCACCGCCACACCGTCCATACAGCCGCAATAACAATTGATACCGCTCATAATATGAGCATGGTCGTTAACCGCTGCATAAAGCTCGCTCGTATGAGGCGTGTAGTCAGATAGAAAGGCGGGAAGCTCGTCATAGGATGCCGTCGTTTCCCATGTTTCCGATCCGTGCATATGCTCAGCGCCATCCTTCTCATCATCAGACAGGCTGCATGCGGAAAGCAGCGTGATGAAGGCGAATGCGAGCAGCATGGCATACATGAAGCCGCGAATTCGTGAGCTGTTTTGTTCAGCTGCTGCTTGCTCGGCCGATAGGCGCTGACGCTTCATCATTTCGTTTCAGCTCCTGAATATTTGTTGAAGAACGCTCTGAAATCATCAAGCGAATATCCTTCCGTCGTTCCTTCCGGAGCAAGACCGCCTTCCAGCTCGGCAACTTGCACACCATCCTTGAAATAGGCGAGCGTCGGCGTATATTCGACATTGTATTTGTTGAAATAGGTTGGGAACTCACGTAAATTAAATTGCGGCAAATCAATGCCGAGCTCGTCCACCAGCGGCATTAATTGCGGTGTCGTATTCTTGCAATGCGGACAGTCGGACGCGAACAGGTAGACGAAGAAATCTTCCTTATCGGCAACCATCTTGTCCAATTCGGCCGGTAATATGATATTCTGGTAGTTAGGATCATCAAGCAGCTCGCGGGTTGCCGGATTCAATTCGGAGACAGGCTTGTCATACAAGGCATTCACTTTCTCGTTGTTGTTCAAAACAAATATGAAACCGAAAAGAATGACGACAATTGCAATGTACACATAAATCATTTTGAACTTTTGTTTCTTTTTCATTAGTGTGTCTACCTCCGAAACGGGATTGTGGGACAATAGCCTTTGAAACGGCATGTCCTTACTTTAATATATTATATAACAAAGCCATATGAGTATGTAAGAGCACCGACATCGAGGATAATTGGCAGGAGGAAATCAGTATGATCGGCAATTTGCCGCGTAAGTTTATAGAGAAAATGGAAAAGCTGCTCGGAACGGAATTCGACAATTTTATGTCATCCTACGATGCCCCGCGTGTATACGGTCTGCGAATAAACCGTTTGAAGCTGAACGTGCAGCAGTGGAAAGAGCTGTCTTCCAAAAGCGGTGAGGCGAGGCCGGTCCCTTGGGCGGAGGATGGATTATATTATAACGAGGGCGAGCGGCCGGGCAAGCATCCCCATTATCATGCGGGTTTATATTATATTCAAGAGCCTAGCGCTATGGCCCCTGTTGAGCTGTTGGATGTACAGCCTGGACATCGCGTGCTGGACTTATGCGCGGCTCCAGGGGGCAAATCGACGCAAATAGCTGCAAAGCTGCAAGGAAGCGGCGTGCTTGTTACGAATGATAACGCCAAGGAACGAACAAAGGCGTTAGCGAAAAATATCGAGCTTGCAGGCGTCCGCAACGCTGTTGTGCTAAACGAAGAGCCGGCTGCGCTTGCTCCCGTGTTCACGGAGTGGTTCGACCGGATTTTGGTCGATGCGCCATGCTCAGGAGAAGGGATGTTCCGCAAAGACGAAACGATGATCGCGGATTGGGAGAAGCATTCGGTCGAGCGATGTTCTGTCATGCAGCGCGATATTTTGAATCATGCTGCAGCGATGCTGTCGCCCGGCGGGCTCATCGTTTATTCAACGTGTACCTTTTCACCGGAAGAGAATGAGCAGCAAATAGCCGCATTTTTGGCACAGCATGAGGATTTTATCGTCGAAGCCGTTCCGCATCGCTTCGGATGGGCGGCTGGCAGAGCGGATTTAGCTGGCGAGAATGTTCAGCTTGACGCTAAGCGTCAGCAAAGCATCAATGGGACTTTACGTCTATGGCCGCATCGTATTGAAGGAGAAGGACATTATGCGGCTGTGCTAAAGCGCGCGGGCAAAACACTGACGATAACTGTCAATAATAAAGCGGATAATGGAGAGGGTAAGGTTTCTGGTGCAGATTTTCCAGAAGCGCATTTGCCAATTCGCAGCAAAACGAAGGCCGTCAATGAAGGAACGAACCGTTTGAGAGGCGGAATCCTGAAGCGGAACGGGGATAATCGGGAGAAGTATAGCAATGATCGTCGTTCAAGCAAGCAACAGGCAGCAGGAGGGCGGGATTCGAGTTTTCGGTCTGCTCCTGAAGATGCCAATCCGATTGAATTATGGCGGCTATCCGCTGAGCAGTTTGCTTCAGGGGCATTAAATTGGCCTGGAAAATTGATCGCATACGGCTCGAGGGTTTATATTCAACCGGCGGATATGCCTCCTTTAGACGGCCTGAGAGTCGTTAGGGCGGGCTGGTATGTAGGAGAAGCGGGGCGCGGCCGTATGGAGCCGTCACATCCGCTCGCAATGGGATTAACACGGGGAGAAGCGATCCGGTCGGTTAATTGGAGCTCAGCTGAGACGCAAACACTTCGTTTTTTAAAAGGGGAAACGATTTTTGTTGAGGAATCGGAGATTATCGTACAAGAAGGAGCGACGAATAAAGGTTATGTACTCGTCTGCACAGACGGTTATCCGATTGGCTGGGGAAAATATGCCGGAGGCATGATTAAAAATGAGCTGCCGGCAGGATGGAGATGGATGTAAAATGACCAAACGCATGCGAATTGATAAGCTGCTAGCGCATATGGGACTGGGAACGCGCAGCGAAATAAAAAAAGCGGTAAAGCTGGGCAAGGTGGCTGTTGACGGCCGAATTATCAAGGATAGCGGCCTTATCATTGATCCGGAACAAGCGGAGGTTGCCTTTGACGGGGAGCCGGTCGTTTATCGGAATATTGTGTACTTTATGCTGAACAAGCCGCAGGGCGTCATTTCTGCAACGGAGGATGGACGTGAGCGTACAGTAATCGATTTGCTCGAGCTTGAAGACCGGCTGCGGGATCCTTTTCCTGTTGGGCGACTCGATAAAGATACAGTAGGCTTGCTTCTGCTGACGAATGACGGCCAGTTGGCGCATGAGCTGCTATCACCGCGCAAGCACGTTGCCAAAACATACGAAGCACTCGTCCAAGGCGATGTCGGAGAACAGGACAAGCAGCTGTTCGCATCCGGTGTGACGCTCGATGACGG
The DNA here is from genome assembly GCF_003337375.1 of Paenibacillus prosopidis. GTDB lineage: Bacteria > Bacillota > Bacilli > Paenibacillales > Paenibacillaceae > Pristimantibacillus > Pristimantibacillus prosopidis. Next base: position 265,671 of record NZ_QPJD01000010.1, read on the forward strand.
ATATGTCACGATGCCGGCAGAGCTGCGTATTGCTAATCGTGAGCAGCGGGATGAGCACATTTACTCTACGGTAACGCTTACGATTATGGAAGGTAAGTTTCATCAAGTAAAAAGAATGTTTGAAGCTGTCGGCAAAAAGGTCGTATACTTGAAAAGAGTATCGATGGGGCCGCTCCAGCTGGATGAATCGCTGCCGGAGGGCTCGTACCGGGAATTGAGGGAGGATGAAATAGAGCTTCTCCGTATGCATAGGCGAACGACTGAATAGTTCTAGAAAGAGATAGAGGATAGGAGTGAAAGGATTGTCATTGCAATATGATTTGATTGCGTTAGACGTTGATGGAACGTTGTTGACGGATGACCATATCCTGACAAAAGACATTCGGGAAACGGTCTGTGAGGCAGCAAGCCGCGGAGCTCAAATCGTATTATGTACAGGCCGAGGTCCGCTGAGCGCGCTGCCCGTAATGGAGGAGCTAGGGCTTAAGGGAACTCTGATAACGCATAATGGAGCGGCTACGATTAATGCGGATGATCGTTCGGTCGTGCATCAATTCGATGTGGTTCCAGATCATTTGTTACCCTTCATTAACTATTGCCGTAATCACAGTATTCATTTTGATTTGAATACAGCTTTTGAAATGATGATTGAGACCAGGACGCCTGAAGCGGAACAGATGTACAGCCGTTTTCAAGCCAAGCCTGCGATCCAGGATTTCCGTCTGGGATTGCCTAATGGTCTAGTTAAATTTACAGCGTTCGGAACGAAGGATAAGATGGATCAAGTACAAGCAGAATGGGCGGGCTGGCCACCGCTATTGAAGTCGATCCGCAGCGGCGACTTTTTCATCGATGTGCACCATGCGGAGGCCAACAAGGGAAGAGCGCTTCAGCAGCTGGCGGATCTCCGTGGCATTGATCGAAGCAGGATTCTGGCTATCGGGAATTATTATAATGATATTACGATGCTGCAATTTGCGGGAATGGGCATTGCGATGGGCAATTCACCTGAAGAAGTAAAGCGGGCGGCTGATGCGGTTGCACGTTCGAACAGCGATAATGGCGTAGCTGCAGCGCTGCGCGAATATGCTTGGAGCTAAACATGAAAAACCGCCGGAGCATTATGCTCAAGGCGGTTTTTCCTATAGTTTTGTAGTTTAATTAGTACAAAACAGCTCTAGATACGATGACCAGAAGAATGAACAAGACCAGGATTACACCTGTCGTCGTGTAGCCTCCATGTACACCGGACATGCCAATTCCTCCCAGAATAGATATTTCCGACTTAGGGCTGCCAGCTCCGTAAAGTTGTCCCGCCGTACGGTATACTTTATTGTATGTAATTTGCCTGCAAGCGTTTGGACATTTATCCCGGATGTATCATAATTGGGCAGATGTCTTTACTGGATAAGGAGTTGTTTGGGACAGGTAGCTCCCAGTAAAATACAGGGGGGTGTCGTATGCCTTGCGGTGTGGTTAGTCAGCTGCTTTAACGGTAATTTTGATGCTAGCATGGAAAGTGGACACCTCATTGGAAGCACTAGATAATAAACAATAAGGAACAGAAGAGGTGTCCGACATGAGTGAGAACAGACAA
>NZ_QPJD01000011.1 GCF_003337375.1 Paenibacillus prosopidis
ACCAAGCTGTGTATCCGGTATTAGCATTCGTTTCCGAATGTTATCCCAGTCTTACGGGCAGGTTACCTACGTGTTACTCACCCGTCCGCCGCTAACCTTATCCCGAAGGACAAGATCCGCTCGACTTGCATGTATTAGGCACGCCGCCAGCGTTCGTCCTGAGCCAGGATCAAACTCTCCAAATTGGTGTTTGACTTGCTCATTACTTAACTAGCTATTTAAAACATTGTCGGATTTTGACGTGATCCATTTGTTCAGTTTTCAAAGAACTTGCTGTCACATTTTGTCGTGACAAGAAACTATATTATCAGCTTTCGTCGACCGTGTCAACAGCTTGTTTCACATTTGTTTGTGATTCATTCTGTTTTCGTGTGTGTCTCAGAAGCGACAAGAAATAATATATCATTCGCGAAAAAAGATTGCAAGTTGTAAAATTTGACAAAATAATCGAATATGCAGAATTCATTCTCGTATAAATTACGATAAATGAATCTTATACGCTCACTTAATGAAAATGCCCATGCAAAGGCTGCACGGGCACTTTTACTTAATACTGAAATCATTATATAGATGTTTCACCTAATAAACGCAATAATTCGGCTTCTTCTTCAATTACGGTTATGCCCAGCTCCCGTGCTTTCGTCAGCTTGCTTCCAGCGCTTTCGCCGGCAATAACGAAATCCGTCTTCTTTGACACGCTGCCTGATATTTTTGCGCCGCATGCTTCAAGTTTTTTCGCTGCTTCATCCCTGGACAACGTCGGCAATGTTCCCGTGAGAACAACCGTCTTCCCGCTGAATACACTGTCCTGCCTCACAACGGGCTGCTGTTCAGCTTCGGCCTTCACGCCAAGCTCCCGCATGCGCGTAATGCTGGCTAAAATAATCGGATCGCTAAAAAATCCGACGATGCTTTCAGCAACGATGCCGCCGATATCAGGCAGAGTAACCAGCTCGTCCGCTTGCGCTTGCATGATCGCATCCAGACTGCCGTAATGCTCGGCCAACATTTTTGTAGTCGCCTTCCCCGTATTCGGAATACCTAACGCAAACAAAAACGCCGATAAATCGCGATCCTTGGATTTTTCAAACGCATCAAGCAGCTTGCGAGCCTTCTTTTCTCCGAAACGTTCAAGCTTAATGAGATCATCGTATGTCAAAGCATACAAATCAGCTGGGTCTCGAACGTCGCAATCTTTATAGAGCTGATCCGCGGTCATGACGCTGAACGTATCGATGTCCATTGCATCCCGGGATGCAAAATGAGTAATCCGTCCAATGATTTGCGGCTGACAGCCAAGCTTATTGTTGCAAAATAGATGAGCTCCGCGCTGTTCGAGCTCTGTGCCGCATGAAGGACATTCGGTTGGATAGACGATTTCCTTACCTGGCTCTTCGTCTGCCTTACCCAATATTTCAGGGATGACATCATTCGAACGGCGAATGGTAACGAGCGTTCCTAAAGCATGTTTCAGGTTTTTTCGTTCGATATCACCTATATTGTTAAGTGTACAATTTTGAACTGTTACGCCTGCAAGGTCCACCGCTTCCACACGAGCAACCGGCGTTATTTTGCCTGTACGGCCAACTTCCCACGAGACCGATTCCAGCACCGTCGTCGTTTCTTCCGCCTCAAACTTGAAGGCAACAGCCCAGCGAGGAAACTTATCCGTGTAGCCAAGCGCTTCTCGCGTCCGCATATCTACAACCTTCACAACGGCACCGTCAATCAAAAAGTCCAGCTGCTCGCGCTGCTCCGTAACGTGAGCAAGCTCCGCCTGCACCTCTTCGATCGTATCCTTATAAGTCACGTAAGGATTCACTTTAAATCGGTTGTCCCGTAAAAATTGCTGCATCTCGCGATGATCCGAGAACGAAACCCCGTCTGCGTAGCCAATGTTATAGAAGAAAGCGTTCAGCTTCCGCTCGGCTGTCACCTTTGGATTTAAATTCCGGAGAGCTCCCGCAGCCGCATTTCGGGCGTTTTTGAGCGGCTCAACCGCCGTTTCGTTATATTTCGCAAGCACGGACAGCTGCATAATGCCTTCACCTTGCACTTCAATAATGCCATCGTTAAAAGGGATCGTGAGCGGAACCGAACGAATCGTCCGTACCTGCTGCAAAATACCTTCGCCTACCGCACCGTTGCCTCGCGTTGCGGCTTGAACCAGTTCTCCGTCCTCGTAAGTCAGATTGAGCGTCAGGCCGTCGAATTTCAACTCGACAACATAAGTCGGCTGCGGCAGCGGCTCCTCATCCGGATGCTTCGCGTTGTAGTCGGCGACCGCTCTGAGCAGGCGGGTGTTCCAAGCAAGCAAATCTTCCGCGTTCTGCGCTTTGTCGAGGCTCCACAAACGAGCCCGGTGCTTATAGGGCTCGAAGCCTTTGAGCAGCTCGCCCCCCACTCGCTGCGTAGGCGATTCCGGCAATACGATACCGGAAGCTGCCTCTAATGCAACAAGCTCATCGTAGAGCTTGTCATAATCCACGTCGTTTATCGTAGGCTGATCAAGCGTGTAGTATCGATAATTGTGCTCTGTAATGACCGCAACCAACTGCTGCATCCGTTCCAATTGAGCATTCACGGGAGGCTCCTCCTTCTAATCGTCCAAAATAACTGATCAACGTTACACCTTCGTTATCGGGGCAAATCCCGCCAGCAGCCGCTTAATTCCGACCGGGGCCGGAAATGCGATTTGGAGCTCCATATCGTTGCCCGTCCCTTTGACGGATACAACGACGCCTTCCCCCCACTTGCCATGTTTGACTCTGTCCCCGGCAGCAAAGCTTTCAGGCGTGCCATCGCTCGCCGCCCCGCTTGCTCCGGCCGCCCGTGCGGCATCCTGCAGCGGCGTGCTCACCCGCACGCCGCCTCGGCCGCCAATGGCGGCCGGTACCGTTCCCCCCATACCCGGGGAACGCCCTCCTGCTCCGGGCGCGCCGTAGGCTGGCGCGCGACCTGCGCTGCCGGCGCTGGTGTTGCTGCGCCCGATAGCACGAGTATACCCCCCGCCGCCGGCCGAGGCGCTCTCCCTCACGCTTTCTGGAATTTCCTGCAGAAAGCGTGAGGGAGCATTACTGCCTGTGCGGCCAAATAGCGTCCGCATTCTCGCACATGTCAAGTACAGCCGCTTCTCTGCGCGGGTAATCCCTACATACGCAAGACGGCGCTCCTCCTCGAGCTCCTCATTATCGGCAAGCGCACGGCTGTGCGGAAAGACGCTTTCCTCCATACCGATAATGAACACGACCGGGAACTCCAGACCTTTGGCGCTATGCATCGTCATCAGCACGACCGCATCCTTGCTCTTCTCCGCGTCCTCTTCATCCTTGTTCATCGAATCGATATCGGCAATCAACGCCAAATCCGTCAAAAACGCGACCAGCGTACGGTCTTCGTTCCGCTTTTCGAAGTCCATCGTCACCGACAAAAACTCATCGATATTTTCAAGCCGGGCCTTCGACTCGAGCGTGTTCTCCTGCAGCAGCTCCATTCTGTACTGCGACAGCTCCAGCACCTTCTCGGTAAGCTCCGTAACCGATAAATATTCAACCATTCTAGTCAGGTTATCGATAATATCATGAAACTCGCGAAGCAATGTTCTTGTACGGCCATTAACCTCTACGTCGCCAAGATCATTCAATACTCGATAAATGGATGTGCCCCGTCTTGCCGCTTCCTCCGCGAGCTTTCCAACCGTCGTATCCCCGATGCCCCGCTTTGGAACATTAATGATACGCAGCAGGCTAATGTCATCATCCGGATTTGAAACAAGCTTTAAGTAGCCCAACAGGTCCTTGATCTCTTTACGATCGTAGAACTTTATGCCGCCAACGATTTGATACGGTATATCCGATTTTATAAGTATTTCCTCAATGACCCGGGATTGTGCATTCGTACGGTACAAAATCGCATGATCACCGAACTTATAGCTTTTATTCACATTTTTGCGGATTTCACCCGTAACAAAGTACCCTTCGTCATGCTCGGTATCCGCTTGATAAAGAGAAATCAGATCGCCCGCTCCTTGATCCGTCCAAAGCTTCTTCGGTTTACGGCCAGTATTCAGCTTAATAACCGCATTCGCCGCATCGAGAATGTTGGCCGTAGAACGATAGTTCTGCTCCAGCATAATGGTCCGCGCCTCGGGATAATCGCCTTCGAAATTCAAAATATTCGTAATGTCAGCGCCGCGCCACCGATAGATCGACTGGTCACTGTCACCTACTACACATATGTTATGATGCTTATCCGCAAGCATTCGGGTCAACATATATTGAGCGCGGTTCGTATCCTGATACTCATCGACGTGAATGTAACGGAACTTGTTCTGATAAAAATCAAGCACCTCGGGAACATCCTTAAACAACTGGATCGTCATCATAATCAGGTCGTCGAAATCGAGCGAGTTGTTGCTTCTGAGCCGCCTCTGGTACTTATCGAAAACTTGGGCAACGATGCCTTGAAAATAGTCCCCGACCTTTTGCTCGTACTGCTGCGGCGTGACCAGTTCATTTTTCGCTCCGCTAATGGCAGCCTGTACAGCCTTCGGCTCGAATTTCTTCGTATCGATATTCATATCCTTCATACAATTCCGGATAACCGAAAGCTGGTCTGACGAATCCAATATCGAGAAGCTCGACGTAAAACCAATGCGGGCTATATCTCTCCGAAGGATACGCACGCACATCGAGTGGAAGGTCGATACCCATATATCCCGTCCCGAAGGTCCAATAAGCGCACTTACCCGGTCCTGCATTTCCCGCGATGCTTTATTCGTAAAGGTGATGGCTAAAATACTCCATGGCGCCACACGCTTCTTCTCTATTAAGTAAGCAATTCGATGGGTCAACACGCGCGTCTTACCGCTGCCCGCTCCAGCCATAATAAGCAGCGGCCCGTCAGTTGTTTGAACGGCTTCCCGCTGCGGCGGATTCAGCTTTTGCACCGCTTGCTCGATGCTAATATGATTCAACATGCTCCGACTCCTTTGTTCGCATATGTTCGCCTTATCCCAGTGTAGACAACGACCTGCCCGCGTGTCAATTTACCCGGCAAAAAAACTCATTAACATTTTCTTCTTTAACTTGCCTATATGCCCGCTTATAGCCAAGCTCTATTGCGATCTCCCCCTCAAACACCACCATCTTTAGCGCCTTTGCTTCACTATCCCTTTAGCTCAGGAAATCAAAATACCGAGTGACGCCTGCTCCTAAGACGGGGGAGAATGAAGCAAGCGAATAAAATGACTGCACATCAAACAAATCTAAGTTCTCGTTCCTGAGCTAAGGGGAGAGTGGAGCAAAGGCGGAAAATTCAACTAGTTGAGAAAAAGGATGGGGCCATCGATGCAGTAAAAATGACGCCATAACGCATAAGAGTGGAATTTCCCCTTATACAGTAAGGCGCCATTATTTTACACGAACTTATTTTGAGGTGCAGACGACGTACCGGCTACTTGATGTTAATACTGCCGCTATCGACATCACGCACCGCTGCAACGGTGGAAAGGGCAGCCTCGAGGTCGCTATATATAACGTTGCCGACGACGACGGTATGCGCCGCTTCTGCAGCTTGGCGGGCTTTGTCCGCATTATCGATGCCACCGCCATAGAAAAGCTGCGCATGGGCAGTCGCCGCCTTTGCACGTCTAACAAGCTGCATATCGCCGAACATGCCGCTGTATTCCAAATAAATAACCGGAAGCCGCATCAAGCGGTCGGCCATTCGAACATGTGCGATTAGCTCCGCTTCGCTTAGTCCGGTTTGCGCTTCCGTTATTTTGGCTGCTGTCGCATCCGCATTTAAAATAATATAACCTTGCGCGGCCGTCTCTTCCCACGGCACGAAGGAGCCATATTCCATGAGCCCTTCCGTTTGCCGTCCATTTATCCATTCTGCCCGGTTCGTGTTCAGGACAAGCGGGATAAAGTAACCGTCAAAGCCGGGAACGGCCCCCTCCAAGGCAGATACCTCGAGCGCGCAATCTACTGAATACCTCCGAATGCGCGCCATGAGATCGACTGTATTTTCAAAAGTCACTCCGCTGGAGCCTCCGACGATTATTGCGTCCGTACCGGATGTACAGATAGCATCCAGCGCTTCATCGGATAATTCCCGATCCGGATCGAGCTTAAACACATGCCTCCAGCCGGAAAACCAAACCTCATTCATGAATGACCAAGCCTCGCTTTTTCAAGAGATCAATTGCCGCAAAATTGCGTTATCCCTTTATGCTATGTCAGCGTGGATAGCGTGTCAAACGGCTGCTTAAACTTTGCCTCTGCAGTAAGTCACCCTGTAACAAAAAAATACCGTCCTCCCTAATATAGAGAAGACGGTACGCCATAGAATTAATGGTTGGTTTGTTATTTGACCAGCTGCCCGCGCGTTACACCGAGCTGGTTGATCGCTTTGAGACTGCGCCATACCTGCGTTCCGCTTATACGGCCGTCGAGCGCATCGCGGTAAAGCGAAAGCACCTCAAGCACCTTCTCTGGCGTCTCTTCCAAAAACTCGACTCGGAAGTTGGACACGCCAAGTCCGACGAAGTTGCGGATATACTCCGCACCGGACTGTTCAATCGCATTATATACGGTGTTGCGGCAGCCTTCGTCTACTCGTACCGGATGCGCCATGCCGATTCGATCCTGCAAGGATGCGCGCTTCTCTTCACACGGCCGTCCGCAGTTCGTAAAGTCTGTTCCTTCACTCATAAAGGTGCAATATACGCAATGCTCCGTGTGGAACATCGGTAAATGCTGATGGATGACCACTTCCAGCTTCGACGTATCCGAGCTTTCGAGCAAATCAACCATTTGCTGAATGTTCAAGTCGTACGACGGTGTAATAAGATCGAGGCCCACCTCAGTAAACAGGTTTACCGCTTTATGGTTCGCTACGTTAAGCGAGAAATCGCCAATGAGCTTAGGGAAGGGCTTATCCGGATTGGCAGCGCGGGCACGCAGATAATAATAGAGCGCGCCAGTGTTGCGTACAAGTACGGCGTCAGGCTGAAGCTTCAAAATATTCGCATGGTAGCCGTTCTCACCCGGCATATGAATACGGGGCGTTGCCAGCGCAATCGGCTTGCCCGCTTCACGCGCAGCGGCTACAGCGGCCGGGAATTGCTTAATAAACTCAAAATCGGCGTAAACATATGCCACATCGGTTTTCACCGCGGCTTGCACCTGCTCCAAGCTGCGGCATAATGCAACCAGCTTGGCATCCTTGCCGCTTTTCGGCGTCAAAACGTTCTTCTCGGCGGCTCCGCCCTTGAACGCGTCAGCGAGTGCGTCTACCGTATGCTTCACATAGACTGGCGGCTTCGGCCGCTCGCCTGCGAGCAGCTCCACCGCTTCGCGGCGCAGCCGGTTCAGCTCGCGAATCGGCACGATCAGATCGCCTTGCAGCTCGACTTCCAGCTTTTCCAGCTGATAAACCGTACCGCCGAGCCGTCCAAGCTGATCTTCAAGGAGCGCCGCATCCATCGGCCGCTTCTGTGCTTGCTCCAGCTCCAGCTCGGTCGCGACCTCTACGGTCGTCCCCTTCTGGACATCCGTCCACCATGTGCGCATCGGCTGCCCAAGCGCCCCGGTGACTCTGACATGAAGCGGAAATACGCGATACGGCTTTTCCGTTTCAAAGGTAGCTCTCAGCCGCTTATCAAGCGCCGGATCGCTGGTCTTCCATACGCGGTCGCCGACATGCACCTTGCGCAAATCAACATCGTTCCGGCCCGCAACAAGCTCAATTAACGTGCCTTCCTGCGCTTCGCTTTCGATCTTAACGCCCTGACGGCGGATATCATATACGCGGCCGCCCTCTTCCTTCTTCGTCGGGTCGCCTGCGTCGAACACAATGCCATCTCCGCGCTTAAGCGGCGCTTCGATCCGAAGTGTAACGGCATCACGCATAATGCGCTCTACCCGGCCGAGGTAGACCCCTCGGCTTTTCGGGAACGTGCCTTCCACTAGCTGCTTATTGTTCGTTCCCGACAGAAAACCATGCGTGAAGCCGCGCGAGAAGCTTTGCTGCAGCTCTCGTACTTCCTCCACCGACGGCTTTGACAAATCGCCTTCGAAATACTTATCGATTGCGCGCCGATACTTGCTTACGACATTCGCTACATATTCCGGACTTTTGAGGCGTCCTTCAATTTTAAACGACGTTACGCCCGCTTCAATGAGCTCTGGCACGATATCAATCGCCGCCAAATCCTTCGGCGAGAGCAAATACGCGATGTCTCCCATCGGCTGCACCTCGCCATCGACCATCAAATCATACGGCAGCCGGCAAGCCTGCGCGCATTCGCCGCGGTTCGCGGAACGGCCTCCCCACATTTCCGAGGTGAGGCATTGTCCCGAATACGACACGCACAGCGCACCGTGCACGAATACCTCCATCGGAAGCTTTGCTTGCTCGCCGATCGTACGAATTTGCTTCAGGTTATTTTCACGACCCAGCACCACACGCTCCAAGCCGAACGGCTTCGTGAACTCCACCGCCTCCGGCGAAGTAATCGTCATCTGTGTCGAGCCGTGTATCGGGAAGTCCGGGGACATCTCGCGAATCAGCTTCACCAAGCCTAAATCCTGTACAATAACAGCGTCAACACCCGCATCTATACACATTTCAATAAGCTTCTGCGCGTCTCTAAGCTCGTCTTCAAATACGAGAATATTAAACGTCAGGAACCCTTTTACCCCATACGTATGAAGAAACGCCATAATTTCCGGCAAATCCTCGCTGCGGAAGTTGTTCGCGCGGGCGCGCGCATTAAACTTCTCCACACCAAAAAATATGGCATCCGCACCATTCGCCACAGCCGCCCGCATGCAATCCCAATCGCCGGCCGGAGCCAGCAGCTCTATATCTGATCTTATTAATTTTGTTGTCATTATAACTTTTAGCCCCTCACATTTTAGAAACCCTGCTCTTATTAGTGTAACAAACCGCGACAGTCTATTCCACCTCACATTGCTGCCAACACGAAGCGCCACAAAAAAACCGATTCCCGCATAAAGGGAACCGGTCTTTAACGCTGCTAATTCATTAATTAAAACGGATGGATTGCGCTACATCGTTTACGCGTTGAAGGTTGCTTGCCGTCGCGTGGGCCTCATAAACGGCAAAATTGAAAACAAGCACACCGTTAGTTGTATCGAATAAATAATATATCTCGGTAACTGGCATACCTGAAGTCGGTTTTGCCGTATTTACAACAAGCTTATATGCTGTTTTACCATTAATCGTTACCGTTGCAGACTCTTTAATGGCCAGTCCAATTGCCCTTGCTTCAGTTGTGTTTGCATATTGTCCAATGGCGGAAGTAATTGAAGCTGCATCGCCCTCTGCCTCATAGATACCCATTTCGCCGCCGGAGAAGGTATAGAATACTTCATCTTTGTCGAAATTATTTTGCAAGCCATACCAATAGGATGGAATTTCAATGGAGTATCCGTAAACAGAGCTGCGTTTCGTTATTTTTTTGCTGCGATCAACCAGATCATTCTCGTCCTCGACCTGATCAAAGTTTTTCTCAATGTAGGCTGTGTCGATATCCAGGGTAGCTATAACTTTTTTGTAGGTTTCACTGCTCTTCGAGCTGTTTGCCATATCGTAATAGTAATCGATAGAGTAACGGTAATTCCCGGCAATAAGCATAACCTCATTGACCATGGTCCAATTTTGAAGATCGTACGTGTACTCATAGCTTAACACCAGTGCATTGCCATCCTGCAGCTTCAATGTTGATGTCGTTATATTCCGAAGATAATTGCTCGCGTAATCCTCGCGCACAAGCGCCTCTCTGCGAGCAACCCATTTCTCTAACGTATCGCCTGCTACTACAGAAGACAAGGAGAAGAATAAGGAGTCATATTCGCTGTGATAGGTTGGTTTCGCGCTTTCCTTATCGTTGAACCAGCCGGTCGGCAGCTTAACCGTCAAGCCGAAATCAACATCCTTATACGTAATAACGCCATCTTTAACCTTTGTGATGTCCTTTACCGCTTTGTCGGCCGTATTAAACGAAGGCTTAAAGCTGTTCAGCAGTACCTCATAACCATTCAATATCTTTTTATCCGAACCCTTTGCCCCGACAATAACCACATAGAAATTTGAACCTACCTGGATACCGCGGTACTCGTAATAAGTTTTATCTTGTTTAGTGTAAGTAACAAGCTTCTCCAAGCTTAGTTCACCTACTAAAATCGTACGTTTGTCGACCGCATATTCGTCGCCTTCAAAATAGCCTTGCAGCATATCGCGTTGTTCTTCGCTTGTCAGTTCACTTTCACCGACATGCTCCGTAATAACGATTACTTGAGCATCTTCCTTTGCGTCTGCCCATCTTACAAAGTCGCCGCTGTCGCTTTGTTCCACTTGCACGAGACCGGCCGGGTAGTTCATCGACCAGCCGTTGTAGCTGTCCCCTACTTTCGTTTTACCAAAATCGGTATCGATCGACGTTCCGCCAGTACCTGATGATTGCGCGCGCACTCCGATAATAACCGTTTCTTTCGTTGTATTGTCTGCCGTAATTTTTGCGCCAAACGCTTCGACGATGACCCGCAGCGGAACCATTGTGGCTCCTTTGACGACAACAGGAGCTACCGCTACCGTTTTCACTACGCCATTCACCTTAACCGTCTTGCTTCCGAACGTTAATACGACTTTTCGATCGTTGTAGGTCAATGTAATGACATTGCCATTTTCCAATTTAAGTCCTGCACCAAACGCATTTGTAATGACCTTAAGAGGTACCATTGTCGTACCAGCGGTGACGAAAGGTGCTTGTACTGTCGAAGCTTTGCCGTTAATTTTCACCGTCGCGCTTCCCGCCTTCAGGCGGACTTCTACCTTTGTTTCCGCGTCTGCTGCGAATACGGCCATTGGCATCAGCGACAGCACGAGCAATGCAGGAAGAATTATTGTGATCATTCTTTTGAACAAATTAAGTTTCATAATTATAAAGGCTCCCTTATTTTCGGATAACAGCTTATTTACCAGATATTAGGACTTGGATTAACCTGCAACGAGCGTCAGCTTGCGCGTAACAAGATCGCCATCGATCTGAAGCATAACGTCAACCTGTTGACCAGGCAGAAAGCCCTTCAGCAGCTCATTGAGCTCGACAATTGTAGACACCTGCTTGCCCGCTACCTTATAAAGCTGATCGCCGTTTTGAATACCGGCCTTCTTGGCTGAATCTGATGAAACGGTTTTGACCGTAAGCGGATCAGAAGAAGGTATACCGATAATGGCCGACCAGCTTTCCTCAAGCTCCAAGCCGAGCGAAGCCCGTTTGACATATCCGTATTTAAAGAAATGATTGGTTACGTATTGTACAGTATCCGCCGGAATGGAGAAACCGAGATTATCAACACCGACTTCTACGAATTTTAACGAATTAATGCCGATTACTTCACCTTTCATGTTGACGAGAGGTCCGCCGCTATTTCCCGGATTAATAGCTGCATCGGTTTGAAGCAGGTTATAGGCCGACGAGATGCTGCGGTTCATGCCGCTTAAAATACCGCTTGTTGCCGTGTTGCGGAGCGAGAACGATACCGGTGTCCCGATTGCGATAACTGTTTCACCGACCTGCACCTTAAGTGGAGACGAGGCAAGCTTTGCAATTGGCAGCTTCTTCGCTTTAATCTTTACTAGCGCAAGGTCGCTAGCCTCATCCGAATGTGTGCGAACCGCATCATACTGCTTGCCGTCTGCGGTTACGACGACCAAATTCGTCATGTCCTGCACGACATGCGCGTTCGTCACAATCCAACCGTCCGCGCGTATAACGACTCCCGTTCCATGTGCGAGCGCATAACGGGGATCTGCCGAACCGACATCCCTTGGCTTCCCTATAATGGCTACGACAGATGGCGAAACCTTCTTGATTACGGAAGGAATATCGACAGGCGTATACACATAGGTGTTTGTTTTTGAATCAAAAGTACCGGTTCCGCCAAGTGCGTTCGTTAATGAGCTCGCTTTGACATACACTTCGCCATTAATTTTTTTGGCATTCATGGCATGCGATGATGTCGTACCGGTACCTGCGGCCCATGCCGTTCCTGCAGCAACAAGTGCCCCAAGGACAATGAAGCTGCTAATTCGAAGCATTCTGCGGTTCATGAAGTCACTCTCCTCAATCCTTTTACCGTGCAGGCTGACGCACGTTTCTACCATTTCATCCAAGTGTTAAAAATTAACAAGCACGAATTAATATAGCATATATTACCATATACAACAATCAGATTTTACTAGATTAATAGGATATAGGAACGAAGCCGATCGACCTACATCCCTCTGTATGCTTGTTTTGTTCTGTTATTATGCGATTTTGTCAAATGTGCTCTAGGCTTATGTGTTCCTATAAGAGAAGTGTTATACTAGGAGAGACTGCGAAAACAATCCATAAGATGGATTTGGGAGGTATAATTACAAATGAAATTAGGTGTATTTAGCGTACTTTTTTCACAAAAGCCGTTTGAAGAAGCACTCGATTATATTGCATCCAAAGGGCTTGAAGCTATCGAAATCGGAACAGGCGGATATCCGGGTAACGCGCACTGCGACCTTGATGGACTGCTTGCCGATGAAGCTAAGCTGAAAGCGTTTAAGCATGCGGTAGAATCACGCGGTTTAATGATTAGCGCACTTAGCTGCCATGCTAATCCGCTTCACCCGCAAAAAGCAATTTCGGCTGAGCATGATGAAGTTATCCGCAAAACCATTGAGCTTGCAAACCGTCTCGAGGTTTCCGTTGTAAATACATTCTCAGGATGCCCAGGCGATCACGAGGATGCTAAATATCCGAACTGGCCGGTTGCACCATGGCCGAACGATTTCCAAGATATTTTGAAATGGCAATGGGAAGCTAAAGTTATTCCATATTGGTCTGAGATTGCAAAGCTTGCTACAGCAGGAGGCGTGAAAATCGGTCTTGAGCTGCACGGCGGCTTCTCCGTCCACAGCCCTTCGACTTTACTTCGTCTGCGCGAAGCGGCAGGTAATGCAATCGGCGCCAATCTTGATCCAAGCCATATGTGGTGGCAAGGAATCGATCCTGTTCAAGCCGTACATATTCTCGGCCGCGCAGGCGCGATTCACCACTTCCACGCGAAGGATACGACAATTGATCCTATTAACGTGAATCACCACGGCGTAACGGATATGCAGTCATATGCTCTTATGCTGGATCGCGCATGGCAGTTCCGCACAGTAGGCTATGGACATGATCTGAAAACATGGGCAGATATCCTCAGCGCGCTTCGTTTGGTCGGTTATGACTATGTTGTCAGCATCGAGCATGAGGACGGTTTGATGTCGGTTGATGAGGGCTTCACTAAAGCGGTACAAAACCTGCAGCAAATTCTTATCCGCGAGCCGCTTGGCGAGATGTGGTGGGTTTAAACCATTCTTAATATCAAAAAAAGGTCTGCCGGACTTGTCCGGCAGACCTTTTTGTTCTAATTGCTTAAGCTAACCAAACTTTAGTGATCATAATGAAGTCGATCAACAAAAACAATCCAAGCGAAACTGCTGTAAAGCCGATCGCGAAAATGTTTTTCTTTGGACGCGCAACCAACAGTCGTACGAACCCGATCGCAATCAATACGGTAAAGGCAAGCATAAAATAATCGAATGTACCAATTTTACTTGCAGTCTGAGCTGCTTCTTCTGCTGCTAAAAACATGAAGGGACCTCCTTTTTTTTCGCACGTAACCTATTTTACTATATGTTAGCTTTAAGTTGCTGCGGGCGCAAGTCTGAAACTTGATTCGTAACAACTTTGTCACGATTTCCTGCAAAACACTTCATTAATAATAAAAGTAAATGGATTGCATAATAAAGTCTTATTAGTGGCCTGTTTCCATCCATTGTAGCTCTATCTAAAATGTGTTAACATCATCATAGTATATTCATACCTAGTTCGTCGGAATTTCTTATCAGGTATGAATCACATTCACAAGGGGGATAAAACACATGGCTTACGAAGCTATTTGGATGAACGATACTTCCAAATTGAATAAATTCGAGTTTGTTAAAATGGAAAAGGACGGCCTGGACGTCATTCGCACGATTATTGAAAAGTATTCGAAAGAAGGCTATTCCTCTATTCCGGAAGACGATATGAACCGTTTCAAATGGGCTGGCGTATATGAGCAGAAACCGCGCGATGGTCATTTTATGATGCGAATTCGCATTAACAGCGGTATTATGACTTCCGAACAAGCACGCATGATCGCTTCCATCGGACGCGATTACGGGCGTGACCTTATTGATGTTACGACGCGTCAAGCAATTCAATACCACTGGCTTAAAGTCGAAGACCTGCCGGACATTTTCACGCGTTTAGAGCAGGTTGGCTTGTACAGCTTTGAAGCGTGCGGCGACTGCCCGCGTACGATTGTTGGTAATCCGCTGGCTGGCATCGACAAAGACGAATTGATTGATACCGTTGATCTTGTTGAACAGGTTAACGATTTTTATTTGATGAATCGTGATTTCTCAAATCTGCCCCGCAAATATAAAATGTCCATCTCTGGCAATATCTATAACAATGCTCATGCGGAAATCAATGACCTTGCTTTCGTTCCTGCTGCAAAAGTTATCGACGGCGAAGAGGTTATCGGATTCCATGTATATGTTGGCGGCGGCCTTTCCGCAAAGCCTCACCTGGCAAAGTCGCTTGATATTTTCGTGCGTCCGGAAGAGGTACTTAAAGTTTCAGTGGGCGTAACAACGATATTCCGTGACTATGGTTACCGTGAAAAACGTCACCAAGCCCGTCTGAAGTTCCTTGTTGCTGATTGGGGTCCAGAGAAGTTTAAAGAGAAGCTGATTGAAATTATTGGCGAGATGCCTTCCCGTGGCGAAGACAAAACCGTTGGCTGGCAAGCTGCTTATTTCGACGGCGTACACCCGCAAAAGCAAGAGGGCTTGAACTACATCGGATTAAACGTTCCGGTAGGGCGCACAAACTCGGATGAGCTCGAGCAGCTTGCCGATCTGGCCGAAAAATATGGCGACGGCAAAGTCCGTACGACAATGTCGCAAAACATTTTGATCGCCGGCATCCCTGACAATAAAGTAGAAGAAGTGCTTCAAGCGCCTGTACTGCAGCGTTTGACGCCAAATCCAAAACCTTTTATGAGCCGTACCGTTTCCTGCACAGGTAACGAGTTCTGTAACCTTGCTGTTGTTGAAACCAAAGAACGCGCTCGCAACGTAGCTCAATACTTGGATGAGAACGTTGAGCTTGATGAGAAAGTCCGCATTCACTTTATCGGCTGCCCGAACGCTTGCGGTCAG
Source organism: Paenibacillus prosopidis (assembly GCF_003337375.1). Classification (GTDB taxonomy): domain Bacteria; phylum Bacillota; class Bacilli; order Paenibacillales; family Paenibacillaceae; genus Pristimantibacillus; species Pristimantibacillus prosopidis. The sequence continues at coordinate 15,328 of NZ_QPJD01000011.1, forward strand.
AAGCATATTGCCGACATTGGCTTGCAAGGCTCTCTAATCAAAACGCCTGAAGGTATGGTTGACGCGTTCGATATCGCTGTCGGCGGTATTCTCGGACCGGATGCTCAGTTCAACACACCGCTGAAGGGCCGTGTCAAAGGTGACAATGTCGCCGATGTCCTTAAGCAATTGATTGAGTTTTACAAAGAGCAGCGCGAAGCAGATGACACATTCCACACATTTGTGAAACGTGTCGGCGTACCTGCATTCCAGGAAAAGCTTACTGAAATTTTGGCTGTTTAAACACAACATTAAAATAACAAAAACCGCTGATGGTATAGTTTATTCACTATCCATTAGCGGTTTTTTTGTATATTTAAAACCTTCACTTATGATTCTCTATGTAAGCAGCCAGCTTCCCTTTATTGTCCATATTCACAGAAAATAAAAACAGCAAGCCGATATTTATCAGCCTGCTGTTTAATCCATCCTTATTCAGCCGCAGCAGCAACCTTCTCCTGCTCTTTATATTGCGCAATCGTCCGTTCACGGTCACGCTCCAATATCGGCTTCAAATACTTGCCGGTGTACGATTGCTCCACCTTCACGACTTGCTCTGGCGTCCCTGTTGCAACGATCATTCCGCCGCCGCTGCCGCCTTCAGGCCCGAGGTCGATTAAATAATCAGCCGTTTTGATAACGTCCAGATTGTGTTCGATAACGAGTACGGATTCACCGGAATCCACCAAACGGTGTAATACCATCAGAAGCCTGTCGATATCGTCTACATGAAGGCCGGTTGTCGGCTCATCCAAAATGTAAAGCGTCTTGCCAGTGGAACGACGATATAGCTCAGCCGCCAGCTTCACGCGCTGCGCCTCGCCACCGGACAAAGTCGTCGCAGGCTGGCCAAGCTTCATATATCCAAGCCCGACATCGAGAAGCGTCTGCACCTTACGTTGAATACGCGGAATGTTCTCAAAGAAGGAGCATCCGTCTTCGATCGTCATCTCCAGCACTTCAGCGATGTTTTTGCCTTTGTATTTCACTTCCAGCGTCTCGCGGTTGTATCGTTTGCCTTTGCAAATCTCGCAAGGAACATAGACGTCCGGCAGGAAATGCATCTCGATCTTAATGATACCGTCGCCGCGGCATGCTTCGCACCTGCCGCCCTTGACGTTAAAGCTGAATCTGCCCTTCTTATAGCCGCGAACCTTCGATTCATTCGTATTCGAGTACAAATCTCGGATATCATCGAACACGCCGGTGTAGGTGGCCGGATTAGAGCGCGGTGTCCGGCCGATTGGCGATTGGTCGATGTCGATTACCTTCTCCAAATGCTCGATTCCGCGCATCTCCTTGTATTGTCCCGGACGCGTCTTGGCTTTGTTCAAATCACGTGCTAACGTCTTATAAACGATCTCATTGACGAAAGTCGATTTGCCCGAACCGGATACGCCCGTAACAGCTGAAAATACGCCTAGCGGAATTTTTACGTTCACGTTTCTAAGATTGTTTTCCTTCGCTCCGCGAACCTCGAGCCACTTATCGCTCGTCTGACGACGCTCCGTCGGTACAGCGATAAACTTCCGACCGCTCAAGTATTGTCCTGTAAGCGAATGCTCATTCGCCATTACTTCTGCAGGGGTACCTTCAGCGATCACATTACCGCCGTGGATACCTGCACCTGGACCAATATCAATAATGTAGTCGGCCGCAAGCATCGTATCCTCGTCATGCTCAACGACGATCAGCGTATTGCCGAGATTACGCATATGCTCTAACGTCTGAATGAGCCGGTCGTTATCGCGCTGGTGCAGACCAATACTCGGCTCATCCAAAATATAAAGGACGCCCATTAAGCTGGAGCCGATTTGCGTCGCCAGTCGAATACGCTGCGCTTCGCCACCAGACAGTGTACCCGCTGCGCGGCTTAGCGACAAATATTCCAGGCCGACGTTAACGAGAAACCCGAGCCGGCTGTTAATCTCTTTAAGAATAAGATTAGCAATCGCTAGCTCCTTTTCAGTCAACGTTAACGAATCAAAGTAGCGCTGCGCTTCCCCGATTGACAGCGACGTAACATGAGCAATGTTTTGCGAGCCGATAGTAACAGCCAGACTTTCCTTGCGGAGCCGTTGTCCTTTGCAGCTGCCGCATGGCTTGGCGCTCATATAATTCTCGATATGCTCGCGCATCATATCCGATGCCGTATCTCTGTAGCGGCGTTCCAAGTTGTGAACGATGCCTTCGAATGGCACGTACGCCTCTTTGCGATGGCCGAAATCATTTTCATAGAGGAAACGAACGCGCTCTCCGCCCGTTCCATACAGCAGCTTCTTCATTTGCTCAGGCGACAATTCCGCTACCGGAACGGTTTGCGGGATATCGTAATGCTCACAAACCGCGCTTAGAAACTGCGGATAGTAATTGGATGTGCTTCCTGCCCACGCTAGAAATGCAGCGTCGTCGATGGATTTGGTAGTGTCGGGAACGAGTAGATCCGGGTCGACGATCATTTTCGCGCCTAGACCGTCGCACTCCGGACATGCTCCGTAAGGGCTATTGAAGGAGAACATGCGCGGCGCAAGCTCCTCAACGCTGAATCCGCACTCCGGACAAGCGAGGTTTGAGCTGAAGAGCAGCTCCTCTTGGTCGATAATATCGACGAGAACCCGGCCTTCCGAAAGCTTAAGCGCCGTTTCAAGCGAATCAGCGAGCCGGCTATGAATGTCCGACTTGACGACGATCCGGTCAACGACGACCTCGATGCTGTGCTTTTTGTTTTTCTCCAGCTCAATCTTTTCACTTAATTCCCGCAGCTCGCCATTTACTCGAACACGTACGAAGCCTTGCTTCTGAATGTCCGCCAGCAGCTTGGTATGCTCGCCCTTACGGCCGGAAACAATCGGCGCTAATATTTGCAGCTTCGTCTTCTCCGGGTATTCCATAATGCGGTCAACCATTTGCTCAACCGTCTGTGACGTAATTTCAATACCGTGCTCCGGACAGTGCGGCTTACCTACGCGTGCGAACAACAGCCGCAAATAGTCGTAAATTTCAGTAACTGTACCGACCGTGGAACGCGGGTTGCGGCTCGTCGTCTTCTGGTCGATGGAAATGGCCGGGGACAACCCGTCGATCGAATCGACATCCGGCTTCTCCATCTGTCCAAGAAATTGACGCGCATAAGCGGATAATGATTCAACATACCTCCGTTGGCCTTCCGCGTAAATGGTGTCGAAAGCGAGAGAAGATTTCCCGGAGCCGCTTAGCCCTGTTAATACGACAAATTTGTCCCGGGGAATCGTAACATCAATATTTTTAAGATTATGGGCGCGCGCGCCCTTAATAACTATTTTATCGCTAGCCAATCGTTTCTCCTCCTACTTATCCCATCTCAGCGCGCAGCTCTAGCAGGGCATCCCGAAGCTCCGCGGCACGCTCGAACTGCAGGTTCTTTGCCGCATCCTTCATTTCCGCTTCCAGCTTTTGAACAAGCGCTAAGCGATCCTTCTTCGTCATCTTCTCGGCGCCGGCGCCGGTTAAATAATCGGCCTTCTGCTCCGCCACTTTTGTCGCTTCGATGACATCATGCACCTTTTTGCGGATCGTTTGCGGTGTAATACCATGCTTCTCATTATAGGCAAGCTGAATCGTGCGCCGACGTTCCGTTTCCTTTATCGCTCGATCCATCGAATCAGTTATTTTGTCGCCGTACATAATGACCCGGCCCTCGCTATTGCGCGCCGCGCGTCCTATCGTCTGGATCAGCGCGCGGTCGGAGCGGAGGAAGCCCTCCTTATCCGCATCGAGGATCGTAACTAACGATACCTCCGGTAAATCAAGTCCTTCACGAAGCAAGTTAATTCCGATAAGAACGTGGAATACGCCCAGCCTCAGGTCACGTAAAATAGCGAGCCGCTCAAGCGTCTTAATATCGGAATGAAGATACCTGACTTTAATTCCGATTTCCTTCATGTAGTCGGTCAAGTCCTCGGACATCTTCTTCGTTAAAGTCGTTACGAGCACACGCTCGTCCTTTGCGATCCGGTCGCGGATTTCATTCAGCAAATCATCGATTTGTCCTTTTGTCGGACGAATATCAATGATCGGATCAATGAGACCGGTAGGCCGGATAATTTGCTCCGTCATTGTATCGCAATGCTCGATCTCATAAGGTCCCGGCGTAGCCGATACATAGATAAGCTGTTTCGCCTTTGCCTCAAATTCCTCAAACCGAAGCGGCCGGTTATCCATTGCTGAAGGAAGACGGAAGCCATGATTGACCAGCATCTCCTTTCGGGCACGGTCACCGTTGTACATCGCCCGGATTTGCGGCAATGAAACATGTGATTCATCGATGACGATAAGCATATCATCCGGAAAATAATCAAGCAGCGTATACGGCGTTGCTCCGCGCTCCCGGAAAGTCAGCGGTCCGGAGTAGTTCTCGATTCCGGAGCAAAAGCCCATCTCCGCCATCATTTCCAAATCGTATCGCGTCCGCTGCTCCAGCCGCTGCGCTTCCAGAAGCTTGCCTGCTTCACGCAGCTCGATCAGGCGTTCCTCCAGCTCCCGTTCAATATTAACGATCGCCATTTTCATCGTATCCTCGTGGGTTACGAAGTGGGAAGCCGGGAAAATAGCGATATGATCACGCTCACCGACAATTTCGCCGGTCAGCACGTCGATTTCCGAAATGCGCTCGATCTCGTCCCCGAACAGCTCCACCCGGAGTGCCCGCTCATTATTCGCTACGGGAAATATTTCAACGATATCGCCGCGCACGCGGAAGGTTCCTCGCGTAAAGCTAATATCATTCCGCTGGTACTGGATGTCGACCAGCTTATGAAGAATCGCATCGCGCGGCTTCTCCATGCCGACCCGCAGCGAAAGCACGAGGCTTCCGTATTCCATCGGGGAACCAAGGCCGTAAATACAGGAAACGCTGGCAACGATAATGACATCCCGCCGTTCGAACAAAGCGCTCGTCGCGGAGTGTCTTAATTTATCGATCTCATCGTTAATACTCGAATCCTTCTCAATAAACGTATCGGTAGAAGGGATGTATGCTTCCGGCTGGTAATAATCGTAGTAGCTCACAAAGTACTCCACTGCATTGTCTGGAAAAAACGTCTTAAACTCACTGCACAGCTGAGCTGCCAGCGTCTTATTGTGCGCAATTACGAGCGTCGGCCGATTCAGCCTCGCTACCGTATTCGCAATGGTATACGTCTTACCAGTACCTGTAGCGCCGAGCAGCGTCTGATGCCTCTTGCCTGCCGTAATTCCCTCTACAAGCTGCTCGATCGCTTTCGGCTGATCGCCCTGCGGCGTGTAATCCGACTTCAATTCAAACAGCTTCGTTTCCTTAATAAGCTCACTCACGCCTGTCATCCACCCCCATCGTTCCGATTGCTATTAACATTATAGTCAAATATATCTGATTCAAGCGTATTTTCCCGAAATAAGAATGTGTGTTCCCGTATATTATACCGTTATATTGCAGCCGTTGCAATGACCGGAATTGTAAATTACCTTCCTTTTCTTCATTCCAACTTTCATATTAAAAAACCGTCCTATGATCCATGGACCATTAGGACGGCCTTATTTAAGCACATCTTTTTGCGGCGTTTTATCCATACCTGCTCAGTTCTTCCTATCTTTCCGCCTGCTCTGCCTGCCCGATACCTGCAACGCCTTGCGCAGGCGCGGAACCGCGGCGATTTGAGGTGCGGGAGCTGCGCAGCAGCTCAAGCAGCGACGCAGGTCCTGAAGCGGCGTAGTAATTGGCCTGCTCGTCCGGCGCTAATATAACGCCCAGCTGATGATGCTCGCCTGCAAAACGCGCCCGCTGCGCAAACTTCAGTTCACCCGCAAGGTTCATAACCTCCAGCTTACAGAAAGCCGAGTTTTGAACTAATGCTTCATAAAGCTCTTCCTTCGATCTCACACGCACGCCGTTTACCTTATGCAAAATTTCGCCGGTTTCAAGCCCCATTGCTGCGGCTGGCGTTCCCGGCACGATGCCTAGTATGCGCAAGCCGCGCGAGTCATGCACATATAGAGGCGAGTGCGCCGCCTCAAGCGTTCGGCTGCGCCATATGATCGCTTCATGCAGAAGCAGCGAAGCGAGCGCCGCAACCGGAAGCAGCATCGGCTGCCACCAAGCAGCGAGTGCCGCAGCAGCTAAGCAAATGCTGTACAGCAGCAGCCCTTTGGCTGCATGCTTCGCCTTCTCCCGCGGCAGCATCGACCTCGTCATTTCCGTAAAGCCGATAATCATCGGCAGCGCAACGAACGACCAGCCTTGTGACCAATCCGCTCCGAATAAGGGCGTCCATGGTAATGCAGTCGTTGACGCTCCTGTGCCGGTTACCGGAACCAGCATGAGCAGCGGTACCGGCCAGAAGCCCTGAAGCATGTAGCCGCCTACCAGCTTGCCTCGTTTTCCTTCCAAAAACAGCGGCGTCGCTAACCGGTTGCCCTGCCAACGCACAAGCACCGCTTCGGCCAGATGAAGCAAAGCCACCAGCACCAGCAGCCCCGCCGCGTCAATTCGAGCAAGCGATGCAGCCAATGCTCCGATCCAATCCGCACGTTCCGCAAGCGGAGTCCAGCCCATAATCCATTGCAGCAGCGTTATAACCCCTGCGCTATATGCGAAGCACAGATATCGAATGCGCATGAGCATTAGCAATGCTGCAGCCGCCCAAAGCCAAATAACCGATTCGGCTGTCAATGCCACACCGATAAATGCACCGGCGAGCGATACCCCTACACCAATCAGCAGACCTGCAAACAATGCTCTGATAACCAAGCTCGGCCAATTGTGCAGCTTAACTGCAAACAATTGCCGTTCCATCCGGATTTGTCTCGTATACTGTAAAACAATAAATAATACCGCAATATAGTAGAATGGCTGTGAAACCAATTGAACAGCCGCTTGTCCGAGCATTTTCAGCACTTCCAACACCGTTTCCAAAGCCGACACTCCTTCGCATGTTCCACGTTGGTCAAAAAAATAAAAGGCCGACTCTATCATGCAGAGCCAACCTCTTATTCATTCGACACCCGCGCGCTATTTCCTGCCTACAGCCTTAATCGCCTCATGCAGCTGCGTATCATTAGCTTTGTCCTGAATCCATTTAATAACGGCCTTCTCAAGCGACTCGGCCGTCTTCTGATCGATTTGTCCGGTTGCTTGCAGACCATGCTCCGTCTGGAATTTCTTAACCGCTTCTACCGTTTCGGCTCCAAAATATCCATCCTCCCGCTTTGGCTCGTACCCAAGCCCGTGCAGCATAATTTGCGCGCTTCGCACCTGCTCGCCAATCATATCCAGCTTCAACGACTCCGTTAACGATAGACGTGCCACCGTATATAAATCCGGCGGCTGAACGGCGATATCCGGCTTAATGCCGTTCTCGTGAATCCAATTGCCGTTTGGCGTTAACCATTTTGCAATGGTCATCTTCACTAGACTGCCATCTCCGAGCGCCTTGTTGTAGCTGACCTGAACCGTGCCTTTGCCAAAGGAAGTCTCGCCGACCAGCTTTGCACCGGCGCCCTCCTGCAGAGCTCCAGCCAATATTTCTGACGCGCTTGCGCTTCCCTTATTCATAAGGACGGCAATCGGATACGATTTGCTTTGCCCTTCCGAAACCGTCTTCTCACGGTTCCCATCGCGATCCTCTACTTGCACGACCGTTTTGCCTTTTGCCATAAAGGACTGCGCGATCTCCACGACAACTGGCAGCACGCCTCCCGGATTGTTGCGCACATCCAGCACGAGTCCCTTCATCCCTTGCTTCTCGAGCCGTGCGAGCTCTTCTTTAAACCGTTCCGCCGTATGAAGCGAGAACTGGCGAATTTCAATGACCCCGACGCCGTCAGGACGCAGGTTGCCATACACCGTTTCCACGTCGATATCGTCGCGGATAAGAACGAGTTGAATCGGTTCGGAGAAGCCTGCCCGTTGAACCTGAATCTTCGCTTTCGTTCCTTTTGGTCCGCGAATTTTCGCAACGGCATCCTGTAAATTCAAGCCGTCGAGCTTCTCTCCGTTCACGGAAAGCAGCACATCCTTCGCCAGCAAACCCGAACGTTCAGCAGGCGAGCCCTTTATTGGAGAAACGACAACAATACGTCCGTTCTCAAGCGTTACCTCTGCGCCGATGCCAGTAAACGAACCTTCGATCGATTCCGAGAAATGCTGAGCCGCAGACTTTTCCATATAAACGGAATAGGGATCGTCAAGGGAAGACATCATCCCGCTTACAGCACCATCCAACAGCTCCAGACGATCGACTTTTTGATAATATTTTGTCTCGATTAATTCGAGCACCGCGTTAAGCTTCGTCAGCTCTTCTTCCTTGAGCCTGTAACGCCCGCCCTCATCGGCCGCCACAGCCGTAAGGGCCGGGGCCGACGGCTCGTCCGGCTTAATGATTTGATCCGCAAGCGTTAATGTAACGAGCACGGATGCAATCATCGTCAGCATAACGAACGCGAATACTGTGCGTCCTTTGAATTGCACCTGTCTACACCACCTTCTCATCGTACACGGTCTTATGTTTAAGACCAACCTAGTATATGACAAGTAGCTTACAATTATTTGTCTTATCCTGCAAATATCGCCTCAATGGACAAATAAGGGCAGCCACATGGGCTGCCTCCTGATTGTAAGAGTATGACTACCTTTATTTCAAGTAGCTGCTTGGATTAACCGGCGTTTCGTTTTTACGAACTTCAAAATGTAAATGAGGCCCCGTCGAATTACCCGTGCTGCCAACCTCGGCGATTTTCTGGCCTTTCTTGACGGTCTCGCCTTTGTCTACCTTGATTCCGCCGTTGCGGATATGACCATAAAGCGTCCATAAACCGTTGCCATGGTCAATGATAACACAATTTCCATATCCGCTCCACGATTGTGCTACGATAACAACTCCATCCTCAGCCGCATAAATATCGGTCCCTTGCGGGGCGGCAAAGTCTATACCCGTATGCGTATGCCTCTTGCCGGTTATGGGATGAATCCGGGTACCGAAGTTCGAGGTCACCCGGTAACTGTCTTTGATCGGCATTCCAAGTCTTCCGCCGCTATAAGGGTTTTGAATTCTATTTTTCTCGGCGTTAAGCTTAGATACCTTCGCAGCGAGCGCCATAAGGAGCGCCTCCTGCTCCTCGCTAATATCCTCGAGCTGCTCAAGCTCGCTGTCGATCTCCTCCAACTTGTGGTCCAGCTGCTGTATATTGCTGTTGTAGCTTGCAATCATCAATTGCTTCTCTTCTTCCTTCTTCGCAAGATGAGCCTCGTAAAGCTCAAGCTTCTCATATATCTTCGTCACTTCGGCAAACTGCTTCTCTACCTCCGCTTTTTTGAGAGCGACAAGCTCCTGTTCCTTCCTTTGCTCCTCCAAAATATCGCGGTCCTGTGCCAATATCGACTGAAGCGCGTCAAATCGATCAATAAAATCAGTAAAGCTCGTTGCACTGAGCAAAACGTCCATATAAGAAACAAATCCGTTCGTATACATTAGGCGCATGCGGGATTGCAAAAGCTTGTTGCGCGTTTTTACCCGCTCCTCTGCCTGCTCCAGTTCAAGGCCCGTCTGCAGCAGCTCTTCTTCCTTGGCATCCCGCTGAGCAAGTGTCTTCGTTTTCGTGAGAACGACATTGTCTATCTCGGCAAGTATGTTGTTAATCGAGTTTAGAGCTTCCGTTTTCTTACCCTCGATATCTACCTTGTCATGCTTTGCATTTGCCGCTTGCTGTTGCGCTTTTGCCGCCTGACGCTCCGCATTTGCAGCCTTTCTCTCAATTTCCTTCATTTCTTGTTTGGCTGCATCGAGCTGTTTCTTAATATCGCTAAGAGAAGCCGCTTCTCCGCCTATCGGCTGCAAGGCAAACACCGTAACCATCATTACGGCAATCAATCCAACCCATTTTCTCATCTTCACGTTCTCATCCACCTACACTTTCAAATACTTGCGTATCGAAATGGTGCTGCCCCAAATACCGATCAACGTTCCGAGTCCAATAATGAGTGCAGCGGTCAACAAGCCGGACTCCTTAACCGTGACGAGCTTAATCATCATTAGAGATAATTCCATTTGCGAGAATTGTACAAGCTCCGAATAACCGACTAACACGATAACGGTAGTAATAACGGAGCTGATAATCCCGATCAACGCTCCTTCAATGAAGAACGGCCAACGAATAAACGAGTTCGTTGCCCCCACGAGCTTCATAATGCCAATCTCGCGGCGTCTTGCAATAATCGTCATTTTGATCGTGTTGGAAATGAGGAACATAGCCGTAACTCCTAAACCAATAACCACAACGATACCGATAATCCGCAGAGCATTCGTTACTTTAAATAAAGTCTCTACCGTCCCTTGGCCGTATTTAACCTTGGCAATCGGCTGCGTTTCGTCTGCTTTGTTAATGGCTTCGATCTGGCTAGCTGCCTGTGCGATCGAACGGGGATCGTATACCTCTACCGTGAATGAATCGGGCAGCGGATTTTCTTCGTTCTCGTAACCGTCGAGCAGCTCTTTGTTTTCTTCACCCAAATTTTTGCGAAGCAGCTCCAACCCCTCTGCCTTGGACACAAATGTTACTTTGCTTACCTCGGTGATGTTGCCGATCTTGTTTTGAAGCTCCGTCATCTTCGCCTTCTCGACATTAAGCTGCAGGAAAACACGAATTTGCACTTGGCTTTCTATTTGAGCAGACATGCTGTTCACATTCAACGCAAGCAATAAAAAGACGCCTAATATAAATAGGGAAATGAAAATTGAACTCATAGAAGCGAACGACATCCAGCCGTTTCTAATAATGTTTTTGGCGCCCTCGCGAAAGTGACGGAGTATCGTTCTAAGCTTCATAGCCGTACTCCCCTCTCGCCTCATCGCGAACGATATTGCCGTTCTCGATTGCAATAACGCGCTTGCGCATGGAGTTAACGATATCTTTGTTGTGCGTCGCCATAATGATGGTTGCGCCTCTGAAGTTAATTTCCTCAAGCAAATTCATGATGCCGAGCGAAGTCTCCGGATCAAGGTTTCCGGTAGGCTCGTCCGCCACAATAACTGACGGATTATTGACGATCGCACGCGCGATCGATACCCGCTGCTGCTCACCGCCTGACAAATGCGCAGGCAAGCTTGCATGCTTATGCTTTAGACCGACGAGATCGAGCACCTCCATCGTCCGCTTCTTAATAATGCGGCGCGGCGCTTCGATAACTTCCATTGCGAAAGCGACATTTTCATATACGGTTAATTTGGGGAGTAAACGGAAGTCTTGAAAAATAACACCGATGTTGCGCCTGACAAACGGGATTTTGCGAGGCTTCAGCTTGCCGATGTTAAAGCCATTTACTGAAAGCTGACCCTTGGTCGGTACTTCCTCCCGGTAAATCAATTTCATAAATGTCGATTTCCCTGCGCCTGACGGCCCAACCAAATATACAAACTCATTGCGATCTATTCGAACAGAGACGCCTCTTAACGCATGCGTTCCGTCGGTGTACGTTTTCCAGATGTCTTGCATCTCAATCACATTATCACATCCTGTTAATAGTCAGTTGTACTATTTCGACAGGTTGCGCTGAATTCCTTCATAAGCAGATCGCTTTCCTCATATTTCACAAATCTCATATTAAAAGCATTTGTCGAATGGAGGTCAGGAGTACTATTAGACAAAATTGCAGCGTATGCCGCATATACATATAAAACTGTCTTTTTCTTCTCAAAAAAAGGAGTGGGTCGTCATCATAAAACGAATACATATCGGAATCATTGTCATCTTTTCTCTGCTGCTCGCGGCAGCAATCGGCTGGGGATTTGTATGGAATTATGCGCTTCAGAAAACCGTTCCAGAGGGAGTCGTTGCAGGGGGCATTCCAATCGGAGGGATGCTCGTTGGCGATGCAATTACGCGGTTAGAGACGTATGAGAAATCTCTGCTTCAACGGACAATAACGATTCAAGCCAACACTGCGGCGGACGACAGCAAGCAGTGGACGGTTAGCGATCTCGGTTACAAAGCAGGGTTTGCAGACGCCCGTTCCGCCTTGCAAAAGCTTAGCGAAGGCGATATATGGGACCGGGCGGTATACCGCTATCAATTTCAAAAAACGTATGTGCTTACGCAAAGCTGGAACCGTGACGCATTCGACGCTGCCGTTCGCAAGCAGTGGAGCTGGATCGAAAAAAGCGAAACTAAAAATGCTTCCCGCACAATTACAGATGACGATAAGGTCGTTTATGAACCGCATGTCGACGCTTACCGATTAGATTTAGGCAAGCTGATTGACGAGGTAGACGAATGGGTAGTGCTCGAGAAGGAGCAGATTGGAGATCCAGTCGAACAGGCTTTTGAAGCGGAGCTGCCGGTTGCTCTCATACACCCGGAAATCACATTGGAGAAGCTGAAGAACGAAGGCGTTGAGCGGAAAATAATCGAATTTACTACTGATTTTCGATCGAGCGCGGAGGGTCGTGCGTATAACGTCACTGTTACCGCCGAGGCTCTCAACGATTGGGTACTTGCGCCGGACGAAGTGTTCGACTATGGCAAGCTTATTGCCCGCGCTGAAGATCTGTATGATTACCGCGAAGCTCCGGTTATTTTGAACGGCAAGCTGGTGCCTGGTATCGGGGGCGGCATCTGCCAGGTTTCAAGCACGCTCTATAACGCCGTATTGCGCTCGGGGCTTGAGATCGTGGAGCGGCGAAATCATTCGCTGCCGGTTGCTTATTTGCCAATCGGACAGGATGCAACGTATGCGGGCGGCGCTATTAATTTCCGATTTAAAAATTCGACCGGAAAGCATATGGTTATCCGCACTAAGGTTAAGGACCGAAAGCTTACCATTAAGCTGTTTGGTACAATGAATGCTAAAGAGCGGTACGATATTGAATCGTTCACCGTCAAAACGATTGAGCCAACCGTTCAGGAGAAGATAAATACCAAATTATCTCCCGGGAAGAAGGTCACCGTAGAAAAAGGTAAGCAAGGCTACGTCGTCGAAACGTACCGCACGCTCATTCGGGACGGTGAAGTCATTAGCCGGGAAAAGGTATCGCGTGACACGTACAAGGCTCAGCCGACTATTGTTGAGATTGGACCAGGCAGTGGAGTGGAGCCAACGCCAACACCCGATCCGACACCGGCAGAACCGCTGCTGGAGGATGGGGTTTAAGTTACGAGCAAAAAAAGCAGTTCAGCAGGCAGCCAACGATGGCTGCTGCTGAACTGCTCTTTAATTTTTAGCGGCTTCCTTACTTACTCCGCTCCAGATACTCGGTTACCCATGAAGCTGTTTCTGCCAGCGCCAGTTCAGCGCGGCCGATTGCATCCTGCACCTGTACTTTTGCGGTGCCGCCGTATACGTTGCGCGCATTAACGACCTGCTCCGGCTGGAGCACGGCGTAAATGCGATCGTCGAACAGCTGCGAGAATTGCTTGAATTCGTCAAGCGTCAGGTCCAGCAAATATTTGTTTTGCTCGATGCAGTACAATACCGTTTTGCCGATAACCTCATGCGCCTGGCGGAACGGCAGCCCTTTGTTCACGAGGAAGTCGGCGATATCCGTCGCGTTCGAGAAATCCTGATTGACCGCTTGACGCATCCGGTCTTTGTTCACCTTCATCGTCGCGATCATCGGGGCGAACAGCTGAAGCGCGCCCTGCAGCGTCTTCACGGTGTCGAACATGCCTTCCTTATCTTCCTGCATGTCTTTATTGTAAGCGAGCGGAAGCGATTTTAGCACCGTAAGCAAGCCAACTAGATTGCCGTATACGCGTCCCGTTTTGCCGCGCACAAGCTCCGGCACATCCGGATTTTTCTTTTGCGGCATAATGCTGCTGCCCGTGCAGAACGCATCATCCAGCTCGACAAAATGGAACTCCGTGCTCGACCACATGATGAGCTCTTCGCTAAGGCGCGACAAATGCATCATAATGATCGACGCGTCCGACAAAAACTCCAGAATGAAGTCACGGTCGCTGACCGCGTCAAGGCTGTTTTCGTATACACGGTCAAACTTCAGCTGGCTCGCTACGAAATGGCGATCGATCGGGAATGTCGTTCCCGCCAATGCGCCCGCTCCGAGCGGCAGCACGTTGATACGCTTGTAGCTGTCCTGCAGACGCTCGATATCGCGTCCGAACATCGATACATACGCCATCAGATGATGCGCGAACAGAATCGGCTGCGCGCGCTGCAAATGCGTGTAACCCGGCACAATCGTGTCGATATTCGCCTTCGCCTGCTCGACTAGCGCCGATTGAAGCTTATGCAGCATATCGACAAACTCGACAACGCGCTTGCGGAGCCACAAATGCATATCCGTCGCTACTTGGTCGTTGCGGCTGCGGCCGGTGTGCAGCTTCCCTCCGACTGAACCGACATCGTCGATCAGCGTCTTCTCGATGTTCATATGAATATCTTCGTCCCCGATGGAGAATTCGATATCGTCGCGTTTAATGCGTTGAAGCACGCGGTGCAAACCGTCCTTGATTTTCTCAACGTCGTCCGCCGGCAAAATGCCCTGCTTGCCAAGCATCGTTACATGCGCCAAGCTGCCCTGAATATCCTCTTCGGCCAGTTCTTTGTCGAATAGGATCGAAGCCGTGTATTCCTCTACCAACTGGTCCGTTTTTTTCGTAAACCGACCGCCCCATAATTTACTCACTGGTTCGTTACACTCCCTTGTAAAGCTTATTTGCTGCTGACTGCGGATGATACTTTCAAACGCAAAGCGTTTAGACGGATGAAGCCTGTAGCATCGCCTTGATCATAAGCTTGCGAAGGATCAGCTTCCATCGTTGCGATATCAGGGTTATACAAGCTGACAGGGCTTTTCACGCCTGCTCCGATCACGTTGCCTTTGTAAAGCTTCAAGCGTACGACGCCGCTTACGTTCTTTTGCGATTCCGTTACGAGCGCCTGCAGCGCTAGACGTTCCGGTGCGAACCAGAAGCCGTTGTAAACGAGCTGGCTGTATTTTGCAATCAACGAATCGCGAAGGTGCATAACCTCGCGGTCCATTGTTAAGGATTCCATTTTGCGGTGAGCTACAAAAAGGATCGATCCGCCCGGAGTTTCGTACACGCCGCGGCTCTTCATGCCAACGAAACGGTTCTCGACCATGTCGACGCGTCCGATGCCGTGCTTGCCGCCAAGCTCGTTCAGCGTTTCCATAACGGCCAGCGGGCTAAGCTCCTTGCCGTTAATTGCCGTACAATTGCCTTCTTCAAAAGTAAGCTCTACGTATTCCGCTTTGTCCGGCGCATTCTCAGGGGAAACGCTCAGCACGTACATACTCTCGTTTTCTTCGGAGCTTGGATCGAACCAAGGATCCTCCAGCATGCCGCTCTCGAAGCTGATATGCAGCAGGTTGCGGTCAGTGGAATACGGCTTTGCCGCAGACGCCGTAACCGGAATGCCATGCTTCTCAGCGTAAGCGATCATCTCTGCGCGGCCCGGGAACTGTTCACGGAACGCTTCAAGACGCCATGGCGCGATAACGCCGATCTCAGGCGCCAATGCAGCAGCCGTCAGCTCAAAACGCACTTGATCGTTACCTTTGCCCGTTGCGCCGTGAGCAATCGCTGTTGCACCTTCCGCGCGGGCGATATCAACCATACGCTTAGCGATAAGCGGACGAGCGATCGATGTACCGAGCAAGTATTGGCCTTCATACAGCGTTCCAGCTTGGAACATTGGATAGATGAAATCTTTCGCGAACTCGTCGCGCAGGTCGTCAATGTATACCTTGGAAGCGCCTGTCGCAAGTGCTTTTGCCTCTAGGCCGTCAAGCTCATCCTTCTGCCCGATATCCGCCGTGAAAGCGATAATTTCCGCGTCGTACGTTTCTTTCAACCATTTGAGGATAACCGATGTATCCAAACCGCCGGAGTAGGCCAGCACGATTTTTTCTTTTGCCATGATCGTATATAACTTCCCTTCGAAATGAATTTGTATATGTGGAGCGATTGTTTAGGACATGATTGCGGCCATAATCGCTTTTTGCGCATGAAGACGGTTCTCTGCCTGATCGAAAATAATCGAGCTGTCGCCGTCGATGACCCCTTCACTCACTTCTTCGCCGCGGTGTGCCGGCAGGCAGTGCATGAACAAATAATCCTTCTTCGCGTATTTCGTCAAAGCCTCGTTAACCTGGTAAGCTGCGAAAGCAATCTCGCGTTCCTTCTGTTCCGCTTCTTGGCCCATACTCGCCCATACATCCGTATAGATGATATCCGCATCGGCAACAGCTTCCTTCGGATCGCGGCATACGTGAATCTTCGAGCCAGTCTCGGACGCGTGGTCCTTCGTTTGCTGTACGATATCGGCGTCCGGCTCGTAGCCTTCCGGCGTCGCTACAGACATATGAAGACCGAGCTTGGCAGCACCCATCATGAGCGAGTGCACCATGTTGTTTCCGTCGCCTACATAAGCGATTTTCAACCCTTCCAGACGGCCTTTGTGCTCCAAAATCGTTTGATAGTCGGCAAGCGCCTGGCATGGGTGCGACAGGTCAGTCAAACCGTTGATGACCGGAATCGTTGCTCCGCGTGCCAGCTCAACCACTTTGCGGTGTGCGAAGGTGCGGATCATGATGCCGTCCAAGTATCGCGACAGCGTTTGAGCTGTATCCCAAATCGTCTCGCCGCGGCCGATCTGCAGGTCGTTACCGCTTAGGAACAGCCCTTGGCCGCCAAGCTGGTACATCCCTACTTCGAACGAAACGCGTGTACGGGTTGAAGATTTCTCAAAAATCATGCCGAGCGTTTTGCCCTTCAGCACATGGTGGGTTTCCCCTGCTTTTTGCTTTCTCTTCAAATCGATTGCCAGGTCGATCAAGTAACGGATTTCCTCCGGCTTGAAATCAACCAGCATTAGAAAATCGCGACCTTTCAAGCTAATCGCCAATTCCTCGTTCAATATTCCTTGCATAGGTAAGCCCTCCTTCATATTGAAAGCTTTATTTATACAGGCCGCTTTGCTTCCAGCAGCTCCGCTAAAATCGCAACAGCCGTATCGATTTCTTCCTCTGTAACGAGCAAATTCGGCAGCAGGCGAATGACGTTTGGCCCTGCCGAGATGACAATTAGACCGCGCTCCTGCGCTTCGTTCAGAATCCCCGCAATCGGTTCCGCGCATTCAATACCGACAAGCAGTCCAAGACCGCGAACCTCATGCACAAAAGCGTTTCCTGCCAGCTTCCCGCGAAGCTGTCCGATCAAATACTCGCCCATTTGCGCTGCGCGCGCAGACAAGCCTTCGCCTACGATCGTCTCCAGCGTTGCTTTCACGACAGCAGTCGCAATCGGCGTACCGCCGAACGTCGAACCGTGGCTGCCTGCGGTGAAGCCTTCACGCAGCTTCTCCTTGGCTGCCATCGCACCGACCGGGAACCCGCTTCCCAGCCCTTTGGCCATGGTGAAAATGTCCGGCTCAATGCCGTAATGCTCGTAAGCAAACAGCTTGCCCGTACGTCCCATACCCGTCTGAATCTCGTCCGCTATGAGCAAAATGCCATGCTTTTCACACAAAGCGACGAGCCCTTTCATATACGCAGCATCGACCGGATAAATACCGCCTTCCGCCTGCACCATCTCCAGCATTATAGCAGCTGTCTTATCGGATACAGCCGCCTCTAAAGCTTCCAGATCATTCAGAGGAATCGTCTTGAAGCCTTCAGGCAGCGGCGCAAAGCCTTCCTTCACCTTCGCTTGACCCGTCGCCGTAAGCGTCGCGAGCGTCCGTCCGTGGAATGACTGTTCGAAAGTAATGATTTCGTAACGTCCGTTATTCAGTACTTTCTGGTTATAACGGCGGGCAAGCTTAATGGCCGCTTCGTTCGCCTCGGCACCTGAGTTGCAGAAGAACACAGCATCGGCGCAGCTGTTATCGGTAATCAGCTTCGCCGCTTCCACCTGGTTCGGAATATGAAACAAGTTGGATACATGCCACAGCTCATCGAGCTGCTTGATAAGCGCCGCTTTAATTTGCTTTGGGGCATGCCCGAGGTTCGTTACAGCAATACCGCTCATAAAATCGAGATAACGCTTGCCTTGATCATCCCAAAGCCAGCTGCCGTCACCCTTTACCAATGCAATCGGATATCTCGCATATGTAGGAAACAGAGATAGATCGGCTGCTGCCGTCTTCGTCTCGCTCATCGACCTTACACCCGCCTTTCATTCATCTGAACAATTCGCGTACCGACGCCGCCCTCGCGGACAGCCCTCGTTAACACGCCCTGTTCCTCACCGCTTACGATCACAACCTCGCGCACACGGCCCTGGATACATTGGATAGCCGCGCGCACTTTAGGAATCATGCCGCCATAAATTTCGCCGCTCGCAATCATCGCTTCAATATCTTCTACCGTTGCAACAGGCAATACCTGCTTTTGGCCGTCCACCGTCTTCAAAATGCCGGGAACGTCCGTTACGACGATCATCCGCTCCACGCCCAGATGAGAGGCAACCGCACCTGCGGCCGTATCGGCGTTAATATTATAACGCTGGCCCTGCCCGTCAATCCCGATTGGCGCAATGACGGGGATATACCCCATTTCCATTACGCCTTCGATAAGCGCGGCATTCACATCCGTCACGTCGCCAACGAAGCCGATTTCCGCAGCATTTGCAACCGGCTGAGCCTGGATAAGCATGCCGTCCACGCCCGATAAGCCTAGCGCCTTCGCTCCGTTTGTTTGGATTTTGCGCACAATCTCTTTATTGATTCGCCCTGCAAGCACCATCTCCACCACGTCAAGGACAGCGTCATTGGTCTTACGAAGACCGTTCACGAACTCCGTCTCAATGCCAAGCTTGCCGAGCGTCTCCGATATGGCGGGTCCGCCTCCATGTACAATAACCGGGCGCACGCCCGTAAGCTGCAGCTCACGCAGCTCATCAAAAAAGCTATTCGGCAGCGCCGCAAGCGTGCTGCCGCCGCATTTCATCACAAACCGTTGCTCCGTCACTGTTCCATACCCTCCAACGTTCATTCGCTTACGTCCGGTACGCCGCGTTAATGCGAACATAGTCGTACGTCAAATCACAGCCCCAAGCCGTCGCCTTGCCATCGCCGTTATGAAGATCCACGCGAATAACGACGGTATCGCCTTTTAAATATTCCAAAGCAATCTCTTCATCAAATACAACGGGACGTGATTGCTCTAACGTTAAAATATCGCCTAAACGGATGTCGACCGTCTCCGGATTAACCGGCTGTCCTGCGCGGCCGACCGCCGCAATAATTCGGCCCCAGTTCGCATCGGCACCGAACACTGCCGACTTCACGAGCGACGATCCGATGACCGTCTTCGCAATCGCTTGCGCGGAATCGTCGCTAACCGCTCCGTTCACCTGCACCTCAACGAGCTTCGTCGCGCCTTCGCCATCGCGCGCGATCGCTTTCGCCAGCACCTCGCACACATAACGAACTGCTGCCGCAAAAGCAGCCCAGCCCTCGTGCTGCGGTGTCAGCTCGCGGTTGCCGGCAAGTCCGCTTGCCATGGCAACGAGCATGTCGTTCGTGCTTGTATCGCCATCTACCGTAATCATGTTGAAAGTAAGGTCCGTTGCCTGGCGCAGCAGCTGCTGCAGCGCCTCGCTGCCGATTGCGGCATCCGTCGTTACGAAGCCGAGCATCGTCGCCATGTTAGGATGAATCATTCCCGACCCTTTGGCAGCGCCCGCTACATGGATGCGCTGACCGTCAAGCTCAAGCTCTACGCAAACCATTTTCTGAACAAGATCCGTTGTTAGAATCGCTTGGCAGAAGCCGTCCGCGCCTTCGCGGCTGCCTTCCAAACGTGAAGGAAGCTCATCGATACCGCTGCGCACCTTATCCATCTTCAGCAGCTCGCCGATAACGCCCGTCGAAGCAACCGCTACATGATCCGCCGATACGCCGATCGACTCTGCAAACCGTGCGCGCATTTCGTATGCATCCGCATCCCCTTGCTTGCCTGTGCATGCATTCGCGTTGCCGCTGTTCACCAGCACCGCGCGCAGCACGCCGCCCGCTCCGATGCTTTCACGAGTTACCTGAAGCGGTGCCGCTTGGAACACATTGGTCGTATAAACGCCCGCTGCCGCCGCCGGCACTTCACAGACGATCGCTCCCAGATCGTTGCGCGTCGTTTTTTTGAGACCGCAATGCAGTCCGCCTGCTTTGAATCCTTTAGGCGTTGTTATCGAGCCGTCTGCGACGACCGAGAACAATGATGCCCTATTCTCCTGTCCCATGGTAGAATCGTATCCCCTTCACGTGTATGAGTGTATTTTTACGGATAAGCCGGGACAAATTGCAAACCAAGCGTCTCGTCCCAGCCCATCATCAAATTCATGTTTTGTATCGCTTGGCCTGCTGCGCCTTTAACCAAATTATCAATAACGGAAACGATCGTTACGCGTCCCGTACGCTGGTCTACCGCAAAGCCGATATCGCAGTAATTCGAGCCCCATACTTCCTTCGTCGCCGGCCATTGACCTTCCGGACGAATACGCACGAAGCGGCGGCCTTCATAATAAGAACGGTATAATTCGATAAAATCATTTGTGCTCCGCTCGCCCTGTACGCTCGCGTACATCGTCGACATTATGCCCCGCGTCATCGGCACGAGATGCGTCGTAAATGTCGTCACGACCGGTTTTGTAGCAACATCAGACAATACCATTTCAATTTCAGGAATATGCTGATGTTTGTTTAGCTTATATGCTTTCAGGTTTTCATTGAGTTCTGAATAATGAGTGCCAAGCGAAGCTCCGCGACCCGCGCCGGAAACACCCGACTTCGCATCGATTATAATCGTAGACGGATCGATCCAGCCTTCTTTTACAGCAGGGATTAGGCCAAGCAGCGTAGCTGTCGGATAACAGCCGGGATTTGAAATGAATGACGCATCAAGCACCTGGTCACCATAAATTTCGGCGAGCCCGAAAACCGCTTGCTGTAAATACGCTTCTTCTGCAGCTTCCTTATTGTACCACTGCTTATACAGTTCAGCTGACTTCAACCGGAAATCACCGGATAAATCGATGATTTTCAAGCCCGCTTCAAGCAGCTCCGGCGCAAGCTTGGCTGCCACGCCGGGAGGTGTTGCAAGAAAGACGACGTCTGCCTTCGCTTTAATGGCATCGGGCTCGACATCATCGAGCAATTCTTCCCGTATGCCCGTTAAATGCGGATATCCTTCTGCAATCGGCGTTCCTGCACTGGATGACGAGATGACCGAGGTCACTTCAGCCAGCGGATGAGAAGCCAATAATCGAATCAGCTCTACACCGCCGTAGCCGGTAGAGCCGATAATCGCAATTTTCAACTTTGTGCTCATATTATTCTCTCCCCGTAACTGGACGCCGCGCACCGCATTCGCCTTTCCAGGCAAGCAGGCAGCAGCCCCATCTATTGCTCTTTCCGATAAGCGGAAAGATTGTCTTCTTCTTCAACTAATTATTTTACATCATTCGGCAGTTGATGGAAATAAGCACTAGGTTCCGTATTATTATACATTCGAATTCATAATAATACAACGAATAAATCTGCTGTCAGCTCTCCAGTTTAAAGCCCTGTCCCAACACCTCGGCGGTATTGCTTATGATGACAAAAGCACCTGAATCTATCGCCCGCACAAGCTGCTTCAGCTTCGGCACCTCGTTTTGCCCGACGACAACCATAAGTACCGTTCGACCTGCTCCTGTATACCCGCCATGGCCATCAAGCCTGGTCAACCCGCGGTCAAGATCATGCAAAATAGCTTCCGCAACCGCTTCGGATTGATCGCTTATGATGAAAGCAACCTTGGACAGCTGTAAGCCGCTTTGTACGAAATCTATTGTCTTGCTAGTCACAAATAACCCAATCAGTGCATATAACGCAATTTCAGGCGATAGGAGCAACCCGGCTGCCGCTATAACACATCCATCAAAGCAAACAATCGCCAAGCTTAGCGGAAGCCCCGTATAGCGATGCAATATTTGCGCGGCCAGATCGATTCCCCCGGTCGAGCCGCCGCCGCGAAACACAAGACCAAGCCCAAGGCCGACACCGATACCGCCATAAATGGCAGCGAGCAGTGGATTGCCTGTCGGCGAAGGCCAACCATCCGTCAGCAGCACGAACAATGGAAGCAATATCGAGCCAAGCGCTGTTTTGAACGCGAACCGCTTGCCCAGCAGCCACAAGCCGGCAACAAACAGCGGAATGTTGATCGCCCATTGCGTAATGGCCGGCGTAATGCCTGCCATTCTCTGTACAAGAATCGATATGCCTGATACGCCTCCGGAGGCGATACCGTTCGGAACCATGAACATATTAAAACTGATTGCAACAATGACAGACCCAATAAGAAGCTGGACGACACTCCAAACGGTCTGTGTCCGCGAACTTAACGTACGCCCGCCTTTTCTTCGCTTTGTCGGACTACCCTTCATCTCTTCTATCTCCTTACCCCAGCCTTCGATTTACCCGCATTCGCAAAAAGAAGAGTTCCACACCTTATCAGTGTTGGAACTCTTCGCCTGAGCTATGCATTTTATAGGTGCCGCACGTTAGTCATGACGAATCTGACTGCGTAAATAACCATCAATAAACGCATCCAAATCGCCGTCCATAACCGCGCCGACATTCCCCGTCTCCACCGATGTACGGTGATCCTTCACCATGCTGTACGGATGGAAAACATACGAACGGATTTGGCTGCCCCAAGCAATATCCGATTGCTCGCCGCGAATTTCTGCCAATGCCTTCATTTGCTCCTCGATCTTCCGTTCATACAGCTTGGAACGTAGCATCTTCATTGCCCGTTCACGGTTCTGTATTTGCGAACGCTCCTGCTGGCATGCGACGACAATGCCTGATGGTATATGCGTAATCCGGATAGCCGACTCCGTCTTGTTGACGTGCTGACCGCCCGCTCCGCTTGCACGGTACGTATCCACCTTCAAATCCTCGGTACGAATCTCAATCTCAATATCGTCATCGATTTCCGGCATCACGTCACAGGATGCAAACGATGTATGGCGGCGGCCGGCCGAGTCGAACGGCGATATCCGAACGAGTCGATGCACGCCTTTCTCCGCCTTCAGGTAGCCGTAGGCATTGTAGCCTTTGACCAAAATCGTAACGCTCTTAATACCTGCCTCATCACCCGGCAAATAATCGAGCAGCTCGACTTTGAAGCCCCGTTTCTCCGCCCAGCGCGTATACATCCGGTACAGCATCAGTCCCCAGTCCTGCGACTCCGTACCGCCAGCACCCGGATGAAGCTCCAAAATCGCATTCAGCTTATCGTACGGCTGATTAAGCAGCAGCTGCAGCTCGAACTCGCTGACTTTGCGCAGCAGCTCCTGCACGCCGCTCACCACATCCGCTTGAAGCGACTCGTCGTTTTCCTCTTCCGCCAGCTCCAGCAGCATCTGCAGCTCTTCCTGCTCGCTGTTCAGCCGTTCATATTGCTCTACGACCGACTTGACAGCATTAAGCTCGGAAATAACGCTTTGCGCCTTCTCGTTGTCATCCCAGAAATCGGGGAAGGTCATCTTCTCTTCGAAGTTTGCAATGATCTCCTGCTTAAGATCTAAGTCAAAGAGACCCCCTGAGCTCTTGGAGCCGCTTGGCCATTTCACGCAGGTCTTGTTTAACCGTTATGTCTATCATAGCGCCGCTTCACCTCAAAATAGTTGTTCATCCACTTACCGTATGCTGCATGATCCGGCGCTGTTCCTTACTTGCCGTGACATTGCTTGTACTTCTTGCCGCTGCCGCATGGGCAGCTATCGTTACGGCCGACGCGCTCCTCGCGCTTGGCAGGACGCTTCTCTTGCGCTTCTCCGCCGCCGCTTGTCGTGGTCGTTTGCCCCTTCGCTACCTCTTGACGCTCCAGGTTGCTCTCAACGCGCGCCTTCATAATATATTTCGCGACTTCCTCTTGAATGTTCTCGATCATTTCCTTGAACATTTCGAAGCCTTCAAACTGGTATTCGCGAAGCGGATCGGTACCGCCATAAGCTCGTAAATGGATACCTTGACGAAGCTGGTCCATCGCATCGATGTGATCCATCCATTTGCTGTCTACCGCACGAAGCACAACGACCTTCTCGAACTCGCGCATCGTTTCCGGCCCAAGCTCTTCTTCGCGCTGATCATAGTATTCAACGACCTTCTTATAAATAAAGTCGATGATTTCTTCCTTCTCTTTGCCCCATAGCACTTCCTTTGTCAAAGTGCCTTCCTGCAGGAATGTTGCATGCGCATAATCCACAATGGCCTGCAAATCCCATTCCTCCGGAATATCCTCCGCGCAGTGTGCCTCTACAATGCGGTCGATAACCGGTTTAATCATATCCATGACTTCCTTGCGGATATTTTCCGAGCCAAGAATGTCGCGGCGCTGCTTGTAAATAACTTCACGCTGCTGGTTCATGACATCGTCGTACTGCAATACGACCTTCCGGATGTCAAAGTTGTTGCCTTCGACGCGTTTCTGAGCAGATTCAATTGCTCTTGAGATCATGCGGCTCTCGATCGGCTGATCCTCATCAAGTCCAAGCTTATCCATCATGCCCATAATGTTCTCGGAGCCGAAACGGCGCATCAGCTCGTCTTCTAGGGACAAATAAAATTGCGTTGAGCCCGGATCGCCTTGACGTCCGGAACGGCCGCGCAGCTGATTATCGATCCGCCGGCTTTCATGCCGTTCCGTACCGATAATGTGCAAGCCGCCAATGTCAGCAACGGTATCGCCCAGCAAAATGTCGGTACCGCGGCCGGCCATGTTCGTCGCAATCGTAACCGAGCCGGCTTGCCCGGCACGAGAAATAATTTCCGCTTCCTCGGCATGGAACTTGGCGTTAAGCACCTTATGCGCAATTCCTCTGCGCTTCAGCATATCAGCAAGCTTCTCCGAGTTTTCGATCGAAATCGTACCGACGAGCACGGGTTGATTTTTGCTGTGACGCGCCACGATCTCTTCAACAACCGCTTTAAACTTGCCGTTCTCGGATTTATATACGACATCCGGCAAATCTTTACGGATCATCGAACGGTTCGTAGGCACTTGAATAACGTCCAGGCCGTAAATCCGTTTAAACTCTTCTTCCTCTGTCTTCGCCGTACCGGTCATACCGGCCAGCTTGCGGTACATACGGAAGTAGTTTTGGAACGTAATGGTCGCAAGCGTCATGCTCTCATTTTGAACCTTCAGCTGTTCCTTTGCTTCTATCGCCTGATGCAGACCGTCGCTGTAACGGCGACCCGACATCAAACGGCCCGTAAATTCGTCGACGATGACGACTTCGTCTTCCTGCACGACGTAATCGACATCGCGCCTCATAATAAAGTTAGCCTTCAAAGCTTGCTCAACGTGGTGATTAATAAGCACGTTCGCATGGTCAAATAAGTTCTCAATCTGGAAAGCCCGCTCCGCCTTCTCAACGCCCGCTTCTGTCAGCGTTACGTTGCGCAGCTTCACATCAATCGTATAATCCTCTTCCGCCTTCAAGCGGCTTACAAAACGGTCCGCGGCGAAATAAAGCTCAGTCGACTTCGCAGCTTGTCCGGAAATAATAAGCGGAGTCCGCGCCTCATCAACCAGAATGGAGTCCACCTCATCGATAATCGCAAAATATAACGGGCGTTGTACCATTTGTTCCTTGTACAGCACCATATTGTCGCGCAAATAATCGAACCCGAATTCATTGTTCGTACCGTGAGTAATATCGCAAGCATAAGCATGCTGCTTCTCTTCATGCGACAAGCCGTGTACGTTACAGCCGACAGTCATACCAAGGAACTCGTATATTTGTCCCATAATCTCACTATCGCGCTGAGCCAAGTAATTGTTGACCGTAATGACATGTACGCCTTTGCCTAGCAAAGCATTTAGATATACTGGAAGCGTCGCAACGAGCGTCTTGCCTTCACCCGTTTTCATTTCCGCTATTTTACCCTCGTGGAGTGCCATTCCGCCAAGCAGCTGCACGTCAAAATGACGCATGCCCAGCGTACGCTTCGATGCTTCTCGTACCGTTGCAAAAGCTTCCGGTAGCAGATCGTCTAACGTTTCGCCTTTTTCTATTCTCATTTTAAATTCATCGGTTTTTGCGCGAAGCGCCTCGTCTGACAGAGAAGTAAATTTCGATTCCATTGCATTAATTTCTTCTACCGTCCGCGTGAGCCGTTTTACTTCACGCTCGTTTGGGTCGCCGAATATCTTTTTCACTAGTCCGAGCATGTCTTCCGTTGCCCCTTTCGTAATTACGCCTCTATCCTTAAATTGTAACAGTTTGTAGACAACGCCGCAACGAGGCCCTTTGAAAAGAAAAAGCCTCTCTCCAAAAAGGAGAAAAGGCTCATTCGTATAAGTATAATGGCAGTTAGCCTTGTTCAATTAATCCGTACTTCCCATCGCTGCGTTTGTATACGACGTTAACCTCCTCACTTTCGATATTCGCAAAGACGAAGAAGCTATGTCCTACCATATTCATTTGCAATATCGCTTCTTCCACGTCCATGGGCTTCAAGTTGAAACGCTTCGTCCGTACGAGTTCCAGTTCGTCTTCCTCATCCAGAACGCTTACTGCCGAGCCTTCCTCCCTGAACAAGGAGCGTACCCCGCTGCCTTGGCGGAACTTACGGTTAACCTTCGTCTTATGTTTACGTATTTGCCGTTCGAGTTTATCCGTTACTAAATCAATAGAAGCGTACATATCCTCGCTTCTCTCCTCGGCTCTTAGCATGACGCCGACTAGTGGAATGGTCACCTCAACTGTATGCTTCCCTTTGGTGACGGATAGTGTTACGTTAATTTCGGAGGCGACTGGTGTTTCAAAGTATTTGTCCAATCGGCTGAGTTTCTTTTCGACGTAGTCTCTCAATGCGTCTGTCACTTGAAAGTGTTGACCTCGAATGTTGTAGTTCATGGGGAACTCCTCCTTTACATGAGCTTATTATAACATATGCAGGTGTCTAGAGTAAAATTGTTTTTAGTTTATTTCGAATTTTCAGATAAATGATTCGATAGTACTAGCATATCTGGTTTAGGGTTGAAATGCCTCCATTCATAGTCAAACAGAAAAAAGCCCCGGTTACCCGGAGCTTGTGTTAGTCACTTGTGTGTTGATCCATATATGGTGGCTGGATCAGCCAAATAATTACAGTTTAACTACGTTTGCAGCTTGTGGACCACGAGCGCCTTCAACGATATCGAACTCCACTGATTGGCCTTCTTCAAGTGTTTTGAAACCTTCGGTTTGGATTGCGGAGAAATGAACAAATACGTCGCCGCCTTGCTCAGTCTCGATAAATCCATAACCTTTCTCTGCGTTAAACCATTTAACTTTACCTTGCATCTGCAAACATTCCCTTCATCTTCAAATACTGTGAGGCATCTCATTGTATAACCCACAATTTGACTATAACACCAGCCTCACGGAATTGTCAAACAATTTGTTGTAAGCGAATTCATTCAAGCTGTGCTTCACTTTTCCTCGCTCATGTCGATTCTTATCGAAAAATATTTTGTATTCATCTTATGCTAAAATGGAGCGAGTGTTACGGAGAATTGCTTTCATCGTATCCGATTCAATTGGAATACTTCCACCGACTTTTATTTTGCGTATCCTCACGTCTAAGCTTTTCAACTGATCCGTAAGAACTACACCGGTAAACGGAAGTCCATCCGGAAGCTGAACTTCAAAAGGATACTCCTTGACTTGATTGGTGATTGGACACACGAGAGCAAAGCCGGTCAGATCATTAAAATCTGCTTCAGATAGTACAATGGCAGGTCGACGGCCAGCTTGTTCCCGACCTGCTTGCGAATCAAAGTCAAGCCAAACCAGATCGCCGCGTGCGGGAATAGTCAAATCAGTTCGTCTCCTTCAATTCCCAGGTCGATTTCTTCATGCCGTGGTGAATCCGGCTTGATTTTCGAGAGAAGCACTTTCATATGAGCACGAAGCTCCTCGTTCGATTCTTCCGGCTTTACCATAGGACGAAGCAAAATATCTTTACTTCTTTAAATACAAAAAAAGAAGCCACCCAACGGGCGGCACTCCATGCTAAACTTCAATATCACTTTATCGTTTCGTGTCGAAAAATAAACTATCGTCGACGTATGAGGCTGACTCATACATCGACTTTGACCGCTTACCCCTATTAATCTTATCAATTTCATGATTAGCTTCGTTGCGAAGCACCGTCATTCTGCCGGTAATGATGGTGTCCATCTCAGTAATTCGAGATATCTCAAAGCGAAACGCCGCCACTTGATCAGGGGCCGGTATGAGTTGCTGAAGTTCAGCAAATACTATATCCCGCTCCTGCATATAAACCTCTATATCTTCAAGCTTGCAGCTATCAATCCGTTCTATCAACTTAGACGACAGTTGAATGAGTCTTAGCAAAAGCGTTTCCATTCGTTTGCCCTTCTAACTGATTGTATTGTTTAGCCGCTTGAATCCATGTTTCTTTCAACTCTATAAGATGACCAAGCACCTCTTCGGCTGGTTCCGTGCTTTTCTTAATATTCGCCTCTATAAGGCGCTTATTGAAATAGTCGTACAAACGCAATAGATTGTCAGCAATAGAGGTCGAACGATCCAGCGTTATAATGAATTCATTAATAATATCTTGAGTTTTCAACAGACTCGTATTCGCTTCAGCATAGTTCTGCTCTTTAATGGCTTCAATCCCCTGTCGGCAGAAGCGAATCGCACCGTCATATAGCATAATAAGCAGTTGTGCCGGAGCAGCAGTCCGAACAGTTGTTTCCAAGTATTTATTGCGCTGTTGAAGTTGCATGCTTCATCCCCCTATTAGCTGAATTGTTGGCTAAGCCATGCGCTTTGAGAGTTCATTTTATTAATATATGATTCCATTGCAGTGAATTGTTTATAATACCGGTTTTCCAGGTCTGCCAACCGTGTCGTCAAACGAGACATTTGATCTGTTAATCGTCTGCTCTCTTTACCAAGTAAGTAATTACTTTCAAGGGATTCTGAAACACCTGCTTTATCCTTGATTTGGCCAAAGAGGTTCGACGCCTTATCGTACAATCGAGTGGCGATCCCGTCGCTGGATTCGGTCGCACCGTCTGTGGTAAACAAAGCCATTACTTGATCCGGGTTTTCGGTAATTGCTGCCTTAAGTTTCGTTTCATTAATATATAGTTTGCCGAGTTCCGAATAGGATCCGCTAATTGTGCTGCCATTTATATTGGTGGTGGAAATACCAATTTCGGCTAAAGTTTTTAATTGCCCTGCCGGAAGTCCGCCGACTGCATCTGACAATGCACGACGAAGAGTGGTCATACCGCTTGTCAATAATTGATCGTTAGAGAGCATTCCGCTTCTGGCACGATCTTCCCATTTCTTAATTTCATCTTCGCTCATTTCTTCTCGTTGAGCATTCGTAAGCGGTTGATAGCTCCTTGCCCTTTTCTCCAACAATTCCTTATTCACTTCATCAATGAGCGAGTTGTATTTTGCAACAAAATTCTTAATGGTATCTACTGTAGAGTCTACATCCTGCGTAACATTTATGTTTACGACCGTAGCGCTCTTCTCTTTGGCTGTAAAAGTGATGTCTGCGATTTTGAATGTGTTGGATTCGTATTCGGCAGGAATATCATTAAACAGGACCTCGGCATTTGCTCCCGTTACGCTGATGGGTACTCCAGGAGTTCCGGTATTTAAAATGTCGTTCAAATCATCCGCACCTGCAAGATTAAGTGTAATCGAGGAGGATTCACCAGTAACGGAGGAATTGAAAAATATCCGATCCATCGTTGAATCATACGACGCTTTAACACCAGTTAATGCAGACTCATCGTTAATAGCCTGTACAAATTCATTGATTGTTTGTCCTGTTGTGACATCAATCGTAGCAGAACCTTTAACACCGATAATTTCAAGAGTTGTATCAGCACTAAGCCCTAAATCTCCTATGGTGTCTGAACCGCTGTTTGTAGTAAGGAGCTCTCCTGAATTAAAGGAAGGAGCCTTTGCCAGTTCATTGATTTTTATCGTGTATTGCCCTTCATTCGTAACTGCAGAGGCTGTTACAGAAACAATCCCCTCCGGAGACGTAGTTACTTTCTTTGTTAAGTAGCTGGATTGCAACTTCATATCAAAGGCTGCGTTACGAAACTCCAGTATCTTACTGTTTAACGTGCGATAATCATCACGCTTCCATTCAACCAATTGTTTCTTCTGTGATAGCTTATCTATCGGAATCCGGTGCGCACTCATTAGTTTCTTAATTATTTCATCGGTATCCATACCAGATGCAAGACCACTGATACGCATAATTAACACTCCTCTTCTTTAGCAGCTTTTATCTTTTCTCATCAATTAATATTCCAGCCATTTCCCACAACTTCGCTATAAAATCTAATGATTTTTCAGGCGGAATTTCTCGGATCACTTCCCCAGACTCACTATTCAGCACCTTAACCGCAATCATTTTCGTCTTCTCATGAACCGTAAATTCCAGATTTGTTGCCTTGCCCTGCATCGCCTTGATGGCCCTCTCAATCGCTTTAACAATTTGTTCGTCACTAACCGTGTAGTTTTCTCCGCGCAATTCCGCTTGTTTCAGCTCAACTGTATTCGTGATGATAGGGACAGATCCAGATGTGTGCTGGGTTATAAGCTTTATTGTATCTATAACAGATTCACTGGACTTGCCTCCCGAAATTACACGATCAGCAAATCCGCCAGCCCCTGTAATCGGATTATTATTGACATTCAT
Source organism: Paenibacillus prosopidis (assembly GCF_003337375.1). Taxonomy (GTDB): domain Bacteria; phylum Bacillota; class Bacilli; order Paenibacillales; family Paenibacillaceae; genus Pristimantibacillus; species Pristimantibacillus prosopidis. Next base: position 46,103 of record NZ_QPJD01000011.1, read on the forward strand.
CACAAATCAATCCCCCAGCATTCATATTCTATTAATTATATCGGAAAGTCATTGTCAAATAATTAGGAAAACAAACAAAAGAGACTCCAGATGATCAGAATCTCTCTTTAAAACTTATAATTTTGCCAAACGCTCAATGGCTAACTTGTAATTTTCCTTTGCTGATAATTCATAATACTTGATAGCCTTTGCAATATCGCCTGTCGTTTCATAATAAATACCTAGGTTATACGCTGCACGAAAGCTTCCCGTACCTTTCACGCTGTCGTACCGGCGAGTTTCACCTAATTCCAAACATTTAAGATACGACCTTTCAATATAGGGGAAGTAACTCATATACTTCTCCATGTTACTGAACACGAGCTCCATATAAAATAAACCGCAGACAAAATAAAAATCAGGATAATCCGACAAGTTGTTTTCTTCTTTTAAGATGATATCTAACCCAAGCTCCAGATTCTGATTCGCAATTATATTATACAGGTAATCAACTACGACAAGAGGCCGGAACCCATCTCCTACCGAGATAAAGGAATAACATTGTGCAAAATAACCATCTGCTATTCGATGCTTTTCTGCCATCCTATATTCCTTTGCAAGCTGAAACAATAGATAGGCGTCATTATCACATTCCTTAACTGCAAGGTGTAATATCTCCAAATTTCGATCTGATTTATTTTTAAGAAAATAACCGTCATGATAAACATCAATTGCGGTATTTATAGAGGGAAGGTCTGAGTTCACTTGTTCGTGTATTCTTCCCGAATAATTAATACCGCTTGGGAGCAAACGTGAAATAAATACTTGCGATTCCCTTAGCTCCCCCCCATGCTGAAATTTGTCCATTCGTCTTATTCGACCAATTCCTCTATTTGACTCCATAAAATCTCTAATTTCATTGGCGCAATCATTTATTATGTATTCATCTGCATCCAATACAAGATTCCAGTCTCCCGTAGATTGCTTAAGAGCATAATTCCGTGCATCCGAGAAGTTATTATTCCACACAAAATCATACACCTTCGCCCCATACCCTAGAGCAATTTCCTTCGTATGATCAATCGATCCTGTATCTACCACAATCATCTCATCGACTATGAGTTTCACACTGTCCAAGCAGCGCTTTAGATTTTCCGATTCATTTTTAACAATCATGGTAAGCGATAGTTTTTTCAATCAATCCGTTTCTCCTTCACCAATAAAATAACAAAGAGACTTTAGCAAAGCTAAAGTCTCTTTGTTTGTCATTAGAATTAACGAAGCAATTGCAGTACGCCTTGCGGCTGTTGATTTGCTTGAGCCAACATCGCTTGTGCAGCTTGAGTAAGGATGTTGTTCTTCGTGAACTCCATCATTTCTTTCGCCATATCAACGTCGCGGATACGGGATTCCGCAGCAGTCAGGTTTTCTGAAGCATTATCAAGGTTATTGACTGTATGCTCCAAGCGGTTTTGAGTTGCACCTAACAGGGAACGGCCTGCTGATACATTTTCAATCTCTGTATCAATTGTTGTAATCAAAGCAGTTGCTGTAGCAGAATCCGCTACATCAGTAGCAGTTAACGCACCAACGTTGGTTACAACATCAGTAAGGTCAATACCCGCTGTAGTAAAATCCACCGTCATAACTTGGCTTTCATTCGCACCTACTTGGAAAGTTACCGAGCCAGCTCCGTCACCTGCAGTTGCATCAAGCAATTTCTGTTTATTGAACTCTGATGTGTCCTGAATTCGCGAAATTTCTTTTCCTAATTCCGCCAATTCTTGACCCATTGCATCGCGGTCTGCTGTTACGTTCGTATCATTGGAAGCTTGTACTGCCAATTCACGCATACGTTGCAATATGGAGTGTACCTCTTGCAGTGCGCCTTCCGTTGTTTGAATCATGGAAATACCATCTTGAGCATTTTTGGAAGCCATATCCAAACCGCGGATTTGTCCACGCATTTTTTCGGAGATGGAAAGTCCGGCTGCATCGTCACCTGCACGGTTGATACGAAGACCAGAAGACAATTTTTCGATGTTTTTCCCTGCAGAACCATTGTTAACGCCTAGCTGACGATGAGTGTTTAGAGCAGCGATATTGTGATTAATACGCATTTTGATATTTCCTCCCTGAATGTTCGAATTTCCGCATCCTTGCGGAAGCTTGCGGTTAAAGGTCGGCCGCCCTACACCGTGCTACTATATATATCGACATTTCATTCCATTTGTTTATAGCTCTATGAAAAAAAATGTTTATTTTTTAAATAGTTTAGACACGTCATCAATTGATACTGGATTTATTGCAGCTGCACGATTTTCGGATTGAATAGCGAGGTATATTTCTTTACGGTATATGTCCACTTCCTTCGGTGCGCGAATGCCTATTTTAACATGATCACCTTCTACGCCAAGTACAACAATCTCAACGTTGTTGCCGATCATAATCGATTCATTGCTTTTTCGGGATAGAACTAGCATAACATTCCCTCCTTATGCTCGAATGAGCGGGGCGCGCGAGCTGTAAGTGCTGTCGTGAAGTATGAGCTGCTTCCCTACTTTTTCATTTCGATTCAGAACTAGCGGCGCCAATAAATTGAGCGTCGCTTGTGAAGGTTCTGCTGGCAAGGTAACAATAGACCATACCTCTACATCTGCTTCCGTTTTAATTAACAGCTCTTGTTTCACAGGTTCTGACAATTCCCACTCATATTCCGGGTAGATGAAGAATGGACTAACCACAAGAAGCGATATATGCTGATCCTCTAATGACTTCATTAATCTCATCGGAATATTTCCTTCTATTTCCAAAAAAATAAATTGACGTAAATTCTCGAAGCCCGGGATTCCTTGGTCGAATAAAAATACTGGTGAATCAACATTCATACAATACCCTCCTCGTTACAACCCTCATTATTTACAAAAAAAACTATAGATCTCGTAAACCTGACAGGTTACACATAAGGTCTATAGCTTCATTCTACAGATACATCTAAATTATACAAGCTGATCAATTTGCGGCGGAATGATATCCACCTTCGGGTACTGCCCTATGTATATATCAAGTCTTCCGCGTTCGTAATGATGTATAGGGCGATTAACTCCCACATTCATATTTATTCGGCCTGGTATTGTTTCTATGGAGAGCTCACCGGGTATGTAGTTGAAATCAATGTTATCGACCGAGGCTTCGCCGCGAAAGTCAAATTCCGGGAATGTCCGTTGCCACTCCCTTGCCATCTCCGCTATTGGATTGCCGCCCAGATGAATGTCCGCCATACGGTTGCCATTCTGCTCAATTCGGGCAAGTCCGCGCAACGCTATGTCAGAAGCCATTGAATATATTTTTTTCATCGTTTCCAAATTGTTGCCTAGCGCTAACGCATCCCATACGCGATCCTGATTAATATTAAGCTGTCCCCTTGATGTTGTGAAATGTTGCTCCGGACGCACTTGTTCCATTTCCACGGTAGGACGAGGCTGCTGCAGATTCTGCTTCCCGATATCCGCATCGATATTAAGCTTTGCATGCTGTAACCGGATTTCAATTTGTGGAATTTGCATGCTGGCCGCTCCTATCTCAAGAAGTCAACAAGACTTGGCCGAATGAGTTGCGCTCCCACTGATAAGGAAGCTTGGTAGACGTTCTCTTCCATTTTCATATTCGTAATAACCTCCGCCATATCGGCATCCTCTGTCTTGGACTGCATGGTCTGGAGATTAAGATTAATATCATTCAAACGATTCTCAATGATTTCAACCCTATTCATCCGCGCACCGACTTCTGCACGCTTCGTTAACATCGTATTCATACGGGTTTCGATTTGACCAATTAATTCCGACACACCTTCTTGATCGCCTGATCCCAACATGTCATGCGCACGTTGAAGCAATAGGAAAACATTATCACTACTTTCCAAATCCGCCTGACTTGCTGTCGGGGAAACGCTATTCCCAAAAACATCGCTACCTAAAGTATTAATCGATAAGCTCATTCCTGCAGATAATTCGTATTTAATCGCTCCGGTATTTGTGCTAGCATGATAGGCTTTCAGTTTTGGAGGAACAGACACTAAATCAATTGTTTCCTCCAACGCCATTGCAGGATATGGCTTGTCTCCAGTCAATTCACCATTAAACACTTGCTTGCCGTTAAACTGACTGTTTCCAATCTCAATCATCTGATTATACAACTGAGATATTTCTAATTTTACTGCATCAAGACCTGTCTGCTCCAAAGTGCCATTTGCACCCTGTACTAGCAATTCTCTCACACGTTGCATAATATCGCCGGCTTGGCCGATCGTCGTATCGGTATACTGAAGCATCGACAGCGCCGAATCGACGTTTTCCGTATATTGATCGTTCGAATCCAACTCACTCCGATAACGAAGTGCAAAAGTAATGCCTACCGGATCATCAGATGGCTTATTAATCTTCATGCCAGTGGAAAGTTGGTTCTGCAGGTTGTTCATACGCCCTTGATTTTTGGATATATTACGCAGCAATTGAGTATTCATCATCGTTTGTGTAACGCGTAATGACATAGTTTTTCACCTCCGGTAGATTAGAGTTAGAGACCAACGCGACCCATTCCGTTAATTACTTTATCTAACATTTCATCGATCATCGTCATATTTCGTGCAGCTGCGTTATAAGCATGCTGGAATTTAATCATGTTGGACATTTCTTCATCAAGCGATACGCCGCTGACGGACTGTCTGCGTGAATCCACTTGCTCGACTATGATTTGTTGGTTTGACTGCATCCGTGTCGCTGTCTCGGCTTGTACGCCGAGCTGGCCGACAACGGAGCGGAAATAAGCGTCGATCGTATTCATGTTTTCATCGGTACCCGAATCAAAGTCAAAGCGTGTGTCCCGCATTTGAGAGAACAATACAGCTAAAGAGTTGTTCCCACTAATTACCGTTTCTGAGCTATCTGCGTTAATAGTGACTCGCATTGAAGTAGCAATAAGGTTAGAATTAGCTACAATATCTGGGTTTAGAGTGATGTTACCTGCGGTCAAACCGCTGGTTCCACCTATGCTGTCCGTGAAAAAAGGCAAACCCGGATCTTGTCCGGCTAATGAATATCCTAATTGATGCAAGCCATTCAAACCATTTACGGTAACTGTAAGGTCCTCGGTCAGCGTACGATTCGCGCCTGTATATGTCACCCCGTTCAAAACAGTTCCGTTCGGCAACACGGATCCTTTAGGAAGCGTGACCTCAAACTCACCGTTAGCCATCGTTTGAACCATTTTGTTAAGCTCGCTTATGTAGCCATCAACGAAATGATCACGCGAATGAATGGTACCGTATATGGCTCCGCTATTCAGGTCGCCCGAAGCAAATGCAGTCGTTATGGCTGCTGAATCTAATTGAATAGGAGTTGTTCCTTGAACAAGCTCCGTATTCCCCATTGTAACTCTGTAACCATTCGCTTGTTCCTCTACACGAATGTTAACTAGACCGGAGAGTTCATCCGTAAGCAAGTCCCGCTGATCTCGCAAATCATTGGCATTGTCACCTAATCCTTCTATCCTGCGAATTTCCCCATTTAATTGAGCAATACTCGTAGTAAGGGAATTGACGGTATTAAGATTAATATCAACATTTTCCGTCAAGTCATCTTTTAAATCATTAAGCTGCTTTGCTGTATAGTTGAAAGCATCGGCCATCGCAAGAGTCTGTTCCATAACGACTTTCCGCCCATCGGCGTTCTCAGGGTTTTTGCTCAAATCAGACCACGAATTCCAGAAATTCGAGATAACCGTTCTTAAGCCCGTATCGCTAGGCTCATTGACGATGCCTTCCAACTTTTCGAGCGTATCGAGCTGTACCGTAAAATTGCCTTGCGATTTATTTTCATTGCGATATTGATTATCTAGGAACTTCTCTCTGATACGAGTAATCGAGCTGGCTTCTACGCCTGTTCCAAGCTGACCAGCTGCTGTAGATTTAGAGAATCCAACCGCTTCTATTGGTCTTGAAGCCGTCATGTTGACCACTTGACGCGAGTAACCTGCAGTATTGGCGTTGGCGATGTTATGTCCAGTTGTGTTTAGAGCTGATTGCGTCGTGAATAAGCCGCGCCGTGCCGTTTCTAACCCATGAAATGTCGATGCCATGGCAGTATGCCCTCTTTTCTTAAGTTCTCGTATTAAATCGACTGCTGCGATTATAGGCCATGCCCTGCACAGCCCGATGATAGGTCGCTTCTTCCTCAGTCGGTCCGAGCAGCAAATCCTGCGTAAAATGCAAATATTCCAGAGTCATCTTGACAAGCTGTTGATTAAATTCGTTAATCTCTTGAAGCTCCTTCATAACAGCAGACAGCTCTCGCCATAAGGTCTGCAGCTGCTGCTTCTCATAAGCATGATAAACAGCTTGTATGAGCTTCTCCATTTTAAAAGAGCGGTGGCTGGTCAGCTTCTGATCGAGCATATATTTTCCAATCAGGAAAATGCGCCGCTGCTCAAGCTCCAGTATATGCTGAAGGCTCTTCTTCTCTTTGCTTGAAATATACGAAATCGTCTCAACGCTATTCGCGGTAATGGCCTCTGTCTTCGCATTACCGTATTCAATAAGCTGACGGTGCTCGTCTAACAGCTCTTGCAGGATGAACAGGATTTGCTGAATATACTCATTCATTAGAGGATTACTCCTTCAAGTAAGGAAGCAGCTTCTCGGCAATCTTGCCGGCTTCCACATGATACGTGCCCGACGCCACAGATTTTTTCAGCTGTTCGATGCGTTGACTTCTCTCCGCGCTGTTTGCCTGGCTGGTCGTCAGCATTTCTTTAGCAGCCGCTGATATTTGGACCTCGTCCTTCTTATGTGCCTTGTTCGCTCCGCTCGTACGGGATTCGTTCATCTTCTGGTAGGGATTTAGTGCGCCGATTCGTTTTGGTTCGTTTATCTTCAATTTATCCACCTCATTATTTAACAGGAACTAAAAAAGCCGATTACCTTTACAAGTATTATCGGCTTCAGTCAAGTGAAATTTTATAGTCATGCAAATATTAGAAATAATTCATTTATCGATCCTTATATCTGTCAAGTCCACGATAGGCGTTGTTCGCGGCTTTCTGGGCATTAGCCTCATTTCGTTTCGCTATGTCCTCATTCATATGCTTCTTATCCTTCTCTAATCGTTTACGGCAATTGTCGCAAATATGGTTCTCACGTATAAGCGTACCGCACGATTCACATGGGTAAGACATATTTGGCGCATTTAATAAGGAAATACGGCCTTCGCGAATGAACTTCGTTATTTGCTTAATGGACACTCCGGTCGCGTCTGATACTTCAGTAATAATGGAACCCCTAAACTCACGCAAATAATTTGCGCAAAGCTCGTATTCTTTATCAATTTCCCGTATACATACCGGGCATACATCTCTAAAGTTTTTGGCAAAAAGCTTTCCGCAGCGAGGACAATTATCTAGGTTCATCGCTCTAGCCCCCTTATATATCGCTATTAAACATTAATAACTTAGGAGCGCGCCCATGTCAATACATATATTTCAAGCGGCTTCGCCGCATACTGGTGGAGCGTTTGCGAACAAGCCTCTGACGTGCTTCCTGTTGTATAAATATCGTCTATGAGCAGTACACGAATTGCCGTGTGAGTTAGATGAGCGTTTCTGACTGGATGAACAGCGTCTGTCTGAAGCTTACTTAGCTCTATATCATTTACATTAAAAAGACTCCTGGTATCGCGCATTCTTTCTGAACGGGTTTTAAAGCTTTGCTTCTCCGTATGGCGCTCGCGGACGAGCAGATGCATCAGCGGCAAACGATATCTCTGAGCAAGATATGAAGCTAGCTGCTCGGCTTGATTAAAGCCGCGGTCCATCGCCCGCTCCGAGCTGATCGGTACGTAAGTGATCACATCCCAATAATCAGCGTATTGAATCTTCTTGTGACTGCCTCGAGAAGCTGTTGCGCTTTGACGCTTCGCCAGTTCAGCAGTCATGGTCTCGAAAGCCGGAAGCAGCATATGGGCAAGCAGCGGTGCAAGCTGTTCATCGCCCCGGTATTTGTACTGGGCGAGCAGCGTCTTCATTGACTGGCTATACTGAACAGCGCTGCGGTTACATACGAATGATCGGTGCGGGCTGCGCACGCAGTCATCGCAATGAATGCCGCGCCCGCATGTTGGACACATGATGCGTGTGAGCCACGGTATTGCGGAGAGGCATTGTTCGCATAAGGACTGTCGAAGCTGAGCTGTAAGCTTCGGCGGGTGGGGACTGTTCGCGTTGCGAGTATCGTTTCGCGATTTGCCGCACATGCAGCATGCGGCAGAGTACGGAGCTAGCAGCTGCGCGGATGCTGAGAAGGCGGAGCGAAACCGCTGCAGCAAGGATGATAGCGAGCTACTCATCTGGCGTGCCTCCTTTGCCTACGGGAAGTAAATAACCCTGTTTGCGGGCTATGCGGTTCATCGTTTGAATGTGGCGAACTGCCGATACTTGCGATTGACTTCGTTCAGGGCTGCAAAAATAAACGATGCCATTAGGATCCTCCGCAGAGCGTCCTGCCCTGCCGGCCATTTGCACCAATGAAGCCTCATCAAACAACCGTCCGTCCGCATCCAAAATATATACGTCGCTTCTCGGGATCGTGACCCCCCGCTCTAATATCGTTGTCGTAACAAGCACACGGATTTCTCTGCTTCGAAAACGCTGCACCTTCTCCGCCCGTTCTGGATCTTGCGATGAAGTTGCCTCCACCGCAGGATTCCCAAGCACAATACGAAGCAGCGCAGCCATTTGCGCGGACTGTGCGATTTGCTGCACGAATACGAACAGCTGTGCATCCCGTAAAAGTGATTGCCGCATAGCAGCCAGCAGCTGCGGCGGCAGCTTACGCTGCTGAAGTATCTGCTTTAGAGCTGGCGTCCGAAGCAGCTTAGGCACAGGTAATGGATGCCGATGGTAGCGAACGGGCACCCGCGCATGAGGAAGCTTTCCGCGTCTCGCAGCTCGCTGCAGCTCATTCGGCGGCGTAGCTGACAACAGCAAGCGGGCAGCTCCAGGCATGCAGCTCTTATCCGCCGCATAATGCAGAATCGGATCACCGTGGTATGGGAAAGCATCGATTTCGTCAAGAACGACCAGATCAAAGCCTTGATAAAAACGCAGCAATTGATGTGTCGTGGAGAGGGTTATATCGCCGCTCTCCCAGCGCTGCGTACTGCCGCCGTAAAGGGTAACGACAGAAGCCTGCGGAAAAGCCTTCCGGATACGGGGATCAAGCTCGATAACTACATCGCGGCGCGGCGTTGCAATAAGCGCTTTTCCTCCCTTTAGCAATACCGACTCAACAAGCGGAAAAATCATTTCTGTCTTTCCCGCTCCAGTAACCGCCCATAACAGGAAATTACGAATGGGTTCTGCTTTCTCAGCTGGTGAATGCGGCGTAAGTTCATACGGTCCTTGTTCCACGAAGTGAAGCGCCTTCGCTGCAGCAGCAGACTGTGCCGGGCTAAGGCTCCATTTTGCAAGCCGCTGCTCCAAAGACAAATGGCCAGGGGCAATGAATGAAGTGTGATCCGCTAAAGGAGAATCACGCTGCCCTATGACGAGCAGCTCACACTCACGGCTGCGCCCCATGCCAATGCAAGCGGAGCAATAGGCGCACATCCGCCCGCACGCCGCGCATGGCGTGCGGCGCAAATGCGCCTCACCACTCCCGCAGCGCAGACATCTGCGCTCGCGCCTGCGCCGCCAAGTAGCGTCCGCTCGCCCGCCCTCACCGGCGGCGACCGCTCCGCTCAGGCGCACCCGCCCGAGCAACGTTGCAAGCTGGAGCGCTCCGCTCCAGCCCGCTGTGGCTTCGGGCCCACCAGCGCCATCTAACAGGGCGTGCGCTTCACCGCGCAATAGCGCACGTCCCTGCATCAATTCCGCGGCAAGCTTCGCCCCTGCCGCAATCTCCCTTATTTCCGCATCGCTAATCGCTAGCTCCACTCCCCATTGCTCACCACTATATGCCGCTCGCTCCCAACGTTCTGCCATGCCGAGCAGACTTGCGCCTCTCTTCACAACATGGTCTTTCTTGCGCCAACCTCCCAGACGCTTCCACCAATCTCCAATATGTGCACCTGCCTCATCCCCTGCCTCACGCTTCGCACCTTCAACGCAAGCGTTCAATCTCTCCAACGCCTCATAATCCCTGTTATTCTCACTTTTGTCATTCCAGCCATCATCCCAACTGTTAATTCCGCCTTTTGCATTCCAGCCATCATCCCCACTGTTATTTCCGCCTTTTCCGTCCCAGCCATCCTGCCTGCTCATTTCCCCACCCTTTTTCCCGCCGCTACCATTCATTCTCCCCCTCTCCCACAGCTCCACGACCCGGAAAGCATCTCCCAGCGGCAAAGCCTCCCGCCATAGCCAGCCTGAAGCCGCGATTGCCTCGTTCAAGCTCCCTGCTGCACCAAAGCTGCCGTTCATCCAAAACAGCTCGTCCACCGCAGGCTGAATCGTCGCCCGAGCTTGCCAACATCCATTAACCTCCACCACATAAACATGAGCCTTCATCCCCAACCGCTCCTCATTCTGTATTTCAGCACCCTTATAATGAACGCAAAAAAAAGCACACCCAACAACGCATAAGCGTCATCGAGTGTGCTTCACTTCAGATATTGAACTAACGCATATTATAGACTAAAAAGGCATTTTCGACAAATCCTCCGGATTTTGCAAATCAACAAGCACCGCATGGTCTGCATGCGATACAATTCCTTCTGCCTGCAGCAGCCAAAGCAATTGCGTAGCATCTGTTCCCGAAATGAACGAGCGCTTACCTCCCTTTTTTTCGTTCAAGGGGTCGATTGCTTTTGGATGCACCATCACTTCATCGCCGTCTCTAGCCAACCGTTCGACAATGGCTAGCGTCTCTTCACTCACTCCACGGTCGACAATCGTCAATCGGACATCTTTCCCCATCCTCCGCGAAAAAGAAAACAACGAACGCATATACCACTCCATATTTTTTTGCCGTATGTCCGCAACGAGCACATAGTGCTTGCTGGATTGCAATCGTCCTTGTCGAATCCGGAACGCCAGATGTACCGACAATGCAGCCAAAACATAACAGCCAATAATAAAAAGTAGAAGCTCAAACATAGCTGCCACCTCCTCTTTGTGACACTATATGCCGTGAGGAGCCCAGTGGTTCCGCAAATGTCAGGACAAGGTGACAAAATGTGCGCCCGTTCAAAAAGAGCTCCGATTTGCATTTCAATAATAGTCATACTGCGACAAAGAAACACTCTTGAGTAATTTACAATATTTGTTATCATTTTACTAAGCATTGGAGCATATGTATTTAGGTAAGCATAGCGAACGGGGGGGAAGGTGGCTTCGAACATTTATGTTATCTAGGGGAAGCGATGATGTATAATCTGCATCTGGACACTTGGATTATACGGAGCTAGTAGTGTAACCGGCCCTCTTAGAATTCAAATACATATCTAAGAGGAGTGTGAATGATGAGGTATTTAAAAAAGCCGTTGTCCCTCAGTCTGACTATTTTGCTAATTCTCTCGTTAGCGCTAGGCTCGCTGGTCATGGCGGAAGGCCAGCAAAATGAGGAATCAAGCACCGTGCAAACCACCGGCGAAAATAGCTGCCCGCAGTATTCCTCAAACCGTGATCATATTATTGCCAATCACTCCAATATTGTCGACAATGGAAACGGTACAGCTACTGCGACCTTCCAGACGACTCAAGATTGCGTGCGAGTAAGCTTCTCCGCGTATGGATGGGAGGAAGGAACTACTCCAAACAGCAACGGTACGCCATACGAGAAGCAGTACCATTTTGACGGAAAATCCAATGTATACGCCAAGGCTGGAACCTACTCCATTACCATTAACATTCCTCCTTGCGCTCCATATCAGCTTGACATCTACAGCGGGGACTTATTGCTCAAACTCGGTGTAGGCGGGCACGGAGACAAAATACTAGCGTGGAAATTAAAGCTTAATAATACATGTACTACTCCAACGCCGACACCAACACCAACACCAACACCAACACCGACACCGACACCGACACCAACACCAACTCCAACACCAACACCAACACCGACACCGACACCGACACCGACACCGACACCGACACCAACACCGACACCAACATCTACACCAACACCGACACCAACATCTACACCAACACCGACACCTACACCTACACCTACACCTACACCAACACCAACACAGACACCGACACCGACACCAACACCGACACCAATACCGACACCAACACCGACACCAACACAGACACCGACACCAACACCAACACCGACACCGACACCAACACCGACACCAACATCTACACCAACACCAACACCAACACCGACACCGACACCGACACCAACACCAACACCGACACCAACACAGACACCGACACCAACACCTACACCTACACCAACACCGACACCAACACCAACACCGACAGCTACGCCTATAATCGAGGTCATTGACGATCAAGACGACCAGCCGCCAACCGACACGAATATTGCTGAAGAGGAAACCGTTCCGCTCGACACCTTACCGAAAACAGGCCAATCCAGTTCTGTTCCCTATTATCTGATCGGTGCATTTGCCATAACTACCGGTTTCATTTCACTTAGAAAGCAGCGTCATAAGAAGCAAAGCTAACCTCAATCGGCTAGCCGTATCCCTGCTATTATACCAAGTCCCCGGAGCTCCCAATTGGCAGCTTCGGGGATTTTTCAATATCCGGGAACCTGCCTAACACCTGCTCCGATCTCACTTGAGTATGTTCAGCACTCCAGCTATCCCACGAACCAGCTTTATCCTATACTGTTTTTCTCCTTTGCTCCACTATCCCTTCTGCTCAGGTGAAATCCACCATCACTTCAATCAACATATTTAGAATGCGGTCCAGATACTGCGCCAATCTTTTTCCTGAGCTAATGGGATAGTGAAGCAAAGAGAAAATAAAGCAAGTCTGGCTTGCTCTTCAAATTTTCGAGGTGTTCAATTTTAGTCACAAAACAAATAATCCCGCATCTAAGAGACACGGGATTTCACAGTTTATGTAGATAGTTGCAACTTCTGGTTGTATTCATACGTTTTAAATAGAAAGAGAAAAAAGGCCGTTACAATGTAACCCAGCCAAATTTAATCGAATGAATAACAGCTTGCGTACGGTCGTCAACTTCCATTTTTTGCAAAATGCTGCTCACATGGTTTTTGACCGTTTTTTCGCTAATGAACAAAAATTCCCCAATCAGCTTGTTGCTCTTGCCTTCTGCCATTAATCGCAATACTTCGGCCTCACGACGCGTCAACGGGCTCTCATCGCCAGCAATGAATTTAACTCCCGGCTCTTGAGCCGCTGCCGCTCCCGATACGATTCCCATTTCATCCAAATAAGTCATACGGCGCAATTGATTAATCAGCTTACCCGTTACTTTAGGATGGATGTACGCATGGCCTTGAACGACGGAACGAATGGCGTTAATCAGCGCCTCTGCCTCCATGTCCTTAAGCAGGTAGCCTGTAGCCCCTTTGCGAAGCGTCTCGAACACATAGCTCTCATCATCATGAATGGATAAAATAATAACCTTTACATCGGGAAACATGTTTTTTAAACGTTCCGTTGCAATGACACCGTTCTCGGTTGGCATGTTAATATCCATAAGCACGATTTCAGGAATCGTATGATTGCAAAATTCTAATACTTGAATGCCGTCACCGCACTCGCCAATGACTTCCAAATCATCTTCCATATTCAGAATACGTTTAAGCCCTTCACGAAACAGCTGGTGGTCATCCGCAAGTAAAATTTTAATTTTATGGTTACTGCCTGCAGGTCTCTGATTTATCATTATATTACTCCTTTCTATGTTCGACAGTAGTAGTCGGTATATCTATTATAATTTTCGTCCCACTTCCGGGATTTGAGTCTATATCCATCCTTCCTTCTATCAATTCCACACGTTCTCTCATTCCCACCAGTCCAAAATTCGCGTTCCGGCTGGCAGCTTGCTCGATCACCTCGCAGTGGAAGCCTATTCCGTTGTCTTGTATGATCAGTGAAATCCGTGCAGGCTGATAGTTGATCTCTAACATGACGTGTGAAGCGCTCGCATGCTTATACGCATTTGTAAATGCTTCCTGCACTAAGCGGTAAATCGCCGCTTCCATAGCTGAAGGCATTCGAACCTCTTTGCCGACAAGCTCGAAAATGGTATGTATCTTTGTTTTTTCTTCAAAATCCTGCGTAAATTTGCGAAGTGTCGGTACAAGTCCCAAATCATCCAATGCCATCGGACGCAAATTAAAAATAATTTTGCGTATTTCCTCCAGACCGGAACGAACCTGTCCCTTCAAATCTACTAATTCTTCCTGCACCATAACAAATTCCTGCTTAATGAGCATCCGTTCTGCAATTTCCGTGCGTAGCACGATATTTGCGAGCGACTGCGCAGGGCCGTCATGAATCTCCCTGGCTATACGTTTGCGTTCTTCCTCTTGAGCCAAAATGATTTTCAAGCCCAGCAGCTGTCTCGTCTTGGCAGATTCCAAAATCCGTGTAACCTGATTCAAGTCGCCTGATAAATATTCTAATACGACATTTATTTGGGACGCAATCATTTCTGCCCGCTCAATGGAGTTTTCTACATTTCGGACCCGCTTCTGCAAATCATCCCTGCGGGCCTTGAGGTAAGTTTCCTTCTCGCGGTACACCATTAAATCGAGTTGAATTTGTGTCGCTTTCTCATACGCGGACTTGATGTCCTCTTCCTTGTACCGAACAAAATCCCGGCTAACTTCCGTAAGCCGGATTCGGGCGCGCCGGTAGTCCTGCTCGAGCTGATCGACTTTTTCGATCGTCTTCACGGTCTCTTGGAGCACGAACTCGAGCTCCTGCTCCAGGGACTCGAGCTCCATGCGCGCCGATTCGCATATCTCAAAAATTTGGTATTTACTGCTTTCCATCACTTCGATGGCATTTTTAATGACACGATTAATATCAACTGTTAGGTGGTCCACGAAAGATCGGCAACCTTTCTCTATTAAAGGTTAATCTATTCTATCATACCACAGATTGGTTCTCTTTCGTCTATCGTTAATCGATGGTAATCTTTTTTAGCTTCGGATCATATCCAACCTTTAATCCAAGCTTCTCCGAGAACAAGCGTACCGGAATTAATGTTCGGTTATTTCGAACGATCGGAGTGATATCGGATGACTGAAGGACCCCGTTCAGAATGAGATCTTTTTTGCCAAGCGTCATCTCCATCAGCTTATTGCCGCGCAGCACCGTTATTTGTCCGGTATTGCCGTTAAATAGAAGCTTAGCCCCCATTGCATCCGATACGAAACGAACCGGCACGTACGTCGTTCCATTGAATATAATTGGCGCTGAATCGAGCTTCATCGTGTTGCCGTTCACGGTCGCCGCCATTTTTCCAACGGTCATTTCGACCTTTGTATTTGTATCGACCGTTGCCGCAGCCGAGTATTGCAGCTCCATATTATCTAATCCGACCGCACCCGTCGACGAACGTTCATCCTGACCTTCTGCAAGCGTTACGACATACACGCGCTTTAGCTTGACTGGATATTTCATGCCGACGGATGACAAATTCACTTTCACCGTCTTCCATCCGCTCCAATCGAGCTGCTTGGCGAGGTCGAGCAGATGTGCCTTTCCGTCCGCATCTATAAATTCCGCACGTACCCAGTTCAAGCTTTTATCGCTATAGAGGTCAACCGTCATCGATGCCGGCGATCCCGCCAAAGTGATGCCAGTTGAATTAAATACCGCATAGGATGCTTTCGTCCCGGTACCATTCGTGAAATCATAGTCAAGCTTTAATGCTTTCGATGACGTTTGTCCAGGAAGATCGGATACAATGTTTACGCTTCCTGTCGTTGTGGCTGGCGTTACTTGAGAAGTTATCGCATATGTCGAATTCTCAAAATCTTCTAACGTTTTGACCGTTTCTCCCTGCGTGAACGGAATCATTGCCGGATAGCCGTCATAACGGGCAATCGCATATCCTGTGCTCGTTCCGGCATTTACCGATTGTACCGTCAGGCTATCGCCATTCTTAGCAGCGGTAAAACCGATGTACTGCCATTTCAGGTAGTCGCTGCTAAGCTTGTACGCTCTACCGTCCTTCAGCTTTACCGTAACCGGAACAGCAATTGAAGCACCCTCAGCTAATAATCCTGCGGCCGTGTCGATTGACAGCGACGCAATTTGATCCTGTCCAATTACTTCAACTTCATATTGGGTCGAGATGGCGCCCGACCTCACGCTTATCGACGTTTTACCCGGCTTAGTTGCCGTAAATTCATTGCTATGGAAGGTTCCAATCGCCTTCGTAGAGCTCCATAGCGCTGACGAATTATCCACATCAACCGGATTGTAATAGGTATCATAGCCTTTTAGAGAATAGGCGGCCTTCTGTCCTATAAACATGACATTAGCACCACTTACCGTAACACCTTTTAGCGTTCCTTGCGGCGCATTCGTGAATACGCCGATACCGTTCGCAACACTGCGCTGCGTCGATCCATATTGCGTTGCATGCGCAAGCTGTAAGGAATAGCTGCCGAGCGGACGCTCGATCATCGTGGTCGAGCCGCCGCCATCCAGATTGACGCCTTTGAATACGCCAAGCAGCAGCATAATTTGCTGCAATTCCTTCAGGCTGACACCCGTGTTGCTGCCGTTTCTCTCACTTGTAATCAGATATACCTTGGTGCCGTCCTCGGAATAACCGACTGCCGAACGTGACGTATACGACGAGCCGCTCACTCCCGTAATATCGCGGGAAAATGGTGCAGCCGCACCGGCATTCACCAGCAGCGTATGCCCGCCAACCAGCATTTCAAAAGCTGTTGGATCAATCTTTGCCCCTGTTGTTTGAGAGACAAGGGAATAGTCGGCACTAATAGTCTGACCGATTTGCAGGTGCTCCTTGACATATGTAGCCGCCAGACCATGTGTCCGAAGGATGTAACCGTCCTCTGGCGCTTGTATGGCAAGCGCTTGGCCGATCGATATTTCTTCGATGATGCCGTTACGAACCAGCACTTCCGTCGGCGTGGCGCCCGAGTTTTTAGGACGCTCAGCCCCGCCCCATGCACTTGTATAAATATACATCATATTAACATGGCTGTAGCGGGACCCTGTCGTTTCCGGGTTATAGGCCGATTGATTCAGTCCCTCTAACGGGAATGTAGAGCCATCCGCTGCCGTCACCATGCCTTCAAACGTATAGTTGTCTATCATCGGCTTGCGATTTTTGGAAACGGAAAAAGCATACATGCCTTTAAGCCTAGCCGGGCTCGACAAAAATGTGCCGCTTGTGATTTGACCGCCAAGTGGCGCACCTTCATGGCCCATGACGAATACGTCCGCATTAATGGCCGCTACCGCTTCATTTTCTTTTGCCATGTTAAGAATCGTATTTACTTTGCCAATATTGTTATTTTTACCGCTTATCGCGTTTAAGGATACGTAAGGATTGTTTAAATCAATTTCAATGACATGCACATCGGTTTGCACCTTCGCGCTGCCCCGCGTCGTGTGCCATTCATAATCCAAACGTCTTGCTCCCGAAGTAACGAATGATTGTTTTGTCAGCTTAAGCACCGGAGCGGTTGCATCAGCTGCTTCAATAACTGCAGAATGCCAGCTTCCAGGCAAGATTGACGCTATTGGCTGTACCAGCAATGTTCCACCTAACACGACGATTACGACACGTTTCCCCATGCTTCTCGTCTTCCGTCCAATGATGTTTCTAACCCTACCCATTATCTTAACAACTCTCCCATCTCATAATCTATTACATATAGACTACAAGAGTGGTATAAAAGTTCCTTATGATAAAATACTGCTATCGCTTTTCACCAGTTGAAAGATATCGCCTATGCATTTGTAAAAAAGAAAAATCTCTATCCGCTCGCAATGATTGCGGGGATAGAGATTTTTTGATTTTTGTTATGGCGTAATGAATTTAATATGCTGCAATAAACGCATAAGCATGACAGCCCCTTCAGCGCGTGTCGCGTTCGCGATCGGGCTCATCGTCGTATTCGTTTTGCCGTTCATAATACCGGCGGATACGGCTTTGGCGACATCCGTCTGCGCATAGGAGCTAATTTTGCCACGATCCGTATATTTCGTCAAATAGCTTACCGCTGATGACGGCAGCGATATCGTCACATCTGCTGACTTAGCTGCTCTAACCATCATAACGGCCATTTCCTGCCGGGTAATCGGACTGTTCGGCTTGAAGCTGCCATCCGTATTGCCCGTAACTATGCCTGCTGCAGACGCGGCACCTATATAAGCACCCATTGCTGTGTTTTCATTAACGTCCGTATACGCTGCAGCAGCGCTTTTGTCACCGCTAAGACCTAGCCCCTTGGCAATGTAAGTCGCAAATTCGCCGCGTGTTATCGCGCTTTGAGGTGCGAACTTCGTCGTCGTCCGCCCTTCGACAATGAACTTGCGCGTCAACGTATTAATCGCGCTTGCCGCCCAGTGCGACGTTACGTCCGAAAAGCTGGACGAATTTCGTACAAACGCGTACGCGCTGTTTCCTTTGCGTTTGAATGTGGCGATCGTCTTCCCGCCCGTTGTCGTAATGGTCGTAGGAACGTAGGACAAAGCTCCTGCTTGCGGGTCATACCATACGACGCTCGATTGACTCGCATTTACGGAGGAGCTTGTTTGAATTGTTCGGGTCAAGTAGCCGTTAAAGGTCGTTAACGGGACCTCGTTTGCGCCATTAAGGACAGAAAGCTCAAAGTTTGCCGGTCCGGCAATGACCTGCGCACTTGAGACGCCGAGCATCGTCGATAGTCCCGACGTTTTGGATGACGCGCCCGTGTCGATCTCAACGAGCAGATGATTCGTTGCGCTGCTGCCGCCCGCCATCGATGACATCGCGGTGTAATTCAACGCATTAAGCGAGAGCTCATAAGTCACATCACCGTGCTGCACCGCAAAAACGGGAGAACCGCCTTGACGGTAGACCGTCCCAAGGGCGAGAAGCGGAATCGCCACGATTGCTGCGCGCTCGGTGCTCGGCACTTTAAACGCAACGCGAGGATTGGTCATTCCCGATGCGCGGGCGGTCTGGTATGCGACAATAATTTTGTCGCTTTGCACCGTATATCGAAGCGCAGAGTTGCCGCCAGCCGATACATCCGGCATCGTGATGGCGGTTGTCGGCTTTAAGCCTACGCCTCCCCCGTCAGACGCTTCATAATCGCCGGTCAGGCTGTCTAAGAGCGAGGTCGAATTAAGTACACTTACGTTAGAGAAGCTAGCTATCATTTGGCCCCCGTTCGTACGCAAGCCCGAAGAAGTCGAATAATAGGTAACTGTGACCCGATCATTTACGGCTACAGGCGTTGCCAGCGTAAGCGTTACTTCCGATCCGCTGACAGCCACTTTTGTGATGACTTTGGCCAAATCATTGACCATCACCAGAAACTGAATCGATGGCGGAATATACGATGCGTTTAAAGACTCGCTGTACGTCATCGTAAGCGTCGATCCTTTCACAGAAGCACCGTACATCATGCCCGATGATCCCGTACCGCCATTCGATTGCATGCCGTTAAAGGAAGGGGCCGGATTACCGATTAGGTCGGTTAATAACGTAGAGCCTGCCACATAGGATACCGATACATTTTGACCTGTTGTAACTGCAGGACTAACGGTCAAGATCACTGAATCTCCCGACACGCGTACCTGAATAACCGGACGCGAAATGTTATCCACGTACACGCTATACTGTCCGCTGGAAGGCACGCTAAGCGGATTTAAGCTCTTGTTATATTTCAGCGTAACCTGCGACCCGCTGGCGCTAACCGATACTAAGCTTGGCGCTGCCGTATCCGTTCCGCTCGAGAGATCAAAGCTGCTGACCGCAGCCGTATTATTTCCGCTGACGTCCTTTATGGGATATGAGCTTGGCGCATAGGAAACCCGGACGATTTGCCCGGACTGAATCGTCCCGTTAATCGTCAGCATGACGAGACTGCCGCTGCTTATAATCGAGGTTGGGCTGTACAGCGTGCCGCCGACATTAACTGTAAATTGCAAATAAGCGTTGCTGTTCACCGACAAAATATCTTCACTGTACGACAGCGTTATCGTACTGCCCGCAGCAGTGCCGCCGATCAGCCTTGGAACGGTTGAATCCGGCGCATTGGTCACATCGCGGTTCGATAGGCTAACCGCTTCGTTCCCGGATATATCTTGAATCAGGCCGATTACCGGTTTAGAGTAATTCAGTTTCACAAGCTGTCCATTAATGATGGGACTCGACAAAGTCAGCAAAACCGTGTCTCCAACAACCTGCGTGTTTGTAACCGTCCTTTGAGCGTCATTAACCGTTATATAAAAGCTTCCCGGCGACGGCTTCTTATTCGAATCGAGCTGTTCGTTATACGTCATAATGATGGTCGAGCCGTTCGACTCCAGTTTACTGATCGCAGGAGGAGTCAAGTCAGATCCAATCGTCTTAAACGTCCATTGATATTCGTTCAAAACACCGACGAACGCATTGCCAACCAAATCCGTAACCGCATCTTCATCTATATAAACAAAGTAAGACGCGCCTTGGCTTAAAATTTGCGTCGGCGTAATGACTATTTTGCGGTTATCCAGACTATCCACATCAAATGTCGTTGTAATGATACTCGGAGATCCGGCGCCGATACGATAAATCGTAATCGCCCCCGTGCCTTTCATGACCGCTTCACTAAACGTAGCTGTGAACTTCGCATTTTCCGCTACCGCTGATGCATTATTATTCGGGCTTAACGTGGTGACCGTCGGTTTAACGGAGTCTTGCGTAATCGTAAACGACCATTGATTCGAGCTCGAAAGGCCGGTATAGAAGTTGCCTGCTGCATCCCGAAAGGCTCTATTGCCGATGGTTACGTAATATCTCGTATTATTAACTAACGCTTTGGCGCTTTCTGTTCCAACCGCTTTGTTTGGATCAATGGTAATCGTCTTGCTTCCACCGCCCGTAACGCGCTCTGACGTGACGGAAATGGAACGGAACAACGCGCCGCTGCCGACAGCACGGATTTCAATCGTTCCGCTGCTCGGATATACGGCTTCATCAAAAGTCAGCTCCAGCTGCGTATTCAGACTGCCAACCGAACCATTGTTCGTTGGGGTCAGTTTTGTTACATATGGAGCATTCGTTTCATTCCCCGGATCTGTTGTAAAATTCCATATATTCGCACCGGATATTCCATAATACCACTGGGTCGTATCCGCCTGTGAAAAGGCGCCTGCGTCAATCAGCACATAATAGGACGTACTCGCCTCTAATGCCGGACTAGGTGTAATCGTTACGACGCTGCTATTTACATTGATGCGGCCATCGACTGCTTCTATGCGTTGAAAGGTCGAGTTATTATCAACTCTGCGAATTTCCACATACTTATTGCTGCGTGCAAATACGGCTTTATCAAACGTAATGCGAAGCGGTGAATTAACAGGCACTGAGGTAGCATTATCCGCAGGCGAGAATGGCGCAAGCGCATTCACGGGTGCGACATCCGTCGTGAAATTCCACGACGTACCATTGTAATAGTTGCCTGCTGCATCCTGAAACACAGTGCTTGGTACGGTAACTGTGTAAGTCGTGTTGGGCTGCAGCGCAGCAGGCGTTTGAATGATGATTTGATTCGTACCGCTGCCCTGGACCGAACTCGAAGTTACCGATACCGATCTTGAATCGTCTGTTGAGGTCAACAAGATATTACCGCTTACCGCATAAACGGCTTCATCAAAAGTAATGGTAACCGGCGTTGTGACGGCATTTAACGTAGACAGATGGACCGGAAGCCTAGCCGTATGCGACGGCCTGATCGTATCCACCTCTTCCAACGTGCGGAAATTCCAGCTGTTTGCGCTGTAAATACCCGCATAGCTCGCTCCGTTCGACACATTTACTAATGCGCCCGTATCAACTAACACATAGTAATTTTTTTTAATGACAAAATTGTTCTGAGGATCAATGGTAACGATTCGTTGTGTCGAATCAATGGTTACTCTGCTCGAGGTGACGCTAATGCTTTCCACCAAATTATTTGTAGAGGATTCATAAATCGATATAGTGGCCGAATTTAAGCCCTTTGTAACCGTTTCGTCAAACGTCATTTTCAAATCAGCAGTTAATGGAACATTCATTAGATCATCGGCTGGGCTTAAGCTTAACGCGACCGGACCTGCAGAAGCGGCGGTGGCGAGCTGCGGACCTGCGGACCCGCCTGCCAAGCTTATTTGCAGCAGCAGCATAACGGCGATGAACAAAGACAGCTTGCTGGTACGATTCATTTCAATTCACTCCTCAAAAAATTACACTCGTACCTTATTTGTCGGTCACTCAGCATGAAAAATTTAGGTTATTCGACTTATTTGTGTCGAAATATAAAAAAAGCCCATTCCTCGTAAAAGGTATGGGCCTTATCAATTATTTTAACTTTTATTAAACGCCAGCATCCGATTTCAACTTATCTGCTTTGTCGACGCGCTCCCAAGGAAGATCGACATCTGTACGGCCGAAGTGACCGTATGCAGCTGTCTGAGCATAGATTGGACGACGCAGGTCAAGCATCTTGATAATGCCTGCAGGACGAAGGTCGAAGTTGCTTGTAATTAGTTCTACAAGCTTATCTTCTGCAATTTTTCCTGTTCCATACGTATCCACGTTGATCGATACCGGTTTAGCTACACCGATAGCGTAAGCCAATTGGATTTCGCATTTGTCTGCAAGTCCTGCAGCGACGATGTTCTTCGCTACATAACGAGCGGCATAAGCTGCCGAACGGTCAACCTTTGTAGGATCCTTGCCGGAGAATGCTCCGCCGCCGTGGCGAGCGTAGCCGCCATAAGTATCAACTATAATTTTACGGCCAGTCAGGCCTGCATCGCCTTGAGGTCCGCCAATAACGAAACGTCCTGTCGGGTTGATGAAATATTTGGTGTCCGCATCAAGCCATTCCACCGGAACGACTGGTTTAATAACTTGCTCAAGAATGTCCTCCTGAATTTGTTCAAGAGTGATTTCTTCAGCGTGCTGTGTCGAAACGACGATCGTATCTACGCGAACCGGCTTACCATCCACGTACTCGATTGTAACTTGCGTTTTACCATCTGGACGGAGGTAACCAAGTGTATCGTTCTTACGTACTTCCGCCAAGCGGCGTGCAATACGGTGCGACAATGCGATCGGAAGAGGCATAAGCTCAGGCGTTTCGTTCGTAGCAAAACCGAACATAAGACCTTGGTCACCTGCACCGATATCTTCATTCTCTTGCTTCATGTCCTTACCATCACGAGTTTCAAGCGCAGCGTTAACGCCTTGCGCAATATCAGCCGACTGTTCATTAAGCGACGTCAAAACCGCACATG
Organism: Paenibacillus prosopidis; assembly: GCF_003337375.1. GTDB lineage: Bacteria > Bacillota > Bacilli > Paenibacillales > Paenibacillaceae > Pristimantibacillus > Pristimantibacillus prosopidis. The sequence goes on from NZ_QPJD01000011.1 coordinate 69,545, forward strand.
TGCTGGAGTCAAAGCCGTACTTTGCGCGCGTATAACCAATTTCCTTAATTGTACGGCGAGCGATTGCCGAAATATCGACATAATCCGCACGGCTGCTAATCTCACCAATCACCAAAACAAGACCTGTTGCTACAGAAACTTCACAAGCGACACGCGCATATGGATCTGCTTCCAGGAATGCATCCAAGACAGCATCAGATATTTGATCACAAATTTTATCCGGGTGGCCTTCCGTAACTGACTCCGATGTAAACAAGTGGCGTCCTTTAACCGACATCCGTATCAACCTCCTATAACCTTAGTATGAAATAAGTTCTTACTTTCTACACAAAAAATGAACCTTTTCCGCAAAGGAAAAGGTTGTTAGACAACTCTTCTAAAACAGTATGATACCGAAAATGTCGGTTAGTGTCAATGGACGCCTTCATTACTGATCGTTATTGGTAGCCACCCAAAACTTGTTCCGCTTGTGAAATCAACCTTCTTGTGATCTCGCCGCCTACAGATCCCGCTTGCCTTGTAGACAAAGTTGTCCATTGTACGCTTTGTCCACCGCTTGCACCTGCTGATGCACCAAGCTCGCCTGCGAACTCGGTATCTGCGCCAACACCGGCAAAGGCACCTGACGTCAATCCAAATTCAGCAGCAATTTCATACTTTAATGAATTAAGGGCAGCTTTACTTGTTGGTACTACAATTTTATTCGAACGACTCATCGGTAGTACACCTCCATTGATTGTAGGAACACATTTGTATTGTGCATCCTTCCACTCCTTTTGAAGCGTATAACCTATTGTCAACTCGGGTAAAATGTAGGACAACAACCCATGTTATTGCAATGTATAACTGCCTCTTACCAATAAGGTCAAACCATTCTTTTGTGACGGATCAGGCAAAATACCTCGACCTCCACGCGGGAATAAGATCAGATGATTGGCAGGAACCGCCATACCCTTCTTTAGCTCTGCACCATCCGTCAGATCTGAGATACCATTGCTGTCTGAGCTGTATGCAATGGCTTTGCCAACACGCACAATGACTTCAGTTCCTTGGCCAGCCATTAAGGTCCTACCAGGAGGAATGGCTACAACTTCTAATGAAGCGTCCGCAACAGTGCCTGTATCACCGCCTACAGCGCCTCCAGACAGCTTGGCGAGCTGTTCATCCACATAACTCTTCGTTACGACAGGATCCTCGACAGAGCCCGGAGTCAGCGCATTTGATTCTGCTTCTAAAGGGGAAGCAAATTGTACGCCGACCCATATGCCTGCTCCAATCAATAAAGCGGATATAATTCCACGAACTGCATATTTCTTCACTTGGTACTCTCCCTTCAAATCTAGCATCTCTTATAAAGATACTAGATTTGAGTTGGAGAAACCAGATTTTTCTTATTTTTATTTGTTTTCTACCCAATTGATATAGGTGGACCAACTGATATCTACGGATGCGAGCTTTTTCTTGTGACCCTCAAAAGTTTCATAGATATTTAGAGTATAGTTATCCCAAACCGGCGTAGTCGTCATATCTTTCTTTAATTCTGAATAGTTTTCACCAACCTTCCATGTTGTTCCTCCTTCCGTGTTACCTTCTAAATCAATAGTATGCGTCAAAATGACTTCATTTGTTCGTTCTTTCTCAAGGACCATTGTCAACTTACTTTGTGTAAAGCCATCATACATGCGGTCTTTCTCAACGGTTGCACCCATATCAATATCGAGAATGTAACCATTCATAAAAGCATTAAAGTACGTCAGATCGACAGTATATGGTCCTACCTTCATTTGTTTAAAACTAGATATATCTACCTTTTCAACAGGCAGTTCAACATGAATAGGACGAATATATCCCTTGGCTGTACCAGTTCCCTTAATAACGCCATTATCATCGTAAGCCTCACCAATAAGAAGCTGTATACCTTCTTTATTTGCATTAACAGGTAAATCTGCATATAAAACTAATTGTTCCTTATTGGAAGGTTTGATCACATTGTTAGCCTTAACCATCTTAACTTCATAATAATTACCGTCTATTGTTTTAAAATAGCCAGCCCATGTTGGAAGAAGGCTGCTTCGATTTTGTTTATTTGTCACATCGACATAGACAGCGTACAAATCACTATCTTCACCTTTGTAGGTTCTAACGTCAGTTACTTGAGCGGTAAGTTGAGATCCAGCAACAGATTGTGTATATACAGAACCTGCTTTCACGATTGGCACAGCTGCAAGTGAAGATTTTGTAAGATCAGCGAGTAAAGTTGTTTGTTCCCCTATCTTCTCATTTAATTGAAGATTGAATTGTTTCCAAGAATACGTGAAAGGAATTTCTCCAATAAAATGAACTGTCGCCGAAGCACCTGGTGCTAAACCAATAACCTCTAGTCCTGCTACTGTCTTAGATTCAAGCTTAATGTTCTCATCAATAACAAATTGTCCAGTCAAATCTGGCAAGGGAACAAATACCGATTCTTTGTTACGAATGACCATCTCAGCGATAATATGATCCTTGGTCGTCCATGGTAATCTCTGAACAGATTTGAGAGTAACCTCATATGTACCACTGTCGTTAGTAAATGTGGTAACCGAAGAACCAACGGGAGTGGTAGTTAAATTAAATGGTATATCGAATGTAACAACTGGAAGTTCTACTTTGCTCGTCTCAGAACCAACATCATTTGTAATGATAAGCTTCCAGTCTGTAATAGCTAAAGAAGATGGAATGTTACCTGTTAGTCTTACTGCATTTAATACAGTAGGTTCTAATAAAAGGGTTTCATCTGTTTTATTTTTTAAAGCAAGTTTATATAATCCTGCGGAAGTTTGAACATAATAATTATATTGGGGCAGTGTTACACCAAATTTACTAGTATTTCGCGCCACATAACTTAAGTTAAAAACATAATTTTTATCTTTTTTTGTCACGTTGATTTGATCAATTCGTACATTTACGTTTGAGTTATTGATCTGAATGGTTTTGAAGCCGCCGGCCTTCACAAAATTCGAATACCCTTTTGGGAAAGTATATTTTGCAACCGTCCGCTCATAACCAGAAACAGTAAAGTCAAACTTTATAATGTTGATAACTAACTGGTCCAAAGTCACTTTGGAGCCGACTTGACTATAAAAAGTCAACGTTGCAGACGATTTAGGGGCTATTTTCTTTTTTGTTTGATCAAGAAGCGTTAACGTATATTTCGTACCACCTATAGATTTCAAACGTGCCCAATAATCATTAAGGATAATATCTTTATTATCTCCATTGTAAAAAGTAAAAGTAAAACTTGCAGTACCTCCACTTGAGCTTGGAATCAAATTAGCATCAATTAGCTGCACATAAGATCCTTTTGTTATGTATACCTTTTTATTAACTATCGTTGCTGTATTAGCTGCCGCAAAACTGGCAGGAACAACACTAAGCAAGAAAACTAGAGCTACGATGGCAGATACAAATATAGATGCTTTTCTAAAGCTGTCTCGCATGGTAATAATCACTCCTAATTTTTAGCGTTTCATATTTAGACGGTATAAATAATGTTTTTGTTTCGCTTGAAAACCAATTGTTTTTTAAACATTTCAAACAGGTTTTCAAAACTTAGTTAACCTCCTATCCTAACTAATAAAACGTTATAATTATTAATTAAACTATAACCTTTTATTATGAACTGCGTATGAACAAAAAAAGAGCCACCGGTTACCCGGTGGCTCTTCTCTTACTTGTTCAACTTCTATTACGGAAGTTGTGTGATAACGATAGCTCCTACTTCAGCAAATCCGCCACCAACAACAGTTCCAGTTGTTGTGAAAGCTACTGTGTAGTGTGTACCAGCAGTACCAGTTGCAGCGAAAGATACTGCATCGAAACCAGCTACGGACACGTTACCGTCTTTATCGATTACATAGTATTGCGTGTTAGCAGTTGCTACGTGATCAACTGTAGCGATTTTGAATGTTTTTGTAGTAGTGTTTACATCGCTAACTTGGTCAGCAGCAGTAGCTACTGTTGCAAGTGTCTCATAACCAAGTGTTGCAGGAGCGGAATCAGTAAGAGTTACTAGTTGTTTAGCAGTAACTGCAGTACCGAAAGCAGCGTTAGAAACAACATAAGTTTTCTCTTCGCCAGCAACATTCAGTTTAACGCTGTAAGTAGTACCAGAAGCTGTTGCACTCTCAGTTTTCGAAACGAACAGACCGGAAACTTTAGCAAGCTCGGAGCTAGCTTCGTTGTCTTTAGTCAATACGATGAACGAAGCGTTGATGCTGTCGTTAACGATGACTACTTTATCGTTTTTAGTGATGTTGGAAAGAGCACCGACAGATACGTTGTTGTTAGCAAGGTCAAGAGCATTTACTACAACAGTGTTCGAAGTTACATTGTATACCGAAGTTGTTTTGATTGCAGAAGCCGAGATTTCAGTAACATCTGCAGAACCAGCTTCAGTCAATGCTTGTGGTACAGTGATACCTGTTACTTTACCAGCAGAGTCATAAGAGAATTTAGCAATGAAATCAGCATCGCTATCAGCAGCTGCATAAGTGTCAACCAGGTAAGCTACTTCTTTTGTGTTTGTTTTCAAGGAGAAGTATTCAACTTTATCCTTAGTATTTACTTGTACGCCATCAAGAACAGCTACGTTATTAACTACTTTAGTGATAACGCCGTATGCAGGAGCGCCTTCAGCAGCTGTTACAACAGTTGCTTTAACAATCTTGCTATCTTTGTTAAGAACGAAGTTGTACTCAGTACCGATTACAAGGTTAAGAGCCGATACTTCTACATAGCTAGTGCCGTTAACAACATAAGACTTGTCAGCGCCAGTAGTGGAAGTCGAAGCTACTTTACCAGTTGCTGTTTTACGAACCGCTTCGATGGATACAGCTTTCGAACCGCTAGCAACTACATCGATTACATCGTCTTTTTTCAGGTCAGTTGCAGCAGCAACCTTGCCGTCAAGTTTAATAACTGTGTTCTCATCTACAGATACAACGCCACCATCGTGAGTGATTTGAGCTGCACGGTATGATGTTTTTGCATCGTAGCTTACGAACAATTTGTTAGTTGCAGTGTACTCAGTAACAACTACTGCGCTTACTTCGTTGCCAGCAGCGTTCAGGATCAATGTTACGCTAGCGCCTGCAGCGATGTCTTTGTCAGCAGCAACAGTAACAAGTGCACCGTTTTTGATGAAGAAGAATCCAGGAGCGATTTGGAATGGAGTAGTTACGCCATCCAAAGTGATTGTACCAGCATCAGTAAGATCTACTGCTGCAACTTTGTTTTTACCAGTTGCAACTTTAGCTGCATCTTGTTTGTCGGTAACTGCTACTACTTTACCGCCAACTTTGATTACGGAAACTGTACGTCCAGCAAGCTCAGAAAGCTTTTTGCCGCCAGTTACAACAAAGTCTGCAGCAACTGTGTGTAGAGCTCCACCAACACGAATTTGTGTATTGTTGCTTTCAAGAGCTACGTTTTCAAAAACGCCTTGTGTTACTGCACCGATTAGTTCAATCAGTGTTTTAGCTGGAGTTACAAGAACTAGATTTTTGTCTGCATCGTATTTAACCAAAGAAGCGTTAAGTGTGTTGGATACCAATTGAGCTACAACACCACGGTTAGCAGATTCACCTTTAGTGATGTCAACACCTTTGAACATGTTGATTTCAGGCGAGTTAGCTTGCAGCAATACGTTATTAGGCCATGTACCGGAAAGGTTAGCGTCTTTGTAACCAAGAGCACGTACCAATACCGCTACTACTTCTTCAAACTTAACTTTGTCGCTAGGACGGAATTTTCCGTTGTAGCCTTGAACCAATTTTTTTGCTTCAGCTACGTTGATGTAGCCAGTGTACCATTGGTTAGCTTTAACGTCTTTGAAGACAGGCTTTTGAGATTTCAAAAGATCAGCGTTGCTTGCGTTACCAGTTGCAATAACGATTACTTTAGCAAGTTCTGCGCGAGTAATGTCGTTTCCTGGTTTGAAAGTACCATCTTCGTAACCATTGATTACGCCTAGTGCAGTAAGTTCCTCAACCGCGGATTGTACCGGCTTGCCAACAACGTCAGAAGGCGTTGCTGCGAATGCTGGAACAGCTACGGAAAGTACTAGCGAGAATGCTAGCACGAATGCTAATAAACTTTTTTTCATAACCTTTTTGTCATCTCCTCTAAATTGTTTCGGTTGTTGAGAGTTTTGTTTGGAAAATAAATTGCTCGTTTCCCTCATAGCCGATTCACCCCCTTCCCAGAGTAGAGCATTGATTTAGTATAATGATGTCTGCGGGTCATGCTTAACCCTATGTAAGAACATGTCGCAGAAACTTGTAAATAAAGAGAGAAAATTGCTAGAGTCGCTGCACCACTATAACATTATACAATGGGCGCACCCTACCGTAAAGAGGAAGTTGAGAATTCATTCCAATTCAATTCCAATTCAGGTTAGGTCTAATGCAGCATTTCGCGTGTTTGTTTGAGCGTCATGTATTTAAACGCATCGTTGCGGGAAAAGTTGCGACTGTTTGAAAAAAAGTTTTTAATTTTTTTCCTTTCAATTATGTACTCCCCTCACCACGTTGTTAGTATAGCTTGTTTTCATAGAACACGTCGATGCTAAAGTTTTTCCATGGATAAAACATCTAATATGAAGCTAGTCCTAAAAAAAAAGAGCCGGGCCATTCCCGGCTCTTCCATATTATAGAAACTTGAGTTTGCGCATCACACGCTCAGCAATAACAGCTGCATCCGCACGTTTTAACGGTGAATCCGGATCAAAACGGAATGTCTGTTTGCCGGCTGTTTGTGTGTTAGGCATACCTTCAATATACTTTGCTTTCGTTATCGCTAGAACGGATGCAAGTGAATAGTTTTCGATAAGATTCGAGTCTGTAAACAGCTTCTGCAGCGCTTTGCGATCCTTGTCGAAATTTTCCGCACCATTCTTAACCAAATTGCCGGCTCTTGCGATCATTACGGCTGCTTCTTCGCGGCTCAAATCTTCGTTCGGCTGGAACAACCGCGGTCCGCTTCCCCGTATGATCCCTTTTCTCGCTGCGGTTTCAATATAACGGTAATCCCACAGATTGCTTAAGCCTAGTATTGGCCGCACATCGTCGAACGTCATATTGTTCGGATCGTAGTCAAGCGGGATTTGGAACATCTTCACGAGAAGCTGTGCGAATTCGCCGCGTGTTATGTTGTCATAAACGCCAAACTCATTGTTGTCCTTATAGTTCATCAAACCGTGAGAGAACAGCAGCTCAAGCGAGTTACGCGCATAGTTATGGCCTACAACGTCCGAGAAGCTGTAACGGATCGTCTTGACGACGTAATAACCGAAGCCATCCATATCCGCCGTAATGGTTTTCTTGCCCGTGTTTACTTTACCACCTAGGTTTGACCAACGGCCATCATAGAAGCGCCAGATGCTCAAAGTAGCAGCCGTCACATCTCTAATAGATGAATCGTATTTAATGGTAACCTGACCTTTATTCGAAGGCTCAAGCCATTTCGTTAAAGGACGGGTAAAGAAGAAATTGTTCGTCACATAAGGCTGTGCGCCTTCGGAGAACGTATAGCCTTGCTGTTGCGAGCCCTGTACATAACCAGGGTCGATCCAGAACAGATTTGAGGCAAAGCCGAAATGCGCGGACGGTCTTAGCATCGCAGCGCCGATCTCGTCGTAACTTACCGTCTTAAAAGTTCCGTCTAATGCAACGTTCTGTGCATTGTCCTCAACGGCGTTATATACTTTGACCGTCCGGCCATCATTGCGATCAGCGATTCCGAACAAAATTTCTTGTGAATCGAACAAGTCGGAATTCGTAATAGATTGACCAGGATTCAAATTCGCCGAGCGCAGGAACGTGTTTTTCGGGAACGATAATGCCAGTTCACCTTTGAATGCCGATACTTTTCCATTGCTGGTAAGCGATGCTTTGTATTGGGCTCCGATTGTATTATCAGCCGCATAGTTGACGGAAAATTCACCGTCTATCTTCTCAGTGCCCCTAAAAACAGTAAATTTGATTTTGTTCGTGCCGGCTTTCAGGTTCTTCACTTGATAGCGGAACAAATCTTCCGTTACCTTCTTCGTCATCTCTGCTTTACCGATCAACACGCGGTCAGCGCCTTCTGCGCGAATACTAACATTGAGGAAGTTTTGGTTAATAACTTTCTCCTGCGGAAGCTTCGGCGAAAGCAACTCGTAAGGCGATAACTCTCTCGTAATGGTAATCGTCTGCGTGATGCTTTCGGAACCGACCAATGCGGTAATCGTAATGCTCATCGGTCCTGATTGCGGTAAGGTTAGACCGAATAGACGAAGCTTGTATGTTTTATTAAGTATGTCGCTGTTTTCAGTGTACAAATAGTTTTGATATATAGGCGAAGAGTAATTCAGCACACCGCTGGCATCAACCGAAGCCGTAGCTAAATCTTTACCGTCTACTTTAATGATCAGATTCTCCAAATTCGCTACCGTAAACAGCAAGTCTGCTTTTTGCTGCGTTGTGGTGAAGCTGTTTGTTTGCAGTTTCGTAAACTGATGATCCAAATCGGAAGTGTACCGTTCACTGCCCACGTCAAGCCTCGGATCAATCTTGTAGGGCACCGGCTGCATATTCGTAATAGCCGGTTGTGTCTTGGAGAAGCGATACAGCGTTAAAGTCGTGGATACGAGCACGCCGTTCGCCGATCCGGATAGAACCATTTCGTTGGATCCGAATACAAGATTAAGTCCAAGAGGAAAAATGAAATCGCCGGACGTCAGGTCGACTTCGCCATCCTCTAAAACTCCTTCGCTATCTGCCGCAGCAAGCGTCATCGGAATCGTAACGCCGTTCAAGCTCAGCTTTAGGCTGCTCAAATCGGCAGGCAATTTGAAATTAATGAGCTTTCCTGCAACACGGCTCACCGGTTGATTGTCGTCATAATAAATCGCCCCGTCATAAAGATTTGTAACTTGGATCGATGAGATAGGCGAATTAATGAATGTTCTCGACTCTGTATAGCTATCCGTGCCATTCGTGATGGTGAAATCGAGCTTCACTTCACCGGGAGGCAGCGCGTCTATCCGGTAAACCCTTTTCTGAATTGCGCCTGAAGCTGCCCTAAATTCTTTAATCGAATAGTTCGAGCTGCTGACTGGCAATCCATTCACACTTACTCCAACTGTTGTTGTTGTATGGTTCAAAGTAGCTAAATTAAAGTTGTTCGCATCGATTGACAGCCAAAGAGGAAGCTGGCTGACCGTCGCGTTGTTGGAAAACTTCGTATCCGATTCAAAGGTTACAATCCCTTGTGCAGCTTGATCGGACGGCGTTACGCTGTAAAGCTGTCTAATGTCGGAAATATACGGCGAACTTGCGCTCCGTACCGAGAAGTTTACCGGGAAAACCGAGGTTACTCCGTCGTATGTGCTTGTTACTGATAGGCTGTAGTAACCGTTACCTGCCGTAGAAGATGTCGTCGTTGAGACGAATTTATATTCCCTGTGCGTTGCCGTTACATTCAGAAGCGTAACTGTAGTATTATACGTAGTCGCTGGGGCGTTATCTTTGCTCAAGCCTAGCGTAATAACCGGAACAGGCGGAGCCGGGGTTACACTTGGATCGGGATTAGCCAATATTATCGTGCCTTCAAGCGTATGATTCACGAACGGCGCGACGACTTGCTGACCGTCTAGCTGAATCGAAGCACCGCCAGATTTCGCATACACATGATGCGCCGTTGGGCGTCCTGCCGGGAAATAAACGATTTCGCGGTAGACTGTATAGGACTTGCTGCCATTGCGCGAAACGATTTCAAGCTTATTCACACCTGGCAATAGCGTTATATCGGAGTGGATAAAAGTACCGCCGATTCCTTCGAACGTAACGGAGCCGTTAATCGCAACCTCTTTTGCATTCGTTGCTTTGACCATAATCGTCGGCTCCTCGGTCGTAACAATCTCCGGTTTGCCTTCCACCAGCTTCACGCCGCCCGCAAGCTCAATGCTTGTAATGACAGGTACATTGCTAAATGAAACGTAACTGGATGCAGAAACCTCTCCGCCATTCAGGCTTACGCCGCTAACTGTAATTTCATTGAGACCGTCAAAGAGCTGCACGCCGGTGAAAACAAAGTTTTTGCCGGAAGTCAGCGGTTTAGAAGTACCGATGGAAGGAACGCCAACAGGCGAGCCATTGACCATGCGTTGTACCTTATACGTAATGGATTCCGATGATACATCGCCAAACGTACCCGAGAGGCTGACGATGTTCGCATTTACAACTGTCGGACTAGCTTGAACCGTACTGAAATCCGTAAATTGAAAAAAAGTTGAGCCTGCCGCCTGAGCAGGACTAATGGGTGCCATAGTGATTAACAATGCAATAGCAACAAGTATACTTAGAGCTTTTTGAACAGGCCTAGTCAATCTACTTCCTCCTCTAACCATTTTTATACGATATTTATCGGCTGGGAGGGGAAGATTCATTAGCTTTATTATCCTTTTTTCAGATGATTTGGATTGGAATTTTGTTACATTCAAGGCTGGTGATTGTGCTTTTCTGCATATCAAAAAAGCTCTGAACCCTTCTGGGGTCCAGAGCTTTTATATTATTTCGTACGCGATTCGGCGTTTACCTTCAGCCGAAGGCGCATGCGGTTTAAGAAGTTAATGAGTGGTCTGCGCGTTTTGTCTACGATGCCGATGACCTCTGCGCCAATTTGCAGGAAGAACATGAGCATGCAAATAACGGCAAACGTAATCCAGTTAGCAGCGCTTGACTGCACGACAGCAGATTGTACGATTGCCAGTGCGCCGAATACGGCTGCAACTCCCCAAATGATGAGGACGGTGCGGCGGTGGCTGAAGCCAAGGTCGCGCAGGCGGTGATGCAAATGGCCTTTGTCCGGAGCGAAGATCGGACGTTTGTTGACCCAGCGGCGAACGATGGCGAAGAACGTATCCGAAAGCGGAACACCGATAATGAGCAGCGGCGTTACGAAGGAGACGATCGTTACTTGCTTGAAGCCAAGCATCGACAGCGTCGCGAGACTGAAGCCCAGGAACAACGAGCCGGAGTCACCCATAAATATTTTTGCTGGATGGAAATTGAATACGAGAAACCCGGCAATTCCGCCGAGGAGCAGCGTGCTGAGCAGGATGACAGGCTGGAAGCCCATCAGCGAGGCCATCACAACGATCGTTGCAATCGCGATACCGGATACACCCGCAGCAAGCCCGTCCAAACCGTCGATCAAGTTTATGGCGTTCGTTACCCCGACGATCCATAGAATCGTAAGCGGAATGCTGATCCAGCCGGCAATCGGCTGCATCGTTTCGCCGAACGGAATGTTGAGTAGATCGATTTTCACGTCAAAGACGAATACGACAACGCATGCGGCTGCAATCTGGCCCAGCAGCTTCACCTTGGCCGACAGCTCAAAGCGGTCATCGAAGGCGCCAAGGATGATGATGATCGTTCCGCCGACGAGCAGCGCGTTAATCATGTTCGAATCCTGCGCGCGAAGCAGACCGTCAGGAATGAACGGCGAGAGCAAGAAGTAAGCTCCCACGAAAGCAATATAAATAGCTAGACCGCCAAGACGCGGCATAATCCGCGTATGTACTTTGCGGTGGTTTGGTTTGTCTATTGCGCCTACCTTGAAAGCAAACTTCTTCACTAGTGGCGTCATCGCGAGCGCTAGTACAAGAGCTATAATAAATCCAATCGTATACAGCAGGCCAACCGGCATGTGTGCAACTCCCCTTTTCTTTCTACCGAAGTGAATTATACTCCGATTGAAAAAGAAACTCCAATCCCGTTTTCAACCGATTTTCACGGTTTAGCGGGATTTTTACGGTGTAGGCCGAGGTTTTGTTACGTTTTCTTTGTCGCGAAGCACTTTCACGACGAATTTCGGCAAAACAAGCATTCTTTTATACCGTTTTGGCTCTTGCAGCAAGCGATATAACCATTCCAAACGCAGCTTCTGAAAAATAATCGGCGCCCGCTTTAATTTACCCGATACGACGTCAAAGCTGCCGCCGACACCCATAATTAGCGGCACGCCGAGCTGCTGCTTGAACTTGACGATCCACGGCTCCTGCGTATCCGCGCCGCGTGCCACGAACAATAAATCGGGCGCTGCCTTCCGGATTTCTTCAACCACTTCCTCGTCCTGATCCGGTCCAAAAAATCCGTTGCGGTAACCGACGATCCGCACCTGAGGGTACTGAAGCTGCAGCTTCTCAGCCGCCGCTTCAATGACTTCCTGAGATGTTCCAAGCAAATAGGCCTTCCACCTGCGTGACTCCCCTTGCTGAAGGAGACGGTGCATCAGATCAAAGCCCGTCACCCGTTCCGCCACCGGGTTTCCTACGTATTTCGCTGCCCATACGACTCCTGCCCCATCCGGCACGATTAGGTCGGCGCGCTTGATCATTTTTCTGTAGCCCGGATCATCGACCGCGGACATAATCATAATTGGATTAGCCGTAATGACATGTGTCTGACGTCTTTCCTCAATTGCTTTTGTTAAGTAGCTGACCGTCTCGTCCATATTCATCTTCGAGAACGGTATGCCATAAATCGGCACGGTTGTTAATGTCTTCGACATGAGGAAAATCACCTCGATATGGTATGACGCAATAACTGAACGATTTGTTGCGCCGGTTTTTGCGATTGTTGTTTTAAAAGGTCGATGGCTTGCTTATGCCTAGCCTGCCAGCCATCCCGATTATCCAGCAGCGCGCACGCCGCATCGGCGAATGCTTCCGCGTCGAGCTGTTCCGTGGTGCCGATAGCCGTTATGCCCAATCGATGCAGAAACTGATCGATCTTCGGATCGTAGGACAAGCCAAGCATCGGCACCATTCGGTTGGCGGCATAGATGAGCGCATGGAGGCGCATGCCGAACAAAGCGTCGCACCGGCTGACCTCCAGCAGCATTTGCTGGGGGTCGTCGCCGGGCGCGGCCAGCTCGGCGGTGCTTCCCTCGCCGAGCCGGCCGCGCAGCCGTTCCATCACCAGCTCCGACGATTCCGTGTCGGAGGGGGTGTGGAACGGCAGGAAGCGCAGCCGCACAGGCTTGCGCTTCGACAGCGCGACTAGCGCTTCTGCGGCGCGCGCGAGGTCGGCGCCGTCACTGCGCCAGCGGCGCAGCGAGACGCCGACGAGCGGCGGCTCCTCCGCGCGGCGCGCGGACAAGCCCGCCGCTGCTGCATTAGCAGGCAGCGGCAAGCCCATGACCGGATCGGGTACAACGTCGATCCGCTCCGGTGGAACACCGATCCGCTCTAGCAATGCAGCGGATTCAACGTCTCGCACCGAGACGTACGCGCTGCGCTTCATGACATCGCGAATCATCGGATCCATCCAGCGGCGGTTTACGGGCCCGATGCCCTGCGAATAAGCGAACGTCGGCTTGCCCAGCAGCTGAGCAAGCTTCATGACTCCCGTATAATACGGGATCGTCTTCGCGCTTGTCGCATCCTGCAGCAAGCTGCCCCCGCCGCTAATAAGACCGTCACTGCCGCGCAGCGCATGCCATAAGTCGCCAGGATGCATGCGGCGAACCGACTCTACGCCGTACATTTGGCTTGTCCAAGCCGGATCAGCCGAAAGCACAACCGGTTGTATCTGTACGCCCTGCGCGCTGCCCTCTGCTTCAAGGGCAAGCAGGATCGATCGAAGCACCGCTTCATCGCCGCTATTGCTGAAGCCATAATAGCCGGAAATGACTATCCGACGAATTTGCGAATGATTGCCGGTGCCCATTTACGTAATGCTCCTTCCACAAGCTGCCACGCTGCAATCAGTAAGCATCCGATGATGATGCCTGTACCGAGACCAAGCATAATGCGAATGATCGAAATATAAAGCGGCGTGTGTATGTGCGCGAATGTATCCACCATGGTCAGCTGCCCAAGCGAACCAGCGATAACGAGCAGCCACGCCGCACGGTAACGAAGCGATAAGAACAAGCCGAGCAGCAGCAGCGGATGCCCCAGCAAAAACTCTTTAAAGCGGGGTCTTACGCCGAACGTTGTTTCCAAGAAGTTACGGATCACGAGTTCGATAGACGATACTTGGCCGGCATTGCCTGTACGCGACAAGTAATAATAACCGATCGCGCCAATGACCGCCGCAAGCAAAATCCATGTCAATGTAATCGGCTGCGACAGCAGCGTGCGAAGCTTATTAACCGATGTTTGTCCATTATAGAAAAGAACATAGACCGCTACGAGCGCAATCGGAGCCAAATGCAGCACACTTACGCCGCGGAATTGCTCCAACACCAGATTGTACGTAATGTCGTTTAACAATCCGAAAATCATCGGCACCGCCACAAGTGAAATAAGCGTCGTAACAACAAACCAGCTTAGCGCCATTCCGAAGCGGCGTCCCATCGAATGAGCAGGGAACACCCATTTCATCCGGCTTCCGCTATCAGAAATAGCGCCTGGCTGATTCGGCACCTGCGATGATTTGCTGCGGCCAACCGCCCAATCGTCTCCGCCAACTATGCGCCGGTCGCCAATGGTTCGGGAATAAATCCGGTTCATCACCCAGACAAGGGCAAGCGTCGGGGCGCTGACGGCAGCTCCCAGCGCAAGCGCCTGCTCCATCGTTGAGCTGTTAAGCACATACAAACCTGAGCTTCCGACCAAGCCCAATAAGAACACCGGAATGTAAACCCCAGGAACAAAAGCCCCGACTAGCAGTGTAATGAGCGCGATTGCTCCAACTGCTACGATGCCCCGGGCCGGTTTTGCCCATGACGGCTGTTCATAATCAAACGGCTTCGGCTCGCCAGACGTAAAGCCCGCCTTCGAAAGCTTAGCGGCAACGCCGTTCTCTCCGCCCATCGCTAGGATCAGCTTGTCCACGTTATGAACGAATTTCCCGGTGTCCGTATCTCCTTCAATCTTACCATTAAGGAAAAACATTCTAATATTACGGTCTTTCGCCGCAAGCTGAAAACGGTCGGCAATAGCGCCTGGCGTCATTTCCATGCCGTCATCAGGGGACAATGAATACAGCCGTACAACATTATAATTTGTAATATATGCTAATTTATTTATGCCCTCCTGAGGTTTTTTTAAATTTTCTATGGTTGCTATGCCAATGCCATATTTATTAAGCAATTCTCCAAAGCTATCCAAGCTGCCGTCCATCGCTTGATCGGTAGCGCCCTTTACCTTGTCGCCTTCGAATAATATACGGCTAACGCCAAGCTTCTTAAGCTCTCCGAGAGTCGTATCCATAACAGCCTGATCATAAGGCAGCACACGATCGGAGAAACGCGGCAAAATACGGAAGCCTGCGTCATGAATCGCTTGCAGAGCCATCGGGTCAAAATCCATCGTTTTCATAAGCGCTTCCGCGACCGGCATTTCAACGACCATGCCGTTCCGTCCACCATAGGACCAATTGCCGTACGGTACATCCAGACGGTCAAACGCCGCGCGTACGATAGGTCCGATCATCTCTTCCTCTTGCTCGCCATTAAATAAAATATAAGTAAAGTTTTGACCGACCGGTTCAAACTTTCCCTGCAGCAGCGCTGCGTCTCTTGAGCTGTAATACGTAAGTCTGCCTGACTGCACCAGTTCCTTCATTGTGCTCTCGTAAACGGACAACGTCGTAACGCCTGCCGCCTTCAGCTTGTCCATATGCTCGGCAAGAAACGCTTGAGGCCTGGCCTGAAGCTCTGAAACCTCCACCAAATCCCGGTAATCAAAAATATATTCCACTTGCTTCGAGGTCTGTTCCATTTCCATCCGCACGGCGCCGAGCGGCAATGCTGCCGCGACGCCGATCAACGTAATGACCCAAAGCGCGAATCTTACTCGCCGATTCCATTGCTGCCAACGTAAAAGCACGTAATTCCTCCGTTCCAAACAGGTTGATTATCAGGTCTATTCGCTACGGTCTACCCGTTCCATAACGGCTGTCCTTAACGTTTGCAAAGCTGCGGCTGCAGTATCATTGGATTCGCCTTTGACCCCAAAATAAACTTTAATTTTCGGCTCAGTGCCGGAAGGCCGCAAGCAGAACCAAGAACCGTCCTCAAGCAAATATTTTAAAACATTTTCCGGACGCAGACCGTCATGGCCCTTGCCGTAGTCAAGCACACTCTCCACTTTGACGCCGCCTATCTCCACTGGCGGGTTTTGGCGCCAATCATTCATAATGGCAGCGATTTTTTGCACGCCGTCTAGGCCTTTAAGCGTCCGGGATTCCAAAGCTTCCAAATAGAAGCCGAACTTCGCATATAGCTCCTGCAGCACATCGTACAATGTTTTACCTTGACTGCTATAGTATGCCGCAGCCTCGCAAATCAATAACGCTGCAACGATCGCATCCTTGTCGCGTGCATACGTTCCTGTGAGATAGCCATAGCTCTCTTCGTACCCGAACAGGAAGGAATGCTCACCCGTTTGTTCGTATTGAGTCATTTTTTCCCCGATATATTTAAAGCCTGTTAACGTATTCTCAACAGCTGCGCCATATGAACGCGCAATGTCGGCTCCGAGCTCGCTCGTAACGATCGTTTTGATTACAACACCGTTATCCGGAAGTTGGCCGCGCTCTTTCAATTGGCTGAGCACATAATGAACCATTAATGCTCCCGATTGATTGCCCGTCAGTACAACGTACTCGCCTTCGTTGTTCTTAACTACCGCGCCCATCCGGTCCGCATCGGGATCTGTCCCGATAATAATATCCGCATCCACCTGCTGCCCAAGCTGAATAGCGAGCGTGAACGCTTCGCGTTCCTCAGGGTTCGGCGACTTCACCGTGCTGAAATAGCCGTCCGGCTGTTCCTGCTCCGGTACGATGTGAACGTTGCTGAAACCAACCTGCTTCAATACTTCGCGAATCGGCATGTTGCCCGTTCCGTGCAACGGCGTGAAGACAACGCTGAACTTTTCGCCGATACCGTCCTTCAGCAAGTCGGCGTTTAAGCTTTGAGCCACTACCGTATCTATGTACTGCTGATCAGCCTCTTCGCCAAGCCAGCGCAGAAGCCCCTGAGCTTCAGCCTCCTCGCGGCTGATCCGTTTTACTTCATCAAAACCCGTAACTTGACCGATCGACGTAATAACCTGCTCTGCTTCCTCGGGGATAAGCTGACAGCCGTCAGCGCCGTATGCTTTGTACCCGTTATACTCAGGCGGATTGTGACTCGCGGTAATAACGATACCGCTCGAAGCGTTCAGCGCACGAACCGCATAGGAAAGCTGAGGCGTTGGACGAAGCGCGGAAAATAAATAGGTTGTAATGCCATTCCCTGCCAGCACTAGCGCAGAATCAAGCGCAAACTCCGGCGAGTGGTTACGCGAATCGTGAGCAATGACTACTGAAGGACGAGTGCCATCAGCAGTTGCCCCAGACAGCAGCCAGTTAGCAAGCCCTTGCGTCGCTTTCCCTACCGTATATGCGTTCAAACGGTTCGTTCCCGCACCCATAACCCCGCGCAGGCCGCCCGTACCAAATTCGAGATCACGATAAAACCGGTCCGTTATTTCCTTCTCTTGTCCCGCAATACCGCGAAGCTCTTCTTTCGTTGCGGCATCGATAATCGGATCATTCAGCCATGCTTCGTATTTAGCGATAACTGCATTATTCGTAGAATTAGTCATAATTAACAACCTCTTTCATTTATTATTTTTGACTACCTATTAAGAAGGATCGGACAAGGCAAACATAAGCTCGCCTTCGGCAACAACCTGATCGCCAACCTTCGCGGTTGCTTGTCCTTTTCCAATCGGCCCTTTAAGACGAGTGATCTCCACCTCCAACGTTAGTGTATCGCCCGGCTTTACTTGACCGCGGAAGCGGAAGCCGTCGATGCCTGCAAAAAAGCCCAGCTTCCCGCGGTTTGCTTCGACCATAAGCATCGCAACCGAACCAACCTGCGCAAGCGCTTCTACAATGAGGACGCCCGGCATAACCGGATAGCCTGGGAAGTGTCCGACGAAGAAAGGCTCATTCATCGTGACATTTTTGAGACCGACAGCGCGTACGCCAGGCTCTACCTCCAAAATACGGTCAATGAGCAAAAATGGC
Source organism: Paenibacillus prosopidis (assembly GCF_003337375.1). GTDB lineage: Bacteria > Bacillota > Bacilli > Paenibacillales > Paenibacillaceae > Pristimantibacillus > Pristimantibacillus prosopidis. Next base: position 87,604 of record NZ_QPJD01000011.1, read on the forward strand.
GGGCGGTGCGGAATGATTTCTTGAATTTGATTAATATCCAACATTTACAAATAGCTCCTTTCAATAGTTAGGTGGTATAAAAAATGTCCAAATGTGTGAAACTATATATATCCTTCATGAAACTGCAGTTTATGAAGGTTAAGATAAGGGGCTTGGCTGTCTGGACCCGAAGTGTCCTTCGCCAAGCCTCTTTGTTCATAAGCAGAAGCTTTGGTCACAAATGTCCAGGCGGAGTCCCCGTTACAGACTTATTAAGCGCCTTGAACATCACGATGTACATAATAGAAGTAATGAATGAAAATACGATAACGCCCCACAAATACGAATGAGCATGCGGCGCCTCAAAGAAAATAAGCATAATTGCTGCATAAAACAGTACGGTTGTCAGCTTCCCCATCCAGTTTGCAGGCACGGTCTTCTTCCCCCGGAAATGATAAAACAATCCACCCGCTATCATACCCAGGTCGCGTAAAAACATCGCTGCAGCAGCCGCCCACGAAATATGACCGGAAATCAACAGCGATACAATAACCGTTATGAGCATCAGCTTGTCGGCAAGCGGATCCAGCATCATGCCTACCGCTGTAACCTGACCGTTTCTGCGCGCGATATAACCGTCAAGCACATCGGTAATGCCGGCTGCTACCATAATGAGAAAAGCAGGGATCATATGCCCATTTACGAAAACCGCTATGTAGACAGGAATTAAAACAAACCGCAATGATGTTAATAGATTCGGCAGATTCAAACGTTCACGCTCCTCCACCTAATTGCTGACAGTCCCACCATGGTTCCCAACTATTATACAACTACCTCTCATAAAAATAAAACTCTTGCTGTTCCCCATACATGCAAAAATCCGGCCAAGCCGTTTATTCTTACCTTTTTTACAAAACCTTTATTTACATATTGTAACATCGTTGTTCAATATCGCCATCACTGAGCAAGAAAAAAAGCAGATCAGGATGGAAGTCCATGATCTGCTTTTTCTATTGTTTCTGTTACGATTCCGCAAAAATCAAGTCATATAGATGCTGCCATGTGGACCAGTGAAACACGTCGCCATCCGGCTGTTTGCCGGCAACGACATATCCAACATACAGTCCCGTAACAAGCATAATAATCATTATGAGCGGTACGATGCTTTTGCGTAAAGTCCACAGCAGCATCTTCACCCCTTTGGACCGTTGCTTCTTATTAGAAGTCCCTACATTTTTAGCCCGTTTGCGGCGCTTCTTCCTGTCGGTGCTTCCTTCATCAGCTTGACTCTCGAACCTGTCACGTTCGATTCGTTCATCGGCCATACTCATCTACATCATCCTATCCTTACGCACGCAATCCGTTTGCCAGACTCATCATCGTATCACTGGATGATAATGCTCTTGCTGCCAATTGATAAGCGCGCTGCACATTTATAAGCTCGGTCATCTCGTCCGTCAGCTCGACATTAGATTGCTCCAAGTAGCCTTGGCGCAACGAAATAAGATTTTCCGAATCCGGTACGATCTCTTGAACGACATCGCCCACGTTAATCCCGTCCGCAATAACAAATAAGTTATCCGAGACCGCAGTTAAAGCCGCCGGACGCGATGCCTGCAGCAGCTTAATGCTGCCAAGCTCAATGGTTCTTGCAGAGGAGACGCCAAGCACCGTTCCATCAGGATTAACGCGAAGGCTATAGCCTTGCGGCACTACGATATTGCCTTCAACCACGTTACCGGTTTCTGCATCTCTAACATTCGCGACAATGGGATATCCGTCTTCCGTTGCCAAAATCGTATCACCGTTTGCCCCTACCGTCAACTGAAACGCCCCGTTTCGGGTATACGCACGATTGCCGGCAGAGCCTACTTCAACCTCGAACAACGCATTTCCCTCAATTGCAATATCCGTTTCCTTATCCGTTCCCTGCATGGGACCCTGGGACAGATTCGGCTGAACCATCGTCATCTTCGAGCCCCAGCCTTGGTTAAAGTTCATTGGAGTCAGACGTCCCACCTGACTGAACGCATCCGGCTGCCGTTTAATGTTATTGAGAAGATCCTCGAATGTCGCTTCCTTGCGCTTATATCCTACCGTGTTAACATTCGCGATATTGTCTGCAAGCAGATCAAGCTTCTGCTGAAGCCCATTCATCGATACCATCGCATTAATCATTGAGCTGTTCAAGCTTCGCGCAACCCCTCTACTTCAACCTTTTGTGGCTATATGCGGCCTACATCGTTAACTGCTTTGCTTAAGGTTTGATCATAAAATTGTATGACCTTCTGATTCGCTTCATATGCGCGAAGCGCTGCCATTAGATCAACCGCCGCTTGGGCAGGGTCAACATTGGAACGTTCGACATAGCCCTGCCGCACTTCAACGCGCTCGCCTGGATTGATAGCCCGAGCTTCTCCGTCTTGGGCAGCAAACCGGAAGTTACCGTTTCCTTCACGCACAAGCTGGTTCGGGTTATCTACCCGGCTGATTAGCAATTGAACGCCGGCATCCTGTCCGTCCGCATCTATAAATCGTTGATCATCCGTTAGTATTAAGCTGTCAAGACTAACGCCGACAGGCAATTGAATGGGACGTTCATCCGTTCCAAGCACATTCGAGCCATCGCTTGTCATCAGGAAGCCTTGTTCGGTCAGCATAAACTTGCCGCCCCTAGTATAACGGATCTCGCCATTTTGATCTTGAATGGTAAAAAAGGCTTGCGGCTGGAAGGTGACCTCACCGTCCGGTCCTACATTTTTGCCGGATGCGTCAAAGGCCATCCCGTCCACTTCGATGTTTGAAATAAGCGCGAAGTCAGACGAATTGTTCGTCTGCGTCAAATCACCCTGCAAATGAATGGACAAGCTTTCTTCCGCAAATACGCCGCTAGTCAATTTTCCTAGCGTTGCCGCGTTCTCCGGTCCCGCTCCTGTCAATGACAACAGCATTTCCGGAAAAGACCGCGTAACCGCGTTTGTCTGTTTATAACCAGGCGTATTTATATTGGATATATTATTCGTTACCGTATCATGTCTGCGCTGCTGAGAAATCATTCCCGACGCTGCGGTATATAAACCTCTTAACATAGCCGTTACCTCCCCGCCGCTTTCAATCGAGCTTACCTCTATATATTATCGGTTGAAAGCAAGGCTGCCTGAATAGCCTGTCCATGCGACCTTCGACTCATTTACGCCTCAGCTCCGCCCCCCTAAGGCTCCCTACCCGCGCAAATGTCCAGCCGTGGCCGCTGCCGTCTTTACTTCTTCCCGAGCTTGTCCAAATTATCGAGCAAAATGCCTGTTCCTTTTACAACGCAGTGCATAGGGTCTTCAGCAATCAACACCGGCACCTTCAGCTCTTCTGCCAGCAGCGCATCAATTCCGCCCAGAAGCGCGCCCCCGCCTGTCAAAATAACGCCGCGGTCAATAATGTCCGCGGACAGCTCCGGCGGTGTGCGCTCCAGCACGGCCTTTGCGGCGGATACGATCGACATAACCGGATCCCACAACGCCTCGCGCACCTCTCCCGAACGAATCGTAACCGTAAGCGGAAGGCCGGAAACCATATCCCGGCCGCGAATATCGATTTCATCCTGACGATCGCCCTCGTATACGCTTCCGATCCTGATCTTAATTTCCTCGCTCGTTCTCTCGCCGATCAGAAGCTTATATTTATTCTTGATGAACTTCATAATCGCATCGTCGAACTTGTCCCCCGCAACCTTAATAGAAGAGGCGGTTACAACGTCGCCCATAGAAAGAACGGCCACATCCGTCGTGCCCCCGCCAATATCTACGACCATATTGCCGCTGGGCTGGAAGATATCCATTCCAGCCCCAATCGCGGCAGCCTTCGGTTCGTCCTCAAGATAAACTTCCTTCGCACCGCTTCGCTCCGCCGCTTGGCGGATTGCTTTCTGCTCAACCGATGTAATATTCGTCGGAGCGCAAATCAGGATACGGGGACGGCTAAACCATTTCCGTCCTTCTACGCGATCAATGAACGCCTTCAGCATAATTTCCGTTATTTCAAAATCCGCGATTACGCCGTCCCGCAAAGGGCGGATCGCCACAATATTGCCGGGCGTACGGCCAACCATTCTATGTGCTTCCTCGCCTACGGCAAGTACTTTCTTCGAATCGCTTTCAATCGCAACGACTGAAGGCTCATCGAGCACGACACCTCTTCCTTTAACATGAATGGATACATTGGCTGTACCAAGATCGATCCCGATATCCTTGCTCCACATAAGGCTTAAGTCCCCCAACGAATAATGTTTGCTTAACGTACAATTGGTCCCCTTGACAGGGAAACCGCTAACGTACATTATTCGCCAAAATGGACAAAATTCCTCTATAATTCGAGAAAAAACTTCACACTTTCCCTGCTGCCAGCACTTCACGCTTCTTTGAACTCGTTTTCTTATATTTAATCTTGGTTGCTTCTCCTCCCCTCAGGTGCCTGATCGATTTGTGGTACTCGAGAATGTGTTTAACCTGATCGGCCAGATCGGGGTTTATTTCAGGCAGCCGCTCGGTTAAATCCTTGTGCACCGTACTTTTGGAAACACCGAACTCTTTGGCGATCGTTCGCACCGTGTGCTTCGTTTCAACGATGCAGCGGCCTATTTTAATGGTTCGCTCTTTGATGTAATCGTGCACGTTCCCGCCTCCCTACTCGAGATAGTTTGGTACATTATATGAGTGGTGCGGGTATATATTCGTTATGGCCAAGCATGACAAGCCTTATTGCTAATAAATTTTCATAAAAAAGCAAAACAGGCAGGGGTTTGACCCCTGCCTGTATGTCTAAAGTCCTATTTTTTCACAAAATCGTTAACCGCTTTTAATACTACTCCATGATTAGCGAGTTCGGATTAACCGCCTTGCCGTTACTGCGTGTTTCATAATGAAGGTGGATACCCAGATCGCGCTCGAGATCATTCCTGCCTGCCACTGCAATCTTCGTACCTTGGCGAACCTCATCACCTTCGGCAACCTGCACTTCACTAACGCTTTGGTACACGGTCACCAGACCGCCGGCATGTGTTATTTCAATCGTGTTGCCATTCGTCGGATGCTTCTCGACGTAGGTTACCTTACCAGACAATGCAGCTAGTACATCGAATGTTTTGCCGCTTGGGTCAACAAAATCGATACCCATATGCGGGGAGAACGTATCGCCTACTTGAACCAATGCCGCTTCGCGTTCTGCGTCGCTCGCTTTTTCATCGTAGAAGTCAAGCTCTACTTGAAGCGCTTCTTTGTTAGCTACCGGCCACTCCATTAACTCGTCGCCAGCCACAACTTCCAATGTGTCTTCAACCTTGCCGTCCGTCGCTGCTTCTTCACCTTTCGAAACCTCAGTGGATTCGGTTTTTCCTGTTGTAGCTTGATCATCCGGTCCCTGATAGATCCACATTAAGGTTACGATAATTGCTGCCGCGGCCATGAAGATTGCTGGAGAAACCCATCGCTTTGCAAAAAGGTTCTTCCATCCACTGCTAGATTTGGCGGCAGACGCTTCTCCCAGAATAGTTTTGGGAGTTTCTTCTGGTCTTTGCTTCGGTTTGTTTTGGTTTTGATCATTCATTTATATCACCTCACTAGCCATTGTTGCCAGATCTGCTAGGTTTATACCTGAGGTGAATAGTAATTTTTAAGAGTCTGATTGGATTGGTAGCTTCGAAGCTTGCTCTACCTTAATGCCGGTATAATAGTGGCGAATAATATCTTCCGCCTTCCTGCCTTCCTGCGCCATTCCGTTCGCTCCCCACTGGCTCATGCCAACGCCGTGTCCGAATCCGAACGTCGTAATGGTAACAGTATCCTTCTGAATCGTCCAGGTGAACAGCGAGGATGCCAGGTCCAGACGTTCGCGCACTTCACGTCCACTGAACGTTTCACCGTTTATTTTGATTGTTTTGATTCGATTGCCGTCTGTCTTCTCAATCACTTTAATAGCAGGCTTTGCTGCAGCATTCTTTCCAGAGAGACCCATCTTTAAGTAAAACTCTCGCTTAGTCAGCTTGACTGTTTCTTTGTAACGAGGTGAAATATCGGTATCCCACGGGCTTGCCACGCTTCGCAAATAGGGAAGCGGCTGCGCCCAGTAATCCTCTGAGTTTTCCGTATAACCATTGCTTGTGGAGAAGAAAGCAGCTTGTATCGGTTCACCATCATACGTAATGACAAGACCTCTCGTTTCCTCTGCTGCCTGCTTCAGTTTAGCGAGGTTCTCCTTCTTCTCCTCGCCCGTCCATTTGCGTGCAAGCTCAGCAATCGGAATATAAACCTGATGCTCGATCGTATCCGTCACATCGGCCTGCTCGTCCTTCATCCCGCTTCTATCCTTCAGTCCAATTCTACGAACAATATACGTGCGCGCCGCGATGGCTTGCGCCTTCAGCGCCTCAAGCTCGAAGTCTATCGGCATTTCTCCTGCGAGAACGCCTTGTACATAGGTTTCCAACGGAACCGTTTCAATTCGTTCTTCCTTCGTTAAGTAGACTCGAATACTCACCCTATCAAGAACTTCAGCCTCCTTCGCATTTACAGAGTCGGTTACAGGCTTAGGCCTTGCTGCAGGCTTTTGAACCGGAAGAGAAGAACCGGATCCTGCAGCAATCGTTTCTTGAACTTCCCTTGAGGTCGTGCTGGAGCTCGCCCTAAGTATGGCTTGCTCCGCCGACTCCCTGCTTGATGCAATCTCAGCTAAGGACAATCGGACGAACACTAAAGCGGCACCTAGCAAAACTCCGACGCCGAACAAAGACCACGTACGACTTGTCCCAAGCAGACGCAGCCGTCCTGCCAATCTTACTATCTTTCGCTTCATGCTTACTCCTTCCCATCCTGGCCGGACAGCCGTAAGCACCTATCGTAGAGCTGTTTATACCTCTCTCTCATTCCGGCCTTGATGGTTTATTCTATGAGGGAAAATAATAGGGTAGAACGCCGAAGCGTATATCAACTTTCATATTAATCGTGTCGCAGCGCTTCAACCGGCTTCAATCCCGCCGCTTTATTAGCCGGAAAAATTCCAAATACAACGCCGACTATAGTGGAGAAAGCCAATGCTGCAAGTACGATATCCGTCGGCACTGATGTTTGTGTGCCCATTACTTTTCTATAAGGATAGAGGCGGGGTAGCCGAGCAGTATTCCTAGTATCCACCTAAACGCTTACGTTACAGCCTCGCCAAAAATTGAAACAATATGTCGCGACGCTTTGCGCCAAGCGACTTCCGAATGCCAATTTCACGAGTCCGCTCCGTTACCGAAACGAGCACAATATTCATAATCCCGATGCCGCCTATGACGGGCGATATCGCTGCAACTCCGATAAGCATCGAATTCATGGTCACATTGACCAAATTAAGTATCTCCATGGCATCCTCTTAATTGAAAATTGCGGTAACTGCTCGTATCTCCGCGAAATTTCTCCGTCAATTGGATTTCCAGTTGTGTAAACCCTATCCATCAAGCTCCGCATTCCCCTCCTTTTCTCTCCTTTGCTTCACTATCCCCTCAGCTCAGGACGTGTATATTCCGCAACTTAAGCTTTCCTGCCTTAACCTGGACTCCCCTCGTCCCAGCTACTTTCCCAGTTTAAGCCCTGCATTCGGCACCTCTGAACCAATATCTCAGTACCGTAACTGCTTATTTACTCCTTTGCTCCACTATCCCTTCTGCTCAGGAGCATTCTACAGTGAAACACCCCTCATCCCACTGATTTCAATTCATTTATTCCACCCTTTTTCTTAAAAATGATCCTACCTTCCCTATAAAAGTATTGATTTTCTTCAAGATTGTTGCTAAAATAAAAATACGAACAAATGTTCTGTTTTTAAATATAAAATTAATCAGGTGGTGTGCGGCATGATGGACAGCATTGTTCGGTTCAATCAACTTTTTTCAAAAGAAAAAGATTGTATCAGGCTCGTTCACAAGCTCAAATGGCCATCGGGCTTCCACTGTACTAGTTGTAATCACACCACTGCCTATACAATCAGCACTCGAAGGCTTCCACTTTACGAGTGTAGCAATTGCAAACATCAAACCTCATTAACATCGGGCACTGTCATGGATAAAAGCCGAACTCCTCTGCGAAAATGGCTGCTTACCATGTATATCCTCTCCACTTGCGAGAACAGCATTAATGCCGTCCAGCTATCTGAACTTATTGGTGTCACCTACAAAACGGCCTGGATTATGCTGAACAAACTCCGACAAGCCATATCAGACTCAGATCGTAGCATTCTTCTGTCCGGTGTTGTGGAAGCAAAGCTCGAAATTTATATGAAGCAACCCATTCCAACTTATGACGCTCTGCAGAAAGAGCAAGCCGTTATTGCAGCGCGTACTATTGAGCCGTCTGACTTCTCCTACTTCAAAATAAAACTCGTTCACTATCACCAAAATCCCCGTGGTTGGCTGTCCAAGCAAGCGGAAAGTGAATTTATTTACACGCACGTTAGCCCAAATCTATCTCAGATAGAAATTAACAAGAGGTTTGTGAACCCTCCACGAAGCGAAGCTGTACTACCACGTATAGCAAAATCAGCCTTTAACTGGATTAACAATACGTTTCATGGACTCGGACCTCTTTATTCGCAAGCCTACTTAGATGAATACTGCTTTCGTCAAAATCACTCCTACAAACAAGGTCATTGTCCATTCGAATTTTTACTTCAGCTATGTCTTTCTATACCTAAATCAAATAGAACTTCAACCAAATGTACTTTGATGCGGCTTGCAAGTTAATTTTGCGGCATATCGATAACAAAATGTTATATCAATGAGGTTAATGTTAGTTAAAGTTAGAAAAGGTTGGGTTGGGTTGGGTTGGGTTGGGTTGGGTTAGGTTGGGTTGGGTTGGGTTGGGTTGGGTTGGGTTGGGTTGGGTTGGGTTGGGTTGGGTTGGGTTGGGTTGAAGTTGAAGTTGAAGTTGAAGTTGAAGTTGAAGTTGAAGTTGAAGTTGAAGTTGAAGATATGAAGAATGATATCAAGGAGATAAGAAGGAGGATAAGAAGGAGGATAAGTAGGAATGATGCAAAGTTTTTTCCTGAGCTAAGGGGAGAGTGAAGCAAAGAAGCTAAAAAGTATATATGCATTTTTAATGTGGTGGTTTTGAATGTACATACATAAAAAGAAAAAATAGATTAACGCGAAAGAACGGCAAACGCCGTCCATTGTGATGTCGGGAATGCCGTTCAAATTAAGTTGAAATGCGCTTAAATTTCAGAAAGCTCGTCTAACATAGGCAGCGCTGATATCATAGGCATTTGCACACCCTACTGCATATCCCATTTCTTGAAGGATACTATAGAACAGGAGCCTTTTGCATACGCTTTAATGCCAAGCGATTGTGCACCCGGGTATATACGGCCTGTCATTACTTTTGCGCCGCCTTGGATGAATACTTCAACGGATGATTTGTCGACGAATATCCTAAGCTCCAGAAGGCCTTCTTTCAGCTCGACTTTCGTCCTGCGCTCGCCGCCCAGACCGATCCCGGCCTTGTCACGGTTAAAGAGGAACCGTCCATCTGCAGCGCTATAGGATAATACCGTCTCTTCATCGCCAGAAACGCGAAGCTTCAAACCGAATTCCTCGGCTTGATCCGCACGGAAAACGACCTCGAGCTCGTAGCAGTCTCCGCTTACACCCAAGTCCCGCTCGCCATCAAGCAAAATATTGGAAGCCTCATAGCCGATATGGCGATAATTAGCCATTTCTTCTATCGGCTTGAAAAACAATTTATCTCCCTGCATCACGACCTCGCGCGGAAGCGACATCGCTCCAGCCCAATAGTGTCCCAGCTGCGTCGGAATTTCCGTCTCCCAAGTCTCCATCCAGCCGATGACGATCCGTCTTCCCTTATCGTCAATGGTTGTTTGCGGGGCGTAAAAATCAAAGCCGCAGTCGATTTGCTCATACTGATCATACAGGAAACGGCCTTGCACCGTATCCAAACGGCCAATCATATAGGCGGTCGAGTGCAGATTTTGAAAATCATCCCCTTGCGCAGGCATGCGCTGTGGAGACAACATGAGCACGTCATGCCCCTCCAGCTCGAAGAGGTCCGGACATTCCCAGTTGTCCCCCATATATCCGTCGCTTCGTGCGATTTCATTGACGAACGTCCAATTCAACAAGTCGTCTGACCGGTACATTAATAGAAGTCCGCTGCCCATTCCGTCATTCGACCCTAAGACGGCATAGTAAACGCCGTCACGCTCGAACACCTTCGGATCGCGAAAATCCTTTTGGCTGACGTCTGCCGGAATTTGCTCGGGCCGGATCACCGGATTGCATGCCAGCTTCTGAAAATGGACACCGTCATCGGACACAGCAATATTTTGATTTTGAATATAGTGCAGATCCTTGTCCGGCCCTGTCACGATATGCCCCGTATACATCAAATACAGCATACCGTCCTTCTCGATCGCACTGCCGGAGAAGCATCCGTCACGGTCGTATTCCTGATCCGGAGCTAACGCCACCGGCAAGTGCTTCCACTCGATTAAATCACGGCTGACCGCATGACCCCAATGCATCGGCCCCCATACCGGCTGGTACGGGTAGTGCTGATAAAACATATGGTATTCCCCGTTATAATAAACAAAGCCGTTCGGATCGTTCATCCAGCCAAACTCGCTCATCAAATGGTAGCGCAGACGGTACTCCCCGTTCAGCAAATATTTCCTGCTCTCAACAAATTTGTCGGCATTCTCGCGTGTGTACAAAATAAAGCATCCTACCCTTACTCGTTATTTAATGGAGCCTTGCATGACCCCTTGAATAATGTATTTCTGTGCGAATAAATAAACGATTAGCACAGGCAGTATGGTCAGCATAAGACCAGCCATCAACGGGCCGTAATCAACCGTGTACGTACCGAAGAAATAAAAGGTCGAGAGCGGCAGCGTTCTTTCGTCCGGCGCAATCAGCACCAGGGAAGGAAGCAGGAAGTCGTTCCAAATCCAGAGTACGTTCAAAATAGCGATCGTAACCGTGGTCGGCGTCAGCACCGGAAATACGATGCGGAAAAAAGTTTGCGTTCTTGTGCAGCCGTCAATGAGCGCCGCTTCTTCAAGCTCGGCCGGGATGCTTTTCACAAATCCGTGATAAATGAACACAGCCAGCGGACTGCCGAATCCGATGTACATATATATCAGGGCCCATTTGCTGTCCAAAAAGCCAATGGATCCGTATATTTTGACGAGAGGAATCATAATGGCTTGGAATGGGATAATCATTGCTGCGACCATTAAGAAGAACGTATATTGATTGAACTTCGTTTGATGTCTAACAAAATAATGAGCCGTCATAGCTGCCAAAAGCGAAATGAGCAATACGCTAAGCACCGTTATAATAATAGAATTTGTAAATGCGGAGACATAATCCATTTTACCGAATGCGTCCAAATAATTGGTCATGCTGAAGCTCTCGGGAAGCGAAAGCGGGCTGGATGTAATAGCTTTATTCTCTTTAAACGAGTTGACGAGCAGAAGCAGGAACGGGAAAACGAACAGCAGCAAGCAAACGAAGAGGACGGCGATTTTCGTCCAAGCGACAGTTGAACTCGAATTTTTCATTACGCCTCCACCTCCATCTTCTTGCTAAAGTACACCTGAGCGATCGTAATGATCGCCACGAGCAGGAACAGCACGAACGCTTCCGCTTGCCCTACCCCGTAATCCCTCGACAGAAACGCCTTCCCGTACACGTGCATGGAAACCATCTCCGTGCTCTTGAACGGTCCGCCCTTCGTTAAGGAAATGTTCAAATCATAGACCATAAATCCTCTTTGCAGCGATAAAAAAATACAAACGATAAAGGACGGAACCATAAGCGGAAGCACCATTTTGCGCATTTTTGTGGGCAGGCTCGCACCATCGATGCTCGCGGCTTCCAAAATATCCTTCGGCACATTCATGAGGCCCGCGACATAAATAACCATCATGTAGCCTGCATATTGCCAAACGGTAACGATAATCATCGCCCAGAAGGATTTATCCGGGTCAGCCAGCCAGGAGGCGCTGAACAAGGGGATGCTCATTTCTTTGCCTAAATACACTAATACATTTGAAAATATAAATTGCCATACAAAGCCTAGCACGATACCGCCAACCAGATTCGGAATAAAGAAGCCTGCCCGGAATAGGCTTTGGCCCTTCAAACCGCTCGTTAACACATATGCGAGCAGAAAAGCGACCACATTAATAAGCACGACGGTAATGAACACGTATTTTAAAGTCAATAAAAAGGATTTCCAAAATACTGTATCTTGAAATACTGAAATATAGTTTTGAAATCCTACAAGGCTGCTTGTCGTCGAAATGCCGTCCCAGTTCGTAAAGGTCAAATAAATGCCATAAAGGAAAGGAACGATCATTACGGCAAGAAAAGCAAATAAAGTAGGTCCGGTAAACAGCAGCCGCAGTCGTAAACGATTCCACAGCCCTTTTTCCGTTATCATCATGATCCCTCGCATTCATGGATAGTTTGCTGGAGAGGAAGCAATCAAGCGTAATCGGCTTACCCCGTCATTTGGCGGGGTAAGCCGGCGTCTCGCGGCTAATGATTACTTAACCGACTTCCAATATTCCTGAATTTCTTTTGTAAGCACGGTACGGTCTGCTGCTCCAGCAAGATATTTTTGCATGGAAGCGCCTACTTTCGCCCAGTGATCTGCCGGCAATGTGCTCATGGAATCCTGAGTCTTGCCTTTCGCGATATAATCGGAAATCGACTTCGCCAGCGGATCCTTCGCTTCAAGTGTAATGTTCTTGAATGCTGGAATGATATTCGCTTTGTTCACAAGGAAATCTTGACCCTTGTCACTGTAAACCATCCACTCAAGGAATTTCTTTGCCGCCGCTTGCTGCTCTGCCGTATTTTTCTCTTTGTCGAGCACCAACCGTTTGGATACCGCGGAAGAAATTTGCGTGTTTCCAAAGTCATCCGCATTGTTGCTGACCGGTACCGGCAGGAAGCCGTATTGACCGCTTGCCGTATCAAAGCTGCTAATTTGCGGCCAAGCCCAGTTGCCTTGGAACCAGATGCCAACCTCGCCTTTGCCGAGCACTTCCGGTCCTCTCTCATAAGTACCGGACAAAGGAGATGCCTTATCGATGTTGTATTTTGCCATCAGATCAAACGTATCAAGCAGTCCGTTAAAGACGATGTTGCCAGCCAGATCAACCTTACCTGCTTTCAAATCAGTAACGAACTGTGCGACGGCTGCTGTATCCGCCGACTGGCCCGCGTAAGCAAGCGGCAGGTAATGGGCCCCAAGCGACCAATCCATAGGAGAAACGATGAGCGGCGCTTTACCGGAAGCCTCAATTTTTTTGAACAGCTCTTCCAGCGCCCCAGTCGTGTTGATCGTTGCCGGATCAAACGTACCGCCTACCGCCTGATCAACCACTGTTTTGTTATAAATAAAGCCGTAGCCTTCGATCGCTAGCGGGAATGCATAGTTCTTGCCGTCAAACGTTGTCAGTGCAGTGCTGCGGTCAACCGCATCAGCCATCCACTTTTCACCGCTTAGATCAAGAATGCGATCCTTGAATTTCTCTACGTCTCCTGTATCCAGCATCGTAATCGTAGCCGGGTTGCCGGAAGCATATAGCGCAGAAGCTTTCTCGAATGGTGACTGTCCCGCAGGCACCGGAATGATTTCCATTGTGATGTTAGGATTATCCTCTTTAAACGCTTTCGCCGCTTCTTCTAGCTGCGATTGAATTTCGCCCTTCGAATTAAGGAGCGTAATCGTTACTGCCGAGCCTTCAGCGGACCCGCCAGATTCGGTTGATTCACTTGACTTGCCGCATGCTGTTACGAGCATAACTACGATAAGCGATAATACAAGTGCCTGCATCCATTTCCAAGATTTCATTTGTCTGCCCCCGATTCACGAAAATTGTTGCGGTTTTAAGAATTTGTAAACCGCTTTCACATCGAATTATATATGCGTTGATGTCATATGTCAATCGTTTGACATATTAAACGTTTGACATATTTTAAAGAAATAAAAATCCCCGCGCCACGCAAGGGATTTCTGTACTTTGAATCTATGTCGTTGATCGTTCCACGATAGTCACCGGCAGAATGTTTTCGACTTCAAACGGCTCATCGTTCATTTGCTGCATGATCAGATCTACAGCCTTACGGCCAAGCTCAGCAATCGGCTGCTTAATTGTCGTAATAGACGGCGTCAACCACCTAGCTGCATTAATATCGTCATAGCCGATAATTTTCACATCGTCCGGAATACGCTTGCCTGCGGCTGTGCACTGCTTCACCGCAAATGCCGCAATAATGTCGCTCGTCGCAAACATGCCGTCAATATCGGGATGCTCCTCGAATAACCGTTTCATAATATCCTCGTACTGCATTTGATCAAATACATTCATGTCGGTTTGAATGATAAGATGCTCCACCTTGTTTTCTTTCATGACCGTTTGAAAGGCTTCAGTTCGCTTGTTGGCCAGCAATTGCAGCTCCAGGTTACCGCAAATATGAGCGATTTTCGTGCAGCCTTTTTCAACCAGAAGACTAGCCGCAAGGCTTCCGCCCGTATAATTATCGGAAGAGATATAAGGAATCTCATTGCTAATTTGACGGTCAATCGTAACGATCGGCGAGCTTAAATTTTTGTATTCCTCGACTTGAAGCGTGTGGCTGCCCATTATGATTCCATCGACGCGGTTCCGCTTAAGCATTTCGATATAATCCTTTTCCTTCACCGGGTCGAGCTGAGAGTTGCATAAAAGCATTTTGAAGCCTTGGTCATAGGCGTAGTTTTCAATATGGTTAGCAAGCTCGCTGAAAAAAGGATGAGAGACGTTCGGTATAATAAGCCCGATTACATTTGATTGCTTCCTGAGGAGGGAGCGCGCGATCTCATTCGGTTGATAATTAAGCTCCTCCATCACTCTAAATACTTTGGTTCTTGTCGCTTCGCTAATATATCCCCGGTTATTCAAAACGCGGGAAACCGTCGTGACGGATAGGTCCGCTTTTTTCGCGACATCGTGTATCGTTGCCATGGCATCCCCTTTGCATCGTGCAGTAGTCCCAACCATTATAGCTAACTCCAGTAAATAGTCAAACCCCATTCATAATGAAAAAGAAGCTGTTTCAGATAAGCCGGTTCGGCTTATTTGAAACAGCTCCTTATACGCGCTTGTTTGGTATTAAGCCCAAGTCGGCTGTACCTTCAGCACAGAAACCTCTTTTTCGCGCTTATAGGAAGCGGCTGCATCGCCTTCAGAAGCAGCACCGGCAGATACGGCTACCGCAGATACGGTATCCCGTGCCGGCAATGAAGCAGCGCTAACTCCCGCTTTTAGCAGCTTGCTCGAAGTTGTTGCGACAGACGCTGCAGCAGCGTCTTCTTCTTCCGTCTCTACGCGGCGGATAATCGCACCTAGCGAGGCGAGCTTACCCGTTATATTGACATAACCGCGATCCACATGGTGCAGACCCGTTACTTCAGTTTCACCGTCGGCACGCAATGCCGCACAAATAAGTGCCGCGCCTGCCCGAAGGTCGGTTGCGCATACTTTGGCTCCCGTTAGCGGCAAACCGCCGCTGACGATTGCTGTACGTCCGTCGACCTTAATTTGAGCATTCATCTTCTGAAACTCTTCCACATGCATAAAACGGTTCTCGAACACGGTTTCCGTAACGACGCTCGTTCCCTCGGATACGAGCAGGAGCGCCATCATTTGTGATTGCATATCTGTTGGGAAGCCCGGATGCGGCAGCGTTTTAACATCAACCGATTTCAATACAGCGCTTGAGCGCACGCGAACCCCATTGTCGCTTTCCGTAATTTCTACGCCCATCTCCTGAAGCTTCGAAATGACAGGTGTCAGATGATCGGCAATCGCGCCTTCCACAAACACATCTCCGCCGGTGATAGCAGCCGCAATCATATACGTTCCTGCTTCTACACGATCAGGGATCACATTGTGAGCTGCGCCATGCATCCGATCCACACCTTCAATACGGATCAAGCCGGTACCTGCGCCGCGAACCTTGCCGCCCATTGCGTTGATGTAATTCGCTAAATCAACGATTTCCGGCTCTTTGGCAGCATTCTCGATCGTAGTTGTGCCTTCGGCCAAAGCGGCTGCCATCATAATGTTCTCCGTGGCTCCTACGCTTGCAACGTCCAGGTATATTTTCGCACCTTTTAGACGTGTCTTAGTTCTCGCTTCGATGAACCCTTGGCCAAGCGTAATTTCCGCGCCCATTGCCTCAAAGCCCTTCAAATGCTGATCAATCGGTCGAGTGCCGATCGCACAGCCGCCAGGCAGCGAAATCCGGACTCTGCCTATCCGTGCCAAAAGCGGTCCCATTACGAGAAAGGACGCCCGCATTTTGCGAATAAGCTCATATGGAGCTTCAAATGTTGTGATGGTTGATGCCGATATACGCATCGTTTCATTGTTATAGGTTAATTGTGCGCCTAAAGAAGCAAGCACTTTCTGGATCGTCATAACGTCGTCGAGGAGGGGTACGTCACTGATGACGCTGTCTCCTTCGGTCGCTAACAATGAGGCCGCTAAAATGGGGAGTACTGCATTTTTGGCTCCGCTAACACGGACCGTTCCCTTCAAACGCTGGCCTCCGCGGACGATAATTTTGGTCATCTTATGGTTCCCTCCGCGAACTGCATTTTCTATTTCCTATTCGTGAATATTTTGGCATTCCACTCTTTACCCAAACCCCATCTTAACATTCATCTACATGAATCGACAAGCGTTAAATTACTTCCACATTTTGCTGGGGCTTCCTTCGTCATTTAATGACTTTTTTCGACAAAACCGGTATTATCATGGGGTAAAAAATACGTTTTCAATCCAAAAATAGGTCGTAATACATACCTATTCGTAAGCATGCTCCATTATCATACCGTCATGTATTACCCATTGTTGACATATTTCGTTTTTGTTATTCGACAAAGCTTTTTAAAAGCACCGTATAACCCCAATATTCCAAAATAAACTTGGCAAACAAATTGCCTAAAATGATCGCGACAAGCACTTGGAACAGGCGTGCCTTCGGGCTTCGGGGAAAGCGGAAAAACGTCTCCCACTTCACCTCCTGCAGCACAACCCACACAAATATAATACTAAGGATGACGATGACAATGGAAAACAATCCGGTCATGCCGGTATACCTCTGAATATCGTTATAGAGCTCATTGTCTACGTTCATGATTCCTCCTCAGCTTATATATAAATTATCGGAATTCGTTATCGAATGATTAGACGATTTTATTGGTTCATAACGCGGTGCAGCAGCATGGAGAAATCGGCGCGGCTTGCCTGAAGCTTCGGCATATAATGGTCCTGTTCCACGCCCTCAATGTTGCCGGTAAGCTTCATTGCGAACAGCATCGGTGCAGACCAATGCGTTCTGGATACATCGTAAAACGGATCGACAGCCGGCATTTGCGGCCGTACCCCGTCCGCATACCCTATGATCAGTGCCATCTCCGCCCTGGTAATCGGCTGGTCCGGCTTAAACGTGCCGTCCGGGAATCCTTTGATCCATCCCTGCTGAACGGCCTTTGCAACCGCGTCATAAGCCCAGTGGCTTGCGGTAATATCTCTAAAACGTTTCGACCCGCCCCCATTATTCGGAATTGGCTTGTAAGCTTTTACGATCATCGCTACCGCTTCGGCACGAGTAATTGCCCGCTTCGGCTCAAATCGGTTGCCCCCCGTTCCATTAATGATCCCTCGATTGCTTAAGTCGATAATTTCGTTTTCCGCCCAATGATTTTTTATATCCCGAAATCCGGCTACAAGCTCCTCCGATTGGATTTTAAACCGGTAATATTGCTTATCAAAAGGAGCCTCTGCCGTCAGCCTAACATAATATACGCCAGGCTGGAGCAGCTGTTCCTTAGACTTAAGCTTGCCTGCCGTTCCGGTATCAGCCCACGCCAGTTGTTTCATACGTTTGTCGTACACTCCAAGATTCAAATCAATATCGGCCGGAACACCGTTAACCGTCATGCTTACTACGCTCGGGTTCGAAATACGGTACTGATACCAATCGATATCAGAATAGCTTCCAATCACGCCGACATACTCGGTGCCTGGATTAACCATGAAAGCTTCATACGTTTTATCGTTTGGTTCATTGGGATCGTCATACTTCGGCATGTAGTCGATTGCAAGCGAATAGGAGCCAATGGTGGGACTTGCTTCAGACGAAATTGCATTGTGAACACGAATATAATATTTCCCCGGAGTCACAGTTATGACTGGCGATTGCTCGGTTACGCCCTCCCCCTCATCGTCATACAGAAGCAGCTGCTGACCAGCTCTTTGTATCGAAAGCCCGGGATCTATGCGGACCGTGTTCGTGCTGAGAGCAAGGCCGAGCTTTCCGCTCTGCTTAAACGTCACGGCAAACCAATCGCGGTCGGCCGTCTGATGAAACGTACCGCCAACTAACTGCGATCGGGGCTGCAAAGTGAACGCTTCATAGGCCTTATCGTTTTTTTCGTAATCATCTTGTTTTATTGTAAACGTGGCAGTAAGCAAATAAGGCAGCTCTTCATCAGCGCTCGGATTAAGGAGCTCGATATGGATAAGATGCTGACCCTTTTTGACATCAAAATCGATTGACCTGCTTGCGAGCTTCGTATCATTGACGCTGCGCTCTACACCATTCGTAAACTGGCTCACTCTTACAGGGGGTACAATTTGTCCGCTTGCAACAAGTCCTTCGTAATGGATCGTAAGCGTGCCGTCATAAGGCGTATCGACGCGGTACCAATCATGATCCGCCGTTCCTTCAAGTACGGCTGAGAGCTGCGTATTAAGCTGAAAACGCGCGGCGGCCGCCATGCTTTCGTTCGGCTCGAAGCCGTCCGCCTTTAACGCTGAACGTACAGCCTGATCGATACGCAGCAAGCCGTAGCCGGACTGACTATCCGCTCCCGCAGTTCCAATATCCATCGCTGTTTGCCTCAGCAGCCCGCGAATTTGATAGGGCTTCAGCTCTTTATAACGGGCCCAGACCAAAGCAGCTGCAGCTGCAGCTTGCGGTGCAGCCATCGACGTTCCTTCCTCTTTCTTATATAAACCGCCGACAGCGGTCGTAAACACGTTCCATGGCGCGATGAGATCAAGCTCGCTGCCTGGATTTGAACGAGGGTCGACCGTATTATTCGGCTTCGCCCCCCCGACCGCGAGAACGGTGGGATACGCAGCAGGGTATTTCACCGCCGCTTTCGCGCCATGCGACATGCCGTCGTTACCTGCCGCCGCTACAAGCAGCACGCCTTTGCTTTCCGCATATTCCACAATGTCGAGCATGTATGGCGAATAGCGATGCAAGCCTACAGACAATACAACGATGCGCGCACCGCTTCGGACCGCATACAAAATAGCCTCGCCAAGCTCCTGCTCCGTACCGTCGCCCCGGTTGTCGAGCGCTTTTATCGGCATTATTTTGGCATTCCACACGATGCCCGATACACCAATCCCATTGTTGCCGACAGCCGCGATAACACCCGCTACGCTTGTCCCGTGACCATTATCATCGTCAGGCGGCTCATTCGGCTTGACCAAATTTGCGCCCGGCACGAGATTGTCTTTCAAGTCCGGATGGTCGAGGTCGACCCCCGTATCGATGATGGCGATCGTTAAATCCGTTTGCTCGCGGACGGTTTCCCATGCTATTCGCGCGCCGGTTTGACTGAGAAAGAGCTGCTTCGACAGCTCCGGGTCATTGGCGTGGGGCACTGCAGTGGATGCTGCAGCCAGCTTTGCTGATCCTTGCGACGAGCGTTCGGCTGGGGCCGACGGGAGCGAAAGCGACGAGCGTTCGGCTGGAGCCGACGGGAGCGGCAGCGACGAGCGTTCGGCTGGGGCCGACGGGAGCGAAAACGACGAGCGTTCGGCTGGGGCCGCATTTGTGGGTGAACGCACGCCTTCCGGCGCGGCCTCTGCCGCTCCGGAAGGCAGAGCCAAGATATGCACCCCATAATTCGGGTGCACATATTCAACGCCCGGCGTGCTTTGCAGCCGGGCCAGCCACTCTTGCACGTCCGCGCCTTCATCGGCCGGACGCACGAGCTCTACCGCCGCCTCATTCTGGCGGCGGAGCACTTCAGTCCCGCGCAGCTCATGCGCGTGCGCGGGGTCACGCCATTTGAGCAGCCAGCTTTGCGGCTGCTCTGCATCGGCGCCGGTGGCGCCTGCGGCCGCATCAGCGGCGGCCGCCAGCGCCGCAGGCGCCGCTGCGGGAGCGAGCCCTCCGGGGGCTATGCCCCCGAGGGTGGCGCTCCCGAGCAATAGCGCGAGCAGCGCGCGACGAAGGAGCATGCGCGTTGCGGGCGCTTTGAATGGCGCGCTTGTCCGTTTGAGCAAGCGCGCTATTATATTTTTTATCGCTGACGTCAGATCATCCGAGCCGCTTACTGGTTCTCTTACTTGTTCTTTTGACATCCGTCGCAATTTTTGTCCTAATCGTAGCCGTTTTCGATTTCTCATCGCATTCTGCCTTTTTGAATCGTATTTGCAGCTGCTTGTTCCTAATTCAGCTTGCTAATCCTAGCTATCATTTCGATTCGCGGACATCATATCCCTTGTCATCGATCCATAAAAGGACAAAAGGCCTATAAACCGCTGCTCGGCAAGAGTGATTCTCCGATCGGATATTAGTTTCATTTCTTTAAACTAATCGTATAACTAAACCGGCAATCTGCTGCTCCTTTCAGCCCTTCTTTCTTAATAGAATAAACCTTCTCTTAAATAATACTCAACATCTTTGTCTGACAAAGGATGATATGAATAGTTTGTTTTCCTGCGGAGCGAACAATGATTCGGGTTGGATTTTTATTATTTCATCCATCTAAATAAACCAATTATCCCTTATAATGCCATCATATAAAAATAGGCTGAACGGCACTGTCTTACACAAAAATAGTGAGGAAAATCCTATTATCCGCGAGCTTCACTCATGGCGAATAAGATCCTCCTCACTAGCTTACATAAACCTATTAAATCGCCCTCCTATTGAAACATCAGATCGCTGCGTATCGAGAACACCGCATCAATCCATTCCATAAGTGGTCCCGGAAATAAACCAAGAGCAATCGTTGCAGCAGCGCATAGCCATATGACTGCACCTGTAGCTGCCGGAACGCGAATGTCACTGTCATCGCTCCCGCTTCGCATAAACATTTGGCGTACGAGACCGAAGTAGAAGTAATAGGAGATTACGCTGCTCACGACGATGATGGCTGCAAGCCAGTAGATCTTTGCATTAGCTGCGCCCAGCAGGATGAACAGCTTTCCGAAAAATCCGCCGGACACGGGCAGGCCAGCCAGCGACAGGACGAACACGACCATGGCAGCAGCCGTCCATGGCGCGCGGTAGTACATCCCTGAGAAGCCCTTCAGCTCCTCATGACCTGCTGACCTGCTAACGACCGATAGCACCGCAAACGCCCCGATCGTCATCAATAAGTAAGCGATCAAATAGTAGATAAACTCCGAGAAGTTGCTGCTGTGCACGACCGTGATCGAGAGGCCGATCGGAACAAGCATATAGCCGGCATTCGCAACGCCCGACAATGCGAGCAGCCGTTTTACATTCTTTTGCCTTAGCGCAGTCGTTGTACCGACAAGCATAGCCGCCGCAGCAAGCACAAGCACGATGAAGAAAATATCGTTCGATACATTCGCGTCTTCGCCACCAACGGCGAACAACACAGTGTTGAACATGATTCTAAATATGACCGCAAGCGCAGCACCTTTGGAAATAACCGCGAGAAAAGCGGATACCGGCGAAGGAGCGCCTTGATACACATCCGGTGCCCAAGCATGAAACGGCGCCGTGGCGATCTTAATACCGAAGCCTGCAAGCATGAACAAGAAGCCGACATACACAAGCGCTTGGAAATCAACCAACGCTCCCGGCAAAGCCTTTCCGATGACAGCAAGATCAACCGAACCTGTCACCCCGTATAGATACGACATCCCGAACAGTACCAGTGCCGAGGAGATGCCGCCTGTCACCAGGTATTTAAATGCCGCTTCAGCCGACAACGACGATTTGCGTCTCATTCCAACGAGCACATAGCTCGTAAGGCTGAGCAGCTCAAGCCCGATGTACAACGTGACGAGATTGCCTGAGGAAGACATCATCATCGCCCCGATAACGGCAGGCAGCAGCAAGTAGAAGTATTCCGCTCTATCCGTTATCGCATCATCATCCCGAACCGAACCGAGCGCAAGTAATACGATAAATGCCGTCCCTGTCAAAAATACGATTTTCAGCAGGCTCGCAAAATCATCAATCCGGTAGCTGTTGCTGAGCAAATGAACCGCGTCAGCGGCCGCCCCCGCCTTATTCATATCCAGCATCCGCCACACGACTAATCCCAGCGTTACGAGCAAGCCGGCAAACGTCAGCCAGCCAATGGACAACCGGCTCACGCTCTTGGGCAGCAACAGGTCAAGGACAATGAGCAGTAAAAACACCGCTGCAAGCGTAAACTCAGGGGCAAGGTAGAGCATATCCGTCCATGTCAGCGGTATAAATGAAACTCCTTCGTACATGGTCTATCCCCCCGCCCTTGTTGCAAGTAATTGTTCGAACAGGCCGCCGATGCTGTATTGCACCGTATCCGTCAGCACGGACGGGTAGCAGCCGAGCAGAAGAATGAACGCGAGCAGCACGATCATCGGAATCGCCTCAATGAGCCGCGCGTCCTTAAGCGGGCTATACTTCTCGTGCTGTGGGCCGAACGTGATCTTCAGCACGCTGCGCAGGACATAGACCGCCGTCAAAATAACGCCCAGAACCGCTGCCGCAGTCAGCCATCTCATCGATTCAAAAAGACCGAGCAGTGACAGAAACTCGCCGACGAAGCCGGATAAGCCCGGCAAGCCAAGCGATGCGAGACCTGCCGTGAGCAGCACTCCGCTCATAAACGGCATAGACCTGGCCAAACCGCCCAGTTTAGAGAGCTCCGTCGTTCCTGTCCGCTCGTACATGCTTCCGACGATCAGGAACAGCAGCGCAGAAATAAGTCCATGCGATACGAGCTGGAAAACCGCTCCCTGAAGGCCGATCTCATTAAATGCTGCCAGGCCGAGCAGCACAATTCCCATATGGCTTATCGAGGAGTAAGCGAGTACGAGCTTGAACTCCTGCTGCCTGAATGCGAGCACCGCTCCGTACAAAATATTAACGACGCCAAGAAGCGCAAGCACGACCGCCCAATCCCTGGCCTGCTCCGGAAAGAGCATGACGCCAAAACGCAGCAGACCGTATGCCCCCATCTTAAGCAGGACGCCGGAATGGATCATGACGACGGAAGGCGGCGCCTCCGTATGCACCTTTAGCATCCAGGTGTGAAACGGAAAGACCGGCAGCTTAATGCCGAAAGCAACGAGCAGCATAATAAACAGCACCCACTGCATCGTATCCGTCATCTGGAACGGATTGAACATATCCAACTGCTCAGGCGACATGTTGACCCATGCATTAGGATCAGCCATATTGCGTGCGATATCGGCATAGCTGCCGCTGTAAATAAAGTTCGCTTGCTCCCCAATCTGCTCAATCCGGAAGCCGGCCGTATTCACGAGCAACACGAAGGCAAGCAGCATAATCGCGGACCCGATCCCGTTGTACAGGAGGAACTGATTAGCCGCCCTTTCGCGGTTATGGTAACCCCATATGCCGATTAAGAAATACATCGCAATAAGCGTAATTTCGAAGAAAACAAAAAACAAAAATACGTCACGGGCAAGAAATACACCAAGCATCCCGGTCTCCAAGAGCAAAAACCATACAAAAAACGACTTCCACCGTTTCTTGACGTGAAAAGCAGCAAGCGCGGCCATTGCCGTCACAAGCGCTGTCAGCAGTACAAGCGGTAGTGATAATCCGTCAATCCCAAGCGCATACTGGAACTTGAACATAAATTCGGATACACCATTCTGCAGCTCTTTATTAAGTGGAACCTCTACCCAGTTCAGCTGTTCATCGAATGGAGCGCCGCTTTGCTGCTTGTCATAATCCGAATAGAGCCATAACGACAGGGCAAGCGGTATAAGCGTCGCGATGAAAGCAGCCGTCTTCAACCAGCTGCTGCGATGCTTAGGAAGAAGCAAAACAACGATTAGCCCCAGCAGCGGCGACAGCAAAATAAGCGATAATACCGGAATGTCATGCAGGATGCTCATGGCAGGAACCTCCTTCCGACAATCGCAACCACTATAATAACGAAACCGATAACGGCTGCTAAGCTGTAGGTTTGCACCTGTCCGTTCTGCAGGCGGGCGGATAATCTGCCAACCGAGCTGGTTGCCGCGCCGGCAACCCGAACGACGCCTCCAACTACATACTCATCAAATACACTCAGCGCAGCGCCAATCGCCTTTAAAGGTTTAACAATGACCGCAGCATAAAGCTCATCCACATAGTAGCTTCTCTCCAACAGCTTAACGAGCCATGGCAACCGTTCTGCGATAACCGTCCTGCTGACGCTTCCTTTTCCATAGACGAGCCAGCCTAGATAAATGCCAAGCAAGCCGACCGCGATCGATGCGATAATGACGACGCCGCTGCCGTGAGCGTCTTCAGGCTCACCGCTGAGCCATGAACCGAACCAGCCGTTCCATGGTGTCTCTACGAAGCCGGCGATGATGGCTAGAACAGCAAGCACAATAAGCGGAAACGTCATAGTAGCCGGTGATTCGTGCGCGCCTGCAGCTGCAGACTTTGGTTTACCCATAAAGACAAGGAAGAACAGGCGCGACATGTATAATGCCGTACAGAAGGCTCCCGCTAAGCCTACTACGAACAACAGCGGATTGGTCTCCAGCGCCGCCGTGAGAATCATATCCTTTGACCAAAAGCCCGAGAACGGCGGAATACCGGACAGCGCCAGTGCTCCGATCGCGAATGTCCATGCCGTAACGCGCATCTTCGAGCCCAGCCCGCCCATTTCATTAATGTTTTGCGTATGTACAGCGTGAATAATGCTGCCTGCCCCCAGGAAGAGCAGCGCTTTAAAGAAAGCGTGAGTGAACAGGTGGAAAATGCCGCCCGTTAAAGAGTGTAGACCGAGCGCCATCATCATATATCCAAGCTGACTGACCGTCGAATACGCCAAAATCCGTTTAATATCGTTTTGCGCCAGCGCGACAGTAGCTGCGAATATAGCCGTAAAGCCGCCGACATAAGCGACGGTTTCCATAGCAGCCGCAGAATCCTGAAAAATATCGTAAGTCCGGGCAATTAGGAACACCCCCGCGGCCACCATCGTTGCCGCATGGATGAGCGCACTGATTGGCGTCGGTCCCTCCATGGCGTCAGGCAGCCACACATGCAGCGGAAACTGGCCTGATTTGCCAACGGCTCCTAAGAAAATAAGCAGCGCAATCAGCGTTGTAATGCCGGTCGTAATGGCTCCCGTTTGTCCGTCGAATACGCTTTGAATCGTCGTAAAATCAAGTGCGTGATTCGGCATGTACCAGAACAGCAGCAATATACCTATTAGCAGGCCGGCATCGCCGATCCGTGTAACGATAAACGCTTTCTTGGCCGCTGCCCGCGCTTTTGGCTTTGAATACCAAAATCCGACAAGCAGAAACGAGCATACGCCAACCAGCTCCCAAAAAATATAAAGGGACAGTAAATTATCGGAGAGCACCAGACCGAGCATAGAGAAAGTGAACAGGGCCACATAACCGTAGAATACAGTAATTCGCTCGTCGTTCTTCATATAACCTGCGGAATATACATTGACCAGAAAGCTGACGAGCGTCACGACGACAAGCATCATGGCAGTGAGATTCGTTACTTCGAACCCTATTCTAAGTGTATAATCTCCGATCCTAATCCAATCAAAAGCATAATTGTAATCGACCGCATTAGCGCCAAGCCGGTCAATGACGATAAGCAGCGACAGCGCGAAGGCAGCGAGCGAGCCAATCGAGCCGATGAATACGCCTGCCCTCCGAAAGCTGCGGCCGAGCGCCGTCAAAACGAGGAACGCCGCCAGCGGGAACAGCGGGATTAGCCAAGCAGCCTGTGAGTACATTTCCATTTGCCGCGCTACCTCCTCATCTTGTCAAATTCGTCGACGTTAACCGTCCCGCGCAACCGGAACAATGCAATCAGAATAGCAACTCCGATTGCCGCTTCGGCTGCCGCAACCGTAATCGTGAACAAAGAGAAAATTTGTCCGGTCAGCGATGGAACAACTCCGTATTTCGAGAAAGCGACCAGGTTCAAATTGACCGCATTCAGCATTAATTCAACCGACAGCAGGACGACTACCGCATTACGTTTCACTAAAGCCCCATAAAGTCCGATACAGAACAATATAGCCGCCATTGTTAAATAGGATGGAAGCATAGGGTTAATCCGCCTCCTTCTTCGCCAGCACGATCGCCCCGATAAAAGCGACCGTCAGCAGGACGGAGAGCAGCTCGAACGGAATGACATAACCCGTATACAGGAGCTGGCCGATAGCCATCGTATTATCCTCTGCAGCTTGAAAGGGCTGCGGCTCCGGAAAGGCAGTCGAACGGATCGCATAAAATAGCAGACCGAACAAGCAAAGCGTGCCTACAGCGGCAAGCGTCTCATGCAGCGGTTTTACCGGCTCCCGCTCACCCTGTTGATGCTTCGTCATCATAATGCCGAATATCATCAGAATCGACACCGCGCCTGCATAAATGAGCACCTGCACGAATGCGACGAATTCCGCCTCAAGCAGCACGAACATGCCTGCCAAGCCCAGGAATGCCGCAGCCATCGAGACAACCATATGGACGACTTTGTCCAAGCTGATCATCAGCACCGCTCCGGAAATCATTATCGCCGAAAATACGAAGAAAGCGGCAAACTCGCCTGAAAATTCGATGTTGAACAATTATTTGCCGCCCCCTTTGGCCGGCGCTCCGATGTTGTTATTGTCTTCCCGGACGAGCGTATTGTTATCGGTTAACCACTCCACGTCCTTAAACAGCTCGTCACGGCTGAACGTCGACAGCTCAAAATGGTTGGTCATCACGATCGCTTCGGTCGGACATACCTCGGTGCACAGGTCGCATAAAATGCATATTTCAAAATTAATGTCGAACGTATCGATGACTTTTCCTTTTTTGTCCGGATCAGGGTTTGGCTTCCCTGTCAGCGTAATGCAATCAGTCGGGCAGATGCGCGCGCATTGGTTGCAGACGATGCACAAATCCGGTATAAAATGCTGTATGCCGCGGAACCGGTCCGGCATGACAAACGGCACATCGGGATAGGAGGTAGTCACTTTGGGAGCCGTCATTGATTTGAGCGTAACACCCATTCCTTTCAGCAATCCGTTCATTTCCTTCTCCCCTTTGCTATCTTTTGATAAACAGCTCTAAATAGGCAGCCGTCAGAAATATGTTAAGCAGAGAAACCGGCAGCAGCACCTTCCATCCGAGTCCCATAAGCTGATCCACGCGTATGCGCGGGAAGGTGGCCCGAATCCAAAACAAGAAGAACACAATAAACGCAAACTTGAGCAGAAACCAGACGATACCCGGCACAAAATCGAGAAATGGCACAGGCGCATGCCAGCCGCCAAGGAAAAGCACAGTCGTTAATGCCGCTATAGCATATACATACACGTATTCTGAAAGCATGAAGAAGGCAAACCGGAAGCCGCTGTATTCAACATGATAACCCGCTACAAGCTCCGATTCCGCCTCCGGAAGGTCGAACGGTGTACGGTTCAGCTCTGAGACCGCCGCAATAACAAAGACAACGAAGCCGATAATTTGCGGCAGGAAGTTCCAGTTCCAGAACCAGCCGCCGTCCTGGGCCGCCACGATATCCCGTAAATTCAAGCTGCCGCTGAGCAAAATAACACCGACCACCGATATGACGAGCGGTACTTCATAGCTGATCATTTGAGCCGCTGACCGCATTCCGCCAAGCAATGCATATTTGTTATTTGAAGCCCAGCCGCCCAGCACGATCCCAAGCGTCGAAATGCCGGACAACGCAACATAATAGAGTAACCCGACATTTAAATCGGCAAAATACAGATTTTGCGTGTAAGGCAGCACAGCCAGAA
This sequence comes from Paenibacillus prosopidis, assembly GCF_003337375.1. Lineage (GTDB taxonomy): Bacteria > Bacillota > Bacilli > Paenibacillales > Paenibacillaceae > Pristimantibacillus > Pristimantibacillus prosopidis. The sequence continues at coordinate 115,713 of NZ_QPJD01000011.1, forward strand.
CGGAAAAAGCGGGTATATAAGCGAGCGCCGGCGCAATAATAAACAGCAGCCGGTCAGCCTTGCTCGGTATCGTATCTTCCTTAATCAGCAGTTTGAAAATATCCGCAACCGTCTGGAACAGACCGAGCGGGCCGACCCGGTTCGGACCGACGCGCTGCTGCATCCAGCCGATCACTTTCCGCTCGAAATAAATCGCATACGTAACGAACCCGAGCACGATGAACAGGAATACGACCGCCCACAGAAACAGCACAAGCGCATTGCCCCATGTGAGCGATTCATTCAGCCAAGGCGGCATCAGCAATCGACCTCCCCGACGACGATATCAACGCCGCCCAGTATCGTAATGAGGTTCGTCATCGTTTCTCCGACGAGCAGCTTCGGTAATATCTGCAGATTAACGAATGACGGACGCCGAAACTTGAGCCGGTACGGCTCCGCTTTCCCTTTGGATACAATATGGCAGCCAATCTCTCCCCGCGGCGATTCTATACGGACGTACGTCTCGCCGGCAGGCGGCCGGATCACACGCGGCACTTTGCCCATCGTTTCTCCGTCTTCGGGAAACTGCGGAACCGCTTGCTTCAGTATACGGAGGCTCTGGCGTATTTCCTCCAGCCGGATGCGATACCGGTCGTAGCAATCGCCATTTTGTCCCAGCGGAACATCGAACTCGAACTGGCTGTACAAGCTGTACGGCTCTGCTTTGCGCAGATCCCAGTCCACGCCGGTGCAGCGGAGGTTTGCGCCCGACAAGCCGTAATCAATCGCTGTTGCCGCATCGTACTTTCCGATTCCCTTAATGCGCGCGAGAAATATTTCATTGCCGCTGACGAGCTTATCGTATTCCTCCAGCTTCTTCTCCATATACGGAATAAAGTCGCGCACCTTATCCATCCAGCCCGGCGGAGCGTCCCATTTCACGCCGCCAACCCGCATGTAGTTGTAGGTTAACCGCGCACCGCACAACTCGTTGAACAAATCGATTATGATCTCCCTGTCGCGGAACGCGTACAGAAACGGACTCATCGCCCCGATATCGAGCAGATATGTCCCCCACCAGACGAGGTGGCTCGCCACACGCTGCAGCTCCATGACAATGAGCCGAAGAAATTCGGCACGCAGCGGAACTTCGAGACCCATCATCGTTTCGACCGCATGCACGAGCACATAATTGTTAGTCATTGCGGAGACATAATCCATACGGTCCGTATAAGGAATAATTTGTGTAAAATTTAAGTTTTCCGCTATTTTCTCGGTGCCCCGATGCAAATAACCCATGACCGGCGTCGCTTCGGTAATGACTTCCCCATCAAGCTTGACGACGATTCGAAATACACCGTGTGTGCTTGGATGCTGAGGACCTACATTTAAGAGCAGTTCTTCTGTACGGATCAAGGGCTGCTTACACCTCCGAGTCTAACGGTTCATAATCTTTGCGCAGTGGATGGCCGACCCAATCGTCCGGCATCATAATACGGCGCATATCAGGGTGCCCGGGAAAATCGATGCCGAGCAAATCGAAAATTTCTCGTTCGTTCCAATTAGCGGTCGCCCAGACCGGTGTCGCGGAATAGACGGATGCTCCGTCCCGCTCCGTCTTCACCTTAATCGCCGCTTCCCGTTTACTGCCAAGCGAAACCATATGATAAACGACTTCCATATGCGACTCGTAATCGACGCCGGATACATTGCGCAAATAATTAAATTGCAGCTGTTCATTGTGCTTAAGCAGCTGCGAAACGCTGCGCCAATGATCATTTTTTACGATAACGGTCGGCATATCTCCGTTTAATTCATTCACATAAGCATCCTCTACCGCGTCGTCAGCTGCCTGCTGCCTGATCAACGCAACGATCGCATCCAGCTCAGGCTGCTTCGGAGACGGGGGCTTCGGCTCTGGCGGAGCCGCTTCCGCCGCCTCGGCGTCTGCCTTCTCCTTCGCTGCCGCCCGGGCAGCGCGCGCTTCCGCCGCCGCCTTCAGCTTCGCCTCGCGCTCAGGATCAACCGGAGATGCTCCCTCACTATCCGTAAGCGCTTTCTCCTTATTCTTCTGCTCCTCGCTCATCGGCCGGTCACCCGCTTTCCGGTCTTCGCTTCGTAGCGGATCTTCTCCTGCAGTTTGTTAATGCCATAGATAAGTGCAACCGGATTAGGAGGACAGCCGGGAATATACACATCAACAGGCACGATCTGATCGACGCCCTTAATGACGGCGTACGATTTGATGTACGGTCCGCCGGCAGTTGCGCACGAGCCCATCGCAATAACCCATTTCGGTTCAGGCATTTGATCGTACAAACGGCGCAGCAGTGGACCCATCTTCTTAGTTACCGTACCTGCAACGATCATTACATCGGATTGCCGCGGAGAAGTGCGGAACATAACGCCGAAGCGGTCGAGATCGTAATGCGACGCTCCCGTTCCCATCATTTCTATCGCACAGCAAGCCAGACCGAACGTCAGCGGCCATAACGAATTGCTCCTGGCCCAAGCTTTCAATTGCTCAAGTGTTCCCATGAACACGTTGCGCTCCAGCTCTTTGCGTTCCTCAAGCGAAATCGACTCTAAACTGAATTCCATTTCAGCACCTTCTTCTTCCAGGCATATAGAAGACCAATAAGCAGCATTCCCGCAAAAATAATCATTTCAACGAGCACAAAAAGGCCGAGCTTATTATATGCGACGGCCCAAGGATATAAGAAAACGGTTTCGACATCAAAAATGACGAACATTAACGCAAACAAGTAATAGCGGATGTTAAAACGGACCTGTCCTTCGCCAACCGGCTCATTGCCGCTTTCATAGGTCGTTTGCTTCAGCTCGGTCGGCTTATTCGGTCGCAGCAGACGGCCGACAGTCAGTGCAACAACCGGCAGCAGGATGCCCAGCACGATAAAAATAGCCACGACGACATAGTTATTGGCGTAGTTTTCCACATGATCGCCTCCGTCAATAGGTTTGGTATGGACCGTTGCCGCTTGTCAATTTTTCCTCACAATTATAACAAATGCTTCCACCATAGTCTATGATGGAGTTAAGCCCGTGACGGCTCCTTGCCCTCTAAATCCGCGGCTCCTTCAGTCGGGTTACCATCCTCCGTATGACCGCCGTCCGATCTCTTCACCTCGGGAAAGCTTCCATCGCTGCTGTCCCGTTTTCCAGTAATCGCTGCAATGACAAGCAGCAATAGCGGCAGAACAAATCCCTGAAATAAGCTGTATACCGTCCACACTCCAGTCGCAAACTCTTTAGCATGTGCAACGTTACGATACGCCAGTATCGAGAGCGGCACGATAACAAAAGCATAGGGTACAACCAGCGGCCGGTAAGTGGACAGCTTAAGCATTTGTGCCGTTAGGACGGTCAATGCATATACGCACAAAGCAAGCTTTATAAATACAGTTCCGACCCATACCATTGCGACCAAAATTTCAACGCGGACCAGGATTTCCTCGATATTAATATTTTTGGCCAAATCATATACGGAAAAAGGACTTCTGCTTACCTCTTCAGCGCCCATTACGCCAATCAAAAAAACAATTAGAAGAACACTTGTTGATACAAGTAATAGAACGGACAGCTTCAGTGACTTTCGCAGCTTAGCGCGATCCTGCTTGCTCACAAGCGGAAATATCATTGTGATAAACACAAATTCACCGATTGGAAACCCCAATACCGGATATATGCCTTTGAGCGGCCTTACAATTCCCTCATATAGAAAAGGCTCCAAGTTATGAAAATCAAATTGATTAAACAACGATACAAGAATAATAATAAAGACGAACATTACCCATCCAAACAATATTTCGCCAGTCCGGGCGATCGTCTCGATCCCGAGGAAAACGCCGTATATTACAACAATCATAAAGGTCACATCCACAAACCATACGGGTGTTCGCGGCAGTACGGAGAGACCTATAAAATCAGAAATATTTCGCAATACAAGCGCGCTAAGCAATAGAAATAACAGCAAGTACGTTAACGTGAGTACTTTACCCGCCCAAACGCCAAGCACCTTTTCCGCGTATTGTGCAAGAGACATATTCGGAAAGCGGTCAGCAAGCGCCAAGAAGACGATCAATATGAAATAATTGAATGGTCCGACCAGCAGCACCGATAACCACGCATCCTGCTTGGCAATGGCCGTTATGGCTGTTGGAAGAATAAGCACCGCGCTCCCCAGCGCAAACAGAAATAAAAGCTTTGCGCATTGACTTGACGTAATTTGCGCATTGTTCATCCCGGCAAATTTACTCATTTTGATTACAGTCCCTTCTCAACCCAGCCGACAATGGGCTTATATACCGGCGAGAAAATAGTCATAATCCAGTCTGTTGGATTCGGAACCGGCAAGCGGAGCAGTAATCCTATAGCAAGCAAGGTTCCTGTCAGCAAAATGAACAGTGCCCATCCCCTTTCCCGGAAGAGCTGCTTTGCTCCGTTGCGGATCCATATGACCGTCGCTGTCGCTGCGGCAAGCATCGTCATAATAATTATAGCCAGCATATTGATCACTCATTTCACGATAGATTCACCACGTACACCCGATCCAGAAATTTTCGTTTTGCAGACAACTTCATGCTGCACCTCTGGAAATACAGTCTCCCAGTCTTTTTCTATTCGCTTCCAAACCTCCGGCTGTTGAAGGTAGACCTCTTTCCCCCATCCAAGCGCATCCACCCGCCATTTCTTTTGCATTTTTCGAATCGTTTCTTCCGCCTCTTTCTTCACCGCTTGACTCGTAAGCTCCTCTATCTCATTCAGCACCTGCTCATCCATCACATCAATGCCCGGACACATAATTTCTTGGATGCTGCCTGTTACCTCGAGCTTCGCCTGTACAACAGGCATGCCATCTTTACTTTGTTTGATTTTATACTGGATCGATGCTTCATGAACCTCTACAATTAAGTTTCCTTTTGACTCTGGACAAGCTAGCTTTATGACGGTGCTTTTTACTTTATTTTGCAGCCAAGCGAGTCCCCTTGATTCCTTCGGCTTCAAATAATCAACAAGCTTCCCGTCGCGAAATACGGCCATCGTACTCAATGCGGGAATCGCTTCAGCGGGAATCGTTTTCACATTATCGACTGATTTTCCTGCAGCTTTATCGCCCACTATCCGAAAGGAAGGAAGAACCGCCTGCTGCTTCCCTTTCCCTGTCAGCTTCGTCAAATCCTTAACCAATACCGCATAGTTCATCGCATAGGCTTCCTGATTGACATCAATCATTTCATGGAATTGATTGACCGGAATCGATTCCATCTGCGTCGTCATTTGCAGCAGCCGCTCGGCTCGAACGCCGCGTGTAACCACAACCGAAATATCGGTTCGAATGTCAGGATTTCTTTCAATTAAATCGACAAGCGGGATAATTCCGCCCTTACGTGCCATCTTTTCTCCGATAATTAACATTTGCGTATGCGAGAAAAAGAGTCTTCTCGATGTTTTTGCACTCATTTTGCGTATGGCTTCGAATATCGTATCACCCGTTTCTGTAAAAGTCGTTACGGGCGTCCCTCCTGTTCCGCCCTTGCTTTCAGCGGCAACGTTTTGCGGCAAGACGACCTGCACCGTCAACCGCAGCTTCTGCTTGCCTGACGGGTCATCATCCACACCCATCGCGAGTACGACTCCAAGCTTGTCCAGATAGCGTAAATCCCAGCATCCGCTTAACAGCATCAGCATACATACGGCCCATAAAAAAATAGCTTTTCTCCCCATTTTCTTTATTTCAGGCAGCCGCATACGTGACTTTATGCCGCTCATTGCTCCGGCTCCTTCCGGGGTTCTGTCTTTATTTGCTGCCTTACTTGATTTTTCTCGGCTAGCTTTTGCGGACGTTGCCGCAACATCCAGAGCGGTGCCCGCACCAGCGTATCCCTCAGATCCTTCAAATATAACGGAGCAAACGGTTTAATATACGGCATGCCGAATGACCTTAAATTACTAAGATGAAGCAGCAGCAGCAATACGACTAGCCCGATTCCATAAAAGCCGAGCGTGGATGCGGCCAGCAGCAAAAAAAACCGAAGCAGCCTCGCAGCTATTCCAAGGCTGTAAGCAGGCGATACGAAGCTGGCAATTGCCGTAAAGGAAACGACAATGACGACTGCCGGCGATACGATGCCTGCTTCAACGACAGACTGTCCGATAACCAAACCTCCGACTATGGAGATCGTATTACCTGCTGCAGTCGGCATTCGAACAACGGCTTCCCGCAATATTTCAAATACAAGCTCCATAATGAAAGCTTCCAAATAAGCGGGGAAAGGAACGCCTTCCCGCTGGGCAGCCAGCTTGAGCAGCAGCTGCGTCGGTATCATTTCCTGGTGATAGTGGACTATCGCGACGTATATGGAAGGCATCAGCAATGCGATCAAGAAAGAAACAAAGCGGAGCATTCGCAAAAAAGTCGAAATATCAAAGCTTTGGTAATAATCTTCTGCCGCCTGGAAGAACATATTTAATACCGCTGGCACAATCAGGACAAATGGGGTTCCATCCACAAGTATTGCGATTCGACCTTCAAGTAAATTGCTTGCTATAACGTCGGGACGCTCGTTATACATCACGGTAGGAAACGGCGACCATATTTGATCCGAAATCAGCTCTTCAATGTATCCGGATTCCAATATCCCGTCAATTTGGATAGCTTCTAATCTTTCCCGCAAATCCTTAAGCACATTTTCATCGGCCAATCCCTTAATGTACATCATACAGACTGGCGTTTGGGAAATTTCACCTATCGTCAACTGCTCCAACCATAACTTAGGACTGCGAATCTTTCTACGGATCAATGCCGAATTTGAACGAATCGATTCTGTGAAGCCCTCTCTCGGACCTCTAATAGCCATCTCGGTTTTTGGCTCTTCAACACCGCGCTTTGGTCCGCCAATAACATTTGCTGCAATCGCATTTGCCGCACCATCGATCATAATGATCGAATAACCCAAAAACAGTTTTTGAAACAGCATCTTCCAGTCGTTTATTTCCATAACGATTCCCGTTAACAACAGACTGCTCTTTACCACTTCTAGAAACTCACTTGGCTGAATCTTCGATTCGTTTGAAAACCTTTTCCTCTGCAGCGGTCGAATAACAAAATTATTTAACCTTTCTTCTTCAACCATACATTGTATATAAACGACCAGCGCTTCTGTATTTCCGGCGTCCGTCAGCTTCAGCCTCCGTAAAATAATATCTTGGCTCCCGCCAACCTCAAAATTGATCCTGTCTATATTTTGTTGCAATGAGACGGAAAGGGGCTGCCCCGTAAAATTACCTAGCGCCTGCTCCTCATGCTTCTCCGCTTTCACAGACCTTTTGTCAGCTTTCTTGCTGCCGCGTCCTTTGCCTCGCATATAGGATCGAAACATATACCCCTCTCCTTTCCGTTTGGACATAGTTATCCGTCTTAGGATAACTCTTCCATGGCATAATTATGTACGCAAAAGAGCCACAGGTCCGTTTCATGACGGTTTTCCTGCGGCTCTATTAGATCACTCTATCTAATTCTGGAATCGGTAAGCTTAAACTGTCCGACAAGCTGCTGAAGCAGCGTCGTAATCGACTCTACGCTTTGCGACGTTTGCCGCACATTCGTCATTTCGCCGATTAACTCGTTTACTTTCCCTTCCACATCAGAGGAAACCTTGCGGTTTTCCCTGCTCACTAACGCAATTCTCTCCATCAGCTGTACAACCTCGTCAACCACCTGCGTTTTGCGAAGATCTTCGGCATGTGCTGCAGCAAGCGTGCTTGCTGCAGCCGCGACAAGCTGGTTGCCTTCCTCAACGACGCGCGTTCCTTCATCCATAGAGGCATACGCTTGCTTGGCCTCATCATAAATGTGCCGGGTAATAACATGAACCTCTTCGGTCGACTTTTTCGTCATTTCGGCCAGCTTGCGAATTTCTGCCGCAACAACGGCAAAGCCTCTGCCCTGCTCGCCGACTCGGGCTGCCTCTATAGAAGCGTTAAGCGCCAGCAAATTGGTCTGTGAGGATATTTGTTCAATGACCTGGAGAACACCTTGAATTTCCTGTACCGTCTGCATAAATTTATGGATGGTCTCATTCGTTTCTCCGACCTTCGCCGAGATATGGTGCATTTTATCTCCGATCCGGTCGACTTCTGTTTTCGCTACCGCTATTTGCTCCGCTGCTTGCTCCTCGATCAGCCGCAGCGTCGAACGCATATCGCCTGCCGCATCCTTTGCCATGTCGATATCCTTTAATTGCAGCCTTATGCTTCCGATCATGTCATTTACTTTGCCGCTGACCCGTTCCGTTGATGCAGCGGTTACAGCCGCCGATTCATTCAACACATGCTGGCTGGATAGTACATCGGCGGAAGCAAGCTTCACCTGAAGCATAATGCCTTCCAAGGAATCGATCATATTGTTGATCCATTTGGCTAATTCCTTTGATTCATCGTTATCAAAATCGGTAAGCGCCAGACGCTGCGTCAAATCGCCTTTTCCTTCAGCGTTAATGCGGATAAAGCCGTTTATTTTACGCAAATGCTGAACGACGCGCTTCGATTCCTTCCTCTGGAATACTCCGCTGAACAACAAGCCGAATAACAAATGAAAGGCGCCTGCCGCTGCCGCTGTCACCCAAGGAGAGGCATTCATCGCTAGGAATATGACGAGCAGCACAGTCAAAATGCTTAAGCTGAGCACCGATATGAGCTGCAGCTTACGCTGTCTCCAGCCGATGCTTCGAATGCGGTATACTTCCTCCAAATCGCCCTCGCACATCATGCCCCATTTATCCGGACAATGCGGCAGTTGTAAGGTAACACCCTTGCCGATAACGGAAATATGCCGATAATCGGAGTAGCCGGGAAACTGGACAAACAAGTTGCTTCCATTACGGATCGTATTAGCTACACCGGGATGCAATTGTCCGGTGGCTGGATCGGTGAATATGATTTCGAGCTCCGTATGCTCTTTTATGGACACGGTGCCCCAATCTGTCCTTACGCCGTCCTTCAGGTTTTCACCATGTGTGAAGGTGCGGTCCTCAAACCGGCTGCGTGACAATGCGGTTCCAGGTTCAATTTGCGTATTCAAGCCGGCTTTTGCCATAAACAAATAGTTATCGCCGGAATCCGGATATACGTGGCCCGACTCCCGCTGAATCAAATCGCCCAATACATCGTTAGGCACCCGGCCGCATAACGTTCCGGCAAATTCACCGCCCGCCATCAGAGGAAGAATGAACAACAGCGTCATTTTGTCGTGAAAGGATGAGGAACGGGCTCCTAGCTTCAGCGTAATCGGATCGCTGTAGGGCCCGAATAAACAAGGCTGCAGCCTGCCTTTTTGATTCGAATAAGTAAGTCCTGCCTGTAAGCAGCTGCTCGAATCGTATGTAGCTCCAATGTGTGCTGCGGAGGTAGAGCTAACGACGGTTTGGTGCGTATCTAGAAAGAATAGCTCTGTCATGTCAATTGCTCGTGCATACGTTCTTTCAAATAATCTTTCAAGTTGTGTGTGAACAGAGGAAGCAGAAGACTTTTGATCTTGTTCGAGCAACGCTGTCAATTGTTCGCCTAAGCGGCCCATATGATTCCAATAATCCGTCGCCCATGAAGTAAGCAGCTCCTTGCGCGTCTCCGCAATGCCCTCGAAGCTTTGCTCCACATCCGCCTTCAAATCCTTGTTCAATTGCCATGAAATCCAGAGCGGAAATCCTACCTTCGCACCTAACCAATCAAACATACGGCTCACCCCTGCCCAAACTTTGGTATCTAATGTTAACTATATTAACATATGAATATAGGGAAATCATTCAAAATATTAGAACTTTCGGCGAAAAAAGAAACATATAGCTAAATTACGTCGAAAATGTCCCGAAACAAGAACATTAGTGTTAGATAAAATAACACAATATGTATGGTTTAAATAAAAAAACACCTCCCACGCCATAAAGGCGTGAGCGGTGCTTGATTAATAAACTTATTTTTGTCTTACGTTCAGACGGTTCATAGCACGCTGCAGAGACAGCTCTGCACGGCGGTAATCAACCTCGTCACGCTTTGCAGCAAGACGCTGCTCGGCACGCTGTTTAGCGGCTTCCGCACGCTCTGCGTTAATGTCGGTCGCAAGCTCCGCGCTTTCAGCAAGAATAACGATCTTATCCTTGCGTACTTCGATGAAGCCTCCGCTTACCGCCAAAACATCAACTTTACCGTCGCGTTTGATGATAACGGGAGCAATACGAAGCGGCGTCACAAGCGGAATGTGGTTTGGTAAAATGCCAAGCTCACCCTCAACACCCGTTACACTAACCATGTTCGCAGTCTCCGCGTATACTTTACGCTCAGGAGTTACGATTTCTACCAAAAAGGTACTCATGTGGATTCCTCCCGCCTTTCGCTATTGCAGCGCTTTGGCTTTCTCCACGGCCTCTTCAATCACACCTACATACCGGAAAGCTTCTTCCGGAAGGTCGTCATGTTTGCCCTCGAGAATTTCTTTGAAGCTGCGAACGGATTCTTTAACAGGCACGTATTTACCTTTGATACCTGTGAACGGTTCAGCAACGTGGAACGGTTGGGACAAGAAGAGTTGAATTTTACGTGCGCGGGCAACGGTCAATTTGTCTTCTTCGCTCAACTCGTCCATACCAAGGATCGCGATAATATCTTGAAGCTCTTTGTAGCGCTGAAGAATTCTCTTAACGCCTTGAGCTACATTGTAGTGCTCGTCGCCCAAAATATCAGGGCTAAGGATACGGGAAGAAGACGCGAGCGGATCTACCGCAGGGAAGATACCCATCTCGGAAATTTTACGCTCAAGGTTTGTCGTTGCATCCAAGTGGGCAAACGTCGTTGCAGGAGCTGGATCCGTGTAGTCATCGGCAGGTACGTAGATCGCTTGGATCGAAGTAACCGAACCTTTTTTCGTCGACGTGATACGCTCTTGCAATTGACCCATTTCAGTTGCCAGCGTTGGCTGGTAACCTACCGCGGAAGGCATACGGCCTAGAAGGGCCGAAACCTCGGAGCCTGCTTGCGTGAAACGGAAGATGTTATCGACGAACAGAAGCACGTCTTTACCTTCTTCATCACGGAAATATTCAGCCATTGTCAGGCCTGTCAAAGCTACGCGTTGACGTGCGCCTGGCGGCTCGTTCATTTGTCCGAATACCATCGCAGTTTTGCTAAGTACGCCGGAATCTTTCATCTCGTGGTAAAGGTCATTACCTTCACGAGTACGCTCACCAACGCCTGCGAATACGGAAATACCGCCGTGCTCTTGAGCGATGTTGTTAATAAGCTCTTGAATCGTAACCGTTTTACCTACGCCCGCGCCGCCGAAAAGACCGATTTTACCGCCTTTTGCGTATGGTGCGAGAAGATCGATTACTTTAATGCCTGTTTCAAGAATTTCCGCTTGCGTGGACAACTCGTCGAAAGCAGGCGATTCACGGTGGATCGGAAGATTAATCGGCGATGTAACAACGCCGGCTTCGTCGATTGGTTGGCCAAGTACGTTAAATACGCGGCCGAGCGTTGGAGCTCCAACCGGAATAGTAATTGGTGCGCCGGTATCAACAGCCACCATACCGCGTACAAGACCGTCAGTCGTACTCATAGCTACGGCACGTACCTTATTGTCACCGAGGTGAACGGCTACTTCAAGCGTCAGATTAATATCTATGCCGCCTACTTCGCCCTTTTGCTCGATTTTGACAGCGTTCAAAATTTCCGGCAAATTGCCGCGTTCGAACTCTAAGTCTACGACCGGACCCATGACGGATACAACTTGTCCTTTTTTCATGGTTTTCCCTCCTGGTTCCTTCTTGTTACTGCACGCCGGTCAGCTTATCACAAGCTCCTAGCCTTTGCAGAGAATAGTTACGATTGAGCGTTTGCCCCCGCGACGATCTCGGAGATTTCCTGTGTAATCGCCGCTTGTCGCGCACGGTTGTAAGTCAGCGTCAATTGATTGATCATCTTCGTCGCATTTTTCGTTGCGCTTCCCATGGCAGTCATACGAGCGCCGAACTCACTTGCTTTGCCGTCCAGAACTGCGCTGTAAATAAGCGTTTCAGCATATTTAGGCAGCAATACTTCCAGTACGCCTTCCGGTGACGGCTCATATTCATACGACGCAACAGATGCACCGCCGCCCACTTCTTCAAGTGGAAGCAAACGTGTTTCTGTCGGTATTTGAGTAATCGCGTTAACGAATTGATTATAGTACAAGTAAAGCTCATCATAAGCGCCTTCAGCGAAATTCTTAACCGCTGTATATGCGACAGACTTGATATCCGCAAATGTAGGAGCATCCGGCAAACCGGTTACTTCCTCTACGATCGGCATATTGCGGCGGCGGAAATAATCCCGGCCTTTGCGTCCGATAACGAACAATACATATTCGTCAGCAGATTTATGCTTCTCGCGAATGGTTTGCGTTACTTTACGAAGTATATTCGAGTTGTAACCGCCCGCAAGACCACGATCCGATGTAATAACGAGGTAACCCGTTTTCTTGATCGTCCGTGTTTCCAGCATCGGATGCTTCACATCCTTCGTGCCGGCTGCGATGCTCGCTACGACTTCCTTCAGCTTATGCGCGTAAGGACGGGATGCTTGCGCAGCTTCCTGCGCGCGTCTCAGCTTGGATGCCGCGACCATCTCCATCGCTTTCGTGATCTGCTTCGTGTTTTGTTTACTCTTGATTTCGCGTTTAATATCACGCATGCCTTTTGCCATTTGTTTCACCCGCCTTTTTTGCCTTGGAGCTTGCTTAAAGCTGCTTATTGAAGACATGGACTGCGAACAGGACTATTGCCTGCGGCCGCTGTTGAAGTTGAATATTTTACGATTAGATCATAAGGGTAATATTCAGCTTCAAGAAGCGGCTCGTAAACTCTCCGGCAACAGTCCCGTTCTCCGTCCATACTTCAATGCAAGTTATAAACAGAGCTCTTATGGCCTGGTGTTGGTAGGAGTAAGGAGCCTAAGCCCGGATTGAAATACACGGGCTTTGGCTATTTATTCTTAAGCCGATACAGCAAAGCTTTTCTTGAATTTGTTGATTGCATCAACGAGAGCTTTCTCGTTGTCAGCAACAAGGTCCTTCGTATCGCGGATCGATTGTCCGATTTCCGGATGGTTCGAATCCAGGAACGCAAGGAATTCTTTCTCGAAACGAAGAATGTCCGCAACAGGAATCTCATCCAAATGACCTTTAACCGCGGAGTAGATTGAGATAACTTGCTTCTCAACCGGCATTGGCTGGTTAACGCCTTGCTTCAGGATTTCCATCGTGCGAGCACCGCGGTTAAGGCGGGCAAGCGTCGATTTGTCGAGGTCGGAGCCGAATTGCGAGAACGCTTGAAGCTCACGGTAAGCCGCAAGGTCAAGACGGAGCGTACCAGCTACCTTCTTCATCGCTTTAATTTGAGCGGAACCGCCTACACGGGATACGGAGATACCGACGTTAACGGCCGGACGTTGACCTGCGTAGAAAAGATCTGCCTCAAGGAAGATTTGACCGTCTGTGATCGAGATAACATTCGTTGGAATGTATGCCGAAACGTCGGATGCTTGCGTCTCGATGAATGGCAGGGCAGTCAATGAACCGCCGCCTCTTGCATCGCTAAGCTTCGCTGCACGCTCCAGCAAACGGGAGTGCAGGTAGAATACGTCACCTGGGTAAGCTTCCCGACCCGGTGGACGGCGGAGCAAGAGCGAAAGCTCACGGTATGCTGCCGCTTGTTTCGACAAGTCGTCATAAATAACGAGAACGTGCTCGCCTTTATACATGAAGTACTCACCCATCGAGCAGCCTGCATAAGGAGCCAGGAAGAGCAATGGAGCCGGCTCAGAAGCACCAGCTGTAACGACGATTGTGTACTCAAGCGCGCCGTGGCGGCGGAGAGTTTCAACAACGTTAGCAACTGTGGATTGCTTTTGGCCAACCGCAACGTAAATACATTTTACGCCGTTGCCTTTTTGGTTAATGATCGCATCGATTGCGATTGCTGTTTTACCTGTTTGACGGTCACCGATGATAAGCTCACGTTGTCCGCGTCCTACCGGTACCATTGCGTCGATTGCTTTAATGCCCGTTTGCATTGGCTCATGAACCGATTTACGGTCGATAACGCCTGGCGCCGGGGATTCAATCGCACGGGTTTGTGTTGTGTTGATTGGTCCTTTGCCGTCAAGCGGTTGACCAAGCGGATTAACTACGCGGCCAAGAAGCTCTTCGCCGACAGGCACTTCCATGATGCGGCCCGTACGTTTAACCTGGTCGCCTTCACGGATTTCTGTGTAAGGTCCTAGGATAACGACACCGACGTTGCTTTCCTCAAGGTTCAAGGCCATACCAACAACACCGTTAGCGAATTCGAGCAATTCGCCCTGCATCGCATTTTCAAGGCCGTGTACGCGGGCGATACCGTCACCGACGTTGATTACGGTGCCGACGTCTACGACTTGAATTTCGGATTTATATTGTTCGATCTGTTGTTTAATCAGCGTGCTGATTTCATCAGGTCTGATACTCAATTCGTTCACCCCTATCTACAGTGCATTAGATTTTAAACGATTTTTGTAAACGATCCAGCTTGCCGGACAGGCTGCCGTCATAAAGACGATCGCCGATGCGTACTTGTACGCCGCCGAGCAAGGCAGGCTCTACAATTTGCTCAGCAAGAATAGTTTTTCCTACCAATTGTCCGAAATGGGCTGCCACACCGGCAAGCTCCTCATCGGACAGCGCTTTGGCGGAATAAACCGTTGCATGCGCCTGGCCCAGCGAATCTCCCGCAATCTTCGTGTATGCTTCATATACATCAGCGATAGCTTGATGACGTCTGCGGGAAACAAGCAATTGTAACGTATTAAGCACGAGGGCAGATACTCTATCGCCGAATGCTGCTTTAAGAACGGCAATTTTGTTTTCCGAATCGATGCTCGGTAAAGAAAGAAACTTTTGAATCTCTTGATCCTGTTCAAGCGTCTCGACGATTAGCTTCAGCTGAGCTTCAACTTCCGAAACGATTTGCTGAGCGGAAGCAAGCTCGAACAATGCTTTAGCGTAGCGCTTCGCTACGACCGTATCGCGGCTCATTTGCTTCCTACCTCTTTCAGGTATTGATCAACCAACTGCTCCTGAGATTTCTCGTCGACTTGCTTTTCAATGATTTTCGAAGCGATTTTAACAGAAATGCCGCCAACTTCAGAACGAAGTGCTGCGATCGCTTTATTTTTCTCGCTTTCAATATCTTTGAGCGCGTCATCTTTCAGACGGGATGCTTCTGTTTTCGCAGTTTGGACAATATCATCCGCTTGCTTCGAGCTTGTCGTTCTCGCTTGCTCGATAATTTCGTATGCTTCTTTGCGAGCTTGCTGGAGTGCCGCTTTCTGATCTTCCATTTGCTGCTCAGCCGCTTTGCGGCTGCTTTCAGCTGTATTCATTTGTTCGAGAACAAGCTGTCTGCGCTTTTCCATTACATCAAATAACGGGCCAAACGCATATTTACTTAGCAGCCAGTATAAAACGCCGAATGCAACCATAGCTATTACTGTCGATTCCCAATGCCATGACATAGATGCCACTCCTTTCTCACCACAGTATTGTCTTAATCATAACGAAGGCGAAGAGGGCTAGGCCTTCCCCGCCAATTCTGAATGTTTAATTAAGCGCTGAAGAACGCCAAGAAACCGATAACTACGCCGATGATAGGCACAACTTCGACGATACCTACACCGATAAACATTGTTGTTTGCAATTTACCTTGAAGCTCAGGCTGACGAGCGATACCCTCAACTGTTTTACTAACGATCATACCGTTACCTACGCCTGCGCCTACGGCGCCCAAACCTACTGCCAATGCTGCTGCCAAAATTTCCATTTTGTAAATCCTCCTCGATAATTGTTGTTTTTTGTTTGTTTATAACCAAACCCTGAGCTTGAATTAGCCCAAGGGATAAAGCGCTAACCTAGTGATGATCCTCATCATGAACCGCTGCTTGCGAGATATACACCATCGTAAGCATTGTGAACAAGAAAGCCTGAATTGCCCCTACGAAAATACTGAATCCCTGCCAAGCGATTAGGAACGGCGTACCGATCCAACCCAGCATCAGAATTGTCGCGATAAGTACCTCGCCCGCGTATATGTTCGCGAACAACCGGAGAGCAAGCGTTACCGGCTTGGAAATCGTCTCGATTAAGTTAATCGGCAAGAAAACGGGATACGGTTGAAAATAATGCTTCAGGTAGTGCTTCGTATTTTGCTTCAGACCTAGGAAATGGACGATTACGAATACGATAAGCGCTAACCCGGCAGTAACCGAAATATCTGCAGTCGGCGATTTCCACCATGCGATCTCGAGATGTCCACCTTTTTCCTCCAGCATTTCCTCTGTAATGCCGATCGATTCGTAAGCGTGATGCGTTTCTGTCACGATACCGAAAGGCAGGCCGAGTAAATTCGAGATAAAGATAAACATAATGAGCGTCATACCTAACGATAAAAAAGGTTTAACACGGTTCAGCGGCATCGCACTCGAGATTAGACCATGTACGAAATCAACGACCCATTCCAGAAAGTTTTGCATCTTAGAAGGGTTTTCTACCGACAAGTTGCGAACAGCCAGCTTTGCTATTAGAAACGTAACAATAACTGAAACCGTAATCGCGATCAAAGTCGATAGCTCGATATTAAGCGGCCCTAGTGGCAGCACCGGAAATTCATGCATGTAAAATTTTCACCCCTTTCCGCTAAGATTGTCGTTTATTGTGGATATAAGCTGCTGCCAGAAGAATAAATGGCATGACCATGCAGCCGATTAAAGCAGCCGGCATGCTGAATTTCTCAGGAAAACGATAGGCAAGCATAGCAACCAGCAGCACTGTCGCGATGCGGCTTCCAAGCCCCAGACCACGCCTTACCGGTCCCAGCCCCGCTGCTCCTAAGGTGACCATTTCCACTCTTCTTCTCAGTAAAAACGCATTCATGGAACTTGCTGCCAATCCCAGAAGAAGGCCGAGAGACACCGTGCGCCATTCGGGAAGGAAAGCCCATACAATCAGGCAAACCGCCATCGCATAAAAAAGCGCTCTTACTGCCGTCTTCATTATTTTATCCATCGGCTTCCTCCATAACCTTCTTAACAAGCAGAATGGCTGAGAGTAGTCCGACAGCCAGACCAACCAGTATGCCTCCGATCGTCCATCCCTTTCCGGTGCCAATGCGTCCGTCCAAGTATGACCCGATCCAGTAACCTAATAAGATACAAATAGTGACTTGAATTCCGAGTGCGCCGACGAGTCCGGCGGCGAACAGCGGATTGTCCCTTCTGCTCTTTTTGCTCATAGGCTCATACCCCTGTCAATCCTCATTTATTTTATCGAAGCGGCGTAAGGTTTGTCAATTGATATAACTGCAAACATTTAGTGAACTAAACATGCAAAACCCTTGATTTATATGGTGTTGCGAGCCGCGAAAACCGTACAGTACTACTGTATGCTGTACATTCGCGCGGCAGGCTTTGTACTTAGGCCAAACTATGAACGTTGTGTGAACGAATCCGGACGCTGCTCCAGTCTTCCAAAATGATGCAAAATAGCGTCTACAATCCGTTCCGAAGCACGTCCGTCGCCATAAGGATTTGCCGCCTGGCTCATGCGGCCGTACAGCTGGGTATCATTCAGCAGCGCGCGTGCGCGGCTGTAAACCTGCTCCTCATCCGTACCAACCAGCTCAAGCGTGCCGGCTTCGATGCCTTCCGGACGTTCCGTCGTATCGCGAAGCACGAGCGTCGGTACGCCGAACGAAGGAGCTTCCTCCTGCAATCCGCCGGAATCCGTCATAATCATGTAAGCATGCGGGTAAAAATTGTGGAATTCGAACACATCGAGCGGTTCAATCAACCGAATGCGCGGGTGATCGCCGAGAATCTCATTAGCAGGCTCTCTTACTGCCGGATTCGGGTGTACCGCATACACGATGACGACATCCTCATGCTCGTCCGCAATCCGTTTAACCGCGCGGAAAATGTTGCGGTGCGGCTCGCCGAGCGCTTCACGGCGGTGGGCCGTCATCAAAATCATCCGCTTGCCCTTCGCCCAATCAATAACAGGATGCGAGAACGATTCGTCCACGGTATATTGGAATACGTCAGTAGCGGTATTGCCAGTCACATAAATGGCAGCATCCGGCTTATTCTCTTTGCGTAAATTGTTCGCCGACCATTCCGTCGGGGCAAAATGCACATCTGAGAGCACGCCGGCAAGCTGCCGATTCATTTCCTCCGGATACGGAGAGAGCTTATTCCAAGTACGAAGCCCCGCCTCAACGTGACCTACTTGAATTTGCTTCAGGAACGATGCATAGCTTGCCAGAAAAGTCGTCTGCGTATCGCCGTGCACGAGCACGATGTCCGGCTTCGCTTGCGTAAGCACGGGATCAAGCCCTTCCAACACGCGGACAGTCGTCTCGGTTAGCGTCTGACGGTCCTTCATTACATTCAAATCGTAGTTCGGTTGTATTTCGAAGAAATCAAGCACTTGGTCCAGCATCTGACGATGCTGCGCTGTTACGCATACGATCGATTCGATTTCGTCCTCGCGCTTTTGCAGTTCAAGCACAAGCGGCGCCATTTTGACCGCTTCCGGACGTGTGCCGAAAATTGTCATTACTTTCAGTTTAGACAAAACATTCCACTCCTATTATAAGATAAACCACTTTCGAAGAAATCCGATGATGAATAACCGCGTTTAAGGTTACTTAATCGCCACACTAATGCGGTAAATTCGCGCTGCTCTGCTCTAATTGGTTCCGAACATCCGGTCGCCGGCGTCTCCTAGGCCAGGAACGATATACCCTTTTTCGTTCAGACGCTCATCCAAGGCTGCGATATAAATATCGACATCCGGATGCGCATCCTGTACCGCCTTGACTCCCTCAGGGGCAGCGATAAGGCACATAAGCTTAATTTGATCGCAATCCCGTTGCTTCAATGAATTAATAGCCGCGATCGCCGAGCCTCCCGTTGCCAGCATCGGATCGATGACGATCAGCATCCGATTCGGAGCATCCGTAGGCAAATTAATATAATATTCCTTCGGCTGGAGCGTTTCATGATCGCGCGCTAGGCCGATATGACCAACCTTAGCGGATGGGATCAGCTTCAATATGCCGTCCACCATTCCGAGACCGGCCCGCAAAATAGGAACCAGCCCCAGCATTCTCCCGGATACGACCTTCGAATCCGTTTCCGCTACCGGCGTCTGCACCCTAATCGTATCAAGCGGAATTTCCCTTGTAATCTCGTATGACATTAATGTAGCGACTTCATCAACCAATTCCCGAAAATCTTTCGTATTCGTCTCTTTATCCCGAATAAAAGTCAGCTTATGCTGAATTAACGGATGGTCGCAAATGATTAGTTTGCTCATGGAGCGATATTCCTCCCGTTTGTTGTTGTAGGCATGGACACAATCCCGTATATTATAGCATTGTAAACTGACTGTTGCATCTTGAGTTTTGCATCTTAACAAAAAGGCTCACCCTTCCGTTGAAGGAAGGCGCAAGCTTTTGGTTAATAGCAGGACTTATGTTGTTTTAATAGCTATAGTGGATAGCTATATTGGACCTACGCACATTCAGGAGAACTAGTAGGCTACATTAGATTCCGTACAGGATAGGAGCAGAAGTTTGTTCACGAGCTGTGCCATGTTGGATTTCGGAGACTATCGATTAACTGTTCATAACTTCGAAAATCTGCTGGAGACCACAAAATTGTATGCGAAAAATCATACATAATGTGCGGCAATCCATCGAATCAATTGAATCTGTTCGAAATTTCATACATAAAACACGATTTGAGCCCTGATCCTGTAAATGTATTCGAAAAACCACATACATTCTCTGCATGCTTCCGTTCACTTCAAAACAGTTCTCAATAAATCGATAGTCTCTTTCGTACAGTAAAATCAGCTAAAATCGGTACTTTCGAGGAAATTGAACGTTCTACAGGTGTTTTATTTTGGAAAATCCATTATAAAGCACACGCAGAGGTACAAAAGCCTAAAGTTACTGCATTGATCCAGCATAGCTCAGGTGCCTGCCTTATCATTTTCATAGAAGTGCCAGCCGTACACATTTGATCTCATGCGCTCTAGCTGCTACCGCAGCCGCCCCCACCGCAGGATGAACCGCCACCGCCGCTGTCTCCGCCGCCGCTTCCGCAAGAGGAATCGCCGCCTGAGCCCCCGCCCGAGCCGCCTTCGTCTCCGCCGGAATGATCTCTTCCATCATCAGAGGAACCGCTGCAGGCGTAAGTCGAATCGCCGCTCCCGTTTGCTTTGCGCTCCTCTTCGTTTTGCTCCTGGTCCATTTGCTGCGTGAAATTATCCGGACTTGCAATCGAATGGTAGATGAGCATACCGGAAAGCATGCCTGTAGCTCCGAGAGCAGGATCATAACCGGGGCTATTGGAAGAGTGAGCATCTCTACGGATAGGCTTTTCCTTACGCAGCGCTTCGACAAGCTGAGATTTGGCTCGGTCAATTAAATAATTGACCGTATCGCTTAGGTCAGCATAATGCGCTGCTGCTTTTATATTAAACCATCGGTCCCGCAGCTGCGATTCATTCCAGTCCGCAAGCTCTTCAAGCTTTTGCTCCGACAATCGGGTCCGGAAGAACGCTCCCCACAATCTGCCGCTGGCCGGCGCCTGCGCGAACAGCTCGCCATATACCCAATCAAACCAAGCCCGCTCGTCAGGCAGCGGCTGAACGCCCGCCGCATGCGGCGCATGATGAATCATCTCACCGCAATAGCGTGTACAAAATTGCTCATACTCCCGCGTAAACATCAGCATCTCGTGCCAAACCGCGTCAACCTGTCTGCTGTACATCGGAACGCCGCGCATAATGCCGCACATCAGAAAATAACGCTTCAGTTCAAACCAAGTCCAAGCCCATTCCTTGTCGGTCATTTTCGGATATTCCTTCAACACCCGATCCTTCACCCGGCTCTCAAAATCAAGGCCAAGCGCCGACTCCAGACGTTCAGCGGCCGTTCTCGCCGGATGGCCGTAAGGTACGCCCAGCGCAGAAGGGATCTCCGCATCCGGCCACGGCGCAAAAGCATTCGTTCTGCCATAGGACCGCCCGCTGCTTCCACTCGGGTATGACCGGCGATTATTGTCTTTCGACTTCGCAATAGCCGTTACAATAATGAAGATAGCTGCCGCAAAAATAAAAATTGCAATATATTCAAGCATAGCACCCTCCTAAATCGTTTTATCTTACCCATATATTAACACATTTACGTGATATACGATCTATTCGAGTACAGGAGCCTTTCGTGGTCCAATCGGCTGACAAGCTATGTTGGAATTATCTGGATAAAAGTCAGTTTTCGTTCAAATCGCAATTGGAGAAGTACGCGTTAGAGGGATAATGTATGAAAGGCAAAGTATGATTACAAAAAAAGCCGTGCCGCAGCTTTGTGCTGCGGCACGACCTAGTCAGTTACACAGATGCGTAGTGACATGCGGCAAAATGCCCTTTCCTCACTTCGCGCAGCGCCGGCTCGTCTACCTTGCACTGGTTCGTTGCAATCGGGCAGCGCGTGTGGAATTGGCAGCCAGTCGGCGGATTGATCGGACTGGGAAGGTCGCCAGTCAACACGATGCGTTCACGCGACTCTTCGACTTCAGGATCCGGAATCGGAATGGCCGACAGCAGCGCCCGTGTATACGGGTGAGCAGGACTTGCGTAAAGCTCGCTGCTCTCAGCCAGCTCGACGATTTTACCAAGATACATAACCGCCACACGGTCGCTTATATGCTTGACCATTGACAAATCATGCGCAATGAACAAGTAGGTTAAGCCCATTTTACGCTGCAAATCCTGCATCAGATTTA
The DNA here is from genome assembly GCF_003337375.1 of Paenibacillus prosopidis. Taxonomy (GTDB): domain Bacteria; phylum Bacillota; class Bacilli; order Paenibacillales; family Paenibacillaceae; genus Pristimantibacillus; species Pristimantibacillus prosopidis. The sequence goes on from NZ_QPJD01000011.1 coordinate 137,628, forward strand.
CGACTTGAGCTTGTATCGATACGTCCAGAGCAGAGATCGGCTCGTCAGCAATAATGAAGCGTGGATCAACCGCCAGCGCCCGGGCGATACCGATCCGCTGCCGCTGACCGCCGGAAAATTCATGGGGATAGCGCGTCGCATGATCAGGATTAAGCCCGACAAGGTCAAGAAGCCCTTCCACCTTTCTCTTACGTTCGGAGCGGCTTCCCGCCAGCTTATGAATATCGATCGCTTCTCCAATAATGTCCATCACGGTCATTCGCGGATTAAGCGAAGCATAAGGATCTTGAAATATCATTTGCATATCGCGGCGCAGTGCTTTTAACTTAGAGCCCTTCAGCTTGTGAATATCTTGTCCGTCAAAGGTAACTCCGCCGCTTGTCGGTTCGTACAAACGCATTAACGTACGGCCCGCCGTCGACTTGCCGCAGCCGGATTCGCCCACCACGCCAACGGTTTCGCCTCTGTTTATCGAAAAGCTTATGTCGTTAACAGCCTGGAGTATGCTGCCTCCCCCCAGATTGAAAAACTTTTTAAGATTGCTAACCTCAACTAGCGGTCCACTCATACCGACACACCCCTGTTCGCATACGGATGTGCCAGCCAGCAAGCTGATGCATGTGATTCGCTGCCCTCCACCGCAAGCAGTGCAGGATCATTGTCTAGGCATACTCTCATTGCTTCATCACAGCGGGAGCAGAAGCTGCAGCCCGCCGGCGGTTTAATTAAATCAGGCGGCATGCCAAAAATGGGGACCAAAGGCTCGTCCTTCTTTTGGTCCAGACGCGGCACGGAACGAAGCAAGCCTCTTGTATACGGATGCTTCGGATTTTTGAATATTTCCCATTTCGTCCCTGTTTCCACCACTTTACCTGCATACATGACGATAACGCGGTCGCACATATCCGCCACAACGCCCAAATCATGCGTGATGAGAATGATAGAAGTACCCAGCTTATGCTGCAAATCTTTCATGACGCGCATGATTTGCGCCTGGATGGTAACGTCGAGCGCCGTTGTCGGTTCGTCCGCGATTAGCAGCGACGGATTGCACGCGAGCGCAATGGCGATCATAGCGCGTTGACGCATACCACCGGAAAACTGATGCGGGTATTGATTAACGCGGGATGCGGGGTTCGGAATGCCAACGAGAGTCAGCATTTCGATCGCGCGGTCACGCGCAGCCTCGCTAGACATCCCCTGATGTTTCATAAGCCCTTCCGTAATCTGACGCCCAATCGTTAGCGTAGGATTAAGCGATGTCATTGGATCCTGAAAGATCATCCCCATCTCTTTGCCGCGGATACCTTCCATTTCGCTGTTCGACATTTTCAGGATTTCTTTCCCTTTGAAATTGATCGAACCGCTCGTCTCCGCAGGAGGCGTCGGAATCAAACGCATAAGCGATTGCGCGGTTACACTCTTGCCGCAGCCAGACTCTCCTACAATCGCCACCGCTTCGCCTTTATTAACATGAAAATTAACGCCGCGCACCGCCTTAACAATGCCGCCGTGAACTTTGAAATTGACACGAAGGTTATTGACTTCAAGCAGCTTCTCCATCATTGTCCACCTCCTACTTCTTCATTTTCGGATCAAGCGCATCTCTCAGGCCGTCGCCAAAAATATTAAAACAAAGCATCGTAATGCTTATTACTGCCGCAGGGAAAATCATTCTCCACGGGTAAAGCGTCCAGGCTTTGATTGCGTCGTTAATCATCGTACCCAAGGATGCTGCAGGGGACTGTACACCCAGACCCAAGAAGCTGAGGAACGCTTCCGCAAAGATCGCGCTTGGCACCGTCAGCGTCAGCGTGACGATTATCGGGCCCATCGCGTTAGGAATCAAATGCCTAAACAGAATACGTACCGCGTTAGCGCCGAGAGCTTGAGCAGCCATAACATATTCCTGATTTTTCAACTGCATAATCTGTCCCCGCACAATCCACGCCATGCTAATCCATCCGGTTATGCTTAGCGCAAGAACGATGGTGAACATGCTGGGCTCCATGATAACGATAAGAAGAATAATGATGAGCATGTTAGGAATCGAATAGAGGATTTCACAGATTCTGTTCAGGATTTCATCCACGCGGCCGCCGAAGTACCCCATGATTCCGCCGATAATAACGCCAAGCACCAGGTCGGCAAGCGCGGCATATAAGCCGACCTGCAGGGATATGCCTGTCCCCATCCACGTTCGGGTAAACAAGTCCCGTCCAAGATCATCCGTACCGAACCAATAGGTAACGGAAGGGCCAAGATTTTTTTCTTTCAGATGGTTCGTTTGAAAATCATGTGCCGAAATGATCGGACCTATGATCGACATAATGGCTACAATAACGAGAATGATTAAACCGGCCATCGCAATTTTATTGGAACGCAGCCTCAGCCACGCATCTTTCCATGCGGATATGCTTTCCCGGACAATCGTATCCGTTTGCTTCTCGTCTTTGCTAAGCTTCGCGAATTGATCCGGCGTCAGTTGTTTATCTTCCACCCCTTAGCCCCCCTTTCCTTTGGTAAGCTTAATGCGCGGATCAACTAAACCGTAGGCGACATCGGTTAAGAACCGTGCAGCCATCAATATAATTCCGTAGAATAAGGTAAGCCCCATAATGAGCGTATAGTCACGGTTAGTAATGCTTTGTACAAAATATTTCCCGATCCCGCCTATGCCGAAGATTTGCTCTACCACGACGGATCCTGTAATAATATTCGCCGTCATCGGACCGATATAAGTGACTACTGGCAAAATCGCATTACGAAGAGCATGGCGCACCAGTATGACTCGACCGTTCAAGCCTTTCGAACGAGCCGTCTTAATATAGTCCGCGGACAGTACCTCCAGCATGGTCGAACGCGTCAGACGCGCTATGAACGCCGCGGGCAGGAAGGAAAGCGCGAGCACAGGCATAATAAAATCGGTTGGATCGTTAAGACCAGATACATCCAGCAAGCGAAGCTTGCTTCCCAGCACATATTGCAAAATGGATGCCGCTAGAAAGTTAGGGATAGAGACCCCGAGTACAGCGATAATGATCGTTGCGCTGTCCAGCCATTTGCGGTGATTAAGCGCCGCGATAATACCTAATATTAAACCGACTGCAAGGGACAAGATTATTGCAAAAATACCGATTTGCAAGGAATATATAAAACTTTCTTTAATGATTCTCGTTACAGACATATATTGCTGCTTCATAGACATACCTAAGTCTCCATGAAGCAAGTTGTTCAGATACATCAGATATTGCTTCCATAACGGCTGATCAAGACCGTACATGGCGAAGAGATGCTCTCTAATCTTCTCGGGAATGGCTTTCTCCCGAATGAACGGGTCACCCGGTATAATTTTCATCAGAAAAAAGGTGGCCGATGCAAGCACGAACAGCGAAGCGATCATGGACAGAAACTTTTTGGACACGTATTTTAGCAACGCAATGGACACCTCCTTACATATTAAACAAGACGATAACCGCCTGCATTACGTGCTGAATAATCCTAAAAGAAAGGGATATATGCGGCACCCCGCATATATCCCTAGCTTCAGGTGCTGGAATGACGATTATTTCGCTTCGTAGTAACCTCTTGTGTAGTCAATATCGCCTTTGTAATCCAAAAAGATGTTCTTGAATCCAGGTTTCAGCATATAAACGTTGCTGTAGTAGTAGATCGGCATAATCGGCATTTGATCCATCAGAATGGCCTCTGCTTCTTTCATCGCATCGATACGTTCTTGTTGGTCGCCGCTGGCATAAGCCTTCTTGATAAGCGCATCGTATTCAGGCGATGCGAAACCAGTGCTGTTCTGTCCGCCCTTCGTAACGAACATGTCCATATAAGTCATTGGATCGTTATAGTCCGCTCCCCAGCCTGCGCGTTGTACTTGATAGTTCATCGACGAACGGTTTTTGAGCAAAACAGGGAACTCTTGATTCTCGATTTCTACCGTGATGCCAAGATTTTGACGCCACATTTCAACGATCGCTTCCGCGATTTTTTTGTGTCCATCGCTTGTGTTGAATGTCAATGTCACTTTAGGGAATTCGGTAAGTTTAAGCTCCGCCAACCCTTCTGCAAGCAGCTTTTTCGCTTCGTCCACGTTTTCCGTGAAGAAATCGTCCTTCACTTCGTTACGGTAATCTTCTTTTACGCCGATAATACCGGGAGGTACGAAACCGAACGAAGGAATCTCACCCGCCATCGTCACGCTCTCAACGATCGCTTGACGATCGATCGCCATCGCAAGTGCTTTACGAACCTTTACATTGTTGAACGGAACTTCTTCCGTGTTGAACATGTAGTAGTACGAGCTTGCGATACCTTTTTGGTAGAACTCATCCTTCATGGAGTCTTTAAGGACTGGGATTTGTTCCGCAGGAATCTCGCCTGTCGGCTTACCTGTGTAATCAAGAGCGTCAGTCTCATAGTTCGCAAGCTCCGTCGCGGAATCCGCGATCATCGTGAAGTCGATGCTTGTGAATTTCACTTGGTCTTTCGCGTAGTAGTGCTCGTTAGGAACAAGCTTAATAGATGTGTTATGCTGCCACTCACCCATCTTAAAAGGACCGTTACCGATAATTGTAGCTGCATCCGCAGCCCAAGCCTCGTTATCCTTTACTGATTGATGCGAAGGGAAATACGTATAGAAAGATGTCAGGCTCAGGAAGTAAGGAGTAGGCGCTACAAGCTTTACTTCAAGCGTTTGAGCATCGATTGCTTTCACGCCGACGCCGTCAGCATTAGCGATTTTTTCTTCGTTGTAATCTTGCGCGCCAACGATGTAATAAAACTGATAGGCATAAGTGGAACCCATAGCCGGATCCAACGAACGCTTCCAGGAGAATTCGAAGTCATTAGCCGTTACCGGGTCTCCATTGCTCCATTTCGCATCCTTGCGGATCGTGAACGTGTACGTCTTACCATCCTCGGACACTTCCCATTTCTCAGCCATGCCTTCAACGGTTTTTCCGCTCTCGTCATTACGAGTCAGGCCTTCATAAATGCCAGTTGCAATCGTACCCGAAACATTGTCCTCCATTAGTGCAGGATCAAGAGAGGACGGCTCGGAATGCAGGTTCATGCGGAATGCTTTGGCCACCGTTTGTTCGCCGTTAGTAGCGTTGTTCGGCTCGCCGGCGTTGTTTTCTTTCGGCGTACAGCCGGCAAGCACCAGCGTAAGCACAACCAGCAGTGTTAAATAAGTGAAAATAGACTTTTTCATAACATACCCTCCCAATTTTTACTTAATAAGTATAGTTTAATTCATAAAAACCGGCATAAAGTATAAATATTCATATTTATGCATATTATTGAATAATCATCAATGCATATTTATGAGTAATACTGAATTTTTAATTATAAAAACTACGAAATTTACGATTAATTTACATCCAATTTACGCAAAACACTATACAACGGTCATAAAAGATCTGTCAATCATCCAAAAATTCTCATGTTAAGTATTCTGACATGATCTTTTTTTCAACAAAAACCTCAAAACCCGCGCTACATTCAGCAATCTGCCATTTCAAAATTACTTTAAAAGCACTTTTTTTATTTGAAAAATTGTTCATAATAGGTTTTACATTTGTGAATTTTCTCGTGACGGCCTCCTGCATTTTTATGCATAATAAAAAAGGTCATGTTAAAAAAAAAGACCCTTACGGCTGATTAAACAATCAGCAGTAAAGGTCTTTAGAACCGTTATTCAGCTATTAGTAAGTCATTCCAGGGTACAACGGGTATTGAGCCGTCAATTCACGAACCATACCGCGGGCTTTCGAAAGCACTTCCTGATCCTGCGGATTACCCAGCACAAGCGCGATAACTTCAGCAATAATCTTCATTGCTTTCTCATCCATGCCGCGAGCCGTTGCTGCCGGCGTACCAACGCGGATACCGGACGTCACGAACGGGCTCGTAGGATCAAATGGAATCGCATTTTTGTTAACGGTAATTCCGACTTCGTCCAATACGTGCTCAGCAACTTTACCTGTAATGTTCAGGTTACGGGTATCGATCAACATCAGATGGTTGTCTGTGCCGCCGGAAACAATGTTGATGCCTTTTGAAATGAGCTCTTCGGAAAGCACCTTCGCGTTTTTCACCACCTGCTCAGCGTATGCTTTGAAAGCCGGCTGCAGCGCTTCTCCGAAAGCGACTGCTTTCGCTGCGATAATGTGCATCAAAGGACCGCCCTGCGAGCCAGGGAATACCGCTTTATCGATTGCTGCCGCCCAAGGCTGACGGCAAAGGATCATACCGCCGCGAGGTCCGCGAAGCGTCTTGTGCGTTGTCGTTGTTACGAAATGCGCGTACGGCACCGGGTTCGGGTGCAGGCCTGCAGCTACAAGACCAGCGATATGCGCCATGTCTACCATGAACAATGCGCCTACGTCAGTGGCGATTTGGCCGAGCTTCTCGAAATCGATGATGCGCGGGTAAGCACTTGCGCCAGCCACGATCATACGAGGACGGTGTTTGAAAGCAAGCTTGCGGACTTCCTCGTAATCGATTGTAAAGGAATCCTCTTGCACGCCGTATGCAACGAAGTTATAAAGCAGGCCGGATGCGTTAACCGGGCTGCCGTGCGTCAAGTGACCGCCGTGCGCCAGGTTCATACCGAGAACCGTATCACCTGGTTGTAGGGCTGCCAGGTAAACAGCCATATTCGCTTGTGCGCCGGAGTGCGGCTGAACGTTAGCATGCTCAGCGCCAAACAGCTCCTTCGCACGGTTGCGGGCGATGTCTTCCACGATATCAACATGCTCACAGCCGCCATAATAACGCTTGCTTGGATAGCCTTCCGCATATTTGTTCGTAAGAACCGATCCCATCGCTTCCAATACCGCTTCGCTAACGATGTTTTCCGATGCGATCAATTCGATGTTGTCGCGTTGACGCTGCAGCTCAAGGCCGAGCGCCTGAAGAACTTCCGGGTCTTGTTTACGCAAATTTTCCATTATAAATTTCCTCCTCAAAGTGGTTGGTCTAATTTATTTGATAGATCGTGATATCCAAACGTTTTTGCACCGTAACTATTACCATTACTCGCATGTACCGGCAGACTGCTCAGGCGCAATGCTTGTCTCGAGCTCGTAGACGGCACGGGCCCCGCCTATCAGCTTCGGTCTCGTGACAGCCATCGTAACATGCGCCCCGCCAATGCTGCGAATAGACGGACGCACCGGTACGGCCACCCGCTTCAGATGCATGCCGATGAACGTATCTCCGATATCGATGCCGGCATGCGCTTGTACGGATTCCACTAAGCAGGGCTGCTCCAGCTGCCGATAAGCGTATGCAGCCATCGAGCCGCCAGCCTTCGGAACAGGAACGGCACCGACTATTTCCAGCCCGAAACGTTCTGCAGCGGCACGCTCTATAACGAGCGCACGGTTTAAATGCTCGCAGCACTGGAACGCGGGGATGAAGCCAATCTCGCTTCGGACGGCATCCACTCCGGCATAAATTTGCGCTGCCGTCTCTATTGTTCCTGCCGTTCCGATCCGATGCCCCAGCACCTCGCTAGTACTTACACCGATTACAAGCAGCTGACTCATGGTGAGCCTGCCTGCCGAGGCAAGCTCACGTACGATCGTCTCAACTTGGGCAGCAATTAGTTCTGGCTGTGAAGCTTCATGTTTGGTCATCGGCATGGACCTCCTTATTAGGACTGTCCGGCATATTTTTCCTCAATTTGCTTCACTTTGTTCAAGCGTCCGACATGACGCTCACCTTTGGAGAACGGCGTTTCGATCCAGATGCGAATAATTTCTTGGGCAACCCCCGGGCCGATAATACGTTCACCTAGCGCCAATACATTCGTATCATTATGATCACGTGTAGCTTGAGCCGAGAACAAATCATGCACCAGAGCGCAGCGGATGCCTCTGACCTTATTCGCCGCAATCGACATGCCTATACCTGTTCCGCAAATCAGAATACCGCGATCTGCTTTGCCGCTCGTAACAAGGTCGCATACGGGCAATGCATAATCAGGATAGTCAACCGATTGGTCGCATGTGCAGCCCACGTCTACAACTTCATGACCAAGAGTTTGAAGAAACGGCACAACCACTTCCTTCAAACTATAGCCTCCATGATCAGCACCAATAGCAATTTTCAACGTAAAAGACCTCCTTCGGAATGAAACATCACAGTGCTAGTATACCTATTTTTGCGGAAAAAGACGAAAAAAGAGCAAGACATGCTAATTAGCATGCTGCTCTTTGCCCAGGCGACCGGCCGTATATTCCGATGCTCCACCGTGGTTAGCCCACTTCCGTCGCCAGTTACATCGGAAACCATATGTTGTTTTTATAATAGCCGATTCGCTGCAAAAAATCAATCCGTAACCAAAGAGGAAAATGCGGAATTATCGCCTCGTCAGCTTGTCCAGCAGCCGCGTAAGCGCATCCTCGATTTCTTTGGCGCAGCTGTCGTAGATAGACAACGAACCTCCGAAAGGATCAACAATATCGAAGCTTGGGATACGCCGCTCCAGCTCTAAAAGCCTATTCCGCTCACCGGACGACAGCTGCTGGCCCAGCGCCTGCTTCATATGCAGCTCCGTGTAGAGCTGCTCCAGCTCTTCGATATCCGCGAGCGTACGCGCATCCTGATAGGCGAACTCCTTCAGTGTGTACGTCTTATCTACCGCTTCCGGAAACCATTGCAGCAGTCCCCGTTTGTGGCTGGAAGTCATCGTCAAAATAATATCGGCCCACTTTACCGCTTCACCCGTTATTGCCCGCGATGAGCTCTTATGATCAATTTCCCGCCGCCGCAGGGTCTCGATTGCATGAGCAGAAACCGGCAGCCCGTCCACCGTAGAAACGCCTGCCGAGCGAACGGCTACCGTAATGCCCCTCTCTGAAGCCATCCGGCGCAGCATCGCCTCCGCCATCGGCGACCGGCAAGTATTGCCTGTACATATGAATAGTATACGTTTCACACTGCCAACTCCTTTTTCTTCCGTGTCAAAACGCAGCTTTCAAGCGTAAACGGCTGTCGCTACGCACGAACCGCTAGCTGTGTTAATGAACAGCTCGGTTCTGTGCCGTCCTTGGCGGCAAAAGCTCGTTTCGCTACGTCTTTTCTGGAGCCCGTCTGGAAGCAGGCTCATCGAAAAACGGTGTGCGGTGAAATATAAGCAACGTATAAAGTCCTGATTTATACTTTCTTATATTTTAGAAAATAAACAATATGCCGAACACAAACAAAATCGCGCCGCCGCAAGCCTCGCCGTATTCACCGAGATTGCCGCTTACTTTGCGGCCGAGCATCAAGCCAAGCACCGACATACAACCGCCAAAAAAACCGAATAGCAAAACGGTAAGCCAGATGCTTGCTGCGAACATGCCCAGCGTAATGCCTACCGAGAAGGAATCGATGCTCACGCTGAGTGCCAGCACCGTCAGTCCCCATGTAGAGCGGTGATCGAATGATTGAACCGCATCCCCCCGGAGCGAGCTATATATCATGTGTCCGCCAAGCAACACGAGCAGTATACCTGCCGCTGTCGTTGCCACATCTCCGAGCAAACCGCTTACGTATTGTCCTGTTAGCATGCCAAGCAGCGGCATCACAACATGAAACAGCGCAATAACGGTGCCCAGCTTCAAAATATCGCGCAGACGAATGCCTTTCAGGCCAATTCCGAGTCCCAGCGAAAAAGCGTCCAGTCCGAGCGCTATCGCTATGATGAGCAGCGTCACGAGCTGCCCGACTTGTAAATGAACATCGACCACAGCCTATCTCCCCCAATGTCCGCCCGTATTCTATACCAAACATATGCGGACATGAGGACAAACATACTATATACTGTGACAAGCTTATTTCATCCCACTATTTTATACGTAAATAATCCGGTTACCCGCAGCCTTTGCCATCCTGTTCATTAGCGCCGCGCCAATTCCATGCTCGGTGCAGCTCTCCGCCCAAATGCGCTGGGCGCCGGCTGCGTCGAACCTGCGCAGTGCGGCGTACAACCGATGCGCAGCATCAGTCAGCTCCGATTCACTGCCGCATGAAACAACAATATCCGCCTCGTACGCAGCGAACCGCTCCTCGAAGGCGAGTACGCCTGTCACCTCGCCCCGCTGCTGCGCCGCTTCCACCTGGCTTCGTATATACGCAATTACAGCTCCGGGAGCGCCCTGAACAAGCTGGAGCTCGCCTTGCGGCGCGTAGTGCGTATATTTCATCCCGGGCGAGCGCGGGACCGCTTCAGGTTCATCTGCCGATGCGCTGTCTACCGCTGCATCAGGAGCCGCTGTTTGAAGCTCCTCCCGCGTAATGCCGCCTGGACGCAAGATGCGGATGGTACGATCGCCGTCCAGCTCAATTACGGTCGATTCCAGACCTACACCGGTCGCACCGCCGTCAACCACGCCATCGATCCGACCATCCAGATCATCCAGCACATGCTCCGCCAGCGTCGGGCTCGGTCTCCCTGAACGGTTAGCGCTTGGAGCAGCGACCGGACAACCGGCAAGCTCAAGCAGCTCAATCGCTACTTTGTGGTCGGGTATCCGTATCCCGACAGTCGGAAGTCCCGCCGTTACGAGCGGCGAAAGCGCCCCGGGACGGGCCGGCAGCACGATCGTGAGCGGCCCCGGCCAGAAACGGTCCATGAGCGCCGAAGCCAGCTGCGGATAAGGCAGTACCAGCTCATTCAATTGACGTCGATCCGCAATATGCACGATCAGAGGGTTGTCAGATGGCCGGCCCTTTGCGGCAAAAATACGCTCGACGGCAGCCGTGCTCCTTGCGTCTGCACCCAGCCCGTAGACGGTCTCCGTCGGAAAAGCAACAAGCCCTCCTTCACCGAGCAGGCTTGCCGCCTCCTGCAGCTGCGCACGAAGCGGCTGCTTCTCAGCTTCATTGACGCACCATACTTTTGTAATCGTCATCTCTATTATTCAATCCTTGCTTTAAAATTAATTATCCAATCATCCGTTATTATAGCATAAGCTTCTGAAAACGAGCAGAAACGGCAGCCTCGTCTTCGTAAAAAGACGCGGTTGCCGTTCCATGGTAAAGCCGTTCCCTTAGGAGAACAACGACTTGATCCAGTTAATCAACGATTCAATCATTTCCCAGATGAAAAACTTGGCTTCAGGCGCGGCTGCCTGCTCTGCCGCAGCGTCAGCCTGCTCAGCGTCAGCCTGCGCAGCAACGGTGGACGATGCCGCCGAAGCTTCGCCCGATGCGGAGTCGATAAAGCAGAGCGGCGGAAACAGGACGCACCACCAGTTCTGACCTCCGCCCTCTCCGAGCGTAATACGGAGCGCTTCATAATCGCCTGCCGGGTACACTTGATTGCCGTACATTTTGGTAGGAAATGGCACCATACCGAGCTCGGCAGAGGACGAATAATCAAAGCCGCGGCTCCGCAGCACCTCCGCCGTAATCCGTTCAATTTCCGGCATATTGGCGATGATCGTCTGACGCGCTTCCTCAATCGTTTGAGGACCGGTAACCCAGCCGTTCATCGCTTTAACGATCTCATCCCGGACAAGGCGCTTTACGACTTGGTCTGCGGGATTATCGGAATTTGCTAAAATACGGAGGCGAATCGCTTCCTGCGGAATTTGGCCGCCTGCGACTGCCGCATCCATCTGCTGGGCTTCCCAGCTCATAATAAGGAGAATCAGGGCAAAGATAATGAAACCGTAGGATTTGCGGTAAGGAAATTTATAAGGGCGAAAAGATTTGGATGAAAGGGATACGGATTGATAAGAATGAAGGCTGGACATACAACACAAGCTCCTCTCGTCGCACCCGTCAGTGCGTCTGCTTGCGTTCCGGAACGTATCTATCCGTCAGTATGTCCGCTATTCCGATTATATAAACCTAGTAATCTAGCTTTCTTGTAAATTTAGAATACAGTTCAAAGTTAATGTGGCGCTATTCACTCCCGAATGACGGGACGCCGCGCTATAATGATGAAAGCTGGTATCCAAAAAGATAAGGCAGGTTCCGATATGGATTTTCAAAATACCTATACGACTTATAAGCCGTTGCTTCAATCAATCGCATACCGTTTGCTCGGTTCCATCGCCGATGCCGAGGATATCGTTCAAGATGTCTTTACGGATTACAGCCGGTTAGACACAAAAGACATAAGCAATGAAAAGGCGTATTTAATTCGGATGGCGACCAACCGTTGTCTCAACCTGATGCAATCCGCACGCAAAAAAAGGGAAGTGTATACGGGGCACTGGCTTCCTGAGCCTGACGTAAGCATGGTGCGGCATGACCCGGCGGAGCTGTACGACCTGAACGAAACACTTTCTTATGCGCTGCTTGTCACGCTCGAGCAGCTGTCGGCGGTAGAAAGAGCCGTATTTATTTTGAGGGAATCCCTGCAATACGACTATCGGGAAATCGCCGCATGCCTGCAAAAATCGGAAGCGAATTGCCGCAAAATATACAGCCGCGCCAAGGAAAAGCTGCATAAGGAAGGGGAACTGCTACCCGTTAATTCGGATAAGGCCGAGCCTCTCGTAGCAGCCTTTATCGAAGCAGCCCGATCAGGCGATTTCAATGCGGTTATTGACCTTTTGACACAGGATGCGGTTCTCGTGTCCGACGGCGGCGGTAAGGTACGCGCAGCTATTTTCTCCATTCTCGGCAGGGAGCGCGTGCTCGCCTTTTTGCAGGGTATAATACCGAAAGGGTTCTTAGGGGACGGCTATCGGCTCGCCGACATCAATGGACAAACAGGCATCATTCTTATGGAGGATGGTCAACCGAAAAGCGTCGTCAGCTTTCAATTGGATGAGCGCCAGCAGCAGATTGAGCGGATTTTTGTCATGTTGAATCCCGATAAGCTGGGGCATGTTCCGCATGAAGTATAATACTTTGTCACAAACTGATGCATGACTTTGTCTATATATGTGAAGAGGAGCCAGCTCCCTTTGCAAGATCAATACGGATCATAGAGGAGAATGAATACGATGAGACAAAGAACCGATATTTCAAAAGAAAACCCTGCTGCTTATCAGGCCATGTTTGGTCTGGAAAACTACTTGAAAAGCACCAGCATCGATGACCGCACCAAGGAGCTCATTAAAATTCGTGCGTCGCAAATAAACGGGTGCGCGTTTTGCATTAACATGCACACGAAAGAAGCAAGAAGCAAAGGCGAGACGGAGCAGCGAATTTATGCTCTTAGCGCATGGAGCGATACGAATTATTTTACCCCGGAGGAACGCGCCGTGCTCGCGCTGACGGAATCGGTCACCGTCATTTCGAAGGAGCATGTGCCGGATGAGGTGTACGATGAGGTAGCCCGATATTTTGACGCCAAGCAAGTGGGGGAGCTCATTATGGCCATCATAACCATTAATGCCTGGAACCGGATTGCTATCAGCACGAAAATGATGCCGGAGTGAGAAGGCTAAGCAGGTTTAAAGGAAGGCTGACGTCTTAACCCTTGAATACTTCGTGATGCCCATAAGCGGCTAATCCGTGGCAGATAGAGCTGATTTCTAGCTCTATGTAGCATAAACTAACCAAAAGGTGCCGGATAGAGCTGATTTCTTGCTTTATTCCGCCTCACGACCGCCGTAATGCACATAACCGCCTAATCCGTGGCAAATAGAGCTGGCTTTCACCTCTGTTTTAGCTGCTAGTATGACAATTTGAGCGCAGCCGCTTATCGAGGCTGCGCTTGTGTGGCGATGACGTGGCGCTCAATGCCTGCGTAGTCGCTGATGATGCGAATGTCATCCCATGCACCAAAGCGACGCATCATGTCCGCGACGATACGGGGCTGACCCATGCCGAGCTCGAACGCGACGATGCGGGGCACTTGTGCGAGAAGCGGGAGCTGCTCAAGCATGCGGCGGTACGGGACAAGCCCGTCAGCCCCGCCGTCCAGCGCGAGGTGCGGCTCATAGTCGCGCACCTCGCGCTGCAAGCCCGTCAAATCCGCCGCCGGTATGTACGGCGGATTTGACACAAGCACGTCGATGCCGAGGCCGGCGTGCGGGGCAGCTAAGCTGCCCAGAGACTGTTCGCGCCCAGGTATAAAGGGCGCGAGCAGGTCGCCCTGCACGAACGTCATCCGGTCCGCCGCCTCATGGCGGGCCGCGTTCGTGCGGGCGACTGCCAGCGCGTCCGGCGATAGGTCGGACGCGCTCACGCGCCAGCGGGGACGCTGCGAAGCTAGCGTCACGGCGATGGCGCCGCTGCCTGTGCCGACGTCTACGACCGTCGGCGCCTGCTCTCGCCCGCTGCCCTGCTGTGCGGCGCGGTCAGAGCCCGCGCCCGCGGCTCCGCTCTCCGCTTCGCCGGCCAGAGCACCGCTGGAGGGCGGCCAGAGGCGGTCGGCCGCCTCGAGCACCGCCTCGACGAGCAGTTCCGTCTCGGGGCGCGGAATGAGCACGGCCGGCGACACCGCAAACGGACGGCCATAAAACCATTGCTCGCCGATCATATATTGCACCGGCTCTCCCAGCGCTTTACGTCGTATAAGCTGCTCCCAGTCCGCCAACCGGTCGGCTGGGAACGGCTCATTGCCGTCACGCAGGAGCGCTGCGCGGTCAATGCCGAGCAAAAACATAAGCAGCAGCTCCGCATTATTGCGCGGCTCCTCGACCGCTTCCGCCTTCAAAATCGATGCAGCGCGCACGCACGCCTCCCGAATCGTTAACGGCTGTACGAACCACCGCCCGTCTGGTTGATTACTCATTGCTTCAGCGCCCCTTTTGTCTGCTTTTCAAGCCCTAATCACAACAAAACGCCGGACCGCCGCTTGCATATAGCAAGCACACAGCAGCCCAGCGCAGCTTTCTTATACCATTTCGCGATCCATTAGATCAGCTTGTTCTGCAATCGTAAGCGACGAAATAATTTCCTCCATATCGCCGTTCATAACCGAGTCAAGCTTGTGCAGCGTTAATCCGATCCGATGGTCCGTTACACGGCTTTGCGGGAAGTTATACGTCCGGATACGCTCACTCCGGTCACCCGTTCCCACCTTGCTCTTCCGCTCGCCCGCATATTTCGCTTCTTCCTCTTGGCGGCGAATATCGGAAATACGGGCACGAAGCACCTGCAAAGCTTTCGCTTTGTTTTCGTTCTGAGATTTGCCGTCCTGACAAGTCGCCATGATACCCGTCGGAACGTGCAATACGCGAACCGCGGATTTCGTGGTATTAACGGATTGGCCGCCCGCTCCGCTGGAACAGAACGTATCGATCCGAATGTCTTTGTCGAGAATTTCTATCTCTACCTCTTCAACCTCCGGCATAACCGCAACCGTCGAGGTCGACGTATGAATGCGTCCGCCGGACTCCGTTACCGGAATACGCTGTACGCGATGCGCGCCGCTCTCGAACTTCAGCTTGCTGTACGCGCCTTTGCCATTAATCATGAAAATAACCTCTTTGAAGCCGCCAAGGTCGTTTTCACTGAAGTCCATCAGCTCAACACGCCAGCCCTGAGCGTCCGCAAACTTGGTATACATGCGATACAAATCATAAGCGAACAGCGCCGCTTCATCGCCGCCGGCTGCTCCGCGGATTTCCACGATAACGTTCTTATCGTCATTCGGGTCCTTCGGCAGCAGTACGAGGCGAACCTTCTCGTCGAGCTCAGCTTTGCGCGCGCTCAATTCGTCGATTTCCATCTTAACCATTTCACGCATTTCGTCATCTAGCTTCTCTGCCTGCATCAGCTTAGCATCCTCAAGCTGTTCAGACACTTGTTTATATTCCGTAAAGGCATCATACGCCTCTTGTAAATCCGACTGCTCCTTGGAAAGCTCTCTAAGACGTTTCGGATCGCTGGATATATCAGGATCACACAACAGCTCACTTAGCTTCTCATACCGGTCGGCGAGTGCTTGTAAACGGTCTAACACAATCATTCACCTCTGTTTATTCCAATAGGATAATGTTTATTATACCATATCAACGGCTTAGTATCGACAGCTGGTTTGGATTAACAACAGAATCAACAACTGCCAAAAACGAGCCATGCGCGCATGCCAAAATTAAGGATCGCTAACCTCTCTCCACTTCATATGATCGTCAGCAGCCTTTTGTAACCGACAGCAGCCTAAGGGTAACTATTGCTTATTTCTAAACAAAGCCCCATAAGCGCAAATCTGCACTTACAGGGCCATTTCGTTTCCATTCTATTTACACGTTAAAACGGAAATGCATGACGTCGCCGTCACGTACGACATAGTCCTTGCCCTCGAGACGAACCTGCCCCTTCTCGCGCGCCGCTACCATCGAGCCTGCCGCTACGAGATCGCTGTAGGAAACAACCTCGGCACGAATAAAGCCGCGCTCGAAATCGGTATGAATGACGCCCGCAGCCTGCGGCGCTTTCGTTCCGTTGCGAATCGTCCACGCGCGAACCTCTTGCACGCCGGCTGTAAAATACGTATATAGGCCAAGCAGCTTGTAAGCTGCACGAATCAAACGGTTGAGGCCCGATTCCGACATCCCGAGCTCCTCGAGGAACATTTCCTTGTCCTCGCCCTCAAGCTCGGCAATTTCCGATTCCACCTTCGCGCTAATCGGCACAACCTCTGCATTTTCCTGTGCTGCGAACTCGCGAACCTTTTGGACATACTCATTGCCGTCTGTGTCCGCAACCTCCGACTCACTCACGTTCGCCGCATACAGCACGGGCTTCATCGTCAGCAAATGTAGATCGCGAACGAGCAATTTCTCGTCATCGCTCAGCTCCAGGCTGCGCGCCGGCTGATCGTTGTACAACGCTTCTTTAATGCGTTCAAGCACTTCGACCTCTTGTGCAATCTTCTTATCGCCGCTCTTTAAGTTTTTGCGTGAGCGTTCAATCTTCTTGTCCACGGAATCGATATCCGCCAAAATAAGCTCCAGATTAATAACCTGAATGTCACTGATCGGATCTACTTTACCCGAAACGTGTGTGATATTCTCGTCCTGGAAGCAGCGAACGACATGAACGATCGCATCAACCTCGCGGATATGCGCCAAAAACTTGTTGCCAAGTCCTTCGCCTTTACTTGCGCCTGCAACCAGACCCGCGATATCTACAAACTCAAATGCCGTTGGTACGATGCTTTTTGGCGTTACAAGCTCGACCAGCTTGTCTAGACGCTCATCCGGTACCTCAACAACGCCGACGTTCGGATCAATTGTACAAAAAGGATAATTGGCAGACTCAGCGCCTGCTTGCGTAATCGCGTTAAACAATGTTGATTTGCCTACGTTCGGCAAACCGACAATACCTGCTTTTAATGCCATGCTATAAGACACCCCTATTTTCCCGAAAGTAAACAACTCCCGTTATTATACCCCAGCACCACCCACATTGAAAGTACCAAGGGCTGACAGCAGGCTCTTTCAACCTGAATGGTTAGCAGGGCAGTGGAAATACTACCGAGGTGGACGCTTATGGAGTACGTTTTACTTCGCAAAATTATGGAGGAGGTAACTGACCTTATGGAAAATGAAACGCACAAGGGCAATTACAAAGGCACGACGCATATGAAAGCCAAAAATCAGGACATGGCCTTCGTCAACGATACTCTTGAGGACGCCAAATCTGTTACGAACTTTTCCACGAAAAAGAAAAAGACCGATAGGTGATTAAAACAGCAAAACGGCCTGGGAGCCGCTAGTTTTTAACTGGCGTTCACCGGGCCGCTTTACCATACTAACTTACCTCAGCGGTCCTTCACCGCTTCAATTTCTTTCTCTCCGAATTGCCCGCTACATCCGTATCGGAGCTTCCTGCAGCTCAGCCCGCGATTGTAGGTAGCGGAAGAACGCTACCGATGCTTCCGCGCGCGTCACTTGCTTCTTCGGCAGAAACTTGCCGTCAGACAAGCTCATAATTTTCAAGCCGACGACGATTGCCGCCTGCCCTTTGTTCTCGATTTGAGCCGAATCCTTATATACAGTCTTGAAGATATGATCGTAGTTCGCAAGCGCATTATAGCCAAGCGCGCGCACGATCAGCTCCGCCATCTCGTCCCGCGACACTTTGCCGTCCGGATTGAAGGAACCATCCCCTAGATCGATGAGATTTTGCTCCAGCGCGCTTTCTACGTATAGGAAGTAACTGGAATCCGCAGCGACATCATTAAATGACGCCTTCTCCATGCTCTCAGAGCCGTATAAACCCGGTGGACGGCCGCTGTTTCTTGCAAGCACCAGCATTTTAATAAGCTCGCCGCGCGTGACGGCTTCATTCGGCCGAACCTTGCCGTCCTTTACATCAAGCGCTTTGTATGCAACCATCAGCTCCAGCTGCCGCTGCGCCCAATGACCCTCGATATCCAGCGCCTTCGGCTTCTCAAGCTGCGTCGCCTCGCCGGTTTCCCGGTTGCGCCATCCGCCAGACTCCGCATCCAGAAATACGGATTCGTCAATGAGACGCGGAACCAGGCGGTATACAAGCTCTGCTTCCGTCGTAGCCTTCACTTCATTGCCTTGAACTTCGCCGGATGCCACCATCACCTTATATTTCTCAATCGGAATCGGCTGCCCGTTCCATGTAAATTGTTGAACCAGGCGGTAAGTCAGCTGGGTTTGGTAGTAATTTAACCAGTTATCAACCGCTTTGTCCTTCGCGATAATGGTTGGCGCTTTATCCGGATAAGCAAAGTTTGAAAGATAAGCTTCGTAATTAGTAATCTCGCCTGTGCGGGAGTCGATCGCTACGCTGATATTGTCGTACTCCACTATAGCGCCATGAACCTTGTGCATGAAGTTAAAATAATACGAACGATTCTCTTCCGCACTAAGTCCCTTATATTGCTCCGGATCAGGCTTTACCATATAAAGCTGGTGCGTAAGCCATGGCAAATGTTTTTTCACCGCATCCGCAGCAAGCACCGACGCTTGTTCAAGCGATATGGTCTTGCTTCCAGCCTGCGTTTGCCCGTTGAAATAATAAATGTAAAAGCTGCGGACTGCTCCTGTCCGTCCGTCCACCGACGCGTTAGCGGACCCTGTTTCCTTGCCGTCCTTCTTCATCGTCCAATTTAAATGCCAATAAGCATCCGTGGTGCCTGTTCCTTCATTGTTTTGTTCATTATAGCTCGATCCGCTCAGCTCAGCTTCTGCCGGCAGCTTGAACGCTGCCTTCACTGCTTCTGCCGCCTGCTTCTCCGTTACGGTGCCTGCTTTCGGTTCTTCTCCAACCGGCTTCTCCGTTACCGGCGTCTCGGAAACCGTCCCTGCTCTAAAATACAAATCATTCGAGCCTTCCTTCTGCTCTCCCGTTACTGCATCGATGGCAATCGGCTGCAGCTCATAGCTCAGAAGCGGCTTCCTCTTACCCTGCACATTGTAGGGTACAATATAAGTAAGCTGCGGAGTCGCCGCTGCGCGCAGCTTCGCATTAGCCTGCTCGGGCGTTAACTTCGTATCCACTTTAGGAAATGTAATGGTATTGTCCCACTGTAACGAATAACTCGTAATATGCCCCTCGCTGTCGACCTGCACTTCGATATAATTATCGACGTAGGGTATTCCGTTAACGATCCGGTCATAACGCAGCAAATGCCTCACTTCACCTGTAAGCGGCGGAAGCAGTTGTACGCCATAATCAAGGTTATATTGAATATTCGCTTTGTAATCTGCAGCTATTGTACTAATAAATTGAAAAGCGATCTGCTGCGCATCGTCACGTTCAACCTTGAGCGGGTACGTAGGCTTTGCCGCAGGGTTATCGGTGTAAGAGTTAAATTCAAGCAGCTGTCCATTATCCGCATGAATACGAACGTAAATGCTGCCCATGTGCTTGCCGTTTATTTTTTTCACAAATTCGAGGCCCCAAGCATTACGCTTCCCCCCAGCAAGCATATCCATGGAAAAATGGGCTCCCTGGAGCGCATATTCTTTCGGAATGCTTACATACTTCCGTGCAAGCGCCTCGGCTTTCTCCTTGGTCACCGCCACATCGACAGGAGCTTCGATTTCTTTCATAACGTCTCCTTCCGAAGATGGCGCGGGTGGTGCCGCCTCACTCATCCTGGCAGACTTGTTTACGCTTTCAGCAAACGCTGAAGTCGGCACTGCGCTTATGAGCATAGCTGCCGAGAGCATGACTGCAAGCTTGGTTCGATTATTCTTCTTCACTACTTCACCCTCCAATGCTTTTCCAATTTATTCATGGTATAGACGCATCCAGGAGCTTGTAGGTTGCACGGTGCGAAAAAAAATAACCTTCAAACTGTAGTCAGTTCGAAGGTCAAAATCTCTTACGCCGATTTCCTGCGCGCACCATAGGTCCAAGCTTTTTGCAAAATATAAATACAAAGCCATACCGATAAAATGATGAACAATGGCATGACCGTAAAGTTATACCTGTATTCCGGCACAAAGACGAGTCTGATCATCGTCATAATAATGATAACGACCGCGAGCATCACGCCCGGATGTCTCCAGCGCCATACGAGCGCCAGCAGCGAAATAATACTGCTGTACACCACGAACAAATGCAAGAATGGCACCTTCGGGTACGCATAATAGATGGGTTTGTGCCCTGATCCGAAGAACATGTGACTGTACGTATATTTCAGTTTGCCGACCGTATACCATTTTATATATTTCCAAGTTTGTGTAGTGAAGCCTGCCTTCAGACGCACCCAAGCATATTCCTTTTCTGGCATGCCCTTTGGCTTTGGAACAATCCGATCGGAATAATCTTTATCCGGATAGGTACCGGCCGAGAATGGGTTCGACTGCGAAGCAGTCAATACAAATTCATGCAGCGTTACAATATTGCGAATCCACCAAGGGAGCATTGTTGCTGATAAACAAAGTCCGGTAATGATGCCTAGCAAGGCAACTTTTTTGAAAATAGCCCACCTCGATTGCCCCGCAGCTTCCCGGCCTTCTTTGCGCTTGCTCCACTGCTGCAGTAAAAACACACCGTATAGCGGAACGAACAGCGGCAAAAACTCAGCTCTAACAAGTACGGTAAGCCCTAAAAGCACGCCTGCGATAGCGGCATCCCGTTTGAGATGCGTGCGGAATGCGTATAATTGCATGGACAAGTAGGCCATCAATAAAAATAAAGCCAGTGTTTCGGTTAGTACGGCACCTGTCGTCCAAATAAACGGGTGATAAATCGCTCCCGCAAAGATCGACAGTAAAGCTACCCATTTATTTTTCGTAGCTTGCATAGCAATTATGTACATCAAGGCTAGCGAGGCTAAACTGATAAGTACCTGTACCCAGCGGATAAGCGGAAATGGCTCCATACCGATTTGGTCGGCAACGATATACATGGAAGCCATAAACAACGGGTAACCAGGTGTCACCCGGGCATTGGGAACCTCTTCCTTGTAGGAATAGATGCCTTTATCGAATAATCGGTGCACCATTTCATTGTAATACTTCGAATCATGCGAGACATTATGCTTTACCGAAGTAAGAAAATCAGCTCTTAACCATAGTGCAAGCAAAAAAATGAGGACGATCATGATCGTCCAGACTTTATTTTTTCTGACCCGTTCCAACACGATCTTTCGGCCCCCTCAAATCCTTACAACACCTATTTCCAAGCTAATACAACAATCCCTATTAATATAATTGCGGCACCAATCCATCGCTGCGCCGGCACCGATTCGTGAAAGATAAACACAGCTGCAACTAAAGCAATAATATAGGCCAAACTTTGCAGCGGGTAGGCTAAGCTAAGCGGCAGCTTCTTCAGAACATATAGCCACATGACCGTCGCAATTCCATACAAAACTAGCCCGGACCAAATATGAGGAGACCACAGCAGCGAAACCCAAGAATCGCCTTTGGAAGTATCCAGCTTATTCATGCCTGTTTTCCATAACAGTTGACCGGAAACAAGCAGCAAAATATTTAAAAATAAAACAAGATATGCCATTACGAATCCGACCTTTTGCGTTCATGCAATTCATGATGCAAAATACCGAGCTCTTGGGTAAGCCGGATCACTTTCTCCGATAATTTAGACACGATAACCGTTAGATGCAAAATAAGTGCGACACAAAACAAAATTCCGACTAAAAACAGCAGAGCCGGCGCATAATCAATTCCGGCCGCATCAGCCAGTGCATCAATAATTTGTACGCGGACAGATAAAATAAGCATCACTACACCAAACAAAAGCCATAACATCGAATACTGCTCGCGCAGCAATCTGCGATTTATTAACATAATAAGTACAAATAAGAACCCTACACTTGTGATAATCCACAAGACTTGCATGGAATTTCCTCCCCAAAGTTGTGCTACGGCTGAACCTCGACCGGCTTCGTCGCCTTCAAGCTGCGAATGAACAAAGCAAGCGTAACCTTAATCATATAGTATACCGATCTCATCGCATTTATTGATGAAGTGCCTCCGGTACGGGCTTCCATCACGACAGCCACTTCGCTTGTACGAAGCCCGCTGCGATGAATGAGCACGATCGAATCCACTTCCGGATAATCAGTCGCATAGTCGCTTTGGAACACGGCAATAGCGCGTTTGTTGGCAGCGCGGAATCCGGATGTCACGTCAAGCACGCGCTTGCGCGTCATCGCACTTACAATCGTCGATAAGATTTTTATTCCGACTCTTCGTGTCGCTGAAGATAAGAATCCTGTCTGTTCAATAAACCTCGAGCCAATGGCGAGATCTGCTTTCCCGCTGAGCACCGGAGATAAAATAAGGTGAAGCTGTTCGGCTTTGTGTTGCCCGTCCCCATCCACTTGAACGGCTACATCATAGCCGTAACGGTGAGCATAACGATATCCGGTCTGCATTGCGCCGCCAATGCCAAGATTAGTCGGGAGTGTAATAACAGCCGCTCCATTAGCTTCCGCAACCTCTTGGGTACGGTCCTTCGAGCCGTCATTAATAACCAAAATATGAGCAGACGGGCAGTGCGTCTTCACATCATGAATCACATGGCTTATGCTGTGCTCTTCATTATAAGCCGGAATAATGATCAATATTTTTGAAAACGTTCCGCCTTGCAGCAGGGACTCTCCGGAAACGGTACCGTCCATTTTCGAAATAACTGCGTTCAACTCAATCACCACTCCATAAATCAATGTATTAGCGCGCCAATGCGCACAATAGTTTCAATTCTACTAAACAACTCTATTAGAAAGCAACAGAAATGGTTGTGAATTTGTGTAAATTATGTCGAAAAATCGCATGTTACTCATCCATATGCTTCCTATTATAGCAACTATTATCTAGTAAAAGGAAGCACTTCATGAAAAAAAATACCGCCTGGCAACCAGTCAACGACTGACACCAGACGATATATAGACGGATAACATCATGAGTTTGTTGCTTACAGCTGACCGGAAATTTTCGCCTTCAAAGCATCCTTGCTTTGAACGCCGACCATTTTGTCAACAGGTTGACCGTCTTTGAACAAAATGAGCGTCGGGATACTCATAACGCCGAATTGCGAAGCCAATTCCGGTTCTTCATCAACGTTAATTTTTGCGATTACGGCTTGACCTTCAAGTTCAGTCGACAACTCCTCAACGATCGGAAGCTGCATTTTGCAAGGTCCGCACCATGGTGCCCAGAAGTCCACAAGGGAAACGCCGCTTTCAACGCTTTGTGCAAAGTTTTCTTTTGTCAATGCTACTGCCATTTCAATCATCCTCTCCAAATAATGTGTATGATTAAGGGAATACCCGTCTCACCGCTAATCGGAACAACTGCAGGCGTGAATTTGTTTAAGCACATCTTGGATCGTTATCGCGCTAAAATGGTTCTCCAGCTGCTTCTCCGCCGTACAAAAAATACCGAACATCACTTGGTTCATATTCGATCCGACGACGCAATCCATCTCTGGATTGCCTGAGCACCAGCTCGGCATCAGCGAGCCTTGTGCCATAACGCGATAAATATCGGCTAATGTGACTACGCTCGGATCAATCGTAAGCCTGTAGCCGCCGCCGGAACCTTCGCGCGTATCCACGTATCCACTGCGGCGCAAACCGCTCATCACCTTCCGGACGCGTGCGGAGTGTGTGCCTACATTTTCGGCAATCATATCGCTGCTTGCCATTCTCTCCGGTAAATAGGCTAAGTAAACGAGACTGTGTACGGCAATCGTAAATTCGCTGTTCACTGTAACGGGCCTCCCTGCTTTGTACTGTAATTGTATCCGTTACAGTTACGTTTGTCAATAGTCAGGCCGCCAAATCCCTTACTTAGCATGCGGCACGACACGTACCCTTATTCTCCGCTAGATTTTGGCTTGTATGATATTCCGGAAAGGACGGAGCTAACCGTTTTCCCGCTTCCCTAAAAGTATTTTTTATAGGGAATGTCATGTTTGAAGGCTCCCGCTGAATACATATGAATTGTGCTTCTTAATCATGTTTTGCTTTGTAAAATATAACGTGCGCATTTGACGTAAGTTTTACTTCGTAAAACTGAGCACATGCTTCCGAAGCTAGTTTTGCTATGCAAAACTTTAAGGAGGTGATTGAAGATGGCACTATTTTGGAGTCGTTGGATTCCTGTTCGCACGGAAGGTGGCTCCAGATCGGAATTAATTGACCGATTGCAGGCGCATTTCAAAGCAAACGGAGTAAAATCCAAAATTACCATTGAAGGCAATTCCTTGAAACGGATTCATGTGCTTAAGAAGGATACCGCCAAAGCAAAAGAGCTGCTTGACGCTTTTGACGAGGAGAACTAAAGCGGATGCGGTAAAGTTTTGAAAGGCTTGGCTAAGCAGCGGCGCCAATGGCGGCCGCTGCTTTTGCCGCCTCCTAGGAAGAACGTCCAAATACAGAAGAATGCCGCATGAAGCGGTAGCCTTTACGCACGCCGTTCATGACCCACTCCGGTACAGGTACCGGGTTTTTGGACATGAAAGGCATATAGATGCGGTTGTATGCCCTTTTTAAATCCTCCCACATCGAGCACGGTTCTTCCTTCAAAAAATCAGAAACGTCTACAACGAGGCCGCGGCCATCGGTTACCATGACGTTCTTGCCATGAACGTCATGCGGGTGCAAGCCGCGCGAACGGGCATAGTCGAGTGCCTGATCGATATCCGTAATGACGCGGCCCGGAATGGGCACCCCTTCAATAATGCACCGATATAACGTTTTCCCATTTAAACGCCTTAGGATCAAATAATAAAACCCATTATGCTCACCCGCATAATAACAGGCGGAATAAGCAGGATGATTGCCTATTAGCCGGTAGACCTCGCATTCACTTTCCCATCCCACGCGGCCGGGGGCATATACCTTAACGGCGATATCCGGATAATCGTGATTCATAAATACGCACGCATAATTTCCTGCTCCAAGAAGCTTCCACCCCTCCGGAGTTTCATCGACACGAACCGGGTCTCCAGGGTCGATGCTGCTGAGCTCCAGGTCCGAAAGCAGCGTTTTTTCCGATAGCGCGATAAGCTGTTTCAGCCGTTTCTCCTCCATATTCGAGTGCACCCCTTTCTTCCCCGTTATGACTCTTCTATTTTAGAGCGCGCTGTAACAAAAATAAAGACCGGGATCGAAAGCTTCCCAGTCAGATGCTTATGTCTTTTAATGATTGCCACTAATGACCTTAAGCCCTATAACGCCTGTTATGATCATCGATAAAAATAACATTTTGCGCCAATCGCGTGATTCGCCGAATACGGTCATACCGAGTATTACACTGCCGATAGACCCGATTCCCGTCCATATCCCGTATGCGGTGCTAATCGGAATCGACTGCAGCGCTTTAGATAGGAAGAAAAAGCTCACGAAGCCCGCCGCAACTGCTCCAACCGTTCCCTTCCAGCGCCGGAACCCGTCCGACAGCTTCATGAACGTCACACCGCCGACCTCTCCGAGCCCTGATATAATTAAATAAATCCATGCCATATTAAGAGCCCACCTTTTCACTTTCCCGGTTGTCAGAGCTTACAGCCGCTTCAGGCTGCTCATACAAAGGAGCAGCGACTGCCGCTTCCGTCGACACTTGGGATAAAGCCTCAGCTCCCGCAACCGCTTCTGCTGGCTTCTCATTTGAAATGAGCTTGAGCCCGACGATACCCCCAACCAATAGCGCAATAAAAAATAACCGCCAAAAATCGGCCGGCTCATGAAGGATCAATATCCCGGCTATGACGGTCCCAACCGTCCCGATCCCTGTGAATAACGCATAAGCGACGCCTATTTCGAAAGTCCGCATCGCCCTCGCGAACAGCATAAAGCTTGCGGCAAGCACAACAACCGTGATCAGGCTGGGCACTAATTTTGTAAATCCTTCGGAATATTTAAGACCAAACGTCCAGCCAACCTCCAGAAAGCCGGCCAGCAGCAAATATATCCATGGCATCGCCACTCATTCCTCTCTAGCTGTCATTGTCCAAAGCTGCCACAAAGACAACCACACCATTTGCTTTCTTTCGTTGTACAACTTATCCTCGTATAATTGATTTTCGACCAGCAGCCCGTCTACGCAAACGTAAAAAGCAGCAATCATCCGCTCTTCGTCCCTGACATCGAAAATACCCTCGAAAACCCCTTTACGCATTATCGCTGCGAGGCCTTCCGACAACTCATTCTCATACCGCAAAAAATCACGTCTCAGCTGATCGCGCAAATGACGCGGCGGCATTAGTATCGTCCGCTTCAAAAACGCTTGACCTGTCGTTAAATGACTAAGATCGGTGAAAAAGTCAAATAATTTATAGATCTGCTGCTTAATCGGCTCCTTCTGAACCGCTTGAATGAGCGCCATGTATTGCTCTCTCTCTTCCGCTATAACTTCCTGGATAAGCTGGAGGAACAGGTGCTCCTTCGATTTATAATGCGCATATATGGACGGCGTCTTGATACCGACCGCGTTTGCAATTTCTGACAACGACGTTCCTTCGTAACCCGATTCCGCGAACATCGTTACGGCAGCCAGTTTAATACGCTCCGCAGTAGAAGGTCCACCAATCATTTTCGTCACCCCATTATGCCAAATTCGCTCTCTCGCCTAACGAACGTTAGTTAGTTTTATTAGTTGAAATTGTAAGACGAACCGGAAGAAATGTCAAGGTACGAAAACAGCCATACATGCTCCCTCTATGAGAGATCATGTATGGCTGGTTATTAAGACGTTAAAGCCCTACGATTTCTTGAACCGCCCGGACAAACGCATCCATCTCATCGTCTGTGCCGATACTGACGCGCAAA
Source organism: Paenibacillus prosopidis (assembly GCF_003337375.1). Lineage (GTDB taxonomy): Bacteria > Bacillota > Bacilli > Paenibacillales > Paenibacillaceae > Pristimantibacillus > Pristimantibacillus prosopidis. The sequence continues at coordinate 164,779 of NZ_QPJD01000011.1, forward strand.
TATTCATCAATGCGCGCCTGGGCGAAGTACCGTACAAGCACACCCTTCTCTCTCAGCTGCTTGAAAATCCCTTCTGCCGCTATCGAAGGATGCGAAATAAATACGAAGTTTGCCTTTGATTCGGTTACTTTAAATCCAAGTGCCAGCAATTGATCAGCTACTCGTTCACGTGTATGAATGACCTTTGCGGTCGTTTCTTTGAAATAAGCTTCATCTTCAAATGAAGCAATCGCTCCCGCCAAGGCAAGCCGATCGAGCGTATAGGAGTTAAAGGAGTTTTTGATCCGGTTAAGCCCCTCAATCAGCTCTTCGCTGCCGAAAGCAAATCCGACACGCAAACCTGCAAGAGAACGCGATTTCGAGAGCGTCTGCACGACGAGCAAATTCGGATACTGCTGTATAAGCTGCACGGCCGACTGTCCGCCGAAATCGATATACGCTTCATCGATAATAACGGCTTGATTCGGGTTATTGTCCAGCAGCATTTTGATTTGTTCAAGAGAAATCAACTGGGCCGTAGGCGCGTTCGGATTCGGGATAATGATGCCGCCGTTGTCGGAGTGGAATTGATCAACCTGCACGTTAAACTGCTCGTCCAGCGGTATCAGCTCCGTTTGCAAGCCGTACAGCTTAGCATAAACCTTGTAGAAGCTGTACGTAATGTCCGGAAACAGGATCTTCTTGGCCGGATCAAAAAAGGCGGCGAAGGCAAACGCCAAAATTTCATCCGAGCCGTTGCCTACAAACACCTGCCGAGCAGACAAGCCGTAATATTTCGCTGCCGCTTGCACAAGACCCTCGCAGGTCGGATCTGGATATAAACGCAGATCCGCGTTTGCGGCTGCCGTAATCGCTTCAATTACTCTCGGCGAAGGCGGATAGGGATTTTCATTCGTGTTCAGCTTTATGTACGCTTTATCCTTCGGCTGTTCGCCCGGCACGTAAGGCACCAGCGACGCGGTCAGCGGACTCCAAAATTTACTCAAGGTCTGATCTTCCTTTCATCTTCGGCATTTCAATAGTTGCATTTATTTTACCACTAATGTGATTTGAGTTTGAAGTGTAAAAAATAAATATCAGAATTTTGTGGAACCGACCGAAAAAGCAGCTCAGCCCGAATGGCTCAACTGCTTTTCTTTGACCTACTATTGTTTTAAGTAGCAACCGACGCAATAATCATAATGATACAAATGATAAACACCAAAATAATTCCCGGAATAATAACGCTCCATAGCGCTTTCCACGCCGAGAACCTGTGCGCTTCGCCAATCGCTTTCAAAGCGATGATAATGCTCCACACGCTAAGTATGACTTCGATTCCTAAGAAGAAATAGTATAAGCCCGTTAATATAGGACTGGCGTCCACACGCGGCATTTCCGTAGTAAACAGCTCCTGCCCGAACAGCAATAACTCAGGTATCCACAGTATGCCGACCATAATGACCGGCACGTTTATTCCTCTTGTGACAGCAACGCGCAGCTCCGCACTCGTCCCCGCCCCGCCAAGCCAGCTTCCTGTCCACTTTAAAATGAAAGACAAGAAATATAAGCTTACTAGTCCTCCTATCATACCCCCTGCAATAACAACGAAAATCAAAGCCCCTATTGACGAATCATCCAAATAACCTTTTGAGGAGGCTTGATTCAAAGCATTCACAATACCTGCAAGCAATGCAATAACAATCATATTGCTTGCAGGATTAGAACTGTCAAGAAATTGACGGATGGTCTCTCTCGTCCGCACCCAAACGCTCAGCCACGGGGCAAGCCCTTCCGGATCGCGCTTGTAAGGCGGTTCGTAGTGATTTTCAATTGACATATTTATTTAATACCCCCATTTGGTAACCACTATGATGAAGTGCGGAAAAGTACCTTTGTCATCATTAAACCAAGCAGCGCGCCTAATGAGTTGAGAATGATATCGTCGATGTCAAAACTGCCTACTCTCGATAGCAATTGGATGAGCTCGACGACCGCTATCATAATAATTGTAGCCCCTGTGAGAGCCGACACCCGTCTATATTTTGTATTGAGCAGCGGCAAGAATACACCAATCGGGATAAAGAGGACGATATTTCCGAAAAGATTTTTGAACCAGATTTCAAAGTTAAAATGGTCGTGATGCACAATGTACCGCTTAATCGTTTGAAAGGGGACAAGATTGTAAACGAAGCCGTCTCCTATATAGCGATGCCGATAAAATAATAAATAACTCATCATTAGGGCATAAACTAAGGTAATCACTGTTATGAAAAGATTCAGCAGCAAGCTTCGGCTGTAAGCTTTTTTGAACATTTGTGCACGATCACCTCATTTTAGTGAGCCGGTTAAGGCCTCCAAGGAACAGAATAGGTTTTAAACCCGGTTGCTCCTGTTAGTTCCAGTCCATTAAGCTGATGTCCGCTCGCGCAGCCTCCGTCAATTCCGATTTTCCCGTCTCCAAACCATATGTCCGGCTTACCGTGAATATTTATCGTTTTTGTATGTCCGAAAATAACGGTTTTGCTCACTGCGGTCGGTTTGCTGAGGAAAGGCTCTTTGATATAAAGAAAATCTCTGGCCGGCTGCTCCCGCCAATTCGGATATTTCGGATTCAGCCCCGCGTGTACATAGATGAAATGCTCGTCCTCATGATAGTAAGGCAATTCACCCAGAAACGTTACATGATGAAGATAATTTTCTTGAACGGCCGCTTTAGCACGATCTATTACGTACTCGATCGCACCTTGACTGATACCTGAGTAGCTCACTGCTGTCTCCCGGCCTCCGTGCCTGGAAAATTTAATCAGTGCCTGCTCGTTACGCTCCAGCATGACATCAACGAGCCTTTCGTCATGATTGCCTTGAATCGCGATGGCGCCGTCATCCCGAACTAAGCCAATAACCTGCTCCACCACTTCCCGGCTTCGGGGACCCCGGTCAACGAAATCTCCAAGCAATATTAATTGATCCTGGCCGGGACGGTATTTCATCAGCTCAAGCAGGTCGTTGAACGGGGAAAAGCAGCCGTGAATGTCACTAATGACTAAAGTTCGCTTCATACACGCCTCCCCGCGATCACAAGATCCCGCTCTACGCCGTCGAGCACCGCTACCTTTGGCAGATGCCCCCACTGCTCGAAACCAAACTTTCGCAGCAGCGCTAAGCTTGGTTCATTATGCCCGAATACAAAGCCAAGCAGCGTATTCAGCCCTAATCCCGGACATTCTTTAATCGCTTTATCGATGAGAACGGATCCCAATCCGCGTGAACGGTATTCCTCCGCTATATAGATGCTGATCTCAGCAGTTGCATGGTAGGCCGGCCGGCCGTAAAACGATTGGAAGCTGAACCATGCGGCAATCTCCCCTTGGATGCGCAGCACCCATAACGGCCGAAAATCCGCCGAGTGATCATCAAACCAAGCCCGTTTGCTCTCCACAGTCGCCGGCTCCAAATCCGCCGTCACCATTCTGCTTGCAATTGTTGAATTATAAATGTCAACAATGCGCGCCAAATCACTCAGCTGCGCATTGGTAATGTCGTATTGCTGACTGGACATGTTCGCCACCTCTTATCCTTCTATGTCTAGAGCCGATGATTGTTTTAATCGATTTCGTTTCGCCAGCTTACCGTCTAAATAGGCAACGGCTAACGCTTTGAAATCGACTTTATTGAGCATGGCTTTGCTCCTCTATGCTTCCGATTCTATGAATCTCTTTTTTCCAATTTTCCAGCATTGCCAAATTATATCACATCATTGGATGGCTGGGCTTACTAAAATTAAAAGCTATTCCGCCGTATATTTATTGTAATCTTCCGGTGTATTCAGGTTGGTGAAGACGTCTGATCGATTCCCTTCGAGCGGGGCGAGTTCTATTGTATGAAGCCTATTAAGCAGTCCCATCAGCCGGTAATCCTTAGCTTCGAGCGCTGCCTGTACTTGCGCGGCTATTCTGGCTTGGTAAAGGGCATGAAACGGTTGATCTGCTGTATGAATGACATCCGCTCCGCTGTCTATCTTGCTCAACAGCTGCTTCAGCAATGGCGCAGATACTTGCGGCATATCGCAGGCAATTACGAATACATACCCGTCCGCAATTACGGATAAGCCGGCATGTAGACCGGAAAGCGGTCCACAGCCGGGAAACTGATCGGCAACGAAGTTAACTTGCGGTGCCAGATCACCGAGCGCTTCACGATAAAGAGACTCACGCTGCGGCGAACCTATAGCAATCGTCACAGTCTGAGCGAATGCTGCTGTCTGACTGGCGAGCCGGTATAGCAAAGGTTTTCCTTCAATGAGCAGCAGCGCTTTGTCTGTCCCCATTCTTGTACTTTGTCCACCAGCCAATATTAAAGCATGAATAGCTTGCTGCATCACATTTTCGCCTCCTAATAGTAGAAAAAAAGCCTGCCGAGTTTCATTCACTCGGCAGGCTGTTTACGTTCCTCTTATGCTTTGGACGGATCAAACGAGCTCTTCAGCGAGACGATACGGTTGAACGCCAGCTTCTCTGCCGTTGTATCCTTTGGATCAACATTGAAGTAGCCATGGCGGAAAAATTGGAACTTGTCGCCGCCGGCTGCTTCCTTCATGTTCGGCTCGACGAAGCCTTGCAGCACTTCAAGCGAATTCGGATTGATGCATTCGAGGAATGGCTTTCCTTCCTCCTCCGCTTCATTCGTGATAAGCGGCTCGAACAACCGGAAATCGGCAGCAACCGCTTGGGAGGCATCCACCCAGTGGATGGTACCCTTTACCTTGCGCTCAGAGAAGCCTGTTCCGCTCTTCGTCTTCGGATCATACGTGCAGCGAAGCTCAATGACGTTGCCGTCCGCGTCTTTAATGGCCTCTTGGCACGTAATGAAATACGCATTCTTGAGACGCACTTCATTGCCGGGGAAGAGACGGAAATATTTACTCGGAGGATTTTCCATAAAATCGTCCTGTTCAATGTAAAGCTCGCGCGAGAACGGAATTTCGCGTGTTCCCATCGCTTCGTTCTCGGCGTTATTTTCGGCTGGCAGCAGCTCGCTTTGGCCCTCCGGATAGTTCGTTATAACAACCTTCAGCGGACGAAGGACGGCCATCGTGCGAAGCGCCTTCAGCTTCAAATCTTCTCTTATAAAATGCTCCAGGTTCCGTTCATCAACAAGACTGTTGCTTTTCGATACCCCGATCTCGCGGCAGAACGCGCGCATTGCTTCAGGTGTGTAGCCTTTGCGGCGCAGACCGCTGATGGTCGGCATACGAGGATCGTCCCAGCCGTCAACGACCGCTTCATCCACCAGCTGCTTAAGCTTACGCTTACTCATAACGGTGTTCGTCACGTTAAGACGGGCAAATTCGTATTGGCGGGGCGTAGCTTCCATCTCGCATTCCGCAATCGTCCAATCGTATAGAGGACGGTGATCCTCAAACTCTAGCGTACAAATAGAATGCGTAATGCCTTCAATGGCATCGCTGAGCGGATGCGCGTAGTCATACATCGGATAGATGCACCAAGCGTCGCCCGTACGGTGATGATGCGTGTGCGCAATGCGGTACAAGACGGGATCGCGTAAAGTAATGTTCGGTGAGGCCATGTCGATTTTTGCACGCAGCACTCGCTCGCCATCCTTGAACTCGCCCGCGCGCATGCGCGCGAACAGATCAAGGTTCTCCTCCACGCTGCGGCTGCGGTAAGGACTTTCCTTACCCGGCTCGGTCAACGTACCGCGATACTCTCGCATTTCCTCCGCTGTCAGATCACAAACGTACGCTTTGCCTTTTTTGATTAGCAATACTGCACGGTTGTAGATCTCTTCAAAGTAATCCGACGCAAAACGAAGCTCGTCCCACTCGAAGCCGAGCCAGCGGACATCCTCTTGTATGGATTCCACGTACTCCGTATCTTCCTTCAGCGGATTCGTATCGTCGAAGCGAAGGTTCGTTCTGCCCTTGAACTCATCTGCGAGCTCAAAGTTCAGACAGATCGACTTGGCGTGACCAATATGCAAATAGCCGTTCGGCTCTGGCGGAAAGCGAGTGACAACTTCCTGTACGTGGCCGCTCTTTAAATCTTCGACTACAATGTTTTTAATAAAATTCGAGGATGAGGACTTGCTTTCTAATGTGTTTTCCATCTGCGACCAACCTTTCCCACGGAAAATATTCATCCTCTTATAATACACAAAATTCCTTTAAAATATAAGGGAATCGGAAAGGCAAACTCTTATCGATGTTTTTCGAAAGACGCATATGGGTCCGGTTACAGCGTGATGATTCCTGCCGAGTATAGAACTACGAGCAGGACGAGAATTGGCGCGATATACCGGAGCATGAACAGCCAGAGCCGGAACCACCATGGGGACAGCCCCGCTTCCTCTGATGCACCTTTCCATGCGTAACCTACAAATAAGGTAACGACCAGCCCGCCGAGCGGCAAAATGATGTTGGAGCACACGAAGTCCATCCAATCAAAAAACGGTTTCCCTCCGAACGTAAGTGCAGGCACTTTATTCCCTAACGATAACGCAGAAGGTACGCCTAGCAGGAAACACAGCACGGTCAGGAGAACGACCGAAAATTTACGGCTCCACCCAAATGCCTCGCGGACGAAGGCGACAGGCACCTCAAGAAGCGAGACCGTCGAGGTGAGAGCTGCGAACGCAAGCAGCACGAAGAACAATCCGCCGAACAGCGATCCAAGGGGCATGGCAGAGAACGCTGCCGGCAGCGCAACGAATACAAGGCCGGGTCCTTGCGACGCTTCAAGACCAAATACAAATGTCGTTGGAAAAATGATCAGTCCTGCAAGAAAAGCATATATAAGATCGCCTGCACCTATGGCTAGCGTCGCTAATCCGAGAGACTGCCGCTTATCGACATATGCGCCATAAGTCATCATCGCGCCCATGCCGAGCGATAAAGAGAAGAACGCGTGTCCGAGTGCGACGAGTGCGGACTCAGCCGTTAATTCGCTAAAGTCGGGCCTTAGGAAAAAGGAGACTCCCTCCCCCGCTCCTTCAAGCGTTAATGCGCGCACAGCAAGAACAAGCAGCAAAATGACAAGGCCGGGAATAAGCACCTTGTTAAATCTTTCGATACCGGCCGATACACCCCTTATGATAATGAAGCCTGTAAGAAACATAACAATGAATTGCCATAATAACGGCATCCAGCCTCCAATAAATCCGGTAAACAGCGCGGCATAATCATTATGCTCGAACAGCTTTCCTGTGAACGACAATACAGCGTAATGGATCGTCCAACCCGCAACAACGGCGTAGAAGGACAATATGACAAACGCGCCCAATATCGTAATAAAACCAAAGCCACCCCACAGCCTGTTGCCGCTGAGACGAATGAGCGACGTCGACGCATTTCCTCTGCCGCCCCGTCCCACAGCAAGCTCGGCGAGCAGTACAGGAAGTCCCACAACCAGCAAGCATATAATGAAGAGCAAAAAAAACGCCGCGCCTCCGTAAAGGCCAGTTATATAAGGAAACTTCCACATATTCCCCAGTCCAACCGCGCTTCCGATTGCCGCTAAAATAAATCCCGAAGACGAAAAACGTTCCCCTGCGCCTTTCCCGTCACCCTGCTGAGAAGCAGATTGATATTGTTCACTCATGCCAGTATCCACCTCATACGTTTCTGCCTTACAACGAACCGCACATTGTACTGATGGGTAGTATGACCAACTTTGAGAAATATATCTGCATCCGTACCTACTTCGCTGCACGTTTGAGCCCTGTTCGAGGGCGAGCGCCATATTTCACACAATATGTGTTATCGAATAATTGATGAGATAATCCAAACTCCCCTCCCAAAATTCCCTTAGTAAACATCATCATTATTTGTATATTATCAACTTATCGAAAAATTCGTCACATATCTCAATTTCCCCAAATAAAACAAAGAAAAAATGTAATTACTTTTGGTGGTATACTTTTTTAATTGCATATTTACAACCGATCATTTCCTTTTAAATTCGATTTGAAAAACAATAACATGGAAGCTTCCCAATACAAATAAAATGGACAGAACGGCAAAACCGTTTCTGTCCATTTTCACCCAAGTCTTCACGCCAAGGATCAAGTATGATTGAAGCTGACTGATGGGGTGAAGTGCGTGCAAATTGAATCGTTTCAAACAAGCAGCAGCATCCATCGCATTTATACGAGATTCGTTGCCGCATAGCTGGATTTCTCGTTCAGTCGCTATGTAGGAGCGCTTTATACCGCCGTACTTGAAGGTGCATGCGCTCTTGGATGCGCGAACGAACTTCTTATGGGATTTAGCTACAGCTAAAACTTCTGCCCTTCTTCGAATGGCTTTGGGTAGTCGTTCACATCATCATGTACGCCCGCACGTACAGTCACAAAACGCCAGCATAAATCGTCTATCCACGCCACCTAACGTCAAAGTCCCCCATCTAACGACGGAAATAGCCATAAAATGGGCTTTTTAGAGCCCGCAGACCGCATAAATTAAATTTTAGGGTGAGGGAGAACTACAGCAGCTGCTCGATATCAGCCTTCATATTTAGCGGCTCGTCGGTAGACTCGAACCGTTTTATAACGTTGCCTTCGCGGTCGATCAAAAATTTCGTGAAGTTCCATTTGACCGAGTTGCCTTCGAGGAAATGAGGCAGCTTCTCTTGAAGGAATGCATTCAGCATTTTTCCACTTGGTTCAGTTATATCGAATCCTTCAAAAGGCGCTTCCTCCGTTAAATAACGAAACAGTGGATGTGCCGTCTCGTCACGAACATCGGTTTTCGCAAAAAGAGGGAAGGTTACGCCATAATTCAATTGGCAAAAGCTTTGCACATCAGAATTGGCGCCCGGCTCCTGCTCGCCAAACTGGTTGCTTGGAAAACCGAGTATTTCCAGTCCTTGCTCTTGATACTCGGCATACAGCTTTTGCAAATCTGTATATTGCGGCGTAAAGCCGCATTTGCTTGCGGTATTAACAACGATAAGAACCTTGCCTTTATATTGCTCCATGCTAACTTTCTCACCTTTAATGGTTTCCAGCTCATACGAATAAACGCTCATTGATAATTGCCTCCTCTAATTGTAATTAAGTTTTTATAAATTTAATTGTATACAATTTATTTCTAGAGACAAGAATATCACGCCTCCCGCTCATCTGTCAAATTCGCATAATACTTTTGCACGCAGAACAGGATCACCCTGCGGGTTTTTTCCAGGAAGGTCTAACGGGAAAACATCCCGCTAATAGTTCTATTTGAATGATAACGAAAGCCTATACATGGAAAACCTCCCGTTATTTTAATCCGATTCGGACAATATTCGAGAAAACCCCCGATTTAGATGGAGCTTTTCCGGTTGGCTATCTGTCTGAATGATTTCGGCAGCAAATTTACTGGAGAAATTCCTTTTATTAACGAAAGGGGCCTGCCGATTCCGGAGCGCTACTGCCCAATATGGACTCGGAGCGAAATCCGATCGGCCTATTATTTCCTCGGGAATAAAATAACCCATTTCAATTTTTTGTGATTCATACTTTCCTAAACAACAAAAAAACCGCTCTCCGCGCCGACTATCCAAGGCGCAGGAAGCAGTTCTACTCCGCCATAATTTATCAATGATTACTTCTTTCTCCCGATCAGCCAATCCGTGAACAACGAATAATCATGCTCGACCTGATCCGCGTAGGATATGGCCCATTGCCCAATAGACAAACAGAATCCATCCTCATCGCTGCCCATCGCCTTTACGATTTCCTTCTCACTGTGATAAGAGAGTATGCCCTGCTCCACATCAGCATCAGCCCGCGCATGCATTTTTGCCGTCAGATGCCCCATACATTCCGTAACGGACAATAAATCACCCATCGTTTCGAGCGATTCCAGCTTAAGCCGTTTCTTATAAGGCGACCGTTCCCGCACATAAAAGTGACGTTCCCCTATCGACAACCAGCCTAGATAAGGATCTGCTTCATGATGCATCGCCTTTTGCGTCATTGTCACCCGTTGGCCTTGATGCCCGAACATGGACCAGAACGTCTCATCATAAGGCATAAAGTAAGCCGGGACCGGAACGCGCACTTCCTTTACTTCAAGCACGACGTCGTCCTCACCCTGCTCCTCTTCACCCGCCTCAATTAACATATAGAATCGGTCAAGGCCGATCGAGGCCGTCCCGGAGCCGTGCTTCACTGCAATATCCTTCACCTGAAAATGGCGCAGCTCCTCCGCGTCATCCGCAGCAACAGTCGCCAAATAATCGGGCCATGCTTCGAGCAGCGCGGCTCGCTCCTCATCAGTCGGCGGCACAATCTCCTCATTTGCCGCGAATTGACGATGCTCCTGTACGAGCGCGGTCACCTTTTCGAGAAAATGCAGATCCCTGCGTTTTTGCAGCTTTTTGAGCAGCTTCTTGACGGGACCCTCAGCCGATTCAATATCAATTGTAAAGGTAGCTGGATCGTCTTTCCCTTTCGCAAATCTGCGCATTTGCTTCGAGTAGGCCCGCAAATACGCTTCAATCGCAGCGAATTGACTGTAGACCGGCTGCTCCTTCAGTCTGCCAACGAGCGCAATGCTTACCGACATTCTAAGCAGGTCATATAAGTACGAGCCCAGATAGCCCTCATCGAAATCGTTCACGTCATAGACGAGCGCCCCCCGCTCATTGCGAAAGGCGCCGAAGTTCTCGAAGTGCAAGTCGCCTTGTATCCATGTCGGACGATCAGCCGGGGTATGATAAGGAAACCATTCCCTCGACACGTCAAAATAAAACAAATAAGCGCTGCCGCGAAAAAAGGAAAACGGCGTCGCCGCCATTTTCTGATATTTTTCTGCACGCTTGCCGCGCTCGAGCATCATAATTTTATTATCGAATTCTTGAAAAATAGCGGATAAAGTCCGCTTTCTCAGCTTGTTCTGGGTTAGCTTTACTCGTTCTGTCAGCTTCGAATCCATATTCGTTTCCCCCATTCAAACTATTATTCTACTTTTTGCAATCTCATATAGTCGCTTACCATAGCGAGCCGCCACGGAATAATCATTCCGAAAGCGAGTAAATAAAAGATCGCTCCGGTTTGAGGAATCGACATGTACTGCTCGACGATACTATGCAGCGACAGCCGTATGGCAAACAACGTAATCATAATAAAGACGAATGCTTTGGATCGCCTGACATAAATCTCGGATTCCACCCGTTCCAAACGGGTCGTTACGATTAAGGGGAAAGCGAAAATCAACATTCCCGTCCCGAAAGCGGACAGTCCCCATCCCCACGGAATGTGGGTAACCGAAAAAGCGAACATGATAAACCCGGTCGCCATTCCTAGAGGAGGCATTATGATTTTGCGTAAGGAGGTTGGTTGTTTCCCTGCCCGAATTCGAAGCATGATAAGCATAATTCCGGCCATAGCCGAAACAATTATCGAGCTGACTTGGATCATTTGTGTAGATAGCAGCACCGCGTCTTGCCCCCGTTTTCCTGGTATGGATGCCCTTATATGTATAACATCGTACTTCAAAACAAGGATCACTGCAAATACGGAAATGCAGCAAATTAAAAATAGACCTTTAGTCCGCCCAAAGCGAACTAAATGGTCTGTTTTGCTCATTTCTATGATTAACCCTGAGGGGCATATTGGCGAATATCAACGCCAAGCGCTTCGGACAGCTTCATGCCGAGCGTGCGGTCTGCGCGGAAAAAGTTGCAGATGGCGCGCAGTCTGATATCGTCATTCGTTTGCTGCAGCTCGCCAACCAAATTAGCGACCAAATTCGCTTGCTGCTCCTCCGGAAGTGAACGGTAGCGCTCGCCTGCTTGCGTGAAATCGTCGGTTTTGTCGATTTTCCGGCGGCCTGCCGAGCCTTGCAGCGGCACGTAGGAGTCCGCGTACGCCGGCGCTTCCTTCGGACTCTCGGACGAGCTGTTCGGCTCGTAATTGACCGGTGACGGATCGGCCTTCATTGTCATCGCTCCGTCCCGCTGATGGTTGCGTACGGGCGCATACGGGCAGTTAACCGGGATGTTCAAATAGTTCGCTCCAAGGCGGTATCGCTGCGTATCCGGATAAGAGAACAAACGTCCTTGCAGCAGCTTATCCTCTGACGGCTCAATACCAGGCACTAAGGCGCTAGGCGAGAAGGCCGACTGCTCTACCTCCGCGAAGTAATTGACCGGATTGCGGTTCAGCGTCATCGTCCCTACTTTTTGCAGCGGGTACATATCCTCAGGCCACACCTTCGTCGGATCAAGCGGGTCAAACGAATAACGCTCCACGTGATCTAGCGGCATCAGCTGTACATGAAGCTCCCACTCCGGAAAGCTGCCGAGCTCAATCGCGTCGTACAAATCCCGTGTCGCATGGTTAAAATCCTTCCCCTGCATGTCGCTCGCTTCAGCCGCCGTAAAGTTGCGGACGCCCTGAAGCGACTTCCAGTGATATTTCACATAGGTCGGCTGTCCAGCGTCGTTGATCCATTTGAAGGCATGTACACCGAAGCCGTCCATTTCACGATAATTGGCCGGCGTTCCGTCATCGGAGAACAGCCATGTCAGCATATGCGTTGATTCCGGCGAAAGGGTCATGAAATCCCAGTACCTTGCAGGGTCTTGAAGGTTTGTATTCGGCGCCGGCTTAAGCGAATGCACCATATCGGGAAACTTCATCGCATCGCGGATAAAGAAGACCGGCAAATGGTTGCCCACGATGTCATAATTGCCTTCCTGCGTATAAAACTTTACGGCAAAGCCGCGCGGATCACGAGCCGTCTCCGGTGATCCCGTCCCATTGATAACGGTCGAGAATCGCACGAATACGGGCGTCTCCGTACCTGCCTCCTGCATGAAATGAGCCTTCGTGTGCGCCTTCATGCTGTTTTCAGTCCGGAACACGCCATGTGCTCCCGCGCCCCGTGCATGCACAACACGCTCAGGAATCCGCTCCCTGTCGAAATGCGCCAGCTTCTCCAGCAAATGATAGTCTTCGAGCAGCGCCGGACCGCGCTGTCCTGCCGTACGTGAGCTTTGATTATCGCCAACCCGCGTTCCCTGATTCGTCGTTAAATAATGTTCCATCATAGCACCTCATCCATTGGTTTATATATTTAGACTTGATCTAAATCCTTAAACCAATCATATCGGATAGGTGCCTGCTTGTCATGAAAACACGATGAACGAAAGATGAAAGTTAGATGAAATGGATCGTAAGGCGTTGATCCTTATCCGGATCACCGGTCGCGGTTATCCGCAAGTCTGTAGCCTGCGCCGCGTACCGTAACGATATATTTTGGGGAAACGGCGCTGTCCTTCAGCTTTTTACGCAAGCTTTTTATATGGGCATCGACCAAATTGCTGCCTCCGTAGAACTGCAAGCCCCACACGGTATCAAGTAACGATTCACGCGTCAGAACAGAACCGTCCGAGGACATAAAGTGCAGCAGCAAATCGTATTCCGTCTTCGTCAGGTCAATTCGCTGTCCATTCCGGTCCACAGTCATTTTCTTTAAATCGACATAAATATCTTTAAATGTCCGAATGGCTTCTGCAGCCGAATTCGGTGCAGTTACCGGCCGGTTCATTAGCATGCGGTTAATGCGGTGCAGCGCTTCCTCGGGCTGTGCCGGCCAAACGAGCAGCTCAGCAGCGCCTATAGCGGCCGTGCCGCGCGCTGCATAAGATTGCTGGTCAAGCAGAACGAGTACAGGCACTCCGTGCTGCTCGGCAGACTCGAGCAATTCCGCTCCAGCCTGCAGCGTATTTCCGCTGGGGGATTGAACAACCGGAATTGCATCATAAACAAGAAGCTCAGGCTGAAGGCTTTGCAGCATGCTTTTATTAAAATCATGCAAAGAGAACACGTCAAAGCAATCCGCCGACAATGCGACGAGCAAGCTTTTGACCCGCTCTGGCAGCGGACTGATTATCATCACCCGCTTGGTTAGCGAGCAAAGCATACCGCTCTGCGTTTGTTCTTCGGACAAGTGGAGTGCCTCCTGACCGTTATTCAGCGACGCTTCTCCATTCGGCATGGCTTCATTGATTAAAGTTATTTCGTCGCGCATTGTTCACATACCCCCTCCAGTACGACCTGTGCATGCTCAATCGAATACTTCGTTTCGTGAGCAACCTTTTGCAGCCACTCATTAGGCAATTCCGTCAGCACCTCGTCAACCCGTCCGCATTTTGTGCAAACGATATGCTGGTGCTCGTCGGTCCGCGCATCGTAGCGGCTAACCGCTTCGCCAAGCTTAAGCTCCCGGATAAGCCCTACATCGGTTAAATAGCGAAGCGAGTTATATACCGTGCCGTAAGCGAAATTAAAGCCCTTGCCGCGCAGCCGTTCAATGACATCCGCCGCCGTTGGATGGTCCTCGGCATGCTGTACTACCTCGAAAATCGCTTTACGCTGTATCGTTAAGTTGATTTTGTTCATTATGGCTTCATTCCTTCGATTAATGACTTTAGACTAAGTATAAATACATATGCAAAAACGGTCAACAGAGATGTAGGAAAGACTCCGGATTTAGGAGACTTCTATTGGGGCTATACTGGATTTCATCCTATAAATCTATTTAAAATTTTTATATCAAATTTAATAGTCAGAATATTTACAAAATTAAAATAATATTGTATACTTAGCCTATCTTAACCGAGAGGGGATAGTCCATTGGAGTAAGTTAGCGATGCATGTCTCATTAACTCGGAAAGGAGTACCATATTCGGTAGTTGGACATGCGGGGAAAGCAGCGGATTCGACGGTAGGAAGACAGGTACTTAAGGAAAGGACGGGATTTGGAGCAAATCGAAAGGAATTTGACCTGAGGTCAATTACGTTAGGATCGAAGTCGAAAGGGTTTGTAACAAATCGAAAGGATAATGATGAAAGCGTGCAAGAAGCGGATTGGAGCGTTTGAATAAATTGAATAGTTGTAGACCAAGCACGTGAAGGGATTCTGGTTATCACAGATAAGCAGAATCCCTTTTTACGTCTGTTTAGAGGATTGGACTGAGCAGCCTGGAAATCGATTCTTTAATTCGATTTACAAGCGGACGAGCCGCATAAACTTCTTTGGTCAGCAGTCGGCAATTTTCTGCATCGAGCTCGAAAATGCGTTGCAGCTTAGCCGCTGTCTGCGTATCATAAATAAACGCATTCATCTCAAAATTCAGCTTGAAGCTGCGAATATCGAGGTTGGCTGTTCCTACCGATGCGACTTTGCCGTCGATAATGAGTGTTTTCGCATGAAGGAATCCCTTCCCGTACAAATAGCATTTGACCCCGCCGGCAATCAATTCACCCAAATACGAATGAGTGGCCCAATATACG
The DNA here is from genome assembly GCF_003337375.1 of Paenibacillus prosopidis. GTDB lineage: Bacteria > Bacillota > Bacilli > Paenibacillales > Paenibacillaceae > Pristimantibacillus > Pristimantibacillus prosopidis. The sequence goes on from NZ_QPJD01000011.1 coordinate 180,064, forward strand.
AAGAAATGATCAGGCTTGTTCGGCAGCATAATACGGACATCCACTCCGCACATAGCAGCAATTTTCAGCGCGTTCATTAAACTTTCATCGGGTATAAAATACGGCGTTTGCAAACAAATCGTCTCTTTTGCGGCAAAAATCATTTTGATATACGCATCTTTTATTTGCTGGTACTCCGAATCGGGACCGCTCGCTACGAGCTGCATGCCAATCGAGCCCACATTATCGCTGATGACGGGAAAATACAGCTCATTCAGCATGATTCTGCCTGAGGCTGCCAAATTCCAATCCATTAAGAACTGCGCCTGCATTTGCAGTACCGCGTTGCCCCGCACCTTCAGATGAGTGTCCCGCCACTCGCCGTAATGCTCATTCAGCCCTAAGTACTCGTCGCCGATATTAAATCCGCCGATGTAGCCGAGTTTGCCGTCAATGATAACGAGCTTGCGATGATTACGATAGTTGATTTTCAAATTAAGATAAGGAATCCGCGATGGGAAAAAAGCCGCTTCCCGGCCTCCAGCTGCCTTTAGCTCATGGAAATAACGCCTTGGCAATCTCGAGCTTCCAATATGATCATACAGAAACTTAACTTCAACGCCTTCGGCAGCCTTAGCTGCGAGCGTCTTAACAAGCCTTCTGCCAAGCTCGTCATCGCGGACAATGTAATACATGAGATGAATATGGTGCTTGGCAGCTTCTATATCCTGGAGCAGCGCATCAAATTTCTGATTTCCTTCGGTGAAAATTTCGACCGCATTATTGCTTGTGAATACCGCATAGCTCGTTTTCAAATTCATATACATCATGTCGGTATACTCCTGCATCGCACTGTCTTTGAATGTTAATTCACGGTCCCGCAGCTGACGCATCTGCCTCTCTACCGTATGCTCGATAATTCGCTGACTGTCCCCGAGCAGCTTATAAAGCTTTCTCTTGCGCACCTTTTGCCCCAAAATCAAATACAGCACGAACCCGAACACCGGGATAAAGAAAAGGACCATGACCCACGCCCAAGTTGTGCTGGCGTTACGCCGTTCCAGAAAAATAACGGTAAGCGCCAAAAATATGTTAAGCAGCGTAATAAGCGCGTATGCGTTGTGCATAATTGCCATCCGTATGAAGCACCTCAGTTTTATGTAAAAGTTAATGCGATCATACTCCATGCACGGAGTATGTTTCAAGCTTGAAAGTATGCTACAATTTCAAGCAAAAGCAGCTTGCGCCTTTTTGGGCGGTTTAAAAATCTCATTGAACCGCGGAAGTGGCACTCACTGGAGGAACGACGATGGACATACGAAAACAGCGGCTGGATGAGAAAACGCTCGGTACGTTTAGCGAAGAGCGTGACGAATATGAACGTGATTATGCACGGGTGATACAGTCACCCGCCTTCCGGCGCTTGCAGGGAAAATCGCAAGTGTTCGGAGCAGGCACGGGCGATTACTATAGGACAAGGCTTACCCATTCGCTTGAGGTATCTCAAATTGCCCGCGAGGTTGCCCGCCGGCTTGGGAAGCAATATGATTTTCTGGCACGCAAGGAGCATCCGGGACTTATTCTTGACCCTGCGGTTGTGGAGATCGCTTCAATTGCGCATGATCTTGGGCACCCGCCGTTCGGGCACAAAGGCGAAGAGGTGCTTAACCAGGTGTTAACCGAGGAGTATAGTATGCCTTATGAAGGGAATGCCCAAAACTTCCGGATATTAATGTTTCTGGAGAAGCGCGCCGGCAGCGGCAGCGGCTTGGATCTGACGGCAGCCGTGCTGCTCGCCGTTAACAAATATCCGTTCGGTCTTGACGAGCCTGGCAGGCTCAAGGGCGTGTACAGCTCTGAATGGGGAGACATCGAGCAAATAAGGCGCTTATGGAAAATGCCTGTCGGCTGCTCCACTTTAGAAGCGCAGCTGATGGACCTTTGCGATGATATCGCATATTCCACACATGATATCGAAGACGGCATTCGAGCCGGCAAAATTCAAATGAACCGGGCCTTTTTCGAGGATAGCCGGCTAATTCACCACCTGGTACAAGAAATTGTAGAGGATAAGGGCAACAGCGGAGTAGGCTGGGGCGAGGTGGACATTCCTGCAATGGTTAAGCAAGTGCTCATGTCTTATTTCGAGCAGTGGGAGGCGCTATACGCAAGCTACGATCGCGAGGCATCCCGCACAAGGCGCGAGATGAAAGCCCGGTGGGTGAGCATTTTTGCCGGGAAGGTCGGTATTATCGATGATACTACAAGAAGCTGGAAAAAGGTCACATTCGTCAATAACGGGCAGCAGGATATCGAATTGCTACGGACAATGGAAATATTGAAAAAGCTTGCTTGGGTGACGCTGATCAAGGATTTCCGCGTGCAGCGGCTGCAGATGCGCAGCGAGATCATGATCCGGAGACTGTGGGACAGCTTCAAGGTGCCGGAGTACGGCCGGCTGATTATCCCGCCCGATTGGATTGAAAATTACGAGCAGCACAAAAATAAATGGAGCTGGCCGCGCTTCGTCGCGGACTATATCTCCGGCATGACCGATGCCTACGCCGAGAAGGTGTACGCTGAGCTCTACGCCAGCAAATCCGGCTCGATTTATGAGATGGACTAGAATACGGAAATACAAAATAGCTCAACAGACAGTGAGTCGGACTCATTGCCTGTTGAGCTTTTTTATCTCCATCCGGACGGGCTTTATCGCCTGAGATAACAACCTAATCCCGCGCCGCATTCGCGCTGACTGCGCTGGCGGACAGATCGGTAATGTAGTCGAAGAAGCGGACTGGATCTACGTCGTAGACAAGGCTGACTGGACGCCCATCCTCCGTCTCGATAGTACGCCCTTGGCTTTGGCCATCCCTTATAACGGTGCTATGTACCGTCCTTACTTCGACGAGCTCAGGGTTGCCGACGATAGCAGTTGTAAGCACATCCCACAAATAGTAAGTCGAATTCGTCTCCATATATACGAGAGGCGGGCATGCCGCATAACATTGACCGACGAAATCGAGTCCTTCATGTCTTCGCAGCGAAGCCCAACGATTGCGAACCTCTACCGTAAGCGGCACTTTGTTCGTGCTCTCGAGCGCAACGAGCACAATCGGGATACGGCTTGCCCATACCCGGGCTACCGCGTCCGGATCCCAGAACGCATTCCATTCCGCGGTTCCGTCATGCTCAGGCTCTTCAACATTGCCGCGCTCGTTAAACGTTCCGCCCATCCAGACGAGCTTCCCGATCTTCGCTTCGACATCCGGCGCCTCGTCCAATGCTCTTGCAAGGTCGGTAAGCGGGCCGGTAAAGAGCAATGTCATCGGCTCCTCCGAGCGGCGAAGCTGTTCAATCATATGCTGGTGAGCAGGCAATTCAGCGACCGCCGTCTGGATCGTTCCCGACTCATTAAGGATAGGCAGCGCATCTACGAAAAACGTATGCATCCGCCACGCTGCAGGAAACGGATTGCGGCCGCGCGAGTTAGACCTTGCTACCTCAATCCCGCCTGTTTTTGCCGGATCCCCGAAACGATCGATTATTTTGCAGCTGGCCTTTACGCCAGGCTCTAAATAGCCGTCAGCGGGTATGACGGAAATACCCGTCAGCTCCACGTCTTTCATTTGAAGCAGCAAAAATAAAGATACCAGATCATCTACGCCGGCATCGTGATTAAAATAAAGCTTGACTCCCATGCCTAAACATCCTTTCCAAGTATAAAACGATATATCGTTTGTCCATCCTATTGTGGAGGAGGTGAATTGTCAATGGCCAAGGATGTATTGTGTGAAGTGAATTCGTGCAAATACTGGGCGGCAGGTAACCACTGCGCCGCTTCATCTATTTATGTTGTTAACAACCGCGGTAAAGATGCAAGCAACTCCGGAGAAACAGATTGCAAAACGTTTGAACCAAAGATCTAAAACTTTATTTAACCGATAGAAGCAGCGCAGCCACTCTGAGAAGTTTGCCCCGCAAACTTCCTTCGCGATACCCAGATATCGCGGGCAATTCCTTTAGAATTGCGCAGATGTGGCTTGCGCCGCTGCTATTGTTTATTTGGAAACAGGTACCGCATCATAATACTCTTCAAGCGTTTCGCCGCTTTCTTTAAGCTCAGCAGCCAGCTCCGTCCCGACATATCTCAAATGCCATGGCTCATATTGGTAGCCGGTAATCGCTTCTTTACCTTTCAGGTATCGAATGATAAAGCCAAATTCATGCGCATGCTCCTCCAGCCATAACGCTTCCTTCGTACCCGCAAAGCAATCCGCCGCCGCGCATTTACCGTCGCTGCCGGAGATGTCAATGGCTAAGCCGGTTTCATGCTCGCTTGTACCGGGAAAAGCGCTGTACGTTCTTGCTTTCACTAAGCCGTCTCTCTTTACATACCGTTCAAACAGCGATTTTTGGGTCGTATGGGAACGATATGCGGATACGCCGGCCAACGCGATGCTATCGTTTTCTGCCGCTGTAAACATCTCCTCGATCGCCCCGGCCGCCTCTTTGCGCAGCATCCGCTTTTCAACTTTCTCATCAAATATAAATCGCACATCCGGATATACTAAGTCAGAAGGATTATAATCTTCCGGAAGCTTATTTTGCTTGTTCACCATCACAGTAATGCTCTCCGGCTGTGCAATTACAGCCAAACCATCCTCCGTCTGGCCAGCTTGTCCATCCCCGGCAGCCGGCGTCTCGACATTATCTGCGTTTTCTAATACATCCTGCACTTCCCCGCCGCTCTCTACGGTGCCTTCTTCCACAGCAGACTGCTTAGGAGGAATCGTCGTTGAATCGCCGGTCTTGATAAAGGAGTAAACAATCACCATAGACGCGCATACGATAATAAAAAACAAAAACCTTTTTCTTTTTTTCATGAAGAGCCTCCAGCTGTTATTTTTACATATATTCCATGTATTTATTCGAGGGTTTGCGCCTTGCCTTCTTACTTGCTAATTAATAGACTACTAAAACAAACACAATGTTTCAAACTTTATCATATTTCATTTGCTTGATTGGGCATGGAGGTGCCTTTTGCCTTTTGACATTGGTCCATAATTAGGAGCATAATGGATATAAGTTTACAATACTTATATATAACTTCAAACGGGCTGCTAGCTCTATCCACGAGACGGCCTGTTTTTGCTGTGAAAGGTAGGCGGTTAAATGACATTTCTTACTCCAAAACGATTGTTAAGCACTCGTCCCATACTATTTTTCTCATTTATTATGCTTCTCAAAAGCTATCTCGCGTGGATGGTTATTTTTGAAGACGGGTTTTCCTGGACAACGATATTAAAAGAAATTCCCTTTGTTCTTATCGTGTACTGCTTAATAGAATGGTTCGCATCAAAACGTAAGCTAATTTACTATTTAATCGCGAATCTAGTCATGACACTCATCTTATTTGCCGTCATTATGTATTATAAGTATTACGGCGTTATCGTAACTTATCTTGCGCTCGAACAAGTGAATCAGGTTACCGCGGTAAAAAATAGCGTATTTTCACTCATGGACCCTTACTACTTGCTAATCTTCATTGACATCATCATTATGGCTGTTCTCTTGTTCCGGCCGAAGAAAGCGCTCAATTGGAAGAGAGAAAGCTCGAAGAAAGAAAATAAACGGCTTGTTGTTGCTCTATTTAGCATATCGATCGCTCTGTGCTTGTTTAACATTTTGCCAAACCGCGCCAGCATGAATGAGATTCTCAAAGCGGAGCAAATGGGTATCCTCAACTACGAGGCTTATATGATTTTCTCGAATAAAGACGTTGAGCTGCTCGATCCAAACCATATCACGCAGGCCAAAATTGACACGGTCAAAAAGGTTCAGCAGCCTGCAACACCTGAGCTTTGGCAGAAGGCGGCCGGCAAAAACGTCATTATTATTCAAATGGAGTCGTTCCAAAACTTCCTTGTTAATTTGAAAATCGACGGACAAGAAGTTACGCCGAACCTTAATAAGCTAGTAAACGAAAATTACTATTTCAAGCACTTCTACCAGCAGGTCGGTCAAGGAAATACGTCGGATGCCGAATTCGTGGTAAATACTTCATTCTACATTCCGCCGCGCGGCGCAGCGACGATGGAATACGGGGACAAAGAACTTCCAAGCTTGCCGAAATTGCTCAAAGCGCAGGGATACGATACGGCAACGTTCCATACGAACGTTGTGGAGTTTTGGAATCGCAGCGAGCTTTACAAATCGCTCGGTTTTGACCGTTATTATGATCAAAAGTTTTTTGGCCTTGAAGATACTGTCTTTTTCGGAGCCTCTGATGAACAGCTATATGCTAAAACGGCTGCGGAATTGGATCGTATGAGTCAAAACGGTAAGCCGTTTTACTCGCACATCATCTCGATGACTGCGCATCATCCGTTTACTATTCCTGCGGAAAAATACAAAATGACTTTGCCGGAGCGTTATGAAAACACCTTTGTTGGCGATTATATACGCTCGCAAAACTATGCGGACTATGCCCTCGGCTTGTTCATTGAAGATTTGAAGGCACGCGGCATTTGGGACGACAGCTTGGTTCTGCTTTACGGCGATCATCTCGGCCTTCCCATTTATTCGCTTGACCGCGATGACAAAGAGCTGATGGCTGAAATTTACGGCCGTGAATACGGCTATACCGATATGATCAACATTCCGCTCGTGGTCGCATCAACCGGTATTACGGAGCATAAAGTTTTTGATCAGCTTGGCGGTCAGGTTGACGTCCTGCCCACGGTCGCGAACCTGCTTGGCATTTCCCTGGACGATCATATTAACTTTGGACAAGATTTGTTTAACCAAACTTATAACGTGCTGCCGCAGCGCTATTACTTGCCAACCGGCTCGTTCCTCAGCAGCAAGGAGCTGTTCATGTCGGGCAGCGGCTATGAAGACGGCAAGCATTACTCGTTAGCCGGTGACGGCGTCACCGAGCAGGAAGCAACCGAGGATGAATATCAGCGCGCGCTCGAGCTGCTGAATCTATCGGATAGCTATGTAAGCCAATTACCAAGCTGGAAGAAGCAATAAATAAAATGGCTCACCCTAAAGCGGCAAAAGCGGCTTAAGGGTGAGCCATTTCCTTTTAAATACCTTTAACTGCCTCAAGCACTTCCTTCACATGACCCTCCACGCTGACCTCGCGCCATTCCTTAACGAGCGTACCTTGCTCATCAAGGAGAAAAGTGGAGCGTTCGATCCCCATAAACTCTTTGCCGTCTCTGCTCCGCAGCTTCCACACGCCAAACAGCTTGGAAACCGTAAGCTCGGTATCTGACAATAGCAAGAATGGCAGCTCATGCATATCTACAAATTGCTCATGCGAGGCTAAATCATCAGGGCTAATGCCGATAACCTCCGCATTGTTCGCACCGAACTCTCCATTGAAGTCGCGGAAATCGCAGGATTCCGTCGTACAGCCCGGAGTCATATCCTTCGGATAAAAATAAATGACGAGCTTTTTCCCTGCATAATCCGCTAGCTCGATTTCCTTGCCGTTTGATGCCTGCAGCTTAAAATTCGGCACCTTGTCCCCTACATGCACTTGGATTTGTCCCATGATCAGTCTCCTCTATTTAATATTATTTATTGCACTTCGTTGCGCTCGTAATACAAAGATGTCCCTGTCACAAATGCTGCCGCCTGATCTTTGGTGTCATATAAACCATACGCAAGCATGAGCTTCGTAACAGCCGCTTCTATCGACATATTTTCAATGACGATTGCTCCCGCTTCAATGAGGCGTAGAGAAGAGGAGTATCGCGCATCCGAACGGTCTCTAATCGGGCAAATATAGAAATCGATGCCAAGCGCAAGGCAGCGGGCTATAAATTTCGGGAGGGAATAAGGCCCCTCCTCTATCGCACACGCCGTGCCCGAATGGTGCAAATCATGCAGCACAGCTTTCGGCGGCTTCGCCGCAAAATCATAAAACGAATAATTTAACCCGGGATATGGTTTTATGTATACGATACCCGTGTCGATTGCGAGCGTCTGAGGCTCCCATTCGAACCGTGAAACAGGCGGCTGCGTAAGCGTCTCCGGCTTCGGATTGCGCGCATGTTCACGCCACACAAACCTTCTATTTACCATCGTACCATAAGGTATGCCATAGGGACTGCCAAATTGATCCGTAAACGATACGGACTGCGTAATCCTCGTCCCCAAGTAAACGAGCGGCTCCCCTTGATCGTTCTCATACAGGGCAAACACACCCGGCAAAGCGTCGTTCGCTATAAAATCGATCGCATTCGTGAAGTTCCGGAGACCGTTGCTGCGCTCATCGGATAGCGGATAATTGCTTGCCGTCAGCACGACCGGTACCCTCGTGTCCGCAAACAAATAACCCATCATCGCAGCGCTATACGCAAGCGTATCCGAGCCATGCGTAACGATAACGCCAGCATAAGCGTCCAGGTCAACGCCGCGAATCGCTGCAGCAAGCGCTTGCCAATCGTCCGGCGTTATATTTTCGCTTAGCAGATTCAGCGGCTGTACCGCTTGAAGCTTCACATCGTCTCTATACAGCGGACTGTTGTTATAAGCTTCTATTAGTGAATAGGAGCCTGATTGATCGACATCAATGCCTGCTCCCTGCCTTTTGCTGCCAATGGTGCCTCCTGTAAATACGACCAGCAGATGCTTCATGGACCATCCTCCTTGCGATCATGCTAAATGAACTTATGTATACCGTTATCGTATATGCCGTTCCGCATCCAGGTCAATACTCTTCATGCTCTTAACAGGTTACCCCGTCCGGCTGATTTCATCATATTTTAACCAATTTTGATAAAGTGTAAATAATAATAATAATCATTGTCAATGCTGTAGAAGAAGCTTGCGATAGGCATATATCGCATTACGATAACTGAGGTGACTAACATGCTGGACATAAAGAAAGATGCATATGCAGAGAAGCCGCACCGTGGCGGCAATAGTCAAGGAGTTGATGGGCATCGAGGCAGCGGCAAACGGTATTTTGGCCGAGGCGGTGTAAGGTTTGCCCTGCTAAAGCTGCTCGAGGGTGAGCCGATGCATGGTTATCAGATGATGAAAGCTTTGGAGGAACAATCCGGAGGGCTGTACGCGCCAAGCGCAGGCTCCATCTATCCAGCGCTGCAGATGCTCGTGAAGAGCGGATTTGTAGTCGTCAAAGAAGAGGAAGGCGGAAAAAAGGTCTATAAGATCACGGAGCAAGGCCGTTCTGCCTTAATACTGCTTCCGGATGGATCAAGACGCGCTGCAGCCGGTGATGTCCGCCACTCTCCTCAGGCGGCAGCATTTCTGAACGAGAGGATACGGCGCACGCTTGGTCTCTCGAATGAATCCTTCGATCTGCTCCGCCTGGTCACCCGGGCTGAGCATGAGGCAATCGCCAGCAAGGAGCTTTCCGCTAAGCTTCGGCAGCTTCTCCACAAGCAGAAACAGCTAATTATCCAATTTCTGGTTGGGCACTGAAATGATAAAAAAAGGAGCTGCCCATCCAGGTCTACGACCTTGGGAAGCCCCTTTTTCAACCTTTAAATCGTTGTATCATGCGATACTTGATGTCCTTGCGTGCCGTGTGCCCGCTCTAGTGAAAATCCTTCACTTCCCGCATCCTGCTTGCGTCCCATGAACGGCCACCAGTTAGCCGGTCCGAACATGCGCACCATAACCGGAACAAACAATGGAAGCATAAGCAGCGCGTACATGAATAGTCCGCATAATACGATCGTCGCGATTTGCAGGAGTGACATCACGCCTGACGGAAGCATCGCGGCGAAGGTTCCTCCCAAAATAACGGCAGCTGACATAATAACCGTACCCATGTTTTTCATCGCTTCCAGAATCGCTTCCTGAGGCGGCATATGCCGGTACTCTTTGAAACGGTCCATTAGGAATATACTGTAGTCGATACCTAGCGCGACCAGCATAACGAAGCCGAAAAATGGCACCGCCCAGCTTATGCCCGATTGCCCGAGCAGCCGCACGAAAATTACTTCCGCAATCGCAAGCGAAGAATAGAACGTCACGAGGAGCGATGCGATCAGGTAAAGCGGCATGACGATCGAACGGAACAGGATGATGAGTATAATCGAGATTCCGATCAGCATCAAAATAACCGTGCGGGAATAATCGGCATCCGAAATGTTGCTAAGGTCGTTATTCATGCTCGTAACGCCGCCGATCGCTACTTGCGCGCCGCTATAGTCCGTCCCTTGAACGGCACGTTTGGCTGCAGCCTCCAGCCCGTCAATTTGGGCCATCGTTTCCTGCGAGTACGGGTTGCCGCTAAATACGACATCGAACTTCGCCGTCTGGCGGTCCTCCGACATATAGACATTCAGTGCGGATTGGAACTCCTCATCCGCAATCGCTTCCTCTGGAATATACCAGCCCGTCATTTGTTTATCCGGCGATTCTGCCAAGCCATTCAAATAACCGCCTGCGGAAGCTAAACCATCGGTTACTTGCGATAAACCGTCTACGCTTTGATCAAGTCCGCTCGTAAGCTCACCAAGCTGATCATTTAACGCAGCGAAGCCGGCTTGAAGCTCCTTCTGTCCGCTCGACAGCTCATTAAAGCCCTGTGAGACGCTTGGCAGCTTCGAAACGATTTGCCCTTGACCTGCCGCAGCTTGTGCAATGCCGCTTTGCAGCTCCACAATTCCCGCTGCCAGCTTGCTAAGGCCTGCTGCGAGCGCCGATTGTCCGCCTGAAGCCTGCGCGAAGCCCTCATTCGCTTGCGTCATCCCTGCCGAGATGCCTGCAAGCTGCTCATTCATCTGTGACAATTGGCCGCTGATGCCTGCTGCGCCTTGCTGCAGCTGGCCAAGCGTGCTTAACGCCTGCTGGAAAGCATCGTCGTTCTCCAGCTCCGGATAGCTATCCTGCAAACCGCTGAGACTCTGCTCTACGCCTGACAATCCTTCTGCAAGCTTCGCCTGCTCGGAAGCAACGGCACGATAGGCTCCAGTTAATTGACCGAGGCCGCCGCCCAGCTGCTCATAGCTGCCGAGCAATTCACGGCTGGCCGCTGCCAGCTGCTCCGCACTCGCGTGCGCTTGCTTCAGACCCTCGCTAAGCTCTTCAGAGCCAGCAGAACCGTCCAGCAGACCCTGCTCAATTCGCTTAAGCCCGTTTCCAAGCTGTACGATACCTTCCTTCAGCTCATTCGTACCATCGACCAGCTGACCTGCGCCGTCTACAGCCTCGTTCAGCTTCGGCGCATTTGCGCTTAGTGCGCTGCTAGCCTCCGATAATCCGTCTCCGATTTTACCTAAGCCTTCACCGCTCTTGCCAAGTCCGTCCTCAAGCGTCACTACTTGATCAGATACGAGGAACTGCTCTATGACATCGCCAGTCGGCCGGGTTGCGCTGCGAACAACCTTGACGCCTTCCGTTTTCGCAAGCTCACGACTCACCTGCTCCAACGCGGCAAGTCCTTCAGGCGTATCCATCGGTTGATCTGCTTTGATAATGACCGTTGTCGGCAGCGAATCGCCAGGTCCAAAGCTATCCGAAATAATATTGAACGCTTTGACCGATTCGTACTTATCGCCAATCTCGTCAAGCGAGTTGAACGAGATCGAGCCTTTGTAAGCTGTCAGGAACGGAACGATGATAACCGCCAAAATAACAAGCGCCCATAACGGCCGTTTCAGCGAAAATTTACCGACAGTCCCCCATAGCCGGCTCGGCTTATGCTCAAGAGAGCCTCTGGATGGCCAAAATAATGCCTTGCCCAGCACCGCCATGAAAAACGGCACGATCGTAAACAGCGCGATGAGCAGCACCACTACTCCGACCGCAACCGCAACTGCCGAGCGGTAAAGCATGAAGGTCGAGAAACCAATAGACGCGAAGCCTACGAGCACCGCAAGTCCGGAGAACAGCACCGTTTTGCCGGCTGTCCGGTACGTATGAATAATCGCCTCTGTCTTGTCGCCGCGATGGGCAAGCTCTTCTTTAAAACGGCTGATAAGCAGGATGCAATAGTCCGTTCCGATTCCGAACAATACGGCAACGAGAAATATTTGCGTAAAGTTCGAAAGCGGGAAATCGAAATAGTCGACCAAATAGGCAATAATCGACTGCGATACCAAATAAGTAAAACCAACCGCAACAAGCGGCACGAGCGGCGCAACCGCCGAACGGAATACTGCAAACAAGATGATTAAAATAAATCCGAGTGTAATAAACTCCGTCTTCTTAAGCCCTTCTTGCGAGCTTTGCACGACATCCTCGGAGATCAGCCAGTTACCGGTATAATAGTGATCAACCTTTACATCCGATATGGCATCATACAAACCATCGCGAAGCTCGGAAAGTTCACGGTCTCCCGCCTCCACATTTACGAGCGTTAGAACGGTGCTGCCATCCTCGGATACCATCTGCTCCTCCAGCTCTTTGGTATCAAAATGGCTTGTGACGGAGACGATGCCAATGGCCTCTCCTTCACGCTTCAGCTTATCGATGCCGCTCTTCACATCGGCTAAATCAGCGTCCGATAAGCCTCCTTCCTTATGAAACACAAGCACGGTTGCCATGCCGCTGCCAGCGCCTGCGCCGTCTTCCCCGCCAATCGCTTTCTGCAAATCACTTGCAATAGTCGACGAGTAGCCGTCCGGCACATTGATTTGTCCTTTTGTGCGAACGAGCTCCTCCATGCCCGGCGCGGTAATCATCAATCCGGCTGCAGCCGCCAGCCACAGCGCCAGCACCAGCCATCTAAACTTTAATACGGTTCTCATCTCTAGGTACTCCTCTCCTCTACTACGATTGCATCATTTCCTTCGCCAGCTTCTCAAACGTCTCGATAAAGTTTAGCGCTTCCTGCTCGTCAAAATGCTTCAAATAATTCGCAAGCATCGGTTGAAGCCTCTCCAGCATAATTTCGCACATCTTTACGCCTTCATCCGTCAATGCCAAATAAATGACTCTCCGATCCTTATCATCAGGCAGTCGTTTGATGAGCTTTTTGTCGGTTAATCGGGTTACAATAGCGGTAATGGAGCTTTTTCCGACACAAAAAATATCAGCCAGCTCAGAGGATGTACACATTTCCCGCGTACACAAATACCGAAGTACCGCAAATTGGTCAACCGTCAATCCTTCCGGCATTTGCTCGCGGAACAACGCATTTAATCTCCGGTTGACGACAAAATTAGCCTGCTCGTAGCGCTCAATAATTTGATGCAATAAAACTTGATCCACACTGTTGTCCTCCTTCTCATGCTGCTGCAGAACGCTCATAAAATGATTCTATTGTAGAATAGTTCGATAATAGAACTATATCAAATGGCTAGGCACTTAAGCAATGGAACAGATATGAATGTATTGTGAACATATAGTGAGTGTATGTCGGCGGCGCACCCCTCGATTTCTCTGAAATCCTATATAAATTAAAGGCTGCCCTATATAGTCATTGACTAATAGGACAGCCTCATTATTAGGTCTGAGTTATGCAGTCGTTGCCGATGTTGTCGTGTCGGCTGCCGGCTGGTCCCCGGAAGCTGCTCCGCCCCGTTCGCCGCGCGGACCTTTACCGCCCATGCCGCTCATTGGAAGCTCGCCGTTCACATGCTTAGTCGCATGCTCGACCGCTGCCGCGAGCTTGGTATCATACTGCTCTTGCGTTATTTCACCTGCAGCAAGCTGCTCGTTCAGCTTTTCCTTGATCTCGCTCACCCAAGCATCAACTACCGTTTGCACGTCAACGCCCTTCTCAGTTGCGATAGCTGCAATTGTTTTGCCTTCCTCAATCTCCGCCTTCAACTCGTCCGCGGTTAATCCGAGTGCTTCGGCTATGGCATCGATGCTGTCGCCCCAGCCTTTGCCGCCCTCCGGAAGCACGCCGTTCACATGGTTAGTTGCACGTTCAACCGATGCCGCGAGCTTGGTATCATACTGCTCTTGCGTAATTTCGCCGGCAGCCAACTGCTCGTTCAGTTTTTCCTTAATCTCGCTCACCTGGGCATCAATAACCTTCTGTACGTCAACGCCCTTCTCGGTTGCAATAGCGGCGATCGTCTTTCCTTCCTTAATCTCTGCCTTCAGCTCGTCCGCAGTTAATCCAAGTATTTCAGCAATAGCGTCGATGTTTCCGCCCCATCCGTGGCCGCCGCGTCCGCCATGCTTGCCGAATCCGAAGCCTTTGGAATCTAGCAATTTTTCCGCTTTCGCAGCAGCATCCACATCAGCATTAGCCCCAGCTTCAGCCTGCGCCACTTCGAGCCATTCCACGAGCTTCGTCTTCAGCTCCTCACGGGTTTTACCTTGCTCTACAGCAATCTCAGCCAGTGTCAAAGTTTTCAACTTCGTTTGAAGCGCCACTTCGTCCAGCCCTAAGTATGCAAGAAGCTCATCTTGTATTTGATTGAATCCGTGCCCGAGTCCTCCGCGTTTGCCTGCAAAAACTTTTTTGGACGTGCTGTCCTCCGCCTGAGCAGCCTGCGTGCTCTGTGTATCGGCTGCCGTAGCCGCATTAGCGAATTGGCTTGCCCATAGGCTGCCGCCTCCAAGTGTTAGCGTTAACGCGATTGCGCCTGCCGTAATTGCTTTTGATTTCATCATCTTCTCTTCCACCTCTCACTTTCGATTTGTTCTTACAAGTACCATCCTAACCAGCATTCCTTAAACTTCCTTTAAATCAAACTGAAAGTTGGCTGAATATGGTTGGACAACTTTTAATATGATGAAAAGAAATGAAAAGGAGCTGCCGGGGCAGCTCCTTTTACTTATTGCACTTTTTATACCATCGTGACCGGAATGCCAGGGGATAATTCAGCAATCCGTCATCATAATATTTCCATTTATACATCCTTCAACGAAGAGTCTAGTCAACTCAGATTTACGAACATGATAACTATCATCCATATTATTCCAATTAGAACTGCCGCCATAATGCAAAATCATGTTTTCGATGATCTCAAACTTAAATTCATCAAGGTAGATTTTTCTTATATCCGCAGGCAGATGATGCAGATTGTTGTTTGTTGATTGAATATGAGATGTATTCGACATATTTTTAACTTTCAGATTATTGTTTTTCTTCATCCAATAATGCAAATAACCGCTCAAATGGCTGCGGCAGCCATTCCCAGAATAGTTCGCCAAAATATTGCAGACCCGAAGTCACGAAGCCGACCTCCGGCTTGTTTTCCAATACCTGGTAAAGCTTCTCAATCATAGTAGGATTAACCATATCGTCCGCATCTAAAGGCAAAATGTATTTTCCTCTTGATAGGTTGATACCGAAATTTCGTCCGTTCGGTAAGCTTTTATTTTTCTCTATTAGAACCACACGTACTTTCGGCATGTTCAATTGTTTTAAAACTTGAATCGTATTCACATCAGTCGAGCCGTTGTCAAACAACTATGATTTCGATGTCCTGAAAGGTCGAACGCAAACAAGAATCGACGGCATCTTCCACAAATTCCCCGTAATTGTAACAAGGAATAACCACGCTGACGACCGGATTCATATGGAACATCCTCCCAAATCCTCTCAATTTCCCTCAACCCCATCCGATATCAGTTTAAATTTCCCTTAAAATTTCATGCCCTCCACATTTGGTTTTATCCTTGAAAAATATTTTACGGGGAAAGGGATATCTGTGCTTACTTGGCCTTGTATGTTTAAACATCCATTTTTCAGGAAATCCGTAAGACGGTGTTAGCACTTTTATGGATTCCTCAAGCAAATATTCTGTTCTGTTTAAATGCGACTCGTCATAATCCGTCGCAATGATCCCGTTGCTCGAACCATGCCTGATGTTTTTTCCAGCGTCCGGACTAACTACAATGATCAGTCTTTCCCCCGTTTAATCCGTCCATAAAATAGCTGATTCCTTGACCGAAAGGAACGTAAGCCAAGCTGGCGGGATTTCTTTCACAAGCGAATATGCTGTTATCCTTCCCATAAAAACCGGGATGAATGACTGCTGTAACCCTTCCGACTCAGGCAGCTGCTGAGAACGATCCATGGAGTAGCAATAGGTCGTATTCCTATACAATCATCAACCACAAAAAAGATAATACGCGATGTTCGATAAAAGCTGCTGCTTGAAATCATGCTCGCGTATAAACTCCACTTTAGGATGCATCTATATCAAACGCATATATTGATATTCATGCGCCGCGTCAGAATTGGCACATTACGAAACATGTTTCAACCCCTTCCAGAGCAGTTCCGTTCGATTTCGTCCCATGATAGGAAGAGCCGTATTGTATCTTCTTCACCCAGCTCGCTGCCCATCTGCACTTCGATCATTTCCAGATCCGTCGTCGCCTTCATGCTGTGCCCTGCCCCGGCCGGAATTTGCAATACATCGCCTGCACTGACGTGTATCAACTGTTCATTCATCGCAAATATGCCTTCGCCCGAGAGAATCGTCCAAACTTCTTTTCTCTTATGATGAATTTGATAGCTCGGATTTTTACCTGCGTGAACGATAATCTTTTTCGTGAGCCGCTCATTCCCGCTTCGATCATTGGTATAATCCAGTACACGGTACCAGCCCCAACGCCGCTCTTCATACATGAGCCGTTGATCGGTATCGTTCATCAGATCTTTGATCTTTCTGCTTGCCGATTTATCGGAAACCAGAATCCCATCGGGACTTGCGGCTACGACAATGTTGGACAAGTCGATCACTTTTACCGGGATATCCAGTTCGTTGATGACATGGGTATTCCGGCATAATTCACTGATGGTACCTTTCCCCTGCAGGGATGTGTCCAGCTCCTCAGTAAGCGTCTCCCATGTACCCAAGTCTTTCCAGCTTCCGTTGTAAGGATAAACGGCCAGTGTTCCCGCTTTTTCCACGATTTCATAGTCAAAACTGGTTTTCGGCAAGGTATCGTATGCAGATTGAAGCTTTTCGTATTGAACAGGGATGCCTCTTTCCTGTAGAAGAGATACCATATACCCCAGCTTGAATGCAAAAATCCCGCAGTTCCAAAGTGCATTTTCTTCCATCAGCGTTTGCGCACGCTGCTTCTGCGGTTTTTCAACAAACATTTTCACTCTCTTACAGGATCCCATGCCTATTTCATCATCAGGAACGATATACCCGTACTTCTCAGAGGGGTGATCAGGCTTTACGCCAATCAATATCATTTCGTAATCGGACTCAGCACTGAGCTGCTCCAATTCTTTCAACCGGGAGTAAAAATGGTTTTCTGTATACGAATCTACCGGCAGCACGCAAACCATTTCGTTTGCACCCGCTTTGACAATGGAATGCAAGTAGGTACAAGCCAGAGCAATGGCAGGGAACGTATCGCGCCTTTCGGGTTCGACGATCAATCGAACGGAACTATCCAATTGGCTCTGAATAATTTCCGATTGCGATTTGCTGGTCGCCACATAGATGGATCCGTCGAGACCAGCCGATTTCAATTGGCTCCAAACTCTCTGCAGCATGGATTCCAATTGCTGGTTTTGATTTCTCAAAACATTAAAAACTGCTTCGATCTGGAGTCGTTGGACAAAGGCCATAGCCTTTTGCCGGAACCTCCCGACAGCAATATCAATTTCATTTTGTCACATCCTTTTAAGTGGGATGACTCCTCCTGACTTCATAGCCGTTCCGTTTCAGATGAGCCTCCCGCTGGGCCTCCGCCAGATCGCTTGCCACCATATCCGCCACCAATGCCTTCAAGTCGTATTTCGGCGTCCAACCCAGTTTCTTATTCGCTTTCGACGGGTTACCGAGCAGAAGTTCCACCTCTGTCGGCCTGTAATATGCGGAGTCTACGGTAACAACTTCTTTACCGATCGGAAGCTGATGCTGTACATTTCGGCAAGCAGCCACAAGGCCCTTTTCATGCTCTTTTTGACCGACGAATTCAATGTCAATACCAATGTGCGCAAAAGACAATCTGACAAATTCCCGTACTTCCGTCGTGATCCCGGTTGCGATAACAAAGTCCTCCGGCTCCTTCTGCTGGAGCATCAGCCACATCGCTTCTACGTAATCTTTGGCATGTCCCCAATCTCTCTTCGCGTTCAGATTACCCAAATACAATTTGTCCTGAAGCCCCAGAGCGATTCGCGAAGCCGCCCTCGTAATTTTGCGGGTAACAAACGTTTCACCGCGAATCGGACTTTCGTGATTGAATAGAATTCCGTTGCAGGCATACATGCCGTAAGCCTCGCGGTAGTTCACCGTGATCCAATAGGCGTACAGCTTCGCTGCCGCATAAGGACTCCGCGGATAAAACGGCGTTTGTTCACTTTGCGGAACCTCTTGCACGAGCCCGTATAATTCGGAGGTGGAGGCTTGATAAATTTTTGTTTTTCCCGCAAGTCCGAGAATCCGTACCGCCTCCAAAATTCGCAAGGTCCCTAGTCCATCCGTGTTGGCCGTATATTCCGGTGTCTCGAAGCTTACGTGGACGTGGCTCATTGCGCCCAAGTTATAAATTTCGTCTGGACGCACTTTATCGATCACTTGCACAATATTCATCGAATCGGTCAGATCTCCATGATGCAGGAAGAAATTCACTCCCTCTGCATGGGGATCCTGATACAGATGGTCAATTCTGTCCGTATTGGTAAGCGAGCTTCTTCTCTTCAAGCCGTGAACCTCATACCCTTTGCTCAGTAAGAGTTCCGCAAGATAAGAGCCGTCTTGCCCCGTAATTCCCGTGATAAGCGCAACTTTGACCATATAGTGACGACACCTCCTATTGATCGTAATGTTCTTGAAACCAGCGGTAGGTTTGTTCAATGCCATCCTTTAAACCGATTGACGCTTTCCAGCCTAACCGGTCGGTTTTGCTAACATCCAGTACTTTCCTTGGCGTGCCATCCGGTTTCGTGCTGTCAAAGACGATATTTCCCGTAAACCCGACAGTTTGCCGGATCAGCTGCGCAAGTTCCTTGATCGGCAAATCTTCTCCGGTTCCAATATTGAGGAAAGGTCCAACCGTCTTCGCATGGAATTTATCCATCAAATAAATGCAGGCGTCCGCCAAATCGTCGACATGAAGAAACTCTCTTCTTGGCGTTCCGGTTCCCCAGACTACGACATGACCTTGCCCTGTGGCTTTGGCCTCATGAAATTTCCGGATGAGCGCAGGCAGCACGTGAGAATGTTCAAGGTCAAAATTATCGTTAGGTCCATATAAATTGGTGGGCATAACCGCCATAAAATTCGTATTATATTGCTTATTGTAGGCTTCGCACATCTTGATTCCGGCAATTTTTGCAATCGCATAAGGCTCATTGGTATGCTCGAGTTTCCCGCTTAGCAAATAATCCTCCATTAACGGCTGGGGCGCCATTTTGGGATAAATGCAGGAGCTTCCGAGGAACAGCAGCTTTTTGGCTTGAAACCGGTACGAAGCATGAATCACATTCGTTTGAATCGCTAAATTTTCCCTGATGAAATCGGCGGGGTATTTGCTGTTCGCATAAATCCCTCCTACTTTCGCAGCAGCCAGAAAAACGTATTGCGGCCGGTTTTCTTCAAAGAAATGATCCACTTGATAAGGATTGGTCAAATCCAGCTCGTTCCGCGTTTTGGTTAGAATATGGCGGTAACCCAAAGCCTTTAGCTTGCGGACCAAAGCGCTGCCTACCAGACCGCGGTGTCCGGCAACATAAATGCTCGATTCGGTATCCATGTCGACCCCTCTTTTCAACTGCTTAAATTCATGAACCGTTTGATCCCTTCCTGTAAAGAAACTTTGGCTGTCCAATTCGGCAAAGCCGCACCTTGGTTCCATGGCACCATAATTTCACGCTTACGGTAAGGGCGCCCGCCCCACACAATTTGCAGCCGGCGTCCGGTTGCCTGCTCGAAGGCCTGCACCAGATCCTTCAGACGAATCGGATGCCCGGAAGATATAGCGTACACTTCATCCTTTACCCCTTGTACCGACACCAAGCGCTCCGCTACCGTGACATAAGCATCTGCGACATCATCGATGTAAACGATGTCCACCAGCTGCTCTCCCGGAGACATGGCCAAAGGCTTCCCGTCCAGCGCTGCCCTTTTCAGCAAATTCATGATCTTGGATCGCGGATCGCCAGGCCCGTAATTGTCATAAAGCTCAAGCGTAATGGCTTTTAAGGGAGCCGTTTCCGTATAAAACGTTAAAATATCTCTAAATGCTTGCTTTGTCGCATCATAAAGGGAGGACGAGCTGTAGTCTTTATTGTCACAGTGCTGCGAGAAGGTTCCGGTATTGATGAAACAATAAACGTGATTTGCCAGTATAGCCTCTACCAGCTGGGTTCCGAACACGACATTACTTTGCAGCATGGGTACGATATCTTCGGGGGTATGGGTAACGGAAGCAAAAGCCGCCAAATGAATCACGATGTCAGGAGCCGCTTGCTTGATAATGTCAAACAACTGTTTCGTCGAACCGTCGTGTCTATGAATGCTCACGCCATAGCAAGCCTTTTCAAGTAAAGTGAGCTTAGAATCGGTCCGGGCTATTACATGTACGTTCCAACCGCCGGCTGCAAGAAGCCGGACAACATTCGAGCCGATATAACCGGTTGCCCCGGTTATCCCCCCAGCGCATCATCTTCCCGGTAACCGTATTTCCTTTCATTGTTTTCATAGCATTTATCCGAAGTCACGTTAATGACCGCTTTTATTTGTTTTCCGCATGTCGTTGCATGCCTGACCGCTTCCAGCAGATGTACGGTTCCCATTACATTCGTTTCAAAAGTGTGTACCGGCGCATCATACGATGCCCTCACGAGCGGCTGGGCCGCCATGTGGATGACGATATCAGGGTCAGCCTCAATCAGCGTCCGGCTAATAAATCTTTGTCCCTAATATCCGCAATGACGGAACGGACCATGGAACCGATTTGGCCCAATTCATACAAATTGGGATTTGTCGGCGGCTTCAGGGCATACCCGGTTACTTCGGCTCCCATAGAAGCAAGCCAGAGGCAGAGCCAGCTGCCCTTAAAGCCGGTATGGCCGGTTACAAATCCTTTTTTACCGGTCCAAAATACCTTATCCATTACATGTCACCTTTTTTCCAGGGAGCCTTCCCGCTTCTCCACAACTCTTCCAAATAGTTTTTGTCCCTCATCGTATCCATGGGGTGCAAAAAGCCGGAACGTTTATAAGCCATCATATGGCCGTCTTTAGCGATTTTCTCAAGAGAATCCTTCTCCAGATTCGTCTGATCGTCCTCAATATATCGAAGCACTTGCGGTTCCATCACGAAATAACCGGCATTGATCCAACTGCCGTCTCCTTTTGGTTTCTCGGAGAAATCCTTTACCGCATTATCCGAATCCAAATCGAGTGCGCCGAATCTTCCGCTTGGCTGGATCGAGGTCACCGTGCACATATTTCCGTTAGAACGATGATAATTCACCAAGTTTTGGATGTTGATATCCGCAACGCCATCCCCGTAGGTCAGCATGAACGTTTTATTCCCAATATATTTTTCAATCCTTTTCAAGCGGCCGCCAGTCATTGTCGTCTTCCCCGTATCTACAAGCGTTACCCTCCACGGATCCGACACGGAGCGATGAATCACCATTTCATTTTCTTTGGAAAAATCAAAAGTAACATCCGATTCATGCAAAAAATAATGCGAGAAAAATTCTTTGATGTAATAGCCCTTGTGGCCCAAACAAATAATAAAATCATTAAATCCGTAATAGGAGTAAGTTTTCATGATATGCCATAAAATCGGTTTGTCCCCGATCTCAATCATCGGCTTCGGTTTAAACTGTGACTCTTCGCTGATTTTTGTTCCGAATCCACCCGCTAGAATGACCACCTTCATGTCCCGATCCACATTGACCAATCAATCACCCCCGCTTTCTACCGTTAATTTCCGTAAACGACGCCGCTCATGCTGACGAGATCCGAAATAATGGCTTCGCTTTGCGCTCCTTTTGTTATTTGCACCGTTAACGTATACATCTGTTCAGGCTTTGTGATCCCCGATTCCACATGAGTGAGCGTTGCTAAAGCAAGGAAGCCGGTCTCGTAAATGACACGTACTCATTTCATTCAAACTTTAATAGATTATGCAGGTTTGAATAGATCGGACTAGACAAAAGCGTTTTTAAAAAATTGGTAAATCCTGCATTGAAACGACAAAAGGCTGATCTCATCCAATGCGGATAGATCAGCCTATATTTTCGTTCACTGATGCGTAAACTCACTATTAGTGAAGTAAACTTCACAATTTCGATAGACAAAAATGTCGTATCAAAAACAATGGCAAATCTCACTGCCCATGATGCCTACCTCATGGCGAGTGAGGTTTGCCTCACTAAATTGAAAACATATCGTATTGTAGCGAAATAGAGTGAGATTACTCTTATTGTTTAGTGAGCATGCCTCACTCTTTCGCAGCAAGCAAGCAGGCATTGGCTTGTTAGGCCGAGTGCCTTACGCCGGCAACGCCGAGCCTAACTGCAGCTGGTACATCGCGTAATACTTGCCATCGTACTCCATCAGCTCATCATGGCTGCCGCGCTCGACGATAACGCCGCGGTCAAGCACGAGAATTTGATCGGCTCCCCGGATGGTCGACAGCCGGTGCGCAATGACGAAGGTGGTACGGCCTTTCTTCAGCACATCAAGCGCCTCTTGAATAATCGCTTCCGTCTCCGTATCGATGCTGGCCGTAGCTTCATCCAGAATGAGGATAGCAGGATCATAGGCCAGCGCCCGCGCGAACGAGATCAGCTGCCGTTGTCCCGCAGACAGTGTGCTGCCCTTCTCAATGACCGGCGCATCGATGCCGCCCGGCAGCTGACTGAACATATCGTACGCGCCAACATCGCGCAGCGCCTGCTCGATCTTCTCGCGGCTAATCGCCGGATTGTCGAGACTAATGTTCGAAGCAATCGTTCCCGTGAACAGGAACGGATCCTGCAGCACAATGCCCATATGCTGCCGCAGCAGCTGCTTCGGAATCTCTCTCACATCGGTACCGTCCACAATAATGCGCCCTTCGTTCGAATCGTAGAAACGGAATAGCAGGTTCAAAATCGAGCTTTTGCCGGAGCCGGTATGGCCTACGAGCGCAACCGTTTCGCCTTGCCGCGCATGGAAGGAAATATGCTTCAGTACGTACTCATCCTTTTTATAAGCAAACGAAACATCATCGAACTTC
Organism: Paenibacillus prosopidis; assembly: GCF_003337375.1. Classification (GTDB taxonomy): domain Bacteria; phylum Bacillota; class Bacilli; order Paenibacillales; family Paenibacillaceae; genus Pristimantibacillus; species Pristimantibacillus prosopidis. Next base: position 203,154 of record NZ_QPJD01000011.1, read on the forward strand.
ACATCGCCCTTGTAGCGCTCCATCGTACCCGAAACAAAGTCGATCCCTTCCTCGTCCATCAGCTTAAACACCCGCTCTGCGGATACTCTCGCCGTCTCCAGGTTCGAAAGCTGGTTGACAATCCCGACAATGGGAGCAAACATCCGGTTCATATAATCGACGAACGCATAGAGCACGCCGACCGATACGGCCGTGCCGAATGAATCACCCCAGAACAACCAAATGACGATTAGAAATAAAACGTTACGGACGACGTTGACCAGATTGTGTGAAGTAATGGAATTGAGACTGAGCAGCTTATTTTGATACGTGTAATAATGCTCGTTCAGCTCTTCAAATTCCTTCGTCGTCTCCTTCTGCCGGCGGAACGCCTGAATAATCGTCATCCCTTGAATGGACTCGTTAATCATCCCGTTGATCTCGCTAAGCTTCGTCCGGATAATCCGGTTATAGCGTGCCGCAAACCGGCGGTAAACGATAATCCAGACGATTAGGATCGGGACAAGCGGCAGCGCAATCAGCGCTAAGCGCGCATCCAGAAGAAACAAGGCGCCATATATAGCAGCCATATAGATAATACCTGTAAAGAAGTTTGCCAGCACCGCGACATAAAGCTCGCGAATCGCTTCCGTATCGTTTGTAATGCGGGAAACGACCTGCCCTGCCGACAAATTGTCGTAATAGTTAACCGGAAGCCGCTGCGTATGCGCGAATATGTCATTACGCATTTTGCGAACAATCCGGTTGGCTGACGTTTGCAGCATGAGACGTTGACCGTAAGTAAATGCCGCAACGAGCAGGAGCAAGCCGAAATACATAACAGCCAGTCTTATAAGGGCCGGAAACTCCGGCTTATAGAAGGAATAAAGCTCCTTCGACGACAGCCTAGTCACTTGATACGTCGCGGCTTCACCCGTTTCCTTGCTCGTGACAGTCATCGTTTCCCCATTTACCTCACGCTTGCCGCTTTCGAAACGAAGTGCTTCATCCAGCCAATAAAATTGGCGTCCTGCCTGCAGTACCCTTACCTCTCTACCCTTCTGCTCCCCAGAAGCAAAGTGATCCTCGCGCTTATACCATTTATCTTTATAAAGAACCGCATAAGGCTGCTCTGTTTCGACCTCATGCCATTTTTTCTCGATGCCGAGAATGTTTTGGTCAATCATCCGTTTAGCAATAAACGGTCCTGCGAGCTCCGCGCATACGGCTAGCACGAGCAGCAGCAGCGCAAGCATGATCGGTTTTTTATAAAGCATGGCGTATTGAAACAATCGTTTTCCTGTGTGACCCATTGTCCTTCACGCCTCCATTTTGTTACGTTTCAATAATAGCTTCCAGCTGCTGGCGATCATACTGCTCACGATACCAGCCGCCCCTCTCCAGCAATTGCTCATGCGTGCCTTCCTGCACGATCCGTCCCTCGTCGAGTACGATAATCCAATCGGCATGCTGAACCGCCGATAAACGGTGCGTGGTAATAAGCGTCGTTTTGCCGGCCCGTTCCGTTCGGATGCCTTCAATAATTTCCGCTTCCGTCTTCCCGTCTACGGCCGATAAAGCATCGTCCATCAGCAGTATTTCCGGATCGGCGATAAGCGCCCGCGCAATGCTGACCCGCTGCTTCTGACCGCCGGACAGCGCAACGCCCTTTTCGCCCACAAGCGTCTCCAAACCGTCAGGCAGAAACTGAATATCCTTCGCGAACGAAGCGCGTTCCAGCGCCCGCTGCAAATCCTCTTCGGAGCCTTCCTTCAGGCCAAAAAATATATTTTCGCGAATTGTCCTCGAGAAAAGGATAGGCTGCTGCGGCACATAACCGATCCAGCCAAGCAGATGTTCAATCTTCAGGTTGCCAAGCGACGCGCCCGATATGCTGATATCGCCGCGTCCGAGCGGATATTCCCGCAGCAGCTGCTTCAGCAGCGTCGTCTTGCCGCTGCCGGTCCGGCCGACGATTCCGAGTGTTTGCCCTTGGCGAAGCTTGAACGATACGTCGATCAAATTATCAACCGTGGAGGTTGGATAACGAAACGTAACATTCCGGAATTGAAGAGATGACGGCTCCTCTACATGAATAGGAGCACTCGCGTCCGCAACGTCCGGCTTATAGCCCAGCGTCTCGTTTACACGGTCAAGCGATGCGTTGCCGCGCTGCATAATGTTTATCAGCTCGCCGATTGCGAACATGGGCCAGATCAGCATTCCGAGAAATACGTTAAAGGAAACCAATTCCCCGAGCGTTATTTCGTTATGGAACACTAGGTAACCGCCGTAACACAGTCCGATTAGGTAGCTCGTTCCGACAAGAACCTTCATCGTAGGTTCGAACAGCGCATCGATACGGGCTACCGCGATATTTTTGCCAAGCACTTCATTCGTCTTGGCGCTGAACCGCTCCTGGCTTGCTTCCTCCTGCACGAACGCCCGGATGACCCGAACGCCGGACACGGATTCCAGCACCTGATCGTTCAAATCTCCGAATGCATCCTGCGCATCCATGAACCGCTCATGAATCTTCTTGCCGTAATGCTTCATTGCCAGCGCCATCAGCGGCAGAGGCAGTAAGGCGGCAAGCGTCAGCTTCACGCTGATAAGACCGGCCATCACGATTAGAATCGTGATCATGAACAATGTCGAATCGATCAACGTTAGAATACCAAAGCCTGCTGTCTGCGCAACCGCACCCAAATCATTCGTTGACCGCGCCATTAGATCACCAGTCCGGTTCCGCTCATAGAAGGTCGGCGTCATCCGCAGGAAATGTCTCATTAACCGCGACCGCAGCAGCCGCTCCAGTACAAACGCACCGCCAAACAGCTGATAATGCCAGATATACGTAATGATATAACCAAGAACCGTCAGACCGATCCAGCCAAACAACACGCGGTTAAACTCGGCCTGACCAAGCAAATCCTGATGAATGCCGTCAATCGTATAGCCAATCAGCCATGGCGGAATGACATCGATAAAGCCGGTCAATATGAGGAGTGAAATGGCGATCGTATAACGCTTCCAATTCATCTTAAAAAACCAATTTAATTTTTTGAGTACACTAAACATCCTTTTCTACCACACCTTCCGCTATCCATCCAAGCGTCAAATTTCCCATAAAATACAAAGAAGCGCGCCGCCGTAACGACACGCTTCTTCCAGCTGGAGACACGGCTTTGACTTCAGCCGCGCTTCACAGACATAGAAAAGGCGCATGATTACGGTAACGTAACCATGCGCCTTTGATGATGGGAGTACCCTTAATCAAAGAGAAATGACGCGCGGATGGATTACGTTATTCATGTTCAAACGATTATTCACAGCTACGGACAAATTAAAATGAATGCGGTTTCTCATGGAACGTAATCCTCCTCTCGTTGAAATCTAATTGTCACTTTACCATCTGAAGAAAATACTGTCAATACCCGAACGGTTATTCTTTTTTTATTTACAAAAAGCTCACATATGTTTGGTGGAGTAGGGTTGCGTGGCGCAGGAGACCGCTAGCTTGTACAGATGCGGACACCACATCCGTTATTTGTGTGAAAAAGGCATATAATGCGAGCCTTGCGGACATTGGTTCCGCTATACACCATAGAATGCACCAAATATAACCATTTTGGAGCAAATAACGGATCCGATGTCCGTAAGCACCTCAAAACAGGGGCAAATCGGACAAATAACGGATTTGATGTCCGTGTATTCCAATTCAAGGAGCCGTTTGGTGTTTCAATCCAAGCAAAGCACCGACAATGCGAGTAATAAACACCCTGATGTTCTGTTTTACATTCTAAGCTTGTAGGTCCGGACACGTTCTTGACCACTGGCAACGCATAATAATTGCTGTTCAACCAAGCCGTGCAGAATTCGCCTTGCATGCCGATCGCTAACTCTAAGATGCTGAGCCAGCTCCAACGGCGTGATCGGACGCAGCAGGCGCCGCCCAAAGCGTAACGTTTCTGCCTCAACCCAAGATAAATGGACAGGAACATCCGTTGAAATGAATTTTCCAATGAAAGAAAGAATTAACTGTTGGCATTGTTTGGGTTCATCTGTAATAGAAAGGTACGCAATCGGCAAGAAAATCCACCCGTCGAGGGCCATTAGACAATGACGCTGGCATAAATCCTTAAATCGTTTTACATCAATATCCCTGGCATGAGATCCGTATCCCTGCACCTCAATACCGCCTTTCATGCCGCTTGGCATATAAGCCAGGTCCAGATAGCGATAGCCATTATTGAAATCACGCACCTCCCACTCAGGATACAAATGATCGAAATTTCCAACAGTGGGAAACCAGACTAAACGCAGGAATTCGAACGTACCATGGCCAAGCCCTTTCTCAAGCAGCTCACGCCTCCTGTGATTCCTTTCTGCAATCAGATTTACGTGCAGCCATTCCTCATAGTTTTGCTCAAATCGCGACACTTGGATTCACCTTCCTCTCAAGTAAATTAACCTTATCGGTCTTTCAACAACCCGAAGAACAACAAAAGCCGCTTCGATACACAGCACCAGAAATTCTCAATAAGGTGTTGGATGTATCGAAGCGGCTTGTGCTTCACAACCGGCTCTTTGTGTTTATTATAAATAATTCATAAAATTTTGTCTAAAATGTTTTTACCTACAAAAAATCCAGTAGATGACAAAAAATAGGTAAGCAGCCTTACTGCTTGCATAATATCCCCTAAAATCGGCTGTCCGCTCCGGGTTCTGATAATAGTAAGTAATCAAAATGGACTCGACAACCGTCACCCTTTGGAGATTGTGCCACTACACCTGCAACTATCCCGGAGGGGCATTTCATCCCGAAATACCGAATTAACCTCCAATCCTCTCCATCCGGCGAATAAAAAAAGGACACACAGTCTTGTGATTTCGTTATGCGCAAATACGGTTTTTCGACCGTAACACGCTCTGAATTACAATCATCTGAGGATCCGTCCCTCGTAACAACAGAAACAATCGTGGGATATTGGCCGTTGAATTCAAAACAAAGCTTAGCCCAATTATTATGATCTGACATCAGCATCAAGCATCCGGAATCATAGGTATGCCGCATCTCAGCTCGAAGCCGAGTTGTCAACTCGAATGACGAATCGACAGGGAGATGAAGAAACGGCGCAGAGCTTGCAATGTGTTTTCCTGCCGGGTCCTGAAAGAAATCCGCAGAAGGCGGGGCGACAATCATAAGCCCTGCCTCTTCGGTGTACATCGAAATTTCCGGCGGATTTATCCAGCTCATTTGTCCCCGAGCTTCAGCGATAAACAAATTATTCATCATTCATATCCCCACTTTCGAATGGCTTTATTTTCATTACCTACCAAGTTTGACTAAATTCCCTGCGATGTAATAATTCGTCAACTGCCGATCCTTATCCTTTTAAGTAAAAATCCAAAAAACAGGTATAGGATAGCCTGATCGCTTCCATGCTGAAATCTGGAGGTGGAGAGTATCATCGTATCCAAGATCGCACCATGGCGCTCGCCATTACTCGCAGTGTTATCCAATAATTCATTAGAAGGAATTTTACATTGGTAGTGGTCATATCACCACTTCCAACGATGTCACCCGCATCATAGTCAAAAGATATTTCACCTGTTGGTTGTCACAAATCGTTGCGGTTTGCTGTGATCATAATCACATGGCTGCGCGCTCACCGCGTCTATACTTGGCTTATCATACTTTCTTATATTTTGACTAAGTTAATAGACGTTGGAGGGGTTAGCCATGTTAAGCGAAAAATCGATTCAAATGATCAAATCAACGGTGCCCGTATTAGAGGTTCACGGCGTTACGATTACGAAGCGTTTCTATGAGCTGCTGTTCGGCAATCATCCGGAGCTCTTAAATCTATTCAATCACGCCAACCAAATGCAAGGCAGGCAGCAGACGGCACTTGCCAACACGGTCTATGCAGCGGCTCTGCATATCGATAACCTGCCAGCGATTATTCCGGTCGTAAAGCAAATCGGGCATAAACATCGCAGCCTAGGCGTGAAAGCCGAGCATTACCCGATCGTCGGCAAGTACTTGTTGATGGCAATCAAGGATGTGCTGGTCGATGCGGCTACGGATGATATTTTACAAGCATGGGCAGAAGCTTACGGTGTAATTGCCGACGCTTTTATCGGAATAGAGGCGGAAATGTACGAGCAGACACGCACGCAGGCTGGCGGCTGGGAAGGGTTTCGGGCATTCCGGGTGGAGCGGAAGGTGAAGGAAAGCGATGTGATTTCTTCCTTCTACCTGGTGCCTGAGGACGGCGGGGCGTTGGCCGAGTTTGAACCCGGGCAGTACGTAAGCATAAAGATGCAAATAGCGGGTGAAGAGCATACGCATATCCGGCAGTACAGCTTGTCCGACTCCTCTGGAAAAGCTTATTACCGCATCTCCGTCAAGCGCGAGGATGCCGGACAAGACCGTCCAGCTGGCAAAGTATCGACGTATCTGCACGAACACATACATGAAGGCGCTATTGTGTGGCTTTCAGCGCCAGCAGGAGATTTCACGTTAAACCAAGCGGATGAACGTCCGGTTGTACTCCTTAGCGGCGGGGTTGGCTTGACACCGATGATAAGCATGCTTAACAAACTGGCCGAAAAATATCCGGAGCGCCCAGTAACCTTCATCCATGCCGCCCAGAACGGGAATGTGCATGCCATGAAAGATGCTGTTACAACACTTGCTCTCAGCCATCCGCAGCTATCCGTCTACTATTGCTACGAGAAGCCGACGGAGCAAGATCGAAATGAGAAGGCGTTCCACAAAGAAGGCTATATCGATCTGGCCTGGTTAAAACAAGCTATCGCAGATCCGAATGCGCAGTACTATTTCTGCGGTCCCGTTCCGTTTATGCAGGCCATTAATCGCGCTCTGCACAGCATGGACATACCCGAATCGGATATTCATTTCGAGTTTTTCGGTCCTGCAGCCAGCCTCGAGCCTGTAGCTGTAGTATAACAGTCGCGGTCGACCAACGGGAGAACTCCACTCTCTTATTTCGGCTGGGCGCGCAGCAATCTATTCACCGTTTCGCGGCGAAGGCCGATGAGCTGCCCGATCTCATCCTGTGTCAGCACATCGGTTAACGTTGCCGGAGCGATGAAGTCCTGAAACCATTGCTGCAGCTTCCGCAGCTTATCCGCTGGCGCTACTTGGGTCAATTGATCGATCCGCTGCTGCATCATGCGCAGCTTATTCTGTAGAAGCAGAGCGATTTCCCGGCATTTCTCCGGGCTCCGCTCCAGATCCTCATACCACTGCTGCGGAGATACCATCTCGATTTCGCTGGTAACCAGCGCAATGGCCGTTCCGTGATACGGCATGGGACTAATTAAAGAATGATGCGGAATCATTTCATGAGGCACGATGATATTAACCAGGAACGGATTGCCGTCCTCATGGACACGGACAATTTTAAGCAGACCGCTCTTCACGTGAAAGAGCAGTCCGCTTTCTCCTTGGTGAAACAGCGCTTCGCCTTTATGCAGCAGCATGGCTGGCATATCCCCCTTTCCGCAATGTAATTTACCCCTTCCACTCCTCCGGCAAAAGGCGCTGGTAATGCGGCTGCAAATACCGGTCGTCAATGAGCATCAGAGTACCCCGATCGGTTTCCGAGCGAATTAACCGGCCGCCCGCCTGCAGCACCTTGTTCATGCCCGGGAATACATAAGCGTAATCATAACCGCTCTTGCCCTGTTCGTTAAAATAATCCTTCAGCATGTTCCGCTCCACACCGAGCTGCGGCAAGCCTACCCCTACGACGATCACACCGATTAAACGGTCTCCCGCCAGGTCAACGCCTTCTGAGAACACGCCGCCCATAACGGCAAAGCCTATTAACGACTTCCCGCTTCCCGCCTGAAACGATTCCAAAAATCGATCCCGCTCCTCTTCAGGCATATCCGGCTTTTGCAGCAGAATCTCCACATCTGCCGCATCACCCGCAGACGTCCGCCACTCCATTAGCTCCATATACGTTTCATACACGGCATTCATGTAAGCATACGAAGGAAAAAAGACGAAGTAATTGCCGGGCCGCTCGACCATTAACCGCTGAATCAGCTCCGAAATAGGCATTTTTGACGCGTCACGGTCATTGTACCTGGTCGAAAGCGGCTGTATGATAACGTCAAGCTGCTCTCTTGAAAATGGCGACGGCACCGAAAGCGTATAGTCATCTTCCCCCGCGCCCAGCATGTCCATATAGTATGAAACGGGTGACAGCGTAGCTGAGAAATATATATGCGAACGGTAGCCTTTGCCCATCTGCTGCAGCAGCAGAGACGGATCGAGGCAGAACAGCTTCAGCCTAACATCATTCTTCGATAGCTCCGTATAGACGACATATCGCTCATCGAACAGCTTCGACGTGCGTGTGAAGGTTTGCGCGGCAAAATAAGTATCGAGCAGCAGCCCGCCGCCGCGCCCTCCAACGCCTGCGGAAAGCGCCTGTTCAGCTGCCGGAACGAATGCCTCGACCAAAGCAACCAGCTCCTCCGGCAGCTGGTTCTCGACTAAATGCGGCGCGCCGTCGCTCCTTTTGCGCAGAGCGATGAAATAATCGTTGATCGCTTTTGCCGTCCGGTAGCCTTCGGCATGCACGCCCTTCAGCTCCCGCTGCAGCGCTAAGAACGGAGCCTTCGTCAGCTCCGCCGAGAACATCTCTCGAGCGCGGTCGACGAGATTATGCGCCTCGTCCACGAGCAGCGCCGTCTTCTTTTTCATCTCCGCGTACTGCCGCTTAAACGATATGCGCGGATCAAAAATATAATTATAATCGCAAATAACCGCATCGGCCGCATAGGCGATATCAAGCGAAAATTCGAACGGACACACCTGATGCTTCCGGGCATATGCTTCAATGACCGGCCGTGTCATTACCGTTTCATTTTCGAGCAAATCAAGCACCGCTCCATTTATCCGGTCATAATAGCCATCCGCATACGGACAATGCTCCTTATCGCAGCGCACTTCCTCCTGGAAGCAAATTTTCTCCTTGGCGGTAATCGTTACCGCATGAAGATGCAGCCCCTTCGACTTCATGAGCAGCAGCGCATCCTCGGCCGCCGCTCTCGTAGTCGTTCGCGCCGTCAAATAATAAAACCGCTGCAGCATGCCCGCACCCATAGCTTTGATGCTCGGATAGGTTGTCGAAATCGTTTTGCCGATGCCGGTCGGCGCTTTCGCAAACAGACGGACGCCTTCCTCAATCGACTTGTACACAGCACCTGCCAGCTTCCGCTGCCCCGCCCGGTAAGCTTCGAATGGAAAGTCCAGCGTCTGTATGCTTTCGTTTCTAGCCCGTTCATGTCTGCGCCGCTGCCGGGCGTAAGGCGCATATCGCGCCACTACCTCATAGACATACTGCTCAAGCTCGTCGAATCCGACCTCCCGCACAAACCGCCGCTCTTGCTCCGTCTCCGTCTGTACATAGGTAAGCTGCACGCGCATGGAAGATTGCTCATGCTCTTTGGCATACATATAAGCGTAGAACAGAGCCTGCGCCCAGTGCACGGGATATCCGTCGCCGCTAATTTGTTCAAGGTCGCCGCCAGTCGACTTAATCTCGTCTATAGTCATGACAGGCCCGGTTGCGAGCAGCCCGTCGCAGCGTCCGTCCACGACAAAAAGCAGATCATCCAGCGCGATGTCTGCCCGCACATAAACTTCCTTCTGATCCTGTTCGCCATACGTCCGCTGCACCCTTTGATGCGCTTTCGTTCCCTCGTGCATCGTTTCGACCGTATTTAATCTAACGTCGATGCTGCCGCTTAGAAACACATATTCGACTAAGTGTCTCACCGAAATCGTAACCGTATCATTGGTTAACATAACGTATTGTCTACCGCTCCCATGAAGAACATTTGTTCTTCTATTGTAACATAAGCGTAAACGGATGGCGCGGTCCTTTGATAGCAAGTTCAAATTTATCATGAGATATATAGGGAAATCATCCAGCTAATTGCTCCGTTTTAATCAAATCTTACTCCATATAAAAGGAAAACCTCCGGCTAATCGAATCCGATTCGCTCAAAAAATAAGAAAACCGGCGAATTAGAAGGAGCTTTTCCATTTAGATGAATCTCTCATGTTATCGAAGACATCTTAACGGGAGGATTTCCTTTTATTCATTAAAGCATAAGGCGTCACAGGAGGCAGCGCTCCTATTCCTATAGAATCAGGTCCGGAATCCGTTATACGAGATCAATATTCTCCGCTTCTTCCGTCTCTTCCTCTGGATGCTTGCCTACCCCGTTCAACAAATCAGTGCCGTGAAACTCATCTGCAGGCGATGCGGGATCGACCGGGCTGTCCTTCGCAATGGCATCCGCATCCGGCACTGCTGCCAATTCCTCCGAAATCTCCTCCGCCGAATCCACCTCTGTATCCGCCACTATTCCGGCATCTATTGCTTCAGGTATATGAGACTCAGTCACATCCCCATACGGATAACGCTCTAACAACTGCTCCGATGCGTCTCGTACCGCGCCTTCCTGTCCTTCATCTGCAAACAAACCGAATGCCGGATCGATATCCTTCTCCGTCACCAAGCTTTTATGCTCGTGCTCATGTCCGTTATTTTTATGATCTATTGTCATATTCATTGCCTCCCTCACTGGTATCTAGCATATAGTACCCTGCTATTACGTTGTTCTAACCAAATTAGTATGTGAGGGATACACCATTTTCATCCAAAAAAAGTACCAGGCAGCCGGTAAACGTCCGATCACCGCGCGCAGCTCCCAGCGCGCGGTGTGGCGTTGCATGACGGCGGTCGACAGCCATTGACCTTCCCGGTCAATGGCTGCTTTATTCTTATCCACGATGATTTCCACTGAGCCCGCCTTGAACTACGAAAATCGCTATAAACAAGCTAAAATAGCAATTGTCGCATTATCTTGATACAGTCTTTGCTGTGAGATAACGTGCTCCAATATAAATTCTGCCGCATGCTGCGGCGGTAAGCGGACTGCTTCCTCCAGCAGCTGCTCCGACAAATCGTCATATAGACCATCACTGCATAATAAAACCCAATCGCCCGCCTGCAGAGTAAATGGCGCCCGATTGGCGTCAATCTCATCCAAAATGGGAATACCCAAGTAGCTCGTCAGCAAAGCCCGTTCCGGGTGCGTCTCTGCTTCCTCTCTGGTCATTTGTCCGGCTTTAACCCGCTCGTGAAGCCGGTTGGCATACACATGATCCCGAGTTAATTGAATAAGTACGCCGCCCCTGTATAAATAGATTCGGCTATCCCCCGCAGATATCCAGTAAAGCCGCCCCTCCTGAATAACAGCAGCAATGAGGGTCGTGCCGACGCTCCATTCCAGCTCATGCCGTTTCGCTAGCCCATACACCTCTTCGTTTGCCTTATGCAGCGCCCGCTCAAGCGCCACGGGAACGGGCTCTTCAGCCGTTTTGCCCGTATATTCGTTTAGCATCGCTTGAACGGCAAGCTGGCTCGCTTCCCTGCCCATCGCGAGACCGCCCATCCCATCGGCGAGCACAGCGAGAATGCCATAACGTCTAACAGCCGCAGGATCGTCCAAGGCAGAGAAGCTGAAGGAATCCTGCTGCTCCTCCCGGGCTCCGATATGCTGCGCATTTCCCGGAATGACCTCCGTCCAGTTGAGCAGTCCCTCCTTCACCTCCGCCTCCCCGCTGATTCCAGCCTGCAGATCTTCCATTCGTGTTACAGGATAATCCAGTGGTGCTATGATCGGTGTAATCGTCATAAAAGGCTCAGTTATAGCTGCTCCGCCAGGCGCAGGTGCAGGCGCGGCCAGCGTTGCACGCTCAGGAACGTCCACTTTCTCTTTACCTGAACGTCCGCGGCCCGTCAGCTGCCCTGCGATAAGGATGACCGCTAACACCACCCCGAATCCAACCGTGCTCCACAACAGTATCGTTTCAATAAAGTTCCTTTGCTGCTCCGACACTTCGTTACCCGAACGAGGAATAAATTCCCAACCAACAAATGCTGCTACAAGCAGCAAAAAGACAATCGACAGCCCATAATAAACCCATTTCTTAACCATGTGACCCTCCTGCCGGTCCGATCTTATATCCACGCTAAAATAACAACAGCATGAGTGCCGCTAAACCTAAGCCAATAATCGATGTGATGACACACCCCTTTGCCTTGCCCGGCAACACCGATGCCAATTAAAAAAATGAATACTTACTGACTCACCCTTTCCGTTTGTTCCTATTTGGTTGCTCATCACCCGATGCTGGCGAATACAATAATCCTTATTTATAGGACCTTCGTTTTATTCCAGCCGCGTGCCGCCTAGACAAAACTCGACCTCTTACGTGTAACGATGTTGGATAAGCTCATTTGGGGACTTATAGGTGAAAGCAGGAATAAGTGGTGTGACATTAAAGGGTCTGGTTGCGGTTACGGAGGGTTTGCGAGGGCTGAGTAAATGCCATTGGCTAAATCATATAAGAAGGGCCTGCAGCGCAATTACTTATTGCACCGCAGGCCCTACATAACCTTACTCGCTATTTTCCTTCACCTTGTCGAAAATACTGCTTTACCGTTTCATAGGCCAGCTTAGGCCGGCGGTAACGGTCAACAATTCCTTTGCTGTTCTGCGTACCTGCTCTGGTCAGCAGCCAGCCGGTCCCTTCCGTCACGCGGCAATCGCAAAACTGCCAGATAAACATGCCGGATATGAACGGCCGCTTCGTATAGGCGTCGAGATTGCGCTCTATGATATCGGCTTGCCGCTCCTCTGTTCCCTTCACGCGATTCGGGTCGCGCAGGCCGTAATAGCCGTCGCCGCCGAATTCGCTCATAATCATCGGCTTGCCGAGACCGCCGAGCTCGTCGGCCCATTTTCTCGCTTGATCGCTCAGCTCGCCCGGATCCTCATCGCCGTACCACAGCGGGTACAGATTAAACGAGACGATGTCTGCCAGATCGAAGCAAAGCTCCTTCTCGCGATGATGGCTGGCGAATGACAGCGGCCTTGACCGGTCCATGCTGCGAATTTGCTCCAGCTGCTTCCGGTACATGACCCGGCCCTCCGGCGTATCGCTGGCGCATTCGTTCAGAATAGCCCAAATAATAATGCTCGGGTGGTTAAAATGGCTCTCGACCATCTCACGGTTGCAATCCTCGCACTGACGCTCAAAGTTTGGATTTTGCATCTGCTCTAAGCTGAGGCCACGTGCGTGATTCTCCTCCCACACGAAGATACCGCGCTCGTCGCACAGATCGAGGAACCGCTCATCATTCGGGTAATGGCTGGTCCGGACCGCGTTTGCACCCGCTTCAAGCATGAGCTCGATATCATGAACCATGAGCTGGTACGGGAACGATGCGCCGACGATCGGATGATCCTCGTGCCGGTTGAAGCCCTTCAGCACAACATCTTCGCCGTTCACTTGAATGCGGTTATTCAACGTCGTCACGGTGCGGAAGCCTACCCGCTCGGTCAAATCATCCAGCGGATCCGCATAACCTTCCGCGTACAATTGAACGTCTAGCAAATACAAATGCGGATCCGTATTCGACCAGGCGTTTATGTCGGTAAATGTACGACTGACGGTAATCGCCTTTACTTGACCCGCCTCTACCTGCTCCCCGGCAGTGGTGAACGCTTCATTAGCCAGTTGTCCCTGAAGCGTTACAGTCTTTGGCTCCATTCCAATATTTCTCACATAGACCGTAATATCCGCCTGCCAATCGCCTGACGGCCTGGATGGCGTAAACGCAATCCTTTCAATAAACAGCTCCGGCACATATTCAACCGATACCGGACGGATAATGCCTCCGTATGTATAATAATCATTCGGCACATGCAGCGCGGAAGCTTCACTAAAGCTGTTGTCTACTTCTACAACGAGCTCATGCTTGCCCTGCGGTACATCTTTTACGATAGCGGTAAAAGGCGTATAAGCGTTATAATGGTGGGCAATTTTTTCTCCATTGAAATAAACATCAGCCGTATGGCTCACACCCTGAAAGTTGAAGCGCAGCGAGGTTTGCTTTTCAATGACCATCGTTTTGCGAAATACGCCTTTCCCCTGGTAGGTAGAGAAACGGGGATGCATCTCCCAACAACCCGGAACCGGCATTACATATTGATATTCGCCTTCGTACGGGACTGCCGTGTCCCCGTTGATCGGCTGGAACTGCCACTCGCCCTCTAACGATTGGGTTTTGCGCACCTTATGGGTGTGAAATAAACGAAGCATGTAGAACCCCTCCCTTGGGATGAATATTCCCATCTATTGTAACGCTCCCGCATCGGCTCGTCCAATGATGCGCCGTAGCTTTCCAGGATGGAATCTGTTATTTTAAATACGAAACTTTCCATCCGCAATTCCGCAAAGGAGACTGACCATGCGCCATTTTGTTTTAAGCCCGGGCTTCCATAATGATACGAATGCCGCGAAGCAGCTGCTTCAGCATTACATAGAATCTGGTCATTCCGACCTTCTGACCGAGGAAATGATACTCGGTATCGGAGGAGGAATCGGCTACGGCTACTTTACTTTTTACTACGAGAAGGAAGACTTCACTAATTTTCACTTAGGCACGCGGGCGGGATGGGAAGACAGCGCCGGTTTTATATCCGGTATCTTTCGCTCGCTCGGCATACCGCTCGAACAGAAGCAAACGAAGAACAAGGATGCCGCGCTCAAACTCATCTCCAACTATTCAGAGCAGGGCAGACCTTCTATTATACCGGTACACCATGGCATTTTTGAAAATTGCAGTCTGCAAGAGAACGGGTATCCAATCTACTGTATCGTCTATGGCCTCGAGCGGGAAACAGGAACGGCGAAGCTCGCGTTTCGTTATAGCGACGGCATAACCATCTCCATTGAGCAATTAATGGAAGGAAGAAGCCGCTTATCAACCGCAAAGCTCGTGAATCAGGCTTTATTCATCCCAGATGCGAGTTATGAGGAAGCTGCTAAAGTGACTATGGAAACCATTATTGCCGCTTCCAAGCAAGGTATAGAACGCTGTCTCGCGCATGCGCACAGCACACGAATGGCCAACTTTGGCATCAGTGCGCTCTACAAGTGGGAGACTCGGCTTACCGCGGGAGACAAGCAAAGCTGGATCCGTTTATTTGAAGCTCCTAAGCACTGGTCAAAGGCGCTCTATTCCACCGTGCGTCACATCGTGCACAATACGGACGGAAGCGCGTTCCGCCCGGCTTATGCCGCCTTCTTGAATCAAGTAGGGACGCTGATTGATGAGCCTTTATTAAATGAGTGCGGTGAGCGGTTCGAAAAGACCGGCGCGCTTTGGCGCCAGCTTGCCGACCTCGCTTTACCCGATGAGGCAGATGCGGCCAAAGCGTTAAAGGCGCTTATCATCGACACGGAGCAGCTCATTCGCAACGGCGGCATGCAGCATGCCGATTATGTGCAGCGGCTCGATGGGATGAGCAAACAGAGGAAAGAGATGGAACAAGCAGCCGACTGGAAGACGGAGCAAAAGAAGGAGCATTTTATGGCAATGAGCCGGATTGTCGGACAAATCGCAGCGCAAGAGAAAGAGGCGCTAGACGTCCTGCAAGCGGCGCTCCAATCCGCCAGATGGGCGTAACCCGCTGGTGCTGTCCTTGACGGCAAAAAAAAGCCGAGATCTATGCGAACGGCGTGGGCCATTCGTACGAATCTCGGCTTGTCTCTGCGTGAAGGCCGCCTACATAATCGGCGTGCCTTTCTTTAGCGTCTTCAAGTCGCCGTTGGAGTTGGTGAGAATTGGCAGCATTTTCTCGCCGCTGACCATCGGAGCGTTGCACATTAAACAGGTCGGAACGTGATCAAAAGCAAAATTGTCGCGCATCCAACTGTTGCACCCATCCGTCTCGCATGTCCATACCTTCGTGTTTTCTTCCGGAATTTCTTCTAACGGTTTTTTACGATTGTACATGGTCATCCCCCTTCGCGTAAAAAAGGAAAAACTGCCTCAAACACATAGGTAAGTGGCAGTTATCGTTTATGATAAGCAGTGATATGTGGCGCTTGCTGCAAGCTTGCAATTGCTTCTATCGTACCATATTATGTCCATAAAAGGCAAATACCATGTGATGGAATTTATTTATTTAACAGATCCCCGCAGTAGCAGGCAAACAGCTGCTCCACCGGCTTAAAATAAAGATGCCCGTCCTCCCAAGGCTGAAAATGCAGGTCCATTCGGGAATCGCTCCAATTCGAAGGCGCAACCCGGCCCACCCGCCGCTCGACTTCTCCTTTACGCAGCCAGTGATCGTAGCCTGCCGGTTCGTTGAAATGAAACACATCCATCATCGGAATCCATTTCCGTTTGTCCGGCTGGCCCGGCCACTCTTCCAGATAGGGCGCCATATCCGGCACCAGCTCCTCCGGTCCGATCATGCGGTGCACGCATTCACAATAAATAAACACGTTGCGTTTCCACATGAAGCATCCCGCAGTCATAATTTCACCCTGCCGGATGAGCTGAAGTACCGCAGCTTCCTGTTTGGCGGCTGCCGCCCCTTCCGCCTCGAGACCCTCTCGCAGCTGCGCCCGCGCAATTAATCTAAACATGGCTTACCACACTCCGCTCGTTAAGTCGTTCTGCCTATTTTAACAAAAATATATCGAATACGCCTGATTTTTCATTTTTTCGGATATTCTAATTAAGGAAGCACAGCGGAAGGAGGATGAGGATATGGAGAGCACCAAGCAGTTTGTCGATAAGGTACACGATACGCAGCGTAAAGCGGAACGGAATAAACGGCGCAGAGGTAATGGCGACCCACAAGAAAGAATGGCCAACAAACAGCACAGTACGAACAAATAAGAGAATACGGCGGCTGTCCCGCAAGCAGCTGCGGCTGATAGCGGGTCAGCCGTTTTCTTTTCAAGGGAATGGCGAGTACCAGCGCTGTAGATAATGAGAGTTTACAAAAAAGGGAATTATTTGTTATCATTTAAGCAATATTCAAACGCGATGATGAGAAGAGTAGGGAAAACGTTCTTGCACAGAGAGCTCCGGCAGCTGAAAAGGAGCAAAGAGCTTTTCCCCGAACCAAGCCTCTGAGCAGCATGCCGGAACCGTGGGCGGGGATGGCGTGACGGGAGCTCCCGTTATAGAGCTAGAGTATAAGCATTGCCTGCAATGCCGTACTTGAAGAGGTTAATATGGCGACATATTAATGAATATGGGGTGGTACCGCGAAAATTTCGTCCCCAAGACACGAGGTCTTGGAGGTGAAGTTTTTTTTGTGCTGATTTACCGCTTATCACATTCATTAGGAGGAGTCGACATTGGATATTGAGAAGGAGCGTCAAACCGGCAACTTTTTATTTAAACTGATCAGTGAGGAGCTTGAAGCTGGAGCATTCGGCAGGGACATGTGCACGCGATTTCCTCCCGAGCCCAATGGCTATCTCCATATAGGAAGCGCCTACGCCATACACACGAATTACACAATAGCACAAAGCTTTAACGGAACGTTTCATTTACGCTTTGACGACACGAATCCTCTTAAAGAGGATATCGAGTATGTAAACGCGATTATCGAGGATATCAAGTGGCTCGGCTACGATCCGGGAAATCATATTTACTACGGTTCGGACTACTCTGACGAAATCTATAACGCCGCCGTCACCTTGATCAAGCATGGAAAGGCCTATGTCTGTGATTTGGCGCCGGACGAAGTAACGGAGTATCGAGGGACTTTGACGGAGCCGGGCAGGAACAGCCCTTATAGAAACCGGTCAGTCGAGGAGAACCTGGAGCTTTTTGCGAAAATGAAAAATGGCGCCTACCCGGCATCCTCCAAGGTTGTCCGCGCCAAAATCGATATGGGCTCGCCCAATTTAAATCTGCGTGATCCTGTTATTTATCGAATTATCCATGCTGAGCATTACAGGACGGGAACTGACTGGTGCATCTATCCGATGTACGATTTTGCTCATCCTATTCAAGATGCGATTGAGGGCATCACCTATTCCTTATGCTCAATCGAATTCAAGGACCACCGGCCCTTGTACGAATGGGTCTTAAAGGAGCTTGGTATCCCTGAGCCTCCGCGGCAAAGGGAGTTCGGCCGGCTGAGCTTAACGGGTGTTGTGACTAGCAAACGGTTTTTGAGGCAGCTGGCAGAAGGAGGTTACGTAGACGGCTGGAATGATCCCAGGCTTCCGACGCTCCGGGGCCTCAGAAGAAGAGGCTTCACGCCGGAAAGCATACGCGGCTTTATTGAGGAGATTGGCAGCATCCGAACCCAAAGTACGGTAGACATCTCATTGCTGGACCATTGCCTCAGACAGGATCTAAAAGAAAAAACGGTTAGCGTCATGGCTGTTTTGCAGCCTTTAAAGGTCGTCATCACCAACTATCCGGAAGATGACGTGGAACTGTTGATGATTGAAAATAACAGTGAAAACGAGATGCTGGGGAAAAGAGAGGTTCCTTTTTCCAAAACGATTTATATCGAGCGGGACGATTTTATGGAGCAGCCGCCTAAGGGCTTTCACCGGCTTAGTCTGAATGCCGAGGTAAGGCTGAAGGGTGCGTATTTCATCAAGTGCGAGGAAGTGATCAAGGACCCGGAAACAGGCGAAATTACGGAGCTTCGCTGCACCTATGACGAGCTCACGAAGAGCGGTACCGGATTTACAGGGCGTAAGGTGAAAGGGACGATCCATTGGGTCTCTGCGGAGCACGCCGTAAAAGCTGAAGTTCATTTGTATGATAAGCTGCTGCTGGAGCAGGACATTCCGAAGGACGACAGCAAGGATTGGACTGATAGGATCAACCCGAAATCGCTTGTTATCGTAAAGGACGTTTTGCTGGAGCCTTTCACCCGGCATGCGCGTATAGCACAAAAATTCCAATTTTTCCGCCATGGCTACTTTTGCGTAGATACGAAGCTCACAACCGGCGACAGGCTCGTATTTAACCGCATCGTACCGTTGAAAGATACTTGGAATAAAAGATGAGCCGATGTTTTTATCCATACGTTTGCGGGTGGTGCCAGCTGCGCTGGCATCACCCGCCCCCGTATGGAGAACGGAGAACTAATCGACCCGAAATGTGCCGACAGCCTCCTATGAGACCAAGCTGCTTAACTTGAGTATAGATGAGGATAATATTCAATCCTCGAGTCAGCAATAATCGTCAAGCTTGCTTGGTCTGAATCGTACTCGACGGAGCCATCTTTGACGTAATACCAGGTTTTCAGCGTCGGTTGATCGTCAAACTCCTGGAAAATAAACACGTTCAGCTCATTCTTGCACGCCAGCAGCTCCTCAATCGCCCCGCTCCATGGAATGCTGACCGTAAACTTCCATCCTTCTCCGTGTTGAACAACTGAATATGGAACAGCTTGTTTGTCCGAATCAATGAACATCCGCCCGCCCACCGCGTGCTTAACAAGAAGCGTTTGTTTCAAGTGGTCCCCTCCTTAAAAGTTTGCGAATGCAAACTTACTTCTAAAGCGTATGCCTAAAGTTTGCGAATGCAAACTTACTTTGAAGCTTACGGCAAATCAATGAGCATAAAAAATGCCTGCTCTGCCGCTGTAAGCTCCAGATCGCTCACCTGCTCGATATGCGCCGTATCTCCTGCAGCCAACGTTTCGCCATGCGCGCCCAGCTGACCCTCTATGATATAAAGAAACAGCTTGCGGTCCTTCGAGCCCGGTGCGTATGAGAGCTGCTTTCCCTGCTCCAGCTTGCTCAAGTAAATCGTCATATTTTGGCCGATCCACGCAACCTGCTCCGATGACTCATCGGATACAACCGGCAGAAGCGCGTTATGCAGCTTACCGGTGTCAAAGCGGCTAGCCTCATAGGATGGCGTCACCCCTCGCTCCTTGGGCATGAACCATAGCTGCAGCAGCCTCAGCTCTTCCTCGGCCGATGCGTTAAATTCCGTGTGAATGACGCCGCTGCCGGCCGACATCCGCTGTACCTCTCCAAATGAGGATACGACAGAGTTGCCTAGATTGTCCTCATGCCTAATCTGACCGTTCAATACGATCGATACAATCTCCATATCGCTATGCGGATGAGCGCCAAAGCCTCTTCCCGGAGCCAAATAATCATCATTGCATACGCGCATTACACTAAAGCCCGTTCGATTCGGGTCGTAATACTCACCGAATGAGAAGCTTGGATGGCTTCGCAGCCAGCCGAGATCTGCCGAATACCGCGAAGCAGCGGGAAATACTTTGATCACAAGTCTCTCCTCCAAACAACTGTTTATTTACTTACTTATTTATAGCAGGTTTTCAACTTCCAAGCAAGCTGTTGTCACACGATCGCATGCCTCTACGTCTTATTTGTATCACGTTCCAAAAAAGGAGATGAAACGCGCATGCAAACATTCGATGCAGCCGTCATCGGCGGCGGAATAGCAGGCTTAATAGCCGCTATCGAATTGGCAAAGGCAAACAAGCAGGTCGTTTTACTGGAGAAAGCAAGCAAAGCGGGAGGACGGGCGATTACGATCGATAAAAATGGAGCCCGCTTCAATCTCGGAGGGCATGCGCTTTATAAGGAAGGCGAGGCTTATTCTATTTTTCAGGAGTACGGGCTGAAGCTGCCGGGCGGATCTCCAAAAGGAAGCGGAGCGGCAATCTGGAACAACAAAGCGGTTCCGCTGCCGGGCGATCCGCTCACGTTATTGTCATCGCGGCTCTTGTCGTGGCGAGGCAAGGTCGAGCTTGGCAAGCTGATGGCTAAGCTGGGTCAAATAAACCCAAATACGCTCGGACGAATCAGCCTGCGTGAATGGGCGGAGCAAACCATTCATAATCCTATGGTTCGCCATATCGTTTATGCTATCTTCCGCACATCCACTTATTCTAGGGATATCGATTACCAATTAATCGGCCCTGTCTTGCAGCAGGTGCAGCGGGCGCTGAAGAGCGGCGTCCTTTATATCGACGGCGGGTGGCAGACGATCATCGATCAACTGCGCGATCACGCTATTCGGCTTGGCGTAGCGATTAAGCAAAATTCAAATGTCGTTGAAATCTCTCAGCTTAACGGAGCCGTAACCGGCCTTCAGCTCACAGGCAGCGAAACTAGCGAAACCATAAACGTCCACCAGGTAATCGCCGCCATACCGCCCACGGATTTACGCAGACTGATCCGGGATGCGGATCAGACCGTGATCGCGCGGTGGGTGAACGAAGCGCGTCCGATTATGGCGGCGTGCCTTGATTTATGCCTAAAGAAGCTGCCTGTCGCAAACCGCCATTTTGCGCTCGGCATCGACCAGCCTGTCTTCTTCTCGAATCATTCCAGAGTCGCAAAACTAACAGAAAATGGTACAATAGTTGTGCATCTCATTAAGTATAACGACATCTCCGGAAACGATTCTAAATCAGATGAAAAACTGCTGGAACAAACAATGGATATCCTGCATCCGAATTGGCGGCAGGAGGTCGTCGCCCGCCAGTATTTGCCTGCCATTACCGTCGCCCACGACTATGCGCATATCGGCCGTACCGTTCCGCAGCCCGGTCCCGCCGTCCCGGAAATCCTCGGACTGTATGTCGCGGGCGATTGGGCCGGCCACAATGAGCTGCTTGCCGACGCCGCTGCCGCCAGCGGCAAGCGTGCAGCCGGCGCCCTGCTCCAGCAGTTAACAAGAAAGGACGTATATCATGTCGTATGATTCGGCCGGCGAGCAGTGGTACACGACCTATAAGCCTCTATTATTTTCACATGCTTACCGCATGCTGGGCAGTGTAATGGATGCGGAGGATGTGGTTCACGATGCCTTCATCACCTTGAATAATGCCGATCTGTCTGCCATAAGGAATCCGAAATCGTATCTCTGCAAAATCGTAACAAACCGCTGCATTGACCGGCTTCGTTCGGCACGGCAGAAGCGCGAGGTGTATGTCGGACCATGGCTTCCCGAACCGCTGCTTACCGGGGACACAGACGAAACCTTCGGTGATCCTGCCGCCCGCTATTTGCAGCAGGAATCGATGTCCATCGCTTATGTCCTGCTGCTGCAGCAGCTTTCAGCCGTGGAAAGGGCCGTCTTCCTGCTTCGCGAGGCGCTGCAGTACGAGTACGACGAAATTGCCGATATGGTTGGAAAAAGCAGCACGAACTGCCGGCAAATTTATCACCGGGCGAAACGCAGCATGTCGGCTCACGAGAGTACAACGGGCGAGCAAACCGAACGGGCTGCAACCGCCCGGGCAGCGGGCGGCAAAATCGGCCTTATTGTGGAGCAGTTTCTGCACGCTCTCGCAGCAGGAAACATCCCTAAGGTGCTAAGCCTCCTTGCCGAGGATGCCATCCTTTATTCTGACGGAGGCGGCAAAGTAAAAGCGGCCGTACGCCCAGTAGAAGGCGCCGACCGCATTTCCCGTTTTTTTGCCGGCTTGCTTACAAAGCTTCCGGAAGGCTTCTCCGTTCAATTGACCAATGTGAACGGCCAGCCCGGCATCGTTACCTTCGAGCAAGGACGGCCTTTGACGGTCCTGTCATTCCGTATCGAAGCCGGCCTTATCGCTTCCGTCTATATCGTCGCTAATCCGGATAAACTGCGGCATCTTCAGCCGAAGCAGCCTTCAACTAATCCCGAACGGGATTAAGCAGCGGCTCGAAGTGATCGATGCGGCACTCCACCATATCGCCGTCCCGGATGACGACCGCTCCCGGGGTGCCGGTCATAATAATATCTCCGGGCAGCAGCGTCATCACCTGCGAATGAAAGGCGACGGCAAACGATGGGCGAAACTTCATGTTGAACACCTTGTTGCAGTGCGCTACCTCGCCGTTAATGACGGTTTCCACTTTGATCTCCAGTGGATCCGGAAATTCATCCTTCGTTATAAACTGCGGCCCAAAGCTGAAGAACGTATCAAAGCTTTTGGCTCTCGTTAAGTAACGCGGGTTTCTGGCATGAATATCGGCGGCCGTAACGTCGATTGTCGTTGTGTAGCCTGCGATGACATCGTATACGTCCGCCTCCTTAATGTTTTTGCACGTCTTGCCGATAATGATGCCAAGCTCCGCTTCCGCTGTAATTTTCCCGGCCTCAGGAGGAATCCGGATCGCATCGAGCGGCCCGATCAGACTCGTATCCGGCTTCATGAAGCTAACCGGCTCGTCGTTCGGATCTGCCATGGCCAGCTCGGCTGCATCCTTCACGTAATTCATCCCGATTCCCCAAATTTTGCGCGGCTGACGATAAAGCGGTCCATACGAAGCTTCCGTATAAGGAATCGTCATCAATTGGCGAAGCTTCTCCCTGCCTCCGCCGTTATACCATTCTGTCAGCTGTTCCAGTTCGCCCAGCCGGATCAGCTCAAACAGCTCCGTGCTCCAGCCCGTGCCTTCTGCCTCATTGATCGATTCTACCAAGACAAGCCCGCCCTCGCCCGCAAGCGCGGCAAGCTCCTTCCCGTTTACTTTTAGGGTAGACAGCTTCATCGGTTTAAGCTCCTTTTTAACCCATTTGTTTCATTCGGTCATCCACGACATTAGCCACCCATTCCAGCAGCCTCAAATCTTGATTACGCCCTGCAATAAATGATAGTCCGATCGGGCAGCCAAGCTCGCCGATAACAGGTACGGTTACTTGAGGCAGTCCCGCCAGACCTGCGACACAGCTCATTTCTAACGTTTGTACGCGGCGCTTTTCGACTTCCGCTCCCGATAATTGCAGCAGCGGAGCAATGGCTGGCACGGTAGGTACGACAAGGACGGCATCGCCGCCAAGCAGCTCCTCCATTTTTACCCGCACCCGGTCCCGCCTTGCAAATGCTTCGTTGTTTTCCTCCGGCTTAAGCGTGCTTGCCCAAGCAAATCGCTCGGCGATACCAGGTCCAAAGGACGGCTGCTCGCGCGTAACCCATCCGCCATGCTCGCGCCATATTTCCAGCCCTTGAATCACTCGAAAAGCATTCATCCACTCCCGCAGCCCTTCCGACGCCAGGACGACCTCCTCATGAACCCCAGCTAATGATTGCAGCATTGGGAAGAAGCGCAGCAAAACATTCTTAGAGTGTTCGTCCGGCAGCTCCCATAAATCCTGTGCGAAAATCAAACGGGAAAAGCCTTCCCGTTTTCCGTTAGACACCTTTTCATCTAATAAAACACGGCCGACATCAAGCAGCGTCTGTGCATCACGGGCCATCCAGCCCACGGTGTCGAAGCTCGGCGCCAGCGGTATGAGTCCGCTAACATCAACAACCCCGTGCGTTGGACGCATACCATAAATGCCGCAATAAGCAGCAGGAACACGAACGGAGCCCCCCGTGTCGGTGCCGATTGCGAAGTCTGCCAATCCAGCCGATACGACAACTGCCGAGCCGCTCGAAGACCCTCCGGGAATACGTCCCGGCGCTTTCGGATTTACCGGCGTGCCGTAATGGGCATTTTCACCGTTAATGCTGTACATGATTTCATCCGTTATCGTTGTTCCCTCCAGCCTTGCGCCACTGCCGAGCAAACGCTCGATTACGGCTGCATGACGAGCCGACGGACCGTGCGTCCGCAGCCAATCCGGATTGCCCGCACCCGGCGTATAGCCCGCAATATCAAACACATCCTTAACCGCAAACGACTTCCCGCTCAAGCTGCCGCTGCTCCCAGGCTCAATAACGATATGCTCATTCGCATAAGCGTTCCAGCTCTGTTTCATTTCTATATTCACCTCTATCCCGCTCGCAATCGTATCTACCAGCCAATCACCGCGCCGTCGCACCGCGGGTCCGATCCGCCCTGCAGGAAGCCCTGCTCATCCCGCATAATGGCATGCGCATGCCCCATAATACCGTCAAAATCCTTCACTTTACGCACCAGATGCCCGGCTTGCGCCAGCGACTCCAGCACACCGGCGGAAACGCGCCCTTCCACCTTCAGCTCCTGCGTCGGTTCGCCCCACGTCCTGCCCCACACCCAGCGCGGCTCGTTAATGGCCTGTTGAGGATCCATCCCGTAATCAATCATGCGGGTGAAAATAGCCGTCTGCGTCTGCGGCTGTCCCTCTCCGCCCTGCGTGCCGTAGAGCACGGCCGGTTTTCCGTCACGGCACGCTATTGCCGGCATTAACGTGTGGAATGTTCTTTTGCCCGGCTTTAAGCTATTTACATGGTTCGGGTCAAGCGAGAAGAATGAGCCGCGGTTTTGCAGCAGCACGCCTGTATCTCCGGCAACGACGCCCGATCCAAATTCAAAATACAAGCTCTGAATAAAGGAAATGGAATTCCCCTCCCCGTCAACGACCGCTGCATAAGCCGTATCGCTGCCAAGCACCTCCGACTGCTCCGAGGAGGCGCGGTTTAATTCAATGGAAGCAGCAAGATTTGCGGCATAATTTTTGTCTAAAAGCCGCTCTAGCGGCACGTTCGTAAATGCGGGATCGGATAAATATTTGTTCCGGTCGCGGAAGCTCAGCTTGAGCGCTTCTACACAAAGCTGATAATAGTCATGGGAGCCGTGCTCGATTCCGCTTAAATTAAATTGCTCTAAAATATGAAGCGCCATAATGCCGGAAAAGCCCTGCGAGTTCGGCGGCATTTGATAAAGGGAATAGCCTCTGTAAGAGCCCTCGACCGGGGTTACCCAATCGCCGTGATGATCAGCGAAGTCGTCAGCCGTAAGCAGTCCGTCATTCCGCTGAAGGAAAGACGTTATCTCCTTAGCCGTCTCACCCTTGTAAAATTCATCGCGCCCAAACTCCGCAAGCCGCCTCAGCGTCTTCGCAAGCGCAAGCTGCTTGAAGCGTTCACCGGGCTTTTCCGCTTGCCCGCCGGGCAAATAAATATCCGCGGTCTCAAGCGTCCTGGCAAGCACCGCTTCATTGTGCACCGTATTGTTGAATTGGTCCTTCGACATCGGAAATCCGTTTTCCGCATAGCCGATTGCCGGTGCAAGCACCCGCGCCCAGTCCAAGCGTCCATATTCACGATGAACCGCATCCCAGCCGTCAACCATGCCGGGCACTGTCACGATGCTGCCAATTCCCCGGTTCGGAATGGCTGCCGAGCCTGCGTAAGCGCTTATGTTAGCTTTATATCCGGATCTGCCGCTCGCATTGTAGCCCCGAACCTTTCCATCCGACTGGTGATAGCTTAACCAAAAGGAGTCTCCTCCGAGACTCGTCATATGCGGATAAACGACTGCCAGGCAAGCGCTGACCGCGACAGCGGCATCAAACGCATTACCGCCTTGCTCCAAAATGCGCGCACCTGCTGCCGTAGCTAAATAATGCGGGCTGACTACCATTGCTTTGGTACCTACTACGGACTGTTTCACAGCACCACTCCTAAAAAGTTTTAACAAACAAGCATTTGCTACGAATGATAGATTACCTAACACCATTCTCTAACTTTAAAATACCACCCCGCTAGATGATAGGCAACTAAAATGTAACCATTTTTCATATATTGTATTGAAAACGAATGTTATTGTGTATATATTTATACATATGGTAATAAAAATCCGATATTACAAGACACCTTGAAATAAGATCCGACTGAAATGGAGATGATCCGCAAGTGCAATCCAAACCGCCTGAAGAACAATTGACAATAGAAATCGACGATATTGATCGTAAAATCATTTCTTCCCTTAATTTTAATGGTAGGATTTCTTACACAGACCTGGCAAAGGAAATCGGATTATCACGTGTAGCCGTCCAAGCCAGAATTAACGCATTAATGGATGCAGGCGTCATCGAACGGTTCACGGCAGTCATCAATCCGGAGAAAATCGGTATTCACGTATCCGCCTTTTTTAACGTAGAAGTCGAGCCTAAGCATCTGCATGCCGTTGCCGATCAGCTGTCCACGGAACCTTTTGTCACAAGCCTTTACCATATGACGGGGCCGAGCAAATTGCATATGCACGGGCTGTTCCGCAACAATCAGGAGATGGAGCTCTTTCTTAGAGAGAAGCTGTATACGTTACCTGGCATTATGAGCGTCGACTGCCAGGTGCTTATAAACCGCTATAAGAGCCGAATGGGGATGAGGCTGTAGATGTTGGGAAGCAAATGGATGGACAACTCTTACATGCAGCTAACGTGGGCGATGATGAAGACGGGAATTATCGGCTATGGAGGGGGACCCTCGGTTATTCCATTAATACGTTATGAGGCTGTTACGAATTATAAATGGCTGGAAGACGAGGAATTCGGAGAAATACTGGCCTTAGCGAATGCGCTGCCGGGCCCGATCGCCACGAAAATGGCCGCTTACCTTGGTTACCGGGAGAAAGGTACGCTCGGAGCAATCGTATCGGTACTCGCACATATCGTCCCTTCCGGTATAGCGATGATTTTGCTGCTGACATTTGTACAGTATTTGAGCAGCGCCGCTTTCATACAAGGGATGATCGGCGCGGTAACGCCCGTCATTGCCGTCATGCTCGGCATGATGGCCTACGAATTCGGCGAACGGGCGGTCAAAGGACTGGGCAAATACGTAGGCTTCGGCTTCTTCGCTTTAGCTTTCGGACTGCTGCAAGGCATTCGTATCCACCCTGCTATCGTCATTATTTTATTCCTCGGCTACGGCGCTTTTCACCTGCGGACAGTTGCCGCCCTTCAGCGGCGAAAGCAGCGGAAGCAGCAGCAAACAGTGCAGCACAAGGAGGGCGTAACGCGTGGAATGGATTAATTTAATAATCGGATTCTTTATTGCCAACGTGCTTGGATATGGCGGCGGGCCGGCATCGATTCCGCTTATGTACCGGGAAATCGTAACCAATCACGAGTGGACGACACCCGTCGAATTTTCAAATATACTGGCTTTAGGTAACGCGCTCCCGGGTCCCATCGCAACGAAGATCGCCGCGTTCGTTGGCTACGACGTCGGCGGCTGGGTCGGTTCGATTGTTGCTTTGGCGGCAACGATCATTCCATCCGCAGCAGCGCTGATCCTTCTGCTCAACGTGCTGCAGCGCCATCGCCAATCGTCGGTCGTCAAAGGAATGACGCTGCTCGTGCAGCCGGTCATCGCCATCATGATGCTGCTCCTAACCTGGCAAATGGCCGAAAGCTCCGTTGAATCGATCGGCATTATCCAATCGCTCATCATAGCAGCTTTCGCATTCTGGGCAATGCAGTTCCGCAAGATCCATCCGGCAATCGTAATCGTTGTCGCCTTCGCGTATGGCGGACTCGTGATTCCCCATTTGAATGTGCTGTAGCTGTTAAAAAGGACCTTCATCCCGTTAAGATCTCTTATCGGGATGAAGGTCCTTTATCTCCGGCGCAGTCTGAACCCGCTTCTGCCGTTACTTCAAATCGATCATATCGGGGACCGTCACAAAGTTGATGCCATCTTGTTTAAGCTTTTCGACAATGCGGGAAATAGCTTCTACCGTTCCGGTCAGATCCTCGCCTTGCCCTCCTGCGGAATGCTGTAAAATAATACTTCCCGTTCCCGTTTGAGTCATTACATTCGTATAGACTTCATCGGCGTTTAACCCTTTCCAGTCCAATGAGTCGACATTCCAATTAATCACTTTCTTGTGATTTCCGGCCAGCCATAAAATCTGGTCTTCACTAATGGCCCCGTATGGCGGTCTGAAAAGGGAAGGCAAATAGCCCACATAGGAGCGAATGATCTTATCCGTACGGATAATCTGTTCCTGAAATTCGGCATCCGAAAGCTTCGGACATTTAGGGTGGTTGTAAGTGTGATTTCCTACGGCATGACCTTCATCAATTATTCTTTGGAATACTTCAGGGTTAGCCTCGATCCGGTTGCCTACGACAAAAAAAGTGGCGTGAATGCCTGCTTTCTTCAGTTCGTCAAGCACACGGGGCGTGAACTCCGCATCAGGACCGTCATCAAACGTGAGCGCTACCTCTCTTCTGTCCGTTTTCCCATTCAACAGAAATGTGCTTGAATATTTTTTCCGCAAATCTTCAAGCGTCAGGGAATCGGCCTTTCGGAAAGTCTTCTCGGAACCATCTGTAAGTTTCGGGGTATCGTCGTCAGTTTGCAGCTGCCGTATACGTTTGTTTTCTCCAACATCCAGCTGTTTTTGTTCGGTCAAATTCCGATTTTCATTCGTCCGTGCTTGATTCCCGTCTGTTTGCGCACAAGCGGTTAACGTCAGTATACAGCCAAATGCAATAGCAACTAATCGTAACTTCTTCATCTGATTTCTTTTCTCCTTACAGCTGGAATTAAACCACTACATAGAGTTTCAAAAAAACCATTCTCTATACATTTAAAGAAAACAAAAAAACAGCTAGCCCGGGAGGATCCTCGTTCTCCGTGGTCAGCTGTTTTTTGATTTTTGATTAAAGTTAAACCCGCCCGCGAATCTCATCAATATACGCCTTGGACTGCGCCATTTGATGCTCCTTCGCTTCCTCCATGATGATATAAGCGTGCGGCTTATATTGATTAAGCAGCTTCATGTACAGCTCATAATTCATCGTACCGAATCCGGCAGGCACCGTACTTAGGCTGCCGTCCTCAAGCAGAAAACGATCCTTCGCATGGGCCGCGATAATACGGTCGCCAAGCAGCTCGAACGCTTGCTCGATCACTTCATTTTGCCGCGCAAAATTTTCAGCCGTCAGCAGGTTGCCGGGGTCGAGCACGACGCCGATATTGGAGGAAGGAACCTCCTCCAGCATCCGCGCAAGCTCAGGCGCTGTACCGATCAAATGCCCGCTTGCCGCTTCCAGCCCGATAAATACGCCCCACTTCTCTGCTTCCTCCACTAGCTCCTCTAGCGTCTCTTTCATTATCAACCAATCACGAGCGGTGTACTCATCGCCTTCATTCCGCCCGGTTTCCGCAGCTACCATAGGCGCTCCGAAAAACTTCGCGTATCGCAGCAGCTCCTTAAAACGATTGGCGTTTTGGCGGCGCCGCTCCTCGTTGCGGTCGAACAAATGGACATAACAGCCGAGCACCGAAATCGCAACGCCATGCTTATCGAATTGCTCGCCAATTGCATTCGCAAGGCCCGGACTCAAATTGCCGGGCTTGCTGAAATCGACATCGCTAATTGCTTTCCACAAAGCGAGCTGTACATGGCTGAAGCCGCCCGCCGCTACTTTTGGAGCAAGCTCCTTGTATGGCAAACTCCCGAATAAATGAGCTAATACACCGACTGACATCTGATCGTCTCCTTCGTTTTATGCGCCGCCTTTAAGCGCGACTTCCTGCACTTTCGGCGCCGGATACACTTTTTTGGCTAGATAGGATTGCGCAATCATGAACAAACCGCCCGTCACCCAGTACAGAGATATGGCAGCAGGAGCAGATAAAGCAAATACGCCCATTAAAACCGGGGATAAGTACCCCATAAAAGCAAGCTGCTTCAGCTGCGCGGAATCCGTCCCCGGCTGCGTCGTCTGCGAAACCTTGAATTGGATAAAATAAACAACCGCCGCTAAAATAGGAAGCACAATATCCGGCGCGCCTAGTTGGAACCAGAGAAAGGAATGCCCGGCCAGCTCCGGCGTCAGCTTGATCGCGGAATACAAGCCCGTCAAAATCGGCAGCTGAATGAGCATCGGCAAGCAGCCGATCGCAAGCGGATTGACCTGATGCTTCTGGTACAGCTGCATCGTCTCCTGCTGCAGCTTCTGCTTGGACTCCGTATCCGACTTCCCTTTGAACTTCTCCTGAAGCTGCTTAAGCTCCGGCTGCAGCACCGTCATCTTCTGCCTCATTTGATGCTGAGAGCGATATTGACGCATCATGAGCGGCAACAACGCCAGTCGAATGATGAGCGTAATACCGATTATCGCGATACCGTAGTTGCCGTGGAACATGCCGGCAAGGTATTGAAGAACAGCAGAGAGCGGATAAATGACATAGTGGTTAAACACGCCCGGCGTATTTCCGTCGATCGTTCCGCTCGCCGTACTGCAGCCGCTTACGAGAAGCAAGCAAGCCAGCAGCATACCGGCTAATATCATACGTCCATATTTTAATGAAGGGAATACATTGTTCTTTTGCATAGAAATCCTCCTCGTTTGTTTGAAAATAGCTGGGCAAACGAGGCGGAGCAGTCTGCTATGTCGTCATCGGGCGATTCTTTTCTTTTTACTTTTCTGGCTAGCCAATGATGAATCGGAACGGTACGGATAAGCACGCGGGGCAGTGCAATAAACAGGATGCTTACGACTTGATTCCATTCCCAATATTCAGATGCCCCTGAATGTAAATGCGAGGCATAGGCGTAAGCCAAGGTGTAAAGCAAGCTAATGGAAAACAAATACGGTATGACGTCATGCAGCTCAAGCTCGAACAATGTATTCACCTCCCTTCCTTATTAGAATCTTTCTTGTTATACGATGCACGCTAAGCGCCGTTTCGCCCAAACCGTACTTTTCCCAAGAAAATAGATTCCCTTGCTTATGGATACAATAACAGTAATTCTTAACCAGTTATGGAAGCCGCAATAAAATCGTTCTACTTGGTTATTTACAAATGGATAGACGAGATCATATAATTTCTAAGTTGTAGAGAAACTGAGATTAAAAGAAAGAGGACAATATGAACAGAAAAAAGCTGAAAGTCATTTATTTTTCGCTCATCGCCTTCGTGGTTCTGTTTCTGGCTATTGGACAAGCGTTGCCACTGGGAGCAAATGACTCTCGTACGGTAAGCGCGGCAAGCGCTGCCGATGCTCCGGCTGAAGGCCAGAAAAAGAAGCTCGTGATGGGCACGTCGGCCGATTATCCGCCCTATGAAAGTGTAGACGCGAAAAACAACGGTGAAATCATTGGTTTAGATATTGATATAGCCAAGTATATCACCAGCCAGCTCGGATATGAACTTGAGATCGCAAACATGGATTTCAACGGCCTCATTGCCGCGCTTCAAACCGGTCGGGTCGATTTCGTTATGTCCGCTATGTCCGCAACGGACGAGCGCAGGCAAAACGTCGATTTCTCCGACTTCTATTACGCTGCCCGCAATACGATCGTATCCAAGAAGTCTGCGCCGCTTGAATCGGAAGAGTCGCTTGCAGGCAAACGGGTCGGGGCACAGCTAGGCTCTACGCAGGATCTGTACGCT
The DNA here is from genome assembly GCF_003337375.1 of Paenibacillus prosopidis. GTDB lineage: Bacteria > Bacillota > Bacilli > Paenibacillales > Paenibacillaceae > Pristimantibacillus > Pristimantibacillus prosopidis. Next base: position 235,140 of record NZ_QPJD01000011.1, read on the forward strand.
GAAACGATTGAAGGCGCAGAGCTCAAGAAGCTGAACAAAATTCCCGATCTTATCCAAGAGTTGAATTCCGGCCGCATCGATGCTGCCATCGTAGAGGATGCTGTCGCCGTCGAAATGACGAACGCGAACCCCGGTTTGACGATGCATTTCCTTCCTGCGGACTCCGCTGAGAATGGCTATGCCATCGCGTTTCCGAAGGAGTCGGCGCTCGTTAGCGATTTTAACGGCGTGCTGGCGGAAATGGCCGAAAACGGCAAGCTTGAGGAAATCACTCAAAAGTGGTTTTCCGATGAGAAGGAACAGTCCAATAGGCTGCTAAACATCGACTTTAGTGTATTGCAGGGTTATATCCCCTACCTTCTAAAAGGTGTCTACGTGACACTGCTCTTTACGCTTGTGTCAGCGCTTTTCGGCCTTGTGTGGGGAACGATTTTGTCGTTATTCAAAATATCCGGCATCAAGCCGCTCGAGTGGTTCGCTACTGCTTATACATCGGTATTCCGCGGGACGCCGCTGCTTGTTCAGCTTACTATTATTTATTTCGCGACACCGCAGCTTTTCAATTACGACATACCTGCGCTAATGGCAGCAGGACTTGCATTCGGTCTTAACTCTGCCGCTTATTTGTCCGAAACGATCCGCGGCGGTATTCTGGCCGTCGATAAAGGTCAACGCGAGGCCGCTATAGCGCTCGGCGTCCCTTACCGCAAGATGATGATCCGCATCATTTTCCCGCAGGCTCTGCGTAATATTTTGCCGGCCCTCGTGAACGAATGCGTTGCTTTGCTTAAGGAATCTTCGCTCGTGTCCGTTATCGGCGTAACCGACTTGATGCGGCGCGCTGACGTTGTGCGGTCGATCGAGTTCCGCTCGTTAGAAGCGCTGCTGTTCATCGCAGCGATTTACTATGTACTCGTGCTCATTTTAACCTCGTTCGCCCGTAAGCTTGAAAGGAGGCTGCGCCGCAGTGATTAATGTAACCGACTTAACCAAAACGTTCGGCAAAAATCAAGTACTTAAAGGAATCACAACAACGGTAGAACGCGGAGAGGTAGTTGCGCTAATCGGCCCTTCGGGCTCCGGCAAATCCACCTTTCTGCGCTGCTTGAATATGCTTGAGACGCCGACTTCCGGCGCTATTACGATTGACGGGACTGCGATCACCGATCCGAAAACCGATATAGCCCGCGTGCGGCAGCGTATCGGAATGGTGTTTCAGCACTTCCATCTGTTTCCGCATATGACTGCCATCGACAACATTACTTTCGCGCCGACCCAGGTCAAAGGGATGCCGCTTGAAGAAGCGCGCAAGAAAGCGAAGGAGCTGCTTGCACGCGTGGGCCTTTCAGACAAAGCGGACAGCTACCCGTCCCGCTTGTCCGGCGGTCAGAAGCAGCGTGTTGCTATCGCCCGCAGTCTCGCGATGGAGCCCGACATCATGCTGTTCGATGAACCGACTTCGGCACTCGATCCCGAGATGGTGAAGGAAGTGCTGAACGTCATTCGCAGCCTCGCGGACAGCGGCATGACGATGCTCATCGTGACGCATGAAATGAAGTTTGCCCGCGAAGCGGCGGACACGATCTACTTCCTCGATGACGGCAAGCTCGTCGAACGGACGAAGCCGGAGCAGTTTTTCACCAAGCCGCAAAGCGAACGCGCCGCGCGGTTTCTGGAGCAGGTGCTGTAACTGGGTTGATAATAAATTTTAAGCAAAAGCTCTGCGGCTGGAACGGCCGCAGAGCTTTTTTTCATTAAACCCTACTCTTTATCGAGCAGCGACTGCATCTCGACGCACGTCATCACGAAGGCGCCGACGCCGTGCAGGTCGTTTTGACTGGTCGGGCGGGTGACGTAGTTTTCATAATCGCCGGCCGAGGTTCCGATACAAATATCCGGCAGGATGAACCTTCCCTGCCCGTCTTGCTGGAGCACCCGAATCAAGCCGTTATAACCTCGCTTCGCCGCTTCCAGGCACTCCTCACCGACTAGACCAAATTTGTATGCCTTAGCCAGCGTATAGACAAACAAGCAAGAACATGACGTTTCCAGCCAATTGTCCGCCAAATGTCCTTTGTCCACTACCTGATACCACAGTCCGCTATCCGCATCCTGGTAACGAGCCAGCGCCTGCGCGAAATCGGCCAGCGATGCTTCGAGCCCGGCGCGTCCGGCTTCGCCTTCCGCTATTTCATCCAGAAACTGAGCTACCGCGAGGCCATACCAGCCGAGCGAACGGCCCCAAAATTCCGGCGAGCAGCCTGTCTCGGGATCGGCCCACGGCATCCGGCGGCTCTCATCCCATGCGTGGTAGAACAGTCCCGTCTTCTCGTCCCTCATATAGCGCCGCATCAGCTGCTCCTGCTGGAGCACCATATCGCGCAAGCTTGTCTCGCCGTAGGCATTCGCATATTTCAAAGCGAAAACGCCGCCCATATACAGACCGTCCAGCCACATATTGTAGGGGTATTTGTCCTTGTGCCAGAAGCCGCCTTCCGATGTGGATTCAAAGTCGGGTTGTTTAGGTCAGCAATCATAAGCGAGACATCCCGGAGAAGCTGACGCAATTCGGATTGCAGGCAAGCATTACTTGAACTTAAACTACCCGGGTCATATCGAGAATGAGCTGATGGATGCGATTAAGATGGCAGAGAAGGATAAATCGAAGGAGCTGCTGATGCAATTTTTGCATGCTGTATTCTCCGTTGAGCTGTCGCCGCATGATCGTCATGCAGGAGTCGGGTGTCAGTCTCAACCAAATTCACCCGATGAAGGGATCGCTGCTCGAGGAGCTGCTCGAGCTGCATACGGCGGCAGAAATAGAGGATTGGTTCTGGACGAATGTCGTTTATCCGATGATCAAAATTTTCAAGGACAGACAAGAAGCGCAGTACCACAACATTTCCGAGCAAATTATCGACCTCGTGCAGCATCATTACGATACCGATCTGACTTTGGAGGAATGCGCGTCGCGGCTGCATTATAACGCCAATTACTTAAGCAGCGTTTTCCGCAAGGAAACGAATTATTCATTCAGCGAGTATCTATCGATGTACCGGTTCAAGATGGCAAAGAAATGGCTGTCGGACAGCGAGATGGCGATCAAGGATATTGCCACGAAGCTTCGGTACAACAATCCGCAAAACTTTATCCGTTCCTTCCGCAAGCAGGAGGGCATTACGCCGGGACAATACCGCGAGAAGAAGCGGAGCGGGTAGCTGTGCAAATAGCGCTTGATGAATGCGGGCAATATGCTATACTTTTCCAAAAAGAAAAGGAGGCTTCATGCATGCGGCAACGACCAACAAACGTTGAATACACCTCTTATCAGGAGCAATATGTTAGTTTAGTGGGGGATGGCAGCATAACGGATATCCTTGCAGAACAAACAGAGCACTCCATTGCCTTATTTTCATCCATTACGGAAGAGCAGGCAAGCTATCGTTATGCACCCGGAAAATGGTCATTGAAGGAAGTAATCGGCCATATTTCAGATAATGAACGTGTAATGAGCTATCGTTTGCTCCGTATAGCACGAGGCGACAAGACGCCGCTTCCCGGTTACGACCAGGATGATTATATGAAGGAAGCGCCATTTCAATCATGGACATTGTCGCAGGTCATCGAGGACTATGTGTCCGTTCGCCGTGCTACTCTTACCTTATTGCGCGGCTTGTCCGACGAGGCATGGTCTAAAATGGGCATCGCCAACGACAGTGCTATATCTGCAAGAGCGCTGGCCTACATTAACGCCGGTCATGAGCTTCATCATTTGAGCATTATTCAGGAGAAGTATCTAGTTAAATAAAGCGGAAGATCCTATACTGCAAAACCCATCTATATGTAAACCTGTTCTTATGATAAAATGGTTAACATCTTTTTGATTTGCAGTGTAGGGAGGCATCACTTGCTATGACAATCCGATTGCGCGGCCATCATTTGCTCTGTCTGCTAGGTTACCGCGGCATGGGTTACTCTGCTGATTTTTGTGCGAACATGACAGCCATCTATGAAACGCTGCGGAACAAGCCGGAAACCGAGATCGAAATTATAACCGGTCCCGATGACGTTTGCCGCGCCTATCCGACAGACAAAACAAACCATTGCGAAGGAACCGTTTATCATCAGGATGCGGCGATTTTGACAAAGCTGGGACTTGCTCCTAATGACCGGGACAGCTGGCACAATATATGCAGCCGCGTAGCGGAGAAGATGATCCCTTCGGACATTAGTCATTTGTGTGCTTCATGCCCGTGGGAAAAGTATGGCGTCTGCCAAGAAGGCGTCGGATTTATTATTGACGGTCGGCCATTGCCTAAGGTGGGAGCCTAAATGAGTTAGATTCGGTTCAACACATGCACGAGTTCGTTGATCGCTTTTATCGATTGGTAGGGTTGAATTTGATGGAAGGAGGCCGTATTAATCCCTTTGAGATTGATCCAAATCCCTTTAATGCCTATTTGCTGAGGAGCAATCACTTCCCATTCAAAATTGTCTCCGACCATCCATGCTTCTTCAGGTTTGACACTAAGCTGGTTGACGGCATGATGGTAAATGCTTGGATCAGGCTTGCCGACACCGAATTCCTCCTTCCAGTGCCACAGCGACGATTTCCGTTCTTGCTTTCTCCAGATCGAGACGCCCGATTCGATGCCTTTCCGCGTCGCTCCAATACCATTTTGCCCGATCCTTAATAGCTCCTACGATTTCATCCGTTCTCGAATCATCCAAACCTTCAATATGCTCTCGGCACACCTTTTTCCAGCAAGCATCCAGATCAACGCCATGCTCGAAAGCAATGATCGTGTCATCCAAATCGAATAATATGGCTTTGGGGCGCAGTTTGTTCGCCTCCCTTTTAGTAGTTAATCATTTCCATGATACTGGATTGAATAGACCCTCAAAATTCAAAACAATAAATTATTCCGTGGAATAGTTAGGAGCTAATATTTGAAAAAAGTATTAAGATATTTCATAGGTATTTACCAAATCATTGGCGGATTAGTCGGATTTGCTATCTTTTATATATTTAACTCCATTATTAAGATTTCCGTAAATGGCGAAAATCCTTTTTCTTTAAATAATAATATGGCGATACTGCTTGGTGCTGTATTGTTTTCCTTATCCATCTTCGCTGGAGTGACGCTGTTAGCCAATCAGAAGATTGGAATAATTTCTTCACTGATCAACCAATATCTTCAAGTCGTTAATTTAACCGCTACTGGGTTCCAATACACATTTATCGCCGGTATATTATTGAATCCCAAGCTCGTACTAGGAGACGCTCAATCACCATTTGGGTTGGATTTCATTGTTTACGGTAGATTCCAACTATTTATCCAATCTATGATGGATCAGAATACTCAAGTCATCATAAATGTAGCACCGATTTTGTTAATCATTTTTTTACATAAGATGAAGAAAAAGTGATGCTAGCATGGAAAGTGGACACCTCATTGGAAGCACTAGATAATAAACAATAAGGAACAGAAGAGGTGTCCGACATGAGTGAGAACAGACAA
>NZ_QPJD01000012.1 GCF_003337375.1 Paenibacillus prosopidis
ACCAAGCTGTGTATCCGGTATTAGCATTCGTTTCCGAATGTTATCCCAGTCTTACGGGCAGGTTACCTACGTGTTACTCACCCGTCCGCCGCTAACCTTATCCCGAAGGACAAGATCCGCTCGACTTGCATGTATTAGGCACGCCGCCAGCGTTCGTCCTGAGCCAGGATCAAACTCTCCAAATTGGTGTTTGATTGCTCAATACTTTTTATCGCTTTTTCCGCTCATCCGTTAGGATTTGCGGGGCAGTTTTTACTCGTTGTTCAGTTTTCAAAGAACAATCTTTTCTTTCGCGTCAACCGTGTGTTTCTCATCGGCGACTTTTATAATATATCACATTTGCCTATCTCATTGCAAGCACTTTTTTTCGTCATTCGACATTTTTTTTAGTTTGTCGATTGAGTGTTTTAAGCATCCTGCAAAAGCGGCGAGTTCTAATGTATCATACGGCCCTCATTTACGTCAAGCATGTTTTTTCGTTTTGTTTATTTAATAAAAGAAGCGATTGTCTGCTCTTCAAAATGAGAGCAAAGCAACCGCTTCTTTCCTAAATAGATTTAATTCGCGATCATATACCGTAGCTCCAGCGCTCCTATATCACCTGACTCAGGCATAACAGCAACTTCGCGAATGTATTCCCGCATCACCAGCTTTTGCAGAACTAGCGACAAATCAACATGCAATACGTTTATAGAGGAATGCGACTGTAATTCCGCAATACTCCATGGTTCCTCACGACTTGCCAATATATCAAACAACAAGGAGCAGCTAGATTTCATTTTATTCATTACGGAGAACTCACACCCCAACATAACTAGCTGCACCCTTTGCTCTAGTGTCTCGGGACTGACGGTTAACTCCTCATAAAGCTTATATATGCCGGGATGAACGCGTTTCAACTGTTTCCATACGGTAAGCTCTGGATGACGTCCTTCTTCTATAAGTACAATGTGAGCCCAATGATGAAGTGCCGTGAGCACATGACTGTATGCATCCAGCAAATTGCCGTCCAATAGGTCCTGCTTTGCTTGCAAATAGGTCCTTAAGAAACCAGCAAACTCTGTAAACTGCTTTTGCTCCCGCATAGAAGTCGGAAACTGAAGAAGACGTTCACGCACACCGTTCAAATAGCCGTCGCGATCCACTAAAATCTCCCCCCGCACTAGCCACTCAATAATATTACGATTTTCTCCGCCTGATACCCATTCGTTCAAACTATTCGGATCAATCGTACGTATTAATACCCGCTTGCCGTCGAGTCGTACATGCTCCGTTTCATTAAGAGCGATGTCTTTCTTCATTATAACGAGTACTAACAAATCCAATCCATCAATGAGTGGATTGTAAGGATATGGATTTTCTATAACAGCTAAACCGATTAAATCAGGCTGTCCTCGATAGCTGCTTGCGATGCGTGCATTTATATGTTCCACTAGTTCCTCCATATAGCTAATCCCATTTTATTAAGCTATAATAATCTACAGATTAATTCTTTTTCGACAAGTCAGAGGCACATTCCTGCTTACTGCCGTAGAAAAACAGTCTCAATTTCATAAGTCATTAGTCATAGGAAGGGTTTGGACGCATGAACAAAATTTTCTTTAAATCTGCTAAAATTAATGAGTTCCGTCTCTGGGGGCTTGTTTTCACCCTCGTAGGTATGGGTGTTATGATACTCGGTACCGCCGGTATCGTTTTCTGGGGACAAGCAGGAAAAATCATTGCAGCTATCTTCATGGTTATCGGCATGATCTCCTTGCTCATTAGCGTTGCCGTGTATTTCTGGGCTGGCATGATGTCCACGAGCGCTACGATGCTGCAATGTCCGGAATGTGGACGTCAAACCAAAATGCTTGGAAAAACCGATCGCTGCATGTTCTGTAAAACAATGCTTACGTTAGATCCTGCTCAAGCAACGCAAAGTCCATCTGAATAACTAACATAAAACAATGAACGCCCCTTCCATATTAATTAATCGGAAGGGGCGTTCTCTTATTATTCATGAATCAATTTATTGTAATAAAAAAAATTATGGCCTTTTCTTCATAGCGTCATCAATGGTCTTCCATATAGATTTTGTTTGGAATGATCGCTGCCACGTGGCAACTCCGGCTAAATCATACTTTCGGACGATTGCTACACGCGCTTGCATCGATACATCATCCTCTATCCAAATTCGGTTTAGCGCTCCGCCCTCCGTATACTCGACATAATTTTGTCCAGCGGCAGCATCGAGTACAGGTTTTAGCTTCTTCTCAGAGATAATTCCCTTCACTTTATCCATACCAACCGCTTTAGAGGTTACAGCAACTTTGCCGTCAGTACCCTTTTTCTCCGTCCAAATTCGTGTATATAGGGGCATACTAAGAATGAGCTTACTCGCAGGCACGCCGTCCTCCTCCATAATACGTACGATCGAGCTTTCCGTCCATGGTAAGGAAGCAACTGAGCCTGATTTCGGACTTGATGCCCAGTGCTCATCGTATGCCATGACCATCATATAATCTACGACACTGCCCAGCGCTGCTCGATCAAGAAATAACGACCACATTTCACTGTTCGATTTTGGAGTTACATCAATTGAAACAACTAGTCCTTGCTCGTGCAGGAGCGGTGTAAGCTCTCTGACAAACTGTACAAAGTTTTCTTTATCGGAAGTGTGAACATTTTCAAAATCGATATTAATACCTTGCAAGCCGTACACTTCAGCAAAAGCAAGGAGCTGTTGGATCATAGAAAATCGTGTCTCGACTGTTGCCAATGCCTTCGTCGTTCGATCAGGCTCAAAGTTATTGCTAAACAATGCCCATATTTGCAATCCTTGCTGATGCGTCCATTTCACATAAGCAGGATCAGCTTTCCCTTTAATCGTCCCATTATCGTCTGCCAATTCAAACCAAGTCGGACTAACTACATTCACACCTTGCATCGGTCCAATTTGGGCCGTATCTATTTTTTGATCATACACTGCTTCCCAAGTCATATTAATTTTATTACCCAGTACCTTCCAAGCAATAAAGGCTGGTTCACGAACAGGCTCAGGCACTTGATCAATCGTGGTGAGCTTTACATCTGTTTTGTTAATAAATCCGACTCTTCCGCTTGCGCTCTGCACAAGAAGCCAGCCGTTCTGTTCCTTCCAAATTCGTACGGTACTCGTCTGAGGAATGTTTTCTATAAAAGGAGCCCGAATCGTCGCTTCAGTTCGCAGCGCCGCTCCTTTTTCCGGCGTTGCTTCAGCTAGCTGTATCGTATCCCCGGCTGACAAGAGGGTCACAATGCCTGTATCCTCTACGAATTCCACCTTAATGCCGTACAGTTCTTCGAGCGGCGCTGAAGGAATATAAACGGTACCGTTTGACGTCTCAGCAGTAACCGTTAAGTCATAGGGCTTCTGGTTAATGGTGGCTGTCAAGGAGTCTGTCTTCAGATGAAGCACTTTATTGGCTGTCGTAAAAATAATCGAACCGGATTCCGGCTCATACCGGATAGGCTTGTCCTGTCCAAGCACCTGCTGAAGCACGTTTAGCGGCAGCTTCACTTCATTATTATCTATAACTGCCCCTTGCTCGGCTTCCATACCATGAACCATGATCGGATATTCTGACTTATATATTGGATCAACCATTTCACTATTTGGTATAAACCGCATATATCCAAACCAACCCATAGAAGCAATAGCTGCAACAATAAACAAAAACAACATGCTCCGAACACCTCGGCCGCGTCTCCGGCGCGGTGCCCGGTTGTACATCGTTTCCAAGTCATCACTCTCCTGTATGCTAGCATGCAATTGTTGTCATTAATAAAAAACGTGCGGATTAGCGTTTAATCGCTTCCCAGCACGTTCATGTAGGCTTATGGCCGTTTACTTCGTTGTTACATTACAGTTCGAGCACAAGCCATATATTTCCATTCGATGTCCTTCGACTACGAAGCCCGTCACTCGAGACGCAGCTTTTTCCACCTCAAGCAATGGCGGATAGTCAAAATCGACGATTTGCCCGCAATTTTTGCAGATGGCATGGTAATGATCGGATAAATCCGAATCAAAACGACTTGAATCATCGCCATAAGTCAATTCACGCAATAAGCCAGCTTCAACAAACAATCGCAGATTGTTATATATCGTAGCTACGCTCATGCTCGGATAAGTTGGAGAGAGCGCTTTATAAATTTCATCTGCTGTAGGGTGTGACATGGAGTCCATCAAGTAGCTTAATATGGCGTGACGTTGCGGGGTCATTCGGACGCCATTCATCTTCAGTTGCTCAAGTGCTAAGTTAACGTTGGCTCCCATTCCCCTCACGCCTTTCAATGTAGTTAAAACTATTGTACGTTCTAGTTTAAGAATTTGTCAATGAAAGCGCCTTTTTAGGAAGGCCGATATCGCTTGATCGCAATGCTGTTCGTTGCATTAATTTGAACACGGAAAGTACCTTCACCCATTGTGCCTCTTATTGTTTTCTTGCTTGCTTCTAACGGCAGCTCGGTTGTGATATTACCGAAAGTTACCGATCCGTAAATAGTGAAATTACCGTCCTCGGGCATCGAAAGCTTTATTTCGCCAATCGAGCTGTCCAAATCCCAGTCGCCCCCAACCGTGCCGCTGTTTAGCTCTATACTGCCATTAAGGGTATCCGCCTTTACCGATGCTCCGGCGCCGTCGATTTTAATTTTACCGTTCTTCGTCTCAGCTTCGATGTCACCTTCAATTTGTTTTATTTCCAAGCTGCCGTTAAGCGTATTTGCATAGAGCTTCCCTTGGACCGCAGCAGCGGTTATCGTTCCATTCTTTGTTTCGAGATTGCTGTCTCCTGTAATGGCATTCACATGTATGCCGCCATTATTTCCTTTTACGGACACTGGACCGTTTATGTTCCCGATTGTTACAAGCCCGCTGTTGCTCTTTATCTCAAGCCCGCCATGTAACGTTAATCCCATAACTTCTACAGGTCCGTTTCCGGATTCCACTTTCAACTTCACGGCTGGCTTCTGCTCCAGCTGGGCTTCAGGTGTCGATTCAAGCTCTGTCTCTAACCCAGTATCCGGATCAATTCGCACTTCAGTATTTATATGCATCTTCTGATCGTTCTGTGTTACCGAATAAACCGGCAATGTCGATTCGATTAGCGTCGTTTCCTCTGCCTCTAATTGGTCTGACATGGACAGAGGCACCGTAACTATCATGTTCATTCTCGGCTTTCTGCCTCCATTAGCGCCGTAGGCTTGCCCTTTTGCTTCAAGAGTTACCTCATTACCGGGAGTTATCTTAACTGTTGACTGTTCGGCAACCGTTTCAGCTTCGGATTCTTCCGTTAAATCAACCCATACGGCAGTTTGAAGTTCAATTTCCTGTACATCCGCTGATCGGATTGTAACTTGTCCATTCGGATTTACAACTCGAATAAGAGAAGCCGATTCGTCCAGAGGAACTTTTATTACAGCTTTGTCAAAACGAAAGCCTTTCTCTTCCCCATACTCCGCCGTACCGTTCAAGTCGACATTAAATTGATCAAGCCAACGAAATGGAATATCGGCATACTGCGTAACGACATATGCGGTCGTGGTAATAACTAACGCAATCATTCCGCCTACAATGTCAAGTCGGAGCTTTTTTTCCATTCCTCTGAACTTTAAACTAAACAATATAATTTCTATGCCAAGTAAAATAAATAGGACAGGCCACCATTGTCCAAGCAGCGAAATATCGTTACGGCCTTGTATTTGATCCCACAGCAGCAATGCACCGACCGTGAGGACTAGCGCCGCTGCAGTAAATCTCCCCAGCTTATACATTGACACCGTTCCTTTCCGTAAACGAAGCAGCAATACTGCAGTAACTATAATAATTGGGCCTACACACAGCTCAGCCAGCTCATTCATCCATGGCAAAATGACTTCAGGCGGCTTCAACAATATGAGCATGATCGTACCTGCGAACAAAAGTAATATACCGTGTATAAGGCCTAACGGAACTGGACTGTCATCTTCCACTTCCATGCTTTGGAGGGAATCAAATACACTTATAAAATAAAAAACGGGAAGCATAATACCTAAATAAACGATGAGGAGCAAATGTCTGCCGCCATCAGAATCCGCAAGACGTACGATTGCCGTTAAATCAAGCAAAAAAGAGGCTATTAACAGCAAGCCTTTCGGATGTTGCCCCGTATACATGTGGCCAGCACCCGGCATCAGAAAGGCGAAAAGTACTGCAAGCAGCCTGCTTTTTTTTCGTTTTATTCCGAGCTTACCCAACGTACACCCTCCAAATGCTTTAATTGATCGAGTATCGAGAGAAGTGCTTCCGATTTCGGTAATGTCACATAGATCTGTAGTATGACTTGACCTGCATTTCCCTCATCCTCGCACTCCTCCAACAGCATTTTTCGGATCAAAATTTTCCGCTCTGACATAAACCCGTTAATGCTGCGTAAGGCTTGCGATAAATCATTAGCTTTTATTTTGAGCAGATACTCTTTCTTGGCGCTGAGATATCTCTTCTCCAGCTTGTTAAAAGCCCATAAGGTAAGAAGTACCATAAAAGTCGTTATTGCGGAAGCGAAATAAAAACCCGCTCCAACTGCTAATCCAATTGCAGATACAACCCATAAAGAGGCAGCCGTCGTTAGTCCTGTAATCGATTTGCCGGTAAACAATATCGTGCCTGCGCCGAGGAAACCGATGCCGGTAATGACTGCGGCCGCAAGACGAGCGGGATCAACCCTTACATTCGGCTCGTCGACAAAGGCAGCAAAACCATACATCGAAAGCAGCATAAGCAAGCAAGAGCCTAAGCAGACAAGTATATTCGTGCGCAAGCCGGCCGCATGATTGGATGATTCCCGTTCGAATCCGATAAGACCGCCTAACAATAAAGCGAGAAGCAGCCGGAGCAGAATTTGCAGCTCACTAATGTACCATGGATCATTAATTGGTGTGTTCATCATCGTGTTATCCCGACCTTTCTCTATACGTTATTGTAACATAATTGTATGCAGCGAATAGATCCTACAAGTCCACTAGCCATTATTGAAAATAAATGAAGACGCGTCTCATCGCTACGATGAACCGCGTCTTCACTTGCAGCTGTGTTTATTTTAACCGCTCTAACAGCAGCTTATTAACGAGTGCCGGATTTGCTTTACCTTTGGTTTCTTTCATAATTTGACCGACAAGGAAACCAATTGCCTTTTCTTTGCCTGCTCTGTAATCCTCTACGGATTGCGGGTTCGCTTCGACAATTTGATTGACAATCGATAATATCGCGCCTTCATCGCTAATTTGAACGAGCCCTTGCTCTTCAACGATTTGCTGCGGGAGCTTGCCCGTCTCGAGCATTGCTTTAAATACGGTTTTTGCGATTTTACCGCTGATCGTGCCTTTCTCAAGCAAGCCGATCATTTCGCCCAGCCCTTGACCGGTAATTTTCACATCCGTTATTTCCTGACCGTTCGCATTCAAATACCCGAGAAGATCGCCCATGATCCAGTTGGAAACCGCTTTGGCATCCTTTGTATACGAGAGACTTTCTTCGAAGAAATCAGCAAGTTTCTTCGAGGAAGTAATGACTTCAGCATCATAGGAAGGCAGGCTGTAATCAGCTGTATAACGTGCTTTGCGGGCATCCGGCAATTCTGGAATAGTTGAACGGATGCTTTCCTTCCACTCTTCGCTTATATGAAGCCTGACGAGATCCGGGTCCGGGAAGTAACGGTAGTCATGCGCTTCTTCCTTACCGCGCATCGAGAACGACTTGCCTAGCGTATCGTCGAACCTGCGCGTCTCCTGGACAACCTCTCCGCCGCTATCAAGAATTTCCGCTTGACGGAACTGCTCATACTCGAGACCGCGCTGAACGCCCCGGAAGGAGTTCATATTTTTTAGCTCTGCCCGTGTACCGAATTCCTTCTGACCGTACGGACGAAGACTAATATTCGCATCACAGCGCAAGCTTCCTTCTTCCATCTTCACATCGGATACGTCGCAATATTGCATGATCGCCTTCAGCTTCTCAAGGTAAGCTTTTGCTTCCTCCGGCGTACGAATATCCGGCTCCGATACGATTTCGATCAGCGGCGTACCAACGCGGTTAAAATCGACAAGCGACGCATAGCCGCCGTCTACGTGTGTCAGTTTACCCGCATCTTCTTCAAGATGCAGTCGGGTAATACCAATTCGTTTCGTCTCGCCGTTCACTTCAATGTCGATCCAGCCATTTTCGCCGATCGGTTGATCGTATTGCGAAATTTGGTACGCCTTTGGCGAATCAGGATAGAAATAATTTTTACGGTCAAATTTGCTGACATCGGCGATTTGGCAATTGATAGCCATTGCCGCTTTCATCGCATATTCTACCGCTTGGCGGTTCAGTACCGGCAGCACGCCGGGGTGCCCAAGACAGATTGGACAAGTATGGGTATTCGGCGGGGCGCCAAAAGCCGTTGAACAACCGCAAAAGATTTTACTATTCGTATGCAGCTCCACATGGACTTCCAGTCCGACCACCGTTTCGTATTTATTCGGTTCAGACATTCGTATCGATCCCTTCGTAAACGTATATAACCGCTTATAGCTGCGGACGTTGTTTATGATGCTCGGTATTCTGCTCGAACGCATGAGCGGCGCGCAGCACCGTCGATTCGTCGAACGGTTTGCCGATAATTTGCAGCCCGATCGGCAAGCCTTCAGCGGAACCGCATGGAATGCTAATCGCAGGAATGCCTGCTAAGCTAACCGGTATAGTACAAATATCGTTCAAATACATCGTCAGCGGATCGCCAACCTGCTCCCCGATGCGGAATGCCGGTGTCGGCGCCGTTGGGCCGATAATCAGATCATATTGGCTGAATACTTGATCAAAATCCTGCTTAATAAGTGTCCGCACCTTCTGTGCTTTCAAGTAATAAGCATCATAGTAACCGGAGCTAAGCGCGTATGTGCCAAGCATAATCCGGCGCTTCACCTCGGGGCCGAAGCCATGGCTGCGCGATTTGCGGTACAAATCGATCAGGTTGGACGGGTTGTCCGCCCGAACGCCGTAGCGTACGCCGTCAAAGCGGGCCAGGTTCGAGGATGCTTCTGAAGAAGCAAGCAAATAATAGGTAGCAATGGCATATTCGGTATGCGGCAGCGATACTTCTTCCCATGTTGCGCCCAGCGATTCGTAGACAGCAAGGGCTTTCAGGACTGCTTCTTTTACGCGAGGATCGATACCCTCTCCAAGATATTCCTTCGGGACGCCGATGCGCAGCCCCTTAACATCACCTGTTAATGCGGATGTGTAATCAGGAATGTCAACATTTGCAGAGGTTGAGTCGCCTGCATCATAACCGGCAATCGCCTGAAGAACATAAGCCGAGTCCTCAACATTTTTCGTAAGCGGACCGATTTGATCCAGTGAAGAAGCAAAAGCGACAAGTCCAAAGCGCGAAACGAGGCCGTAGGTCGGCTTAAGTCCAACGATACCGCAATAAGCAGCCGGTTGACGAATCGATCCGCCAGTGTCAGAGCCAAGCGAGAAATATACTTGTCCCGCAGCCACAGATGCTGCCGAACCGCCGCTTGAACCTCCTGGCACGTATTCCGTATTCCAAGGGTTACGGGTCGGATAGAAGCTTGAGTTCTCGTTCGAGCCGCCCATTGCGAATTCATCCATATTTAGCTTTCCAATCGTAACCGATTGCGCCGCCTTCAATTTACGAACCGCAGTTGCGTCATAGATCGGATTATAATTGCTTAAGAACTGGCTCGCGCAAGTCGTAAGCAACCCTTCCGTCACAATATTATCCTTAATACCCGCAGGCAAACCAAACAGCAGACCGCGTTCTCCGCCTTCTTGCAACAGCTTGTCCAGTTCAGAAGCCTGCAGGCGTGCGTTCTCCTCATTTAATGAAATAAAAGCCTTAATAGCAGGCTCAGTTTCCGCAATTCTCGCATACGATGCGCTAACCAGCTCGGAGACGGATAGCTCCTTGTTGTTAAGCTTGTTATGTACATCCTGCAGGCGCAAATCAAACAGTGCCAACAGTAGTTCCTCCCTTCAAATAAAACCCATTCTTATTATTCAAGCACCGCTGGCACTTTAATTTGTCCATCTTCTTCATCAGGCGCATTTAGCAGCACCTTCTCGATCGGAAGCGACGGGCGCTCTTCATCCTCCCGCATAACATTCGTAATCGGCAGCACATGGCTCGTCGGTTCGACATTATCGGTATCCAGACTATTCAGCTTTTCCGCATATTTCAAAATAGCATTGAGCTGCTCCGTAAACTGTGATTTCTCCGAATCAGACAGCTCGAGCCGCGCCAAATTGGCGACATGCTCAACATCCTTGGTTGTAATGCTCATCGGTATATCGTCCTTTCTAAAAGTTTTGTGCAGCAAATCTCGCTTCGTAAGCATCTAACTTAAGTGTTCCGAAGCAAAACCGGCTAAGTAAGCTTTACTCCCGGTAATCATTCTTCCTATTATAGCTTACATATACGGCTAACATCAATGTAATCGAAAATGTAAAAAGGCCGTCCTTCGTCATCGCAATGACTGACAGGACGGTCCTCTATACGTCTTCGAGCAGCTAAATCCATGCCTTCAAATTAACCTGGCGTATAAAATCCGCTTGGCTGAGCGGTTCCTTGGCTGCATTTTCCGGTTCGGGCTCCGGGTCGTCACCGTTCATAATGCGCTTGAACAGTTCCTCGTTATGCGTCGCGAGCGCAAAATCGATAAGCGCCTCTCGCTCTATACGGTCAACCTCATCCTGAATGAGCACCTCTTCGAGCTCAACATCTTCATCCGGTATAAGGAAGTTACGGTTAGCCGTCGGTACACGAAGTACATAATCAAATACATTATCCGCATTACGGTCGTAAGCAATTATATAACCATATTCCCCAATGGGAAGGTTTTGTTCATATTGGTCAGCCACTATGACGACCTTTGTACCTAATTGTAGCATCGTCCTCAACTCCTATTTCTTCGCCGCTGATTCTATCACTACTATCCTACTAAAAAATAGTAGCGGTGTCCAATCGGGAGAGAGAACTTTACGGATCGGCATCGTTAATCAACTGCAGGGCCGTTCATAAAATCAACCTTTTCCTCGCCGGAACCACCCGCTTCGGACAAAAATAAAATAAAAGATTAGCGGCATCGGAACTTGGATTAATCCCCATATGCCCCAAAACCAAGGCATGCTGTTCCGCTTGCGCGCATCAATGAACAACCAAGTCGATTGTGTAATCAGAACTGACGCGAGCAGCACCCAAAACCAAACCGATTCGCGGATTACCTGTTCCATTCGCGCCCCACCCTTTTGCCAAACGTCATACCGGCAAATACGATTCCTCCTGCTGCAATAGCGGATTGAAAGACAGCGAACCATACCCAGTTACGGTCCACTATCCACATCATGAAACCAAAAATGAAGCATGCCGCTAACCAGAACAGCATGAGCTCCTTCCATAGCTTCCGCTTCACCTCGCGCTTATGCTCATGCACCAGCTGTTCGAATGCATGCAGCTCAGGCACGGACGGCTCGTGAACGTCATCAAACCGTTTCACCGCTTTACCGATCTGATTATCGAACCATTGCTGATCGCCATTTTCCGTTTTATGCTTCTTCATGCTCCGTAAGCTCCTTCCGCAGCTGCTTTAACCCGTTATGCAGCCTCGATTTTACCGTTCCTACCGGAATGTCCAGCATAGTGGAAATTTCCTCCTGCGCGTAGCCGTAATAATACTTGAGGAGCACTGGTATCCGAATATCGCTATGCAATTCACCTAGTGCCTGAAGTGCTTCCGGCCATTCATTCATCCGCTGCAGCGTGTCGTAGCGCATGGCCCGCAGCGACTGCTCCTCCTGCAGCCACTGCTTCTCCCGCTCATTTCGTCTGATCCGGTCAACGACAAGCCTGGATGCGATAGTAATGAGCCAAGTCGAAAATTTTGCTTTCCCTTGGAACGTCGATATTTTCTCAATGGCCTTGAGCATTGTCTCTTGCGTGACATCCTCTGCGCGGGCTTTGTTCATCGTTACCTTCAGGACGTATTGATACAAAAAAGAATAGTGTTGGCGCAGCAGTTCGGAGAGCGCTCGCGAATCGCCGCGAATCGCCTGCTTGATCAGTATCGTCTCGTCTTGCACGAGCGTGAATGCCCCCTTCATGTTGTTGATGTTATAGCTAAGACGGTTAAACTTCTTGTTTCGTTCATTGGTGTAAAAAACTTTTTTAATAGTTGCAAAAAACAACTGCAGGAGCGTCATTCCCACCTGCAGTTGTTGAAGTGAAGCTTCTATTCTATTGTTTGCTGCGGCTGTACCATTGCCATATCGGCAGCACATCCGCTTGATCCATACAAGAAACCCGGTAATCAAACGGACTGCCCATCGCATGGACCGAAAGAGTAAGCAGCTTCCTGCGCTGCTGCTGGGTCGTGCGGTTCACCCGCATCGTAACGATTTGCGGCCGACGGATCAAATAGGTTGATCGTGATATGAACCTGCGCCGGAGCGTTAGCTGACCGTCTTCGAGCTTCAAGCCGGCAGCTTTGTAGCAGCTTCTCCTCCACCAAACGACGATCGGAATGAGCAGCAGCGACCACAAGCCGTCAGCATTCAAGAGTACGATCAGCGCCATGCATACAGCTATCGTTATCATTAGTTCAATTCTAACGTAATAGAGTAACGCCCGATTCGGCGCGCCCGTCAATTCGTCATTTGAAGGGAGCTTCACCTGCGGAACGAAAGCCCTTAGCACCTTGTGCACATCCGATCGTTTCACGAATGGATGCAGCATAAGCTGCTCCTTCTTATCCGACGAAATAACCTGGAGCTGAACTTCCGCGTAACCGATTGTTTGACGCAGAAGGCCTTCTTTTATAATGACTGCCTGCACTTTTTTCGGATCAAATACATGTGTTTTTTTCTCGAGCAAGCCATAGGAAACCGATATTTGCGCGCCGTCTCTTCTAACCGTAAAGCCGCTGTACTTCAGTATGTACAGAACGATCGAGAGCAGCCAGGCAAATCCCAGACCTAACACAATGATAAACGCAATGATTATATAGCTTGGCATCAAGCTTACGGAATCTTCAACGACCGTCTCAAAAAAATGCTCGGGGAGCAGTTGATCAATAAAATCGTCTGCCAGTGAATACAAGCCTGCTATAAATGCGGCCACTAGTCCAAAATTCATTGAAGTCGCAGCAGCCTGAAGCAGCTGAGCCGTATTAAGACGAAATGCTGGCGTATTGAGTTGAAATTCAGTTGTTATTACCGGATTAAAAGCCGGGTAGTTCATCTGAGCTAGCGGTTTCACATCTGATTCTACCTTTAAAGTTGTCTGCAGCTGATTCTCCGGCTGAACGCTCGCTTTCGCTTGCCCTCTTAGCATAAGCTGAATTTGGGTAGCTTCTTTTACAGAAAGTGCAGGCAAAACCCCATCTGCTTTCTTGTTGCCTCCAGGCGTCTCAATTTTCACCTGCGCTACCCCGAGCAGACGCTGGATGAGCGGCTGCTCTACATTAACCGAATGGATGCGGCCGTAATAAATAGTCTTCTCATCGCGGAACAGCAGGCCCTTCCGAATAATAATTCGGTCTTCCTCCAGCCAAAACCCGAATTTCTTCCACTCTAGAAAGCTAAATAACAAAATACTGACCGCAGCTGCCGCAACGCCTGCATACCAATACCAACGCAGCTCTGACCAGTCAATGCCTTTAAATAGTGCAATTAAAATAAAAGGGATAAACCCTTGAATCGTGTTCAGCAGTCCGAACAGAATATAAACAGGATGAAGCTTTCGGCGTTCACTCATCCTGATCATCCACCTTAGCAAGAATGCCGATTCTCCGCTTCAGCTGCTGTGCCTCCGACTGTTTCAGACCGCTTATGCGGTGCGTAGTCGCAGCCGTAACGATCGATACGCTCGCAAGGTCAAATTTACGCATCAACGGTCCGCTTTCCAGCTCGACATGCTGGACGCGAACCATCGGGACGAGTACATTGCTCATAAAGATAAGTCCGGATTGAATTTCCAGCTCATCGTCAAACAGCTCATATTGAAATCTCGCATACTTCATATGCGGTATGATCCAAGTAAACAATATGAACGTGATGCAAAAAATAGACAATGCGATCCATCCGGGTACCAAAGTCCAATCCTTCCATGCCGCGAAAATGAAGTAGGCGATTATAAAGATTAGAAATATCCCGTGTGATATAAGATCGCTTATCCGATACACCTTGATATAGTCGCGATGAAGCCTTTTCGTTAACTGCCGATCCATTAACCCATCTCCTTCATTCATTTAAGGCAGCACTATAAGCTCCGCTTTTGAACGTGTCAACGCTTTGGCACCATGCTCCGTAATAAGATAGCTGTTCTCTATGCCAACTACGCCTTGTCCCGGAAACGTGAATTTTGGTTCTACGGCTATTACCATGCCTGGCTCCAGCGGTATATGAAAGCCTTTGGCGAGCACGGGCCATTCGTCTATCTCAAGTCCGATGCCATGACCCAAAAACTTTGCTTGATCCGCCCCATAGCCCATAAAATGATCCGACAGCCCTGAAGCGGCGCAGCTCGCGAGTGCTTCCTCATATAGCTTCGAACATAGGG
This sequence comes from Paenibacillus prosopidis, assembly GCF_003337375.1. Lineage (GTDB taxonomy): Bacteria > Bacillota > Bacilli > Paenibacillales > Paenibacillaceae > Pristimantibacillus > Pristimantibacillus prosopidis. The sequence goes on from NZ_QPJD01000012.1 coordinate 14,625, forward strand.
TGCCGGGAACCATACGCTGCTCCGTTGCCAGGATAATCGATTCAGAAACTTCATACGCATGCTTTAGCGTGACGGGCAACTCCCCAATCACAGCCGTTCGAGTCTGGTCAATGACATAACCATCGATGCAGCAGCCGATATCGATTAATATCGGCTCATTCCGCTTTACAATCGATCTGCTGACGCTTTGCGGCGAAGCTGCTCCAAGGCCAAGGCCACCAGCCGGACCGTCAAAATAAGTTGGAACGGCCGCGGCTGCTCCCGAAATGACCATTCCGGTCGTAATTTCCTGATTATAGCCGCGCATACGCATTTGACCGATATGACCGCGGATGCGTAATTCATATTCAACGCGAGCCATCCAAGCAAGCTCGCTGACACCCTCACGCAGCTCATTCAGCGATTCATTGAGCGCTTCGGCAACAACCTCTGCGGCTGCTTCGATTCTGCTGATTTCCAATGGATCCTTTATCATTCGCAGCCTGCGGATGTGGGCGGATCCGTCAATAAGCGAGCAGCGACCCGATGCTCCAAGCAGCTCCGAGAGCTTATGAAACGTCTGGGCTGGAAGAACATCCAGATCGGCTGCAATTCGCAGCTCCACCCCGTCACGGAATAAAGATGGATAATCATGAAGCAGAGTCTGCCCAAAATGACGAAAAACACCAAGCTCCGCTACCCGAACCGCAGTCTCCAGCTTCGCCCGTTCAAAGCTGCGCCTAACGTAAAAGGTAGCTTCGCCGGTGCTCGGAATAAAGAGATATCCATTCTGCATGGACCCGCTGAAATAATATAAGTCGATATTTTGGGTAATAAGAAATGCGTCTATATGCTCCGTCTGCATCGCTTCCTGCAGACGTTCAATCCGTTGCCGCACGAGCCCGGCAGGAATATCCGCTGTTATGTTCATAATCTCGAGGATCAGCTCCTAGATTTCAATTTCCCTCCTCTTATTACACCAATTTTCCAATTTTTCGTCAACCTGTAACGAGCTCGGCCGCCCCCTTTATATGCCATTCAATTGAATCCAGCAGCTGAAAGGCGCGCGGGTATATAACATGCGCAATCATAACGACTCCCGGGCGCTGCAGTGTGACCTCATATTGGTAAGTATCATTGCGGTAAGTATAGGGAAAGATGCGATCGTCATTCACGACCTCGAACACAACCACTTCCACTGGATGTTTAAATAATGAATCTGAAAGAGGCATTCCATTCTCATCCAGCCTCAAATTAACCCGCAAATAACGGGCTGCCGTTTCTGCCGCCGCATCTGGCGCTATTTGAAGCAGGCCGTCGCCAAACGCCTCCGGATCAAGCTGCTGCGCGGCCGCATGCACGGCTCGATTGACGGCGTGCTTCCCTAGGAACAAGGTTTGCATCGCCAGCTCCTCCTCGATCTGCAGCAAATGAATCGAGATCCATACCGACATCATAACTACGATGAGCAAAAGCTTGTACATCGATTCAACCGCCTCCTGCGCTTAAGGCACATATTCGCTCATCTTCATTCCAAAAGCCCTCATCCTTTCGCTCGGCAAAGGCGGTGTTAAACCGATTAAACGATCAATTTCAAATAAGTTTTCATACGGATAGCTCATTGTTAACGATATGCCCGTTCCGCGCGGCACTGGACCGCTGGGATTAGATGCATCAACTCCGCTTGTCGTCGTTAACTCAAAGAGGATTTCGTCAGGCTGCATCCCGAACCGCGCCATCCGCTGGCGTGACTGCTCCTGCATCGTATCGCTTATATAGCCGTAGCTCCCGCTGGCACCTACTTCAAGCAAATAATCAACCTCTTGCTGAAGTACGGCCTGCCTGACGATGAGCACATGTTTATAAATAGGGGAGAACATGAGCCAGCAAAGCAGCGCCGAAAACAATACGAATATTAAAATTTGTTTCATGGACTCATTCCCCGAATGTGCTCACTGACCGTTCCGCCCGCACCTTGTATTTGCCGCTTCATCCCCGCATCCCCTTCAGCAACCGCTTGGTACAAGAATATGACTGTTATAAGGAGCAGCATCGAGACGAGTATACCGCGCACAAGTCCGCACCTCACTCTCATTTCCATTTGCCTTAAGAGGACATTACGGCAGAAGTTGACCGATTTTCGTGTTTGCCGAACTGCCTTGCGATTCGATTTGGCTTCTTGTCCCTGTCGTATCTTTAGCGATGATTGTATTGAACAGTACGATAACGACAACCAGCATCATGACGGTCATTAAAATGTTACGCATTCGAGCACCTCCCTTCCATTATTCAAACGGCTCTCTATAATCAGCTGAGCGACTGAAACAGCTTCTGGCCTTCTCGCACCCACGGATAAATAAATACTTGGAAGGTGTACAAAATCGGAATACCCGCAATAACAAACAAGAAATAAGAGGTTGATTCCTTGCGGCTTTCTTTGGCCAGCTCAATTTTCTCCTTGTAGTCTTCGATCCTTATCCGCAGCAGCTCGTAATATTGCTCACTTTCATGCAGCCGAATGGCATCAAGGGTCTCGACAAAGCTTAGCCCTTCATCGGTACCGATCCGCTGCTTGAACCGCCGCAGCGCTCCTCCTGCATCGTGATACCATTCTGCCAGCAACCGTTCCAAATCCCCCCTCATCAGCCTCGTGAAAGGTACGCACCGCATCAGCTTTGCGTGAATATGAAGCGAGGAATCAGACAGATAAAGCAATTGATTGCTTACTACGAATATTTCTTTGGTCATCTGCAATCCGCGAACCTTACGAATGGAGCGCAGCCATGTCAAATCGCAATACACCAGCATGAACAGAAGCGGCGCAGGCAAAACAAAGGATACGGGGATGTGCTCACTCAAATGTACCCGCAGCAGCGCCACCAACAAAACCGCACCAATAAAGAAGAAGCCTTGCAGCAGCCGTCTAGCCAGTACATACCATGCTGCATCCGCCGTTACACCGCAACCGGCAAGCAGCAGCTCCCGCTCCGCGAAAGAAGGCTTCTGCCTCGAAATACGGAACAGCCTCAGCCATTTATCCGGCACAAGCCTTGTTCTCCAGCTTAAAAACGCCAGATGCTTCCACCGTGCAGGCCGTCTCGGCAGCAGCTGCAGAACGGCATAAATAGCAGCTGCACCGAAAACATATTGCCCTGCCAATACGGCAATCCGGACGGCCATTCCTGTCCATTCGTGCATCCTCGTCCTCCATTCACATTTTTTTGCGAGACAGCCACAATCCCATCAGAAACGAAGCAAAAATAAGCACCATTGCATTGAGCAGCATTTCTCGCCCCTGCGGATCAACCACGTAATAGTAGTACGAGTTGTCTTTGTTATAACGAAGATTGATTCCGATAAATAAAGCAAGGAACAGCACCGGTGAGAAGTTTGCTACCCGGATCTCAAGCAGCCGGTTTCTCTCCTGCTCATTAGCCCGCCTTGCCTTCCGCATGTCTGAAAGCAGCTCCTTCAGGCTGCCGGAAATGGGAACGCCCTCTACGAGTGCCACCCTCAAAATATTAACGAAATAATCAGCCCATAAATGTCCAAGAGATGCCGCCAGCAGTCTCAAGCTCGCTTCATCGTCACCGCGAACCGAAAGGTTGCGATACAGCTGCTCAAAAACCGATTGCATCGGACCGAGCAGGCGTCTCTCCTCGACTGTGCGCTGTAAAGCAACCCGAACCTGACGTTCACCGGTGACAAGATAGCATTGATAAAATAGCTCAACAGCGGGCAAGAAGTCCATTTGTGTCTGCATGCGGCGATGAACGAGCATTGCCCTCAAAATCGTATAAGGCAAGAAACCAAGCAACCCGCCGAATAGCAGAGTGCCCTTTACACTTTGAAAGAAAACACCGCCCGCAACGACTCCTCCAAGCAGCAGCAATCCGGATAAAGTTGCGAAGGCACCTGACGTCACCTTAAGCTGCAGCGTTTCTAATAATTCAGACAAATGCCTGTACAGCTTTTCGAATCGCTTGAATCGTTCGGCCACGCGGTATCGCCAGCCTGATTTTGCCCGGTAGATTAGCCGGCTCCTGAGATGCTGTTCCTTCGACCAAATAATGAACAAGTTATAAAGGACGATAAACAATAACCAAAACAGCAAGATTACTGCTGCAGCTGTCGACAGCTTATTCATTAGCATCACCGTAAAAAGCCATTCGTGCCGCTGCCTTCTGTGAAGGCTCTGATGGATATACCCAATCACCCAAAGACTCGTCGAACCTTACCCAATCCCTGATCTGAGTCTGCCCATGCCCAGCCTCCCAACTCAGCTCTCCAATGCGCTTAACAACTCTACGTCCATTTACATATCCCATTTCAATGCCAACCTCAGTTACATATTGTGTGATCCGCTTCGTCAATCGTTCGGCATTCATCCCTCTGCCATCCAGCATGCACATATCCGTTATTGCTTCCGGCACATCCTCAAGGCTGTTGGCATGCACAGTCGTCATACTGCCGGAGTGCCCCCTCGTACATGCACGCACATAAATATTGGCGTCCAAATCCCGAATTTCGGCATGAATAATTCGCTGCGGTGATTGCCTAAGCGCCAGCTTAAAGGCTTGATCCGACCGGTGATAAGGATCCTCTTCCTCCGTCTCGTATTCCACCACATTTTTGTTTGGAAAATCCCGCCCGAGCATCATTTCGAATCGACCTTCAATCGTAATGATTCTCTCCTCATCGGGCAGCTCGGCTATTAAGGCCTTCATGAGATTCGTTTTACCGGAATTAGTCGGCCCGATAATAACAAGATTAAATCTTGCGGCCAACACGGCTCTAAGCAGCCGTTGTATATGGTGATTCATCGTCCTATAGAATGAAGAGCATAATGCCTCTAAGCTAAAGCTTCGCACCGTATAAAATCGTATCGTCAAGGTTGGACAAGCCGTGAAGCCGAAGCCGGTCATCGTTACCCGCGAGCCGTCCCGCAGCATGACTTCCGCCCAGCGCTTGCGTGGATTAATGCGGTCATTATTATAGAGAACTAGATTTTGTTGAATCCGCTCCACCTCTCGAACACTATCAAACCGGTAAGCAGAAAGTGCCGTGACCCCATCCTTAACGATAAAAATCCGTTCGCCGACCACTTGAATTTCTTCAAGCCCTTCCTTATTCACAAGTACCAGCTCGAGGACATTGAGGCCGATTACTTCCGCGAACAATGCCTCCGCCAGCGTTTGATACGGATGCTGCAAATTAGCGAGTCCATGGATTCGAAGTCTAATCAAACGGTCTGTTATAACCGCGAGCACCTGCTCCCGCTCTTGCGCAAACCCGAGCACAGCGCGATTTAGCGTCTCGCTGTACTGTCTTCGTTCTTCCTCGCCCAGCCCATGGGGAGAACTTAAGTAAGTTCTTATATCATCTGCGAGCCGACCAAATTCACTGCTGCCTGAAGGCCCACCCTCAGGCAGCGCCTGCTCATTCTCCCGAATCTCACGTTCCGATACCATCTGTGCCGCAAATTCCGAGGGTGAAAATCGGTTTTCCGGCGCCATCAAGAGCTTGTACCGTTACGGTGACTCAGCAGCTTACGATACCAGGGCTGAACGGAAATGGACGATGTCATGCTGCGCATACCGTGGCGCTGCATGAGCGCTTTCGCAGGCGTCCGCATCGCTTGTTTGCCCTCTACGTCCGCGTTCAACCATTCTGCATACGTACCACTGTCTAATTGGCTGAATACTGGTTCACTTAGTTGAAATTGTCCGAGTGCCGTTGTACCCGTCTCTTTACAAATATGCTTCATGTGATAGCCTCCATTTCTCCAGGGTGAATTAAGTACGATGCAATCGTATTGATCAGATGCAACTCCGAAGATCGGAGATACTTGTCCAATCCAACGCCGGCCGTCCTCTTGAAAATGCGACAGGGCTGACGTTGTAACAAGAATCCGCGAGCTGGCTCTGCGAATGGAACAAATCGTAGCTGCATTGTCCCAATACGCGCTAACATCAAGCACAACGAATGCAAAGGCTTGCCCGGCAACCGCAAGCAAGTGATCCGCCTCCTCCGGAGTGAAATACTCTGCTTGGTCTCTCAAAATATTACCGAACAGCACATGCAAATTCGGCTGCTTCGGTACCGAATATGCCGCTCTGCGCAGCTTATCCGGTGTCAGCGTATGCGAGCGAAGCTCGGGACGAAGCTTATCCAGCGTTACTACCGGTTCATCAACGCCGATATAACGATGTATCTTTGCACTTTTCAGGTTAAGACATAAGTATCCGATCGGTTTACCGCTTATTTCTGCTATCCGATAAGCCGTTGCAAATGCAGCTGCAGTCGTTCCTATATTAGGGGTCGTGCCTATAAAGGCGGCGAGAGGCGCGTTAGAACCGTTCACGGCTCCCCGACCTCCCCTTCAGCAAGTAAATCAAGCGATTCCGGGCTGTAAGCAACGACTAGCTTTAAAGCGCCATTTTTGCACAAGCTGTCAATTTGGAGCCACTGCGCTTCCGACAAATTTAAATTCAAATATTCAATCATTCCGTTTGCTTCACGCCTAGCCGCATACATTTGCTCTTTATTCCCGTCAGCCAATGACAATAAATTCGGATTTTCAATACTATCGATTTCTACGTTTCCTGATGTTTTGACCGATGCAACGGTGACCGCTTCTTTAAAGAGGCGCTGGGAAGGAGAACCGTCTCCAGAAGCGTACAGCAGCACTTTATCACCTGCTCTAATTCCGTTAGAAATCGAACGGATATACTCCTTCGGAATTTGAAATGTCGATTCAGTGCGTTTGGGCTGCAAATAGTAACGATCCACCTTCCAGTCCAAAATCGGCTCGCCTTTGCCCAGAGGTATGACGGTTTCCATCCCTGCGGCATAGTCAGTATCAACTAGCATTTCAGGCATGAAGGCGGAGTTGGGCACCATCTTATACTCCAAGTCGCTCTTCTGCAGCCGCTCGCCTGCTGCGATAAACCGTTTTGGCACAAGCACTGCAACCGTTTCCTGCCGCTCAATTTGAATGCGCTGAAGCTTATACATTCCGTACACCAGGGATGCTGATAACATTGCGGCCGTCAAGCTTATAACTATGTTCCTTCTCCTGTTCATCGCCACTCCTCTCCGAGCATAAAAAAAAGAACGCACCAGCAGCCACCTAAGGCTCACTACGTGCGTTCTTCGCATAATAATGCTCTCATATAAGATTACATCAATCAATTGAGTTAATAATAGCAAATAGGCATTTCAATTGTCTAGCATTATTTTCCTAATTGCATCAAAATTCGGATAATATCGACAAAAAAGCCATTCGGCACAAAGGAAACTTCCTTCTACAGCCAAATAGCTTGCCGCTCCATTTAAAAATCGATTAATCCGACGCTGATTAGCAAGGCATCATCTACCTTACGCATCGTTTCATCGTCCAGATGCGTAATTTTATCGGTTAGCCGCTGTTTATCAATCGTCCGAATCTGCTCTAGAAGCACGACGGAATCGCGGTCAAAACCATGCGCCGCTGCGTCCATTTCAACATGAGTGGGCAGCTTTGCTTTCTGGATTTGAGCTGTGATCGCAGCAACAATTACCGTCGGACTGAAACGATTTCCGATATCATTCTGAATGACCAGTACGGGGCGAACACCGCCCTGCTCCGATCCGACGACCGGCGACAAATCCGCAAAAAACACATCTCCGCGTTTTACGATCAACCTCTACACCCCGCTAACGAGACGGCCAAGCGTATGATCTGCTTCTTCCTCCGCTTGAAAAGCTTCCGAGGCCATGTTCAGGTTGATTTTCGCCATTTCCATATACCCGCGCTGCATCGATTCCCGGATTTGACGTTTTTTACGTTCCACCAGATACAGCTTCATGGCTTGCCGGATAAATTCGCTGCGGTTGGAGTTTTCTTTGGCAACAATCCCGTCAACCTCCTCAAGCAGATGATCTGGCAGGCTTATCATGATCCTCTTGGTATTTTGTACATTGGCCACCGAGCTCGCACCCCCAAAACTTTTCCAAAACCTTAATACACATTATGACAATATATTGCCGTCGCTATACTCAAACATATCTATGTTCGCCGTATATCAAATATGCTGTATGTTTCCATGTATAACCTCTACAGATGAACTGCCATACTACATTCGTGATATTTGGCGAAAATCCTCTTCATTTACGAAAATTTGTAAGTTGAAACATTTACCATTTCGAGTTGTTTTTACGCTAATGGGTTATAGATCGCTGTTGTGCGCCCACTGCTTACATATACGCGTGGTACACGTGCTGCAAGCATGCACGTTACTTCATAGTTAAGCGTGCCCAGTTGCTGCGCAACCTCATCAACCGTTATGACTGCATCGTCTTGACGACCGATAAGCACGACCTCTTCACCGGTCTCTACCGGCATTGAATTCGCTCCCGAAGCCGCTGCATCTAATGCAATCATACATTGATCCATACAAATCGTACCGCGAATGGGCACTTTAACACCGCGAACCAGTCCATGTGCTTTACCGGTAAGCATACGGCTGAAGCCGTCCGCATAACCAATTGGCAGCGTTCCAATTTGTTCTTCGCCTTCGGTAACATAACGTGTGCCGTAGCTTATCCCCCAACCCGCAGGCGTTGTTTTGACCATGACAACTTCCGTTTTGAGCGTCAAGACCGGCTCGAGCTCAATACGCTGCTGATTGACTTCCGCGGAGGGATATAAACCGTACATGCTTATTCCGAGCCGAAGCATATTGCCGCCCCATTCGGGTGTATCGATACCGGCAGCGCTGTTGGCAGCGTGAATGATCGGTATTGGCAGTCCCTGCTGCTCCACATACGAAGCAACCTCACGAAATCTGTCATACTGAAGCTTTGTATAGCTCTTGTCAGCTTCATCCGCTCGGGCGTAATGCGTAAACAGCCCCTCAACGTCGAGCTGCGGCACTTTTAAAGCCTTTCCGATAAACGATATTGCAGCATCCTGACCCAGCACACCAAGCCGTCCCATACCGGAATCAATCTTAATATGAACCTTGAGCTTGCGGCCGGCAACGTCAGCCGGAAGCTCGGCAGCGGCTTGTAAAATATCTTCTCGAAACAAACTTATGGCAACATCATTATCTCTTGCGGCAGACAAGGCATTCGCAGCCACGAAGCCAAGTACAAGAATCGGGGTTTGAATGCCAGCCTTCCGCAATTGTAATGCTTCATCCAGAAAAGCGACTCCTAAATAATCAACGCCGAAGCGCTCCGCTTCACGCGCAATCTCCACTGCACCATGCCCATAGGCATTGGCTTTGACCGAAGCCATAAGCCTGCAGCCTTCCGGAATTACATTCCGAAATGCTTGTAAATTATGTCTTAGCGCATCTAATGATATTTCAGCCCTTGTCGGGCGATAAAACGAATCCAAGCCGTTCACCTTCTCCTCATCTGGCAGCCACAACAGTCCGAGCAGCAAACATCAATAGAAATAATGTTAAACGTTGCTGCTGATACTGTCAATGAAATGAGCCCCTGAAAAGGCTAGTACGTCTTGGAAATTCTGCTGATTACAAGCTTTATTTTCCAATTTCGCCCTGCACCGATTGCGCGATCTTAATCATTTCCGATTCAGGCAGGTTTGCGCTCGTTAGGCGGAATTGATGTCCTTCATACGTCCATGTAAGCGTCTGCTGCTCGTCTCCGGTAAGCTGGCCCATCGTAAAGCCTAGATCAACCATCATCCCAGGTGCAAAAGATGACGCTACATCATCCGGCTGCGTTTGAATGAGCGTATAGCTATAATCGCCGGTGTAACGAATCATCAAGCCAGGGTTTCCGCCGAACACGATGTCTACCAAATCCTGTTCCGTAACACCATCAGGTGTATAGGAAGGCTTCATCGCTGTAAATTTGGCATCTGTTCCGCCCGGTGCTTCTGCAGAGGCATCATCATCGGCATTCTCATCGTTATTACTGCTGTTATCTGTTTGATCATCGCCGTCAACTGCACTTTCGTCCTCTTGCTTATTTCCGCTTGCATCCGGTTTATCGTCTGGTGCGGCCGCTTCATCACCACCAGTATTACCTGCAGCTGCGTCATCACCTGTATTACCAGCAGAAGCATCATCGCCCACATTTTGCTCAGGCACAGTCATCGTAGGCTCTTCTGTCGATTGGCTGGATGGCTCCGTCTTCATATTCGCCTCGGTTTCGAATACGGTCTTATCGAACTTCGGTCCGAATTCAAACTTATCGAATTTCACATCCACCATTACTGCCGCATTCGTATCGCTGACTTCTACCTGAACCGGCTTGTAGTCTGATTTATTCAACCAAATTTTCTGACGGGCTAGCGATCCATTGTTATAGTTGGCCATCACGTCAAAAACGTAAGCATCCTCATCCACTGCAAACTGCCGTGATCCATCCACCAGAATGCTTTGAATGAGCGTCTGGTACAAGTAGACCTGGCCTTGATTTTGCGGCCAGTCGCTTTGGAAGCGGAATACTTTATTCAGCTTCGGTGTGAGAACGAATACGCCGTCATCGTTGCGGAGCACAATTTGTGTGATATCTTTCTCCTCGTTCGTCAGCTTGATCCGATAATATTGCGGCTTTTGGTACGACACTTCCACGTTATACTTGAGCGGCTGCTGACTTGTATGCAAAGTCATCGTCCCGCTCCCTTGATAGCTCTCCATATTGTTTACAACCTTGTCGAGCTCCTTAACCACGGACTCGGCGTCCTTCGTACCGCAAGCGGCTAATACTAATGATAAACACAATAAAATTGCCGCGGTCCATGTAATGCGACGCATGTGATCATCCCCTCTGCACATTGTTTTTTACTGGCTGATAACATGTCTATGAGGGGACTTGACCAATTATGCAGACTAGCATGACAAGCTTAGGGTAATGTAACTTCTAAATTAACTGGTGAAATGTTACGAGACCTATTACGACACAGAACGAGCGTTTGCTTCTATAATCATGAAACACTGTAGAAACTCACAGTGGCTAAACTAAACAACCTTACCCCAATTGATACCGGAATAAGGTTGCCTAGACAGTCTATTTTCATAGATTACGATACCGATGCAACATCCTCATCTGGTTGAGAGGATGCGCTAGATGGCACATGTTTGCGTGTAAAGCTTTGTCGCCCATCGATGCTGACTGGAATATCGCCATCCACCGTAACCCTCCGCACGACGCGGTGCTGATCGCCGTAATCATTGATTGCATAATGCTGAGTAGCGCGATTGTCCCAAATAACAACATCCCCAGCCGACCAGCGCCAACGAACCGTATTCTCCAGCCGGGTAATATGTCCTTGCAGCAATGACAGTAACTGTTTCGAATCTGCTGAGGAGAAGCCGACGATTTTCTTAGCGAAATGTCCAAGCACGAGAGTACGCTCTCCGGTCTCGGGATGAACACGAACGAGTGGATGTTCGGTTTCATATAGAGCGGAGACGAACACTTCTTTATGATGACGCACTGCTTCCTCAGAAACGACATAACGATGCTGGGCATAATCGTACTCGTTCGTGTGAACGGCCCAGAGCCGATCCACGAGAAGCTGTAATTCCGACGGCAAATGCTCATAAGCGGCCGCGGTATTCGCCCATACCGTATCACCGCCTGCATCCGGTACAACAACTGCACGCAGAATCGATGCTTGCGGATAGGCAGCGACAAAGGTTACATCGGTATGCCATGAATCCGCGCGCCCGCCATGATCGGAATTCAGCTCCAAAACATATTCCGTCCCTTGCTTAACCGGTACTGTTGGATGAGCAATCGGATTGCCCAATACGCGGGCCAATGCTTCCTGCCCTGCATCATCCAGATGTGACTGCCCACGGAAGAAGATCACCTTATGCTTTAGTAGAGCTTGCCTTACTGCCGCAATCGTCTGCTCACTTAAGTCCTCCCCTAGACGAACACCAATAATCTCTGCGCCAATTCGCCCTGCGACAGGCTTCACTTCCAATTCTGTTTCATGGACATGATTCGGATTCAATGTACTCATACGATAACCTCCTTAAATGTGGATGAACTGCGGATTGAGAAAGAATTGACCGGCCTCGGAAGACCAAAATGATCACGCAGCGTACGTCCTGCATATTCAGTGCGGAAAAGCCCTCTACGCTGCAGTTCAGGGATGACATGCTGGGCAAATTCCTCCAATCCGCCAGGTAGATACGGCGGCATGACGTTGAAACCATCACTTCCGCCTTGGGTGAACCATTCCTCCAGCTGATCGGCAACCTGTATCGCAGTTCCGGCAAAGGTACGATGACCCCGCCCGCCAGCTAGGCGATGGATGAGCTGTCTAATCGTCAAGTTGTCACGCTTAGCTAAATCAGCGACCAACTGATAGCGGCTCTTGTTGCCGTTAATCTCATCCACACCAGGCAATTCAGGAAGCGGGCCGTCGAGCGGATAGTTGAATAAATCCATCTTCAGCATCGTTGACAATTGATTCAGCCCGTACTCGGGAACGGTCAATTCATTCAATTCCTGCTCTTTTTCGATCGCTTCTGATTCGGTCCGCCCAATAATCGGGCAGATGCCAGGCAATATTTTCAGCTGTTCCGGATGACGGCCGTACTTAGCTAGACGCGATTTGACATCCGCATAAAATTTCTGCGCTTCCGCCAGCGTCTGCTGGGCAGTGAATATAGCCTCCGCATATTGCGCCGCAAACTCCTTACCATCCTCCGAGGAGCCTGCTTGCACAAGAACAGGATAGCCTTGCGGTGAACGTGGAGTGTTTAGTGGTCCTCTTACCTTGAATTCATCTCCGACATGATTGATTTCGTGAACCTTGCCATTGTCCGCAAAGGCACCCGAGGCACGGTCGATAATGATCGCATCATCCTCCCAGCTGTCCCATAAGCTGGTCGTAACTTGAAGGAATTCTCTGGCACGTGTATAACGTTTACTATGCGCCAGGTGCGTGTCTTTGTTAAAGTTGTTCGCTTCGAATTCACTGCCAGAGGTGACGATATTCCAGCCTGCGCGTCCATTGCTGATATGATCCAAGGAAGCGAATTTTCGCGCCACATGGAAAGGCTCGTTATATGTCGTGGATACGGTTCCGATAAGACCAATCCGCTCTGTAACGGCTGCTAATGCAGATAACAAGGTAAAAGGTTCAAGTCCAACGAAGGCTCCGTGTTTAATGTTCTTATTGATTGCCAACCCATCCGCCAAGAAGAGAGAATCAAACTTGGCTTGTTCAGCTGTTTGCGCCAATCGTTGAAAATATCGAATATCCGTAATACTATGCGGTTCTGTATCCGGATGACGCCATGCTGCCTCATGATGACCCGCATTCATAATAAATAGATTCAAATTCATTTGCCGCTTGCCCTTACTCATTATTCATCACACACCTTTATATTTGGTTTGGATTTACGTGTTATTCGCTGTAGACCTGCTTCCACGACGTTAATCTCTTCTCTAATTGAACAAGTAAATAGTTAATAATTAAGCCAATAACTGAAATCGAAATAATACCCGCGTACATCTCTGTTATCTGAAAGCTGAACTGTGTATATTGGATCAGATAACCTAGACCAGATTTAGCACCTACCATCTCTGCTGCTACTAGCACGAGAATGGAGCTTGCCCCTGCTTGCCGAATGCCGACAAATATCGTTGGAACAGACGCAGGGATAATCACTTTGCGGAACAGGCTTATCGGCGAAAGACCCATAGAGCGTGCTGATTTAATTAAGAGCGGGTCTACATTCCGAACCCCGCTAATCGTATTGAGCAAGAGAGGAAACACGCAAGCATAGAAGACAATTGCAATCTTCGAGGTTTCACCCAGACCGAGCAGAAGAATAAAGACAGGAAGTATAGCAAGTGCAGCCGTGTTGCGGAATACCTCCAGTAACGGATTGAGATACTCCGCTGCCGTCTTCCACCAGCCGATGGCCAAGCCAAGCGGGATACTAACTAGAATGGCTAGTGTGAAACCCCCTATGGAACGGGTCAGACTCGTTACGGTATGATCAACAAAATCACCGGATAATAGAAGCCCCCACCATGCTTTAGCTACCTCTGTTATAGGAGGGAAGAAGGTTTCGTTAACTAGACCAAGTCTAGGAGCCGCTTCCCAAAGCGCGAGAAAGGTAATAATAACAATAGAGTTCTTGAACACGTGATGCAGCTTCGTAATGGTCCAGTGCAGCCAGTCAACTCGTTCACGAGAGGTTGATTGGTTATTCTCATAACGAGTCAGCAATTTCCCTGTACTCACATTAACGTTAGCCATTTGCTGCCACTCCTTTAGCATTCGATTTCAAGTTGCCGGCATGTAGTGTCTTGCTCTTCTCCTGCTCCTGCGCTCTCTGAACTTCATCCTTGAGCAGATCCCAGATCTGATGCCGGATCTTCACAAATTCAGGATTAGACCGCAAATCGTCCTCTGACGTTCTCGATTCAAAGGGTACTTCAATCACTTGCTTAATCCGTCCTGGACGAGAGGTCATCACCGCGACGCGCTGTCCTAAGTAGACTGCTTCTTCAATACCGTGCGTGATGAAAATAATCGTCTTCTTCGTTGCTTCCCAGATGCGAAGCAGTTCACTCTGCAGCGTCTCACGGGTTTGTGCATCAAGTGCAGCGAAGGGCTCATCCATCAGCAATACCTCGGGATCATAGGCTAAGCTTCTGGCAATGGCTACCCGCTGCTTCATACCTCCGGAAAGCTCATGCGGATAACGATTCTCGAAGCCAGCAAGGCCAACGAGTTGGATATATTCAAGCGCGCTTGCTCTGCGTTCCTTCCGTCCGACTCCCTTGGCTTCAAGCCCGAATTCAACATTAGCCAGTGCTGTCTTCCATGGGAATAGGGCATATTGCTGAAACACAATGCCGCGATCCAGATTGGGCCCTGCAATTTCATTTCCGTCTAATCGGATTTGACCTCTATTAGGCTTGGATAAGCCTGCTAGTAGGTCAAGCAGCGTCGATTTACCACAGCCGCTTGGTCCGACAATGACCATGAATTCACCTTGCTTCACCTCGAGGTTAATATCCTGGAGTGCCGATATGGGCTGAACGGTTTCTTTAAGATGTCCTAGATTCCGTTTAACCCGAAAATACTTATGAACCTGCTGAATACTGATTTTTGTCGTCATAGATTTGATTTGCTCCCTTCACATTTGGATTAACTTCATTTCTTCTCATTGAAGTACGGATTGAATTCATTCGTGTAGAGGTCTTTGCCGTTCAGTTCTCCCTCCTTAATGGTTCCTTCGTTAATAAGCCAATTTACCCAAGTCTCGAATTCAACGTCTGAAATTAGACCGCCTTTACCAGCAATCCCGGTGCTCTTCCAGAACTTTACCGTTGATGCATCTTCTTTACGGCCGCGATTATTAATGATTTTCTCAAAGCGGGCCACCACTTCCTCACGAGGTGTTGTACGTGCCCATTCAATGGCTTTGGCGGTCGCTTCAACAAACTTCCTCGTTGCCCTCGGATTTTCTTTAATGAATTTATTCGTTAACACATAGCTGCCGGCGCTGAAAACACCAAACAAATCCTTATCCGTGAACAGAGGATGGATGCCGCCGCGTTCAAGCGCTTTGTCACGCAGGACGCCGCCTAATGTCGCCACATCAATCTGATTGGCACGAAGGGTTTGCTCAGACGTAACCGGAGGCACTACGACAAGCGTCACCTGCTTAATCTCATCTGCCGTCAATCCTTCCCGGTTCAAATACTCTTTAATAACAAACTCGTGATGCGCACCTAATGTATTGACTGCGATTTTCTTGCCAATTAAATCTCTAGCTGTTTTGATGGGGCTGCCATCCAGTACGTAGTAGCCTGACCAGGTGTTATCATCAACGCCGTAATAGGCGATGACCGGTGTAATAGGCGCTTTCGCAGAAAGCAGCTTCACGATGGCGCCGTTAAATGCTCCGCCAAAATCGGTATCTCCGGTTACTACGGATTGAATATCCTGTGGTCCACTGATTGTATTCCCAATGAATTTCAACTTAAGCGGGGCCAGATAACCGAGATCCTCGGCAAGCTCTGGATACGTTACAGAACCAATCCCCCCCTGATAACGAAGCTCATTTACTTCAAGCCCGCCAATATTCGCAGCTGCCGATGCCGATGTCGATGTCTCTTGATTGCCGCAGCCGGTTAGGACAAGAGAAGAACCGAGTAGAAGAAGGATTGCCATGCTTGCGATGTTGCTGACTCTTTTCATCATGTTGGATACCTCCACTTAATTAGTTTTCATAAAATGGACATAATTACAACAAATGGGTATAAACAGGTATAAAAAAAAGACGTGTTTCATCTCATGATGAAAATCGTCTCTCCGGAGTACCGGTCGATTCAATATCCTTAAATACCTATTGAAATACTATGATTAATTAGGATAATACCCTTCTACCTAAACTTTGTCAACAGTTATTTTCGTGCGCTAGACTGGTGTACGCTCTTGGCGGGAGAACGCTATTCTGGGCATTTACGACTCCGCGCATTCCTCGCCTGCTGCTCTTTGCCGGGATCCCTCGGCGAGCGATCGGATATTATCTGACCAACCATTCCTAATAGGCAGGAAATATGTATTTGGCCTCCCGGAGCGGATAATCATGATGCGGGAACATGCCGCATGGGTAAGGATCCTTTGACTTCGGCAACGAACCGTTACGGTCAAATTCACGGCATATCCGGCTTATATGTAGCTGATAACAACCTGATTCCCGCGTGGGTCCGGTAAATCCTGCACTGACAACCGCAGCCTTGGCGATTCGCACGGCAGACCATATCGTCCGGCAATCGATTCACGCAGAGCAGTAAAAAAAGCCCCTATTCCATCATATAAAATGAATAGGGACGATTTTAATCGCTAAAGCGTCTATTGATTGTTTACCGTAAAGCTACAACCGAACTTTACCAGGCGTTAACGCCAAGTTTATCGATCGTTTCCTCTATGAAGGCAGGCTCGTCCACCGGTGTACGGGAAGTTATCAGATTGCGGTCGACGACGACTTCCTTATCCACGAAATGACCACCTGCCGCTTCTATCTCTCCGGAGATCCCAGGATACGACGTTAGCGTCCTTCCTTTAAGCAGACCGGCAGCAGCCAAAACTTGTGGACCATGGCATATAGCTGCGATTGTAATACCAGATTTATCAGCCTGTTGCACGAAAGCTTGTACGTCTGCATTATTCATGAGGTGTGACGGAGATTTGCCACCGGGAATAATAACGGCAGCATAATCTTCCGCATTCGCCTCCTTAATCCCTAAATGCGACGTATAAGTGATCGTACCTTTCTTGCCCTTCAGCTCCTCGCTGCCCTTCAAACTAATAATGACAGCCTCGTGGCCGTTTTTTACCATCTCATCATACGGGTTTTTCATCTCGGAATCTTCAAAGCCATCTGCCAGCAAAAAAGCAACTTTCTTCGTATTCTGCTTCATTTAAAGCACGCTCCTTTCGAAATTCAATGCATACATTACTTTACCCCACTAGAATGATTTGTAAGCTATTGGGCTTGGCAAAAATCCAACGCCCATGGCGAGGGGTACGCGGACATGGAATCCGTTATTTTCCCGTTTTACCCCACTTTTGAGATACTTGTGGACATGGAATCCGTTATTTGCCGTAAAACCGTTTTTTTAAGTGGATTTTAAGGCGTATAGCAGATCCAATGTCCGCACAGTTTGCATTTTAGGCCTCTTTCACACAAATAGCGATTCCTATGTCCGCATGTGCATAAGCATGACCTGGTGGCCGGTTTATTTAACAACAGATTCTCACAACAACACCAATTATTTTAACGAACATATATATTAATTAAAATATTTCTATTATCCCAAAAAATAGAGGACAAGCAAAATATATTTTTAATTAAATTTTTATATTTTACAAAATAGAGGTTGTAAACAATAGGAATTTATATATAATGAATTTGTGATCCATGTATTACACATTCATACATAAATAAATAAAGGAGAGCGATAACAATGGATAACTATCAACAACCTCCGGCGCATCCCGGCAGCAATGGTTACGGCCATAATCCCGGGCAGGAGGTATCTCCTGTTATTTCCGTAAAAGAATGGATGCTTATGACACTCGTCATGATCATCCCGATCGTAAACATTATTATGATGTTCGTATGGGCTTTCGGTGAAGGCAATCCGACGAAGAAAAACTATTTTAAAGCCTCTTTGTTGTGGGCAGCCATCATTATTGCCATATATGCTGTTGTTTTCATTATCGTTATCGCAGCTGCTGCTTCCACGTCGTTTAGCTAAAAGACCGACGTGGACAACAAAGAAGCCTTCTCCGAATGGAGAGGGCTTCTTTGTTACTGCAACTGAAAATCATCAAGCTATTCCACTGCGCGGAAGCGATACACTTTACTTGCGTAATCGCCATGGAATTGCGGCGTCGCAAGACCTGCGTACATCAGCTCATCGCCGCCGTATACCGTTCCTTGCTCATCAAGTCTGTAGTCGCGCTTAGCATCAAGCCCCTTCAAACGGAAACGGTTAAGAGGCGGATTCGGCTCCTGAAGCACCGAAGCATATACGACAAATGCCTCGCTTTGATCTTTGGAAACGAACATCCAAGCTGTATCATTTCCTTCGAACGGGCTGAGCAAGCGATAGAAATCGCCGAATTGCACGAGGTGGCGCACATCTTTATACAAGGCCACTTGTGCTTTAACCGTTTCCTTCTCTTCGTCCGTAAACCGGGTAAGATCCAGCTCATAGCCAAAGTTACCGGACAACGCGACATTTCCGCGAGTCTCCAAGGAAGTGATGCGGCCAACCTGATGATTAGGCACTGCCGATACATGCGAACCCATTGAACTGACCGGATAGACGATGCTTGTACCGTATTGAATTTTCAGACGCGACACCGCATCGGTGTTATCACTCGTCCACGTTTGCGGCATGTAGTACAGCATACCGGCATCGAAGCGGCCGCCGCCGCCGGAGCAGCTCTCAAACAAGATTTGCGGGAAGGCAGACGTAATCTTCTCCAGCACTGCATACAGGCCAAGCATATAACGGTGAGCCGTTTCCCGTTGACGCTCAGGCGGCAATAGCGCCGACCCGATTTCCGTCATGTTCCGGTTCATGTCCCACTTCACATACGTAATCGGCGCGCTCGACAAGATATCCGAGACCGATTTCACAATGTAATCTTGAACATCAGTACGCGATAAATCTAGTATGAGCTGATGCCGCGCTTGTGTCCGTCTGCGTCCTTCCACATGTAAGCACCAGTCAGGATGCGCGCGGTACAGCTCGCTTTCAGGGGAGATCATTTCCGGCTCGAACCATAACCCAAACTGCATATCAAGGCGCTTAACCCGGCTCACAAGATCCTCTAAACCATTCGGAAGCTTGCTGCGGTCTACGAACCAGTCACCCAGCGAGGTCGTATCATTGTCGCGCTTGCCGAACCAGCCGTCATCAAGCACGAACAGCTCGATGCCGAGCTCTTGGCCGGTACGCGCGATCGACTCGATTTTGTCCGCATTAAAATTGAAATAGGTCGCTTCCCAGTTATTGACGAGAATCGGCCGCGTTTGATCACGGAACGTGCCGCGAATTAATCGAGAGCGGTATAGATCATGGAAGCTGCGCGACATGCCGCCGAGGCCATGCCCGGAATGGACCATTACGGCCTCCGGCGTTTGAAACTGCTCGCCTGGCTCAAGTCTCCAATTAAAGTCGAACGGATTGAGCCCCATGAACAACCGGGCGGAATGAAATTGATCCACTTCTACGCCAGCTGTGAAGTTGCCGCTGTATACAAGGTTCACCCCGTATACATCGCCATGATCCTCGTTTGCGCCTTCCGAGAGTAGCGCAACGAACGGATTTTGCATATGGCTGCTGGAGCCTCTGCGGCTCTCAACAGATTGCAGACCCGGCTCAAGCTTGCGCGTATGCACATAACGCTCGCGCGTCCAAGCGCCCGAAAGCTGCAGCATTTCAAAACGGTCATGAGCAAAGTCGAGACTCAAGCTGAATGCCCGAAGCAGCTGCAGCGTATCCGTTCCATTGTTAACCAATCTTGCCGAACGGGTAATGGCATTAAACGCTTCAAATACGGTATAGGAAAGAATAACGGTCAATCCGGTAAGCTCATCCTTCAACGTCAGCTCCAGCGTAGCGGCTTCATCATCGCTCTCGGTATAAGTAGCCGGCAATCCGGCAAGTGCCGGCTTTCCGCTGCGAATGCTGTGCGATTCATAGCGCAGATCCGTCACCGTAGTGCCGTTAGGCAGCATAACCTGGTAAGCAGGCATACGGAAATCGGAATTGCCATACCCTGGGTATTCATGCGGGAGCGTATCCAGCGACAAGGCCAATTGATCAAGCTCCGTACTCGGACTAAAGGAGGCGCGCTCCTTTAACTCAAGGAGCCGCCCCAGCTGCATGCCACGAAGCTTTTTGCCCCAATATAAATGCGCGGGATAACCTGTTTTCGTTACATGGATAACATAACTCGTATCTTGTGCTTGCAAGTGAAATAGCGAACGTTGCTGATCATATTGAATAGACAAAATAAATCCCTCCGATTTTGGTTATAGAGCCTCTTATTTTTGTAATGTGCTGCCGCAGCTTTCTCTAACGATCAGTGTCGTATTAATGGTAATATGAACGGCCGCTTCCCGCCCTTCCATTCTTTCAAGCAGCAGTTGAACCGCTGTTCTTCCCATATGCTCCGTATGCGCGCGAACGGTAGTAAGCGGCGGATTCAGAAAAGCCGATATTTCAATGTCATCGAAGCCGACAACCGCCATATCCTCAGGCACCCTCACGCCGTGCTCGTGAAGGGCCCGAAGTGCGCCAACCGCCATCGGATCACTCCCGATAAAGCAGGCTGTCGGCCGTGAATCCAGCTGAAGAAGCCTATTCATTGACTCATACCCGCCATTCGATGACCAATCCGCCTGCCAAACAAACTCCTCATGATAAAGCCCAGCCTCGCTGAGTGCCTTCTCGAAAAAGGCGCGACGCGGCTCAACAACGGGAATATCAGCATGCTGGCGGCTAAGCCGATGGACATGTTCATTTCCGCCAATGTAGCCGATTTTCTTATGCCCAAGCTTCCTTAAATGCGAGATTACGGCTCTTGTTGCTTGTTCAAAATGAACCTTCACCGTATCAAAGTCATTCAGCTCATTCGAATGGTTGACGAATATGAGTCGATTGCTATGTTTGTACAATTGACTGACATCATTATCATCGATCGAGCCCACAACGATTAAACCATCCAACTCGTGTATTGGCTGCATTTCTGTACGATTATTGCCGCGAAGCACTTTAATAATGCTGATCCCGAGCTCCTCGCAGCGCGTTTCGATCCCTTTGCGGATCGATGAAAAGTAAGGGTCGTCTTGCTCATCCTGTAGCGAGGACCACATCAATAAACCAATTTGTTGACGGGACAGCCGCTCTTCTTTTTTCATCCTACGCAATCTGGACGGCTTATACTGCAGCTGTTCGGCAATGCTAAATATACGTGCTCTCGTCTCATCGCTTACCGCCAATGTAACATCATTGTTTAATACTCTTGATACGGTAGCAGCTGAAACTCCCGCCTCTAGCGCAATATCTTTTATCCTTGTCATTTCACGCTCCGTGTTTAGTTAATAAATTTACTTAACAACAACTACATTTTAGCAGACATGCTGAATGTCCACAAGCACCTATGCAACCTTTTCGGATAAATCGCGTCTTACTTCACAACAGCACATTAAAATCTAAACAATCCAGGGGGATCGAATCATGAATAAAATAATGATGGTTTTAACATTGATTTTGCTTCTGTCGGGCTGCAGTGCAGCCAATAATAATGTCGGCAACACGCCAGATAACAGCAACCCGAGCACGAATGTTGGCCAAGGTAATCAACCGGATCCTTCTGAGCCGGCTCCTGAGGAAACCGATACAAGCAACAAGGTTGAAGAAGAGGAAGAGCCTGCTGCGGCAACTACTGAGCAAGAGGCGGCGGAAGCTGTTATTCTTGCTTTGAAGGAAGCCGATATGACGGCACTGGCAGCTTATATTCATCCTGACAAAGGACTGTTATTCTCTCCTTATGCGCATATCGATACAGCGAGCGCCAAAGTTTTTCCGGCAGCCGGCTTGCCGGCATTAACGGATCCAACCGTCTACACATGGGGTTCTTATGACGGAACCGGCGATCCCATTGAGCTAACTTTTCAGCAGTACTTTGACAAATTCGTATATGACAAAGATTTTATTGAACCGGAGACAATCGGTGTTGACGAAATAAAAGGCGAGGGGAACACGCTTGTTAATATTAAAGATGTGTTTCCAAACAGCTATGTAATGGATTATTATTTCAGCGGCTTTGACGCGCAGTATAACGGAATGGATTGGGAGAGCCTCATTCTAGTACTCGAGGAGCTGGACGGAGCTTGGTACGTGAGCGCCATCGTCCACTCCCAGTGGACGATATAATAGAGCCGCGCGCTTTAGCGGCTTGAACAGCGGCATGCTGCCTCCCTGGAATCGGGTGGCAGCATCGCTCAAAAATCTTTTCGTCTAATAACCAATAAACCTGTTACAAGCATAGCTGCCGTATAGATCGCACTATATAATAAAAATGCATTCGACGGCGCACCGTTAATCGAGAAATAGCTAAGCGATCTGTTGATGTCGAACAAACCAGCCAGCTCTGAAATGGAGAAAAGTTCACTCAGCATCCTTTGCTGCAGAGCGTCTGCCGGCATAGCTGTCTTTATTAATCCAGTGATCGTCTCCAGCGTCTTCTCTCCATCCGATTGCAGCATTCTCCCGTTCATGAGACGCCCAATCGTGCTGCCAAGCCAGCCCATTCCGAACAGCATGGTCATGCCGATTCCGTTGCCTAGCGGACTCAGCCAGCAAGATCCCAGCATCGTCATCGATATGAGCAGCGGAACGACGGAGGCAAACAGCGCAAATGATTTGAGCAGCACGCTTCCATCAATCATAACCCCTGTTTTCATCCAACAAATGATAATAATAGATATAAACAGTATGAGAGCATACAGAACGCCATAGCTTACAAAACCGAGCCATCTGCCTAAATACCATTTCCACCTTGGAAGAGGCCTTGCCAGCACCGATTGCAATACGCCATGCTCGGCTTCACCTGTCACAGCGGCAACCGAACTGAATATCGCCAGAAAAGCGACCGCGAACGCGCCGAAGAAAAAACCAAGCGTCAGCACCATTGCAGCATTAGCGAAGTTTCCAAATAAATCAAAAGTGGATCTGAAATCAACAGGCTCTTGAGTGCCGGCTATAGCACCAGATACGAACCAAAAAGCAATCCAGAACAGGACGGTCATAATGATCGTCATAAGCGTTACGCGCTTGCGAATAAGCTCCTTCCACGTTAAGCCCCAAACCGCGGTCATCTGCGTTCCCCCCTATGCTCAAGGCCTGACACGGCTTGCAAAAACCATTCATCCAATCGCGATTTCGTTTTTCCTACTTCATAAATCGTCAAGCCCAGCTCAATAAGCAAGTAATTAACTAAGCTAATCTGCTCGTCATCCTCAAGCTCTACCTCAAGCCAGACTGATTCGTCAACCGCTGCTGTCCCGCTTTGAATAACTGCATTCACACCAAGCAATTGCTTTATCTTCTCAAGCGCAAACGGAGTATATCCATTGACGCGAATACGCCAGTTCGACTGCATACGCAGCACCTCAGACACCCTGCCTTCTGCCAGCACTTTCCCGTTATTCAATAAAGCAACCTTGTCGCACAGCAGCTCAACATCCTCAAGCAGATGCGAATTGAGAAAAATCGTCTTCCCTTGACTTCTAAGCCTTGCAAGGAGCTCACGTACCTCATGTCTGCCGACCGGGTCAAGAGCTGAAGCCGGCTCGTCCAGGAAAACGATGTCAGGATTGCCAAGCAAGGCGCATGCAAGACCAAGCCGCTGCTGCATTCCCTTGGAATATCCTTTAAGCCGGTCCCGTCCGCGGCTGCCGATTCCGACTTCATCGAGCAGCTGATGAATGCGCCTTTTGGCCATCACGCGATCAAGCTCACACAGCTTAGCGTGGAAAGCTAACACCTCATCACCGGTCAGCCAGTCAGGATAACGAAACAACTCAGGTAAATAGCCCATTCTTCGCCTTGCTTCGATGGTTCCCGAAGCATATCCGAAAATTTGGGCTTTACCTGAGGTTGGCTGAATGAGTCCCGTCAGCATTTTGACAATCGTGCTTTTGCCCGCTCCGTTGGGACCGAGGAAGCCAAAGGCTTCCCCATCCTCAATCGTAAGCGTAACGTCGCGACAGCCGCGTCCGTCCCCGTAATCTTTAGTCAGCCGGTTCGTCTCGATAGCAGGAATCGTCATGAGTGAATCATCTCTGCAATAAGCGATTGTACCTTTTGCGCATCATAGCCATGGAAGCTCGCTGACACAACATACCCATTCTGCAGCCACATTGCAGTTGAGTACTTACTTTGTTCATCCTGCTCGACGTACACCATGGTACCTTCAATGACGACCTTCTCCGGTTCGCCATTAGTTATAAGAGGCAATGGGATTTCGCCCTCCTCCAGACTGGACGCTTGCAAGAGTGATTTGCGTAAATGGTCAGGCAGCGCAGGGAAACGAACGACTGCCTCGAATGCATCCTTTACGTCAACAGAAGGATCCACTTGAATCGTAGGGGCCTCTACATAAGTGACCCATAGGCTTTGTTTGGGGCTGCTTCCTTCGCTCGGATGATAATTAACCTGTACGCCATTACCCGTACTAAATGTTATGGCTTTCCCGTCTACTGAAGCTGGAAGCAGCTTCTCCGCGCCAAGCTTACGCATCGCACCATTTACTTCATCTACATTTAAGCGGAAGGTAAACGACTGTGCGCTCATCGATGAAATATCGACTGTAGTGCTTTCCGCAACATGTATGGACGGAATGTCAAAGCCTATTCGCTGTTTAGCCTGCTCGGGGGAGAGCTGCTCCCAGTTGCCTTCTGACGTTTGCTCGAAATCGCCGAAACGGTTAGACATCTCTAAAGTCTCGCCTTCATGCAAGAAACTCTGCATGAGCGATTCCAAATCATTTTCTTGAACGACCATCACGTTATCCATCCGGAACGTGTTCAGCCAGGAGGCAAGCACCTGATTGGTAGAAGGCGTCGCGATAACGACTGCGATAAGCACTGCGGCGCATGCCGCTGCGGTTTTGCCGGCATTTCTTCTTATCCATCGCCGAGCCGCTCCGTGCTTTGGCGACGTGTACTCTGCCTCAACCGCAGTGCGGAGTCCTTGGATAGGAACGATATTATCATGCTGGCGCAATTGTTCAGCTTCTGCTGCCGGCGCAGCAGCCGCAGCTTCCTTGCTTTCCCCATTTTCCTCCCATTGCTTCCAGATCGGTGAAGCTTCCACTGCCTGCAGCTGCTTCTCCAAGCGCGCCCATGCAGCTGACATTTGCTCTTGTTCTTTCTGATTTAAAGAATCATTGGTTGTCATTTCGTGTTCCTCCTTTTCTTCTATTCATGAGACATCGCACCCTCTGCTTGCAAGGCATGCCGCTTTAGCCGCTCGCCGGCTCTGCGCAGCATCGTACCGACCTGTGGCTGCCGCACCTGAAGCTGCTCCGCAATTTCCGCATAACTGTAACCCTCATATCGCAGCAGCAGCATTTGTTTATCTCTCTCCGGCAAGGATTCCAGCCATCCTTGTACGCGTTCACGCTCATCTAGAGCGATTACCGTCTGCTCGTTCGACTGCACCGCGTGCGGCTGTGCCATTATGTTCTGTTCCTGCTTTTGCGTAATTGCTCGCTCACGCGCTTTCTTATCCATATAATCATAGGCCAGCCTAGTTAATACCCGATGAAGCCAACCTCCAATTGCTTCAGGCTGATCCGGCGGATTGCGGTAAAGCCTTAGAAATGTTTCTTGGGCGAGATCTTCAGCAGCTGCCTCATCCCGAATGAGCGCAAATAACTTGCGTCGAACCGAAGGGTAGTGCTGGTTAAACTGTTGACGAAACAAATCCGGCGCCGAATGTTCCATTCCGTTGTCCTCCTTGCGTTATTTGCTCAAGCTATAAGAAAGACGATGCTTCCTATTATTTTGTAACACCTTCTGCAAAAAAAGTTTAATACATCCTTAATCCTTTTCACATCGGAATATAAAAAAACCGTCTCCGCTGTAAACGGAAGACGGGTATATCCTCAAGCTTGTTCTAAATGTTGTTCCATATACAGCTGGGCAAACTTTGCTGCAGTTACCGGAGGGCTATAAATGTATCCCTGGACGCCGTCGCAATTATGTTCGCGAATGATGCGCATTTCATCCTCTGTCTCGACGCCTTCGGTTACAACCTTTAAATTCAAATTATGTGCGATGACTACGACGGATTTGAATATCATCTGCTTTTTAAAATCGTTCACGATATTATTAATAAACGACTTATCAAGCTTAAGCGTATGCAGCGGAATATTTTGCAAATAGCTCAGCGATGAATAGCCGGTTCCAAAATCGTCCAAAGACAGCTTAATTCCGAGCTGCTGCAGCTCATGCAATATTTTGAGCGTATGCTCGGGATTGTCCATAAAGATCGATTCCGTCAGTTCAAGCTCGATCCGCTCCGGCCGAATGCCGGCACCTGTGATAATTCGTTCAATCGTATAGACAATTTGCTTCTGCTGGAATTGCATCATTGACATATTGACGCTTACGGAAAGCGGCGGCAGTCCCATCCGGTCCCATTCGCGAATCTGCTGGCAAGCGGTATGAAGCACCCACTCGCCGAGCGGAATAATAAATCCGGTCTTCTCGGCCAGCGGTATAAAGTCAAGCGGAGACACCATGCCAAACTCCGGATGTTTCCAACGGATAAGCGCCTCCGCTCCATAAATGGAACCGGTGGCTACCTCAATCTTCGGCTGATAATAGAGCATGAATTGTCCTTGCTCAAGCGCTTTGAACAAGCTGTTCTCGAGCATAAGCTCCTTCTGCGGCACATCGTTCATCGAAGGTATGTATATTTTGCAAGTGTTCCGCTCTTTCTTAGCCACATACATCGCAATATCGGATTCCTTCACAAGCTGATCTCCAATACATGGCGTAAGCTGGTGATGCAGGCTCATTCCAATGCTTGCCGTAATATAGAACAACCGATCCGTCAGCCTAATCGGCTCTGCGATGACCGACAAAATATCATCGGCAACGAGAAGCGCTTGATTCAAATGGCTTACGTTATCAAGCAGTGCGACAAATTCGTCGCCCCCGAACCGGAAAACGATGCCCTTGTCGGCAACCGTTTGTACGATGCGTTCGGCTACCTGCTTCAACAGCTGATCGCCCATCACATGATCGAGCGTATCGTTTATAATTTTGAACCGGTCAAGGTCAATAAACAGCAATGCGATATGACCATCGTTGGAAACACCCGCAGCCGCTTTACTTTCTATATGGCGGCGATAAGCATACCGGTTGGGCAGACCTGTCATTAAGTCGTGCGTCGACTGGTATTCGATAAGCTGCTCGGCTTCCTTGCGGTGCTCAATCATATTGTTAAAGTGATTCGCCATAAATTCAAACTCGTCGTTCGTTTGAATATTCAGCTTCTGTCCTTCATCTCCTATCGCAACAGCGGAGGTCGCTTGGACAACCTTATGAATGTTTACCAAAATAATTTTCCGAACGAGCAGTCCCATCATGATCGTCATGAAAAGAAGGGCTGCTGTTGTTATAACTATCGAATCCTTTAAGCTATTGTAGAAATCGGACAGCATATTTTTCTTCGGGATGACCGTCTCAATGTACCAAGAGGCATTCTTAAACTTAATAGGGTAGAACATACGCAGAACTGTCCCGTTACCGCCGGCATCCGGTGTATATCGAAAATGCGGTGTCGTACCCTTCATCGCTTCCAGCTGGCTGTTGTCTGACCATGCCTTATACGGCTGCATCACCAGCTCCGGATTGCGGCCGTTGGCCAAATAGTTGTTTTTGCCCGTAATAATATTAACGTAACCGCCTAGCGGGCGGGCGTCCTCTATATGCCGCTGCACCAAATCGAGGGATATGTCGGCTCCTACTATTCCCAAAAAATGGCCCTGTTCATCCAAAATAGGCAGCACGAGCGATGTCATCAGAAACGGACTACCGTCAATTTCATACGAATACGGCTCTATCAACGAAAATGCTTTTGTACGCTTCGGAATTTGATAATAGCTTCCCTTTGTCTCATCCTCATAATGCTTTACCGCATGAACCTGAGTGTAGCCATCTTTACGAATCACATATGGGATGAAGCGGCCCGTATCGTCATCAGAACTATTCTTGTTCCGATAGAGTGCATCCTGACCGTCGAAGGCATTAGGCTCCCACACTGTATAGACACCTAATAATTGAGGATGCTCGTTCAGAATCTGCTTCATTAACCGGACGATGTATTCACGATCCTGCATTTGGTCACTGCGCATTTGCAGCATGGCCGCTTTAAGCGTATCGATCATTGCAATCGTTTGATCCAATGTCTTAGAGAACGGAGATATGTATGCCATAGACTGCGTTTGCGCGAGCAGCTCGCTTTCACGCAGATTCGTATTGTAAAGCTTAACCAGATGAGCTGTTACTAAAATGCCAAATGAAAGAATAATAAGCAGGCCCAGTGAAAGTATTAATTTTTGAGCAATGCTTAGCCTAATCTTTCTCACTTCTCTATCAGCCCCTTGTTGTTAGACAAAGCAAAAAAAACGACATGATCCATCAATTTATGATATGGTTCTAGTATACTTGACGCTTCGCACGGAGCACAATGATAAACATAGTCATTTAATACTATATAATTCGACAAAATCCTACTTTTGGCCTGGTCGATCGATTTCTACTAAAGGATCAATGTCCCTACTCACCAGCAATCGAGGTATTAAAAGTGCTAACGTTCCATGGCTGCAAAAAAAGGCCGTCCCCGGTCAATGACCTTTCGGGACGGCCCCTCTTCGTTTGTTAACTTAAACTTGATTTTGCTTGTCCTTCTGCTGCTTATCGCCGTCGTCTTCACCGGCTTGGTTGTTGTCCTCTAAACGATGGGGACGTCTGCCTTTGCCGCCATGCAGCTTAAACAGCTCTTCGCGCAGCTGCTCAGCTGTTTTGCCCTCTGTCTTAATACCATGCTCTTCGGCTATTTTGCGCAAATGCTCCAGCCGCTTCGCTTTATGCTCCGCTTTGAAAGCTTCCCACTTGTCCTTATTGGCGACCTTCGCTGCTTCTACTTCCTTCTTAAGCTGCTGAGCGGACTTGCCTTCGGTTTGAATGCCAAAGTACGTCGCAATTTCCTTCAGCTTCTCCAGACGGTACACTTCAAAATCTTTGCGTGTCATATGTCCCTTGTGATGCTTATGCTTGCTGTTGCTGTCTTCTTCCGATTGCTTAGGGTTTTCATCTGCTTTTGAAACTTCCGGCAAAGCCGTTACCGATTGCGCGGCCCAGACGGGAGCGACCGACAACAGCACAGCCAGCGCTAACGCTGGGATAAACCATTTTCGAACCATTCACTGCCACACCCTTCTATTGCTATCGTGATGTCAAGGCCCGGCAAGCCTCATCTGGATTATTTTACCCATCCATACACGTGAATAGACATTGCAACAGCAGATTTCGACAAAAAAACTACAGGGAGCTGCCTCTATTGTTTCATTCCTCTGCAGCCTCTGCTTGCTCGAGCAGTTCCAGCTCGCGCAGCAGCCAGTCTTTAGAGAAATGCTCCCCGATAAACACCGCTACATCGTTCACATGCCCTTGCGGTTCAATTTTCATGAAATCAGATTCCCTGTACGCATATTGGAAAAGAAAACGGCTCGGCGTATCCGTAAACGTCATGATTCCCTTCGCGCGATAGATACGGTCCGGCAGCCGCTGCAGCAGCGCCTCAAAAGCTGTGCTGCTTACCGGCTTGCGCCAATAGTGAGTGACAACCATGACATGATCATGCGAATGATGGTGACCGGCAG
The DNA here is from genome assembly GCF_003337375.1 of Paenibacillus prosopidis. Classification (GTDB taxonomy): domain Bacteria; phylum Bacillota; class Bacilli; order Paenibacillales; family Paenibacillaceae; genus Pristimantibacillus; species Pristimantibacillus prosopidis. The sequence continues at coordinate 44,593 of NZ_QPJD01000012.1, forward strand.
GGTTATGCTCATCGTACGAGTGTGCATGCGCTTGCCCGTGATCATGCGAGCAGCCGTCACTGGAGCATACATGACCCTCGGCATCCGCAGCTTCACCACCTGAATGCTCATGAGCATTCGCTGCCCGTGCCGCCTCGGCGTCGAGCCAGCTCCAATCGTCAAGCGTGCAGCGAACCGTCGCGATGACCGGCGTATGCGGATTTAAATCCCGCAGCAGCTGCTGCGCTTCTACAAGCTGCTCAGGCTCCAGCTTATCGACCTTATTCAGGAGCAAAACCGTTGCACACCGGATTTGCTCCTGCATCAGCTTGAAGGTGCGGCTTTTTCCCTCGCGGCTGCGCTTCAGAAGCTCCGGTCCGTCGACAACCGTAATGATACTGCGGAGATCAATCGCCTTATACATAGCCGCTTCCGTTACGCCGTCCAGCGTTTCCATCGGGTTGGCCGCGCCCGTCGATTCGATGAATATAACGTCGGGCTGATGCTCGTCAATAAGCATGCTGATCTCCATCCCCAGATCGCCGCGCATCGTGCAGCAGATGCAGCCGCTTAGCATTTCCGCCATCGGCACTTCATCGCTAAGCAGCTGTCCGTCCAAATTGATATCGCCGAGCTCGTTCATAATGACCGCCGGCTTTTTCCCCTGTCCCTTATAGTAATCAAGCAATCTTCCCAGAAGCGTCGTCTTGCCGCTTCCAAGAAAGCCCGACAGTAAATGTACCGGAATGCTTTGTTCTTTGTTGTTCATCGCAGAGTTCTCCCGTTGTTATCGATTTATAATTAGCATTTTAGTAATATCCCTTCTATTATATCGTAATTGTTACGCTCTTTCATCTTTTTAGAAGTGATGCTGCAACGCTGCATGTTACGGATAAAAACAGCCTGGCATACTTTTTTTTAGGTAAACAAAATTTTTGTTTGATTTTTTAGGCGCGTAGTAGTACCATGTGGGCATTAAGGCTGCAAGGAAAGCGGGAGAGAAATGGAATCGATATCGCAGGAGCTGTCGTTTTTGACAGAGATGGCCGTAGGAATAACCGCGCAGTTCGGAGACAATTGCGAGGTCGTCGTGCATGACTGGTCAAAGCCGGTTGACAGCACGATCGTCATCATCGAGAACGGCCATGTAACAGGACGCAAAGTAGGCGACCCAGGTACGAATCTGGGGCTCGAAATTATGCGGGGCACATCGGAGGGCGGCAACCGGCATAACTATGTAACGCAGACCAAGGACGGGCGCATCCTCCGTTCGACCTCCATGTATGTGAAAAATAACGCTGGCGCCATTATCGGGGCAATGTGCATAAACTTCGACATTACCGACTTGATGGTAGCGGAGAAAACGCTCCAATCGCTGACGGCGAGCGGGCTGCAGCCGGTTCGGGAATCATTCGTCAGCAATGTTAACGATCTGCTCGACACGCTGATTCAAGAGGCTCAAGAAACGGTCGGCAAGCCGCCGGCCCTGATGACCAAGGAAGATAAAATTAAAATCATTCAGCTTCTTGATCAAAAGGGTGCTTTTCTGATCAAAAAATCAGGCGAGAAGGTTTGCGCCTATTTGAGCATTTCAAAGTATACGCTCTATAGCTATCTGGAGGAATCCAAAGCGGCAGACCACGAAGGAGGCGCGGCAGAATGAATGAGAAGTTGAATCCGGATTTGGCTATATGGGGTGCTGGCAGCGGGCTTGAAACGCCTTGCCTCGTCATCGAGAGCAGCGTAGTTGATGCCAACATTGCCGCCATGTCCGAGGTTGCAAAACGTAACGGCGTTCAACTCCGCCCTCATGCGAAAACCCATAAGCTGCCGGAAATGGCTGCAAGGCAAATCGCTGCGGGGGCAGCCGGAATTACCGTTGCGAAAATTTCCGAAGCTGAAGTGATGGCGGAAGGCGGTATTACGGACATCTTCGTTGCTTATCCGCTGGTTGCTGCCTCGAAGATAGAACGGGCTGTACGGCTAAGTCAAGCTGGAGTTCGACTTATCGTTGGGGCTGATAGCCTCGAAGGGGCGAAGCGAATTTCCGATGCTGCTGTGCGAGAAGGCGTAAAGCTCGAGATTAGGCTTGAAATTGAAACAGGACTGCGTCGAACCGGTGTTAGGATAGACGATGCGGTGCAGCTGGCCAAACAGATCGCGGCGCTTGACGGTATTCGGCTTACAGGCATATATACATACCGGGGCGCTATGTATAATGGAACTCCAACGCTCGATTTGCGGGCAGCAGGTCATGAGGAGGGTCTTATAATGGCTAGTGTCGCGACAGTTTTGCGAAGCGAAGGACTTGCCATTCAAGACGTAAGCGTCGGCTCCACACCGACGGCCGCATACGCGGCCGAAGTAGGTGGAGTGACGGAAATTCGGCCCGGCACTTATATTTACCAAGATCGTATGCAAGCTGCTTTCGGCGTTAGTACGATCGATGACTGTGCCGGAGCGGTGATGGCAACGGTTATCAGCCGTCCATCAGACGATTTAATCGTCATCGACGGCGGCAGCAAGACGTTTGCCACCGACGTACAACCGGGTACCTCTCCGTTTTACCTCCAAGGCTTCGGTCATATTGTCGGAGCTCCCGATGCCGTATTGGAGCGAATGACTGAAGAGCATGGCATGATTCGTGTGCGGACGGATGCTGTGTATCGGGTAGGCGATGTCATTCGCATCATCCCTAATCACATTTGCAGCACAGTCAACTTGCACAGCTTCGTATACATTGCAGACGCTGCAGGGCAGCTGCGCAAGGCAGCAGTCGCTGCCCGCGGCATGCTGGAATAATGACAAGGAGGTACCCCTCATTCATGCTCGATCTCATTTTTAAAAATGGTAAAATCGTTGACGGCAGCGGCAATCCTTGGTTTCAGGGCGATATTGGCGTGAAGGACGGGATTATCGCAGCCATCGGCCGCGTCGACCAAGAGGCTGCTCTCGTAATTGATGTCGGGCGCCAAGTGATAGCTCCCGGCTTTATCGACGGGCATTGCCACTCCGACTTAATGATTATCGATCATCCATACAGTGAGATTAAACTTCAACAAGGCGTTACGGCGGAGGTTGTCGGTAACTGCGGGCTCGCTCCCGCTCCGTTCGTCCGGAATAAAGCTGAGCTGCTTCAGACATACGTGCAGCCCGTACTCGGCAGCACGAGCTGGGAGTGGCCATGGGAAACCGTCGGTCAATATATGGATTTCATCAGCCGATCGAATCCGTCCGGGCATATCGCTGCTTATGTTGCGCATGGCGCCCTGCGCATCGCGGTGATGGGCTTTGAGAACCGTCCTGCAACAACTGCTGAGATTGCACGGATGAAGGAGCTTCTGGAAGAAGGACTTCGTGCAGGAGCAATCGGTTTATCGATTGGACTTCTCTATGCCCCGGGCAGCTACACGTCACGTGAAGAGCTAGCCGAGCTGTGCAGCGTACTGCCGAAGTATAACGGTCTGCTTTCTACTCACATTCGCGGTGAAGGCAACAGCCTGCTTCCCTCTGTCGCTGAAGTTATTTGGATCGCCGAGCGTACTGGCATTTCACTGCATATCAGCCATTTGAAAGCGGCCGGCCGTGCCAATTGGGGCAAGGCACTTGATGCGCTTGAGCTTGTGGAAGCAGCGCGTGCCCGCGGCATGGACGTAACGGTCGATGTTTACCCTTATGCCGCAGGATCGACGACATTGACGACCGTTCTGCCTCCTTGGGTACTCGAGGGCGGCATTGAAGCAACGCTTGAAGCCTTCCGTGATAAGAGCCAACGCGCCAAAATCAAAGAGGAGCTCAGCCATGAGCAGGATACTTGGGACAATCTCGTTTGCTCAACCGGCTGGTCAAGCATTATCATTTCGGCCATTCAGTCGGGTGCGAACAAAGTGCTTGAAGGGAAGTCGATTGCCGAAGCCGCGGAGCTTCGGGGGCAGCATCCTGTCGATTGCATGATGGATTTGCTGCTGGAAGAGAACGGTCAGATCGCTATCGTCTATTTTCACATGTCGGATGACGATGTGAAGCAGGTCGTCAGCTACGAAAAATCGCTGATCGCCTCCGACAGTCTAAACTGTGAGACAGGTAAGCCGCATCCCCGAACGTTCGGAACTTTCCCTCGCGTCTTGGCCAAATATGTGCGCGATGAGAAGGTGTTATCGTTAGAGCAAGCGGTTCGCAAGCTGACCTCGTTCCCTGCGCAGCGCTTCAAGCTCGGTAAGCGCGGCCTGCTTGTTCCCGGTTATGCTGCCGACATAACCGTATTCGATCCGGCTGCAATCCAGGATACGGCAACCTTCGAAGCGCCGCGCCAATATCCGAAGGGCATCTCGCATGTCATCGTCGCCGGGCAGCTCACGATGCAGTTCGGCACCCACACGCACAAGCGTGAAGGACAACTCATCCGAGCTCATCACTGCTGCTCGCATTAAACTTAAGGAGTGATATTATTATGTCTATCATTGAGAAACGTCTTGCCGGGCTCGGCATTACACTGCCTGAGACGACAGCACCAAAGTTCTCCTACATTCCCGTGAACCAAACCGGCAACCTCATCTATACATCAGGCTTCGACTGCCGTATCGATGGCATTCTTATGTTCGAGGGCAAGGTCGGATCTGATCTTACGATTGAACAAGGTCAACAAGCCGCCCGCCAGGTGGTGATCAATTTGCTTGCGGCAATGAAAGCTCATTTGGGAGATTTGGATCGCGTCGTGAAAATCGTCAAAATTCTCGGCTTCATCAACAGCGCCCCAGGCTTCGGGGATCAGCCTTATGTACTTAACGGAGCTTCGGATCTGCTCATTCAAGTATTCGGCGAAAACGGCCGCCACGCAAGGTCCGCTATAGGAACAAGCGACCTGCCCTTCCATACGCCAGTTGAGATTGAGCTTATCGCGGAAGTTAGCGGCTAGGCCAACAGCTAGTCTATCTCGTTTTAAGCCAAATCCCCAAGGCTCAGGCACTTGGGGATTGTCATACTATTTCAGTTAGTGGACACGCATGAATACGATTTACAAGTAAGCTTTGTTGACTAGAACAAGCATGCACGGGCAACGATTACAAGCAAAATGAAAAGAACCAATATAACTCCCACGTTTGTGAATGCTCCGCCAACTTTAGGGCCGCAATATCCAGCACCTGCTACCGGATGATAAGGTCCTACGTTTTCGGCGGCTCCTGCAACCGGATAAGGTCCGTAGTTTCCTGCGCCGGCACCTGCTACTCCATAGCTCATTTGTTCATCTCCTTTTTTGTTTAGGTACAATATCCTATGATTCATTGAGAAACGTGTATAGGCGCTTCAGAAAATTGTGCTCTTGCTCATTTTTCGAAGGCAGCCCGAACCTTGACAAGCTATACCTTTATGAGTAAAGGGAGAGTCTTGCTTTAGTTAGCGGATGCGCTACTGTATTGGTTTACAAGTAAGCCTTGGTAGGACTAAAACAAGCAAGCACACGAGATAATGACTAGTAGAATGAAGAGTACGAGAATACTGCCTACGTTTGTGAATGCTCCGCCAACTACAGGCGCGCAATATCCTGCTCCTGCCACCTGATTAGGTCCGTATTTTCCTGCGCCGGCACCTGCTACTCCATAGCTCATTTGTTCATCTCCTTTATATTAAGGTACAGTATCCTATGATTCAGGACAAAAAGGGTATGGGCAAACGGATAAAATGGACGTTTGACTCAATCTTCATAGCAGGCGAACAGCCCAGAGGCGTTAGCCATTCTTTGACTTCTTTATATCCGCCGCAGTTTCATCGTTTAATTCAGTATCTCCCCCCTCCTTGGAAGGCGCAATGGTCTTCGCTTTTAATTCGTTATCAATGTAATGAATAACAGAGCTTGGAATCCACTTCCCCCACCCTGCACGATAAGCATTTACGGTGAGTGACTGCCACGTCTTATAGATAAGTCCTATCGTAATAGCATAAAAGAACAGGCCTGGCATTCCCAGCATAGAATCCAGCAGCTTCGCAAACATGGGAAGCACCAATAAAAATAAGGTTCGAAGCACTCCGAGCCTGCCATATTCCTGTGAATAACGAGAATCCTTCTGCGATGAAGCCATACCCGTAATCCAATCCAGTATGATTGCAACGAGCAGCAAGGCTAACGGCAGCATTCGATCCTCTCCATAAATGGTATTAATCCAAGGTACTAGAGAAGCTCCAATGTCCGAGCTAAACAATTTGTTATTCATATTTACCATATTCCTACCAGCTTCCTCTCTTAATAGAATCTACTTAGCTGTAACTGCAAAATACTTAATCGTCCGCTATATTCCCCCTCACGCTTTTGATTTTAGGTATTTAAAATACCATTCAAATGCTGTAGAATCGCCGCTATTTGGTATTGACAATACCCACAAAGAAAAATATACTAGCTTTGAAGTAGCGAAAATAGCATCCGGCTCTTTTCCTATCGTCTGCAATAGGCTATCATCTGTTGAATCTCATTGTATTTGGTATTTATAATACCGTCAAGTATTTAAAATACCATATTGATATTGGAGGTAATGGTAATGTCGTTAGGCACACGCATTAAACATTTAAGAACGGAACGGGGATTAACCCAGCAAGACATCGCCTCGCAGCTTGAAATGGGAAGGTCTAATTTCGGGCATATCGAGAACGACCGGGTAACCCCTACCAGCGAGGATTTGCAAAAAATCGCCGATATTTTAAATACAACCACTGATTATTTGCTTGGTCGCGATTTTTCCGGAGCAACAGTTCCGGAATGGGCAACGTATAAAGATAAGCGGGATTTCAAGAAGCTGCTGGAGGAAGACGGGGAAATTATGTTCGATGGCGTGCCATTAAGCCAGACTGACCGCAGGCGCGTCATGGACGTGTTAACAGGACTTTTCTGGGAGGCAAAGCAAATGAATAAGCATAAGAAAAAGCCCGAGCCGACAAACGATGCTCCTGATGATGCCAATGGGTAGGTGTTGCTATGGATAAAATGATTTTAAAGCTCATCCGAAAATTCAAAACCAACGACCCCTATATCATTGCCGAAGGTATTGGTATTCATATACGCTTTGCGGATTTGGGCGAAGGAACGCGCGGCCTTTATTTCAAAAAGCTGCGCAGGCGCTTTATCGTCATCCACGAGAGGCTGCCTGACGATTGGCGCCGGTTCGTGTGTGCCCATGAGCTGGGCCACGATAGGCTGCATCCGGGATTCAACCGTTTTTGGTTAGATGAGCAATCGTTTTTTAATGTGGGAAAATACGAGAGGCAAGCGAGTAAATTTGCCGTTCGGCTGCTTACCGCCGGCGATACGCCTGCTCGCAACGAGACGCTGGAAGAACTCCTTATGCGAAATGGCGTGCCGAAGGAAATGCATATGTTTTATTTTTGAAGGTAGAGGATGTGCAAATGATATAGATGGGGCTGTCCCAAAGGTTATAGACCCTCATTGACAGCCCCTTTTTCTCGTACTAATTTAGGGGATAAATAGGCTACTTGTACTCTCCAGCTGCTTAACCTGGACTTTCTGCTTTCATAATATCTAAAAATGGTACTTTAGTTACGCTTCCCATAAACTCGACATGAACCTTTTTCGTTCTTGAGTCCAGCTCTGTAATGACACCTCTCACTTTTTCTCCCGCTCCCCATACGGTCAGCAGCAGCTCGTTGCCCTCTTGTTTCGCCTCTACAAGTCTTTCACCGAGCTCTTCTAATTCAAATTCATCCCTAGTCGGTCTCTTAGGTCCCTTTGCCACATCATTCGCCTCCTAATCTTGCTTCGTTCAACTCGCTTACTCAATTAAAAAAGAGCTCCGCAAAGAGAGCTCTATCTCGTTATATGAACGGTTTCGCTATACTATTATATCACGCTGTAGTATGGTTGCGATAATGAAAACTGTTAAGCTTTCATTCGTTCCAAATCTCTACGTTAATTTCACGAGGCTGTAGTTTTTCTTGCCTTTGCGGATAATAATAAACCGGCCGCCGATGGCATGCTCAGCCGTTACATTCAGTTCCATATCGCCTACGCGTTCGCCGTTCATCGATATTGCGCCTTTCGTAATATCCTCGCGCGCTTGACGTTTGGAAGGCTCAATGCCGAGATCGACCAGCCAGTCGACGATATTCTTCGTTTCTTTGCCAGCGTGGAAAGTCGGCATTTCCTTGAAGCCTTGCTCGATTTCGTCTGCGGTTAGCGATTTAATATCGCCGCTGAAGAGCGCCGCCGTAATGCGTTTTGCTTGCTCAAGCAGTTCTTCACCGTGAACGAATCTCGTCATTTCTTCTGCCAGCGCCTTTTGCGCATCGCGCTTATGCGGCTCCGATTGCACTTTTTCCGCCAATCCGTCGATTGTCTGCTTCTCCAGGAACGTAAAGTATTTCAAATATTTCACGACATCGCGGTCATCTGTGTTCGCCCAGAACTGGTAAAATTCAAACGGCGTCGTTTTGTTAGAATCAAGCCATATCGCGCCGCCTGCCGTTTTGCCGAACTTCGTACCATCCGCTTTCAGCATAAGCGGAATAGTGAGGCCGAACGCTTTCGCCTCTGCGCCTTCTTTTTTACGAATCAAATCCAGTCCGCTCGTAATATTGCCCCATTGATCGGAACCGCCGATTTGCAGTTGAACATCCTCATGATTGTACAAGTGCAGGAAGTCGAGCGATTGAAGGATTTGGTAAGAGAACTCGGTGTAGGAGATGCCGCTGTCCAGCCTGCTCGATACGACGTCCTTAGCCAGCATCGTATTGATGCTGAAGTTTTTTCCGAAGTCGCGCAAAAAGTCGATCACATTAATTTTATGCGTCCAGTCGTAGTTGTTCACCATGCGAACTTGATTGTCGCCTTCAGTAACAAACAGCTTTTTCATCTGTGCAGTCAGCGCATCGACATTGGCCTGCACCTGCTCCATCGTCTGCAGGGAGCGCTCGGTCTGACGGCCGCTCGGATCGCCGATGGTGCCGGTTGCGCCGCCGATCAGAATGACCGGACGATGTCCGGCAAGCTGGAACCGCTTCAGCACCATGAACGGAATCAAATGTCCGATGTGCATGCTGTCGCCTGTCGGATCAACGCCGCAATAGAGCGATACTGATTTCGTATTCGTTAATTCGCGCAAGCCTTCCGCATCCGTCTGCTGGTTAATCGCGTCGCGCCATTCGAGTTCATCAATAATATTCATAGCAAAACAGCTCCTTTAGCTCATTAATCTCTATGAAATAAAAAAAATCGCCCCTTGTCTATTGTAGACATAGGGACGATCGAATAACCGTGTTACCACCCAGATTGCACCAACAGCCCATAAAGGCGCCGTTCATGCCGCTTTCAGCGAGATATCGTTCGCTACTCCGCTTGGCATTACCCAAGATACTCCCGAGTGTAATTCGCAGTCATTGTGTGTATCAGGTTCCATCAACCCCTGACTTTCTGGAACAGTGACAATTCTGCTACTGAGCTCATTCAACGTATATCAGCTATAAGATTACAGACAGTATAGTCGAACTGTAAAATCATTGTCAAGTAAGCCTTGCCTGAAGCTCCCGTTCTTTCGGGCCAATCTTTCTCGCTTAAACGGGCTTTTTATAGTAAAATGGGACGACGCGACACTATACGATTATGAGGTGCCCCATGTCCATTAGCTTCACTACATCAATAACTAGCCGGTTAAAAAGAGAAATCGCTGAAATGCAAAAGCAAAGCGCTAACGATAAGAGTAAAAAAGAAAAGGCTCTCTCCAAAATAAAGCAGCTGCAAAAAAATATCAAAATGAGCTCCTCCCCCAGTGATCTAAGCAGTAAAATGACGCAAATCACAAAATTAAACGATGAAGTAGCCAGAATTGATGCTTCCCAGGCTGATTTAGCCAAACAGCTGGCTGCTAAGAACGCTGAGCTGAGGCAGCAGCTTGCGAAAATCAAACAGCGGGAAAGCAGTGAATAGGAAGCTTAGAGTACAGAAAGTAATGAAAACATTTTAGCGTCTGAAAAAAGAGACCTTACGCGAGTTCAATGAACTTGTGTGAGGTCTCTCTGTATTTGATTCATGTGCTTTATCCGTAAAAGGAAACAATCAGAGAACTAATCCTTAAGTCCTTTATAAATCGCGTCAAGCAGCCGGTGTGTCCCGTCGCAGCCGTATTCCCAGAACATGATGCCGCCCAGACCGCCACGCTTAACGTAATCGCATTTGTGCTGCAGCGATTGTTCATCGTCGTAGGAGATGAAGCTGGTTCCATTAAAGAGGTACGGCGCCTTCGCTTCGCTGTCCCAGTATCGGATATAATTGTTTTTATCGATGTATTCCGCTGCAAGGGTTGTGAAATCCGGTCCATATCCGCCCGTGCTTCCGGCCATTTGGTGAAGCCCGTTATTGCGGCCCGGAACTTGATTCCAGATCCGGGAGTAAAATGCCGCGCCGATCACGATCTTCTCCTTCGGTAAGCCTGCACGGATAAATAGGTTAACGGATGCGTCCGTACTGATACGAAACAAATCCCCGGTTGGTGTATACAGATTCGTATGGTGCCCCGTCAATATTTGAAACCCTCCGCGCATATCATAGGTCATCAATTGAACAAAATCCAAGTATTGCTGGACTTGGTCCATCTCCGTACCATCTACGTAATACTGGTCAGCACCCGCGGCAATGGTAAGCAAATAATGCCGCCCGTCATACATGCCTTTACGGTTCAATGCTTCGCGAATGGTTTTTAAAAGCAAAGTAAAGTTCGACTTATCATCAGGGCTTGAAGCAATGCCGGCTTCACCATAGCAAGGGTATTCCCAGTCCAGGTCGATTCCGTCGAACGGAAAGCCGGTCAATACGCGAACCGCTGAATCCGCCATGCGGTTTCTCCCCGCTTCGGTAGACGCCGCTTCGGAGAACCCGCCGGCGCCCCAGCCTCCGACGGACAATAGGATAGTAAGCTGAGGATGCTCGCGTTTGATTTTCCGAAGAACATCCATATGCTTCAAATGGTCCGTAGAGATCTCGTCGCTGCGTACATGGCCGAATGCCACATTCAGATGAGTTATTTTCATCAAATCTTCCCGCGTGATGTCAGGAAGCTTGGAATCAACGGCGTAACCCGCCACGATATACTTTTGATTCGTCACCTAGTGCTCACTCCTTTAAGTAGGCTGCTGCCATACGCCGGTAAGAATCTGTAAAGCTTCCTTCCCGGTTCCGATCTTGTATCCTGATGCTGTGTATCGGATCTGGTCTTGGCCGTCCAGCACGAAGAGATGCGGGAATCCCGCTTCATTGGCCGGCGGCTGGGATATAAAGTCCGGCAACGAAGCATAGGTAGAATCCCGAACAAACATGGCGCATGATGGCAGCTTAGTGTAGCTGGAAGCATCGAATGAAGCGGTCCACTCGGAATCGCCGACAACGAGAACGATCGGAGCTCCTAGCTCTGCAAACGGCTCGGCAAGCTCGCTGATTTCACGGATCAAATGCTTGGTCGGCTCCCGTTCCGGTTCCATCCAGGCTACAACCGCTCCGTTCATGCCGATAAGTTCCCCGAGCGTCTTATGGGTTCCGTCCAGCATGGTGACCGGATTGTTCCGGATCATGGACTCAAGCACGGGAATATCGAACATCGCTTCGCGGAATGTCAGCGGAATATCGGTTTGTTCACCTGCGCGTACCGTGAAATAAGTAAAGCGTACCCGTACCGTGCCGTCCTTCAGACGTATGCCCGATGTCATTCGGTAAGAGCCCTGTTCGACCTCGAACGGTTCATCATATACATCCGATTTCCCGTTAGGGTAGAACAGCGTTTTGTAGATTCCGTTCTCCAGCCGGGCAAACGTAAAATTTTCGGAGTACGCGGCTGAGGGAGCGGCTGCTGATGATGCGCTATCCCGAAGGAGCCTCAATGTGCCGTTGTCCTTCTTCTCCGGCTGCAGCATGGTTCCATGCACGAATAACGCATCCTGCCAGCTGCCGATCGCCATATATTGCGGCTTCTGTTCGCTCGGATGCAATCGTGCCGGAATACCTAGGCTGCGGCAGATCGCCACAAACAGGATATCCAGGGAAATCCGGTCTCCCTTCTTGATTTTGAAGGTGCCTGCCGGGTTTCCCTTGCCCTTCAAATTGGGGAGGTCCTCCCATATATCCCACTCCTTATCCAGTCTGCGGACAAGCTCAGAAGGATCTGCCCGGAACGCTGCCGCTTCCTCTTCGGTGAACGTATCTTGGAAGAACCGCTTATAGGGCACGATCATCTCATATAATACACGCGGACAAAGCACGTATTGGACGAATATATCTTCTGGAAGCTCTCCGCGCTGCGATAGGGAGCCGATCAGATGATCGTCAAGCGCGGGTCGGAACGTATCGATAAGGTCCTTCTCGTTCAAGCTCTCCAGCAGCCTCAGCGGCCACTCTCCATATTCGGAGGAGCGTTCCTCAATGAAGGCCGCTATCTCGCGGCTGTTCCCGCGCGCCTTGCGCAGCACATCCCATACCCGCTCCGGCGGAAGACCGGCAGCCCCGGCAAGCTCCATCGCTTTTTCTTCGTCTAGAAACGTATGCTCATAGCTGTTCCGGATCTTCGTTCCTTCTTCGAGGCGGTGATTGTGACGCAGGATTTTCTCCTCGGAAAGCGGTTCGGAAGCCCCTCCGTTAAGGTCCGGCGGAGGAACCATGTCAAATTCAGCAGTTCCGCTTTGCTGCTGCGTATAATCCAGCACGATCTCGAAGCGCTCGCCGTTTGCGACCGAGATCTTCACTTCTCCCCATCGTCCATCCTTTACTGCGCGGATCAACAGATCCCCGAACCCTGTCTTGAATGAAGCCTCACCCTGCCCGTTCGTCGGCAGTATAGCAATCGGGTAAAATTCAGCCATATTGTACAATTCAAAATAAACGTCAGCCCCGCTAACCGGCCGGCTCTGCCCGTCCTTCACAAGCACGGTAATGGTCCGAGTAGGCGCATAGCCTTCTAATAAATTGATTTCTGTGAACCACTCGTCAGCAAGCGTGATGTCCTCAGGTCCCTGGTAATTCGCGAAAATCCGCGTGTTGATCAGCATCGCCCGCCGGGCAGGCGGGCTGAACCAGCCTTGATTCAGACGCGGTTCCGGCTCGCAAGCGCCGATGTAATACCACTTGCCGTCGGCCCATGCTTCCACCCATGCGTGGTTATCGTCACACTGCGCCCAGCGCGGCGTATACACTTGACGGGAAGGAATGCCGATACTGCGAAGCGCGGCAACTGCAAGCGTCGACTCCTCGCCGCAGCGGCCCCGCGCATTCCGGATCATCGTCAGCGGGGAGATCGTCCGCAAATCGCTTCCAATGTAGGCTGCTTTCTCTTGACACCAGTAGTTCGTCTCTAGAATCGCATCCGCCATCGGCAAGAGCGCGGTACGATCAGCCAATTCGCTATACAGAATACCGCGGGAATCCTCGATATCCTCTGTATTTACCCGGTACGGCAGTACAAAATGCAGGAATAGATGATCAGGAACGTTCTTCCCCCAAGGTACCCGTCCCCGGATGTCCAACGTCCGGCGCACATGGCTCAAAAATAATGATCCGTCATAATCAGCCAAATCGTTCACCGGCATATAGGCGAATAAATATTTGAGCGCCCAAGTCTCTTCTTCGGTCAGCCTTTGCTTAAAAATATCGAACAGCTCATGCGCTCTTGCCTGAGCGAGCAGCTGCTTCTGACGGAACTTACGCTCGATAATCTCCATTGCTTCATGATCCAATGAGAAGACGGGGGTCTGCAGATTCATTCGTTTTCACTCCTTCCATAGCTTTCCGTCTTCTCGGATGCAGAAAATGGACTGCCTGTCCGTTGACGGCGTTGAAATCTGAAATAAGCTGCAGGTCGTCTCAATCACAGGTGTAATGCTCCAATGCTCACCGTCATTCATTAATAATTTCGGATCATTGGTAAATTCACCGTGACTAGCGAAGTAATTGCGCTCACGATAATAGAGCTTGCGCAGCTCCCACTTGATGCGTTCATCCGGCGGCAGCTCGAACGATTCCGGCCCGTCCTCACCTGCGAACACGACATAACCCCATAGCTCCGGATAATGCATATTAATAAGCCCCATCGGAGACCATACCCAGTTATCTTCCGGATAAGGCTTCCCCGTATCCGGATTGACGACCTTGCGGTATTCGCCGTTCTGCACCTCTACGCGCCATTCGACGCGGGAGAAATTGACGCGCCAAAACTCCCCCTGCACCGGCGGACGGCCTTCAGCCGCACATTCGCGCAGGCTTTTCCAAGGCATTGCCGCCTCGATGCTCCACTTCCGATTCGCTGCACCCGGCCGGTTCAGCTCGCCGTCAATGTGTACCGCCGTCTGAAGTCCGCTAATATCCCAGCCGTTAACCGGAGGGCCTCCGTCACGGTAGGGCTTGACCAGCAGCAGATCCCAGACGGTATTCAGCGCATTGATTTCGAACTCGTAATATTGATGGGTATCTCCGTCGGGATCAATGAAAATTTCAAAATCATTATCATAGAAAATAACCGAATCCCGTTCCGTCAACGTCGCCCATATCTGATCTTCAATCAATTCCGCCGCGAAATAAAAATATTCATCATCCCACAGCATTTTTACCCGCGTCTGCTTCGCGGGCTTCGGCTTTAGGTCGCCTTCGATATCGACGAAATCGTCCGTCCAGTCTGCCGCTGCCCAGAATGGCTTATCGACACGGCCGTCAAGAACGAGTGTCTCCCTCGCGCGCCCGCATATATAATGTTTGGGAGCGTATTCGATCTTAGGCTCCGGCACTCCGCTTACATTCATCTTATCCCCTCCGGACGTAACTGTATGAATCTATTAAAATCTCAAAGTGAACATTCATCCCAGAAGCGGCGCAAGTTGTCCATTGCGATGCGGGAAGCCGATTTGCATTCTTCCATGCCTTCGAATTCAATGGTGATATATCCGTCGTAACCCGATTCCTTGATGAGCTTTACGATTTTACGGATCTCAATATCCCCATGCCCTACTATAGCTCCGCGCAAATGGTTACCGTTCGACGTCAAGAACCAATCGCCTTCGCCCGGGTGCTGATCATAAGGACGGAAATAAAAATCCTTAAAATGAATGAGCGATGCATAGGGCAAGTTCTTCTTGACGCCGATAATCGGATTCTCGTCCACACACATAAAGTTGCCGATATCCAGCGTCGTCTTGAAATTCGGACGGTCTACCGCATGCAGGACACGCTGTACCCGGTCGCTGGACTGTACGCTGAACCCGTGATTCTCAATCGTCGTCGTTATGCCGTACTGCGATGCATAGTCCGCGATGAGCTGACTGCCCTTCACCATGTGATGCAGATGATCCTCGAACCACTTGATACTCATTTTTTCATGTGGAATGGTAAAAGCGGTAACGTCATGCCGCATATGCTTCATGCCGAGCCGGTTCACAAGATCAACGTGCTGTTTGACCCGAGCCACTTCCTCGTCGAACCATTCATCCGTATCCTGCACGAAATTTGCCGGCATCGAATAGTTGGACAGGGCAATGCCAACTTCCTTCGCTTTCTCCCGGACGGCATCCGCCAGCTCCGGGTTGTCCACCAGGGTATATCCGTAAGGGACGATCTCCATATGCTCCCCGCCGTTATCCGCAATCCAAGCGATGGCATCAAGGATGCCCATCTCTCCGGATTTAATAGCTTTTAATAAACTATAAGAGCTTAATCCAATTTTCATCGTTTATTCCTCCTTGGAAAAAATTATAAGTTACTAGTTATGCGTTACAACTGCTCCGGAACCTCCGTACATATCCAGCTCTTCGTCAAATTCCAGCTTAATGACAGTGACCTGCTTATGAGCATCTTCCGCTGTCATATGAATCCATGTCGTTCCTGGAATATTGAACCAAGGCACGCCGCCATGAATTTCATGCGTAAGCTCTTTACCGGAATGAAGCACAGTAATTTTTTTAATAGGATTGG
The DNA here is from genome assembly GCF_003337375.1 of Paenibacillus prosopidis. GTDB lineage: Bacteria > Bacillota > Bacilli > Paenibacillales > Paenibacillaceae > Pristimantibacillus > Pristimantibacillus prosopidis. Next base: position 60,509 of record NZ_QPJD01000012.1, read on the forward strand.
ATAGTCCTTTCAGACATACATTCTCTTTCGGATCATCATAAACAAAGAGATACAATGTCTTTCTGTCTTTCGAGACGGTGCTGCCTCCTAAATAATACCTGGTCAAAATGCCTTCAACTGTTCCAAACACAGCTTCTTCGTGCGTTCGAATCCATTCCCCTAATCCAAGTAAAATTTCTTCCTGTCTCTTATCAATCGTTCCATCTTCCATAGGCCCGATATCGAGCAGCATGTTGCCTCCCAAGGTGATGCAATCACAGAACATCCGAATAATCTGGTTTAATGATTTGTACTTGTGATCAGATGGCACATATCCCCAAGAGCTATTGATTGTAGTGCAGAACTCCCATGGTCCCTCAGGACGCGTAATCGGAATCCCTTGCTCCGGCGTTTTGTAATCCCCATAACCTTGCAGACGCGAGTTGATGATAATATCCGGATTGAACGATTGAAGGTATTGCTTGAACTCGGGCAAATTCCACTGCTTGGCGCTCCGTTCCCAATCTCCATCGAACCAGAGCAGATCAACCTTCCCGTAATTCGTTAAAATCTCCCGCAGCTGATTATTGTTAAACTGCAGAAATTTATTCCACCTCTCTTCATCTTGAATGCCGCCATCCGGACTTGAAAATTTGTTCACCTTGCTCAAATCATCGGGTACCTTGCCGCCTTCATAAACCGTTGGATAATCGGGATGCGACCAGTCGATCAACGAATAATACATCCCGAGGCGAATTCCTCTTTTCGTAACGGCTTCCGCATATTCTTTAACAAGATCCCGTTTCGCCGGTGTCTTCTTCACAACGTTTAAGTCGCTATATTGGGTGTCCCACAAGGCTACCCCGTCATGGTGTTTCGTTGTAAGAACTGCGTACTTGGCGCCTGATCGTTCAATCAAATCAGCCCATTTGTCCGCGCCGAATTTCGATGCCGTGAAGCCGTCTAATTGTTTCATGTAAGCCTCATAGGTCATTCTCCCGTTATAGAAGGACCATGACTCCGCGACCCCATCTACGGCATAAATGCCATAGTGAATAAAAATTCCGAGCTTGGCCTCCTTGAACCACTCTTGCATAACCACTTCCCCTTCCGCTAATTTAACCCGTAATAGGACCATCGCTATCTGAGTATTCTAGTATTCTTCCACTCTATGTCCAAATTGTAAATTTGTTGGTATGATAAGAATCAACTAAATGGATCGGCAATAACGGGAGGCAGAATAAATGAAACGGAACTACTTCAAATCCAAACTGTTCTTAAAATATATCTGGTCCTACTTGTTCATTTTACTTATCCCGTTAGTCCTTATGACGATATTCATCTATCAAAACGCAGTCACTAATCTCCGTTCCGAAATTGAACAATCCCGTCTCAATCAATTAACGCAAACGAAAGTGATTATTGACGGCCGGATGAAGGAATTAAGTGAAATCGCCTCCCGCGTGTCTTATGACAAAAGGCTGACTCCCTATCGCGTTCATGATCCTTATTTTAGCGGGGAAGCTATTCAAGCATTGGACCAATATAAAGCGACAAGCTCTATCATTGGCGAAATGCTCTTATACTTTCACAAGGATAATAACATTTACTCTGCAAAAGGTTTGTCGAGTCTTGACGTATTCGCCGGCAGCTTCAGCTTCCGCAACTGGAACAAGGAAACCATCTTCCAAGATTTGAACAGCGTCAAGTTTCCAACGATGCGTCCAGCCGATACCGTCATCCGCAACTCCTATCTGCAGGATTCGATGCTGGCGTATCTTGTTCCTATCACACCATACAGCCCTAACCCGCATGGAACGATCATGTATTTGATCAAAGAATCCGAGCTTACGAGTTTAATCGATTCGGTTCTGGGCAATTATCAAGGCTTGACTTATATTCTTGATAACAAGGGCCAAATTCTTGTCGACAATAGACAAGGAGAAGCCTTAACGAATGCGGAAGCGAAGTCCTTATTCGGTCTCTCGCCCGGCATTCACGATAAAATATTGAATGGAAAGCCGCATTCGATCGTATCCGTAACGTCAGAGAATAACGGCTGGACATATGTGACCGTTATGCCGAGCGCGCAATTTTTCAGCAGTGTCGTGCATGTTCGCAGCTTCATCATCATGTTATTCATGATCGTCGTTCTAGTTGGCGCTGCGATTGCTCTCATGCTGGCCAGAATGCAGTATCAGCCGATCTCTACGCTTGTCGAGTTCGCAAATTCCAAATCCAAACCGAAACATACGGCAGACGAATCTGCGGCAGCCGGCAACGAGCTTGACCGAATCCGGACAGCTCTGCAGGAATACAGCTCGCGTGTAGACCTTCAAGAGCCATACGCCCGCAATCATTTTCTGTCCATGCTGCTCAAATACGGGAATGCGCAGAGCCTTACGCCAGAGCTTCAAGAAGCCTTCGATCTTCATTTCGACCGGACTCATCATTTTGTTATCGTCATAGGATGGGACGAAATGGATACGCAGGACGATCGGCAGGAACGGCAAGAAATGATCGAGCTGCTTGCCCAGATCGAATTCCCGGAACTGGCTGCTCATGCCTACGGGGTGGAACTCCCTCAGCTGGATCAGCTCGCGCTGATTATCAGCTTCAATATGATCCAGGCGGAGCAGGAATTCACTCCTATTCGTCACATTGTCGAAGCGGTACGCAGCAGCATGCTGGAAACGTTCGATGTCACTCCCACGATTGGCGTCGGAACCTGTTATTTTAGTCCGGACCAGCTGAATCAATCCTTTATCGAAGCTTGTTCCGCATTCGAGCTGCGGGCATCCGGCGGCCACGGCTCCGTCACTTATTTCGAGAAGCTGCTCGATACGCCGGATCATACGTTCTGGATTCCTAATAACTCGCTGATGAAGCTCTCTCAAAGTCTGAAGCAGGGAAGCTATGATGTGGCTGCGCAAATGATCAGTCCGTCAATCCGGAGCCTGCAATCTTCCGAGCTATCCGCTTTGCTTAAACGCTGCATTTGCTTTGACATTCTAAATACGATGCTGAAAACCGCATCCGAGCTCGGTATTCATAATTTAATACAGGAAATGGCTCCGAATATGATTTATACCCATTCACTGGATGAAATGGAGATCGGCTTCCTGAATCTCGCCTCCCGAATCTGCAATCAAGTGGAACGTAACAATCAGAAAGAAGAGCAATCTCAGATCGATAAGATTGTGTCCTATATCGATGATCACTATATGGACCATACGCTCAGTCTCGAGACGATAGCCTTTGAGTTCGCTATTTCTCCTTCGCATGTAAGCCGGTCATTCAAGGAAAAGATGGGCCTCAACTTCATCCAATATATTTGGCAAAAAAGATTGGAAGAGGTTACGCGTCTTTTAAAAACGACGAATGCCCCGCTTAAAGACATCATTATTCAAGTCGGATATTTGGATACACCTAACTTTATCCGGAAGTTCAAGAAGGAAACCGGTTATACACCTGGCCAATACCGCAAGCTATTTTGGGAGAATGGGCATGCCCGACCGGTGTCCGATCTGGATGATGAATAATAGACAACACCCGGTCATCAGCACGCATGACCGGGTGTTGCTCGTTTCTTGCTTCATGCTCGGATAGAATTAGCTGCCTCTGTTCTATCTGTCGTATGCGCTTTGATAAAGCTCAGCGATCCGGTCGCCGCCCATTTTTTTAATTTGTTCCAGATACTTGTCCCAATTGGACAGCGACTCCTGGCCGGTGACGAACTTCGCTTCCATCTGCTGAACGTAAGTGTTCAGATCCGATAACAAAGCAGAAGCCTCGGTTTGCTCTTCATTTGTCAAATAAACGTTAGGGTAAGGAGATTTTGCGATTGGCGTAAGCTTTTCCGCATTTTGCTTATCGATCCACAGGTCGAAATCGCTCCGAAGTCCTATGGCAAGCTCGCTTGAGTTCATACCCGGCGTAAGGATACCGTAGTTAGGTGTAATTGTTCCACGGAATTCTTCACGATCGATACCCCCCGGAACAGGAAGCCATTCCTTCTCGTGCTTTGCCTTGTCTTTATATTTCCACAGCAGGTTCTCGGGGCCTTGATTGAACAAGGTAGCTCCTTCATAGCTGTACAGGTAATCTACCCAACGCATGGTTGCCTCTGGAGCCGGATTGCTGCTCGTAATGGCGAAGGTACCGTTCGCTGATATACCAGGGTGCTTGCCATAGACAGGAGAATCTGCTACTTCGCTTTTCACAGGCGTCATCAACGGGTTGTCTTGGCTTGGTTCGCCGCCTAGCGTAAAGTAAGGGAAATAGTCGTTGAACAAAGCAAGTTGATTGTTTTTCCCTTTCGCCTTCTTCTGTTCATCCGTTTGCGAGAATGTCTCATGGTCCAGCAGCTCCTCTTTCCATAGACGGTTCAGGAACGTTAAATATCCCTTGTATCCCTCTTCTTGAGGCGTGTAGTGGACCTTCCCATCCTTATCGGCATAGATAACTTCATCGTAAATGCCCCAGAAGCCGAGGAAGTACATCCGCAAATCATCCAGTTTGACGGAAGTAAGCGGAATTTCATCCTGCTTCCCGTTCCCGTTCGCATCTTCATCCTTCACACGCTTCAGATAGGCATACAACTCTTCTGTCGTCTTAGGCTCCGCTGCTCCAAGGGATTTCAAGAACTTGCCGTTATACCACATCGGACCGCGATACCAGACTGCTGCTAAATCGATGTTCGGCAGTGCATAAATATGACCGTCTGGCGTTGTGAACGACTGGCGGATATCCGGATGGTCATCAAAGATTTTTTTGATGTTAGGCGCATAACCTTCATCAATGTATTTTTCTAGAGGAATAAGAACACCTTGCGAACCGTAAGTGACTTGTTCTGCCGGTTTAAGATCCGCTGCATAGAACATATCCGGCAAATCTCCGCTGGCAAATACAAGATTTTTCTTGGTTGCAAAGCTGTCAAGCGGGGCGTTCTGGAATTCAAGCTTGATGCCAGTCAATTTCTCCATCTCTTGCAGTACGGGCATTTTGTTCCAATCCGCGACGCCGACATCCTGTGACATCATTTTGAGCGTAATCGGTTCACTGACAATCGGAAACCCTTCTTTGCTGACCCCTTCAGCCTCATTGGATGCCGGCGTTTCGGAACCGGCATTGCTGCCATTCGTTTTACCCTCATCGTTCGGTGAAGCGCAAGCCGCTAATACGGAGATGAGCAGCGTGATACACAACAATAACGATGATGCCTTATGTAGCTTTTTCATCCAAAATCCCTCTCCCTTTTCATAATATGTATGAGCAAGATCAGCCCTTAACGGAACCAATCATGACACCTTGCACAAAGTAACGCTGAAGGAACGGATAAATCGCGATAATCGGTGCTGTCGCTACGATAATAACGGCGTATTTGACGAGCGCAGCGATCTCTGCCTTGTTGTTGAGGGCCGACGCAGTTGAAGCATCCATTGAGCCCCCGCCCTGAGCCGACATCTCCTGCAGAACAAGAATCTGGCGCAGGACAAGCTGCAGCGGGTATTTCTCAGCTTCGTTCAAATAAATGAGGGCCGAAAAGTAGCTGTTCCAGTTACCCACCCCGTAGAACAAAGCCATAACCGCGATGATCGGCATAGACAACGGCAGAATGATTTTCATGAACAGGCGTAAATTTGTACACCCGTCGATCTGTGCAGCCTCCTGCAGCTCTTTCGGAATCGAAGACTGAAAGAACGTACGGGATACGATAATGTTCCAGATCGATGCGGCTGAAGGAATGACAATCGCCCACATCGTATTGACCATTCCTAATTCCTTGACGAGCAAATAACTTGGCACGAGGCCGCCGCCGAAGAACATCGTAACCAGGAACATTCCCATAAAAAAGTTGCGTCCCAAAAAGTCTTTGCGGCTTAGCGCATAAGCTGCCGGCAGTGTAACAAATAAATTGATCGCCGTACCCACCACCGTATAGAGGATGGTGTTTCCGTATCCAGTCCATATACTCGAGTTCTGGAACACTCTCTGATAGCCTTCAAACGTAATGCCTTTTGGCCACAGCCACATTTCACCGGAACCGACTAACTTCGGATCACTAATGGAGGCGCTAATCATATAAATGACAGGATAAGCCACAATAATAAAGGCCAGGAATACATAAATATAGTTGAAAATAAGAAATAGTTTATCCCGTCCGGACTCTTTAACGGCGGAAGTCATCGGTCGAACCCCCTTCTTCTACCACAAGCTGTTTTCATTTGTGCGCCGTACAATCTGATTCACGACAATTAACACAATCGCATTAATAACGGAATTGAACAAGCCGATCGCCGTCGAGAAGCTGTACTGGGCATCCACTAGCCCCGAACGATACACGAAAGTCGAAATAACATCCGAAGACTCCATGTTCAGCGAGTTTTGCAGCAGTAGTATTTTCTCAAATCCTACCCCAAGCAGACTTCCCATATTCAGAATCAATAGAATGGTCATCGTAGGGACAAGCGTCGGGATGTTAATATGGCGAACTCGTTGGAAACGTGAAGCTCCATCAATAATCGCTGCTTCATGCAGGCCCGGATCTACACCCGATAACGCTGCCAAATAAATGATCGTTCCCCAGCCTGCGCTTTGCCAGACACCCGAGAATACATACATCGTCTTGAACCACTTAGGGTCCGTCAGAAAATCAGGTGCGTCAAAGCCCATCCATTCAATAAAGTGTGTGACAATCCCGGTCGAAGGCGACAAGAACGTAATGATCATCCCCGCCATAACGACGACTGAAATAAAATGCGGCGCATAAGTGACGGTCTGGGCTGTCCTTTTGAAGAACCCAGCCTTCAATTCATTAAAAGCCAGTGCCAGTATAATCGGAACCGGAAAACCGATGGCGAGTTCATACAGGCTAATACTCAATGTGTTCCATATCAAGTCCCAAAAGTAATAGGAATCAAAGAAACGGACAAAATGATCGAATCCCACCCAAGGACTTCCCAAAATCCCTTTCGTAGGTATGAAGTTCTTAAACGCAATTTGAATGCCGTACATCGGACCGTAAGAGAAGATAAGAAAGTAGAAAAATGCGGGTGCAATAAATAAATAAAGTTCCCAGTTCTGGACAATTCTTTTCCACACTCTGCTCTTCAACTTATCCGGTACCGGAAGCACGCTGCCCGTTACAATCCCTTTAGCCTCCTGCATAGCATCACCCCTTCCCGGTTTCGTTATAGTTGCTATAGCTTCGTGATCCGTGACAGGATTCGAATGATGCTATCGCTTACAAATCCAACGATAGCCGATAAAAGGAAAATCCGTAAATATGTCATTTTCAGTTTCGCATGAAAGCGCATACTCTAATGGAGGAATGCTTAATTGCAAATAACTCAGACTTTTCTGACAATTGTGATTATGTGTCATTTTTGCAGTAACCCCCCCCATTTGTCGGCATCCGCAAATATTACCTATCGCTTTAATACGGACAGACAAGCCTTTAGAATAGGAGAAAATTGAATAGTCAAGAATGACATGTATGCGTTTTCACGTAAAAAAGAGGCTCCGCATAAGTTCGGTGAACTTTTGCGAAGCCTCCGGTTTTTTATTTAATAATCGAAAAGAACCTTCCGTCCTACCATTCGGCCACCGATCCGTCCTTATGTCTCCAAATCGGATTTCTCCACCGATGCGGAGAATCCGACGCCATTTTACGGACGTACTCCTCATTAACGGTAATACCGAGTCCCGGGCCCTGAGGAATCTTCACATACCCATCCTCGTAGGAGAATACGCCGGGTTCCGTTAAATAGTCCAGCAGATCATTCCCTTGGTTATAATGAATGCCGAGGCTCTGTTCCTGAATGACGGCATTGTGAGCTGTTGCGTCAACTTGCAGACAGGCAGCAAGTGCAATCGGGCCTAAAGGACAATGAGGGGCTACTGCAATATCATAAGCCTCCGCCATCGCGAAGATTTTCTTACACTCTGTAATTCCGCCTGCATGCGATAAATCCGGTTGAATAATATCCACATAGCCATCTTCAAGTAAGGATTTGAAATCCCAGCGTGAGAACATTCTTTCACCCGTCGCAATCGGCGTGCTTGTATGATTAGCAATATCCCGGAGGGCTTCGTTATTTTCTGGAAGCACGGGCTCTTCGATAAACATCAGTCTGTAAGGCTCTAATGCTTTGGCAAGTACCTTCGCCATTGGTTTATGAATACGACCGTGAAAATCTACACCGATGCCAAGGTCTGGACCGGTTGCAGCACGGATCGCCGCTACCCGTTCCACGACCTGATCCACCTTTTGATAGCTATCAATATATTGCATCTCTTCGGTAGCATTCATCTTAATTGCTGTGAAACCTGCCTGCTGTTTCTCCAATGCCGCTTGTCCGACATCACTTGGCCGATCCCCACCGATCCAGGAATAGACACGCATCGAATCCCGGCATGCCCCGCCAAGCAACTGATAGATTGGAGTATTGAAATATTTTCCTTTAATATCCCACAGCGCCTGATCAATCCCCGCAATCGCACTCATCAGTATGGATCCGCCACGGTAGAACCCCCCACGGTACATTACTTGCCAATGATCTTCAATGCGAAGCGGATCTTTCCTGATTAATTGATCCATAAGCTCATCTACAGCTGCTTGTACCGTATGGGCTTTGCCTTCGATTACAGGCTCTCCCCATCCAACTATCCCTTCATCCGTTTCAATTTTTAAGAACAGCCACCGGGGTGGTACTATAAAAGTCTCAAACTTGGTAATTTTCAACTTTACCCTCTCCCTATTTTGGTTTCCAGTCTGAATTGTCGCCACAACGACGGTTACTCTCTTTATAGATCATATCTATATTATAAACATCTAAGATTTATATCTATAGATCAGATCTAACGATAAGATATAACCGGTAATAACTCATTTAATGATTTATATCATTTAAAGATCAGATCTTTATGGAGGTATCATAGTATCTATGTTTCTGGATGTCAATACGTAATTAAGATTAGGAGAAACTTGTACGATTATGATAATATGAACCTAATATGAAGATACACAGGGGATTGTAATGATAAAAAAAACGACCTTTACAATGACAATAGACATACTTAAACAGAAAATTATTAGCGGGGAATGGCCGCCCGGATCACGTATACCAACGCTGCAAGAGATCTCTAAGGACCTGTCCGTTAGTGTATCCACTGTAAGAGAAGCGCTGCGGACTCTGGAAAGCCAAGGGAACGTCAGCATTGAGCATGGACGGGGAATGTATGTACGCAACGATCCATTATTGTTAGAAGACCCAACTGCAAACCTTAAGGAATTGGGAGATATTTCTCTTGTTAAATTACTGGAAGCAAGATTGCTTATTGAACCAGAGCTGGCTGCCCTAAGTGCAGAGCATGCTACGCGTTCCCAAGTCAAGCAGCTTCGTGCGCTGGCCGACTCTATGGTTAACCAGATGGAAGAAGGCGGGCCATTTCTGGAGACCGATCTTTCCTTCCATCATCTCATTGCAGAATCAGCACAGCATCCTGTCCTATTTCGCATGCTGGAGTCAATCCATCCGCTTCTCTCAGAAGGTCGCAAGCAGACCAACACCTTGCCTCATATGCGTACCAAAGCATCCAATTATCACATCTTAATTGCGATCGCCATTGAGGAACGGCATAGTGAGCAGGCAAGGCAGCTCATGCATAGTCATATCAACGACATGCTTGAAGCATTAAAAAAGTAACAACTTACCTTCTGATTCAAAGCCTGCTGCTGCTTTCTCATCCTCGGATGGATAAGTTGAACTCATGAGAGGCCTCTAGTTTATACAAATGTGGTCAACCTGGGTTTCCACCGATTGAACTGTGCAGTTCTGGTAACATAAAAAATACCCCGCCCACCGCAGGGTATGGTGCTTCAGTTCAATATATTCAGCAGTCTTTAAATCTCCGAAAAAAAACGGGCACTTTCAATCATCGGAGTGCAGTCCGAATGATTACCTTCCAGCTGAATCTCAAAAATATAATCCTTCCCTTCTACAAAAGGCTTTACGGCCTTCCAATCGATAAGGCCTGTTCCCAGAGGTAACGAATCATGAAACTTTCCTTTGCTGTCCACCAGATGGAAGTACCGGGCATAGTTCTCAGTAGCGCCGAGGGTTTCGATCAGCTTCTCATTATTCCCACGATGGCCTATGAAAGTATGACTGACATCCACCGTCAGCGGAAGCTCAAGAGGAACAATCAATTCCTCCAGCAAATACGGATTGGCATGGCAGAATAACCCTTCAATGGTATCCTCCCAAACAAATAATTCCCGCGAAAATTCCAGAACCGCTGCGATTTCTCTGCGCATTTTCCGGATGGATGCCAGACTCACGTCCGACGAGCTTTCTGTGCCGGCATAATGGGCATGGACAACGCAGCGGGTTCCTTCCTCTTCACAAATGGCAGCCAGTATTTCACAGGAGGCCATGTAGAAGCGCTTTGCTTCTGAATCCGAGCTTAAGATGTCAAGATAACGCCCTTTATATTGGGGCGGGTGATGCAGATACACTTTGATGTTCTTTTCCTTCAGCTCACGGATACGTTCCCGAATCAGGAGCGGATTCTCCAAATCCCGTTCACTTAAATAAAATTCCACAATATCCGGCTTATATTGCAAACGATTGTCTACGTTACTTCGTTCCATGTTCGTTTTCAAACGATAAAAAGGGCTCACGGAAACACCTCCATGAGCCCTATAGTACCATAACTTCAAATATTCATGTAGTTCCCGGTTTAATGGTCAAACAACTTAAGTTGTCACCAATCTTACTTGGCAGGGGCCGTTTAGAACAAATCGTCCAGCATAAAAAAGACTACCTCCTTGGATTTAGGAGGTAGTCTTCACTTTAGAAAAAGTTTTTAACGTGACCAATTCTCAAACTGGACTGAAATAGTCTAGACTACTTCACAAATGTAAGGTCTGAAACCCTACATCATTCCGCCCATTTCGCAATCATGTTTTTTGCGTCCTTTTTCATCGGAATGTGTCCATGACTGGCAATGGATTAACCCCTATTTGTCGTATATGTAGGATACGTTGAGATAGGTTTGTGACCACCGTGTGACCAAAGTGACCATTTGGGCCAAAAAATATCCCCAAACTGTGTATAGTTGGGGATTAAGAAACCGGTGGCTTCAACGTATGATAAACCGGTCGGTTACATTTGATGCACATATACGCACTAAACTGTTTACTGGGATGGAGTACAGTGTTGAACCATAGGTGCTTGCCTTTGAGATTCACCTTGCATTCGCATAGGCCGTTTTTGTAGAGGTCGGCTGGTTTGATTGGTTCGGTCATTTTTTTCACCTAAACAACATGATTAATGTTGCAAGCATTACCACAATTGTCATGATCCCGATTGCTTTTGTCCAATCTTTCATGACTTTATTTGATTCGTTACTAGAAATTATGCTGTAGTAATCTGTAAATCCATTAATCCCCATGACTCCCCTCCCGTATTTTTCAACAAGACGGTTCATATCTTTCGTGGTGACCTTATCTATTCCTTGTGTTTTGATAAAATCAAAAAGCTCAACATAGTGTAAACCATCACGTTCTTCTAATAGAAGCTTATCAAGATGGTCCTTGCGATCCGCAGCTGGTTTCATTAAATCTTCAATATTCATATGTATCCTCCGTTTATTTCCATTTATCTCTATTATAGCAGACAAATAAAAAAAGAGCTCCCATTACAGGAGCCCTTCTGAACGCATAATGTCTGCTACCCTAGAAAGCTTGCGTATTGCCTCTTCCTGAAATTTCCCCGGTGCCGTAGCCTTTCCATAAAGATCATTCACCCGTGTATTGAGTGCCGCGGCGTTTAAGAGTTGGCCTTGCAGGTTGTTAGCTAGTTCTTCTTCTAGTTCTAGTTTTATTTCCAATGCTGATACATCCTCTCGTACGTGATTCATGCCATATCCAGGACAATTGGTCGGAACAAGTTCCCCATGACCCTTAATTTTCTCAATAGCAGGTAATGCTTCCTTCAATATAATGATTGCTACGTATAGCGCCCTTCTATCTTCTGGCGTTAACGTATCCCCATGAAAATAGTCCCCTGAGACGCACACATTGACCGTATAACCGTTGTTCGAAGCTACTCCGTATTCTCGTTGCTCAATGTCATTGCACCAGTATATGTTGCCATTGCGGATCCACAAATCATACGGAAAACCGGCATCGCCTTTTGGGTGGTTCTTTTTGGAATTTATATGGGCCGTGGCTATCCTCGAAGCAAGTTTAATGTCGCTGTATTTCGTCGTCATGCGCTTAGGGATAGCGTCATGGTGACATACAAGCGTATTTAGCACTTCATCATCTCTCACACCTGCCAGTTGCGTCCAAGTGTAATTAGGGTTAACCGGCAATTGATCGCGAATATCGATGAACTGAACGCCTTGGAAATCAGAGCTTAGGTTCGATGGGAACTTCAAAGTCATCATTTGGTTTCTCCTTCCCGGCTCTGCGCGCATCCACCGCCGATTCACCTACGATCCACGTTGCTAATAGTCCGGCGAATGCAAGAACCGTTTCAGAATCGATACCAAGATCGAGACCGTCATTTGCGATGATAAGACCGGCACCGACAAGGGCCAAAATAAATTTACGTGATTTAAACTTTCTCATGATTAATTTCCTCCTCGATTTTATGAATTTGGCGACACCGCGGACAATAGTATTCATTACTGAGTGCGATACCGATAAGCTTTCGTTTTTCTTCGCTGTAGACTCCGAATTTGTTGTTAAAGTAGCTGCATTCCATTCAATTCCCTCTTTCTTCATAATGGCATCAAGTTTTGACTCGATCCTAGCTTGATTCGATACATAGGTTGGATTAACTTCCTCGTCTTTGAACAGGTACGGCAGGTACCGCTTAAGCTTCCTCTTCATTGCACGCTGCTTGAGAATTAGAAAAAGCACAGCTGCAGCTGTTGACCAGCTTAAGCCGTGCTTTACAATGCTTTCGAATACTCCGATCGCGAAGTCGTACATATATTCACCTCTGCATCACCTGCATACCATAGTTTGCTTAATAGTTCTGGATCGTCGTGGTATAGCTGCTCTAAGGCTTGGTATGCAAAGGACGATACAACGCATGATTCGTTCAAAACTTCAATCAATTGCATCACCTCCAATAAAAAAAGCCACTCAATGAGTGACTTCACTTTTTTCTCGATATAACAGATAATGTTAATAAACCAATAAGGAGTTGTTAACCATGGTTGTAATTAAAAAAGTGTCGTTCGCTATTTTTACGATCGTATTCTGGGTAATGTTTATCGGTTCGTATTTTACAACATCGGAACCGCCTGACGAATCCTATACTCTGACGCAACAAGACTATGAAGAAGGATACGACTATTACATTAACGGTATCGATCCAGACATTGACCAAAGCCAACAATACGGAGGACGGTAAAAAACTACCGCCCTTTTTTTATGTCTGTTACTGATTTCGGCCTGTTACCCGTTTCCTGCTCAATGTAATCAATCAGTTCCATCAACCGCCGCAATTCTGCTTTCTTCTCATAAAAGTTTGTCTCGTTAATATCGTACCGCTTCAACATGTTCGTTATGCCGAACGCTGGCTTTGTTGCTGCTTCTTCTTTTTCTCGTTCTGTCTTTATTGTAGCTGCATTTAAAAACTGTCGGGCTGGATTTCCTCCCAATTGTCTCAGCGCATGATCCGTTTTTACTGGTATTCCTCCAAGTGGAGTACCACCTCCAGGAACATTTAAACCCAATATTTTCTCAGGTATTTGCATCTTCTTCTGTTCGCCCTTGAATTGTTCAATATCGCGGCCTTTGAACAGGTTATAATTCGTCCCCAATTCGATTGGTGTTTTAATAACTGGGCTGAGCGAATCTGCAAACAATTTAGCCGGTTCATTAAGCTTCGTTAAATCAGATAGCGGAAGGTTGAGACCTAACATCGATCCAGTACCTAGACCGTCACCACTTACCGGGAAAGCAAAGCTATTTTTGGTGAAGTCTGATTCCTTTTCAGGATCCATGCCGAAATAGTTCTGCGCTTCTTCTTTAGCCTTGTTCACGTTCTCATATTTCAACGGATTGGTTACAAGCTGTTTAATCTGGAATGGAATGTTATTACGGCTCCATCTGTAGAATGGCACGGCACGAACAAACAATTCTCTCTCGGTTGGCGTTAAATCGGAATAATCGAATTGAACCTCTTTAACTTTATCCGCTGCCTGCCTTGGATTCATTCCTTTAGTTTCTCTCGCCCACTTATACAATGCAAATCGGTTAATTTGATCTATAGCCGTACCAAGCTGCTGAGAAGTTTTGAACACTCTTAACGGATTAATAGTGCCTAAACCCTTTTGCAACGCTGTGCGACTTTCATCTTTAACAACTTCCCTAAAAGCTTTTTCAGCATCGTTACCATGTCTTGCAAATTCAACAGCTAATTGAGAGTTAGAACCTAGACCCTGTTGTTTAAACTCGTTGTATAGAGGTGTGTTTTTGCTCCTTGCCAAAGCATTAGTCACATCTTTTGTAGCAGAAGCCGTATACTTTGCAATATCTACGGGATTCATGCCTCCAACATAATTATTGAACTTTGCGCCCAAATCGTTCCTAACGTGGTATTCAGGCGAAAGCAACGTAAGCTTTTTCCAGCCGCTTGTGGCGGCATCGTAAGCCTTTAGGAATGCGTGTATACCTTCATCACTAGTTAGCTTTTGATAGCGGTCTAACGCCTGTTTAACACCTGATGTTACGACATAATCGCCGCCAATTTCATCAGCCATAGCAGGATTTGTAGGATCATTCAAGAATTTATAATTATTTGTATTGATAACGGTCTGCCCATTTCCCGGAGCAGGACTTTTTCCCGGTACATATGGCCTTGCAAATTGCGGATTACTCAATACTTCACGCCTGAAATTAACGGCATTACCGTATTCGATAAGCTTCTTTTGTCCTAGAGCGGAAGCAAAAAACGCATTTGGCTCGAAAAACTTTCGACCTATTTGTTCGTTTATATCTTCAACGCTTCCCGTTAATTTACGGGCTTTCAATATGCTCTTACTTGGGTTATTCATGCTTGCAGAAGAACGATCAACTGCATTAGGTTTGACTATTTTCCGGGCTGCTTGTTCCTCGGCGCTAAGTATGTGACGCATATACCCTTCAATTTCGCCTACAGGTATGCCGTTAGCAGTAGCCCATTGTCTAATATCATCATTGCTTTTGATTAAAGTATCAGCAGCCTGAACGATCTTAGCATCTGTTGTCATATCCCTGACTGGTCTAGGTATTTCCCTAGGAACCATTACAGGATTCTTAGCGGCTTCTTTAATCGCTGCATTCTCATCAACTAATCGTTGAATATCTGCAATCTCCTGTTGTCCGGATGTTTTTCTAAGTTCTCTCAGTTCATCCAATTCAGCTTTGAAGTCTTTACTTCTTTGTAAGAGAAGATTGAAAGCAGGACTTGGAGATAATTGTTTGAACGTCCGATCTGTTGCAAGCTTCTGCATTTCTTCGGGTGTATAACTCTTTTTTCTAACCTTGGGCAAACCTAACTCAGTCCGCATATCGTCTATTTGTGCTTTTGTTTCATCCTGTATTTTAATAAGAAGATTAAGTGCAGGACTATTTGGCAAAAATCCGGGCATTACTTTAGGGTTGTTCAATGCTTTAGGATCAGTTTTTTGCAATGACTTTAACTTTTTATTTTCAATACTCATGAACATTCTGCGTAAAGCATTATCATTCTTATCCAAAGCTTGAGCGACTTCGGATATTTGTTTGTCCATGGCTTTGTTAGTCTCTCGTACACCTTGCCCAAGCTCTTTAATTCTCTGTTTATTGCCTATAATTTCGTTATCCAATTCTCGTTTACTTGTTGTTCTGCGGACACCATCAGGAAATTCGAACATAGGATTATCTTCAAACTGTCTCAAATCTTTTTCCATGATGCGCCCTACGTCTGTACCTGTATCCAAACCACCCGATTTTCTAGCGGCATCAGTAATGCCTTTTAGGGCTTCATCTGTCATGTACCGAATATCGTTTTCAGTTTGAATGTAACGGTCTTTTAGGAAGGGGTCACTGCCGCCTGTTAACGTTTCATCCCATTTGTATTTAGGGACGAATATTCTTCCTAATGCGTCTTTTCCTGCTTCTAATGCGGGTTGAACTTTAGTTTCACGCAATGTTTTAAGAGGTGGAGCAACGCTTTCGGCAGCATCTAAACCTTTTTTGAACAGACCGCCAGTTTCCTTTACCGCACCGCCTATTAACTTCCCGGGTATAAGGTTGAGTGGATCGGTAGCAACATCGGCAATGAATCCAGTTACAGCCTTCGTCGGCTTGTTTGTCACGCCCAATCCTTGCATTAAATCGGAACCTCTAACCTTTTGCTTACCAGTAAGACCCTTCATAAACGCGTCTTCCCGATCTGTAGGCGTTCCGTTAGCTGTCTTTAGTATTGCATCCATCCCACCAAACAAAGCCTGTTGAGGGCGATTTAGAACGTCTAACGTATCAAAGAACCAGTTTTGATCCTGTGGCAAATTTAGAGCCTTTTCTACAGGATTCCGCTTATCCGGGTTTACCGCCCAACCTGAGTTTTCAATACGCAGCTTCGCATTAGCGATTGATCTATCTGTTGCGGCTGTGTCGAATGGGTTTGGCTTCATCAATGGGTTAGGCGCTAATGCATTTGTTGCAGGAGAAGAAGTTGAGGAAGGCTTGAACAGCCCTCCACCAGAACTTTTTTTGCTAGTACTCGCACTACTTGTGGAAGGATTGAACAAACCGCCGCTTGTCTTTTTCTTTTCTTCTTTTTTAGTACTGCTTGAATTGAATAATCCCGGCATGTTCAACCCTCCTATTTGTTAACTGTGGTGATCAAGTAGTTATACCCTTCAACGCCGTATTTATCGATGTATGCCTGTGCATTAGCCCGCAATGCTTCTCTTGCTTTAATAGGCTCCTGTACCATTGCTGCCGCATCTTCTGCAAAATCTGGATCAGATTTATAGTCATAGTCTCCGGGGCTGTTTAGTTTTTGCTTAGCTAAATCGTTTGCAATTACATCTTGATCCTGTTGATACTTAAACTCTTTTTCTCTGAATGCTTGTTGAGCTATAAATTCTTTTTGATTCTGTTTTAAATTTGCCCATTGAAGACCTCTTGCTGCTGCCGCTTCTTTCATTTCTTGCTGGAAGTTCTTCTCTTGGAACGTATTCTCCCAAGCTTGTTGTGCCTTCTGCCAATCGAATTGCTTGGAGTTGAAGGTATTTTCCCATTCTTGTTGGCCTTTAGCGAATTCAAATTGACGATCGGATTCCAATACGCCCCGGTCAAATGCTCTATCTGATTCAAGCACCCCGCGGTCAAAGCTTTGATCTCTGAATTGATTATCAAGCGCCTGTTGCCCTAACTGATTCGTTGTAGAGAGTAGGTTCCCAACGTCCCCCACCTGATCGCGGTATTGCTGGTATTGGTCGCTATACGTGTCTCTATACCGCCCATAAGCCTGCTGAATCAACTGCGGTAGTATTTCATCACTCACGCGTCCGTACTCTCCCTGCTGGATTTGTGCGGCTCTATCGCCCATGATTGTACTGTTCAGAAGCCCGCGGCGGTTCATTTCTGCCATAGCGTTACCTGTAGCGGTCTGTGCATTCGCTCCTGCGCGTCGTAATGCGGCCTGATAAACAGGATCGGCTTCTGCATTATAGTTGAATTCCTGCGGCTTCGGCGCGCTACCTAGCATGCTTTCTAAGCGTGTGTACAAGTCCTGTTGCTTCTTCTGATTCTCTCGTTCGCGTATTTGCGATATAGCCTGTTTCAGTCTATCGCCGCTTGCAATCGACGAGCCATTCACAACCTTGTCAGGCTGCAGTACGTCCATTCCCCCAGCTGTGACCATGTTGCGGCCCTTGTCATAGCCGATATTGGTAAAGCCTGCGCCCTCTAATTCTCTACGTACATACGACTGACCGGGATCAAGCCGGAATGGTTGTTGTGCTGGTTGCGCCGGTTTTGGCTGTACCTGATTTTGAATAGATGTTTTGATTTGATTATATCGCTCCGTGTTTGCCGAATTGGTCGGCGCTATTCCGGCAGCGGCTTTACGTTTCAGCTCAGCTTCAAGTTGTTCTGCTGTTAGTGCGGCCATGATAACCCCTCCTTCAAAATGAAAATCCTATCGTGACATACCACAATAGGATCGTGACAAAACATATCGAAACGAAATATACAGAAGTAAATAGCCAACGCCATTTCGTGAATATTCCTGCTATCTTTAAGTGAATCCGACCAAATATGATACAAACGACAATAAGAATAGCGATAAACACCGCATTCCAGAGCATGGAGATTTGATCGACTGTCATGTTATCCCTCCTAATAAAAAAGCTAGTTTTGTGTGTGAGAATGCGCCCCAAAGCTAATTCCATTCCATGTCACGGAACCGCCGCTAGATGTAGCTAATGAGGTTCCGATTGGTATGCCGCCATTCAAACTTTGCGCTCCATTAGAGCTTGTTGAAGCCCCGGCCGTAGCCTTTGTATCAACTTCGTCTTGAGTGGCGATAACTTTCCAGCCGAAACCGTCATTGAGTTCCGGAGTACCCGATACGGCACGGAAACCCTTTCCGTCTGATGCTTGTATTCGCACGTCTCCGTCATTGCCTAGAAGAATGTATGCACCGTGAGCCGTGATGTATTGTCCGGTACGAGAAGCGCCGTCAACCGACTCTGTGTCGTGCGTCATAACGGTCTGTTCTGCCCCTGTAGAATCCCTGAATATTAGAGCTTTCGCCCCTTTTGCGGGAGTTGTTCCAATCGTTATCCGCTCAACTCCATTCTCGTCATAGGCATGTAATCCCGTTGAGTTGATTACGACACGCATCCCTGATGATGCGCTGCCTATGATCGCTCCTATGGCTTCCATGACGCCATTCTGACGGACTTTCCAAGGAGCTGTTTCCTTGTCTACCCCTCCGGCGAAAAAACGCACAGGATCGGAACCTGTATCGTCTGTGGACATGCCTACGTCACCGTCTTTGGAAACAAGCTCCGTATTGTCTACGAACCAACCGCCAACCTCGGTTATGTTCTTGCTGCTGAGGTGTCTAAGCATATGGTTCATAGTCTTCATCATCTGGGCGACAATATCCCGCAATTCCTCTATGGATTCGTCGCCGCGTAATCCGTTGAAACTAGGCGTCTGTCCAGGCATCTATGTCACCGCACTTTCGATTTGATCCCATGATACTTCCCTGATCGTACATGGCCCTGTACCCTCGATCTTGATTCTCAGGTAACTGCCCCAAACTAGCTTGCTCGGCGCTATCGGGATCCGCTTGTTTGATATGTCGTTAACGCTTATACTTCCGACTTCCGTCCATCCACTGTCTGCTTCCGGAACATTTGTAATCGATACCGTTACCGTACTGCCGGAAGGCTTATCCAACGTCAACCAAACCTTAGTAAACCGCATTTTCTGACTAATGGATTGCCCTGTCAGCGGCTTACTTTCCCACTTCCAACTAATTGCCGCACCGTTTGCTGTTGTGCCTCCGATCTTATATACACGTCCCTGCGCATCAGCCATGTATAGATCGTCGCCCATTTTCAGCATGTGTACGGCGTTGAGTCCTGTCCATACGTCCCATTGATCTTCAATTGTGTCATAGACTAGGATCGTGTCCGGCGCGGTTGTTGAAGTCATAGGGAAAGCCGCATAAAGGTAACGTCCATCAGAGCCCATTGCTACCGTGTTCTTTCCTGTCTTGTTCATGTTGTCGATGTACCATTGAACCCGCCGCGAAAACTCTTTACGGGGCCGTACACCGCCGCTGTATTGGTAGATTCCCGTTTCATCGATGAAGTACAGAACGCCACTAAGGTTTACAATAGCTTGGTCATTGATCGCCCCAATGTCCTCGGCAACGGTGATGAATTCAAAGTCGCTCGGGCTTGTGCCGTATAGTTCATGACTTGAATTCGGGAAAAATACGGTCAAATGTCCGGTACCGGACTTGAGTCCGATAATGTCCTCGCCGTCGTTCGTCTCACGCGTGATGCTTCCTGGCGAACTATCATCAGGCGTGCCGACCAGCGTCCATGAATCAGCCAACGACAGGCCACTATAATGGACCATATTGCCAACGGCAGCATAAAGCCTGTTATCGTGTTGGTCAATGAACTTAGCGCCTGCAGGAGCGTTTGAAAGGTTCTGAACGGTACTGCCGTCATAACGCTGTACCGCATCCACTCCGTTGGATCCGATGAGATTCACCGCGCCTAAGTTGGCTTTGAAATTACAAAACGCCCAATTTGCAGACGTGTTAAGTCCACTCTTGAGCGTTGTCCATGTGCTTCCGTCCCATTTTCTCCATGTGCCGTCATTGAATACAGCGTGTAACTCCGTGTTTTTCCATGCGGCCAATCCTAGTACCCGCGTTCCGATTGTTGATCCAAGTTGCGTATACCCCGGCTTAACCGTGAGTGCAGGCGTTTTGGATGATGTTAGGTTGATTGGGTTAGGTGAGAACACGTCATTGATGGAGTAAGGATCAAGTTTGTTCACGCCCCGGAATTCCCGCAAGGTAAGGGACGGTAGTTTCTTTCTGGTTGAAGGCCAGTAGTTCAAATGTATCTCCTTCTTTCGTACTCTTTCATCTTGATCATGTGACGCAAAAAAGACCGAGTCTGCCAAGAACCTGGTCTTTTGTGTATTCGTTTCATTATTCGGTGATAGTGATATGAGAGAAAGTTCATGATATCGCCCCCTCTATGCCTTCATTACAATGGAAATAAAAAAGAAGATCCTCAATTAGCGACCTTCTCCGAATAGACTTTCAATAAAGCAAATGTTGCCCATAAATGCATACTATACAGTCCGTTATCAGTAAAGTATTGAATCAACATTGTCAGAGATGCGATTAACAAACACGAAACGAGAATCCTTTGTTCTCCGGTTGTATGCTTAATCCTCCGAATCGCTTGGAAAAAGATAAAACCTACAGCCGTTCCGAAGAATAGCATTCCAACAATTCCAAGCTCGGCTAGTACAGTTAGGAATGTGTTGTGAACCTCTTTGTTACGCTCAAATGTAAGATAGGTTATTTCATAAACGGCGTGAAGAGGAAACGTATTTAGACCGGACCCAACTATCGGATGCTCTAAAAACATTTTTGTTGCTACATCCCATAGTAAGATACGTTCGGTAGTTCTTCCGTCAATAAAACCTTGGTATTTGTTTAAATTAAAAATGCCCGGATCTGCTATATACGCAATGGATGTGATAACAAAAAGAATCGCTCCGAGTCCAAGTGACACTCTTCTCATTGTCTTACTTACTATCAG
Organism: Paenibacillus prosopidis; assembly: GCF_003337375.1. GTDB lineage: Bacteria > Bacillota > Bacilli > Paenibacillales > Paenibacillaceae > Pristimantibacillus > Pristimantibacillus prosopidis. The sequence continues at coordinate 81,857 of NZ_QPJD01000012.1, forward strand.
CGCGTAAATGATGACACTAAGTACTAGTGATATGATTGCACCTGTTGAAAAGGTTAACACTAAGGCGGAACTGCATATCAATAAAGGCAAAATGTATTTTTTCCCATACACCTTAATTGCATACATGGAAACTGCTATCGGTAGCAACAAGAAGTTAGAAAACTGGTTTGGTACAGAAAATGAATTAACTTTCGGTCTAGGGTCCCACACATAGTAATGAATCCCTGTATCTATGCCCATATAAAAACCGATGTATTGATAAATCCCGTACAAGGAAGAGATCACACCCGACCAAATGATTACCTTCAATATGGTTTCTTTCTTGCTGATCCTGGCAATATCTCGAATGACAATATACATTCCGATTAACAATATAACAGCAAATAGTAGTGTGACACTGCGATTTATATCAATGGAATTAAATAATGACATCAGAATTGGTACAACTAGCATCACAGGAACCATTTGATTTGATAGTTGTTTAGTCATAAACAAATATAACAACCCGATAAACAAAAAGATTTGAGACATTTTCAGACTGAATAGACCTACATCAAATACCAGTACATTTTGAAATGGCAGGAAAAACAATATGCCTATTATAGATATCTTACCTGCATCTTTTGTTAATTTTGGAACAACCATCATTAGAATAATGACGGGAATGATGTACAGAGATTTTACCCCTATGGCACTTACTGATGCTCCGACAAAAATAGAGAGTGCGACGAAGATAATTACCATGGGGATCTTATTATTAATTAACATTTATAGACCCCTAACCTAATTTTTACCTCAATCATACTCTATTATTTTGTGTCTGGAAAGGATTACGCTCTAAAAAGAAACCACTCGTAAGTAATAGAAGTTCCTGCACCCGGTGCCGATTGAAGGTTAACTGTGAATCCTGTCGTTGCCTTGCCGCTTGGCGCAACAGGAACATAAGCGCCACTTGCCGGGGCTCCTGATACACTACGAACGGTGAGCATGATGCGAAAGCTCGTATCCGGCTCTGCGTTAGTAAACGTAACAGCCTGACTTGTGTTTGCATCGGAAACCGTTACGCTTCCCCCTAAGTTGTTTGCGTTGGAGTCTGTCCCTGAAATACCGCGAACATTTTGAAAAAAGTTAGAGAATATCGCTCTCGGAAACCTCGTCGTAACAGACCTAAATACGTTTGTGTATGCGTAGTTCGAATCACTTCCAGAGCTTGCAGACTCTATTCCTGTAGTTGTATTCGCTATTGTGTTACCTGTTGCGTTATTGCCGATTGCAGATGATTCGAAGTATATTCCTCTTGAATTGGCTATGCTGTTTCCATCGATTGTATTCCCAGAGATTGTATTGTTTAGTGCCGCTGTAACCTGAACGCCCATTTTATTGGGGATAGTTGCATTATTTTCAGTCAACCTTATTGTGTTTCCTGTGACAGTATTTTTTATAGATGCAATATTTTCAATCCACACACCAACATCGGATTTAAACAGGTTTCCAGTAACCACGCAATTCACGGCTGATAGCAAATGGCATCCTGCCGTATACCCTTCGAGTATATTACCAGTTACCGTTACTTCGTCGCCGCCATTTATATCGATTCCCCATCCGCCATAATATCCCGTTACGTTCTTTACCGATATATTCCCTGAAAACACATGGCGTTTTCCGTTGTTACTGATGCCTGCAAATGCATCGTTTATATTGAAATGGATTCCGTTTTTAATAATTACGTCAGTTGAAGGTATTGCACTACCTGAATTGTAAAAGTTTGTTAAGCAATACACTTGTGTTCCGGCTGTTAATTTATTTGTATCTTTCGTTGCGTTCCAATTCGTTACAAGGTTTGTTGAATCTACGTCTGCATATACTCCTACTTGTTGACCGAAAGTATAGCAGTTCTCAACTAATACATCTGAATGACCATCATGCACATAAACATGACTGTTTAAGAATTTTTCGAATCCAACTCTCGTTACCATGAACCCTTTACCTATAGCCGCACCTTGAGTACCAATCCCTATTTTGTTATATCCAATGAAATCAGCGCCGCCGGATTGTTTTACGTAATCCGAACCAGAGATGCGACAATCTTCAATAGCTGCATTATCTTTTAAGTATACAAATATGTGATTGCCGGATTTCCCTCCCGTTCCCGAAACGAAACGAGTTGAATATCCAGAACCACGAAGTACTACGTTTGGCTTCACGTTTATAAAGTTATCTGCGCTAATAAAGTATGTCCCAGGAGGTGCGTAAACAACTCCTCCACCTGCAGCAGTACAAGCATCAATCGCAGCTTGTATTGCAACTTGGTCGGCCGTTACCCCGTCGCCTTTAGCGCCATATGCCTTAACGTTGTAGAGGATACTACCCCATATATTCTTAACATTAGCTGCCGCCGCAAACTGTTTTGCAATCTGTTCCGATGCCTGTGTCACCTGCTGGCCCACCGCCTTCCTACTCCGTATACGTCCTGTACGCGCGTCTGCCGCGCCCTCTTTGACCGTCTGTATTCCGTCTCGATTGTGTTGCTATCTGCCGTAAAGTTCTGAACCATATCACCGTCTTGCGCAATCTCGGCAATCTGACGGCATACACGATAAACAATGATCATATGCCAATCTGCATCAAAGTCAGGGGAGGCGCTTAGATTGCTTTCTGTTAGCGTCGCCGGGTCTTTATAGTGAAACACCGTCAGACCAGCTGTAATGCTCGTTGTAGGCGTTGGATAAAGCCCTATGGTGTTATCGTCCTCGATGTAATAGTAATAGCTCTGAGAGGAAAGGTTGATGTCCTGGTAAGGGTATTCCTTGCCGTTGACCACCACATCGAGTGTGGTTTGGCTTGGCGACGAATAATCAACCGGATAAAAGGGATTGTCTGCTATGATGTCGTACACGTCTGCGGTGACCGGCTTATATATCGTGCGGAATAGCCGCCGTTGAACGTCGTTGATCATGCTGATTACCTGCGCATTTGTCAGTGCATGCGGGTACTTAAGCGCGATCATGTCCAGTATTTCTTGTAGTGTCATTGGTTATCACCCCTTGGGATGTTTAGATCGGTAATGGGTCATTAGCTGGCCCTTGCTATCCGTCATGAAATCGCAATGCTTGCAGGAGAATTCCTCGCCCGCAATCTCAGTCATGCCTCCGCGAATCATAGCAGACGCTTGAATATCGTCGATAGCCGTTAATGTGTTTCCGTTTTCTGCTTTGAATGTTCTCATGATGCGCCCTCCTTTAACCTTTACCGGCAATCGTTGCAGTGATCGTTGCTGCAGCAGACGAAGAAAGTCTTACATGCCGTGCTCCTAGATTGGGCACAGATATATAAAAGTGTCCTGCACCTGCTAATACCGCTTTTAGAAATGAGTTATACCAGTTAACCCCATTTTGTGAAACCTCGACGCTAATATCTGTCGCAGCGTCCACACTGCCAAACGCTGTCACGTTGGCGGTAAACTGACAATCTATTCCCGGTGATGTTCCGTTGGCCAATACCGCCGCCGCATTCCACGCATTCCCATGTGCGCCGACAACTGGAACACTTGCTAGATCTACGTCACCGATATTGTTCGTTCCTGCTGGAAGTGCTGGAAGACTTGTTACGTCAACCGAACCTATTTGACTTGTGCCGGCCTTTATCTCTAATTCGCCATATACATACATCTAATTCACTCCTCCTTAATAAAAAAAGGGCAGAGCGTTTATACACCCTGCCCCGTTAATTATGCGTTCTTGTGTACGTACAGACCCTTCGTCTTTTGCGATTGAGCGAATGCATCGTAAATGACGCGGCCCTCTACCAATTGGCCATTAATGCCTGGAGGATTCGTGTGAATCTTAAGCTCACGCAGCTGCTCCGGTGCTGTAATAACTGAACGATGCGCCGCGATAAACTCCGTGTTAGCTGGCAGGTACGATGTCGGAACCATGACAATTTTAATTCCGTCTACCTCGCCCACTTGACCACGGATCAACATGTTCTGAGCAATCTCAGACGCTTTGATGAAGCTGTTGTCTAGCTTTAGGAAGTTATAGTACGACGGCTTAACAAAGGCGATACGGCCACCCTGCGGAACCTTGTTGTCACCGAAATACTCGGTAGCTTCAAGCAGGCTGGAATACGCATTCGAAGCCGTGATTACAGCTAATGCCGTGCCGCCGGCTGTAGTTGCCTGGGTAGCCATGACACTGAGGCGGTAAATGTCGATTTCAGGCAAAACCACTTCATCAATCTGCCGGGACAACGCTTTGTTTGCATTACGCGCGCCTGCAGATTGAAGTTCATTGCCTTTATCCACTGTGAAGGAGAAGGAACGGTCTTTCGCCAGTGTCATTTCTTGTACAGTGTCTTGCAGCTCCGTAGGCACGCCGTAACGGTTCGTGCCCGTTCTTGCGTAATCGTTCATCGCTACAGTCGGGAAGGAGTATACCTTAACCGTCTGTACGCCGACCCAATCATAATCTTTATTTACTGCCGATTCCGTCAGCGACATAAGTTTAAATCGTTCGTCTACCTTGCTTGAATATTTCGCAGCTAAATTTACAGCCATTTTTTACCACTCCCGTGTGTTATTTTTATTCATCGAACAGTCCATCAAAGAGTGCATCTTTCTTCGGACTCTTACCGTTTCCATTCTTGCCAACGCCCTTTACCGGTGCTTTCTGCTTGACTTTCTCTTTGTGCTCTTGCTTCTTTTCCTGCTTCTCCGCTTGCTTCTTTTGCTCGGTTTTCGCTTGCTCTTTCTGTTCAATCAGATGCTCCATGTATGCGATCTTAAGCGGCGTACCGCTTTGTACAGCCTTAACTACATCGGCAGGAAGAGTGTCGCTTTCTCCGAACTCTCGCCCGTTAACCTTGGTGTAATAGGTCAAGAATTCTTGCAAGTCCTTCTCGTCCTGCGTCTGCTCCGGCTCCGGCGTGTTCTTATTTCGGCGCGTCTCGACAACTTCCTTGGCTACATCTTCCGGAACGCCAGCATCAAGCAGTTCCTCCAGCTGGTTCTTGTACTGCTGATCGTCATGCCACCGTATATACTGCTCAACGGTCATGTTCTGCTCGTTAGCCAGCCGACCGATAAACGTCAGGCGCGGATCGTTCTTGTAATCGTTGACCTGCTGCTTTACGCGCTCATAGTCCTTGCCCTTCTGAACAAGAGAAACAAGTTCTTCCTCGCTGTACTCGGCCTCTACCTCTTGATGATTCTCCTTGGTTTTCAGGCGGTAGGTTTTCGGTGTGGTATCCTCTTCCTCTTCGCTTTCTTCCTCGTCATCATCGTCGGTATCGTTTTCCTTGGCATCTTCTTCGCCGTCGGTTTCTTCCGTTTCGTCTTCCTCTTCTTCGCCCTCCGATTCATTGTCGTTGGTATCTTCAATTTCCTCGTTAGGGAAGTCATTTTCCTCAAAAATGTTAATTACGTCTTCGTCCACGCTTATTCCTCCGTCCCATGGTGAGGGATTGTTGTGCCTAGTTTTACGTCATACGACATGACGGTTTCTTTACATTCCTGCTGCCTGTGCTAGTAATTGCTCTTGAACCTCCGGCGGCTGCTGGCTAAAGTACACCAACTCTTCGTCGCTCAACGATGCCAGCGGATCTTCCTGCGCTTGTGCAGTTTCCTCGGATTCCGTCTCTGCTTCCTCCTGCTGCATACCCATGCGCATCTTAATATCGTCAATCAATTCCTGTTTCTGCGTGACGTAACCATCCGGTACACGCTCAAGGAATTGCATGAAGTCGATATAACCGCCTTGCAGAAGATTAGACAGCGTTTGAATAACTGTGATCTCGCTGTACTTCGTCGATTCTCCAACGGAACACCCAACGTTCAGCCACATGCTTTTAAGTTGACTAAAGTCGAATTCGTGGAGCGACCTCTGCCCTTCTTGTTTCATGACAAGTGGCCTGATGCCGTAATAGGTGCCCATCATGTCAATAAGGATTTGACCGACGTTCTCCATCCACTCGCTCATGTTAGCTGCAACATTTCCAAGCGGAATAGACGTTGCTTCCTGAATAGCTATGAGTGCGCTGGTGTTCTTCGGGTTTTCTATATTACCTATGCTTGCGTCAGATATGCCGGCTGTCTCCTTGAAATAACCGACAATCGTATCCAGCGCTTGGATGATCTGCGGCGACATATTGCCCGGCTGAATTTGGTCAATGATCGTGTTCATTGGCCTGTCTCCAATGTTATCAACGGCAATGGAGCGCCCTACGCGATTATCTACGCCATCAGGCAATAAGTTCTCGTCATATACAAGCTTCGGGAATGCGGACATCATCAAGTGGTACATGATCATTGCCGCCATCTTATTGATGAATATCTGCGTCGGGATCAAGTCAGTGACCAAACTACGTCCGTGATAGGTGTTCTTTTGCTTCTCCCAATTTAGCCACGCGATCGGATAATACGAAAGTTCAGTGTCAATCTCATCAAAGATCATGACAGTCGGAGTACTCTTGGCTACGCTGATCGTGCCGTTCTCATTACGCTTGTAACAGTAAATGAACAATGCTTTACCGTATTCGTCTACGTTTTCGTTCTCGATCTGTCCGTTTGCGCCTAACTGCCACTGATAATCGCTGTCAGAGACAATCTGACCGGCTTCATTTTCACTCATGCCTTGTTCAATTGCTTCTTTACGAAGGTTGTCAACGGTATCACGTCCCACAACCAAGATATAAGGCTGCGGCTCGGTTTCGTTGCAGTTCGGATTGCCGAATATGATGTTAATGCCATCAACCAGCTCCATGACGATCTCGCCCTCAATGTCTCCCGATTCGGCCCCATATGGCTTGATCGATGTATCAAAGTAAAAATGAGCGCAAGCGTCGCCGGTTATGGCGCTGTCAAAGGATGCCTCACGCAACCTGAATTCCATTTTGAATTTCTCTAGCAAGAATTCGATATGGCTGTTCACCATTTCGGTAACCTGTACGTTCGACATGCCTTCGATGGTCACGCCGGTTGATTGAAGGTAAGGCGATAGGTGAATCTTTAGGTTCGACGTGGTTAACGATGCAACAAAGAACGTGACAAACCTTCGTATGAAGTTTAGGACCGGCTGCGGTAAGTCGCTATCCTCGTCTAGCTCAAGTCCTCGCCATTGCTTGCCCTGGAACATGTCCACGCTCGTATCAACATCATCATAATAGTTTGGCTCCAAGCGATTGTTGTAGTTCACGCCTGCCTGATAAAGATTGTATATGCTCTGTGCGTCTGCCAATCTTTACCCTCCTTTCCTTGGGCTATATGCGAATATGCGGTTAAAATGATCTTCAAACCGCTCACGCCGCCGTTTAAGATCTTGCTGATCGGGTGTTAGATCTTTATCAGGTGTGCGCTTCCTGCCCGTTGTATAGCCCACGTAGAAGCTCCCTGCACACAACAAAAGAAGCGCAAGCATAATCGCCGCGCCTAGTAGTAATTCCATATTGATCCTCCTTAGAACCGGATAAACGCATCCATTTGTTGATATCCGCGCTGCCTCCGAGCTTCTTTCTTCTCGTCCGCTGGTTTGCGATCCCTGAACTCTCTTGCCTCGTCATTCATGGCATATCGAACCATATCAATACTGTGGTTGTTTCTGTCCGGGTAACCGGCTTTGAAATTGCCGTTAGCATCTTTATCAAGCTCATACGTCAAAAACTCCCGCGCTGTCTCCGGGCAACGTGTATCATCAATGATAATGGCTTCCAGGTCTTGCAGGAACTTTATGCCGTACTCAATACTGTCCGGCCCTTTCTTCACGCCACGGATCCGCAAACCATATTGCCGCATCTCACTAATGCTCTTTGGTTCCGCTGAATCAGCTATGATTTCTTCGTTATTCTTGTTCTCTTCTTTGATGTGTTCATAGGCTGCCCGATTGGATAGCCCAACCTTGTAAAGCTCATGGAATATATACAACCGCTTGTACTTCCGGTCATAGTGCATCACGCCGTAAGCTAGCGGGTCAATCGCATAACCATAGTCAAGGCCGCGCTTGATGTTGTAAAAGTCCTCGATCTCTTCGTCGCTAATCTTGCGACATTGGACGTTATCAAAGATTTCACCACCTGTACCGGTTACCGATCCCAAGTATTCATGCTCGTAGCTCGTTGGCTTCGTCAATTTCAGGTGTTCGGCCTCGACAATGAACTGTTCACCTAACCATTCACGCGGAACGCTTAAATAGGTGCTGTGATGCGCTACACGGTCTGAACGAGTGAGTTGCACCTCAGCATTGACCCAGTTGTTAGCTGACTTCGGTGGATTGTAGGAATAAAATACAGTGAACTTCTTGCCACCACGCATTAGAGACTGATTAATCATCCGGATCTCTTCCATGCCGGTGAATTCATCGACTTCTTCATACCACAGAAACTTGCAATAACCTTTAGAGAACTTAATGGACTTAATCTTCTTTGGTTTATCAGCGCCTCTGAACCTTATTTGCTGTCCAGTTGGCTTGTATGTTAACCCTAACGGGCTGATACTCTTATGCCAGTAATCGTCAACGCCTAACACTTCAATGGCCCATGATAGCTGCTCGTAAACGGAATCTCTTAGCGTGTCCTTAACTTTACGCAAGGCAATGCAGTTTGCATTTGAATCGGACATGATGCCTAAGATGATCTCAATCGCCACGAAAGAGGATTTTGTGGATCCACGACCGCCCCCGAGCCAATAATGAGTGTGAGCGTCGGCTTTAATGTCTTTATGGATCGTGTGGAACGATGGAGCAATGACGCTAGATAGCCTGGTCATTTGATATCATCCGTTATTGTGACGCCTACATTCACATTCACATTAGGACTATCCTTAAACATCCCTAAATGTTTTCCTATCAACTCAGTCGCCCTGTTGGCTCCTGTACTATCAAACTTATATTCTCCCGATTCTTCCATCTGCCGAGTATCGGGGTTAAACTCAATAACCGGTTCAGCTGTCATACAACGATCTGATATTTCCATCAACCTTTTCAACACCCAATCAGCGTCAACAGATAGTTTTTCAGCTCTGACCTGCTGTTTTTCCTCTATATACGCGTGAACCTCAACATCTTTCAACAATCTGCTACCTTGACTGTAAGCTGTCTTCTCACTGTATCCAGCTTTTACCGCAGCTTCTGTGGCATTGAGAAGAACTAAGTAATGGTCAGCGAATAGCTTCTTCTTATCAGTCAATGCCATCATTCATCATCTCCTCTCCCGAAGAATGCCCACATGGCTATACGCCACAGGATTAGATTACATACTGCATATATGCTAATGGCGTCCAGGTCGGTCACTACATGTTCCTAACAACGTAACTTACTCCAATTCCTACACCTATGATCATTGCAGCTATTCCAATAATGCAAAAAGATAACGGTTGTTTTGTTCGCATTGTATTCCACTCCTTATAACGCAAATAACCGCCATTTGGCGGCTACTGCGAGAGCATTACTTGTCGCGTCAATGCATTGGGATACATTGGCTGCAGGATTGTTTGAATTTTATATGTGAAGCACTATGTGCCTATCACCATCATAATATGCAAACGCGGTCGGCCTGTGATCCCAATCCGCGTCCGCATTTGGTTCATCCGGCATGAATGACCTATAAGTAGAATAACACAAATTGTCTACGCCGGATTGTACTATCTTGTACAGTTTATCCTATCATTGCCGTTTGTTTCATGCGCTTCAATTTGCTGCTGATCCTCGCTATCCAATCGTATGAGTATTGGAGCTCGGTAGCTATCGCCGCTATCGTCTTACGTTCCACATCTCGCATATAAGCGACTCTGTACTCCAGTGTATCGAACTTACTCATCCTTTCCTCCATGCGTCTCTTGGCTTCACGCTTGAGGCTTAGAATGTCGATTACATCATCAATCGTCGCTTGAATGGTTTGAGCCATTGGCCACAACTGGTTTAATGGTGTATCATCCGAATTGCCTGATGGCATACCGCTATAACTCGCTACAAGTTTAGTTCTCGGCCCTCCTGCAAATATGCGGCGCTGGACGATCTTTAGTTCTAACTCGAGCTCATTCTTCCGGATATCCAAAATCTCAATCTCATTACACAGATCGTTGTACGTTCTATCCCAATCGAAGTTACTCATGCCGGATTCCCCCTATTTAGTTTTGTATTTAAACGGTGTGTGTTCCCTCTACGCCTCGCGCTTCCCGGTCCATCGTCCTCTTGCGCAGCCACATAAGAGATTCCTCAAGCTTGGTGATCGCTACTGCATTCTCGCGGCAACGGAACTCACTATTCTGGAACCCTTCCAGCCTGCGGATAACCATATTGATCAAGTCCTCATTGTTAACGCCGTTAATGCCGGCTTCTTTGATAGGCCCCTCTTGGAAATGGATCTTCGCTAGAACCCCATCTTCACTCCGGACTTCGAATGTATGCGGAGCATTGAATTTGTAATCTTTCTCATGATGTACCGTCGTGTACTTCTCAGTAAGCAGCCCACTTGTAAGCTTGACCATTTCCATTGCAATTCTCCTTTGTTTAGAGCGCCCCGATCAGGAGCGCCCCATTTGTATATTAAGCTGCATTTACTTTCGACTGTTCAAGCTGTGCGACTCGGGCTGTGAGCTGGTTGAACTCCCGGCGAGTAACCGGCGCATCGCTTTCTGATACAACGCCGTGTTCAACCAATCCAGTGGTTGGCTCCTCTTGAAAGGGGAATACCGGCGGTACTACCAGTGGAATATTTGCTTCAACGTGTGTATCGGGCTCAACAACTTCTGCAGCAGCTTTTGCGGCTTCTCGCTCAAGGCGAAATCGGCCGGCCTCCGCTTCGTCCAGTTGGCGATACTTGCCGATGTATATGTACTTGTCAGTGATTTCCTCGTCTGTTTCAGCAAGTTTGGCTCTAAACTCCACTTTCTTCAGCGGATCAGTCGGCTGTACATCATATATTGCTGGACGCTGCTCTTTCCAAGCCTTCATAGCATCAGCCATATCACCTTCAACGTTCGTCACAATGCGAACCGCTGCACTCGCTCCGATCGCTTGTTCTTCACGAAGTTTATCGATGTGCTTCTGCTTCTCATCTGCCAGAAGTTCAGCTGCTGCTTTTGCTCGTACTGCGTCTTCTGCCATCCGGACAGCTGCATCACGCTTCTGCTCCAGGTCTTCTTTGTCCATAATCGCTTGAGCAAGTTGTTCCTTCAGCGATTGAACCATTTCCTTCGATTCTTTCAACTCTTCCTTAAGCTGGTTTTTATCAGCCTCGTACCCTGCTTTTAGCTCCAGCACTCGCTTACCGTTCTCATCTTCCTGGGAGAGGTGGATATTGGTGAAATGGATTCGTAGAACTTGCGCCGATCCTTCGTCCTTGGTGAATACGCGGATAGGGTACTTTTCACCGTCGAACTCTACCTCATCAAAAGCTGTATTGATTCGTTCCTGCGCTTCTTCCATACGATCCTCATGCTGTTGCGTGATCTCCTGCTGCGTGCGAAGTCCCGTTATCTTCTTCTCGATTTTGTTAATGTCGTCAATGATGTTCTGCCGTTCCTGTATGTTCGTGCTGCCGGAATACTGCGCTTGCAGCTCGCCCTTTTTCGCTTCCAGTTCTGCCATTTCAGCCACTAGTATTTCTCTCAATTTCATTCCTCCGTCCATATGATAAGTACTTTTATCCATACTATAATACTACCACAAAAGTTGTAAAAAATCCAGTAATATCAAGGGTTTATGGCATTTTTACACAATTAATTTATATCCTTAATAATGTCACAAAAATCCATACGATACTCAGGTGGGTCCCTCAACTTTGATCATCTCCTATGTAACGTTTTATTCATTCGTTTCTTCTCGCCACTTTTGAACATTCTCATAGGCCTCGTTAGAACCCTGATTCCTTCCACGTGACCAAGCGGATTCAAGCATGCTTGCAATCCACCCAAGTGTATAATCAGGAATTTTTAACGTATCTGGATGATTTTCAATATCTTTCTTAATCTTATCGATCTGTTGTTCAATCCATTGTTCCATTTTCATGAACACACTCCCTATTCATTCAGATACTTTGTTCAAGAACTTAGTCGGACAATTTAAAAGTTTCTTCCCATCACCGAAATCAATGTCGACGTTGCCCGTCAACCAAATGAAGCATATCCTTCCTTGCCCATACTCAACGTCATTAACTATGTCACCTTTTTTAAAATCCATCTCTTGAACGCCTCCTATACGCCTCATACAGACGCTTTAGATTTCTACCCTAGATTTATCCGTCCAACTCTATCAAATCGCTTTAATAGACTCTTCTGGCGGTCTGAGTGGCATATCCTGCACCTCTGCCTCTCTCAACTTACCCAAAACATAATCAACACTTACTACAGGTAGCCCATGTTGGCGCATTTTGGTCAGGTATTGTTTTAATTCGTCGATCGGTGTCATTCAACCACCTCACAATCCACCTTCTTAATATGTCGCTGGTATGCGGTTCCTTCGATCTCTAGTATCCCTGTAAGGTAGTATTGCGGTTTTTCTTCGTCTTCGACCACTTCAAACGTTTCGCCGATGTGATCGATGTACCACCATGGCATTGTATCTGAGTCTGTATGTCCTGTGATCCTTACTTTCATGCCCCAACCTCCTCGATCTCGATTTCAATCCTCGGCTGATCGCTATACCACTTGCTGCTTGATTCCTCCACCACTCGGTTATCATCTTTCCAGGCGATTCCGTTTAGAGCGTCGAAACAACCTTTCACCACGTTATCGATATCCGGTTTAACTATCGGCCGGCGTGTTCCCTCTCTCGCTTCGGCCTTCTTCGCTTTGGACCAATCCTTTGGGATCGGGTAGTAAAATCTCAGCTTCACGCTGACCGGTCCGTCTATCGCGACTTTAATATGCTCCCTTGCTGCCCAGCCGATTCGGGTTTTGTATGCCAGATAGCGTTGTGCATCCGTCTTTACAAACTTTCCTCTACCGGTCATACGAACCGCGCCCATCGGGGTAATGTCTACTGTGATTTTCATGTAAGCATCCTCACGTAAACGTTATAGTTCCCACGCTTTCTCAATTCCTTTGCATATCTAGACGCTTCGTATAAACTCATTGGACCTGTCATTGCGCCATCGTTTGCTATAACCACATGCGTAGTCATTGGGTATCATCCTTTCTTTGGGTTAATTGGCTTGCATTAGACGTTTTCCAATCTCATAAGCCACTCGACTCGTAACTGCGTTTCCGGCCATCTTATACAATTGGCTGTCTGATACACCGTGTTCGTTTAGCTTGTAATACCATTCGTCCGGGAAGGATTGGAGCCCGAAGCATTCAAGAGGCGTTACCTTGCGGATTCTATTTCCGTCAAATAGTTTCGGTTCCTGTCCTCCGCCTTGCATAGTCCCTAAAGTTGGTGCTAAATCGCTTCAAGGAAGTGGTCGAACTCGATTAATCGGTTGTACAGGAGCAGCTCCCACGACTCCCATGCCTTATCTACTTCACGTTCAACTGTTTTCTTTCGTGTTTCAGGCTTCATAGACATTTCCAACCACCTCTCCATATGATGCATATCTCATTAGCGCCTGGACTTGGCATCCCTTGACGGTGAACATTGCCCAATCTTCGGACCAGTAGACCTCATAACGCTCATTGTCGTAATGGATGATGTCTGATTCGTATATCTCCACTCCGTTGCGGTCTTTCAGGCCTGTGTATTGCATTGGTTTTCCTGCCCTAACTTCATTTTTGAAGGCATTTCCATCAACCAACACAACATTTTGGCGCATCACCTTACCATCCCACGCTCTGAACTTAATCTCACGCATATTCATCGCTCCTCTTCTGCTCTACTCTACCCGGATGATCCTCTAGCCCGAACGCTTCCAATCCTCGCCGCAGCCATTCATCAAAGTTTTTGTCGTATAATTCATAATCATCTGATTTATTCACACACTTACCTCCTGTGGAGTGTCGTACAAGTGATTCCATACTATTTGGTAACCCTCAGCATTCGCTTTCTTGTTGAATGCCTCGAAAAATCTCCCCAACTCTTCAGCGTCTTCCAACCATGGTTTTTCAGATGCATCTTTTTTCCATTGATCGTATATGGCCTGTAGCATCTCGTCGTTTATGATTGGCTGCGGTTCTACTCCGTGCATCAGTGACAGGATTCGATTATCTTCTTGCGCCTTTAAAAAGTGTTCTAGCAATTCTGATCTTGCTTTGATGGAGAATGTCCCTTTTCCGTATCCCATTTTTATACCGTTTCGACGATACCCCGATCTGTTATGAGGAACATCGAACATTTTGATCATGATATTTCTCAGTTCAACATACGGCTCAAACCACGGTTTCTTCTTTGCCATTTCTTTCGTGCTATGGTCAATCTTCACAACCGGACATATAACACAACCGAACCTAGCGCCGCACACGTCTTTGTTGTTTTCGTCTTTCCCGGCCCGTTTACCGCGCAAACCGCATTCGCCTGTTGCATCTTTGTATAGTTGGCTTATTTCTTCAGCATCGCCCCAAGGTGTTTTATCGTTTGAGAGGTATTCCCAAATATCTTCGACTGTGAATTTAACAACCGGCATGAACGTACCGTTATCTCCGTAATACTCTGATCCCTCAGAAAGTAGTTCTTTTATCTTCCTCTCCCTACTTGCGCTTTCCGAGTTTCTAACACCGATAACCACTAAAGACGGGTTGAGCTCTTTCATGTACTTGGCTTGTGGTTCTTTTTTGATCTTATGTGTACACCATCTCTCGCGACTATCGTTTCTTGGGAGTGGGTAGCCTAGGCCCAGCACACAATATACAAAGCTGCTGCTCGGTTTGGCTTCTACCTCCTTAATCACAACTGGAAGGTTATGCTTGTCTACCAATGCCTGTATTTTTTCAAATTCCCTTTGTTTTGTCGGGTCCGTTGTAAGATCTAAATGCGTCTGAGCTGATGTGATATAAACCGTTCTATTTCGTTGTTCAGGCTTTAGCATCAACAGAGCTCTTATGACCAGCGCTAGAGTTACTGTTGAATCTTTCCCTCCGCTATAGGCAACCTGCCACGGTCCTTCGTTGTCTTGTGTATATGATTTAAGAATTTCTGCTATTGACTCCATCTTCTTCATTTTGTAATCCATTACTTTTCCTCCCTCAGTCTGCTAAAGCAGCTCCCATTGGACTTCTTCTTCCCTCAAGCGGTAATTCAGTTCCCTACCACCCTTCATAACGATGCGGAAGTCCTTGCACATTTCGTTGATCCTGCTGCCTAACGCTTCGTCTATGTCGCACATCTGGTCAATGCTGCGTTCACTCGATATAAGTATTGGTTTCTTCTCCATGTAACGGTAATTGATGATTGCAAAGGCTTGTTCGATCTGAAACTCTGTCGGAGACTTGCGACCCTTCCACATGTCGTCGATGAATAGCACATCCACTTTTTGAAGCCGGCTTATCCGTTCATCCATTTGGCTAAGATCGTCTTTGATCTCGTTGAATCCTTCCACCCATGGAAAGTACAGAACCTTGACGTTTTGATTCATCAGCTCATTTGCCACCGCCATTAGTAGGTGAGTTTTTCCGCTGCCAGGATTGCCGAGTAAGCAAATGCTGTTCTCTCTCGAATTCCGCAACTGTTGAAAGTTGTCCGCATATACTTTAGCCGTTTGGAATGCTGAGCGAATGATGGCAGGCCTGCGTTCTAAACCGAAATTTTCAAACCGTTTGAGTAGAAATTCCTCTGTTATCTTGCTGCTCTTGAAAGTTCGCCCTATATCCCGGTTCCGCTTGCACTTGCAATCTACCCACCGATCCATAGGAACCATAGTTGGAACGCCTTTAACGGACATTTCTTCTTCTACTTTGACGAAATAGCCTTCGTTATCCTTGCATTCCTGACACTGGTAGGAGGTTTCCGTCTTTATCGAACTTAACCCACTTGCTCGGGAGGACTCCTGATTGGCCCTCGCTCGGTTTAGCATTTCCAACATGAGGTCCTTGTCGAATGCTTTCTGTAGCCCTGCCACTGTTCACACCTTCCCTCTGAGCTTCTTTATGTTTAGCAGCTTCTTCTCTGTTACTGATTCCTTTCGTGATCCAATCCTCCGCAATCTTTCTCATGTACTCGACATTAGGATTTGTAACCCCGTTTGCGCCCATCTGCATGAAAACCTCGCGGATAAATGGATCTTTGTAACCCCTGCCCAAAAGGTTCATGACGTAATTTTGAATGTGCCCGTTGTATTGCAATTTCTTGAATGAAAAGATATAGGCATCCA
Organism: Paenibacillus prosopidis; assembly: GCF_003337375.1. Taxonomy (GTDB): domain Bacteria; phylum Bacillota; class Bacilli; order Paenibacillales; family Paenibacillaceae; genus Pristimantibacillus; species Pristimantibacillus prosopidis. The sequence goes on from NZ_QPJD01000012.1 coordinate 98,084, forward strand.
TTGCCGTTTTGGGATCGTTTTTCTCTACTACTACTTCAGAAGAATAATTATTTAAATTATTAACATTATTGTTTGTATGCTTTTGAAATGCTTCAGCGGTGCTTTGTTGGTGCATTGGTGGTGCTTTTGGTTTCCCTGTATCTTGATAAATGTCATAGTTTATAACGGTTAGATACGTTTTTTTGGTGGTGCTTTTATAGGTCAGCATTTGGTCAGCAACGAGACAATCTAAGAACCGCTTAACTTTTCGGTTTGACCATCCCCAATGCTTTTCCATATCGCCCATTGACCAAATCGTTGAACCTCGCTGCACGATCTCCAGCGTACCGTTATGCGTTACCTTTCCTTCTGTGTGATTGACTCGCATCAGAATGTCTAGCCACGCTTCATACTTACTGAATACCCTTTCTTCCTCATAGAGCCAATGCTTCTGAATATCCCGATGAAGGCTTATGTATCCCGACACGGCTACACCGCCCGATTTTCCGCTACATCATTGCGAATCAGGTATAAAATGTACTCGGTGCGAGTCAGGAACCCGTCACGCTTGCACTTCTGATCGATGCGCTCTAGAAAATTTTTGTCCACTCGCATCACGACACTAGCTGTTTCTTTCATATCGTTCGCCTCCTTTGATCTGATTGTATCATATACTATCATACTTTTGTATATACAATTTGATATTTGTGCATAAAATTTTTTTGGTGTGATAAAATATGATACAGGTGATGACAATGAAACAGTTTAATAAGGTGAGAACCGCCATAACGCTCGATCCAGAGGTTCATGCGTGTATGGTAAAGCTGGCCGAACAGGATGATCGATCCGTCAGCCAGCAAATTAATAAAGCATTGAAAGAATGGATTAAGGCGAATTTGACAGATAAGGAGGAAGGGTAGCCCCTTACCTCCTATTCCTCAACATCCACCAAATTGCATCAGCATTCGCTAAGAATCGTATAAAGTGCGCTTTCACATGGATTCGAATGGTAATGTAAAGTGGTGCTTTGTAATACTGAACATTACCGGACTCGTCAGGATGGCTCATGTGATTCCTCCATCTTGCGGATATGTGATTCTTTAATCTGAATTTGATTCATAGCGTACGCAATCGCATCGTCTTTTTCTTCTAGTTCTCGTTGCAACTCTTCCAATCCAGTTAATAGAGTCTGTAACTGCGGAATCGGCATCATCACGTAAACGTACTTGAGTTCTATATCCCTTTTTGCTCTCTTTATAACTTCTTCTAATTGGTTCATTTCGCCAGCTCCTTCATCTTGTCTATCTCTTCATACAAGGCCGTTACTAGATGATTTTTGTCCTTCAATGCCAGTATCAGACTGTCGCACATAGCTTTGATAAGGAATGACGCTTCTACACGTTCAAGATAATTTTTCAGTCCATTTGAGGCCATTTCTATATGATCTTGAGAAGCTTGGTGAATGATCCGTTTATGGTTGATTGCGCTCATTTCGATTCCTCCATTCTTGAAATGCGGAATTGTTCCAGAAACTTGCGTCCATCGTGCGTATTATCACAGTGGTAATGGCAATCGTGGCATAAATGTACGAGCTCCAGAACAGTGGTTCGTTCCTCTACTCTCCATCGTCTGAGCGTGTGAGCTGCTTCGGTTGCTAGTGCGTATTTGCAACGTTCACATACTCCAAGCGATCTTTCGCGCAACTGCCGACGAACCGGGGTACTTATCGCACCCCTTTGTTTAGCTGTCGGCCTGTTCCGTTTATGCTGAGGTTTGGGAACCGCGTTGAGTTGAAACATGGTTAGCCCCCTCTATCTGGAAGTCTTGCTTCATTCGCATCTTGAGCGAGTGGATCTCCTCTGTCGTGCTTTGGAATGCATTACGCCAGCGGTTCATATCCTCGTATGATTGTGCTTCTTCCTCACGTAACTCTTTAACTGCGATCTCTGCATGCGCCTGCTTGTCCTTTGTAGCCCTTGTGACCGCTAACGCTTGCTCATACTTCCTCTTGGCGTAAATGCGCTTGTATGTACCGTCTAGGTGGCTTGAGAGGCGACCGATGAAAACGAGACAGCGTGCTAACAATTCAATCTTGCTCATGAGTGCGCCGGGATTGTCGTCGGGAAGCTTGTCGGCTTCCCTTCGCAATCTACTAATCTCAAAAATGTGAGACTCAAGGTTCATAGATTAACCTCCTCAAAATGGCAAATCGTCCGGACTGATATCGATTGGCTTTCCATCGTCTTGGAACGGGTCTCTTGCTGTATCCGGTCTATCAGCTCGTTGCGATCCGTCCTTGTTCGTATCCAAAAACTTCACGTTGTCCGCGATTACCTCAGTGACGTATACCCGTTTGCCCTCGTTGTTCTCGTAATTCCGGACCTGTATGCGCCCCTCGACCGCGGTTAAACGACCCTTTTTCAGATGATTCGCACACGTTTCTGCAAGCTGCCGCCATGCAACAATATTGATGAAATCCGCTTCTTTTTCTTTGCCTTGCGATACCGGACGATCACACGCTAGAGTAAATTGAGTTACGGCCACCCCCGCAGGGGTGTACCGCATCTCAGGATCTTTCGTAAGTCTGCCAATCAAAATAACGCGGTTCAACATCTAAGCACTCTCCTTTTTCTTGTTCAATCCCTCTTGCAATATGTGTTCCATTTCACGGTAATTACGGCCCTTTTCTTGCATCATGGATACCCAAGATTCAAACCCTTCCATGCTGCCTTTGAACAATTCGTACTTTGCTTTTAATGCTGGCGGCGGTATATCCTGATGCGGTTCAACAACTGGCTTAACGCCATATGAATATCCTTCAGGCAACGCCCATGCAGGAAGTTTAGGAGGAGCTTTCATCTTGTGTGATTTACCAGCCGGTATAAGATCAACCCATACGCTTTCCAAGTTGTAGAGGTAACGCCCGATTCCCCATTGGTAAGCAGCGCGTTTCATCGCATCCGACAGACCGCCTTTAACGGCTTCCATGTTGCTGTCGTCAGCTCCGTCCCACTTTGTCACCCATTCGCCATCCACTTTCACGCTGATTCCGCATAGCTGGCTGTTGTTCTTCCACTCCCGGAACTCATTGCGCCATCCAAACACGCCGAACACCTCGTCTAAGCGGTTTTGAATCGCTCGGTTAGTCACGTATGCCAGTGCAATTCCTTTCGTTTTATCGCCGTTCGTGGAGCCTACACGCCACTCAATTTCATCTGGCAGGAACGGATCCTGCAGCCGTTTCATAATCTCGCGATCATCCATCGCTTTCTACCTCCTCATATGTGGTCTTAATTGGCTGTAAATAGTAATCTTCTGGATTCTCTGGCTTATAGTGACCGATCATAAAATTTTTAAAGTCTTCTACGTGATTGAATCTGAGCGCAAACTTTATAGATTCAACTGATTTAAAATGAACGTTGACCATGTATCCGTCTTTGTGCTTAACAACGTAGGACATATATGTTTCCATCGCCTAACCTCCTTGAACAATCGCTCTCACAAACACACTCGTTACCGTGTCGTAAAACATTGGCTTAACCGTCCGCAACTTGCATAGCACCGTGCCATCCTCTTCAAACGTCAGCACCTTTACCCGATCTCTTCCATGTGGCCGAATAGCGGAGTGTTCCATTACTTGCATATACTGCTCACCGTGATACTCAACAAATGTCATTGAAATTCGCCTGCCTTTATAGTAGGATGGACGTACATTAATTTATTTCTTGTCCGATTGAGAGCAGGTGCAACTGCTCTTTTTTCTTTGCCTGCTTATACCATTTAGCGTGATTTTTAGCGTAAACCATGCGAGTTATTGCTGATTTTGATAGCTTAGCTAACTCCCGATATACGTCCTCGTTTTTCACTCTCAATGATCTTTTCCACCCTTTCCATCTCAGCGATAATTATTGGGTATAACTCTTGGTGATCCCATTCGAAATACTCATCGATGAAATGTTCAAACGTTGGAACGTTGCCGGCTTCGATCTCATTTTCAGTCCAGCAGCTGACTACGGTTTTTATCGCGGATCTGATTTCTTCTTTCTCAGCTTCTACACGATCGTAAAAGGCGCGGCGTTCGTCTTCGCGGATTGACTCGTATTTATCGCCGCCTGGTTGAAAACGTGGATTTATCATATTTTTACCTCCAATTCGTCCCATTCTTCTTGTTCATCCTCAATTTCGCCAGTTCCGTTGCATCGTTCACAATCTCCTATTTCAACGTAGTCGTAAGTTATGTCAGGGTATATGCCGTAGCACGTTTCATAACCTCCGCCGTGACCTTTGCATCTGTAGCACTTCCTCAAGCTGCCCCACTCTCCTTATCAATCACTCTGTTCATGCCCCACACAAGCTCTCTTTGCCCTTCAGCTGCTACAACTTCTGCTTCATACTCAGCACCTGGGAATTGATCATCAATGAACCCTGCCATGCAATCCGCTGCATCTGCCATTTGAGGAAGGTTAATCTTTAGCCAGCGCATAACGGCTTCCATGTCCCATACTCCTGTTTTCTTGCATTGGTACAGAGTGTTGATGTGCTGATTAATTTCGTCGGCTTCAACCGGTTTGTTTAGACTTGGAATGTATGTCATGCGTTTACCCCCTCAATCTCATATCCGTTGACCAGTGCTTTCATGATGTGTGTGTAACCTTTCTCGTGCTCTTCGTCCCAATCGCCAGTGTTGGCCCGAATGTAACTAATGATCGTCTTAATATGAGGGTTGCGGCTTACCCCTCGATATGCTTCACCGATGATGTAGTAATCTGTCAGGTCAGCTGTGCGAATATGTTCAATCGCTTCTGCAACCTCGCGCGGAAGCTTCATCTTTTCACTCATACTCGAATCTCTCCTTTTCTTTCGAATGGTTGCCCTTGTTGGGGATTGCGCACGATTGGTCTAGGACCGAATACGGGCTGGACTTTGTTCATAAGAGCTCAACCTCCAATATTCCTTTTAGGCACTTTTCGCAAAGGTGCTGCTTGCCTTTGAATAGCGCTACACTTTCAAAGCGGCCGCATTCACAGGGCTTGAATAGATCGATTGGACGGCGATAAGGGATGCTGTTGTTATGGCGCTCTCCTGCGGTTATGATTGGGTTTTCCATGTTAGTCCTCCTCTACAGGTATTGAACACTCATAAATTCGTGATTGATGCATCCAAACGTTATCAACCAAAACTTGACGATTACTTTCGTTTACCTGCTGAATTTCGATGATTTCGCCAGCTGGTATTGTTCCAATGGAATAAGATGATCTAATCGTCAGCGGACTTGTTAAAAGCCTTTTGTCACCTTTCTTGAAAATCATCTTGTTCAAGCCTCCTTGTAGATGATTAAGCATTGAGGTAATACTCCAGCATGGGATGTATCCACCATGCAAAAATTGATATCGATGATTATTTCGTCGCCGCTGTTTCTAAGCCAAGTATCTAACTCTCTAGCATCAATAAGTTCGCTTCTTAATTCACTTGCTTTCCATCCGCTAATCATTCCGTTCACTCTCCAATTCCCGTATTCTCGATTCAAGCTCTTCAATTCTCTGCTGCCCTTTCACCATTTCTGAGTAGATAATGGGTAACTCTTTTTCGATAAAGTCGATGATGCGATTCAGTTTGCTGTGTTGCGCCATATACCTTATGTCAGATAGGAAGGTGCGTATGGCGTGAATTGCGTGTTTCATCCTACTCGGTTAGCTTGGGATTCTTCCTCAAGTTGAGCGAAGAATAGATCACGGTGTAAGCGAACCTTGCTGCCGTGTCTCCATACCGGACGGTGCGGCTCCTTCATGATTTCGTAAGCTGTCGAGCGGTGACAGGAGCAGATTTCAGCAACGTGGGATGCAGATAGTAGTAGTGGATACTCTTTCATGGGTGGGCCTCCTTATGCAGATTCTTTTTTCAGGAATTTATTGATGAAGTAAATCTGACCTTTGCCTGTAATCTTGGTTGTGCGAGTCATTTTAACGCCTTCGCTGGCACTTGATCGTTGGCCTAACTTGATTTCCATAATTCCGAGATTCATTGATCGCTGAGTCGGCATGTTGTATTCGCTGCCACCCTTAATGAGGTACCCTTCGTCTCGAAGGTATTGGAATAGTCGCTTCTCACCAATGTCGATTCCGTTTTGTTTCAGAAGCTTTGCCATGTCGTTAATGAGGATGGCGTCCTTCGATACCTGCATCGATTCGGCGTACAATACAAGAGGACGATCCGATTCAATCTTTGCCTCCGCTTGCAGCCTGAGTTGTTTCTCTTCTTTCCAGTTCTGAGCGATTTGGATTATCGTGTCAGGGTTGTACAGGAATTTTTCAATGTCGTTGTTAAGCCCGTCACGCATCCGATTAAACTCACCGATGTACATTTCTTTGAAGCGAGCCGCATCTTTGCCGGTATACCCCATTACGAGAAAAGAAAATCCATCCTGAGTGATAAGATATTTTGGGTAAGAACGGTTCATTTCATCTTGATAGTTGATCTGTGCAAAATTGCGTTGATTGAATTCTTCGCTACATTCGAGGTTTCGTATATCCCTCATCACATCTGCATGTCGCTTTCCGAATGTCTCAGCTACCGTGAGGCTGTCTGTAACTGGTCGGTTGTTTTCGATGAATACTAACTTCATGGTTATTCCTCCTTTAATAAATGGTTCTAACGTGCCAGAATAGTGACTTTGGATAAAAGAAGTACATCTTCTTTTCTGAACCAACTCTAAAGCCGCCATCAACTTCCATAATTACTTGGTCGCTACCTAAACGCTGCGCACGTTCACGGGCATAAGATAAAGCTTCCTCTTTCGTCTTCTTGAAATATCCCATTGTTAATTACCACCTTCCATAAATTTCATTAGTGTCGTAAACTAATGGATATTAGGCTGTTATTTCCTTTTTAAGCGTTTCGCTTAGTTTGGGGTAAAAAGAAATCTTCATTTCTACTCCCATGGCATCAGCAATCAACAATAAGTCTTCTGAGTTAACACCGCGTCTACCTTTTGTGATCGCGCTATACCATGCAACAGTGTGTCCACAGTGTTCTGCAATGTGTGTTTTTGTAATACCTTTTTCTTTACGAAGCTTCTCAATTTGATTGACAACTTTATTCATTTTCTCACCTCCCAATTAAGCGTTACGCTTAGCCATGGGTTAAATATACATTAAGCGTTTCGCTTAGTCAACAACAAATTTAGGCTTTTCGCTCAATAACTTATTCGTAACGCTTAATGTTGATATATTGATAATAGAAACAAGGAGGTGTGACCGTAGTTGAAGACGCTTGGGGAACGATTGAAATATGCGAGAGAAAAGAAAAGGTATACACAAATCGAGGTAGCCGAAAAATTAGATATATCTAATGGTGCTATTTCGGGATACGAAAGAAACTACAGGGATCCTGATACAGATACGCTTAATAAACTTGCTACTTTATATGATGTTACTCCGAATTGGTTGCTGGGAAGGAATGAAAAAGAGAGCGAGTTTTCGCTCCCTGAAAGTGTATATGAACATGTTATCAGAGAGGCAGAGGAAAAATATGGCGTCAACCTCCGGGATGATCCGGTTGTAAATGCAACACTACGCGAGTTGATACTGGGGATTGCAAAGTCAAAGCAATAAAGTCTATAAGACCGTTTTTCGTTTCTTTTATTTCTGTTTTATTAATGATATTCAAAGCCAGCTTACGTAAATTATCATCCATTCGCGCAACCCCTTGTCTTTTGATGCAGCCGCTTATTAGTAAGTACATGATAGCATATCGACCGAAAAATAGGAACGTTTGTTCTTATTTTTGTTCGTAAAATTGAAAAAGGTGGCACGGATATGGAACTTGTACCCGTCCGCTGCCGAGTTCCTGAACTGCTTTACCGGATGGGAAAGGATCAACAATGGCTTGCTGATAAGTCCGGTAAAGGCAGACAAAAAATATCTGACTATTGCACAATGAGGTCCATAATGAATATTAGGACAGCCGCACTACTGGCCTATTATCTCAAATGTGAAATTGATGATATATATGTATGGGAATGGCAGCAGAAGTAGCATTGCTACTTCCCGAGACGTGTACACGAAATGAAGTACAAGATGCCTAATTCGACCTGAACAAACGTTTCAATGTCCGTGTATGTTGCAAGTAATTCCACAGCTGACCGCTCTTAACCTCCTCATATTTGTAAGCGTATACAACCCTTAAGATAACCGTATTCTCCCCCTTTCGTACCTATCGGATAAACTTCCATGGTTCTTCTAATATTTCTAATATTCGACTTTTGTCTACAGTATGGAACGGAAATCAATCCCAGTCAAGAACGGAATAGTGCGCATATTCCGTTATATTCGGGGTAACAATACCTAATGTATAATGGGGAGTTGGACTCATTGTAACAAATAACAAAGGGGCCTTGGATTTATGCAAGCACCGGTAATCGATACGTCCATAAAAAATGCATTTATGTTGGATATGTCGGAGGCAACATTTATCCACTTGGGTGCCAATAGGAGGGATCTCTTGTTTGCCAGGCAAAGTAGCACATTACGGCTAGTGCGGAATATTCAAGAAATGTCTGCTGCATTGGATGGAACAGATTTTCTTCGCGTGAATCAGGACATCATTGTAAACATGAAACGGGCTAAGTACAATCCTAAAGAATACACACTCTCATTTGATCCTTCCGGTTCAGAGCAAATATCATCATGTTACGTTTCAAGAGACAATAGATCCAAGGTGAAAAAATGGTTTATGACATACTGAAGTAAGCCTCCATAACTTGGGGGCTTTTCTATTTGTACGTATCCTACTTATAATAAAGCAAAGGAATTCATTGGGAGGGATACAATGGCCAGTATAAAAAAGGATGGAGATTCGTGGTTATTTGTCTTGGACTTGCCGCGAGATCCAGTGACCAATAAGAGAAGGCAAGCGAAGCGTCGGGGATTCAAGACGAAGAAGGACGCACAAGCTGCGGCTGCTGCGCTTCTTCATGAGTTGACCAAGGGGACGCACATAGAAGAGACTGACATGTCATTTGAAGCGTTCAGCAAAGTATGGATAAGTGACTATGCCCATCTTGGAGGCGTGAAGGAGAGCACCGTTCGAGCGCGTAATAATGAGGTTCTTATTTTACTCCGATATTTCAATCAGATTCCAATAAAGAACATCACGAAGAAAATGTACCAAACCGCGATTACAGATATGAAAAAGTCTGGGTTAGCAGATAACACCATCAGCGGCGTGCATGGAGCTGGAAGGATGATCTTTAAGCGTGCAATGGAACAGGATTTGATTAAAGCTGATCCTACACAGTTCACTCGTTTACCTCGAACGGTGACCACTGTAGATGACCTGGAGAACCGCGTGGACATTCCGAAGTATTTGGAGAAGGAAGAGTTGGCTCTGTTCCTTAAAACGGCTTTGGAGAAGGGGTTTGATGGAGATTACGAAACATTCCTCACACTAGCCTATACCGGCATGAGGATCGGAGAGTTCGTTGTGCTGCGTGAGTCTGATATAAACTTTGAAGAAAGTACGATCAGCATCACGAAAACATATTATAACCCAACAAATAATATGGTTAATTACAAACTGCAAACGCCCAAGACCAAAAAATCAACCCGGGTTATCGAGGTTGACCAAATGGTGACCAATGCTATTAAGTCCTATGTCTCCAAAACTAAAGAGCTTAAAATGGCCTATCGCACAACTTATTACGACAAAGGTTATATCATGCCAAGCAAAGATAAGCATATGGGATACCCAAAAACGATTAAACATTATGCAACTCGCATGAACCGGTTGTTAAAGCTTGCCGGCTTAAACGAAGCTCTTACTCCCCATTCCCTTCGACATACGCATACATCGCTTTTGGCTGAAGCTGGCGTACCCTTGCAGGAGATTATGGACAGGCTCGGTCACAAGGATGATGATACTACCAAACAAGTGTATCTCCATGTGACCAAAACGCGAAAAAAAGAGGCTTCACAAAAGTTCGGAGAACTCATGCGAAACCTCTAAATTCATTCCAGCGTGACCAAATTGTGACCAATATGGACAACCTAGTCCTCGAAACCCTTATATATCAAGGGATTTCGGGGATTCTTACATCATTCCGCCCATACCACCCATGCCGCCCATATCAGGCATGCTTGGTTTGTCTTTTTCCGGCTTATCAGCAACAACAGCTTCAGTTGTCAGGAACATAGCCGCTACGGAAGCCGCGTTTTGAAGAGCCGAACGCGTAACCTTTGCAGGGTCAACGATACCCGCTTCAAACATGTTTACCCATGTGCCGGTAGCTGCGTTGTAGCCTACGCCGATTGGTTCGTTTTTCAGACGCTCAACGATAACGGAGCCTTCTTGGCCTGCGTTAGCCGCGATTGTACGAAGCGGCTCTTCGAGGGAACGAAGCACGATGTTAACGCCCGTTTGCTCGTCGCCTTCTGCTTTAACAGCAGCAACTGCTTTAAATACGTTAATGAGGGCTGTACCGCCGCCCGATACGATACCTTCTTCCACCGCTGCACGAGTGGAGTTGAGGGCATCTTCGATGCGGAGCTTGCGCTCTTTCAATTCTGTTTCTGTAGCTGCGCCGACTTTGATTACTGCTACGCCGCCGGACAATTTTGCAAGGCGCTCTTGAAGCTTCTCACGATCGAAGTCGGAAGTTGTTTCTTCCAGTTGAGCGCGGATTTGGTTCACGCGGGCAACGATGTCAGCGGAGTTGCCGCTGCCGTCAACGATGATCGTTGTTTCTTTCGTGATACGAACTTGACGTGCGGAACCGAGCGACTCAACGCCAGTCGATTTCAGCTCAAGACCAAGCTCTTCCGTGATCACTTGACCGCCAGTCAAGGCAGCGATATCCTGCAGCATCGCTTTACGACGGTCGCCGAAGCCAGGAGCTTTAACAGCTACGCAAGTGAACGTTCCACGCAGTTTGTTCACTACGAGTGTAGCTTGCGCTTCGCCTTCTACGTCTTCTGCAATGATAAGCAATTGTTTGCCGGATTGAACGACCTTCTCAAGAACCGGAAGGATCTCTTGAATGCTCGCAATTTTTTTGTCCGTGATAAGGATGTAAGGGTTGTCGAGAACCGCTTCCATTTTGTCCGTATCCGTAATCATGTATGGCGATACATATCCGCGGTCAAATTGCATACCTTCAACCACTTCAAGCTCTGTAACAAAGCCTTTCGACTCTTCTACAGTGATAACGCCGTCGTTGCCGACTTTCTCCATAGCTTCTGCAATCAGTTGTCCAACTTCATCGTCAGCGGATGAGATCGAAGCAACCTGTGCGATCGATTGTTTGCCTTCGATTGGCTTGGAGATTACTTTCAGCTCTTCAACAGCAGCTTTAACAGCTTTCTCGATACCTTTGCGGATAACCATAGGGTTAGCGCCCGCTGTTACGTTTTTCAAGCCTTCGCGAATCATCGCTTGTGCAAGAACGGTAGCTGTAGTTGTACCGTCACCAGCTACATCATTCGTTTTTGTTGCTACTTCTTTAACAAGCTGAGCGCCCATGTTTTCAAAAGCGTCTTCAAGCTCGATTTCTTTTGCAATGGATACACCGTCATTCGTGATGAGCGGGCTTCCGAATTTTTTCTCCAATACTACGTTGCGGCCTTTTGGACCGAGTGTTACTTTAACCGCATTTGCAAGCGCATCAACCCCGCGCAGCATAGCGCGGCGAGCGTCTTCACTAAATTTAATTTCTTTAGCCATTATCAGTAACCTCCCAAAATAGTTTAAGTACTTTTATTCTGTACTGTTTTACCTTCTATGTGACCCAAGTTGGGCTGCTTATCCGAAAATCGCGTGAATGTCGCTTTCTTTCATAATCAAATACTCTTTGCCTTCGTATTTGATCTCTGTACCCGCATATTTGGAGAAAAGAACGCGGTCTCCTTCTTTCACTTCCAAAGCAACACGAACGCCATCCTTCAGCGTACCGCTGCCAACTGCTACCACTTTACCTTCTTGCGGCTTCTCTTTCGCCGTATCCGGCAATACGATGCCGCTAGCGGTCGTTTCTTCTTTCGCGATTGGTTCGATCAATACGCGTTCACCCAAAGGTTTGATCATTGAAAATAGCCTCCTTCTAAATTTGTCGCTTATTTTATTTCGTTAGCACTCATGAGCTTGAAGTGCTAACAACCATTTTTATCATACTCATTTTCGCTTTCAATTTCAAGTGCTTAAAATCAATTTTCTGTTAATTTACACAATACCCAATGGATCGACATCCATTCCCGAATATTCTTCATGCTTAAATGCAAGAAGGCAGGCCATGGACTTCTCCATGGTCTGCCTTTCCTTATGAATCGTATGCTGTAGAATAGGTTTGCTTGCAAGCGCGGACGCTCCTTACTTCAAAGCCGTATCTATTCCAAAAGACAGACCTGACCATGCCTTTCGAGAGGTCCAATCCTCGGCCGCTCCGCTCCAGAAAGGATGTACGCCCGGTAGCCCCAAAGGTAAAAATACCGCCGAACATAAATAGAGACTCCCTGTAGATATGTAACGCTCCCCTACATCCGGCTGATGACCGCAGAAGCCGATCGTCAGCCAGCCTTCCGGTGTGAAGTTGCCCGGCATGTCAAGCGTTCGACGTATGGCTGCCGTCAGTGCACAGCGTACCTGCGCAGCGCTTATTCCCTCCGGCAATTGTTCACGCAAAGCGCTTTGAGCCAAGCTATGGAAAGCACCGAAGCGGTAAGCAAGCGAGCGTCCGAGCGGCGGATACGTTCCGTCAGATGCGATTAAACGCTCCAGTACTGCGGCGAACCGCCGGGCACGGCCCGTTACTGCTTCTCGCATCGCGTTCCATTCCTCGTACTGATCACCTACCGTATCCAGCACATCGACCAGCATGGGCTGAATAACGAAGCTATTGTAATAATCCCAATGAAACTCCGGTCCGTCGCTATAAGCTCCATCACCCAAATACCACTGCTCATGCTGCTTTAATGCGTAATCGATCCGCATCGGATCCCAGTCTCTTTCCCCCAGCTTGAATAATGCTGCCTCGATCGTTGCCGCAAACAACAGCCAATTAGAGAAAACCGGCTTCCTCGTCCGAGTCTGCTTTAACGCCGTAATCACATTTATTTTCACATGCTGCTCCAGCTTCTCCCATAACTGAACAGGCGCCCGAAGCAGTGCTTGTGCCAAAAAAGCCGTATCGACAATCGGCTGAAAACCATCGCTAAAGTTCATGTAATCAGGCGATTCCGGATCCGTTCCGGCATCGATAGCCTCTCGGGCAAGCGCGGCATAACGACTGCGCATCACTTCCTCGGTTCCGTCCAATTGCTTGTTCTCAAGCCACGGCGCCATTCCGGAAAGGAGTCGTCCTAACGCCTCCAAATGCGTATACTTAGCCCGGTCAGCCAAAAGGCTCGCCGATGCTGCAGCTGCATCTCCACCATTCGTTCCGGCAGCTGCTGCGCATTCAATCGGCATCATTTCTTTGAGACGACGCTCTGCGAGTGCGCGGAGTACAGGATCGCTAATAGCCAGCATCTGTTCCAGCCAATAATTGCGGTCAGTCATTCTATTCTCAACCTGCTTTCTGCTCCGTAATGCTGCAGCTCCATCCTACCAAAACGTTGCGGAATTCCCTTTTAGCCGCGCCAGTCCTTCTACGAAGAAATAATCGCCGTATATGAGCGGCACATCTATGTTTCTCCGCTCCGGATAATGGCTTGTACCATGCAAAATCAAGCCCTCTTCAGCCTGGTCATCCCAAGCTCCGTAGTTCTCGTACATGGACAACAAAATCTTCTCTCCCGCATCCTTATAAAGGGCAGACTCCTCTTCCGGGACAGCCCTGGCGATCTCGAGCAAGCCGCATGCCGCGCATGCGCCTGCCGAAGTGTCACGATACCGCTCGACGTCTGACGGCAAACGGAAATCCCAATGCGGCACGGCATCCTCGGGCAGATTGGCGATAAAGAAATGCGCGACGCGCTTCGCAGCGTCCAAGTATCTTGTCTCGCCGGTATAACGGTAGCTTAGCGCCATCCCGTATATCGCCCACGAAGCTCCGCGCGACCAAGCCGAATCCGGCGCAAACCCTTGTCCGCCGTTTACGCTTACAAACTCCCCCGTCTGCGGATCAAAGATAACAATATGGTTCACAGAGCCGTCCGTCCGGATAAAATGCGCCAGAACCGTATCGGCATGCTCCATCGCCAAATGCTTAAATCTCGGATCGCCGGTCGTTTCGCTTGCCCAATAGAGCAAAGGCAAATTCATCATGCAATCTATAATAGCCCAGCCTTCATTGCGGTCTTTCTCGCTCCATGGATTCCAGGCTCTAATGTAATTCCCTTTCACATTAAACCTGCCGCTTAGCACACTCGCGGCAAGCAGCGCCCGTTTCCTCGATTGCTCCTCGCCAAGCAGCTTATATCTGGCTACGCTCGTGAGCGACCACATGAAGCCGATATCATGATCCAGCCGGTCAAATCCGGTCAGCACCTCGTCCAATTGCTGCTCGCATGCCTCCGCAATCGTTTTATAACGCTCATCTCTCGACTCGGAATCGCGGTACAATAGCCACAGCAATCCCGGCCAGAAGCCGGCCGTCCACCAGTGGGGCGCTTCCAGCACATAGGTTCCGTCCACGCTTGCATGCGGGAATCCGGCGCCAATGCGGTTACTCGTTCTCGTTACCTTCTCATGAACCTTTTCCCAAGCTTTGTTTACCCAGTTAATCTCTTCCATTCCCATTCCCTCTCCTCGCAGCCATTCTACATTTTATGAGTCAAATTGAAAAATAAACGGAGCAGCCAAGGGCCGCCCAGCTGTTGCAGCCGCATGAAAATCCAGCGTATACCAAAATCTTTCGCGACCGAAATGATCGATATCGCTTCGGGAAGTCACGATAGGCTCCCATACCTTATAATCATAAAAAATAGACAGCTGACGCTTCCCTTTTATAAGGATTCGCCCTTCTGATGCCAGCTCGGGAGCCATAAACGTGATAAAACGCTCCGTAACGAACCGCTCTGCCGGTTCGCCGCTGCTCTCCGCAAACAAAATAGTGTCGGTCAGCGTTAAGATCGGCAGCCCTTCTTTCACAAAGCGGAATCGACGCTCCAGCTGCTCAAGCTTGGGATGCCCGTAAGCCGAGCTTAATTCCAGTACCAGCTGATCATATCGCTCGCTGGAATAGGCTTCTTTGACCGTTGCAAGGAATGAAGCTCCATTTTGCTGATAAAGGCCCTCGATAATCGGGACCGAATGTCCCTGGGAACCGTTGCACCAAAGTGTATACCGATCCGGGCCAAAATATTGCGCCGTATACATCCCGCTGCCCAAATCAGCTAAATAGGCTTGCCCATCCGCATGCACGATAAAATGGCCCGCATCATTATGATTATGAGGCTCCTCATTATGACCGCCCTTTGCCGCGAAGCTATAGCTGCCTCCATCTTCCGTAATATGACGGGACAGAAGCCACTGCACATCCGGCAAATAATACGATTCGGCAGGCCATTTCGGCTTGTCATGAACGGATTCGATCCATTCCTCCTTAAGACAGATCAAGTTTCGAATCGCGGGTGCCCACCGGCCGCAATGATCCGCAGAATAGCCGGCCCTAAGACTCGCATCGGGCACCGCCACCTCATCATACTCGCCATGCAGGCAGCAGCTAAGCCCCATAAAAATGCCGGACTCGGATGGCGAATCGGAGAAATTTACGACCGTATTGCCGTCTGTAAAGCATTTTTGCTGAAAGAGCGCAATTTCCTTCACCTTGTTCGAAGCAAATAAATTGATTCCGCCATTCGTCGCGGCTTTTAGCAGCTGTGCAAAATAAACGTAATATCCAAAGCCATACTGCCAGTAAAGATAGCCTTCCGCGCAAGCGCCGTCATCGCCGAAGCCGGTCAAATAACATTCGAGCGCATCAA
This sequence comes from Paenibacillus prosopidis, assembly GCF_003337375.1. GTDB lineage: Bacteria > Bacillota > Bacilli > Paenibacillales > Paenibacillaceae > Pristimantibacillus > Pristimantibacillus prosopidis. Next base: position 113,977 of record NZ_QPJD01000012.1, read on the forward strand.
GCACACGTTTCAGCACTTCGGACAACCGCGCGTCGTCCTCGATAAGATAAATGGCAGCAGCCCCAATTGACCCTGCGCATACCGCAGCCCAATTGTGGTCAGCTGTCTCCCAGCCGTAAGGGCCTTCCTCCAAAAACGGACGCAGCAGCCGGTGCTCCACTTCGCCCTCTATCCGCTTACGCAGTAAATCTGGTATTCTATCACCTAATAAAAGAAGGATCTCACTCAGGGCAAAGCCTGTCTCTGCAGCAAACAAATCAATGTCTAATTTCGCTGCTCCCGCATTAAAATGTGCCGGCAAACACCATGTAAACTCATTGCAAATCGACCAAATCGTATTAAAAGCCGCGGCTTGATATTCCGCATTGTCCGGCTCAAGCAGCGTCATGATGACAAAAGCGTTTAACCGCTTGCGCCGTTCAAAATAAACGCGCTCATACGTTAAGCGCTCTCCTGTATCGCCATATACGCGAAAGAGCGAATACGTAAGCTCGGGATCAGGCGTCTGCACAAAACGGTCGGCTTCCGTCTTTATTTCTTCAAGCAGCGTCTGATTAGCTTTGGACCCAAGCAGACGCGCCGTCAACTCCCCGGTCGTGCTGTCCGGAGCGAGCAGCGTAAGCCCCCGCTTTCTGCTCTGCTCCAGCACTTCTTTTATAAGCTCGGGTTTCATTGTTGTTTTCCGCTCCTATTCTATACCCGCTTCTGCTGGCTCCTGTATTCGACAGGCGTTACGCCCGAAAACGATTTGAACAGCTTAATAAAGTAACTTTGGTTATCATAGCCTAATGTTCCGCATATTTTCCCGACCGGAGCATCCGTCTGGTCAAGCAGCTCTTTAGCCCGGTGCATCTTCATCCTCGTTACATACTCAATAAATGTTTCTCCAGTCTCTTTCTTAAACAATCGGCTAAAATAGCTTGGATTCATGAACAGCTGCTCGGCAACCTCCTCCAAGCTAATCTTGCGGTCAAGATGGAGAGACACGAACTGGCACGCTTCCGCCACTTCAGTTCTGCGGCTCTGTCCGCCGGTTTGATCCGCTGCCGTAATCGCCGACACGCAATGTCCAATTAACCATTCCATAAGTTCCGCATGGCTGTCAATCTCTAGCAGCTCGCTATGGTTAACGTCAATCCATTGTGCTGAACGATAATGAAGGATCGACTGCAGCTTCAGCTTGGCATCGAGGAGCAGCTTCAGTATCCAATCCTTCACCATTTCAGGCGGGTACCTTTCTTGCTCAGCCTTTGCCAGCCAATTCATGACAGTCACTCTAAATCCGCCGCCGTCTCTCCCAAGCAGCAGCTCCCGCAGCTGTTCACTGGCTTGATTAAAGCTGTCAAACATATCGCCCTCTCCCGCAGAGGCTGGAACGGATCTGGTTATCGAACCGTAAGATCGGTAAAACCGCCCTATTGCATTTGCGCGTATGCCGGCAATCGATGCTTTTATTTGCTCCGGCGTCGTACAGCTGTCGCCGATCATGAATGACATCGACAGCTTAAGCGATTGCTTGACCGCGCGTTGAATCCTGCTCATCATGCCTCTTACTTCATCATAGCCGTTCACCTTCAGGCCTGCGGGAAACGTTTGGAGCAATACCGATTCTTGCGGATTATAGTTAAAATGCACGGACAACATCCCGTCGGCTCGAATCGCTTCCTCCACCACATTATCAACGGCAAATCGAAGCACGTCATCAGACAGGTACCGATGCTTCGCCAAGCGGTAATCATCCACAATGCCGACGACCGGTATAATAATCTCACCCGAATGGAACGGAAGCCCGAACGATAGCAGCTCCTTCCTCCATTTATCCGAATCGAGTAATGGCTGATGTATGGTCGAACGAATAAATTTTTCCTTCATTAACGCTTTATTGCGATCAACCAAGTGCTCCATCTGCAGCTGCTTCGTTTGGTGCTCATTTTCCTCTTTCAAGCCGCTTATAAATTGTAACAGCAGTTTGTGGATAGAAGAAGGTTCAAGCGTATCTTTCAGCAAATAATCCTGAACCTGCAGCTTAACCGCCTGCTGCGCATATTGAAACTCGCTATGGCAAGAAAGAATGGCAGCCCGAATATCCGGCTTCAGGTCCTTCATTCGTTTAATTAATTCTAAACCATCCATCTTGGGCATCCCGATATCGGTTATCAGGATGTCGGGCATTTCTTTCATAGCGGCCTCCAAAGCGCTGGCTCCGTTCTCATGGAGGCCGATCACCCGAAGGCCGAGCGCCTCCCAATCAATCGCATAATGGATCAGCTCAAGCACCGGATAATCATCATCGACAAGCATCACTTTATACATCGTCTCTCGCCTCCTGATTCGGAATGTACATCGTAATTTCAGTTCCGCCGGCAGCATCGCTGTTTATTTCCATCGAGAATCGATCCCCATACGTTATCGCCATACGTTCGAAGACATTAGAAAGCCCTATGCTTGAAAATTTTCCCCCGGTATCTATGCTTTTGTCTTCCTTATCTGCTGAATGCATCAGCTCCTGTCTAAGTTTTTCCAGTTCCGGGGCATCCATCCCTTGACCGTCATCCCGGACGATAACCCTAATTTCACTCCCGGTTGCTTCGGAACAAATATGAATCATGCCCGCTCTTTGGCTTAATCCGTGAATAAGCGCATTTTCAATTATGGGCTGCAAGAAGAAACGGGGAACAGCGGTCATTAAAGTATCACGTGACAAATCGAGCCGCAGTTGAACCTTTTCTTTCTGCCTCATATTCATAAGCTTGACGTAATCGGCGATCGTATCTACCTCTTCATGAAGCGGAATCGTTCCTTTATCTTGGCTAATGGTCATCCGCAGCAGCTTGGATAATGAACTGATCATCTCAGCACTATCCATATCGCCTTTCCTCATCACCTTCATCCGAATCGAGTTTAGCACATTAAACAAAAAATGCGGATTTATTTGCGCCTGCAGCATGGCAAGCTCCGCCTTTCGCTTGCGGGCCTGTGTCATCGTTATTTCAGCAATCATCGTCTTCACCCGGTCCAGCATATGATCGAAGGACTCACCCAAATATCCGATCTCGTCGCTTCCCCTTATGTTCGAGCGTACCTCCAGATTACCGCGCTGAACCGTCTCCGCCACTCTGCCCAGCCTTACCAGAGGTCTGGTAAATGTCCCGATTAAATAAACGAATAACAGCAGGAATATGAAAAACGAGATCAGCTGGAACATAAATACGCGATTAAAAATGGCATTCAGCTTGAATACCGCTTTCTTATAGGGCGTTAAAGAAACAAGCTCCCAGCCGGTGAGTGGCAGCTTATGTGCGGATATAATATAATTCTCGCCGTCCAAGCGCATAATGTCCGGATCATCCTGCTGCTTCGCCAGGCTCGCATAGGGAAATTCACCGCCGATCCGCTCCAAATTCGGATGGGACAAAATAAGTCCATTTCCATCAAGCAGCATCGTTTCTTGTTCCGAGGCAAGCTTCTTAAAAACGCTGCTTACCTGATCTTCCAGTATGGTCACGATGACATAACCGTAAGGAGTCACACCGCCTCCGCGCAAGGTCCGCGCCATCGATATTTGGTATGGGCTGCGGAGCTTGTCCTGAAAGAAAACAGTAGGCGTCGTACCAATCCACGACGACTCCAGACCCTTAAGCAGGTTGAGATGCTCAAACCAGGACTCCTCACGGAATAGGTTAGGATTATATTCGTACAGCGGATAATTGGCGAAATACGTGCCGTCTTTCAACAAAATCGTCACATAAGCTTTATCGCCAAGCACCGTCATGTTATCAATTTTATTGGTAATTTTCGTTCGGTCCATATACCGCTCATATTCAGCGTTCGGGCCCTCATACGTTTTTCCCGCTGCAATCGCCTTCAATATGACATTCATTTCCGAATCGTTTTGTACGTTGTTTGCAATATAGAGCATATAATGAAACAGATTGGTCACAAAACCGTCGACGAGCTCCAGCTTTTGCTCGGCTTGCGACACCGCTTCTTCCTTTACGGCATCCTTCGTAAGCATGTTGTATACGGCTAGCGTAATAAATGCTGGCAGCAGGATGCATACGATCGAAGTCACCATCAGCTTAAAACGGAACGATCGGGGCCGTATTAAAGACTTCGAGCGATTTAACATATATGCCCCTCCATCCGGTTGCCTATTTGGATTTGTACAAAAAGGAGCGCAGTTTGGAAGCTGCACCCCTGATTCGTGAACGAATATCTCATAAATTATACTCTATTTATTTTTTGTTGGCGTCAATAATTTGTTGAACCTTCTCTTGCATGGCTGCGATTGTTTTATCGATATCCTGTTGATCAAAAATAAGCTTTTCATATTCCTCGTTAATGACTTTATACATCTCCGATTGATAAGTAACCGGAGGGATGATCTTTGAAGACTTCGCGTTAGAGAGAACGTTCAATAGCGACGCTTTGTCTACCTTCTCCGGATTTTTTGTACCGCTGAGAATGATATCAATGATCGATGCCATTTGCGAGTCGTCTACGCCGTTCCATGCCGGGATATTTTTACCCTGCGCGATTTGTCCTTCGGTCGTGTACCAGCGAACGAACGTGTACGCCGCTTCTTTATTTTTGGAGCTTTCGGCAACTCCAACATAGTCGGTCGTCACCATCGTGTAGCCGCCCTCGTCGCCGGCATTGTTTTTCGGAATCGGAGCTACCGCCACTTCGAAATTAAGCGGGAATTGCTCGGTTCCCCCAAGCTCGGTATTCATCCAGCTTCCAATCATGATCATGCTTGCCGCTTGATTGAAAAATTGGTTTCGGTAGTGCAGCTTCTGCGACATCATGTCCGTGTAAGGCGTTGCCGATTTGTCCTGCTTCTCCATTTGCAGGCGAAGCTCCAGCGTTTTGCGGAATAACGGATTATCTAAATTAGACGTTCCGTCCGCTTTGAGAAATTCACTATTTTCGGCTTGATTTGCGAGCGCCAGCTTCATAAATTCCATCCATCCGCCGTTTTGAGGTCCGTGGAAGTATGTGCCGTAATGCTTCGAGGCGCCTTCGCCCGCTGTTAGCTTTTTCGCATACGAAGTGAAATCATCCCATGTCCAATCCGTCGGTACGTCAAGGCCCGCTTCCGTTAAATGTGTTTTGTTTAATAATACATACCATGGATTAAATTTGCCGGGCAATGCGTAAACGCTGCCATTTAAAGTCGTATCGACTTTGTAGTCCTCCGCTACGGTGTAGCCGTCTTTGGCAATGAATTCATCCAGCTTGGCTACCATTCCCAGACCGACGCGCTGCGCATAGCTTGCTGGATCGCTGAACATGAGAACGTCCATCTGCTCACTGGAGGATGCGGCCAAATCAAGCTTTTGAAGCGCCTCCTGCGTGTCGCCCTTCTCGCTTAGCACGATCACCTCCGGAATGATGTTAGGATATTTCTCCTTAAAAGCTGCAATGGTTTTCTCCCAGTTATAGCTTGCTTCGTTACCGAACGTATGCACCTTGATCGTAACCGGCTTCTCTACTTCCGGCGCATTTGTAGCGGTTTCCGTATTTCCGCTTTCCCCTTTGTTTGCCGTCTCTTCCTTATTTCCTGAATTGCCCGAGCAACCCGTCAAAACAATGATGACTGACAAGGTAAGAATGAACCATAATTTCATCTGTTTGTACATCGTAACCCTCCTCAAATGTTTGTGAAGCTTACCTCATGGAAAGCGTTGACTTATCTATGATGTATCCGCTTTCTCGATACCATTGTAGCAACGGTGCCATTCGTATCCATACCACTATATTGACTACAATTAATACTATTTTGACTTCTCTTATGAGGATACCAAACACGCTACCCTTTTACCCCTCCAAGCGCAATTCCTTCAATAACGCTCTTCTGGCCAACAATAAACACGAGCAGCAGAGGTAAAATAGCCGACACGGCGGCCGCCATAATAAGCGAGTAGAATTCGCCGTTTATGGTCGTAAATTTTTGCATCGCCAACTGAATCGTATACAGGTTGTCCGTCCGCAGGAAGATGAGCGGATTCTGATAATCGTTCCATGTCCAAATAAAACGTAATATCGCATAGGTAGCGACTGCTGGACGAACGAGCGGAAACGCGATTTTCCAAAAAATGCGCCAATGCCCCGCCCCGTCTATTTTAGCAGATTCCATATATTCATTATGAACGCCCATAAAAAACTGGCGCAGCATGAAAGTGCCGAGAACGCTGAAGCTGCTAAGAAATATCAGACCCAGATGGCTGTCAAAAAAACCGATCGAACGGTACAAAATAAACTGCGGCACGAGAATAGCCTGATGCGGAATCATGTACGTAGCAAGCACGATTAGAAATAAATATTTGCTGGCGGCAAAATTAATTTTTGAGAAACCATAAGCAGCAAGCGCCGACACGCACGCCGACGTGGCTGTCGTCAATACGGTCACCTTAACCGTATTCCAATAATATTTATAGAAGGGGAACTTGCCTACCCACACTTCCTTATAATTCTCTATGATATGCCATTTTGTCGGAATCCACTGGATGGGATACGTGAATACGTCCGCTTCAATTTTGAAGGACGCCGACAGCATCCAGATGAACGGGAGCAGGAACATGACGCTAACCGCGAACATGAGAACCGTTATGACTCCCCGTCTAATACGCTCTATATTTTTCACCGTCATTTGAATTGCTCCCCCTTAATAATTGACCCATTTCTTTTGTCCGATCCATTGCAGCAGCGTAATGAGCATGACGCATGCAAATAATACAACTGCCATCGAGGATGCGTATCCGATTTTCAAATTGACGAAGGCGGTGTCGTACAAATACCAGACGATCATGCTTGTCGATGAGATCGGTCCGCCCTTCGTTAAAATAGCAATCAAATCGAAAACCTTGAACGTCGAAATAATCCCGGTCACGAGTAGAAAAAAGGATGTCGATGAAAGCTGCGGAAAGGTGATGCTTTTGAATTTATTCCAAGCATTTGCCCCGTCGATATCAGCCGCCTCGTACAAATCGCGCGGGATAGATTGCAGACCGGCAATATAGACGATCATATTAAATCCGATGGAAACCCACACCGATATCATCATGAGAGAAGGCAGCGCGTACTTCGGATCGGCGATCCACTTCGGCGGATTGTCAATGCCGAGCGATAAGAGCAACTGGTTAACCGGTCCCGCCGATGGGTGGAACAGCACCTGCCATACTATCGCAACCGCAACGATACTGGAAATATAAGGCATGAAGTAAGCGACTTTAAAATAGCTTTTCATGTACACTTGCTTGTCGATTATAATCGCCAAAAACATCGAGACCGCCAAATAAATCGGCACAGTCAGCAAGAAATAGGCATTGTTTTTGAGCGATTTCAAAAATGCGTCATCTTGAAACAACCGCTCGAAATTGTCGAAGCCTACCCACCTTATATCTTTGAAGCCTGCAATAAAATTCCAATCCGCGAGCGACAACATAAACGTTGCCAAGATTGGAATGATTGTCAGCACCGTAACGCCAATCAGCATCGGCCCAACGAACAATATTCCTGCTATCGTCTCTTTCATTTGCAAGGAACCATTTTTTTGTTTCAGCCCCGTCTTAGAAGTCTTCGGCGCGGTTTGTATATCCTGCATGTTCTTCACCTCGGTTTGTTGTCATACCCCTATTATAAAAAATGAATGATCTATTCATTAACGGTATTTTGATGACCTATGCCGCTATTTTGACTTTCTTATATTCGCAAAAAAATACCGTACTGCGAATTCTCGCGTACGGTATCCTTTACTTCCTGCTATTTGTCCTTGCATTGCAGTCCGGCCATGATGAACGTCGTCAAATCTTCAATCATCGTTTCAAGCGCCGGCTGCTCCTCTTGGAGCAAAACTCCCCAATAAGCATTTTGCCTTTGAAAGATCAGCATCCCGACAATTGACATTAAAGTCGTATCTAACGAGCGAAAATGGAACAGCCCTTGCTCCCGGCCCTGCTCAAGCCAATGGCGCAGCAGTCTCCACGTCGGCATCACATGCTCCCTTATTTTTTGAATGCGCCCGGTATTCATAATAATTTCATGCTGAATGATAGTAACAAGCTGATGATCCGCGCAACGAAACTTCGTCACCTCGTGGATAAGGAGCTCAACACCCTTAACCGGATCTTCATTGGGATCTACCTTGGCAATTTGATCATTGGGAAAAAATTTTTCAAACAAAGCGCCAAACATATTTTCTTTTCCGCCAAAATGATACGACACGAGCGCGACGTTGGCTCCCGCCTCTTCACATATTTGCCTAACGGTCGTTTTTTCGAAGCCGTATTGGGCGAACAGCTTTTTGGCCGCTAACAGTATTCTTATTTTTATGTCCGCATCTCCTGCTGTCATCTTTGGTCCCCCAACAAAGCATATTTCTTCTTATTTTGAAGCAAAGCCGGTGAAACGGCAAGCCAGGCTGATCATGATTGTCTTTGACCGGCGATCACGGCAGAAGGCTGCTGAACAGCTTGCCGTTTCAACGTAACAGCTAATGCGCTAATCGCTATAGCAACGACTGCAATAATACTAAGTGCCAGTGCCTCAGCGCCAATACCAGGGCCGCCGAACAATAAGTTCATATTGCCTTCTACCGCGTACGTTGCCGGAAGTGCGTTACCCAGATTAATGTAGAAATCGGAGAGCAGCTCACGCGGCACGATTGCCCCGGAGGATACCAGCTGCGCCGATAACACCATAATATTAAACAGCATTCCGGCCATGCCGAACAAGTAAAGGAATAATTGTGAAACGAACATGAAGGTAAGCAGGAACAGCATTTGGAACAGCCACAGCTGCAGGAAGCCCTGCTCCATTTGTCCGCCAAGGGAAGCAAGAAGCGACGAACCGACAAGTGATACGAATACAGCTGCAACTACATTAATGATGCTTCTAGCGGCAAAACGTCCCCATCTGCCAACGCTCGCCCGTACCGCCATCGCAGATTGCTCAAGATTCATTCCCATAATCATCGCGCCGACATAGGAAGCGAGCACCATCATCATGGGTACCATCTGATTGTTCATGCCCTGCACCACATTCGTGGATTGAATATCCGACGTTACCCGCACAGAAAGCCCTTGGGCCGCCGCCGCTGCCTGTTCAGCCGGCATGTTCATGCCGCCAAGAACGTTCTGAACGCCTGCAGCTACCGCCTGCCGGTTAACCTCTGCCGTAATTTGCGCCGCTGCGCCGCTCATCATACTTTTGATCAGTACAGGATTCGACTCATTAATAAAATATTGAATTGAAGCAGATGCATCTGCTGCCGCCGCCTTCTGCGAGAAATCGGCAGGCAAGAACACAACCATTTGAAGAGCACGCTCGTCAAGCTGCTGTTTTGCCTCTTCTATGCTGTCTACTTGAGTCATATCGAAGGGCAGATTTTGAATCAGGCCGCTCGAAATCTGTTGTCCCATCTGCTGATCCTCATTAACAACCGCTATACGCAGCTGCTCAACGCGGTCAGTCACCCCGCTATAGCCCGTCATCCAAATGACCGAGAAAATAACTTGAAACATTAACGCGGTAATAATTCCAACCCATGTTGTCGGACGTTTCATAAAAGCTTGCAAAGCATTTTTCATGATCCACCACTCCCACTCTCTATTTAAACAACTGTTTTAAACGATTGTTTAAATATTACTTCTGGTGTCTAGTTTTGTCAACAAAAAAAGAAGAGGACCTGTCCTCTTCTTCCGTTACGCATTATTTAATGATTCCCCGTATTCCGCTTCCCACTTGGCATCTGCCTCAAGCTGCTTCTTATATACCGTTCCAGACAAAAACACGCTTACCTCATACAAGCAAATTAAAGGTATCGCAACCAACACGTCGGATATAAAATCCGGCGGGGTAATCATAACCCCAATGAGCACCATGATGAAATAAGCGAGGCGGCGCATTTTGCGAAGCCGCTTTGGATTCACCAGACGGATTGCCGTTAGAAACATAATGACCAGCGGCAGCTCGAATAGCAGCGAAATCGGAATGAGTAAATTAAACATAAACGAAAAGTATTGCGCGATACCATACGTTTCTACAAGGTTTAAATGCTGTGAAACGGATCTTGTAAATCTGAATGCCAAAGGAAATACGACAAAATACGAAAAAGCCAAGCCGATTAAAAACATAAGTAGAGCAAAAGGCACATATTTCAGCGTGGAACGTTGTTCATTCTTACGAAGCGCCGGTTTTACAAAAGCCCATAGCTGATAAGCAATGACGGGAAGCGCCAATATCAATGCGATGACGAGCGCAAATTTCATATACATGCCAATTCCGTCCCATAGAGAAAACGTATTTAAAGAAATCGTGTTTGCCGGCTCTTGGCTCATCAGAAAGTTATATGCGGGCTCTGCGAATATCAGACCGACTACTAATCCTATCGTAAGCACGATTAGAACATATACGAGCCGCTTCCGCAGCTCTCCCAGATGCTCAAAAAGCGGCATCAGGCCTTCTTCACGGATAAGCCGTTTCCTGGACGTCTGCTCCGACTTGTTATTTGGTTCCGTTCCCACCTGCGCTTACCTCCTTACGCTTGCCTTACCAACCTTTTATTTCAAGAAAAAAGCGGGCCCGATTAGTCCGGTAGCCGCTTATTGTCTCTATCATTATTTTCCGACCGGTTTACTTCTACACGATTAGAATCTTTATCCTTGCGGTCTTCCTCATCCATCATTTCTCTTGCCCCGGATTTGAATTCGCGCAGCGTACGTCCAAACGCTCGGCCAAGCTCCGGCAGCTTATTCGGTCCGAACAGCAGTAAAGCAACTAGTACGAGCAAAATAATGCCCGTTGCACCTATGCCTGACATATGGTTAACCTCCTTTATCATTTACGAAGTAAAATGAGCTTCGCTATCATTCGCATCTAACATCTGTACAAACCGCCGTATCCCATGCTGATAATATCATCACGTACGATGATGTCTCCTGCGAGAATACGCGGCAGAAGAACGTCAAAGGACGTATATGGATCATGCATCACGCAGCCTGGCAAGCCCATAATCGGTACTCCGTTCAAATAACCGATAAGAAGCATCGAGCCTGGCAGCATCGGCGTGCCATAGCTTACAATATCCGCTCCTGAAGCTTTAATTGCGCCCGGTGTGCGGTCGTCGGGATCAACCGACATTCCGCCAGTCACTAGTATCATATCATACCGTTGTTCAAGCAAATAGTGTATTTCCTTGACAATTGTTTGTCGGTCATCGGGAGCAAACCGCTGTTCGGCAACCTCGGAGCCAAATGCCTCAAGCTTGCCTCTGACAGCAGGGCCGAATTTATCTTCGATTCTGCCGTTGAATACTTCGCCGCCGGTCGTCAGCAGCCCGACTCGCAGCTTGCGAAAAGGACGTACGCGCAGCGGTGCCGCTCCGGCGTTCGCATGCCGGTATTCGGCAGCCAGCCTCTCCACTGCCTCCACCTTTGTCTTCGGCACAACAAGCGGGATCGCTCTTGTCGCAGCAATCGGCTCACCCGGTTTAACCACTGTATTTGTCTTAACTGTGGCAAGAGCTATTTCACCCAGACCATTAATGGCCTCGACAATGCTTGCGTCAACCTGCGCTAAGCCAAGCAGCGTTGACTTTATGCTAACTTTGCCCTCATGCGGCTCCGACAATTGCAGCTCGTCTCCGTAAAGCGCTTCAGCCATTCGAATAGCCGCATCGTCTTCATGAAGCTCGTCCGCACCCAGCTCCATAATATAAATATGTTCTTTGCCGATATCGAGGAGACTTGGAATATCTGCTTCCGTAACGACATGTCCTCTTTTGAACAGACGGCCCTTGAACTGACCGGGTATGATACGCGTCAAATCATGCGCCAGCCGCATGCCAATCGCATCATACACAGAAACTTCTTTTAGTACGGTCGAACCATGCTGTTCAACCGCTTCATCTGTTTTATGCTGCGGATGAGTCATACGCTATGTTCCCCCAGTTGCCCGGATAAAATGCCCAGTGCATGCGGTAATTGATCCATAATCGCCATCAGGCTTTCATGAACGCCTTTCGGGCTGCCTGGCAAATTGACAATAAGCGAGCTGCCTCTAATTCCGCATACACCGCGCGAGAGCATCGCTCTTCTCGTCTTCTGAAGCGCCCCTATTCGCATCGCTTCTGCCAGGCCGGGCACCGCACGATCGATTACCTTAAGCGTCGCTTCAGGTGTCACATCACGCGGAGCTAGACCTGTGCCGCCTGTCGTAAGGATGAGATCGGCATGGAAATACTCAGTCATCTCAATAATAGCGGCCATAATTTCATCCTGCTCATCCGGAACAATTCGGTAGTCGATAATTTCGCCGCCGAGCTCTTCCTCTATTAACTCACGAATAACCTGTGCGCTTGTATCTTCACGTTCCCCGCGTGAACCTTTATCGCTTGCTGTTAATATCGCTACCTTCCACCGCATCTACTATTCCTCCCATCCCTAGTCCGATCATGGGTTTGACGACATTCGATAATCGCCGCTTTTGCCGCCTGTTTTTGATACGAGCTGCGTCGGGCCGATGATCATATCCTTTTGCAGCGCCTTGCACATGTCGTACACGGTTAGAGCAGCAGCCGACACTGCAGTCAGCGCCTCCATTTCCACGCCTGTTTTGCCTGTCGTCTTCACGGTTCCTTCTATATAAAGCTCATCCGTTCCATTATCGCTGAACACAACATTAATGCCTGTAAGCGGAAGCGGATGGCACATAGGAATCCACTCCGATGTTTTTTTGGCAGCCATAACCGCAGCAACCTGAGCTACTGCCAGCACATCGCCTTTCCCTACCTTGCCGGCCTTGATTTGCGTTAATGTCTCGGGGTTCATCTTAACCATCGTTTGAGCGATTGCAGTGCGTGAAGTGACTTCCTTATCGGAGATGTCCACCATACGCGCCCGGCCCTGCTCGTTAAAATGCGTCAGCTCCACTATTATCGCTCCTTTTTATAAAGTTCGTAAGCATTCTCTAAAATAGGTAAACGTCTCGCTCTGTTATAAGTCCATGCATCGGCAAGTCATGCTCTTCGAGCGGTACTTCATCGACAAGCTGCGCCTCGAATGCCGTTCCTATCCAAAGGGTTTGGGCTGCTTCACCAGCCAATTCAAGCTGCGATGCCGCAAACCGGTCATAATAGCCGCCCCCGTAACCGAGCCGGCCTCCCTTTCGGTCAAACGCCAAGCCCGGAACAAATACGATATCCGGAACAAAGCCTTTTTCTAAGGGCGGAGCCGCAAGCGGGTCCGGTTCCATAATACCATAAGCTCCTGATGCAAGCTGATCCCAGCTTTGCAAATAATGAAGCGTCATCGAACGATCGGCCGCGATGCATCGCGGTACGATAATCTCCCGTCCTGATTTCCAGCCCCACTCGATAAGCTTCGTTAAATCGAGCTCGCTTCGAAACGGCACGTATGCCATGAATGCTGCTATTGATCTGCTCTCTAGCAAAGCCTCCGCATTCATGCAAGCAGCCTTGGACCATTGTTCGCGCTGCAGGGCTGATAAGCTGTTGCGCTTCTGTGCCATCTGATTGCGTATGTACGCTTTATCGCCTGATTGATTCCATTCAGCCAAAAGCAGTCACCTATTCTACTTCCATCTTTTTATTTCATTACTTTTAGTTTACCACTGTTATGGAACTTTCGCCAATGCCGGCGCTCGTTTATGGTACACTATTTAGGAATGGAAGTTTCCATTCGTTACAATTATTTGGTGGAGGTTTCAAAATGCTGCTGCAGGTTTCAAACATTACTAAGAGCTACGGCGTCAATGTCGTGTTATCCAATATTTCAATGCAGGTACAGGAGCGGGAACGAATCGGACTCGTCGGCGTAAATGGCGCAGGCAAATCAACGTTGTTAAAAATTATTGCAGGCGAGATGTCAGCTGATTCCGGTGATATTCATAAAGCAAAAGAGACTAAAATCGGTTATCTAGCACAAAACAGCGGCCTGAATTCCGATAGGACGATCGAAGCGGAGATGCGCGCTGTATTTTCACATTTAATCGAAGCCGAGCAGGAGCTTCGTGAATTGGAAATGAAAATTGCTGATCCCGCGCTGCATGAAGATGAAAAGCGGTATACGGATACGCTGGAGCGGTACGCCCGGCGCTCCGATTGGTTCCGTGAGCAAGGCGGTTTCGAAATGAATACGCGAATAAACAGCGTGCTTCACGGAATGGGCTTTGGCAGCTTTCCGCCTGATACGGTTATTTCAACGCTTAGCGGAGGCCAGAAGACACGGCTTGCGTTAGCGCGTATTTTGCTGCAATCTCCTGAATTACTTATGCTCGACGAGCCAACCAACTATTTGGACATCGAGACGCTGACATGGCTGGAATCCTATTTGCGGGGATATTCAGGCGCCATTGTGGTTGTATCCCATGACCGCTATTTTCTTGATGCGTTAGCCCAAACCATTATTGAAATCGAGCGTCGCTCCTCCAAACGGTATACCGGGAATTACAGCCGTTACATGGAGCTGAAAGCGGCAGAATACGAAATTAATATGAAGCAGTACGAGAAGCAGCAGGACGAAATATCCCGCATGGAGCAATTCGTTCAACGCAATATCGTGCGGGCCTCAACAACCAAACGTGCGCAGAGCAGACGCAAGACGCTGGACAAGATGGAGCGTCTGGATAAGCCGCTCGGCGATTTGAAAAAAGCTCACTTCAGCTTTGAAATCGAACGTTCAACAGGCAAAGACGTGCTTGACGTCAATGACGTATCCGTTACGTTTGCCGGGCACGGAAAGCCTCTGTTCCAGAACGTATCGTTCCAGCTTAAGCGTGGCGAGACCGTTGCTCTAATAGGGCCTAACGGAATTGGAAAATCAACACTGTTAAAAGTTATTGTCGGTCAAAATGAACCTACCAGCGGAACGATTCGTTTTGGCACCCACGTCAAAATCGGCTATTACGACCAAGAGCAAACGCGTCTTAATCCACAAAATACGGTTCTCGAAGAAGTATGGGGAACTTATTCCCATATGGAAGAAGCACGCATCCGCACCGTTCTTGGAAATTTCTTATTCAGTGGCGAAGATGTTTTAAAACGGATTTCATCGCTAAGCGGCGGCGAGAAAGCTCGTGTCTCTCTCGCCAAGCTTATGCTGGCACAAGCAAATGTACTCATTTTGGATGAGCCGACAAACCATCTCGATCTTTTTAGCAAAGAAGTGCTGGAAGCCGCATTGCTTGATTATGAAGGAACCTTGTTCTTTATCTCTCATGACCGATACTTCCTAAATAAGATGGCTGAGCGTATTGTCGAACTAAAACCGTCGGGAACCGATCATTTCCTAGGAAATTATGACGAAATGATAGAGAAAAAACGTGAAATAGAAGAGGAACGACTGGAAACGCTGTCAAAACAAACGGCAATCAGCTCCAAAGCAGCAGCATCCTCCGAGAATATGCCGGCAAGCTCCTATGAAGCAGATAAACAAGCGAAGCGTGAAGAACGCAACCGCCAGCGGAAGCTAGAGCAATTGGAGCAGGAAATCGCAACATTAGAGCAGCAAATTGCAGAGCTGGAGCAGCAGCTGACTGATCCATCCATTTTCAACGACTACATCCGGATTCAAGAAATTCAAGCAGCTATTGAACAGCGTAAAGCTTCTCTTACTGCCGCCTACGAAGAATGGGAGCAATATATGTAACAACAAGCATGCAGCTATTTGGAAAGGGAGAATGCAAATGATGCCAAGCTCAGAGCATACGCTATCGGATCAAGTACTGAATTGGGTCATCGAATCCGTTGACTCTACTGCTGCTGTTCAATCCATTAACCGGCTCCACGGCGGCATGTCGTCCATCGTTCATAGCATCTCGCTTCTAGTAAATCAAAAAGAAATAAAAGTTGTCCTAAGGCAGTTCGACAATGAGGAATGGCTGCTTAATGAACCTGACTTGCCGCTGCACGAAGCGGAAAGCCTTCGCTTCGCCGCGAAGGTTGCTGTACAAACACCGCAAATTATCGCTTTTGATGAAACCGGAAGTGAGTGTGAGATGCCTTCCGTCCTTATGACACAGCTCGATGGCTCCGTTGTATTGCAACCGCCAAATGTCGATCAGTGGCTAAACGGCATGGCCGACGCTCTCGTACGTATACATGCAGTTGAAGCCGATCATTACCCATGGATCTACTTTACTTATAATGACATTGCTTCTTTACAGGCTCCAACTTGGTCGAAATATCCTGCCCTTTGGGATAATATTATTGAACTTGTCAGAGGACCTCGCCCTAACTACAAACCTTGCTTTATTCATCGGGATTATCATCCAACTAATGTTTTGTGGAATCAGAATAAGGTTAGCGGTGTTGTAGATTGGGTCAACGCTTGCCAAGGCCCTGCCGGAATAGATATCGGTCACTGTCGGTTAAATTTAGCCTTGCTGTATGATGTTCCAACTGCCGACCGTTTTTTGTCTGCTTATCAGAGGCATGCCGGAGCTTCGTTTCACTATGAGCCTTTCTGGGATCTTTTATCGTTAATTGATATTCTTTTTGGCCCGCCCACCGTATACCCAGGCTGGACTGCCTTCGGTGTAACCGGATTAACGGACGATTTAATGATAGAACGATTGGACAGCTATATGACCAGCCTGCTAAGCAAAGCTTTAAACAGATGACGGCGACCTATTAAGGCGAGGCATTCATTTATGTACTCGTATACAAAACGGCAGGTCAAGGATTTCCTTGACCTGCCGTTTCCATTTCCATGATGCCGCTAATATTGCTCTACGCTTATTAGTCCCAGGCGCTGCGCTTCTTTTATCGCTTCAGAACGTGACCGTACATTCAGCTTCTCGAAAATACGTGATAATTGATATTCCACATTTCTCTGACTCACATGAAGCATAACCGCGAGCTCTTTATTGCTTATTCCCGTTGAGACCTCATGCAAAATCATTTGCTCTTTTTCCGTAATGGAAACATCCTCGATAGACACTTCCGTACGTCCAATCGTTACTTCATTCCGTTTAAGCTGCTTTAGTAAGGAAATTGGAATGACGGCATCTCCCCGCATTGCACAGCGGATCGCATTATGAAGCTGTTCTCTTGAAGCCGTCTTTGAAATAAAGCCGGATACGCCCGATTCAATTAGTAAATTGAAATGTGTACCAATCTCGTAACCGGAATAAATAATGACCTTCCGTTCAGGATCCTGTTGAATCAATCTCTTCGTTAGCTCTAATCCGCTAATGCCCGGCATATTCAAATCACACAAAATAAGGTCAAACCGCTCGGTTTGTATAATTTCCAGTGCTTCTATCGCAGATAAAACAACCGATACTGACATCTCGCTATCCTGTTCAATCATTGTCTTTGTACCTTCACCGACAGAAGGATGATCATCAACTAATAAGATACGAATCACGCGATATCCCCCTTTCTGATCGGCCTGTTGTCATCATTTCCGGTAACATAATAACAACCTCAAGGCCGTTACCGCGCTGAGAATAAAATGAAATGTCACCTTCAAGGCCCGTTACACGCTCTTTAATTCCTGACAAGCCCATATGCTCGAACGATGCAATCATATGATTAACATCCATTCCGATGCCATCATCTTGATAGCGGAAATAAATCATGTCGTTGCGCTGCTCCAGCTCAAGCGTAACGAGCTTGGCCTGCGAGTGCTTGTCCGCATTGCGCAGCAATTCTTGTACGATCCGATAAATGGCCGTAATTTGCTCCTCATTAAGCTCCACGCTAAACGCCTTAGCATGAAAATCGACAGCAAAATTCACACGCATTTGAGTATGCTCAATGATTGATTCCACGGCTTCTACAACGCCCATTTCTTTCAAGAGCGGCGGACGAAGCTCATTACAGGTTTCACGAATTTGGTGTATAACATCAAGCAAGCCTTCTTTAATGTCTTCCAGCTCATGTCCAAGCTTAGTGGAAATCGGATGATCCATCATTACAGCTTCAAGCTTACGGTACCAGAGCAGCTGATCCTGAAGTGCTGAGTCATGCAAATCTGCAGCAAGCTTTCTACGCTCGTTTTCTGACAAACAGAAAAGCAGGCGAAGCACCCAAGGCGAGGTGGAATGCTCCTTACGAACCTCAGATTCCAAGTCCTCAATCAGCCCTTCAATTAGATATAAATTTTCAAAAACAATACTCGCATAGTTAGACATCGTTTTTAACCAACGAAGCTCGTCCGAGTTAAATCGGGTATGGTTTGTTTTCATTCCAATCCATAATATGTGGTATCGTGAACGCTGTCTGCCAATAACGAGTCCCAATCCGTAAGGCAATTCAATCAGCTCGCCAAGCTGAAGCGAACTAACAGTGCCCAGCAAAAATTCAGCTGTAATGAGCTCCTCTGGCTGTTCACCTATCGGAAATACAATATTCTCCGATTGTTCAACTACCAAAAAAGTAATTCGGTTTACCGGAAGCAGCTCTGTTATTTCTTGCTTCAATACATCTTCCAAGTCCGCTTGCTTCATAACCCTCGCAATTTTACGTGAAAATCGGTCAAGGCTATCCTGGTAACTGTACATCGCCTTAAACAGCTTCGGACGAAACCGTTGATCAATCTGCTCCTTCACATATAAAAACAACGTCATTCCGATGTAAATGACAATAAATATGCCAAACCATACGGACCAAGACGGATTGTTCTCTCCTAATACTACAAATGCCACCAATGCCGCTATAAGAATAGATGGAATCAAAGCTAACGCTGTATAGTACTTAAATCTCGTTAAAATAAAATCGATATCAAACAGCTGGTTGGAGGTCGATAAATAGAAATATACGATAGGAAGTACGAATAGGAAGAGCGCTGTGAATGCAGCAGGTAAAATCTGCCTCTCGCCAAAAATTTGAGGAAGCAAATTCATCGTTGCGAATGGTGTAAATGCGACAAGATGTGAAATCAATGTAATTGTAAAAAGTGAATGCATTTTCGTGTGACGATGCTTAATAAACTTGCGTATCAGCTTATAAGCGCATATCAAATTACCTAGTAGCACCACTCCGCTAAAGGCCGCTTGTACATAGTTATACATTTTAATCGAAAATAGGTTTGTCCAAATATATAACAGACTTACAATACTCACTAAGCCTACTAATCCAAATAAAACACGCAAGGCTTTCTTGCTAATAAAATGAACATCAAATCTTTGCAAATAATTATTCATAAAGCTCATAAACAACAAAGGAATATTAGGAAGGACAGCATATATAACCGATATTCCTATAGGATCTCTTCGATACGAAGCAGCTGAACTATAATAGCTAATCCCAATTGAAATAAAAAACAGGATGAGCATGATAGCCGCTTTGTCATTTCTGCGTTTAGCGTAAAGAAATCCTGAAAAAGCGCAAAAAATGACAAGTGAAATTCCCGGAATATACAATTGGATCATCAATTCCCAAACAGAATGCTCGCCCGACCATCCTTTTGGAAAAGATATGAGCTGCTGCACCTTATCTTTATGTAGTACGAGTACATGGTCGGCATACTCAATAGAATTATATTTTAAAACATTTTGAAATTCATCGACCGGGCGGTCATTTACCTCTAAAATTTGGTCGCCAACTCGAATACCTTTTAATTCAGCTTGCCCAGCCGGTTCAATCGATTTGACAATATAGCGATTATCAGGCTCCTTTGACAAAACCGCCCCTATCGTTGGAATTCGTACAATAACAGCTGTCAGGTATAAAAGGGAAGCTGCTAGAACTGCTAGGAAGAGGATTAATAGGATGCGGTTTGATAGAGTTGATCTCATGAAGTCCTCTTCCCTCCGAACAAAATGAAAATTTTAGCTCCAAACGTAAGCGTAGCCGCTGCTTTTTTTGTTTTTATTGTTTAGTTCACCAAGAAGAGCCTTTTGTTCGGCTGCAGATACACCCGCTAATTGGAGTTGTCCACCCATGGCCATGGACATCTTCTCCGTACTGCTTACCAATTGACGAATTGTTTCTTTCAACATTGTAACTCCTCCGCTTCTCTTCTAAAATTTGCTATAGATAATACCTTTCTACTATAACAGGAAAAGAATCGACAGAAAACGCAAAACTGATTCGTATTTACCGAAAGAGCTTTTGCGTGGTTTGTAATTATGCAGTTTCTTGGTTTAATATCTGTAAAAATGTCGATTTCCAAGGACTTGCTTCCTGTATAGAGCCTAGTAATTCTTCAAAACGGTTATAGTGCATGCGGCTCATGACAGATCCATATAAAATAGCTCCTGTCCGTTCACATGCTTCCCGGAAGCGCTCACGGTTTAGTGCTACATCATCGACAGATAACTTGCCTTGAAAATAATCATTAATCCAACGATCCTCTTCCGCTTCCCCTTCTATTAAATAAAGAGTTAGAAGCGTACGCTTGCGCTTCAAGAAGTCGCTTTTGTCATCCCAGCGCAACAAATCCCGCAGGTCATTTTGGATTTGCGCGGCAATGCCCACCTCCGTCGCATATTCCGCTACGGTGGAATGCCAAGATTGGCCGGCAAGCATAACGCCTGTCATACAAGCAAATAACAGCAATGCCGCTGATTTTTGTTTGACCATGTCAAAATATGACTGCTCATCCGTAATCTCGTTCATAATATCGATCATTTGACCATTGGCAGCCCGGAGGATTTGGCCATTCATCATCTCCGCAAGTGCAATTCGAGTCTCACTGTCCATTGCGCATTCAAGCATCGCCTGCTGCGATAACGTAAGAAGCGCCGATGCGACATGAATCGCGGCAGGCTGCGGTACTTGCATCCATACTTTAGCCGGGGCATCTTGGTCCTGTAAATCATCTAATATGTCTGATGCCAGAATAAACAGTTCGACTGCTGCCGCCGCTTGATAGACGACTTCTTCCGTACCGCCGAACATTCGATAGTGAATAATGGTCAGTTGACCGAACTTCGTCGATTCTTGCAGCTTGTCCTCAATAAAAAGCTCAGCATAACGCACAAGCGGCTCAGCTGTAAACCAGCGCTGAACAAGCTTGCGCATTTGCTGTCCAATGAGTGGAATACAATCGTTCACAATCGTTCCTCCGCATATTTCAACATAATTCCAGTATACTATGTTTGGTTATGGAAACATACGGTGAACTTTATTAACAACCAGGCTTAGCCAATTCAATCTTATGATCCGGCTGTAGTCCTTTATGCTTTTGCGCTTGATTTCTTCTTTGCTGCTTTTCTCGTTATTCTCCTCCTCATTCATTTGGTTAATTAAAAACGCAATCATCTCCATCCTTTTCTCGATTAGTCTTCTACGCTCGACTGATGGACTTTCGATGCGTTTACGATGATCCATGACCTGAAAAGACCTCCTTGAGGTTTTGCTTCTGCACAGGATCGTTTATACGCTAACACTCCCTTGTATATCTACCGCATAATACATATAGACCGCTTCCATCGTCAATCCGCCGCCCGGCAGCTCCGAGATAAGTCTTGAGGGATTGTCGCATATAATGAACTCTCCTTTTCGCATGACTCCTACACGATTACAGTTGCGTTGAAGCTCCTCCATATCATGTGAAGCTACCACTATGGTTTTGCCTTGCTTCCTTAAGTCAACCAATAATGACCAGTAATCTTTTTTGGTTTGCGGATCCAAGCCGGTTGTTGGCTCATCCAAAAAAATAATTTTCGGATCGTTCACGAGCGCAATTGCAAGTGCCGTTCGTTGCCTCCAACCGCCTGACAATCGTTTAATCAATTTATCTGAATAAGGACCGAGCCCGAATTGCTCGATAATACGATTCAGATCGCTTTTACGTTTATAAAAGGCTTGAAAAACCTCCAGCGCTTCACGCACATTCATTTTATCGACTAAGGACGTACTTTGCAGATGGATCCCGATTTCTTCCTTCAGACGTTCTGCTTCTTGGAGCGCATCAAATCCCAGTACTTCAATACTTCCCGTATCCGGCGTACGAAGGCCCATTAACATTTCCAGCAGCGTCGTTTTTCCTGCGCCATTCGTTCCCATTATACCGAAAATTTCGCCTTGTTTTACTTGAAAGGATACATGATCGACTGCTGTATTCGCACCATAATACTTGCTGATCGAGCTTACCTGAATGACCGTTTGCTTCTCCATTCCGTGGATAACCTCCATTCACACTTTAACGCCTGCGAGAGCTTACCGTTGCAAGGTGAGATTTATGTAATTGGTATGCGTTATAGTTTTACGATAACGTATGCCAATCGCTTTTTCACCGAAAACTTCACTCGTAATTCACGCAAAGTTTTTGCGCTCCGCAACGCAAGCGCAAAATAGAGGCCTCCACTGAACGAATATCGCTGAAAAGAAGGATAAAGTTCTATCCACACTTATACACAGAAATATCCACAACACTGAATAAATTGTTAGTTAATTCTGTCGAAAGCAATCCAGTAATGACGTACTATTTTCGCGGTAATCCGACATTTGTAGGTCCATTTTCACAGGACGGCGGCATTAATCCACATTATCCACAATATTCACAATGCATTTTTGAAAATTCTATCCCCTTTTCACTCACAATGTTAAGCTGCCGTAAACCCAGTGTTTTAGGGCATTAAATAACTTTATTCACAAAAACGCGACCGTTTGTGGATAACTTTGTGCACAACACTAATTTTGGAAGGAAAACGAGTTATTTTCTTTTCCCGATATACAACAAATGTGAGGAAACACCTAATATATTCACATTTTCGGCTGACTTATAGATAAGATCCATAATCTTTGTATATACCTCATCTCCACAACAACGCCAATAGTCGAATTGCTCCTGCTTAAGAGAACCAGCTATGCCCGATGATCCGATCAGCTTAACACTTTCAAATCCGTGTAATTCCATGAACGGTCTTATGTCTTCTATATTAAAGTAGTAAGCGCCTGTGAACCTTCCTTCGTCCGAATGATTAAATAGACCCGTTTCCAAAAAAGTTTGAATGTCATCGATATTATCGTTAGGCTTCCAACTTTGCGGATGTGCGAGTGAGGTCATTAAATGCCGGATTCGGGTCATAAAGGCTACAAAAACGACGCCACCGCTCTTCGTAACGCGGAAAAGCTCTTTTACAGCACGGCTTCTATCGTCCAGCTGCTGCAAGTGATACAGCGGACCCAACATAAGAGAAGCATCAAACTGCTCGGGCGCAAACCTATTCAAATCCATTGCATTCGCAGTATAAAAGCCTTTGAAGCGTTCTGTTAGACGGAGCTCGACCGCCTTATCGCGAGCCATTTCGACAAGCCTTGGAGTCAAGTCCGTAAGTGTAACATCATATCCGCATTTCGCCAGCTCCATTGCGTATTTTCCCGGACCCGCACCATTATCTAAAATGTGGCCGCTTTCCGGTAGAAACCGTCTGATGTAATGCCAGTTCACCTTGAATTCAAGGGGCTCTCTGTCGAGACGCCCCCATTCATCAAATTGGTTGTAATAATCAATAATTTTATTCAAAACGATCCTCTCCCAATAAAGATTATTTTGAATGGTAACGCTTTGAATCGATCATCGATTAGTTAGCCGCTCTGCTTGAGCTCGAGTCGACGACTCTGCTGCCCGTTGTCATAACCGCTTGATTACAAGCCGCAACATACGCTTGCGCCGCTGCTAAAACAATGTCGTTGTGTATGGAAGTGCCCCGGAAGCGCTGCTGCTTGTGAACAATGCTGACAACCGCCTCTCCGTGAGCATCTTCGCCTGTGGATAAAGAGTGCAGCTCCAAATCCTCAAATTCGGCGGCGACTGGAATCGCCTGCTGGATCGCATGGATAACTGCTTCAAGCGGACCTGCTCCCATTGCGATATACGATTTCTCTGCTCCGAACTCATTTTCACGAATCGTTACCGTTGCCGTCCGGGAACGTTGTGTACCTGCATATACTTGCAGATCAACGAGTACATAAGGATCCGGCTGTGTGTGGGTTAACTCGCCTGCAATACGAATCAGCTCATCGTCGGTTACGATTTTTTGCGCGTCAGCCTTCTCTTTGAACTTGTCATAAACATCCTGCAGCTGCGCGTCCGTTACCTCAATGCTGTATTCAGACAGCCGATGCTTAATGGCATGGCGACCGGAATGCTTGCCCAGTATAATCATATTACGTGGAATACCCATCGCTTCCGGATCCATTATTTCGTACGTATTGCGATTTTTCAGCAGACCATCCTGATGAATACCGGACTCGTGCTGGAAGGCATTGCGGCCTACAATCGGCTTATTGTAAGCGATCGGGAAATGCATCGCGCGGCTGACCATACGTGATGTTTCATAGATTTCACTAATGTCGATATTTGTTTCCGCCTGCATCGCATCCTTGCGCGTTTCAATAGCCATAACAAGCTCTTCAAGCGAACAGTTACCCGCTCGTTCGCCGATACCGTTCATCGTTACTTCGATTTGCGTTGCGCCGGCATTAATTGCCGCCAGACTGTTTGCTACCGCGAGTCCAAGATCGTTATGGCAATGTGCGCTATACCTTACCGTTTCTCCTCCTCTCGCCTGCTTTCGAACCGAACGGAACAGCTCTGCCATCTCATCCGGCATCGCATAACCGAGCGTATCCGGTAAATTAATAATAGTGGCGCCTTCGGCAATAACCGCTTCTACAAGCTGTATGACGAAGTCACGGCCTGAACGCGTAGAATCCATCGCCGAGAACTCAATTTCATCAACAAATTGTTTACCGTAGGCGACCATCTCGCGAGCAATCTTTACAACCTCGTCGCGTGATTTACGCAGCTGGTGATTCAGATGAATATCCGATGAGGAGATAAACAGGTGAAGCCTTCTCCGTGCCGCATCCTGCGTTGCCTTTACTGCAGCATCGATGTCTACCTTTACCGCCCGGGCAAAACCGGCAATTTCTACATGCTGCAGTTCCCTTGAAATTTGTTGAATAGCCGCAAATTCACCTGGACTCGAAACGGCAAATCCCGGCTCAATGACATCAATGCCCAGCTTCCCCAGTTGACGGGCAATCACAATTTTGCGCTCGGAATCCAGCGATGCACCCGGCGATTGCTCGCCATCTCTTAATGTCGTATCAAAAATCTGTATTTTTTTCATTTCGTTTGTCATAGTCGTTAACCTCCTGAATTTTTTTGGATCAAGCGTAAACGGCTTGCGCCGTCCTTGACGGCATAAGCTCGTTTCGCGGTGAAATATAAGCATCGTATAAGGTTCAAATTTATACTTTCTTATATTTACAAAAAAAAGCTCGCCGTCTCCTTGTAAGAGACGACAAGCTTATACGCTGCCGTGGTGCCACTCTAATTGGCCGGACCTTGATGCAGAAGCTGTTTACAGTTGTCTTCTTCAAGACATCCATGTTGCTTACTGCGGGTCCGTACCCGCTTAAATGCCCGATGACGGTGGCTAGCCGTAACGATGTACGCTTGGCTGCCGGAAAGACAACCCGTTTCCATCGATCCGCTCCCAGGCGAGATTCAAACTTCAGCTTCGACTGCGTCGCACCACCCCGCAGCTCTCTGCGCTATTCCGATTCTCCTGCTCACCGATTAGTGAGTTAGGAAAGCTTCGAATTCGCTTTGCCAGCCTAATGTTCTACTGCTCCTGTTCATTGCGTTTCCACACTATGTTATTTGTTGCCTACGGTAGTTCCATTCACATACTTCACTTCCAGGACAACAAGAAAAGCCTGTCGTCTCTAAATTCAAGAGACGACAGGCTATAATGACCCGCGCGGTACCACCCTTGTTGACACCCTATACGTTCGCAAACGAGCAGGACGCCCACCTTAAGCATATGGCCAACTCCGGATGTTGACTCACATGCACCCGATTACGGGGGTTAACCGTACCAATGTACTGCATGGGCATGCCTTCCGTTGCTTGCGCTGCCTCTGCTTCCACTGCTCCGCTCCCAGGCGAGTTTCAAGTATCCTTCGACTGCGTTGCACCGACCCGCAGCTCTCTGTGTCACAGCCCGGTAAGAATGAATATCATCCATTACGTTGCTGCCGACAATCCCGGACAAACTTTACTAATCCTGTTCTTTGCGTTTGTAACGTATGAAGTTTAAAGTATTGTTGCTTATTATATGCTCTTATAAATAGTCTGTCAATTCAAAAAATTAATTACTCTGTCGAAACGGCTTGGCGACCGTACACTGCCCGTAATCACAATAGCACAAGAAGATAATACGAATGGGAAAAGCTCCTGCTAATCTTGTTCGAATACTTTCTTTGGGGTCATTTTACAGGAAAACCTCCCGGTAATCTTGTGGAAAATCCCTCCTGCACAGGTAACGTGCCGAATCAGCGGGAGAAATTCCCGTTAAACCAGAGACAAACATCGTATATAGAATAATAGAGGGAGCTTTTCCTGTTCATTTTACCACGGGCGAAGGTGCACCATTCAGCTTCTAGCTTCTAGCTTCTAGCTTCTAGCTTCTAGCTTCCAGCTTCCCGCCTCTAGCTTCCAACAGACCAGCTTTCCAGTGAAAATCCGGGATCGGCCTTCATATCAAGATCGCTGAACTGCTTCCGTTTCAGCTTGAGTTGTGCGGCAGCGCCAATCATTGCCGCGTTATCCGTACAAAGCGAGTTCGGAGGAATAAGCAGCGGAACGCCATCCGACTCACACCGTTCTGTCAATGCAGCTCGTAAGCCACGGTTGGCCGCAACACCGCCGCAAAGCAGCAATTGCTTAGCACCGTATTGATGAACAGCACGCAGCGCTTTTGTGACCAGCACCTCCGTAACCGACTCCTGAAATCCGCGCGCTAGAGCAGCTTCATTCAAATGCAGCCCCTTCATCCGCGTTTGGTTAATAACAGCGAGCACCGCCGATTTCAAGCCGCTGAAGCTAAAGTCGTAGCTGTCCGCTTCCAGCCATGCACGAGGCAGATCTATGGTTTCTTCCGAACCGACTGCGAGCCGGTCGATATGCGGTCCGCCAGGGTACGGCAAATGAAGCGCGCGCGCCACTTTGTCATATGCTTCACCTACCGCGTCATCCCTCGTACGGCCGATCAAACGGAATTCGCCTTCGCGCTCGAGCAGCACCAATTCGGTATGACCGCCGGAAACAACGAGCGCCATACAAGGATATTCAATGTTATGCACGAGTTCGTTTGCATAAATATGTCCGGCAATATGATGCGTTCCGATTAACGGAATATCGAGTGCCATCGCCAGACTCTTGGCGGCTACGATCCCGACGAGCAGCGCTCCCACGAGCCCTGGACCCTGAGTCACAGCTACGGCCGACATATCCTTTAACGTTAAACCAGACTCCTTTACCGCCTGCTCAATAATGAGCGTTATCGACTCCACGTGCTTGCGTGAGGCAATTTCCGGCACAACTCCGCCGAAGCGCTCATGAATCTCGATTTGGCTCGAGACAACATTAGATAATATATGTTTGCCGCCGCGAATAACAGCTACTGACGTCTCATCGCAGCTCGTCTCCACAGCTAAAATAATATCGTTTGCCAATTCATAATTTACGGTATGTTCTGAGTTACTCACGTTCATTGCTCCCCTGTCTTCAACCGCTCACGGTCAAGCTCCGCCCACATAATAAGCGCGTCTTCATTATCCGAATAATAGCGCGGCCGGATACCGGACGGCTCAAAGCCAAACTTGCGGTAAAGCCGCTGCGCAATTTCGTTTGACACCCGAACCTCCAAAGTCATCTTTACGGCGCCAAAAAATACCGCCGTCCGCTGCAGCTCAAAAAGCAAACGATGGCCTAGCCCTTGTCCGCGAAAATCTGATCGGACCGCGATATTCGTCACATGCGCCTCATCCATTATGACCCACATCCCGCCATAACCGATAATTTCACCTCTATATTCCATTACCAAGTAACGAGCGAATAAGTTATTTATCAGCTCATTCGTAAACGCTTCGGTTGTCCAAGGACTAGAGAACGCCTCCAGCTCAATATCAACAATTGCGGGTATATCCGCCATAGTCATTGCACGATAAACGAGTTTATTCGTATCAACTGTCATGCCTTTGCCTCACCTGCTTGCTTCGCCTTCCAATTCACTTCGGCTTCGGTTAATTGCGTATAGTTTGGAATAAAGGTATGCGGATTTTCGGTTAGCCCCGCCTCCAGCCTTGTGCGGCCGAGCATCGCAATCCACCGTCCTTCTTGGACAAAAGACTGCAGCCGAACGTTTACGCCAGCTGCTGCTCCAAGCTGCATTAACCGCTCCGCTTCCGTTTCATGCAGCGATAAATCACCGACGAGCGAGATGCTGCTAACAGCTCCATTTGCTTGATTAGTTAGCCGCATTGCCAGCCGGTCAACCCAATCCTTCATAAGCCGGACGCCGTCATCTGCAAAGCGGCTCCATTGCTCATTATTTGTCATAGCAAATCCAGACGAGTATACTTGTCCACGTCTGGCATCCATAATAGGGAACACCCAATGCTCGCCCTCTATAGTCCTTATCTCACCAGCTTCTTTATCAAAACCTTGCTGCCAAGCGCCATAAGCGAGTGCCTCAAGACTTGACACAGCAACTAGAGGCTTATTCCAAACCCAGGCAAGCGTCTTCCCCACAGACACCGCAATTCGCATGCCTGTGTAGGAACCAGGGCCGTTGCCGACAGCAATCGCTTCTAAATCACTGCCCGTAACGCCGCTGCTTTCCAGCATTTCTTTCATATGCGACACGACATGAACCGAATGGTTTCTTTCCGCCAACGTTTGAATTTCAGCCAACACTTCATGACCGCTTACGATTGCGGCTGCCATTGATGCCGTCGATGTATCCAGCGCTAATATCGGTCCCGCTTGATGCTTCTGCTCTAGTCTCATCTGCCTGCTCCAATCTCGTTCAATGCTTTGCACCAATCAGCGTATAGCTCTCCGATGCCGGTCAATTGAATACGCCGCGAATCTCCGCCAAGGTGTTCTATGAATAGCTCCAGCCGCTCAGGCGGGAGCAGCTCTTTAATCAAGCTTGCCCATTCCACGATCGTCACGCCGTTACCATAAAAATAATCGTCTAAACCAAGCTCGTCCGCTTCTTCAAGCGATAGCCTGTATACATCCATATGATAAAAGGGAAGCTGCTCCCCTTTGTATTCTTTGATAATCGTGAAGGTCGGACTATTCACTATGCCCTCCACGCCAATTGCTCCTGCAAATGCTTGCGAAAATCTAGTTTTACCCGCTCCGAGATCACCGTCCAGCGCTAACAGCGCGCCCGGCTTCACCCAAGCAGCAAGCTGCTGCGCCAAGTCTATCGTATCCTGTTCCGTATGTGCCAGCCAAACGGCATGGCCTTCCCGCTCTTGCATGTTCTTCACCCGTTCATGTTGAAAAATGATTGTATCCGCGTTTACTAAGTGCTGCTCGCTTAACCGGACGAGAACCAGACCCTTTGCCTTGGTATGCTTGTTCATTGCATATGAGCTCGACTCCCGGCAGACCGGCTTCGGTTTCCCCAATGACAAAGAAAGGAATGCCTTCTTGACGGAAAGCAGCTTGCATTGCTTCCACGTCTTCAGCAGCCATCGTTCCCAGCAGAGCATAATCTTCTCCGCCATAAAGCATCCATTCCAGCGGATCCACATGGACTTGCGAAGCATAAGCAGCCATGCTGCCGCTCTTCGGCAGCAGCTGCTCGTTAAGCACGAGCCGCAGCCCTGACGCCTCGGCAATTTCCCATGCCTCGCTTGCAAGTCCATCACTCACATCGTTTAATGAGCGACATGTCCCCCGCTCCAGGAGCAGCCGGCCAGCCCGTACCGACGGGTTCGGCCTACGATGCGCCTGTACCAGCGAAGCTGCTCCCGCGAGCCCGGCATCCGCCAGAAGCGCATGCAGCCCAGCCGCCGCCATGCCAACGGCGCCGGTCACAAACACGGCGTCGCCCGGCATAGCTCCCGAACGCCGCAGCTCACGCCCCGCTTCAACGGTGCCCGTCACCGTTACAGCGACAACCAAGTGCTGCGGCGACGACGTCGTATCGCCACCAGCAACAGCAACCCCATAGCGCTCGGCGCACTCGTACAGCCCATCGTACAACCGGCGCATTCGCTCCGGGTTGTACGATGGCGGTACGCTGACCGACACGAGCGCATGCAGCGGAACGCCTCCCATCGCGGCAATGTCGCTTATGTTCGCGGCAAGCGCCTTATAGCCGACATCCTCGTCCCGCATCGTCGTCTCATTGAAATGGACGGTTTCCACCATCGTGTCAACCGCCAGCAGCAGCCGCTTCGGCTCAGCTACGCCATCCGCCGCCGCGGCCGGATCAACAACAGCGGCATCATCACCGATGCCGATAATTACACCGCGCTGCCGCTGCCATTCGGCAGCTTGCCGCGCGTCCGTCCAATGATGAATACTCGCAAACTCATCCAACTCGTTATCTCCTTCATCCCTTCAGGATAGGTCAATTACTCGCTTCACAAACGCGATTCATCTCCTACCATCATCATTAGTGAATATCCCGCTTCTTAAACCGTCCGCCCTTCACATCGTGAATATTGCCGACTGCGAGAAACGCCACAGGGTCGAGCTCATGGACGATTGACTTCATTTTTGCTTCCTCGAGACGCGTAATGACGCAGAAAATAACCCGCTTGCTGCCGCCCGTAAAGCCGCCTTCTCCGTGCAAATAAGTGACGCCGCGGCCAAGCCGGCTCATAATGGCATCACCGATCTCATTCGATTCCTCGCTAATAATCCAGACGGCTTTCGATTCGTCGAAACCCTCGATCGTAATGTCGATCATTCTGAATGCAATATAATACGCGATAAGCGAATACATCGCCCGATCCCAGCTGTATACGAAGCCCGCACTGCCGAGAATAAATAAATTGAAAAACATAACCGTCTCGCCCACCGAGAACGGAAGCCGCTTATTAAATAATATCGCGACGATTTCCGTGCCGTCGAGCGAGCCGCCGAACCGAATGACCATCCCGACGCCAATGCCTAATATGACCCCGCCGAATATGGCAGCCAAAAAAGGCTCTACCGTCAGCGGCGGCACCGGATGCAGCAGAAACGTTCCTATCGACATGACCGTTACGCCATATAGCGTTGATATCGCAAACGTTTTGCCGATTTGCTTATAACCGAGAACGAGAAACGGAAGGTTTAATAAGAATAAAAACAGTCCGAGCGGTAAACCGGATAGATAAGAGCTGATAATAGAAATACCGACAATACCACCATCAATAATTTGATTGGGTACCAGAAAAATTTCCAGTCCAACTGAGACCAGGACTGCTCCGAGCGTAATAAATAGTACTCTTCGCAGCACCTCGAGCTTAGATAGCTTATGGTGCTGTTGTGATCCCATATTAAACACATCCCTTAAGGTGGTCTATTTCTCATTATTTTACCTTAACCGGTCTCATATTCAAAGTAAAACTCCCATTATTACAAAAAGAAACCTCCCTATCAGCGATAAATAATCGCCTAACGGAAGGTTTAGGTCTTTATCCGATAATCGCGTAAGCTTCTACGCCTGCTGAAATTGTTCTCGTCCGGAACAATCTGCCCGCGCTATCGAAAGTCTGGATCGTATACGATACGAGAGGAGAATTACCGGCAGGGCCAAGCTCCTATGCCAAATGATTATTTTATACACTTTAAAGCTCTTTCACAATCGTAATATGAAGCTCGTTCTTTAGCTCAATTTCATAAGGTGATTTCGGCTCGCTTCCGTCCTTTTCCTTAATAATCCGCACGCGCGGACGGTGTACGGCCAGCTCGGTATTTTCCGAAACGACTCCAACCTGACCGGTACTGAGCTGAAGGGTAGTTGCTATCGGATAGATCGATATATGCCGGCAGAACAGCTTTATTAATTCCAAGTCAAAGTAGGTTCCGCCTGCCGCAAACAAAAATTCGATCGCTTCACTCGCCGTAAACCGTTTCCGGTAAGGCCTCGGTGATGTTAATGCATCGAACGTATCGGCTAATCCAACGATTTGCGCGTACATATGAATTTCATCCTGCTTAAGACCGCGCGGGTAACCCGAGCCATTAAAGCGTTCATGATGCTGAAGGGCGCAATGTGCGGAAACGATAGATATCTCATGATTTTTGCGTAAAATATCGAAGCCCTCTTTGGTATGGCTTTGGACGATGGTTCGCTCTTCCGCGGAGTAAATGCCTGTGTGAGCAAGCAGTTTAGCCGGAATTTTGGTCATGCCGATATCGAAGAGCAGCGCGCCAATACCGAGCTCCTCCAGTTGATTTCGATTGAACCCCTTCGCTATGCCCATTATGCCTGCGAGTACCGCGACGTTAAAAGAATGCTGGAACAAATAGGCATCCATCGCATGAATGCTGGTTAAATTGACAAGAATATTGGGTCTTGTTGCTAAATCCTGCATGATTTGCCCAAATACAGCACGAAAATTACGACCCATATCCGGTGCAATTGTTCGTCCTCTCGTTGCGGATTGGTCTTTTAAGGAGTTCATCGTCTTATATATAGTTTCGACCGCTTGCTTGCGCGTCTCATCGAGGATGGTGTCTTCAGGAATAAGATCCGTCGTCAGACCGTCCTCAACGAACAAAAAATCGATGCCCAAGTTAAGCAACCGATCGATGTAACGCTCATTCAGTTCTACCCCTTCGCCAAGAAGCACGTGACCGTTCTCTTGAAAAATGGGCTTTGCAACCTTGTCTCCCGGCTTGACCATTCCAATTTGCACTTTTCTCATTAGATAAGATCCCGCCTTCGATAGTTATAGCGCTTGTAAACCGGACCTTTTGGGCTTTTAGGCTAGTTTGCGTTTCACAATCCGGTTACGTCCGTCATATTTGGCTTCATACAATGCGGCATCGGCTTGCGCCAGCAGTTCGCGTAAAAACGCTTTCGGATCTGACACGTCAGACGGTTCAAAATGTTCAATAGAAATAACACCCATACTGATCGTTACCGATAGCGCATGATCGCCTATTCCAGTATACACCTTGTTCTGCTCCACCGATTCCATTACCATCTCGGCAATAATATCCGCCTGCTCCCGATTCGTATGGGGCAAATACACGGTAAACTCCTCGCCGCCGTATCGAGCCAGTATGTCCGTATGCCGCAGCGTTCTTCGGACAGCTTCAACGGTGCTGCACAGCACCTCATCACCTACTAAATGGCCGTACTTGTCATTAATCGATTTGAAATAATCAAGATCAAACAGAAAAATGGAGAACGGGATTCCGTAACGAATGTTAGTAACGACCTCTTGCTCCAGCTGATGCAGTAAATAACGGCGGTTGAAGCATCCGGTCAAGCCATCCGTGATAGCCATTTGCTCCAGCTTCTTATTCGCTTGAAAGAGCTCGTCCTGCATGATAAGCAAATCGCGGTTGCGATCCTGCAGCTGCTCATTCTGACTGTTTGTTTCTTCAACGAGCAGTCTGAGCTCCGTGACGTCTTGAAAGGTGAGCACGCGCCCAACCGGTATTTTCTTCTGATTCAAGATAGGCGCCGACTGCACAATAATATGGCGGTACCTGTCAAAATCAACCGTCAGCTCGAATTCCAGCCGGTCAAGCGGCCGCTTCCTTTGCACTTCAAAGAATGCAGCAAACTCCCTTGCCGTCTCTTCTTTAAATTGCGATGCTATAAATGAAGGGTTAAATGTATCACCGATCCGAAGCCGAATAATCGGCTTGATCACTTTGTTCACTTCAATGACTGTATCGTTCTCATCAAGCACGAGTATACCCAGCGACATCGTGTTCATCACGTCGCGCTGAACGGTTTGAATAATATCAAACACCTTGTTCCGCCCGATTGCATGAACTAAATAAACGGCCGCTAACGCCATGCCGACGGAAATGAGCGGAATATATCGGGTAAAATAATCAATAAACAACACGTTGATGACCAAATCGCCTATTGAAAACAAGAACAGAACGAACATACCGTTCATCGCTGTTTTTATGAGAGTCCGCTGCCTTGCAGACTCATCCTTGCTCAGCTTGTACACCATGATGATAACAGAGACGGCCATATATACCAGCAGCTGTGCAATCATGATCCAATACAGCGGTCCATGCTGAAGCTGTTTCAATGGATCTAACCGGTCATTAATCGTTAAAAACATGCCATTCGGATTTATAGCTACCGCAACAACGGAAACGAGTGCGGGCGTAGACAAAAGGAACAACCGGCTCTTCCGTATCACATACGACTGGCCGGTAAGAAAGACGATAAAAACAAACCACCCTACACCTATCAACGAAAGTCCAATATAGGAAATTGAGAGGTAAAAGAGTCTGTACATTGTTGAAGAAGTCGTCTGCGAAGCAAACTGGAAAAGAGGCCATATCATAAAGACAATATGCAATAACAAATATATGCGGTGCAATACCGTAACGGAGCTTGAAGCAAACACGTAGAAAAACAAGCCGAACAGTACTAGAAACATACTAAAGTCTAGCCAGATCATCCATTCCAATACGGTTCACCCATTCATTTGATAGCCATCTTCTTCCATTGTAGCAAATGTTAAATGTATCGACAATCGCTTATTTTTCTAAACGATTAGGCCAACGTTCGGCTAAAATATGCTCGAATGCCGGTGAAATATTTAAAAACTGACGAAATTGCTCGTATTGCTCCCATTTTTTCATGGAAAGCCCTTGCTTCTCCGATCTTACTGCACGAATTAGCAGATTTTTGGGCGTATGCTCCGGATCTACAAACTCCAGCATTTGAACCTTGTAACCGAGAACCTCGAGCAGCGTGCCTCTTGCAGCATCGGTTGCAAGCGCGGCAAACCGTTCCTTTAGAAGGCCCTGCGACAAAATCGGCGATAACGTGTCGTTGCTAATTTGGCGAAACAGCTCATGCTGACAGCACGGGACCGACATAATGACGGATGCTCCCCAATTTACCGCCTTTGCAAGCGCTGCATCCGTTGCCGTATCGCACGCATGCAGCGTGACGACCATATCAGCCGCCTGCAGCTCCTCATACTCGGCAATATCGCCTACTAGGAAGCGAAGACGATCATAGCCAAGCTTGTCCGCAAGCTGCGAGCAAAATGCGATGACATCGGCTTTCAAATCAAGGCCGATAATGTTAATAGCCCTTTGCTGCTCCACTGCCAGAAGGTGATAGAGCGCAAACGTTAAGTATGATTTTCCGCAGCCGAAATCAACGATAGTAAGCTCACGGTCGTTCGGCAAATAAGCGAGCACATCGGTAACCATCTCAAGAAACCGGTTGATTTGCCGATATTTGTCCTGCTTCTTCGCATGAACGAGACCTTCCGGCGTCATGATGCCAAGCTCAACCAGAAACGGGGCAGCTTTGCCTTCTTCCAGCACCCGCTGCTTCTGCCTGTTATGCTGCAAGCCGGCAGTGCGCGAGCCTCCAGTCGGCGGTTTGGCGAGCAAGGTCGCCTTCCCTTTCTTATTGAATAACAGCTGCACATCCGCCTCTGGCGTCTTCACCAGCGCTTGACGATAATTTTGCTGCAGCAGCTCAATGAAACGATCGGCCGCCAAGTCTGACGCAACATTATCATGCGTTACCTTGTTCGCAAAATGATATTCAAACTGATAATGAAGCCCATTTTTCAACTGAACTGGACGTATGACCGTTTTGGGAGAAGCATCGCCGTCCTTGCGGCGCAGCTGGCTAAGCGTTGCCTGCAGCAGCTCTCCGTTGCTAAGCCAATTATGAATGTCTTGCTGCCATTGTTCCGTCATGCCTTCACACTCACTCCTTCTCTGCCGCAAACAGCTCGGCAAGCCCTTGCTCTATTTCTTCGCGCGGTAAGCCGCCCGCCTCCAGCCGTTCATCGGTCAGCAGCAGCATGCGTCTGTAAATATCCGCAGCCTCCGCTGCCCAGAGTGCGTTATCCTCTAGCAGCTCATGCATAACATTTTCCGCTAAGTCGTAGCGTCCTTCCGCTTCATGCCACTCCATCAGAAGCCGTTTGGTCTGCGTAGGCAGCTCATACGGACGCAGCTGCTCCAGCAGTTCCTCTACTTGCTCCCGCGGCTCGACAATGGTTGGCTCAGCGCGGGCGATTGATAGGCGCATGAACAATTGCAGCGACTTGACGTAAGCTGCGAAGCCCTCGTCTTCCCGTCCAAGCTCGTCTTGAAGCTCGGCTTCCTGCTTCATCAGAATAGCGATAGCTTGCAAATGGTCGGTCTCCAGCATGCCGTTCGTCGTCATAACTTTCATTAAGTCCTCGTCAGATAACGAACGAATGAGCTTGCTGCTTAACCGGAATCGCTTGTCAAGCAAGTCATCGATAACGAGAAGCGCCTCCTCGTGCTTGCGATCCCGCCTCAAGTTCAAAATTTGACCTACCGCTTCGGTCATCTGTTCAATCATTCTCATGAAATAGTCGCGCTGAAACAATTGGCTTCCCTCCCCGCATGCTGCTGCTCCCGGAATATCAAGTTCTTAACTCAATAGTCCGCTAGGCGCGAACCGACTTCACGAAGCTAAGTATAGCCGCTATCAACTCTTTCGGCTGTTCTAGCATTCCCATATGCCCGGCATCGTCCAATTGCACTTTTACGGTTGCTGATCCTACAGCGGCAAATGTGCTTTCAACCGGGATGACCTTGTCATTCGCCCCTGCTACAAGCAGCACCGGGAGCTCGGCCTGCTCGATGATTTGCTTGCGGTTTGCGCGGGCCTTCATCCCTCTCGCTGTAGCGATTGCCCCGTGCAGCGCCGTTCCGTAGCCAATTTGCTTGCCATTCTCCACTTCAGACTGCAGCGCATCCAAGTTCGCAGGCGCGAACAGCTTCGGAATTAAGCCATCGACAAATGCTCGCACGCCATTTTCCTCCAAGGAGGCAACAGCTTTGTCGCGATTTTGTTTTGCCGTCTCGCTATCCTCGAGCGCCGTGGAGTGAATGAGGCCAAAACCGGACAGCTTTTTCGAATAACGTTCTGCAAAAGCAAGCGTAATATACCCGCCTAACGAATGTCCCAGCATAACCGAGTTATTTATTTGCAGCTGAATCAGCATTTGAGCAATATCTTCCGCATACAATTCCATCGTATATGTTACATCGCCAGGTGCCGAGCTTCGTCCATGTCCGCGCAAATCAGGCGCAATTACGCGAACCGACTGTTCAAGTTCTAGTACAATATGCTCCCAATAAGCCGAGCTGCCGCAATACCCGTGCAATAGCACGACAACATCAGATACTCCGGCTTCAGCGCCTCCATCTTCGGGATGCGAGTCATAATAAGCGAGCTCCACACCGTTATTCAAAAACAGCTTTCGCTGTGTAATCGAGCGGTTATGTTCGTCTGCATGTCCAGTCATAGTCTGCACTCTCCTCTATACGATATGAATTTCTAGATCATTATTATCGGATGCCGGAAGCATAGCACTCGTGGCCCATGCCGCATCAATTGCGCCCGCCACTTCTTTTGCCATTTGCATAACGAGATAAAGCGATGTCGTTTGCAGCATCCAATAGGCTTTCGGTCCGTTTGCATTCACAACGCCTGCAATACTATAATGGCCGATTGCCGGCAATCGTCTGCCTATGGCTTTTCCCGGCTGCAGCGGTCCAGCCGTTACGATATAGCGGCCAATCGACTTCATCTTGCCCAAGCAGGCATCTATGGCAATGACAATCGAATCCTCACTTACCGCTGCTGCTGCATGCTCAACGGCATGGGCATCACATGGCTTCTGAAGCGTACCGATGACATGCGGCCATCCCCGCTCCTGAAGCATGGTACCCACTAAAGGGCCGAATGAATCACCGGTGGAGCGGTCACTCCCGATGCACACAAATACGATACGGCTGCGATTGGGATGCGTAACCGCAATCGATTCAAAAAACTGCTCCAGCTCGCTCTTAACTATTTGTTCCGTTGTACCGCACCTGCCTCATGCTCTATTTATACATAAACCATTATGGTTCGTTTCTCCTTTCAATTGTATCCAATTTTAAGGAACTGTTCAATTTGTGGTCTTTGTCATTTGAATCATGGTACAATTGCTGCAAAGCAAACGTACGAATAAGCCCGTGCTTAAGACGCCATTTTGCATGGCAATACATTTAGGAGGCACCCCATGTCCAATTTACAAGCGCAAACGCAGGAAAATGTAGAATTTATGATCGAAGTCATCAAAACAAAGCTGAAAATGGCTTCCGCTGCCGCCATGCAGGCTTCCCATTTCAACATTGACCAATACGAGGATATTAAAGATCTATATGAAGTAGTTGCATCAAAGGATAAATTCAGCATCAGCGAGGTTGAAGCGCTCGTATCGGAGCTTGGTAAGCTGCGTTCAAAATAAACAATTTCTTTAAAGCAAATTATTCCAGTATCAGACATTTCTTTGCATTTTTCGATAAAAAAACAAGAACCGAGCATCGACGCCTTCGCCGATCTCGGTTCTTTTTGCCAGTGTGATTAATTATTCCTGCTCTTCCTCTTGAACTTCCGCTGCTTCGATTGACAGCTTGATAGATACATCCTTACGCTCGCCCTTAAGGAAGTGAGCGATTCTCTCCAGCTTGTCCGCCAGCTCCGGACCGCTCAGCGTCGTATTCAAATGATAATCAAAGCTGTCGGAAGGCAGCTTCCGGTCTGAATAGCCGTTCTGGCCTCTCCAGCCGCGTTCTCCGCCTGCACTCGTTTGAGTTAATAAATGCTCTTGTACCGGATAAAATTTGTCTGACTTGTTCACTACTCTTTCGTAAATACGCAGCTTCTTAAGCAGCATATAATACTGCGCGGAATGCTTGAAATTCCACGCCTCACGAATGTCCTTAAGCGTATAATCCATCTTCCATCGCTTCAGCTTTTCTACTTGCTCATCGGTGCTTAGCTGCAAAAAATCGTCCAGCGGCAACATTTTTTCGGGCATTTTGACCCCTCCGATAAATAGTTTGTAGCAAATTAAAAAAATATTTCAAAAAGCATTGATTATATCATATAAAAAATACCATAAATTTTGACTGTTTACAAATTAATATAATTTAACAAATATGGTTTCAATACATTTTTGACAAACCGTTTGCACAAGCGTAAACGGCTTCGCCGTCCTCTGGCGGAGAAGCTTCGTTCGCGGAGAATTCTAAGCACATATAAGTGTGAAACTTATAAATTCTTAGAATTAAAAAAAGAACCTCCAATTCCGCTGAAATCCCAGCGTTAAAGGAGGCTCAAACCCGTTAAGCTTTCCGAAGTCCGATCGATGCAAGAAAGCGTTCAAATGCTGCGTTGCCGTCTGCAGTACGTTTATAAACGCCCGCATCCTTAAGCACTTCAAGAAACTTGGCGCCGGTTTCCGATTGGACGATCGACTTCGCTTGCTCGGGAGAGCATGAAGTGCCGAACTTTTCTGTAAGTGACTTCAGCCATTCTGCGTGCTTGTTCAGCGGATGCGATGCCTGCTGCACCTCATCTGCATTTGCTGCTGAAGCGGGTGTCAAATAAGCAGCGATTTGCTCCAGCTCCTCCTTCAAACGGCCGGGCAATACGGCAAGCCCCATCACTTCAATCAAACCGATGTTTTCTTTCTTGATGTGGTGCAGATTCTGATGCGGATGGAAAATACCGTCTGGATGCTCGTCGCTTGTACGGTTGTTTCGCAGCACCAGGTCGATCTCATATTCTCCATTGTCCCGCAGCCTTGCAATCGGTGTGATCGTATTGTGCGGCGTAAGCGTTCCGTCAGCTTGCTCTGTGAACGCAAGCACGTCAGCTGCCGCATCGCTGTAGCCCCGCCATTCGTCAAGCAAACGGCATGCTGCGCTATGAACGTCGGCTTTAGAAGAACCATTGATCCGCACTACAGACATCGGCCATTTTACAATGCCAAAACGTACGCCCGGAAGCTGCGGATCAACAAATAACGTATCCGTAGCAGCTGCCTCCATCGGGAACACATGACGGCCGCCTTGGAAATGGTCATGGCTTAGGATGGAACCGCCGACGATCGGCAAATCGGCATTGGAGCCGATGAAATAATGCGGGAATTGCTCTACGAAGTCGAGCAGCCGCGCAAAGGATGCATGCGATATAACCATCGGTTCATGCGCGCCCTTAAAGATAATGCTGTGTTCGTTGTAATAAACATACGGCGAATATTGAAAATACCATTGCTCGGATTGCAGCTCCAGGGGCAGCACGCGCAGGTTTTGACGTGCCGGGTGATCGGCGCGGCCTGCGTAGCCGACATTTTCGATGCAAAGCAGGCATTTCGGATAATGAGCCTGCGGCATCGTTTTGAGCAGCGCGATTTCTTTCGGATCTTTTTCCGGCTTCGACAGGTTGATTGTAATTTCGAGCTTCCCGAAATCAGTCTCGTGCAGCCAATATTGATTTTTGCGAATCCGGTCCATACGAATGTAATTGGAATCAATGCTCAGGTTATAAAAGGCGTCTGTCGCTGCTTTCAAGCCCTCGGTCCGTGCGGTCCGCTCGAATGAATTACTCGCCTCGGATGGACGCGGCAGCAGCAAGCCCATAATCCGGGCATCGAGCAGGTCGCGGAAAGTAATCGTATTGTCAGGTATAAGGCCGATCTCGAAGCCGTAATCAAGCAGCGGCTCAAGCAGCTCTACCGCGCTTTCCAAGCGTTCCTCCGGCACGTCTCCTTCAAAAGGCTCCGTGAAGCGGAACAAATCGAGGAGAGAGTTGCGTGCAGCGCCGCAGTCAAGCGGTTCAATTAAACGGCGCTCCAATGCGAATTGCACCAGCCGTTCTATGAGAAGCAACGCATCGTTTGATGACGTTGTCTGTGTTTCATTTGCCACGGGGTGTTGCTCCTTTCACTTAAGCAGCTTGCTTAGTCGTTGTATCCGTTCGGATTGGCTTCATGCCAGCTCCAGGCGCTCTTAATGATGTCTTCCAGCTTGTTGCGTTTCGGATTCCAGCCGAGCTCCTGACGAGCGCGATCGGAAGAAGCAACCAGCACGGCTGGGTCGCCGGCACGGCGGGCTTCCATGACCGCTGGAATTTCCTTGCCCGTTACCGCGCGGGCGATGTCGATCACTTCTTTGACGGAGAAGCCTGTGCCGTTGCCAAGATTGTAAACGGAGCTGTCCGCTCCGGTGCGCAGCCGGTCAACGGCCAGCACATGGGCGTCAGCAAGGTCGCTGACATGAATGTAGTCGCGAATGCAAGTTCCGTCCGGCGTATCGTAATCCTCGCCAAA
Source organism: Paenibacillus prosopidis (assembly GCF_003337375.1). GTDB lineage: Bacteria > Bacillota > Bacilli > Paenibacillales > Paenibacillaceae > Pristimantibacillus > Pristimantibacillus prosopidis. The sequence continues at coordinate 155,081 of NZ_QPJD01000012.1, forward strand.
CACCGAAATGTGAGGACGCTGACCTAGCGCCGCTTGCAGCACGATCGGAATAAGATGCGTTTCCGGGCTGTGATCCTCGCCGATTTTACCGCTTTCGTGCGCGCCTGCCGCATTGAAATAACGGAGCGATACGAATTTGATGTTGTGGGCGACATCGAACCATTTCATCATTTTCTCCATCGCCAGCTTCGTTTCACCATAAGCATTTGTTGGAAGCGTACGGTCGTATTCATCGATCGGCACATTTTCCGGTTCGCCGTAGGTTGCCGCCGTGGATGAGAATACAATTTTACGAACGTTGTATTCATTCATTTTCTCCAGCAGACAAAGCGTGCCGAAGACGTTATTATGATAATATTTGCCCGGATCCTTCATGCTCTCGCCTACGAGCGAGTTCGCTGCAAAGTGAATAACCGCGTCGATATCATCGTTCTCTTGAAAAACAGTATCCATGAAAGCCGCATCGCGAAGATCGCCTTCATACAGCTTACCCCCGAGCAACGCCTTACGATGCCCCTGCTGCAAATTGTCAATGATAACGATTTTCTCGCCGCGCTCCTGCAATGCTGCTACTGCATGCGAACCAATATATCCTGCTCCACCTGTTACAAGTACTGCCATTGTTTATTTCCCCTCTCCGCTTACGAGTATGAGTAGTGATTACTATTTAAACGAGTCGTTCAACGCCGTTACCGATGCTGCAAACGTAGAAATCAGCTATAAGGCCTGTCGCTTCGGTATATTTGCGACCTACCTCTTCTTGGAATGCCTCAATACTGTCTTCATGGACAAGCGATACCGTGCAGCCGCCGAAGCCTGCGCCCGTCATGCGGGAACCTAGTACGCCCTGTACTTGACGCGCCGCTGCTACCATCGAATCCAGCTCATGTCCTGTCACTTCGTACAGATCGCGCAAAGAATCATGTGAGCCGTTCATGAGTTGACCGAACTGTTCGAGATCGTTTGCTCGCAGCGCTTTGATTGATTTTAGTACGCGGTCTATTTCTTCCACTACGTGTTGTGCGCGTTTTTGAACCGTTTCGTCTTTGATGAAATGCTTCGCGGAGTTGAACTGCTCCAGATTGATTTGACCAAGCAGCTTCAGCTCAGGGAATGCGGCTTTCAGATCTTCCACCGCTTGCTCGCACTGGCTGCGGCGCTCATTGTAGGCGGAATCCACCAGCCCGCGGCGCTTGTTTGTATTGCCGATTACAAGCTTGTAGCTGCCGGATTGAAACGGAATAAGCTCATATTCAAGCGTATCGCACATGAGCAGAATGGCGTGATCCTTCTTGCCGTTTGCTACCGCGAACTGATCCATGATGCCGCATTGGACGCCGTTGAACTCGTTTTCGGATTTTTGGGAAAGCAGCGCGATTTTCACCTTATCGGTCGGAAGACCTTCAAGTGTTTGCAAAGCGTAAGCCGTTACGACTTCGATTGAAGCGGATGATGATAAGCCTGCGCCGTTCGGAATCTCTCCATGGTAAAGCAGGTCATAGCCGTTTTTAAATGTAACTCCGCTTTGCTGCAGCTCATATACGATCCCTTTCGGGTAGTTCATCCAATCATCTGCTTCATCATAAACGATCGATTCCAACGAGAACTGTTTGGATGACGGAAAGTTCGTAGTCGCCAGACCTAGCTGGTTATCTAAGCGCTTGCGGATAAGCAGCGTCGTTCCGAAGGTTAAAGCGGCCGGAAAAACGTAGCCGCCGTTATAATCCGTATGCTCTCCGATCAGGTTAACACGGCCTGGAGCATGGAATACGGCGATATCGCCCGCTTCTCCCCCGTATTGCTGTATAAATTGCTGTGTTAGCGCCTCAATGTTTGCCATTTGCTATCACGTTCCTTTTTATCATTATAGTGTGTATTTTAATTCTACTTCAGTATAAGGTAAGCCCCTCAAAAACGAAATGGCGCAAAGTGCTCATTATATGGATTTATGTGACTTCTCTACTGATTGCTGGACATGCTATGATAGTGAAAACACTGCAAGTGATAACATTTCAATTCGAATATAAAGCAGGTGTAAAGTAAAATGCGGCAGGATATGTACACGGTGGCTTCAAACCCTATTATCACGCAAGGGGCGAACAATCAGTTGAATGTATTGTTTGCCGGAGAGAGTCAGACCAAGCCGCTGCACCGACTCGGACCGAAGGTTTACGACTTCTATTTAATGCATATCGTACTTGAAGGCAAGGGAACTTTCGTTTGTAACGACAAAACGCATACGCTGCATGCGGGTCACACCTTCCTGATAGAGCCGGAGCAGCTGATCAGCTATGAATCGGACAGCGACGATCCTTGGCGTTACCGCTGGGTCGCCTTTAACGGCGCGCATGCGGCGGAGCTTATAGCTGCCGCAGGATTTTCGCATGAGCAGCAGGTTGTGTTCTCAGCCGACAGACGGCGAGCCGGCATTTTATTCCGGCAAATCTACGAGACGTTTCGCCGCAGCGGTGCAGCTGCGGATTTAAAGGCTGCCGGCTATATGCATCTGCTGCTGGCTGAATATAAAGCATTGCTGCACGCCTTAAGCGGCAGCTCGCTCCGCACCGCGCAGGCAGAAAACGATCATCTGCTCCAGCAGGTTGTCCATTACTTATCGACGCAGTACGCGCATCCGGTGTCGATCGAGCATATGGCCGAATCGCTAGGCTACAACAGAGCTTATTTGTCACGCTTGTTCAAGCAGCGCACCGGCGTGTCTCCGGTTACCTTCCTTCTAAAGCTGCGCATAGACAAAGCGCGGCATATGCTGCGCGAGCGTCCGGAGCTGACGATCGAGCAAATCGCCGCATCCGTCGGCCTGCAGGATGCGCTCTACTTCTCCAAGCAGTTCCGCCGACTGCACGGCCAGTCGCCTACCGCTTATCGCGATGCGATGCGGTCCTTGCGGGAGTAAATGATAGCGAGTGGCAATTAGGATGAGCTCGATGAACCATGACGATTTGATCGGTTTCCGTACGCTTCATATTCTTAAAAATGGGTATAATAGCTCAGGGAGTGATACCAATGAAGGAGCTCTATTCAGGCAGCTTATTTTGGCCGGGTACGCTAAGCAAAAAAAGAGACTATCCGCCGTTGAGGCAAAATAAAAAAGCGCAGGTCGCGATCATCGGCGGCGGTATGTCCGGTACAATATGCAGCACCGTTTTTATCCGCAGCGGCTTGTCTGTTATTATGCTCGAGCGCGGACAAGTTGCTGGCGGGAGTTCATCGGCGAATACGGGTATGCTGCAATCCTTCAATGACATCATGCTGTGCGATTTGATCGAACGGATCGGAGAGCGTGATGCGATAAGCTTTTACAAAGCTTGCAATCATGCAGTAGACTTACTGGCTGCGGAGGCGGCGGAACTGTCCGTCGATGTAGCATTCAAAAGAAGAAGCAGTCTATATTTTGCATCAACCGACCAGGATTTCCCCAAGCTCATAAGAGAGTACGAAACACTTCGCGCCTGCGGTATCGATGCACAGTTTTGGAATGCGGACGACATTGCCAAGCATTTCCCTTTCCGCAAGTCCGGCGCTATCGTGTCACATGGCGACGCCGAAGTGAATCCTTATCAATTCGTTAACGCTTTAGCGAAAGCGGCAGCCGATGCCGGTGTTGAGGTCCATGAGCAAACCGATGTTGTGGAGCATATTACGCTGCCTGGCGGCCTTCATCGCCTTCGAACGGCGGACGGATTCGAACTAGAGGCAGAGCATGTCGTTTACGCCGTTGGCTATGAACCGGAGGAGCTTCGCGGCAAGTTGATTAAAGCGAACTTGAACCGGTCATTCGTAATGGTTACCGGCATACAGCAAGACCTTCAAAGCTGGCATGAGCGGTTTCTCATTTGGGAAACGGCGCGCCCTTATTTATACTTACGCACGACAGTCGACGGCCGGGTGGTCATCGGCGGACTCGATGAAGAACCCGGGGAGCCGCTTCACGGCGAGCAAGCACGGTACAATAAAGGCGAAATGCTGCATAAGCAGCTTCAAGCGCTATTCCCGGAGCTGCGGGCTCCTATCGAATACGTATGGAGCGCCACCTTCGGCGAGTCGTGTGATCAATTGCCGTTTATCGGAGCGGATCCGGCATGGAAAAATGTTTATTACTGCCTGGGCTACGGTGGTAATGGTTCTGTATTCAGCATGCTCGCCGCCCACATTTTACGCGATCTCATTTGCGGGTATGAAAATCCGCTAACGAACATCGTTAAGCTGGACAGAAAATCATTAACAAGTGTTTAAACAAGCTTAATTAAAGAAAAGCCTTACTTGGAGCAGCCTGCATGGTAACAGCTCAAAGTGAGGCTTTTCTTTCTATCGTCGTTTACTGATCGTTAAGCTCCGGCAGCAATTGCCGATGCATTGCAGCTGCGAAATACCGCCTCGGCTGCGCTTAGCCTGGACAAATCCGGCCCGCCTTCTTTGTCCAGCAGCGACTTGCTGTCATCGGTTTCAACAACGACAAGGATGGAGCCGCTTTGCAGCGCCTGATTGCAAATATGCGCCTCCTCGTCATCAAGCCCCAGCGCTTGAAGCACTTCCTCATGCTCGTCTTCATCAAATAACGCGGCAGCGCCGTAAGAATATCCGCTGCCTATATAAGGAGCAGTTCCATATCCGGCTAATGCATACGCACCTGCCATTCCAGTCCCGCTGGAACCGGCAGCCGCTGCAATACCCAAAGCTCCTAGTCCACGACCATGATCTGAAGCGTCTTCCAACTCTCTGACCTCATCTACGTGCACATCGCTTTCTGCCTCAATACGCCTGGAATGCTCCGAATCCTTCGCCAGCACCTTCAGCTCGCCTTTAACGAAGCCTGCTTGTTCCAACTGCTGAATGGCTTCTATCGCTTGCTGCTGTGTATCGAACACGCCAATTTTTCTCGTCATATAAAGTCCCTCCTAACCAAGCTATGCTTGGTATGCCCAATTTTTTACGGATTAAGTCGCTTTTTGCAGGCATGTAGCCCGGAGTACCTTATGGACTTCTTTAATCCGCAGCACAGGTTGTGCATCATTGCCGTTCGGGTTATGATGGAGGAATAAGTATTGGAAAATCGGACAAGCAGGAGGCAAAGCGATGTTCCATCGGATGCTTCGCTATCCCGCAGGATGGGAATGGCATGTACTGCAGCAAGTTAGGCAGCAAGCTGCAAGGCAAGAGCCTTTGCCTAGCAGAAAAAATATGCTTAAACAAACGGCTGTCATGGGTGACGCGCAAAGAGCAACCAAAATAAACGCAAAAACAACAGAACAGGATGCAGCTGAGCAGCATGCCGATAAGCTAAAACGGCTTTTTCCCGAATGCGCATCATGGATTGATGAATGTGAGGGCAGACGGACGAATCAAATTTCCGTCGGGAATGCTGCGGGATCTGTTCAAATGCTCTACGGTACACTAGTATTCCAGGTTTCGGATGACCAGTCTGATACGCAGCCGTTTCACTTCTGGCTTACGAACGAGCGTTTGATCACGATGCATGAAGATATGCGCCTTCCCCTGCGGCTGCAATCCGTGGAGCATATGCAAAAGCTTGATAGCTGCGATACAGCCCCAGAGGCGTTATTCATCATGCTCAGCATCATTCTCGAAACATTCCATTCGGGTCTAGATGGTTTCGAAACACGGCTGGGCGAACTGGAATCGACGATGCGCAAAGAAAACCGTACGGGTCTGATTGATGTCATTTTCGAGAGAAGATATGAGTTGCTGCATTGGAGCCATCTGTTCATTCCGGTAAGAGAACTGCATGGCGCTGCCAAGGAAGCGTTCATGACTGAGCTGATCGATACGGAAGGCTTTAAGCGGATAACGCACAAGCTAGAGAGGATCGATGCGCTTCTGAAGCATTACGCGCTCGAGATCGATACGCTTATATCAATGGATGACGCTATCTCCAGCTTTCGCGGCAACGATATTATGAAGACGCTAACGATATTCACTGTGTTGTTTCTTCCTGCTACGGTAGCAGGTGCAATATGGGGTTCTAATTTCGATCATTTGCCGTTGAAGGAACATAAATGGGGCTTTGTCGGTTTGATTTCAGTCATTGCCGTCATTACAATCATTATTTATATATGGCTGTGGAGGAAGGGCTGGACAGGCGATTTGCTGAACGGACGTAAGCCGCAGGAAATTGTTGCCGACACATCGACATCGGGACGCACGCGAAAATCCCGTTCGAAATCAAGCAAAAAACATTCTAAACATACTTCAGCAACGGCTTCGTCCGTCACCGAACCGCTTTCTAGAAGAAAGCGGACTTAACATTCGCAAATGATGCTGCGTCCCGGCTGCGTAAATAAAGTCCGTCAAAGAAGTGACAATTAACCTTCTTAGACGGACTTTTTCATTGGCTTACAGCTTTACCGGCAATCCAGTGCGTGCAGATTCATTAGCAGCAATTGTCACTTTATGCGTTAGCCATGCGTCCGCGTAAGTCGAGCGAATCCGCGACGTATCCCCCGTCTTGACCGCATGGAGAAAAGCTTCATTTTCCAGCTCGTATGGATTGCTTTGGTTCGCATATTCCGTCTTACGCCCTGCTTCCACGTCCAGCAAACCGCTATGACCTAACTCAAGTACACCTTTATCCGTATAAATATGCAGCCCTGCACGATCACCTGCCGGAATAGCGCAAGTATTGCTAATCGTCGCAACCGCACCCGAGGCAAGCTTAAGCGTAACCGTTCCTACATCAGGAACGGAGACTCCCTCCTCAATGCTCCCCATGATTCGGCCTCCATAGGCTGCATATACCTCACTTACTTCACAAACCGTATAGCGGAGCAGGTCCACAATATGTGTTGTTTGCTCCACAAACTGACCGCCGGAGCCGTGTATTTTCCTCCACCAGCTTACGCCAGGCATGGAGCCCATCCAGTAGCCAAGGGCCATTCCGACCTTCCGCTCATGCAGCAGCTCTCTCGCACGATCCGTTCCGTCCATATAGCGAAAATGATACCCAACCGACGTAATAAGCTTCTTTTCCTCGATTCCCTTCAAAATAGCTGAAGGTATTTGTTCGTCTAATCCAATCGGCTTTTCCACCAAAAAAGGGATATTCCGCTCGATTAATGCGGTTTCAATTTCTCCATGCGCAAATGGCGGTACGCATATGTACACCGCATCAAGCTTGCGGTCATCGAGCAAATTGTGAATGGAGTCGTAACCACGGGCCCCCTCGTATTGCTGCGCCGCGCGTTCCGCTTTCTGCTGGGTCGTTGCTCCGAATGCGGCTACCTTTACGCCTTCGATTTTGGAGAGCTTCTCCGCATGCATCATGCCAAACCAGCCTGTTCCGACAATTCCTACCTGAAGCGTCATTGTTGGTTCCCCTTTCAGAAATGGCTTTACTTTCCTGATTATACTTGTCCTTTAAGAGTGAAGTCCATTAATAATCCGCTGGTACCCATTAGCCTGCGCTTTCATACAATAAAACATCGATATAATCGCGTCGCATGAGCGGAGGGATGATATGGGAACAAACATGCGGAATACGCTTGTAACGCAGGAGCTGGATCTTCGGTCTGCCCTGTTTTTGGCTGCGGTTTGCGGACAAACTTACATGCAATTCAATAATAAGGACGGTTTATTTCTTGTACCCAAAGCTTACAGTATTGCAGGCGAATTCACAGCCAAAGCTTATGACAGCAGCGAGCTCAGGTTCGGCTTTGTGTTGACATCGGACCGCGCCTCTATCCTTGCGTTTCGCGGCAGCGGTTCTGCAGTGGATTGGGTATCCGATTTCATTGCTCAGCAAACGGCCTATCGTCCCGTCAAAAATATCGGACTTACTCACAAAGGATTTACCGATATTTACATGTCCGCCCGTAATCAAATTTTCGACATCCTGAAGCAGCTTCCTACCGACAAACCGTTGTTTTTGACCGGCCATAGCCTCGGCGGAGCACTCGCTACGCTTGCCTCCATAGATATTGCCAGCAATTCCGGGTTTACGGCGCCTATTGTGTATACGTTCGGCGCACCAAGAGTCGGCGACCCGAAATTCGTCCGCAATTATAATTCGATCGTCGGCACGCATTGGCGTTTTCAAAATGAATTTGATATCGTTCCGCATTTGCCGACACTCGTTTACCAATCGCCCAAAACGAAGCAAACCTACTATTACATGCACGTAAAAGGCGAGGTTAAGCGCTCGTTCCGTATGGGCTCGATTGCCGGAAACCATGTTCTGTCGAGCTATTTTGCCGACCTGTCACGTGAGGACCCGGCTTTTGCCGTCTCCATCTGCGCGGAACCACCCGGCTGGTGCCCCGATATTGAAACTTAAAAGCGGCTGCAGGATGGCCGACCACTTTTTTTGCGGCACAAAAAAGTGAGGACAATCTCTTCGCCGCGATGCTTCACGGCGAGTGAGATTGTCCTCACTATTTTTTGTTTATTGATTCTTTACGACGGCAGCACATACAGCAAAATCGCAAAGAAATGTACAATGGAGCCTCCGAGTACGAACAAATGCCATACCGCATGGTGATACGGAAAGCTCCGCCACATATAAAATACAGTACCAACCGTATACAGCACGCCTCCGGTCACAAGCAGCTGCACCCCTCCCGGAGCCAGGTGAGTCGTCAATGGCTTCCAGGCAAACACAATAATCCAGCCCATCGCAATATAGATCAGCGTTGATGTAAACAGAAATCTTGATGCAAAAAACGATTTAAATACGACACCGGCTACCGCAGCTCCCCACACGATTCCGAAGAGTACCCAGCCGAGCGTTCCCTGTACAATATGGAACAAGATCGGAGTATACGTTCCTGCAATAAATACATAAATGAACGAATGGTCAAGCGATTCAAACACCCGCTTTGCCTTCCCTTCAGGAAAGCTATGTACGAGCGTAGATGCGGCATACAGCAGCAGCATCGCAGAGCCGTATATCGTGAAGCTTACAACATGAAAAGCCGTTCCTTTCGTTGCCGCGAACACGATAAGCAATACAAGCGCCGCGACGCTCAGTCCAGCCCCGATGCCATGTGTGACGGCATTCGCGATTTCCTCCCGTTTAGAGTACGTATGGGTATTCGCCATAGGCGGCTCACCTCCTGCTTCGTTAGCCTTTTCCATGCTTTGTGTAAGCACCAGCTAACCTGCTCCTTATTTTAAAGGATCAGACCCATCCTTTCAACCACACGCGTACTCGATCAATCGTTTTGTCTAAATTACAGACTGCTTCCTGATCTGTATACGGCTTCGTATGGCGAAAATAATCGGCGTGGCCGCCTACCGTCGGAATTCCCTCTACGTAGCCGGGCGCATACTTCAAGCTGTTCCAGCGGGGCATCGCATACCTGTCTCTGCTCCATCCTCCCCAAGTGCCAATGCGGCTGATCGGATCATTCAGCTTGCCCAGGCTGTTAACGGAATGAAAATAGCTGACACGGTCCTGCAGCAATGGGTCAATAGGATTTCTCGGTGAACCGACCTGTACAATGCGAAAGTCATTAATTTCGCCATTTTCATGCAGCATTTTCGCGGCCTGATAAGCAGCCGCACCGCCGCCGCTGTGTCCGATCAGCAGCATACGATCGCAGGTTAACGTTTGTTTTATTTTTCGAAGCGCAATTTGTCCACCGATTCGTCCTGCCCTCATTCGGTTGGACAAGTCGCTCTTTACCTCGAGCACTTGTCTGACTACGCTGCGGCTGGCATCACCGTATGGGAAAACCACATGAATAGCAGATTCTATCCCGTCTGATTGGAACAATTTTTCCAGCTTTATTTTGCATTCGTTAAATATGCTGTTGGATGTTGCCACACCGGCAAGCAAGTATATGCTGATTGGTGATGGTTTGATCGCCGTCATAACGAATCCCTCCGCAATAAATTAATGTATCTTCATTATGTGGGGGCACAGCGCGATTCATTCTAAATGTACCTGTCCATATTTTACGTAAAATTAATTTATTTGGTGACATATCCTCAGCATTTGCTTTTATTTTGATGGATATTCCATATCCGTTTACCGTAAATGTGCGCAAAAAACAGAGCGCCGAGCTGTTGCCAGCTAAAGCGCCCTGTCTTATTGCTATGCGGTGCGGAAAATTTCAATCCAGCGGTTATACACCCATTTTTTTACGCTGATTGTTTACTTTCTTCGTGTTCTGGCTCTTCATCGCCTGCGTCCCCGTGGATAGGTGTTTCTGGCCTGGCACTACGCCAGCCTGCGCTTGCTTCTTCTGAGCGAGCAACTGCTTCGCTTTCTCTGCTTGCGTCAGCTTTTTCGGCTGTTCCGCAGATTCGTTTTGATCAATTGTAGACATAGGTTCACCTCGCTTCATGCACTACATACTTCTTATTCTACTACAGTTATATATCTGGTAAAAGAGGCTTTACTCAAGGTTGTGAAATCGATGATCCGCCATGCAGCCAGCTCCAGCTGACGTCCGATCGGTTCAGTCGTAACAATGACCGCTCGTTTAGCCAATCTCCTCACACTCTCCAGCATAGCAAGCTGCTCGTCCTCTGGCAACACCGAGCATAAATTGTACGGCATATCTACAATTGCTGCATCATAATTGGTTTCCAGCTGCCGCATATCACCAAGCTTGACCCGATCCGGATAGCCAAAATGAGCCAGATTCACCCGAGCGCCGCGCACCGCGAGCGGATTGAGATCAACGCCTTCGATATCCATGCCCATAGACATGGCTTCTATGAGAACCGTCCCCATTCCGCAGCAAGGATCGATCATACGTATACCCTGATCCTCTTGTCCGGCTGCTATATTAACGATTGCCCGGGCCGCTCGTGTCGGGAGCGCCGTCGAGTAGTTTTGCGGCTTGTTCTGGTGCTTCAGCCAGATTGCGCCGTTCTCCTCGCAAAGCCCAAAGTGCCATATTCCGTTCAGCTTTGTCAGTCCGAACAGCCGCTCCGGCTTCCGCATATCTGCTTTGCCTTTAATCGCCGCACCCGCGGTCCGCTCCAGCAGCCGCCGCTCCTCATAGCTAAACGGCTCATCGCCGGAAGTAAACAATACCTTAAACGTTTTTTCATCGAGCTCAATCGACGTGAGCTTTAAAGCCAACTCCTCTAAGCTGTTCGCCTCAAGCATGACCTTGATACGCCGTTTTATGAAAGGACTGCGATCCACCGAAAGCCCACATGAGCTAATAATAATTCCGCCGCCGACCTTCTGCCCAAACAGGGTTCGCAGCTCAAGCTCGCATAATGAAGCTTCATCTTCGTGGCTTGCATATGTATAAATAAACATCAATGTCCTCGCAATCTAAGCCTGAGCTATTCGGTAGACGGGACTGGCGCCGACTCTTTCGATTCCGTGCGTACAGCTGCATGTATTCCGAACAGCTCCGTCTCAGCCGTCAGCTCAGACACCTGCTTCTCTAACATCTTCACCTTGCGCTGCAAACGGATTTGACGGATCAGGCCAAGCAGCCCTACCGTAAGACCGCCAAGTAATGTCGAAGCCAGAATAACGAGAATAAGCGGAAGCGTTGCTTTCGTAAACAGGAAATTTACTTCTACCGGCTCGACATTAATAACGGCGAATATCGCAATAATAAGCGCAAACACTAACGCGGATATAAGTACCCCTTGTCCCTTCATGTCGGATTCCTCCCTTTCCAGAAATCATAACACAAACCTCATCCGTTCGCCTAAAACAAAAAAGAGGGCGCCCGACTCGTCGGACGCCCTCCGTTCTACCTATGAAGCTTTATTTTTGTTGTAAATATCGAAAGCAACCGCCATCAGCAGCACCATGCCCTTAATCCCCTGCTGCCAATCGATGCCAAGCCCGACAAGCGACATCCCGTTGTTCATGACGCCCATAACCAAACCGCCGATGATAGCCCCGATAACCGTACCGATACCGCCGGTTGCCGACGCGCCGCCGATGAATACGGCTGCAATTGCGTCAAGCTCGAAGTTGACGCCCGCTTTCGGCGTTGCCGCGTTCAGACGAGCCGCAAACAATAAACCAGATAGCGCAGCGAGCACGCCCATATTGACGAACACCCAGAACGTCATTCGTTTTGTTTTGACGCCGGAAAGCTTAGCTGCTTTCTCGTTGCCGCCGAGCGCATAGATATGGCGGCCCATAACCGTCTTATTCATAACAAAAGTGTAAACGACAACTAGGATGAACAATACGATAAGGATATTCGGAATACCTTCGTAGGCTGCCAGAACATAGGTGAACAAGTTGATGATCGCTACGATTCCAACCAGCTTCAGTGCAAACAGAGGTGCCGGAATGACACCAAACTGATAACGCTGCTGCGTCAACCGATTGCGCCATTCTGTAAATACCAGTACAAGCGAAAGCATAAGTCCAATAATAATCGTCAGTACATGAATGTCACCGCCGCCGAACCAATCCGGAATAAATCCGGAGCTGATGCTTTGGAACCCTTTTGGAAAAGGGGAAATCGACTGTCCGTCCAGCACGACCATCGTCAAGCCGCGGAACAATAGCATTCCCGCCAACGTCACGATAAACGATGGTATTCGTACATAGGCGACCCAGAACCCTTGCCAAGCACCGACGAGTCCGCCGAATAGCAGCGACAGTACGATAGCAACAGGATAGGGAATCTGCATATCTACGATCAATATGGCCGAGATCGCGCCAACGAAGGCGGCAACTGAACCGACGGATAGATCGATGTGCCCGGTAATGATAACGAGCAGCATGCCGATAGCGAGCACAAGAATGTAGCTGTTTTGCAAAATAAGATTCGTAATGTTAAGCGGCTTCAACAAAATGCCGTCGGTTAATATTTGGAACAGCACCATAATAAGAACGAGTGCGATAATCATGCCGTATTGGCGGATATTGCCTTTGAAAAGCTTGCTTAGTGCTTCCATCTGTCCTACCCCCTGCTCTTCGTCATAAATTTCATCAGCGTCTCTTGAGAGGCGTCCTCACGGCTTACCTCGCCGGTCAGTCTTCCTTCGCTCATCACGTATATGCGATCGCACATGCCGAGCAGCTCCGGAAGCTCTGATGAAATGATCAGCACGCCTTTGCCTTCCATGGCAAGCTGATTAATGATCGTATAAATTTCGTATTTGGCGCCGACGTCGATGCCGCGTGTCGGTTCATCGAGTATAAGCACCTCCGGTTCAGAGAAGATCCACTTGCTCAGCACGACCTTTTGCTGATTGCCGCCGCTTAGATTGCCCGTCTTCTGCAGGACGCTTGGCGTCTTTATGTTAAGCTTCGTGCGGAAGCTCTCCGCTTCAACGATTTCCTGATTATCATTCACGACTAAATTGCGCGAAATTTTTTTCAGGCTGGTCAGCGTTATGTTCCGTTTGATGTCATCGATTAGTATGAGGCCGTAATGCTTGCGGTCCTCGGTTACATAGGCGATGCCGTGGTCGATCGCTTGGTTAATGGTGTTCAGCTGTACCCGTTTCCCGTGAAGAATCGTTTCCCCGCTAATCCGTTTGCCGTACGACTTACCGAAGATGCTCATGGCAAGCTCCGTCCGCCCGGCGCCCATCAGTCCTGCTATCCCTACAATTTCGCCTTTGCTGATACGCAGGTTGACATCGTCGATGACTTTGCGTTCCTGCTGCGTAGGGTGATACACATTCCAATTTTTCACTTCGAATATGGTACCGCCGATTTTCGGCTCGCGCACCGGATAGCGCTGGGTCAAATCACGGCCAACCATCCCTTTAATAATCCGGTCTTCCGTGATGTTGTCCTTCAACATATCGAGCGTTTCAATCGTCTTGCCGTCACGCAAAATGGTAATGGAATCGGCAACCTTCGTAATTTCATTCAGCTTATGCGAAATCATAATCGAGGAGATGCCTTGCTTCTTGAATTCAAGCAGCAGGTTCAGCAAATTTTCGCTGTCCTCTTCATTCAGCGCAGCGGTAGGTTCATCAAGAATAAGCAGCTTCACTTTCTTCGATAGCGCCTTCGCGATTTCAACAAGCTGCTGCTTGCCGACACCGAGCATCGAAATAAGCGTATTGGGCGATTCATTCAGACCGACCGTTTGCAGCAATTCCCTTGTCTTAATGATGGTGTCATTCCAATTAATGATGCCTCTTCTCGATTGCTCATTGCCTAGAAATATATTTTCCGATATCGAAAGCTGAGGGATCAGCGCCAATTCCTGATGAATGATTACGATGCCGAGCTGCTCGCTCTGCGTAATGTCTTTAAACTCGCATACTTGTCCTTTATACAAAATATCGCCAGTATAAGAGCCGTGCGGATATACACCGCTTAATACTTTCATCAGCGTAGACTTGCCGGCGCCGTTCTCTCCCATGAGCGCGTGAATCTCGCCTTCCTTAACCTGCAAATTCACATTTTCAAGCGCTTTGACGCCCGGAAACGTCTTCGTTATATTTTTCATCTCGAGGATGATGCCTGTCGTCATGTCATGATCACGCCCTTAGTGTTAATAAAAACGATTTAGTGACAGTCTGGGCAACCATCACTAAATCGTAGGAGCACCTCTATATTACGAATTATTTAAGTTGGTCTTCGGTGTAGAAGCCGCTGTCAACGAGTGCTGTCTTGTAGTTCGATTTGTCAACCGAAACCGGCTCAAGCAGGTACGAAGGAACAACCTTCACGCCGTTATCGTAAGTTTCTGTGTCATTTACTTCAACTTCAGTGCCTTTCAAAATGCTGTCAGCCATCGCTACCGCTTTTTTCGCAAGCTCACGTGTATCTTTAAATACCGTTTGCGTTTGCTCGCCTGTGATAATCGATTTAACGGAAGCAAGCTCAGCGTCTTGGCCGGTTACTACTGGAAGCGGATTGCTGTCCGAACCGTAGCCAACCCCTTTCAAGGAAGACAAAATACCGATGCTGATGCCGTCATACGGTGACAATACAGCGTGTACTTTCTCGGATGCGTAGTTTGCGCTTAGCAGGTTATCCATACGGGATTGAGCAAGCGCGCCGTCCCATCTGAGTGTAGCTACTTGGTCCATTGTCGTTTGCTTGCTGCGAACGACAAGCTTGCCGTTATCGATATAAGGCTTAAGAACTGACATCGCTCCGTCGAAGAAGAAGTAAGCGTTGTTGTCGTCAGGAGATCCAGCGAAAAGCTCGATGTTGAATGGTCCTTTACCGTCTTTCAGGCCAAGCTTCTCTTCAATATAGGAAGCCTGCTGTACGCCTACTTTAAAGTTGTCGAATGTAGCGTAGTAGCTAACATGCTCTGTTTTCTTAATCAAACGGTCATAGGAGATGACCTCGATACCTTCTTTGTTCGCTTTGCCAAGCACGTCGCTCAGCGATTCGCCGTCGATCGGCGCAATAACGAGAATATCGACGCCTTTTGTAATCATATTTTCAATTTGGGATACTTGGTTTTCGATTACGTCTTCCGCATACTGAAGATCTGTCTTGTAGCCGAGTGCTTCGAACTCCTTAACCATGTTCGCTCCGTCGCCTACCCAGCGCTCGGATGATTTCGTTGGCATCGAGATGCCGACAAAGCCGCTGTCTCCGCTACCTCCGCTATTATTTGAACCTCCGCATGCTGCAAGTACGAGTATAAGTGCCGATACAACAAGTAATGCCAACCCTTTTTTCATCTGTGTCTATCCCCTTTCATCTCTATCAAGTTTGCTGTTGCACACTAAATATACAATCGGGAGCCATGTATCGTCTTTGCAATAAAGCTACCTTTTTTATAAAAATTCAACCTTGGAACAAAAAAATATAAAAAGCCCCGTAAGCGCCTAAATGGCACGTACAGGGCTTTTGATGATTCGATCGCGCTCTAACTGTGCTTAGCCGTCCTCCTCCTGAAAGGCAGCACCTTTGCGGTATTGAATAGGAGAAACGCCGACCGCCTTTTTGAAGGCGGTGCTGAAGTAATGCTGCGTATCATAACCGACCTTTTCCGCGATTTCATTGATTGGCAAATCAGTCGCATTAAGCAATTGAATCGCTTTCGAGATGCGCATCTGGGTCACGAGGCCGACAAATGACGTGCCAAGCTCCTGCTTAATGATACGACTCAAATAAACCGGCGATACATTCATCAAATTCGCAAATGCTTCAAGGCTCATATCCGCTTCCATGTATGTCTCCCGAATGTAGTCCTTCGCCCGGCGCACAAGCGGAGACATTTGCGTTTCCTTGTAGATGCTCGATTTGCATTGCCTGTAGACGGCCGGAACGGACAATAGTCCTTCCTCGACCGGCTGCATGTGTACCTGTATGGATATTTTCAGATAGGCTTGAACCGCATGCTGCATATCAGAAATAAGCGCTTCAGGCACCGTGCCCCATACAATAAGAACAATTAAGCCTGCATGTTCGCGGAACAGCGTTATTTCATATTCCACCAGTATTTCTGACACAATATTTTCAATGGCAAACAAGAAGAGCTGACGGTCGTTTTCCTTCCGCAGCGGTACGCTCGCATTCAGCTCAGGCCAACGGATTACGCCGAGCAGGGTTGGAGCATGTGTCGGAAGCCGTAAAAACTCCAGCTGCTCCACCAGCTCCTCCTCCGTCATCGTTCCTTCAATCCACTCCAGACAGAAACGTTCGCGCATGAGCGGAAAGTTTTTGACAATTTGCTTGGATGCCCGCTGCAAATGCTCCTCCTGCCGCTGAGCCGTCTCCAGATCATGACGGATGCGTGTAAGCACCTGCCGCAGCTGTTCTGCATTGGCCGGCTTCAAAATATAATCGTCTACACCTAGCCGGATCGCTTCCTGCGCATAGGAGAATTCATCGTGGCCTGTAATGATAATTATCCGGCATTGCGGCAGCTTCTGACGCAGTTCTTTCATAAGTGTAATACCGTTCATAATGGGCATATTCAGATCTACCAACGCAATATGAATCCTATGCTGCAGTGCCAGCTCGAGCGCTTCTTCTCCATCCTCCGCTTCCGCGCATACACTCATGCCAAGCGACGGCCAATCGACCGAGTCCCGTACGCCTTCACGAATAATCGGCTCATCGTCGGCGATTAATACTCTCAATAAGCTATCCAATGGAACGCCTCCAATCTACCCGGATATATCTCTCAAAATCGGATGCTCAATCGTCACAGTCGTGCCCTTGCCTTCCTCGCTGTCAATGATCATGCCGTAGCGGTCGCCGAAGGTCAATTGAATTCTCGCCTGTACATTAAGAACGCCGTAGCCTTGCTGCTCCTGGGAATCCCTTGATTTCACGATATCCTTAGGCTCCTTCAGATCTTGATCCGTATCGCCAGGTGCGGCTGCCGCGCTTTCCAGAAGCTTCCGCAGCTGCTCTACCTTTTCCGGCGGCATGCCGACACCGTCATCGCTGACGCTGAGAATAAGGATACCGTCATCCGCCTTCGCCGTAATCGCGATATGGCCGGGGCCTCTCCGTTCCTTAATACCATGGTAAATCGCATTTTCTACAATAGGCTGAAGCAAAAGCTTGAGTACGTATAAATGTTGAACGTCCGGACTCACATCAAGCGTATAGTTCAGCTTATCCTTATACCTGGTTTTCTGAATGACAAGATAGCTCTGAATATGCTCGATTTCATCCGAGAGCGGAATGATGTCGTGGCCTTTGCTGAGCCCGATCCTGAACAGCCTGGACAATGACTGTACAACCTCGGCCACGTCCTCGGCTCCTTTTTTGCGTGCCATCCAATGGATCGTATCCAGCGTGTTGTACAAAAAATGCGGCTTAATATGCGCCTGCAGGCTGCGCAGCTCCGCCTCACGCTTCTGCAGTCCCTGAAGCTCGGTCAGGCTAAGCAGCTTGCTCATTTGCGCCAGCATCGTATTGAAGCTGCGCCCCAGCATGCCAACCTCATCTTCGCGATCGCCCCAATAGCGGATCGTCAGATCTCCGCCCTCCGCTTTTTGCATAAACGACATGAGCTGATGAATCGGCCTGGACATCGAGTGCGCCAAATAGATAGCCGCTGCAATGCTTAGCAAGCAGAGGAAGAAAACGAACGTAATGACATAGAAGCGGATTTCCTGGACCTCAAGCGCCGACTCCTGCGTGGAGAATACACCGACGGTCGTCCAATCCGTAAAGGTTGATTTGCGGTAAATGAATTGAAGTTCTTCACCTTCCACAGACTGGGAGAACGTGCCTGCGTTGCCTTCCATAACCCACTGCCTCGGAATGTCGCTAATAATCGGCTTTGCAGGAGAATAAATATGACCTCTGTTGTTGTCTATAACAAGCAAATAACCGGTTTTCCCTAATCTGACATCCTTCACTGCCTCAGCGATGACGCGCAGCTTCAGATCGATGAGCACAACGCCCTTCACCTGCTGAGTATCAGGATCGAGTATCGCACGGACAACGGAGATGACTTCCTCCTCCTTGTAATTCGCGTGACTCGTAATGTTACGCTGGTGCGGCTTACCGACAATTTTGAAAATACCTTTGCCCGCAACCGCCTCCTTAAACCAGCTCTCCTCCGTCAGAGGCTGGGCGCTGCGCGCGTACAGCTCGTTGCTTATATATTCGCCATTGCTATTAACGACCATAATGCCGGCGATTTCCGAATATAACGTCGTGAAGCCCTGCAAAAATTTACGCATGCTATACTCATCATCCGCCGGCTCCCCTTGGGCCGCCCGGCTGTCGTTTCCATCTAAAAATTTCTTCACTCCGGGGTCAAACGCAATAAGATAGGTCATATTTTGCATATTGCTGACGTAGAACTCGAGCGACTTATTCACTTTGCCGATGAGCTGAAGCGTATTTTCATTGACCTCCTTGCCCACAATTCGTTCAACCGTATAATCGATGAGCAGCCCGAGCCCAATCGAGGGCAATATACTAATAAGCAAAAACATAATAATCAGCTTATAACGTATCGGCAAATTATTTAATTGAAAAGATTTTAGCTGTTTCAATGGCACCCTCTCATTTCAACTGCGATTCCGTTATTTCGCATAGAAGCTGTCAACATTTTGCTGCGTGACGACGGTTATGCCCGTATCGACGAATTTCGGCAGCGGCGATCCGTCTTTAATATCAGTTGCGCTCTGCTCTGTCATGTTGTGATGGAGATGGAACAAAAACTGCAGCGACCAATATCCCATATTCCACGTTCCTTGGGCAAGCGTAGCCGAGATTGTCCCTTCCTTCACCATATCGAGCGTACCTTTGTCAATATCAAAGCTGATGATCTTCACTTTATGATTATACTCGAATAATTGTCCGACACCGACTCCGCCGTTTGCTTCCGTTACAAATATGCCCTGCAAATCGGGATGCTGCTTCATGACCTCGGCGGCTGCCTGTCCGGAAACGAGCTGATCGCCCTTGCCGTCTTTGATTGCCACCACTTCTATTTCCGGATACTGCTTAAAAATCGTCTCTTGGAAGCCGACCGTCCGGTCCTGATGATTCAGCTGGTTAGGAAGAGTCACAACGGCGACCTTCCCCTTCTTGCCAATCAGCTCGGCCATCTTATGCGCTGCCGTAACTCCCGCATTATAATTATTGGTAGCAAGAAAAGAATACGCCTTGCTCTTATCAGCGCCCGCATCGAACAATACGATCGGAATACCCGCTTCTACCGCTTTATTAATGGAATCGGTCAACGCATTCGCGTTAATGACCGACAATGCGATACCTGCCGGTTTTTTGGCGATAACCTGCTCAAGAACCGTAACCTGTTCATTCACATCGTACTGCGTCGCCCCGCGGTATTCAACCGATACGTTAAGCGCCTGGGCGCTATCCTCGAACCCTTTGATCGCCGTTTTCCAATACTCGATGCCGGAGAGAAAAGTGACCATTACGTATCTCTCATCGATCGTGCCGCGCAGCCCTTCATCCATCTGCTCCCAAGGATTCGAATCGGCATTACGGGATCCATTATTTTGGTTATAGAAAACGAACAGCATGAACGTAATGATGAGCAAGCCATAAATGACGAGAATCCTTTTCATTTTATTGTAACCCCTTTCATATGAATAAGCCGCTGCCCCTAAGGGTGAGCGGCTTCCGCTTATAACTCATAGGTATTCTATTATTGTACTCTACATTTGCAGCTACATCCAAACTTGCTTTTCTGTCGTAATCTTCATTCCTGATTCTACTGCCCTGCCCATCAATATGGACAAATAATGATCCTGGGCCGCCTCAGCCAAGCTGTAAAAGGAGGCTCCTTCACCCGCGGCATACTTACCCATGTTAAGCAAACAAGTCGCTATCGCGATCTCATCATCGCTAAGCCTTGCCGGAGCTGCCGGATTATGGTACAGCCATTCCCCGTCCGCCATCACTCCGCGATGATAATAGCCCTCCAAATTGCCATGATGACCCGTATCTACTCTGCGCAGCTCCGTATAGACCGGTGTTTTGTAATTTTGCAGGTAACTCGCTTCCGCATCAACCAACTCGCCCTTGCTGCCTCTAACAAGAATTCGGCTGCGCCTTATCCAAGAGAAATATTGATCGCGCGTAAAATCGTAAACGGCCAGCTTGTCGCCAAAGCGCAGCGATACGATATGCTGCTCCGATTGAATGACGTGCTCCTTAGAAGGATCTCCTTTCCTGTCCGGGCCTTGCACAATCGGTGAAACAAAGCTTTGCCCGTTAATAACGGCTTCCTCGAAGCCGATACCAAGCAGCTGCCTTATGAGGCTTATTCCGTGATAGTCATGAGCAGCAGAAACCTGCACATGCTTGATTTCACCCAGCTTGCCGGAGCGCGCAAGCTGGATGCGCGCCGCATGCATGGGCTGATACAAATATTGCTCAGCCACCTGTACCTTCGCTCCCCTGGGCAGCGAGCTATACAGCGCGCTAAGCGCCACTAAATCAGCTGCGGGTGGCGTTTCGGCCAGCACCGGAATATTGCGCTGAGCCAAGCTGCGAATGAAATCCGGTGCGGCTGTTCGCGGCACGGAAACAACGGCAAAGCTATAATGAGCCGACTCCGCTGCAAACTGTTCCAGCGTCCGAACGGTCGGAATGCCCCATTTGGCTTCCATCGCATGGCTTTTCTCCTCGTCCCTAATAAGCATCGTATGAATACGAAACCGTTCAGGCATTGCATTTGCAATACGAATGTAAAACTCCGCTCTCCAACCGCCTCCGATAATACCGAAACTAATAATGGACATGATCATCAATCCTTTCCAAAGAAAAAAGATCTCCACATAAGAGATCTTCGTTAAGCGGTTTGAAATGTTCCTGTCGCTTGCATTTCCTTGCAGCCTGTATAGGAATGCAGCTTTCCGTGATATACTAACTCAAGCATTGCCGTATTTTCCAAATCGCCCGGCCTTACAAAGAGCGAAGGCTTATTCACCAAACTCACGCCGCCTTGCTCGAAGACCGATGCCACAAACTGGGAGCAGAAGTATGCGTGTTCCCGTTTCATCTCAATGTTGAACATAATGCCGAGCATACCGAGCAAATTGTATTTATACAGCTCACTATTTTGTTCCATATGATGAATTTGCGTTCTGATGTTCATATAAGCGCCGTGACTAACCGTGCATCTGTAAAGCGCGCAGGTCGAATGCTCAAAAAATTCGCTGCGCACGTCCTCTTTCACAAATCCCGCAAAAAAAGGATTGTTCGGATTTTTCCTGCCGAAGCTGTATACCTCGTTCAAATCCCGGTCGAATGCTATAGAAGCATGATTCATAGGATCTTTCGTAAACCACTTAATCGTCCTAGTAAATAACGTTCCTGTATCCGTCAAAAGCACATAAATTTCAGCATCTCTACTCATGCCGTACTACCTCCACATTAAAGAACTTTCATCTAGGTATTAACTTTAATGCAGGAGAAGGAATTTCTAAACCTGCTCAGGTAATAGGTGCATCCTCGACCTTAGTCCAGTTTTGTAAGCATAGTTTGACAGATGATTGTCCCGCAACCTTTCGAACTACTATACCTTGTCTCCATTTTACTGGATATTCACATTTTACTCAACAAGGAGATCGCCCTTTTCTGTCTCATCTTTAAAAAATTGTTAACTTTTGCTTGTGAGAGACGTGATATAGTAGGAAAGAATTGACACCGTTCATTTTCTATTTATATGCCCGAAATTGCATTTTAGTATGAACGAAACAATCTATTCGGTCGTCACGGAGGATATTGAAATGGAATGGTATAACCGTTATAAGCAGCAGCTCGAGTTCATTTATTCGGAGGCGGAGCGCCGGATCGCAGCATTTCCCTCACCGTTAAATACGATTGGTCTTGCATATGCGGACAAGTTCAATCCGGTCAAACATGAAAGCGGTAAAGATTACATCTGCTGCCTGCTCCCCTTTTGGATAAAAGAACCGGCTGCGATCAGCGATGAGCAGTGTCAGCGGCTGGCATTAGCTAATATATATGGAATGCTTTATTTCTTTATACAGGATGACGTAATGGACAGCAGTCCTTCCTCTAATTGGAAAGAGCAGCTCGCGCTCGGCAATCTGCTGGTGCTTGAGATGTTCAGCGTATTTCGTCCCTTGTTCCCTTCGAACTCACCGTTCTGGGATTACTATAACCGTTATGTGACAACCTGGGCGGACAGCGTAATGAACGAACAGAATGATGATTACTTCGTCAATAATCCGATCCGAACGGCCGGGAAAGCGGGTCCGGTCAAAATCGCAAGCACGGGAGCGCTGCTGCTATCCGGGCGTGATGAGCTTATCGGTACCATGGAAGAAGCAGTAGATATCGTGCTCATGACGCTGCAGATGTCCGATGACTGGGCGGACTGGAAGGAGGATTTGACGGAAGGCAGCTACAATGGCTTGCTGGCGATGATCGCTGCGGGTGGAGCTGTGAAGGAACCATTAACTTTTCAGGAGGTAGAATCGTCGATCTATGTCCGTGGCTGCATGAAGCAATATGCGAATATTGCTTCTGACAATCATGAGCAGCTGCTTTCGTTGCGGGTGGAAGCAGGCGAACTACTAGACTTTCATGCCTATCTCGTAAATCATTTGGACCAGATTGCCGAGACTTTAGACACAAATAGATTGCAGCTGCTGAAGGGCGGACTGAATTACTTTTTGTCTACTAAATCAATTAAAAAGGTACTATAGATTCTATTTTGACCATAATTTGTCGAATTCTTGTAATTTTATATAGAAATTGTCGAACGGGCATGATAGACTGAGTATGGTAAACTTATACATATTCGGAAGGTGATGATTATTGTGTCCGCAGAGCAAACGTTAAAAGATCAAATCATTCAAAAAGCTTGGGAAGATGCCGAATTCAAAAAACAACTCCTCGCCAATCCGAAAGCAGCCGTTAAAGATGCCTTTGGTATTGAAATACCGGATACAATTGAAGTGGAAGCTGTGGAAGAAACAGCTAACAAATATTACTTAGTCATCCCGCAAAGTCCTGCAGATGCTGCGAGTATAAATAATGTAAATGGCGCCGCTTGGGAATAAATTCATACAAAAAAGCGCTGGTTAACTCAGAAATGAGCAATCAGCGCTTTTATTTTGCAGAAGGAAAGTGAATTATAGCCTCCGTACCAACACCTTTTTTACTAATAAACTCAATTTTTCCTTGCATCACTTCAATAATCCGGAATGTCACCATTAATCCCAGACCAGTGCCTTTCGTTTTCTTGGAATAATATGGTTCCCCGAGTCTTTTAAGATCAGCCTCGCTCATTCCCTCACCGTTATCTTTTATGCAAATGACAATATTTTTTGTGTCATCATCGATATATGCGCGGATTAAGATAGCTCCTTCTTCATTTAATGCTTCAATACTATTTTTAATGATATTTATAAGCGCTTGCTTTAATTTAGAAGAATTTCCACGTACGTATAAATCAGATTCCAAATCGACTTTAATGACTCCACCCTGCATAGTCGCTAAAGGTACTAATATTCCTTCAATTTGCCGGAGCTCCTCTGCAATATTCAGAAGTGTTGTCTGTTCAAGCTGTGGTTTAGCGAACGTTAAAAAATCTGTAATAATCTCTGACGCCCGGTCCAGTTCATCTATTGCTAGTACCATAAAGCCTTTCTCTTTATCGTTCGTTGTTTTGTCTTGAAGTAACTGGAGAAAACCTCTTGTCACCTGCAATGGGTTGCGTACCTCATGAGCTACTGAAGCAGCCAATTGGCTGATAATCTCCATTTTTTCAGATCGTTGAAGCTCATTATTGAACACCTCAAGCTGCTTGGAGTAAATCACAACCTGTTCGTAGTTTTGCAATATTCTTCTTGCTAGTATGATGGCCAGTGATGCTATAAAACTAAGAATGCCCCATTTCCAAAAAAACAGATCGTAATTCCTATCCTGAATAAAATACCATATTACTTCTGAGACACCGATGGCAGCGAAAACACCAAATCCTGTAGTTAAAATAATCGCTTCTCTATTTCTTTGTAAACAATATTTTATGAGAAAAATAAAAAGCAACATATTTCCGATTATTACAGAGCCACCAAAAGAAATAATTGTACTCGAGGTATATATGCTATTAATCTTATCAGATGTAAAAGAAGCAAATAGCCATAAAATAGAAACTGTTGAAATAATAACTAGGATCTTTCTAAACCGAGTAATAAGTCCGAAAGGACCCCTTCCGAATATTTTCTCAAAGAAGAAAAACATAGAAGGCATAATTAAGTTTGAAGCGATATCGAACAAGTAGTAAATCGCAAATCCATGCTCCCGATATATGTTATGTACATAAGGAGAGAGAGAGAGAATCATTAGTCCAATTGAAAAAATAACGATACAAAGTGAATTCCAACCGGCCAAATAAGTTTTATTCAAAAATATGAGACATAAAAACATAGCGAGCGAAACAAATAAAAGTGCCGCTCCCAAAACTACATCAAGCATATCATGCTTCATATAGTCCTTGCTAAGCGTCTGGTTCTCACCAATTTTAATTTGTTCCTTTAATCCTAACCAATTTGAATCGGTATGTAGAAGAACATAAACCATTTTATTGGATTCATTGGAGCTTAAAGAAAGCAAAATTTCATTTTTATTGTACGGATAATCTCTACGAGATTCATAAACGAGCCGATTATCAATAAAAATCTTAACATCTTTGGCGGTAAGCTTACTAATCAACAACGATGGGCGTGCAAAATCGAACTCTGGAAGCTGAAATCTCAACCAGGCTGATTTTATTTCGGCAGGTTTTACAGGCAATTCATCCCCATAAGAGAAGGTTCGCCACTCTCCAAACCTCTGATGAGAAGAAGCCTCCTGGACGGTACTTTCCGGATCCTCCTCCCATTTCATTTCCCACTCCGTAATCCCAGTGGTTGGAGCGTCTGTAAGTGCTAAGGCTGGAGCCGCTAGAATAGGGATTGCGATGAATAGAGAAAGCACGAAGGCGATCGAAAATTTATATAAAGCTTTCATTCAGCACCTCAGAAGGTCAATAATATAAATGGTTATGCTTCACTATATTTCGACATTCTTCGATAGAGTCCCTTCTAACATTTGCCTATTTTCGAAAAAATATTACAAAATATTAGGATGTCTTGATGAAAAAATAAGGCTGCCCAATATACTGGATAGACTAATAACACATGCATCAACTATGGTGAAAAATTTACTACTATTGAAGGAGCTTTTTTATGAAAAAAATCGATGTCGTTGGTGCCGTGATCCTAAACGAAAAGAATGAAGTGCTATGCGCACTTCGTTCGCAAATGATGTCGATGCCCGGTCTTTGGGAATTTCCGGGTGGTAAAATAGAACCCGGAGAAACGCCGGAAGCCAGTTTAATCCGAGAGATTAATGAAGAGCTTGGATGTACGATCAAGGTTGGCGGGCTAGTAGCAGACGCTGTTCATGAATATCCGGCGATTATCGTCCGGCTCATTACATACTTTGCCACAATAGTGGCAGGAAAGCCCACTGCCAAAGAGCATGAGAGGCTCATTTGGCTGCCGATCAATAAATTGTCAGCCTTGCGATGGGCTCCGGCTGATTTGCCGACGATTGAGCGGTTACTGGAACAATAACTTCCAGACTCCGATGCTGCACGGCCAGCGCAAGAAAATTTAATAAAGAAGAGCACTTCTCTAGCGCAACCATTATGTCCATTAGCTCGTTTATGAGGGTAATAAGACAATGATCGAAATGAGACATTTTGATGCTGAGAAGGAGGACTTATGATGCGGAAGAAAGCTGCTATAGCTTTACTGCTTGCTGTGTTGCTGCTCATTTCACCCGCTGGAGGGGGAGTGTTCAACAATGGGGCTGCTGCGCAGTCGGATATTCAAATTGTTGTGCGGGGTGCCGTGCTGGCATTATCGGCACCGGCGTTTATCGAGAGCGGTAAAACCATTGTACCTTTGCGGGAAATTGCAGAGGCTTTGGATGCTGAAGTAGGCTATGATGCCGGTGCGGAAGGTAAACAGACGGTGACATTAACGCGTGCAGACCGTATGGCTTCAATCACGATCGGGTCGGCACAAATGACGGCAAATAGTAAGCCTGTTCATTTAGATGCACCTGCCCGCCTGCTCGGCGGCGTTACGATGGTTCCGCTGCGTGCGTTATCTGAAGCGCTTGGCGCTGTCGTTGCCTGGGATAGCGTGAAACGGATCGTCACTATTGACGATCCGGCGGAGCTGCCGACTATTGGTTCCGCGGATAAGCTGCGTGAGATCATGGAATCGGCCTTTGCTCTGGGTATTAATAATGCCATGGATGGTGTCGCCAAGACGGAGGTCGCAGCTACAGCAGATAGTAGTGAAGCGGCAGCGCCTACCTCATCCGCTCCTTCTAATGAAGCTGACTACTCAAATACGAATGTGCAGGTCGAAGGTGTGGATGAAGCCGACTGGGCCAAAACAGACGGACACTTCATTTATCAGCTAAGCGGCTCGCGCGTGCTTATTACAGACATTGCCGATCCCGCGAAGCCAAAGCTAGTTGCCAAGCTTGAATATGCTCAGAAGAATAGCTTTTACCCGCAGGAGCTATACGTCGATGACAAGCAGTTAGTCGTAATCGGTCAGCGCCATGTCAGCTTGCCTTATGATGCTCCAGCGAGCGGCGGGGATCAAACTGTAAGCAGCGAAGGAAGTGCCGATATTGCGGCTTCCTCCGATGCAAAGAGAGGGATTGGAATGCCGTTTCCGTCCCGTACCATGGTAAAGACGTTCATCTACGAGCTAAATGCTGCCGGACAGCCGAAGCTCGTACGTGAGACCGAGCAGGAAGGCAGCTATATTTCCTCTCGCAAAATCGCCAGTGCCCTGTATATCGTGACGAACAAATATAACTATACGTATGCTATATATGAGAAAGGAGATAGCGGCGGCGATAAAGCCAGCACAGACCTTGCCCGTTCTTTTGAGCCGGTGTACAGCGACTCCGCGGCATCTAAAGAGATGATGTCCTTGCCACTCGATAAGATTCGTTACTTCCCTGAGTCCCCGGACACCAGCATGCTGCTTGTCGGCGCACTCGACCTCGACGCTTCCGAGCAGCCATTGCAAGTATCGGGCTATCTAGGATCCGGTCAGACGATCTACGCTTCCGAGAAGCATTTATACGTGGCAATTCCGAAATATGTGGCGACTGGTGACACTTACCGGCAAGAAACACAAATTCACAAATTCCGCCTCGATCAAGGACGGGTTGTCTATATTGGCGCAGGCTTGGTTCCCGGTGCTATTTTGAACCAATTCTCGATGGATGAGCATGACGGTTTTTTCCGTATCGCCGTTACGAAAGGCGACATGTGGGCAAGCGGCGAAGCCAGCTCCACGAACAACCTGTATGTGCTGGATGAGAAGCTAAGTACAATCGATAAGCTGGAAGGGCTTGCTCCGGGTGAGCGTATTTATTCGGTCCGTTTCATGGGAAGCCGCGCGTATATGGTTACGTTCCGTAATGTCGATCCATTGTTCGCAATCGATTTGCGTAACCCGGCGAAGCCCGCTGTCCTCGGACAGCTGAAAATTCCCGGCTATAGCGACTATTTGCATCCTTATGACGAGAATCACATTATTGGCTTCGGTAAGGAAACGATCGAGCTCCCTTCAAAGGGGATGAGCACAGATGAAACAATGGCCTTTTATCAAGGGATGAAAATAGCTCTGTTCGACGTCTCGGACGTCAGCCATCCGAAAGAGAAATTTAAAGAGGTTATCGGAGACCGCGGTACACATTCCGCTTTACTGTATGATCATAAGGCGCTGCTGTTTTCGAAGGACAAAGGGCTACTAGCGTTCCCTGTCGAAGTGATGGAAATTAAAAACAAGGAGAAGCTGGACTCTAATAACATCCCAGCTTATGGGGAATTCGCTTATCAAGGAGCGTACGTGTATCACGTTGATCTGCAGAAGGGCTTCACGCTGCGCGGCAAAATTACACATTTGACTGCTGATGATCTGGCAAAGAGCGGACAATACGGCTTCGATTATACAAAATCGGTACGGCGCATCCTGTATGCGGGTAACACTCTTTACACGTTGTCCGAACACATGCTAAAAGCAAACGATCTATCCAGCTTGAAGGAACGCGGTGCATTAAAGTATCCAGCCCAACCATTATGATATAACCTACTGGGTAACGAGCTGCTTGTGATGTTAAAGTTTTATATTGGACGCGAAAAAAGGTGAGCGGGCTTCGCTCACCTTCTTCCTTCTAAACACATCTTTCGCAATTCTAATCGATAAGAGCGCGGTAAGCATCTGCCGTTAGCAGCTTGCCGAATGCTTCCTCCACGCTTCCGTCCACCTCCACCTCGAAAATCCAGCCGCCATCATACGGCTCTTCGTTTAAAAGCTCCGGCTGGCCGATGAGCGACTCATTTACCTTGGTAACCGTTCCCGTTACCGGACTGTAAAGCTCGGATACCGTCTTTACCGATTCGATCGTGCCCACGCTGTCGCCCGCTGTCACCACCGCTCCCGCCTCCGGAAATTCGACGAATACAATATCGCCCAGCTGGCTTTGCGCATAATCGGTAATGCCGATTCGTACGGTTTGCCCCTCTACCTTCGACACCCATTCATGCTCTTCGCTGTATACCAGCTGCTCTCTGATTTCACTCATTACAAACGCCTCTTTTCATTTGATATATTCGTTTGGCATTAACGGGAAGGAATTTGTGCTGCATCTATCAGTGTGTTTCAGTAACAAACTCTATGCTTAACACCTTCTGAAAATGAAAAAAGTTTGATTCAATGTGCACCTGTACCCCCCTCAAACGTTCCTCGATAGCGCCGGCGAGATAATTACCTAAAAAAAAGCGAGATTAGCATCATCAGCTAACCCCGCTTTTTATATCCTTACCAACCTGCCCATCACAGCTTCACATTAAAGCGTGAAAATACGAATGCTTTTAATTTCAAACGGTTTAAAGTCCAGCTGCACGGCCCCATCCTGAATGTCCAACCGGTACAGCTCCTCCTCCAGCAAATTGACGACGAACGCCTCCCTCGCAGCAAACGGCAGATGAATGGTGATCTTCTCCCGTCCTCCGGCAGATTCATAAAAGCGGAAAATCGTTCCCTCTCCCCGCTCGGCAGCTTTCATCGTATCCAAAATGACATGTTTGCTTTCAAACGGCATCATTTCGAGCTGAACAGGGAGATTATCGCTGCCTCCACGTCCCGCTGCATCTGCAGTATCGTTTCTGCCTGCCGCTACCCGGACCGGATGGTTAAGCTCCGCCGCTCTGCGGACGACGTGAGCGCCGCGCCAATCTTGCTCGTGCGGATATAGCGAATACGTAAATTCGTGTTCTCCTTGATCCGCAGTCAAATCAGGCCATCTTGGGGCACGCAATAAAGAGAGCCTGATCGTGCTTCCTTTAATATCGTAGCCGTATTTGCAATCGTTTAATAAGCTTACCCCGTAATTACCTTCGGACAAATCCGCGAAACGGTGGCCGCAAACCTCATATTGAGCCTTCTCCCAGCTCGTATTCGAATGCGTCGGCCTTTCCAGCGCGCCGAACGGAATTTCATAAGTCGCTTTGCTTGCAACGATATCGACAGGGAAAGCGACCTTCAGCAGCTTATGCTCTTCCTTCCAATCCACCCGGGTCTTAAAATCAACCCGTTTCTGATCATGGTAAAAAACGATATCTTGAATAACGAGAGAGCGGTTAAGCTGCCACTGAAAGCGGAGAACGTCCTGCGAGTTCCCTTGAAGCACCACTTCCTTGCTAAGCAGCCTTGCAGAACCTGCACGCTGCGAATCAAACCGGGGATCGATATCCCAGGCATCCCAATAAAGCGGCTTATCGTGAAAAAGCTGAAGCTCATTAGCTTTTTTCCCTGCCGCAATCAACTCACGTTCTGCTGATTTATCGTACCAGCGCACAATCTCGCCTGCCGCATTAAATTCAATACGGTAATACCCCGTATCCCATGTATTCTCCAGCTTCGCCGTAAGCTCCGTCGTTTCCGGCGCTGTCTGCTCAGAAGCGCGCAGCCAAACCGTTGTATAACCAAAAGCAGGAATGCTCTTCACGCTTACTGCCAAAGCCACTTTACCGGTAGCGGTCCCCTCCCGCACGATATCGCTTTCCAACCGTGCACCGTTCTGATCGAATGCGGCGAAATCCTGCATCGCCTCATCTACTTCAATATAAACGACTTCATCTCTTTCCCAGCCCAAGCTATTGAATACGAAGTAAGGAACCCCTTCTCCTTGTACGGAAATTCGCCCTGCCAATGCTTCAAGTGATTGCTCCAGGCATTCGCGCCCCAGCTGAAACACCTGTTCATATTCGGCAGCAGACGTAACGTACGTTTCCGGAATAGCAGTACCTGGAATAATATCATGGAACTGATTGAGCAAAATAAGCTTCCAGCCTTCGCGAAGCTTAGCATCCACTCTCTCCCCTTGGTCAAGAGCAACCCCCCCTCCGGCCAAGGCCAAGCGACTCCACACTTCCGCCTCGCGATATAGCACTTCCGCTTTTCGATTGCTTCGTTTATTGCGGGCATGTGTCGTATACGTTCCCCGGTGAAGCTCCAAATACAAATCGCCATGCCATTCAGGCAATGCTTTCTTCTTCTCCCCAACACTTCTAAAAAACTCGGCGGCCGTACTCAAACGGCTGTTCGGCAAATCCGCCATCAGCGAGGAGCGCCGGGCGAGCTCTACCATCTCCCTTGTAACTCCGCCGCCGCCGTCTCCATGACCGTAAAGCAGCATAAGCTCGTCCAGCTTGTCTTTTTGCCGGTAAGATTGCCAATGCTCATGAATATCCTTCGGCCTCGTATGCTCGTTCAAGCCGTGGTTCAAATACGAAACGACGGATGAGCCGTCAATACCGACCCAATGGAATAAATCGTAGGGAAATACGTTCGTGTCGTTCCAATTTAATTTCGTCGTCATGAAATAATCGACGCCCGCAAGCTTTAATAGCTGCGGCAGTGAAGCGCAGTAACCGAACGTATCGGGCAGCCATTCAATGTTAGAGGTTTTGCCGAACTCTTCCTTATAAAACAGCTGTCCGTACAAAATTTGCCGTACCAACGATTCACCGCTTGGAATATTTAAATCCGGCTCCACCCACATGCCGCCAACCAATTCCCAACGGCCTTCGGCTACTCTTTGTTTAATTTGTTCATATAATTCAGGATAATGCTCCTTCGCAAAAGCATACAGCAGCGGCTGGCTCTGCGTATAAACAAAATCCGGATATTCCTTCATCAGCGTGTTCATGGTCGAGAACGTCCGACTCACCTTACGAACGGTTTCCCGAACCGGCCACAGCCAGGCGATGTCAATATGAGACTGTCCAACCAAATGCATCGTTCCGTTCAAGCCTGAAGCAGGCGCAACCGATTTTATGACTTTTGCAAGCCTATCCTCCAATATGCGCGGCCAATCACCTTCGACACACTCGATGCTCAGTTGCCGCTCCGTCTCATCCATCATTTCATACAGCGCATCCCTGATCCGCAGCCGCTTTAAATCCTGTTCGGGGAGCAGCAAAATAGATTCGTAAGCCGCTTGGGCGCTATACAACAGGCTTTGCAGGGATTTATTGACGCGAACGAGCTTCATTCGAAGAAATGTAATAGGCGGATTTATCGTTGCTTGCGCATTTAACGGATCAGCCGGCTCCGGAATCGGATCATACAGCTCGATTTCAATGAGCGGACTGGATCCTACGCCGCCAAGATGAAGCGGAACGAAGGAATGATTGCGGTCAACGCCGTGATACGGAATGCCATCGACCTTAAGCAGGCCCTCGCCCCCGCCATCTACAATAAGACCGATAGGATCGGACCACCAGGAGCAAGGAATTTCAAGCTGCTTCCGCAAAAAATAGGTAACCCCTTGCGTACTGTTCAAAGGATCCAGCGACTGCAGCGAAAACTCTTCCGACTCATATTCATAAACGCCCGGCAGGATATAACGGGCTTTTCTCATTTCCCAATCGGGAAGCTCGATTGCCTCCCGCCATTGCATGCTTGCCAGCTTTTTCAAAAAACGATTAATTCTATGCATGCTTTACCACCTCTTTGAAAACAAATAAATTAGTGCTGACGAACTCCTCGGCATTTCTTCCTACCATCAGAGTGAATTCCCCCTCTTCAACAATCGGCTCATAATTTCGATCGATCAATTGCAAATGTTCTCCCGTCACCGTAAATGTAACCGTCTTCGTCTCTCCCGGCGCTAAATGCACTTTGCAGAATCCTTTCAATTCTTTATTAGGCCTAGTAACGGAGCTGACTTTATCCATAATGTACAGCTGTACGACATCTGCTCCTGCGACGCTTCCGACATTCGTAACCTCAATTTGTACGGTTGCCTCGCCATCCGGCGTAATATGCTGCGGTGAGACCCGCAAGCCGTCGTATTGAAATTCGGTATAGCTTAGCCCGTATCCAAACGGATACTGCGGCTTATTGTCCATTTCCAAATACCGCTTTCCTCTGCTTCTTTTACCGTTATAGTAGACAGGTAGCTGCCCTACATGCTTAGGAACGGAAACCGTTAAGCGGCCGGAAGGATTCGTATCGCCGAATAAAATATCGGCAATCGCATTTCCTCCTTCTTGTCCGGGATACCAGGCCTCCACGATCGCATGGGCATGCTCGTCAATCCATGGCTCGGCGATGGGACGGCCGTTGATATATACGACAATGACCGGCTTCCCCAGCTTATGGATCTCCTGAACGAGCTCAAGCTGAACCCCAAGCAGACTGAGGCTTGCGCGGTCAATGCCTTCGCCGCATTCCATATCGCTCCATGCGTGTTCCGTAACGACAGATGCCCCCGTCCTCAAATCGATCGTGCCTTCGCCGAAGTCCCGCGCGCTGGATCCGCCGATGGCCATGATGATAACGTCCACTTGCTCTGCGCAAGCAAGCGCACGCTCGAAGCCTTCTCTCGAATCACCCTTAATCCGGCAGCCAAGCGCATAGAGCAATTGCTCCTCCGCGCCGCTGCCCAGCTTATTGCGGATGCCATCGAGCAGCGTAACGATCTGACCACGCTTTTGAGGGGACGTATAGTCACCCAATTGGTTGTACATATGGTTGGCATTTGGCCCGATTACGGCTATTTTCCGCGTCTCTTTACTTAGCGGCAGCGTCCGCCCGTCATTTTTTAATAATACGATGCTTTCCTGTGCCACTTGTCTCGCAAGCTCCACATGCTTACTGCACCCGATAACCTCAGCCGCTTTCGCCGGATCGACATACGGGTTCTCAAATAATCCCAGCTTAAATTTAATGTTTAATACGCGTTTTACGGCAGCGTCCAATAGGCTTTCGTCAAGCAGCTTTTTGTTTACCGCCGACTCCAGATGCTTGCCGAACATTTCGCCCGACATCTCCATGTCAACGCCGGCTTCTAAGGCGAGTACGGACGCATGCTCGCCGTTCTCGGCTATATCATGCCCCCATGCCAGCATGTTAATGGCGCCGCAATCCGTTATGACAAACCCGTCAAAGCCCCACTGTTCACGCAGAAGCTCCTGCAGCAAATAATGATTGGATGTGCACGGAACGCCGTCAATTTCGTTGTAAGCGGTCATGACTGAAAGCGCACCCGCTTCTATGCCCTTCCGGAACGGAAGTAAATCCGATTCGTGAAGCTCGCGCATGCCCATATGAACAGGACCTGCGTTTCTTCCTCCCTCGGAGCTGCCGTAAGCAACAAAGTGCTTTAACGTTGCGATAACGCTGTCATGAGCATCCAAGCGGTCACCCTGAAGCCCTTCCACTGCCGCAACCGCTAACTCACCGATCAAGTAAGGGTCCTCGGCAAAGCATTCCTCCGTACGGCCCCATCGCGGATCGCGCACAACGTCGAGCACAGGCGAATAGGTTGCCGCCCCTCCCTGGCTTCTCGTCTCAAGAGCAATTGCCCGGCACATGTCGCGGTACAAATCGACATTCCATGTGCTTCCTACCGATAACGGCACCGGAAAAACAGTCGCACCGATCGCCATATGCCCGTGCGAGCACTCCTCCCCGAACAAAATGGGAATGCCCAAGCGGGAATTTTCGATGACGTAGCGCTGGATATCATTTATAGCCTTTGCTCCTTCTTCGGGCGAAAGGCCGTTCTCCAGCGTAACCTCGGTCCATGGATCGGCGCGAAGCACGCCATAAAGCGAACCGACGCCGCCGTTTTTCACTTGCTCCTGGAACGCTTCAGATAGCGAGACCTTTCCATTTTCCTTCATATATGTTTTCCAGCCAAACGGTTGCAGCAGCTGGCCGATTTTCTCATTTAACGTCATTTTCTTCAACAAATCTTCTACCCGCTCGAAGGTAGGCCGCGATGAATCCTTATAGCTCATGGATAGTCTCCTCCAGGTTCAAAGATAAGCAGCAGGAAGCTAGCCCCAAGGCTATGCTTCCTGCTCGCATTTAGTTAACACTATTCTTTTTTGATCGCATTACTGTAAATCTCAATATATTTAGCTAGGTTCAAGCCGTCAAAGCCTTTCACGTAAGCATCCCAATCCTTCTGAACGTCTTTGCTGCCGATAATGAATTGAGCCATGTTGGTTGTTACATAGTCTTGAATCGCTGTCGTCAGCTGCGATGCGGCATCGGTGTCCTCCGGACGGATAAAGACGCCGGACGGGTAAATTTCTTTAGGCGAATAAGGTGCATATGCGTTAGTCGCTTGTGAAAGACGCGTTTCGTAGCCATCTGCAGCGAGCGGATCCTGTCCTACTGCAAACAGGTCGCGGAACTCCTTCGTCAAATCCTTCGGTCCCATCAAGGACCAGCTGTCGTTGCGGATGACGTCCGGATCAGCTTCCGGCAAACCTTTGAAGCTGTATTTGGCTGGCTGGCCGTCGATATTTTTCTCGCCAGCTTCTGCCGTTTTGTAGCCGACGCCTTCTTCCGCGCCGTACTCGCTCTTAATTGCACCTTCTTCGCTGAAAGCATAGTCCATCATTTTGATCGCTGCGATTTGCTGCGCCTCGGATGCTTTGTTCGTTAGAGCAAACTGGAATTCGCCAATGCCTTGCGAAGCGCCTGCGAGCTGCACGCCTTCAGGTCCTTTGAGCGGCGGCACGATTACCCAGTGCTTGTGTCTCGTAAGCTTAGCATCGTACGGATTGACCAGGTAGCTGACGAGCGCTGTCGTAATCGAGCCTACGATTTCGTCGCCTTCGCGGTTTCCGAGCTGACCGATGGCCTGATCGTTTTGCGTGAACGAAGCCGGATCGATTAAGCCTTCCTTGTACAGCTTGTTCATATAGATCAACCCTTGCTTCCAGCCTTCTTTATTAGGAGCAAAGTCTACCTTGCCGTCGGTTAAAGTCAAGTATTTGCCATTATCGTTATAGATGAAGGAGTTCATTAAATAAGCGTCGATGTTTCCGTTCCATACGTTTTTGTTCGGTGCGCCAGTAAGAGGGATCTCATCGGCTTTGCCGTTGCCGTTCGGATCCTTCTCTTTGAAAGCTTTCAATACGGTATAAAGCTCGTCTGTCGTAGTAGGAACCGCTAAGCCAACC
Source organism: Paenibacillus prosopidis (assembly GCF_003337375.1). Taxonomy (GTDB): domain Bacteria; phylum Bacillota; class Bacilli; order Paenibacillales; family Paenibacillaceae; genus Pristimantibacillus; species Pristimantibacillus prosopidis. The sequence goes on from NZ_QPJD01000012.1 coordinate 190,975, forward strand.
TTATCAAGCCATTCTTTGTTCATCCAAAACTTTTGCGAGAACGTGCAGTGGTAGCATTCATTTACACGCGGAAGAGCGTAAATGTTGCCGTCTGTTGCCGTAATCGCATCTTTAAAATACGATTTCTTTTCCATCATTGCTTTAATGTTCGGCGCATGTTTTTCAATCAAATCATTTAACGGCAGGAACACGCCTTGTTTGCCGTAAGTCAGCAAATCCGTATGCGAGAATTTGCCTTCCAGGAATACTTCCGGATAATCGCCGCTTGCAAGCAGCAATTGACGGCGGTCTACCAGCGCGTCAGCAGGAGCGAGATCCCATTTTATTTTGACATTGAATTTTTCCTCTACGTGCTTCGTATAGCTGTTGTCTTCCAAGGGAGCTTTGCCTTGAGGAGCGAAAAACGTCATCGTAACCGGTCCTGCTTCTTCGGTTGCATTTTTCTCTCCGGTGTTAGTTGTAGAATTTGAATTATTACCCTCATTGCTTTTTCCACAAGCTGACAATACCAGTGTAAGGCTTAATACGAGTGCAAGCATGGTGAAAAACGTTTTTTTCAATGTGACCCCTCCTAAAATGGTTGTTTAACAAACAGCACTTCCTGCAAATAAACCTATCCGTGCGCTTCTAGTCCGCCGCATCACCTCCTTTAGTATAATTGAAAATCCGCTTAACCTTTTAATGATCCGATCATGACGCCTTTAACGAAATGCTTCTGTACGAAAGGATACATAATGAGCACCGGTACCGAAGCGACGACGATCAAGGCGTATTTCAGCGCCTGCTCGAACCCTTGCTCCCGTATCTTCTGGGCGGTGTTGGCCAGCATTTCCGGATCTGTCGCATTCAGAATAAGTAAGTTTCGCAGTACGTATTGCAGCGGGAACAGCTTCTCCGATCTTAAATAAATAAGAGCGTCAAAGTACGCGTTCCAGTGGCCTACCGCATACATTAAGGTCATAACGGCGAGAATCGGTTTAGACAGAGGCAGCACGATGCTGACCAGATACCTTGTATCTCTGCAGCCGTCAATTTGCGCCGCTTCAGATAATTCGCTTGGAATGGATGATTGGAAAAACGTTCTCGCCACGATGACCTGGAATACTGAGAAAGCTCCCGGCAGCCACATCGCCCAGCGGGTGTCGAGCATATCCAAATCTTTGACGAGCAGATAGGTTGGAATGAGTCCGCCGCTGAAGAACATCGTAATCATCATTAGAATCATGACAAGATTTCGACCGTAAAAACTTTTGACCGACAACGGATAAGCAAGCAGTACGGTGAACACCAAATTGATCAGCGTTCCGAAAACCGTGTAAATGATTGTATTGTAGTATCCATACATAAGCTGGGTGCTATTAAAGATCGACTTATATGCCTTTAGGCTGAACTCAACGGGCAGTAGCCATACTTGTCCCGATACGACTGCTCTAGGTGAGCTAAATGATGAACTTACAATATAAAGGAGCGGATATAGAACGGCTAGCATAAGCAGAGTCAAAAAGATATAAATACCTAACAAAAACAGTCGGTCTCCAAAAGGTTCCTTAATTTTTTTTGCCGCTATCATGTTCATCCCTCCCCTACCATAAACTTGTTTCCGAAACTTTCTTCGCGAAGAAATTTACCGCCAATAGTAAAATCAAATTGATGACGGAGTTGAACAAGCCGACCGCCGATGAGAAGCTGAAATTCGCGCCGACGAGTCCCACTTTGTAAACGTAAGTAGAAATGACTTCAGAGGAGCTTAGGTTAAGCGGATTTTGCATCAAATATATTTTTTCAAAGCCGACGCCCATGATATTTCCCAAGCTGAGAATCAGCATGATAACCACGATCGGGAGAAGCGACGGCAGATCGATATGAATAATCTTCTTCCATCGGGAAGCGCCGTCTACTCTTGCAGCCTCATACAGCGAAGGATCGACGCTGGCGAGTGCCGCAATATATATAATGGAAGCATAGCCCATTTCCTGCCAAACCCCCGACCATACGTAAATCGATTTAAAAAATTCCGGAACGCCCATGAAGTTGGTCATTTCCCAGCCTAAGAAAGAAAACACTCTGTCGATGACGCCGACATGCGGCGTAAGCATCAGCATGATGATCGAAACCATAACGACGGTAGAAATAAAATGCGGCGCGTAAGTAACCATTTGCACCGATTTCTTAAATTTGCCCGTTCGCACTTCATTTAAAGCAAGAGCAAGAAATATCGGAATCGGAAAGCCTGCAAGCAGCGAATAGAAGCTGATTACGATCGTGTTTTTAATGATCAGATAGAAATTCGGAGAGGTGAAAAATGTTTCAAAATGCTTAAGTCCGACCCATTGACTGCCCCAGATACCTTGCACGACGTTAAAATCCTTAAATGCGATTTGGACGCCGAACATCGGCACGTATTTAAAAATAATTAAGTAGAGGACGGGTAGAAGAACCAAAAGATACAATTCCCAATGTCTCGCTATCTTCTTCCCTGCTGATAATTTACTTTTTGAGTATTTCTCGGGAATGACTGACTGTTCTAACACATTCACTTGTGCACGACCCATTCGCAGTTCTCCTTTGCAGCGATTTAACGAAACGTTATTGCGTTATCCATTTTGTCCTGATCCACAATTCGATTCTAGCCTGTTTACTAAATCTTCATCAATTCGTAAGATTCGTGTTTCTATCCTTTTTCTAGCCTGTGCTATTAAAAGGATATAAGCCGATTATTGCTTTTTTCACTATTCCTTCATAATTCCCGCTTCGATAGATGACATACAAAAAAGCCTTGAGAATGCGGCAAACCGCGCTCTCAAAGCTTTTTTAGCGATAAAGCTTTTTCATTTAGTTCACATCTCCAAGCTGCTTGCGAAAATCCCGCGGAGAAAGGCCGACGACATTTTTAAAAGCACGATTGAACGAGTTGTAATTATAATAACCTACCTCGTTGCTTATCGCTTGCATCGACTTTTGCGTTTCAAGAAGCATTTGCTTCGCATTGTTGATACGAAGACCGATCAGAAAATCGACGAAATTCTCTCCGAACTCCTCTTTGAACATTTTACTTAAATACTTGGCATTCAACTGAAATTTTGCGCTTAAATAATCGAGCGACAGCTCTGAATTGGCGTAATTTTCTTCGATATACGAGCGTATTTCGATAATGAGCGCCTTGTTGCTGTGTGAATCCCGCTGCGACTGCATTTTCTCGTTCATCATTTCGAAGATGACGCTGCACCCTTGCTGAAGCTCGTCCACGTTATCCCACCGTTTAGCGAGTTCATGCAGCTCCGCTTGAATGTTGCGCCAAATGTTGCGGTATTCTTTGGACAACTCCAGTAATTCGCCCTCCAAATGGTGGATGAAAAATTGCATCAGACTTTCTATTTCTTTACGCGGCAGCAATGACTCCCTGATCTGATCAAAAAACACGGTCAAATGCTTCGTCCAATCACCTTCTGCAAGGCGGAGCGACTGGGAAAGCAAATAAATCGTTTTGAAATATTCCTGAATCTCTTTCTGCGGTCTTACCGTATCTTCTACCGTAATGATCCGGTTACTTCCTAGTACAGCCTTATACTGCAAGCAATGGTTCGCCATTTCGTAGGACCGGCGCAGCTCATCCAGCGTAGAAGCCGGTTCCCCTTGCCCAATCGTTATATTAAAGCTGACATTTTGTTCAATCCAAAGGCGGCAAGCTTGAATAATGGATTCGTTCTTCTCCGCAGCATCTGCCGATGTCGGCAGCCATAGGATGAAGGACACCCGACGATCGGTCGTCCATTCCGCCCAGACGACGGCGCCGTTATTTTTGGCCATCTCATGAATAACGCTGTATAAGGTAAATTTCAATAAAGATTGGTCACGGTTACTGTAAGCTTCTGCAAATGCCAGATAGGAATCGATTTCCATAACGTAAACATTCGATATTTTATCGGCCACATCCAAATCATAATTTCTAAGCTCAGAAATCCACTCTTCATCGCTTATCTGAACGTTGCCTTCAAGCACCTGATGAAAATGATATTTTTTTTGCAAAATGAGCTTTTCCCGATACTGCTGCTGGTACTGCTTCGTCTCGCTCATTAAGCTTTCGAGCGTATTTTGAATAAAGCCAAATTCGCCTTCCTTGGCTGATCCCGTACCGTCACTTTTCAACGAATAAGCTTGAATGAGCGACACGAGCTGATGAATCGGCTTATAATTTCGTTTCGTTACATAAATAACCCATACAATACCGAAAATAACAACGGCTAACGCAAAAACGACCCATACGTTATAAAAGGTCAGTGCAAATTTCATGCCCTTTTTGTCAAGAATCCCGCTGTTGATATCCCATCCGGTATAGGGAGAAGTGTATTTGGATAAAATCGTGTCGGTGCCGGAATGATCGAGTTCGTCCCCGAGCAAATTATGACCTTCCTTATCGATCATTCTTACAAAACTGATATCCGAATTATACATTTGGCCTATGGCATACTTCAGCTTTGCCAGACTGACGTTTACTACGAAATAGCCCTGCTTCACACGCATATTGTAGGGTGCTTCCCTGACTAAGGTGATCACATTTGCGGCATCGGAATTGGAATACGCTTTGTACGTTCGTTCGCCTGTCCATTTTGTCGAAATCTCTTGTTCTTCATACTGTTTAATGAAAGCCTTATCATGAAAATCGTCAAACGATCTTGGCGCGTCGCCAAAAATAAATCTATCCTTTAAGCGGACAAAATAAATCGAGTCAATAATGGGATAATTGAATTTCAAATCATCGATTACCTTAATCGCTTGAATATTCGTCATGACGTCTACGCTGTCTCTGCTAAAAAAACGGCTTACATCGGAATTCGTCAATATTTCCCGGACAACTTGATGATCGATTGACTTTAATGAATTATCCGTAAAGAGAATGACCTGCTGCGCCAAATATTCATTCGCTTTTATAGCTTCTCTCCGGGTTTGCTCATTCAAGGTTTGGAAAAAAACAACAAACAAAATCATGGTAACGATAAAAAAGACAGGCAGATACGATAACAACAAACGGCGAAACCACATTTTGTTCAATCCTTGTATCCCCTTCCCCTTTTGCTTATCTATCTGTTAGCGTTAGTTTTGTTTTTTCTGTACGATAAGATGTATAGGGTATCTCATTAATCATACACCACTATACTTTAAATGACGAATGACTATAATTGGTTTATTGCGGGTATCCAATCTTAAACGGCTGTCGCCGTTATAAATTTTTGTATTTTAAAAAACTGACGTCTTAGGAAGACGTCAGTTTCACTCCAGCTGCCGGAGATATTATTTAATTACTTAAGCAACCGGAAAACATGCGCCACCGGCGCTTTGCCTGACCGCTCGGATAACGGCAGCTCTACGTTTAGTCCCGCTTCCGTCCGTTCAAATGGCAAGCTTTCGCCTGAACCGATCAGCTCGACGCTTGCAACCTGTCCCTTATATGGTATTGTGATAGACCCCGCGACCGGCGTTTGCTCAGACGGATATAAGCGTGTTGCGTATACGTTGTCTTCTTTGGAAGTGAAGGCAAAGCCGTCCGTAAAGTAAGGGGCGCAAATTCTCGTACCGTAAACGGCCTCGCCGTATGTTTTCATCCAAGCGCCTAATTCCTTTATTGTCGCGATCGCTCCCTCCGGAAGCCGTCCGTCAGGCTGAGGTCCGACATTTAGCGCTAAGTTGCCTCCTTTGGCGACGACCTCCATCAGAATGCGGACCACTTGGCGCAGCGATTTGTATTTGTCTTCATAGCGGAAGGAGAAGGAAGTCCCCAGCGTTATGCAGCTTTCCCAAGGCACACTCATCGGTCCGTCCGGAATCGTCTGCTCCGGCGTCACGATATTTTCATAAGGACCGCCGACCGTCCGGTCTGCCGAAAGCAGCCAAGGCTGTATCCGGCGCGCACGATCGACCAATTCGCCCAAGCGAATATCTTGCGGCACTCTTCCGCCGTCTCTCACCCAGCCGGCATCCAGCCAAAGCACATCGATACGTCCATACTTCGTCAGAAGCTCCATCATTTGCTTATGCGTGAATTGCACGAACTTCTCCCACAGCCATGGATACTGCTTCGGATCATAGGAAGGACCGCGCCATGTTTCATTGCCGCGCGCCATCCCTTTGGCCCAATAATAAGGCGTATGCCAATCGGCCTTGGAGAAGTAAGCCGAGATTGCCAGTCCCTTGTCCCGGAAGGCATCAAACACATTTTTGCAAATATCCGCGTACTTATGCGTGTGGAAGGGCGTCTCCGAACCGGTAATCCGATAGTCCGTTGTATGCGTGTCCCACATGCAAAATCCGTCATGATGCTTCGTCGTAAAAATTAAATATTTGAAGCCGCCCTCCGCGGCTAACTCTGCCCATAGTTCCGGCTGCAGCCGGACAGGATTAAACGTTTTGTTCAAATCGAAATATTGACGCTTCAGCTCCTCGCTGTCTACGCCCCAGTCAATTCCGTCACGGGACCAGTCGCCGTCTTCATCGCTGAGCGCCCACGATTCTACGAGACCGAGCTGCGAATAAGGGCCCCAGTGCATCATGATGCCGAGCTTCTGGTCCTTAAACCATTCGAGCCGTTCAAGAATAAGCGGATCCTCCGGCTTTACCCAATCTTCTTCGCTGCTGAAATTATGAACGCCATTCTCCACTTCGTTTGCTTCCTGTTCCGTCTGATGCTCCTCAATTAGATGCGTCTCCTGGTTGCTCATTCAGCCAGTTCCTCCTTATTAATCGCGGATATTCATATGCGCAGCCGCTAGGGCGACGCACTTAACTAATTCATGTATAATACGAAATCTCAAATGCCCGCAATTGCCATCTTTCCACGAAAATCTCCTTTTTCATTAATGCCTTGTAAACACTAGAGCGATAAAGTACTCTTTTTTCTCCAAGCTCTCCATTTTCGAAAAAGCGCGGTTATTTGGCGGTTTTGGTACTATGAAGGGGTTCAAAGTAGAATAAGGTCATTCCGTACCTTGTTGAGCCTTAGTCATGTTATTACTCAAGCTTGTTCGCATGCTTTTCCAAATAATGAATACAATTAAAAGTATTCGATAAACAGGAGGAACCAAGCTATGCCACAACACGGGCAATCGTTCATGAGGGGAACGCTGGTCTTGTCTGCCGCCGCTTTCATCAACCGTATTCTCGGCTTTATCAGCGGCATGTATATCGCTCGCGTACTGGGCGCGGAGGGAATCGGCCTCTTAATGATGGCGCATCCGCTCGTGCCGCTCGTCATTACGATAACGGAGTTGGGCTTGCCTGTGGCGATTTCGAAGCTGGTAGCGGAAGCCTGCGCTCGCGGCGACCGGGTGAAAGTAAGGCGCATCCTGCACGTCTCGCTCGCCGTCACAGGTGTCTTGAGCGTAACCCTTACGACCGTCTCGCTGCTGGGATCCGAGTGGATTGCATCCATCCTGCTGAGTGATCCGCGCGCCTATTACGCGATGCTCGCGATTACGCCGATCGCGCCGATTGTCGCCGTCTCCGCGGTGTTAAAGGGGTACTTCCGCGGCATGCAGCAGATGAAGACCATCGCCGTTTCCGATGTGCTGGAGCATACGGTGCAGATCGCCTGTGTACTTGCGCTGGTGCACCTATTGCTGCCTTACGGCGTCGCGTATGCGGCTGCGGGCGCAATGGCTGCCTCTGTCGTCAGCGAAGCGATCAGTCTCTTATTTCTGGTGGCAAGCTACAAGCTGTACGGGGAATCGAAGATTAAAGGCGAGACATGGGCGAGCCACCTGAAACAAGGAAGAAGCACGCTCTCCGAGCTGCTGCAGATCGGCCTGCCGACGACCGGACACGGCGTTATTCAATCCTTATACAGCACATTTCAGCCGCTTCTCATTACAACCAGCCTGGCGCTGGCCGGCATCAGCACGGCGTTAGCCACGAAGCAATTCGGCATGCTGGCCGGCTATGCGTTTCCGCTGCTTTTCATGCCGAGCTTTATTACGCAATCCTTGTCCACCGCACTTGTTCCTGCAATCGGCGAGGCAGCGGCGAACAAGAATGGCCTGCTTATGCATGAACGGATGAATCAGGCGATGGGCTTGGGTCTTCTGATTGGCGCGCCGGCGACCGTTATTCTGTTCGAGTGGGCAACTCCGCTAACGACGCTTGTCTACAACGCACCGGAAGCGGGATTGCTGCTGAAAATATTGGCGCCGATGTTTTTCCTGCATTATTTTGACGCGCCGCTGCATGCGATCCTGCTCGGGCTTGGCCGCGCGAAAGCTACGCTTTGGAACTACGTGGTGGCTACGATATTCAAGGCTATTGCCATCTTCGTGTTCGGCAGCCAATTCGGCATTGCCGGCGTCGCGTACGGCATCGGCATCGGCATTGTCATGCAAACGCTTCTCAACTTTTTTTCGATCTCAAGCTCGATTGGATTTTATTGGAGTATCCGTCCGTATATCAAGGTCGGTATCTGCATGGTATTGATGGCGTTATGCGGGCGCTGGACCTTTGACTATCTTACCGTCCAAGGTCTGCCGCTGTTATGGAGCGTAATTGCTTCAATCGCCGTTTCTTTGCTTCTCTACTTCGTTGCCCTCGTCCTGACGGGTGCTTTGAATTGGAAAAGTCCGCTTCGCAGTCGGCGTTCGGGGATTCATCCCCTTCGTTAACCGCATCTCATTGACGACTGGCTGAGTTTCACGCTTACCATTTATGCACCTAACTGTGCCTCCAAGGTTACTTTGAGGCACAAAGAGCCGCCCCTAGTCTTTGACTGAACTGTGACCCGAACGACGGCGCTTTTTGCAAAGTGTCTATCTTTCGGGTCACAGTTCAGCCTTTTGGGACGGCTCAATGCAAGCTGCATTAATGAGTAGTTCAACTCCCGGCTTCTATTACCGTTTTATATCAACTGTTTCTATGCAGCTCGAATACCGCTTTGTTTTCTCCCACCGCTTGGCCACTGTCGTTGCGAAGCTCCTTCGGCGTCAGGGCGTACATGCGGTCGATCGTAGCCTGATTGTCATAACCGATCTGCTCCAGAATCGAAGCAATGATGATCGGCCAAGCCTCTTCAGAGCCGTCGAGCACCTTTAAAGCGAATGCGATCCGTTCCTTTCGCAGACCGAAGCAATAAATGCCTTTCGCCCCGCCTTTGGCTACGATGTTCGGATCTCTCAGCAGAGTCGAGCAAATGAACCATGGAGCGGAAACCATTTCGTAATGGTCATTCATTAAACGGGAAACCTCGCTCGCGGCACCCCTGACCTCAGGCCTTTCGATCAAATCGGGGCAAGCCAGCTTTAGATACATGCGAGCGATATTTTGCAAAGGCAGAGCGTACACCGGGAGCCCGCAGCCGTCGATGCCGGTCTGAATGCTTTCCACAGAACAGTCTGACAAATAAGAGACGATGTCCATTATTTCCGCTTGGGCCGGATGTTCAGGCTCTGCATAGCCTTCCAGCGCATACCCCTTCTCCTTGCTCCACGCAAGAACGCCGAGATGCTTCCCGGAGCAATTATGGTAGATGCGCCTCTTCGGCTTATCTCCTATGATTAGTTCATCACGCGCTGCCGGGCTGAGCGGGTATGTATGCGAGCAAATAAGCTGTTCCTCGCTCACACCGATCTTGCTCAGCATCGATTCTAACGCTTCCACATGATAAGCTTCCGCGCGGTGGGAAGCCGTCATGACAGCCTTTTCTTTATCGGTAAAGCCATAGGTCTCGGGAACGCCATGAATAAACGCGGGAATCGCTTGAAACGGCTTGGCTGCAGACCGCATGAAAGCGACCCATTCCGGATCCCCGGCCCGATAAATAATCCCGCCTCTTTCGTCCACTCCGCAAATATGGCCAAAATGAATATTTTCCAGCTGTCCCCCGCGGTATTGTTCGGCCAGCCTAACAGCAGATTCCATGCTACCGTTCCCCTTTATCTGCCAGGGCTAGCTCCTTCATACGCTGCTCTTGCATTAATTTATAGATCAATTCGCCGAACAGACTGTTAGCCCACGCAAACCATGGTCTCGTGTATTCGTTCGGATCATTAACATGGAAGCCCTCGTGCATATATCCGGTATCTGCATCGGTACTTGTCAAGGTCCGGATAATTTCAGCGATTTCCTCGTTATCGGACGACGTTAATGCTTGCATCGATAGGCTGATGTGCCAAATATATGATTTCGGCGTGTGCGGACTGCCGATACCCTTAGCATGACTCCCCTCGTAATAATAAGGATTGTGCTTGCTCAAAATAAATTTTCTCGTATTGATATAAATAGGATCATCCTTGTCCGCGTAACCCAGATAGGGGATCGAAAGCAGGCTCGGTACGTTCGCGTCGTCCATCAGGTTGTAATTGCCGAAGCCGTCGGTTTCATAAGCAAACATTTCGCCGAATTCCGGATGCCGGTAAATGCCGTACGTCCGGATGCCGTAATCGATCTCTTCTCTTAAAATCGCCGCCTCTTTCTTCACCTGCTCATCGCCGTAAATCCGGTCCGCAATTTCCTCCATGTAACCGAGCACGACGCAAGCGAACATGTTAGCCGGAATTAAATAGCCGAACGTACAGGCGTCGTCACTTGGCCGGAAACCGGACCAGGTCATACCCGTATAATTGACCGGCATGCCCATTCTATTGTTGCGCAGCGTATCGGTTTTCGGACCTGTCGTCCTTGCGAAGCGGTAAGGCGATTGCTCAAAATGCCTTTGCTCCGTACGCCACAAGCTGATAATCGTCTTCATGGTCTCCAAAAACGTTTCATCGAACAGTGAGGTTATTCCCGTCTGCTGCCAATATAAGTAGCTGAGCTGAATCGGGTAGCAAAGCGAATCGATTTCGTACTTCCGCTCCCAAACCCAAGGGTTCAGCTCCGTTAAATCGTCCTCATAACGGTTGTCATTGTCCTCTTCATTAAAGGCATTCGCATACGGATCAATTTGGATATACTTAAGCTGACGTTTGACCAATCCTTCGATCATGCGCTGCAGCTCCTGATCCTGCGCGGCAAGCGGCAGGTAATGCCTTACTTGGGCACTGGAATCGCGCAGCCACATCGCCGGAATGTCACCGGTAAAAACAAAGGTTGAGCCGTCGTCCATCAAGCGGGTCGTCGTCTCCAGCGTATTCGGAAAGCATTGCTTGAACATACGCAGCAGCTTCGGGTTATAGGCAAGCTCGGTTTCTGCTTGCTCAATACATTTTTGAACAGTCTTTGGTAATTGCATATTAGTCACCTCAGCATTAAATTAGTAGTTATTTATAAACGGAAAATGAACGAATATGCGGCTCGCCGACGCTTTCCAATACCGTTAGGCGAATGTGCGAGGTGCGAATCGGCACGGTCAGCGAGTCAATCTTCTTATGTCCGATTGCACTGCCTCTCGCAATCTCGATCCAATCTCCTCCGCTCTCCGCTTCCACAACATAGCTCCGCACTCTTTCGCCGTGCTCGATCTGCTCCATCATGACCATTCGGTGAATGTCTTCTTCCCGATTCAACTGAATCCTTATTGAACGTCCGCCGCCGCTGCTCTCCGCGAGAGCGACCGCATATCTTCTTTTTATTTCATCTCCCAGCTCGATCACGCGCTGGACCTCTTCTTCAAGGAACAGGCCTCTGTTATCCGGCGCAACATTGAGCAGCAGCGTCGCGCCGTGGCCGACGGAGCGTTCGTATATGCCGATCAGCTCTTCCAGGGAACGAAGCGGCGTCTCATCGTTAGGATGCCAGAACCAATGATTGCCCCGTATCGGAACCGGACATTCAGCCGGCACCCATTCCGGCGTATCAGGCAGCCACGCCGTCATGTCGTTCGTGAACATGCTCACTCGCGCCGCTTCCGCCGCATTCCAACATGGATAAGGAGCTATGCCGTCCTCATTGCCTACCCAGCGCACCGTCGGCGCGCCCATATTAAACACCATGGCATCCGGCTGATACTGCTTAACGAGACCCATAATACGCGGCCAATCGTATTGCCTTCCTTCGGAGCCTGCGCCATCGAACCATACTTCTACCAACGGTCCGTATCCGGTAAGAAGCTCCGTTAACTGCGCGCAATAGACATCATTATACGCAGCCTCATCCGGATAACGCGGATCATGCCGGTCCCAAGGAGAAATATAGAGGCCAAAGCGCATCCCTTCCTCACGGCAAGCATCGGCGCACTCACGTACGACATCTCCTTGCCCGCTTTTCCATGGACTCGACTTGACCGAATAATCGGTTGTCTCCGTCGGCCACAAGCAAAAGCCGTCATGATGCTTGGCTGTCAGCATGAAATAGTTGAAGCCTGCCCGCTTAGCCGTCGTTACCCACTGCCTGGCATCAAGCGCAGCCGGATTGAACGCCGCCGGGGAATCGCTCCCCTCTCCCCATTCGCGGTCGCAAAACGTATTCAAGCCGAAGTGGCAAAACAAACCCAGCTCCAAATCCTGCCACGCCAACTGCTGCTTGCTTGGCCTCGCTAAAGTATGCTCCGTCAATATATTTGCCTCCATTCGCAGCTTTCGTTATCCTTATCGTTCGTTTATCGTAACCGCAACCTCGTCCGGACGATACACGGCAAGCAGCTTTCCGCTTTGATCGGTCGCGAACATAACCGTTCTCTCTGGCTCCAATGCGAAGCTATATGAAATGCTGGACTCGGGATCCGTGATTTCCACTTCAGCCTTTACCGCATATTCAGAAACAAAAATGAACAGCGCCCCTTCTCCGAAAGAGAGTTTGCGTCCGTAAACGCCCGGTAGCTCCCCGCCTTTGAGCCATAAAAGCTCAGCGGCTACCCCGGCCAGGCCTATCGCATAGTCGTATACCTGAGTAAGTGCATCCGAACGGTCGTTTAATTCGATTGGAAGCGGGCACCAAAGAAGGGTGCCTTTTCCGAGCTTCCTGGAGGTAAGCGGCGCAGAGGATGATGTAATGGAAGCAGTTACAACCGTTTCTTTGGCTGCCTCTGCAATCCGGTTATTTGCAAAAGATACCGGAATGAGCCGTCCTTCCAATTCCAATACTTCCTCCCGAAGCACGTTGCCAACCCGGGTTTCGCCAATCATGCCAACCATCCGGTCTGTCGTCCGCCAATACTCGTCTATACTGATCGGTCCCGTAAACAGGAGCGTACCTCCATGCTGACTGATATGGCTCAGCAGCTTGTTAAGCGCCTCACCGCTGAAATTATGCGCGCTTGGCACAAGGATCAGCTTCGGAGTCTGCTCGGCAAGCTCTTCAAGCTGATACTCGCCGAGTGCGCGGAAAGGCTGCTTCAGCTCATAAGCCATCGTCCTTGTCAGCTTTGTCGTTGCAGCCTGCGCCATACCGCGTGCGGAGAAGTCATTCGAATACGGATAGATGACGGCGGTCTCCTCCAAGCGCCGGTTTTCAAACAAATGACCGATTGCGCCGATAAAGCGGCCGAAATTATAAGAAACGTCCGCCTCAGGCTTCTCGGTACCGTCCGCTCGGGCACCGATATTCGATTCGTTCACGTTATGCATATAAAAGTTAATATTCCAAATCCATTGCACTGCTCCTGCCGCTCCTGTAGCGAAAGCATAAGCATATTTCCGTTCCAAAATATTTCTAAGCTCAAGCTCCGATCGTTTCGCCTTGCCATCCGGCGTTTCGACGTACATCATGCCCGTTTCCTGCACTAAGTTAGGTTTATTCGGTGACTTGGTGAACACGGTGTCCCACACAAGATCATCCATAAGCCACCAGGAATGGACATTCGTATAGTCAACCGCCTCCTCATAAAAGAATGGAGAGGGCCTCTGACCGGCAAGCGCTTCATCTTGCCCGACCGTAATGAGCTGCTTTGGCTGTATGCGCCGAATCGTTGCGCTGAGCTCCCGCGCCCATTGATTATGCATATCCATCGTAAACAAGCAGTAATCCAGCAACGGTCCGTTCTTTTTCGGATGAATGGCAGTCGTATTGAAATTGATATCCTCCTTGCGGGGCGGCTTTACCGCTCGAAAGGAGGGAAGTTCGGCCGGAGTCATATTCCAGCGCTCCTGAAGCAGCCGAATGTCACCGTTATGTCTCAGCCGCAGCCATTCGATAAACCGTTCCTGCTCATAAGGATCGCCGCAGGTTTGCGGCCCGCTGAACGTTTTGTCCGGGTGGAACATTGACGGTTCGTTAATGAGATCCCAATGAACATGCGTGGAATTGGCGTGACGCGATACGATTGCCGCAACAAATCTTTTTTGAGCTTCGACGCTTCTCGGGTCAAGGTATGGATTAACACCCTCCCAAGCTTCCGGCGTAAAAGCGAAAAAAGTAAAGGTGACCTCCAAATCATGCTTTTTGGCTGTCAATAAGAAGGCATCGATCGCGCGCAGCACCTCCTCGGACGGATGTCCGTCAACGAACATGACCTGCCGCCAAGCAGTCCAAATGCCGGTTCTTATATAATTAATGCCAGCCCGTTTCATTTGAGCCATATCCCGGTCCCACGTTGACACGTTCGGCATGAACAGAAACTTGCGCGCAGCATCGGAGGTCATGTAGGTCATTCCGACAATCGGCAGCGGCCGGCCGTTTTTCCGGAAATAATCGCGATCGCACGTCAGCATTTCACCCTCATGCAGCAGCTGCTCGTCAAAGCCCCAAAAGCCTTGACGGTAGGTGCGCGTTTCACCGCGGTCCGATACGGCGACGCAAACAGCCTCGTAAAACCCTTGCTCCACAGCTATTGGCACAGGAATTCGCAAAAATGTCAGCTCACGCGAGCTTTGAAGCTCCGATTCCCCGCTCCATATCGAATGAAACCCGCTTGCTGTTTCTTTGTTCACTTTGATATGGAAACGCCATTCCGCCGGCCGTTCGCTGTCGCCCGAGTCAGTAGCTGCCGCTCTCCTCCCGCCCAGCTCCTGCAGCTGCAGCGTCAGTGTCGGCCGATCGCCCGGATCGTAGCAGCCATAGTTCGGCTTAAACCAAATTTCGGTTACGCCATTTGCGCAATAGGCGCTCCACTCCCGGATAGCATCCGCCCCTCCCCCGCTCCAAAAACGGTCCTCCAGCGTTTGGTTGATGAACAGCCACCGGCCGCCGGCAAAAGCTCCCTTCGTATTTTCCAGCAGCACGCATGGTGCGGCTACCTCGCGCCCGGAAGCGGAAATGCCCTTCAGAAGCGGGTAAATATGCGCATCCATCGGCCCGCTTGAGCCGCCTTGACCGGGTTGATCGTCAGCCTTCGTCGCATGAAGCACAAAGCCTACTGTCGGCTGTACCGAGAACATCGCCTGCTTGTCTTCGAACAGCGGAATGTCCGGATTCGCCGCATATTCCTTGATGGGGCCCGCATCCACGGTCAGCATCTCATGGATATTCAGCTGCTGGTGATAGGCGGTTTGCTCCGGCTCTGCACGCCAGTGTCCTGACTCTAAGTAGACGGGAACGCGATACGGCGCTCCTCCCATGTGCAGCAAGGCTCTACCCTGCTTGAAGTAATCGAGCAAAGCAGGCCAAGCTTCTTTCGGAAAATAACGGCCGTGCAAATGCACCAATCCTTGTGCCGTTCGAAGCGCATCCGCCAATCCTTGCGCATCCGTAACCGAACCGAAATCGGCAAGATCCGCCAGCTGCTTTGCGTTCGGACGAACACCCTCATAAGGAAACGATTTATCGTAAAAGATAACTATTTTATTCATCCGCATACTCTCCTGGTTGTTCTATTTCTCAGCTATTAAGCGCCGGCGTATCCGTGAATGTAATCGCGGCTTCTTCCGTTCCATGCAGCTCGAATACGACAATTTCGTTATTTCCTTGACGCAGTAACGGAGCCGGTACATAAAGCGTTTGCTGAGGTCCTTTTTTCCAATAGCGCCCTAAGTTGAACCCGTTCAAAAACACGACTCCCTTCGTCCAACCGCCCATATGGATAAACGTATCCTCCGGCCGATCGACGAAAAGACCGGCCTTATAAAAAGCAGGGTGCTTCTGTGCAGATAATGCATCATAAATAAGCGGGGAGAGATCCTCCATCGGCAGCGGGTGGATCGACCAATTAAATAAAAATTGAAAGCCAAGCCGAACGCCCTCCGTAATTCCTTTGCGGTCCTTCAAATAGGGGCCGTAATTGATTCGCCCCATGTTCTCGACCACGATGCGGAGCTCGGCCCCGCCTGCCGGAACTTCAAAGGAAACGGTTTGCTCCTCCCCCGTACGTTCAATGACTCCGATATATTCGTTATTCACGAAAATTAAGGCTCTGTCCCGCACATCCTGCAGATGAAGCTGCTCCATCGGCCTCGGCCCGGATATCCAGGTTGTGTACGCGATAAAACCATAGCTTTGTCCGAGCTTTTCCATTGGAAGCGGCGTTGGCGAAGCAATCGCAGCGGATAAAGCATCCAAATGCCCGAATAAATCCGCTTGCCCGGTTATAGGAACCCTTCCATAAGCTTTCCTCGGCGCAGGCTCAGGAAGCTTCAGCTCACCCAGCTCCTTGTACCTGGAAAGCACCTCGCGGACGGCATAATAGCTGTCTGTCGGCTGCCCGGATTCATCGAGCAATGCATGATAATCATAGCTCGTAATCGTCGGTTCGTATTGATTGTAAAGCTGGCAATTCGCGCCGTTAAAGAAGCCGAAGTTCGTCCCGCCATGGAACAAGTAAAAGTTCACGGACGCATTCGCTTGCAGCATCTCTTCAAATACGGCAGCCACATCCGCAGCATCCCTCGTATGGTGCTGCTCTCCCCAATGATCGAACCATCCATTCCAATATTCCATACACATCAGCGGACGGTCGGCTTGATACTCGCGCAGCTTGGCAAAGGACGAATCCGGTTTTGAACCGAAATTGACCGTCGAGAGGATGCCCGGAATGGAGCCTCCCTGCAGCAAAGCATCGGTCGGACCGTCCGAGGTGAACAGCAGCACATCTATTCCCCGCTGGCGCATCCCTTCCTTCAGGTATTCTAAATACTTGTGGTCATTACCGTAGCTGCCATATTCATTCTCAATCTGCATGGCTATAACCGGACCGCCCTTCGTGCAAAGAAAAGGCGCCAGCCTCGGCAGCAATTCGTCAAAATAAGCATCTACTTTTTTCAGATAAGGCTTATAGCTGCAGCGGAGCTGCATATCCGAATCCGCCAGCAACCATGCCGGCAGGCCTCCAAACTCCCACTCCGCGCAAATGTAAGGACTGGGGCGAACGATAACAAACAGCTCCAGCTCCGCGGCAATACCGATAAACTTCTCGATATCGGCCATTCCTTTAAAGCAATACCGGCCTGGCTGCGGCTCGTGCAAATTCCACGGAACATACGTCTCCACCGCATTAAATCCGCATGCCTTAAGCTTCAATAGCCGATCCTTCCAGTATTCGGGAACTACCCGGAAATAATGAACGGCGCCTGATATAATGCGCACCGGCTTATCCTCATACGTAAAGTCGCTTCCGTTATAATTGAACCTGCCCATCACATTGTCAGCTCCCAATAGGCGATAGTCTTCCGATTCCACGTATAGGTAATATAAAGCTTTCCGTTGGCCGAAATAATTGCCGGGTACGAAAACTCACCTTCGCCCTCTTCCAGCACCAATGCCTGCTTCCACGTTATTCCCTCATTCTCCGAGAGGCTGACGACAAGCGGAGTTCTCGGTCCCCAATTGTCCCCGACCGGATTATGAACGAGCGCCAGCGCACCCTCAGCTGTCCGCGCAAGATCAATGCCGCTGTTATTGTTAGGCAGAGAGGTCGCATAAGCCTCGCACCAGCTTTTGCCTCCGTCGCTTGAGTCGCTGCGATAGACGAACCCTTCCGTACTGCGCAGCAGCATATGAACATGATTCGGCGCCGATTCCCAAAGCGTCGGCTGGATAACGCCTTTTCCCGGCTCCCGCGTAATTCGGGAAGGCACCATTTCGCTGCTCTTCCATGTCTCACCCTGGTCCAAGGAAATGTCGACAAAAGCTTCCCACGCTTCCCGTTCGAGCGAAGCCGGCGCCACCCAAGCTCCGTTTTGCAAAATAACCGGTTTATTCCGTACAGGTCCTCTGCCGCCGCGATCTCCATGAACGAGCTCCTTCGGGGGTGACCACGTATGCCCATCGTCATCGGATACGATCACTCGCGTATACCATTCTGAAAATGTATGTCCGACCTTATAAAACAAATAAACAATTCCGTTATCCGCCTTGAAAAAAACCGGATTCCAATGCGGCAATCCTTCTTCTTCCGCGACTTTTACAGGCCCAGACCAAGCGTCCTTATGGCAGCGGGATATCCATATATCCACATCCGGATCGCCTTCGCAGGTGCCGCCGAACCATGCCGCTATCCGGTCTCCATTAGACAATAGAGCGAGCGTTGAAGCATGGCAGCTTGAAAATGGAACATTTTGTTCAAAAATATAGCTCTTAGTGCCCGTTAGTGCAGCCAATTCGCAACCTCCTTGCAAGCAGACAAGAATTACGCCGTCTTTCCCGGCGCTGCATCGGCTCGCAGTGAATTCCAACGAAACAGATCCGTCGGATTGTTCTGACCATAATCGGTTTTTGCGCTGCACTCAACGGGAAATTTTCAACCTTTTCTCCTTTTTCCAGACGATTCGGCCTTTGCGGGCGCATATCTGCGAATATGTTACCTCTCTATTTTCTAAAGGCGAATACAATGGTGAAAAAGGTGGAGTACGGCTTAAGGAAAGTATTGATTCCTTCCAGTGACTGCTTCCAACAAAAAAAGCCGCAGAGGTGCTTCCTCATACGGCTCAATTAAAAACTTCCAAGTTTATTTGTATTGGATGAGGCCTAAGTGCACTCCTGTTGGATCGGCAATATATGCAAGGTAGAAATCCCCAAGATCCATTTTCGCTTGTATAACGTTTGCTCCGTTTTCAATTGCTTTTTCAATGGATTCGTCAATTGAATTTACTTGGATTTTATGCGAGTGCCTTGCTGAAATTCTGCAGGACCTTGGGCAATACCACCATCTAATCCTGGCTTTTCATCGGAGCCTGTTTTAGCTGTGCTATATGCCCACTGTGGTTCCGATACTTCCCAACCAAATACTGTTGAGAAAAACTTTGCTTGCAATTCAGGGTTCTGACTACTTAGTTCAAACAATACAACTCGATTCATTGTGAGCACCTCATTTAAGACTAGTGAAAGATCTTACTTCCCCATTTATTCGTTTTATTTGTCAAATTTCCTTTTTCTGTTACTGCGTTAATCTGCTCGTTAGCTCAGCGAGGCTGCCTATTACGTTAACAGATAGAAAAGCACAATAAGGGGTCCAGTCCTGGCGCTGCCCCTTATAGTCTTAGATTTGTCAGTTTCACATACAATATTCAGTGTGAATCCTTGCCCTTTGATATATTCATCCGTAGAATCCCGGAACCTATGTCCCTTTTTAAAACTAACAATGGTTTTGGCAATGGGCAAATGGATCATAAGGAGAGAAAAAACAAATCAAGGAGTGAAAAGTGTTGAAGAAAAAAATCAGAATGATTGCACGTATTGTATTTGGAATTTTGCTGTTAGGAGCTGGTTTAACCGGTTTATTAGGTTCGATGCCTCCTATGCAATATCCTGAACCTGCTAATAAATTTATGATAGCTCTTGTAGACACAGGATATATGATAGTAATCATAAGCTCCCTGAAAGTCCTTGTGGGTGTATCAATGTTGATCAATCGCTTTGTGCCATTAGCGCTTGTAGTATTCATGTCTATTTCAGTGAATATGGTGTTATTTCATGCATTTCTGGATATCAAATCCATTCTTCCTACACTGGTGATCGGTTTTCTAAATGTATATCTTCTTTTTGGTTATATTGAGAGTTATAAACCGCTTTTGAAAGCAAAAAATTAATATGGGTGCAAAAGATTAGCTTCGCCGTAACCGAATTTACAGAGTCGCTTCTTTCTTTGAAAAAAAAGCAGCCCAAATCAAAGAAAAGGGAAAAGTGCGCTAGGCACACTATATCATACTTCTTGTTTGAAAGTTAAAACGAACCGCCGGGAGCCAGCTCCTGACGGTTCGTTCTTTTTTCGTTATAGCGGTGCCGCTCCCGGATTATCGTCATGATCGATAGGAGTGTTTCTTATATGCGATAAACGAAACGGTATCCGGATCATCAGCAGCTCCGCAACAAATATTAGAATCCCGATGATAAGGAGTAGAGCCGGCCAGCTTTCGTCCAAATTAATCAGAAACGGATAAAAAATAAGCTGTACAGCAAACACGTCCATGTAGAGCTTCCGCCTGGTGACAATGGCATCCAGTAGCTCCGGCGGGGCTATCGGTCTTGCTATCGTATAAAGCCCTCGAAAAATTAGATAGGCAAGCAGAGCATGCAGAATGGCCGTTCCTTGCACGTAAGCGTGCATGCCAAGCGGAGTGGCGGTTAACTGCTTGATTTCAATGCTCGTTTTGATAACGAGCTGCGGCAAAGATAAGAAGATGAGGACAGCAGCCAGCCAGCTTGCCAGCTTGAAGCCGCCATCCCCGGCTCCAAGCCGGGCTAAAGACATAAGGATCATAATATATCCGATCATGTCCGGGAGAACATCGAAGGATCCCAAATGAAGATCAACGAGCGGAAACACAAGACCCCAGCCGAGCCTCCTTAATGTGCTTCGCATGGAAGGGTTCAAAAAAGCTCACCTCCGGAGTGGACCATCCACTTCGCTCAAATAAAGATTGAAATTTATAGGAATGCGATCGTTTACCGTTCTTCCGTCCTCTGTCTTGAAGGTAAGCAAAATGTACGCTTTATACACCTCGAAAGCTGCCGGCGTTTCTTCCGGTATGGTCCATTTGTAGTTGAACGTCAGCTGATCCCCGGCGGTTGAATTTACTGCCAAGCCTCATCTTTTGGTTCGTATGCAAAGCTCTCCCCCTTCATCTGTGGCGCGTATATCAAAACCGCTTAAGATCGTGAATAGTAAACGTCCATTCCGGTGTGCGGATTTCCTCTTGTTGATCGTCCAGCACGTACCACGGGCTTAATCCCTTGTCGTTCTGATTCGCCAAAACTTGAATGTTTTGCGCCGGCATGTAGCTTTGGGCCAACATGTACAGCTTCTTCCCGGTCTCCTTGTGGACGGCCATGTCAACGACAATGACCGCGTGGCCGGGAGTCCCTCCTTGGACAAACACATCGCCGATGCGCATATCCTTGACCGGGACGGATTTCATCTCCTGCGACAAAGACAGCGATCCCGCATAAATGAACACAAACTCCATATATTTGCGGAAATTCTCATAAGTGTTCGATGCCCCGGCCTTCTTAACCCATTCCGTCTCATTCCCTTCCACCGCCACCCGGTACCCTTGCATCCATTTACTATAATCAACGAGAAAACCGTTCGTCAAATGAAAACGAATGAGATCAAAATGTCCGCTTTTATACAGGTACTCACCTCTCAACCTCATCACCGCGTCGGCGCATTGCTGCAAATCTTTCTTCCCGATTTCCATGTCAATCACGGCTGTGTAGGCTCGGGTATTCTGTTTGACCGTGCCGTCGTAGTGAAAAACCTTGGAGCCATGAGGCTTTAACGGCAGATCACGTAGGTAGTCCGCGAACGTGCCTTTTTCCGAATCCGGTTCCGGTTCGGTGCGCTCGTATCCTTCCGGGAGAGTGAATCGCTCGATGATCGTATCGCCTGTTTCGTTCAGCATTGAGGGGGATCTCACCTGTAATTTGGTGTTGGGTTCCGGTAGTGAAGGGGGGTTCACCTGTGATTTAGTGTCAGGTTCCGGGCTACATGCCGCCAATCCGACCGCCAAAACTGTGAATATCGCTGCAAAAATCATTCGTTTGCCGGGTAAGATCATCTTTGGTTGCTCCTTAGATTTTTATCCATATATATGTATTTGGTAACAACTACGCTGGTACTGACGCGTCAAGGCTGTCGAACGATCCGACAGCCTTAGCGTTTCCGTTGAGCAAAGAATGTTTTGCTTACTCCTATGCTTACAGACTCCCGCTTACAACGGCATCGTGATTACAATATAAAGGACCTTTCCATCTTCGAAATAGAGATGAAATTTGGAATAATCGCCGTCCTTATAGCTCCACTCTGTAGCCGACTTTTTGTTCGGCTCGCCAAGCTTCCCAATAACCTCCGCTTCGGTCAGTCCGACACGGATGCCGTCTTTCGTCCCATACTTCGGATCTTCAAAAAGGATGGCTAGATTCAACGCGGTGATGCCTGGCTCGTACTGCCTGATACTATCCATCTTCTCGGTAAAATAATTATAGTATATTTTCTCGCTGACAAGCGGCAGGTTCTTCAGTTCTTTCCCCCAAGCTGCATAGTCTTTCCCGTCAATCTGCAGCCTTTCCCCCTCATAAAGTTTTTCATGCTCGATCACCTGGCCATTTGCCTGTTCCTTACGTGCCTGCTCAAAGACCCTGTCGATCTTGGCGAGCTCCGTCTCCGGCAGCAGCAGTCCGTGGATCAGCAGCATGGTCCCGTCGTCCACATAGAACGATTGTCCCTTCCATTCGATCGTGTTCGTCTTCAGGCGATAAGGAATTTGATAGATTTTCCCGTCTACCGAAAAACGGAGGAACACGCTCTTTTCAGAACCGGATGAAGCGGCCTCCGGAGCTTTAGCCGCAGTTAAGTCGGTTCCGTTCAGGCTTTGCAGAATAACATACTCGCGATCGGCGGGAATTTCGAAGTCTTTCCCGCTCTGCGCGTCATGGATCGAAATAGTCATCTCACTCTCCGTGCTGAATTGGAGCTGTTCCTTCAGTTTTCCGGTCAACGGTACGCTTTCTGCCGGTGGCTGAGGCTCGATCTCCGGCTGCGGATCCGCCTGATCCGGAGGGGTCGGATTCGGTTTGGCCGTAGTGCCGTCAATCTGTTCACTCTCGAATAGATCCGAAAGCCATCCCGTATAAGGGCCGCTTGGCAGGATGCCGCTTACGAAGATTACGGCCGCGACAACTGCAGCGAAGCCCGGAATCCATACCTTCCCCTTGCGTCCTCTCGATGGTTTGTTCTTATTTTCGACCGCCTTCTCGATCACCGACATTTTTTCAAGGGTGAAGGTTTTATCTCGCAACGGGTCAGTTGTTTTCAATTTTTGCATCCATTCAGGATCAAAGTCGTTCATATGCAGTACCCTCCTCCTTCCAATAAGCCTTAACCTTGTGCCGTGCCCGGGCTAATCTTGACTTCACCGTACCTTCCGATACGCCGAGCACACCCGCAATCTCTTTCATCGACATATCATATTTTCCGGATAAAATGAGGACCTCTCTAAACTTAAGCGGCAGCTTCATGACGATTCTCCAAATATCATCGGATAAGGATTGCTCCAGCGCCTCATGTTCGGCAGACGGACTCGTCTCCTTGCTGCTGACCCATGCCATGAGGGTCACTTTGCGCATAAACGCGGTTCGCAAGTAATTCACGGACGTGTTGCGCGCAATGGACAGCAGCCATGTTTTGATGGAAGATTCGCCGCGGAACAGCCCGATATTCCGGTAGGCACTCAAGAACACTTCTTGCGTGATGTCATCAGCCATGTCATACCGCTTCGTTAGGATATAGGCCAAGTTCCAAACTTCCTGCCCGTACTTGACCATGAGCTCGCGCAGCAGTCCGGCATCCATGCCCGTCAAGTGTTTCCAATGGGATTCCTCCAACCTCTCCACCTCCTATGATTAGACAATGCGCTTCCCGCTCTGGTTCCATTTTTCGAAAAAAAATGCGGTAGGGAATATACATACCTGAACATGATACGTCTGATTACAAACTAACCTACCCCGACGGAAAATTGCAAAAGAGGGTTCACGGATTGTTGCAGCCCCTGACTCCAAAACACAAAAATACGCTGTCGAGAGCAAAATGCACGTCTCGCCAGCGTATTAGGATTTTAGCTTCTGTCCTGCTGTTATTTTCTCGATTGATTTTTGAATGCGACTTTGTCTGGTTTCCGCTTTCTTGGCAGTGTCGATCCAGTCCACGTATTCCTTCTGACAGGAATAAGAAAATTGGTTGAAAATAGCTTCGGCTTCCGGGTTAGCCGTTAACTCCTGGACCAAATCTTCCGGGACCAGCACTGTGCGAGCCTCCGCATCCCGTTCCATCGTAACGCTAGCCATACTTCCCGCCGTAACCTGCGCCGCTTCGCGCAGCGACTTATTTACAACCATATAATGCTCGCCATTACCATGCGGCATTAGCGTGCCTTTGTAGGCGATCCCGTTGAATGTTCCCTTAACCATGACGCGGGACTTGCTTCCAAAATGCTGCTCCACATCGAAGGGTACCGTAATATACGTCCAGGCTCCAACGGCATCCGGTTTTATTAGCAATGCTTCAAATTCATGCACCATTATTTAAACCAGCCCTTCTCCTTAAACCGGGTAATCGCTTCAATCCTGTTGCTCACGTCAAGCTTATCGAGAATGACGGAAATATAATTCCGGACTGTGCCTGTCGTAATGAACAGCTCATTTGCGATTTCTTTCGTATTTTTGCCGTCGGCAACAAGATTCAATACTTCCTTCTCCCGCTCGGTTAACGGATTTTCTTGGCCGTACGCCTCATCGACAAGCTCTGATGCAAAGATGCGCCGACCCGCCATGACGCTGCGAATCGAATTTGCCAGCTCCTCGCTTGGGCTATCCTTCAGTAAATAGCCGCTTACGCCTGCCTTAAGCGCACGTTCAAAGTAACCGGAACGGGCAAACGTCGTTAAAATCATCACCTTACAGCCATGTCCCTTAAGCTCCTCAGCGGCATCAAGACCTGTCTTTGCCGGCATCTCTATATCCATAATACAAATATCAGGATTATGCTGATGAACGAGCTTTATCGCGTCTTCGCCATTGCTTGCTCTTCCGACGACCTTCATGTCCTCTTCCAAGTCAAGCAGGGAAGCGAGGGCGCCCAGCAGCATGCGCTGATCCTCGGCAATGACAATTCGAATCATACCCCTCACTCCCTTCGTAAACTTCACGTTAGACCTGCCTTAACACATTCGGTACTCTGATGATGAGCATGGCTCCTTCATCCGATACAATTTCGAGGCTCCCGTTCACGAATTCGAGCCGCTCCCTCATACCTTGCAGACCATGTCCTCTGTAGCGGCTTGCCTGCTCTGCAATTCCGACGCCATTGTCCTTCACTCTGAGCACGAGCTCGGTTCGGGAGGGCTCGATAACAACGGAGCATGCAGTTGCTCCGCTATGCTTAACGACGTTCGTCACCGCTTCCTTGAGGCACATGCTGAGCACATTTTCAGTTAACAGGTTCGTGTTTTCCAGCTTTAAATCGCCATCGAACTCGAATTCAATTTGAGCCGCTTTTAAAATCTGCTTTACGCGGAACAGTTCATCCTCGAGTCTCGTACCGCGCATCTGCGTAACCATTTCCCGTACTTCCTTTAGCGCCGTTCTTGCCGTTTGACGGACGTCGTTCATTTCGGCTTGCGCCTGCGCAGGGTTATTAATCATTAATTTTCCCGCCAAATCACTCTTTAAACCTATTAGTGAAAGCTTCTGTCCCAGCGTATCATGCAGGTCACGCGCAATGCGCTGCCGCTCTTCCAGCTTCACTAGCTCGGATATCCGCTTGTTCGCATGCTCAAGCTGCCCTTCCAATTGACCCTGCTTATTTCGAATATACGTATTGAAAGGAAGAAGAATAACAACGATCAGACTAATAAGAATGAACGGGAACTGCGTGAAAAACAATGTGTTTCGCGTTGCAAAGCCATAATTGACGGTGACGAATGTGCTTGTAAGGTGAATCGCGTACAGCGTGAAAAAACCGGCGCGATTTTGAATATTTCCGATAAAAAAAGCCAGAAAAATCGAGAAATAGACGTAGCTGAACAGCAAGGTCATCGCGATTGATATGGCAATTTGCACACTTGTCCAGAAGTATACGAGCCAGCCTTTGGAAACAAAGGAAAGCCGGTAACAAATGAAGAAGAGGATAATCATGATGAATCCGGACACCACCTGGTACGGCGAGGAGGACCGGAAGATGAAATAAAAAGGGAGGATACAAAAGACGACCCAAACGTAAGGGCTTAGACCTGTGTTTTTATGAAAAATCTGATACCACTTATTCATGGTCGTCCACCCTTTTTCCCGTTAGCTCGATTGAATCTTAATGAAGTTTATATTTTATTTTAGCATAGACCGAAGGTGAAACTTCTATTTACTTAAATTTTAAACTGGGACGGGTTGTCTTCAGCTGTTCTGCGGCTGTCTCTACCTTGCGAAGCCTGTGCTTGATGCCTTTGAAGCTGACAAACTTTTTGTCTGTCTCGTCCCATAGGCGAAATTGCAAAGACTCCAGGCTTTCCTTAATCGTGATGGTCGTCGCTTTATGAAGCGGCGGATTTGCATTATGCGCTTGCTCCAAGTAGTAATTAGGTACTTTAGGGCTCAAATGATGCACGTGATGGAATCCGATGTTGCCCGTAATCCATTGCAAAACTTTAGGCAATTTATAGTATGAGCTTCCATCCACGGCAGCTTTCACGTAGCTCCACTCATCTTCATTTTCAAAGTAAGAATCCTCGAATTGGTGCTGTACATAGAACAGCCAAATGCCGAGCAGACCCGAGATGAAGAATACAGGTCCTTGAACCAAAAGGAAGGCTTGCCAACCAATGGCCCACACGAGTAATGCATACAAGCCTACAATCAATGCATTCGTCAAATACGTATTCATCCGTTCCTTGCGTTTAGCGCCTTTAACATTAAAGCGGTATTGAATTAGGAAAACGCCAACCGGACCTAGTCCGAACATAACGAGCGGATGACGGTACATACGGTATGCAATACGGCGCAACATAGGCGATGCAGCATATTCTTCTACTGTAAGAATCCACAAATCGCCAACGCCGCGCTTATCAAGGTTACTGCTCGTCGCATGATGAATAGAATGCGAATTTTTCCACTGTCTATAAGGAACAAGCGTAAGAACGCCTGTAATGGTTCCTATGATGTCATTTGCTTTTTTACTCTTGAAGAACGATCCATGACAGCAGTCATGAAATATAATGAACGTCCGAATGACGAACCCCGAAGTAAGCAGCGCCAGAGGAATTGTAAGCCAATACGATATCGAAAGACTAAAGTATGCGGCATACCAGAGCAAAACGAGTGGCACTAAGGTGTTTATAAGCTGTCTGATACTCGATTTCAAATCTGTTTTCTCGAATGGGGCAACCGTTTTTTTCAAGTGAGCTTGTTTCGGCTCTGTCATTGCATTGTTCCTCCTCAAAATGACGCTTAGAGTGTAATCTAGACGTCTACCTCAGTATTCTAATGTTATTGTAAAGAAAAGCGTCAGGTCATAGTAGTCATAAACGTCAATACGGGAGTATGACAAATGTCATATGGCGTTCTGGAAAGTGTCCTTGAATATGTAATGTTTCCCAAAAAACAACAAAAAGAGCTGTCTAAAAGAAGCATGTGCCTCTTTAAGATAGCCCTTCTTCCAAGTTTCCTATATTATATAGCCCAGTTGCCTTTGCGGAATACCGGCACGACCGTACCGTCGCTAAGTATACCGTCTATATCCATCTCAGCGGATCCGATCATAAAATCGTTATGCGTGATGCTCGCGTTAACGCCGCTCGCTTCAAGCTCTTCCGGCGACATGTTCTTACCGCCCTCAATGTTGAACGCATAGCCGCTGCCGATCGCAAGGTGATTTGAGGCATTTTCATCAAACAACGTGTTGTAGAACAAAATATTGGACTGGGAAATCGGAGACTCGTGCGGCACGAGGGCGACCTCTCCTAAATAATGCGAGCCTTCATCGATATCTACCAGCTGCTGAAGAATTTCTTGCCCTTCCTCTGCCTCTACCTTGACGATACGCCCATTCTCGAACGTAAGCTTGAAGCGGTCAATAATATTGCCGCCATAGCTAAGCGGCTTCGTGCTCGATACATAACCGTTCACGCCGGTCTTCAGCGGTACCGTAAATACTTCCTCCGTAGGCATATTAGCCATGAACGGTACATTGCTAACGTTCGTGCTGCCAGCGGCGACCCAAATATGATTCTCCGGCAATTCGATCGTCAGATCGGTACCTGGAGCGGTATAATGCAATTTTTTAAAACGGTTCTTATTCAGTATCTCGCCTTTGGTATGTAAAGTTGCGTTATGCTCTTCCCAGGCCTTTACCGGATCCTCCGCATGCAATCTTACGGAGTCGAAAATCGCTTTCCACAGCAGCTCTACTGCTTCTTCTCCGGCTTCAGGGAACACTTTAGCCGCCCACTGCTTGCTGGCTGCCGCTACGACCGTCCAGCTTACTTTATCGGCTTGAATCGCTCTGCGGAATTCCTTCAGGCCTTGCCCGGATGCTTTTTGGAAGTTTGAAATCCGTCCCGAATCAATCCCTTTCAGCAAATCAGGGCTGGATGAAACGATCGATATAAACGCCGCGCCGCGCTCAACGAAGGAATTGCGCTTCGCCGTCTCCCATTCCGGGTAACGAGTAAAGATGTCATCCGCCGCCTTCTCATATTTCAGCCTGGACAACGAGTCATCCGTCCAATCGACGTGAACGTTGCTGGCTCCGGCTGCATAAGCGTTGCTGGCTACGAGCCTGACTAGCGTTGCATTATCGACTGCGCCCGTAATGAATACCTCTTGCCCCTGCTGTACGTTAACGCCAACTTTTACGATTAGTTCTGCATACTTATCCAAATGATGTTCAAATTCACTCATTAATCGTCCTCTCCCTTCTAAATAAACGTCCTGTAAGTCCTTGCTGTTGTTTGCATTGTATCGAATTAACAAGCCGATAGTCAAATGGCTGCATCGTAACAAAAGAATCGCCATCAACGCCAAAATGGTGAGCGATCCTTCTTATTTTTATAGCGAGCCTAATAAAAAATAAAGCAGGAAACACGCGGCAATGACATACATGGCAGCTGAAACCTCTTTGCGCCTGCCTGTGGCCAGCTTTAGAATCGGAAACGCGATAAATCCAAACGCCATTCCATCCGCCACACTGAAGGACAGCGGCATAATTGCCATCATCAAGTAGGCGGGGAACGCTTCGGTAAAATCTTGAAGCGGAATCTCCTTTATGCTTTGAATCATCAAGCATCCGACAATAATCAGTACGGCCGCAATCGCGCTGTTTGGAATCATCTTCAGCATAGGAATGAGGAAAATGGCTGGAATAAACAGAAAGCCTGTCGTCAACGAGGTGAGTCCGGTACGGCCGCCCGCCGCGATTCCTGTCGCGGTCTCTGCCGCCGTTGTCATCGGACTGCATCCGAATAGGCCCGCAGCAATGACGGAAAAGGAATTCGCCTGAAACGATTTTCTAAACTTCGATTTATCGGGAAGCAGACCAAGCTGTGCTCCCATATTTTGAAAAATGATAACGATCGATAAGGAGAACACGGCTATCCAATACTGAAGGGTCCCTATCCCGCTAAAGTCAAAGGCTAGAAACACTTCGCCGAATCCGCCGAATGAGAAGCTGTAATCGCGTAAGCCGGAAAAATTGACGATGCCTAATAACGCTCCAATGCAGGTGCCTCCAATGATTCCGATCAAGAAATTACCCTTGACGTTACGCAGGAATAACGGCACCATAATCAACAGCGTACATAAAGTCGTTAATGCGGCAGGATCCTTTAAGTTCGCCAATTGGACGAAGGTCGACTCGCTGGCTGTGATTAGCCCCCCGTTTTTCAATCCGAGAAATGCGATAAAAAAACCGATTCCCGCTGTCATCGAATGAATAATGGACTTTGGGATTGACTGCGATAAATATGCCGCTCCTTTCGTAACCGCCGTTAGCGTGAATACAATGCCTGCGGCAAGGACGGCGGCAAGCGCCTGCTGCCACGTCAATCCGAGCGATAGGACGAGGGTATAGACGAAAAACGCGTTATCCCCCATTCCCGGCACGATAATGATTGGAGAGTTCGCCCAGAAGGCCATCAGCATGCAGCCGATAAAGGAACAGATGACCGTGGCTATGGTTACCGCCTCATACGGCATTCCCACCGTGCTTAATATCGCGCCATTCACTGCAATAATATAAGCAACCGTAATGAAGGAAGTCAGTCCTGCCAGCATTTCGGTACGAATCGTTTCCGCTTGGCCGCCCAAAGCGAAAATATGTTGCAAACGAGTAAGCAATACCAGCACCTCATTACTTTCTAATCTCCCGTTAAGAAGATTAGCAAACATGTCCATCTTTATACCTCCTTCTTTGTTTTGCTGCGAAATAAACTAAAAAAGCACCTCCATCCGTGGTTAAACGAATGTGAGATGCTTTGTGCTTCATCAGCTATTTTATTTATTTAATACTAAGCGCAATGTAACGTTAAGGTTATTTTCAGAATCCATTACAATGTTGTGCGGGCTCTTCATGCCGAAATCGGCAAACGTAACTACCGTACTTGCTTCAAGCATTAGCAAGCCCCCGTCATAGGTCGTTTGACCGGTGAATGCAACCTCTTTCGTCACACCCTTGACCGTCAAGTCTCCTTTGATATTCACCGTATATATCTGTCCATCCGTCCATTCGCTTGGCAGGCCTTCAAACGATGTTGCTTTGAAGGTTGCGGTTGGGAATTGTTCGATGTCCAAATATTGAGCGCCTGAAATATGGCCGTCCCTTTGGGAGTTTCCTGAATCCATGCTCGCCATTTGGACGACCCCCTCAGCCTGGTTCTGCGCCGGATCGGCCCCGTTCACGGTCCATGAGCCGGTTACCTGACTCACTTCATAATTGACTGTCTCCTTCGAGGTCGTCACCGAGAAATAAACTTTTGAATCCGAAGAAATGTTCCATAATCCATCGATCGAAGCAGCTTCTCCCGCATTGCCAGCATCAGCGTCTGCTTCTTCTGAAGCGTCAGCGCTTACTTCTTCCGCAACCTCGGCGCTTGTCTCTTCTGCAGGCGACTGGTTAATTACGCTTTCGATTTCCACATGATTCCCGGTCATTTCCTCGTACATCCAATAAGCTCCAAAACCTAATACAATAACAGCCGCGGCAATCATTGCTTTTACTTTTCCGATTTTCATAATCCAACCTCCTCTATTAACTATTTGCAGTTTATAGGAGAGAAATGAGGAGTAGATTAATTCTAGCTGAATGTTTGCTGAAAATTAATTATAAGGGAGCGTATAGCATGCTCATTGCCTTTACTTCAGCCATGACTCTCGTTCTGAGTTCCGCTGGCGCGAGCACCTCGATGCGCGGCCCGAAGCTCAACACCAATTCGCAAGCCGATTCCAAAGTTTCGAATTCGATTTCCACCTCTATCCATCCGTTTTTGGCTGGTTCTTCGCGATGACCGATTTTAATGTAGCGCTCTTTAGATAATCTCGAAATCAACGATTCAAGCACCTTTACTTTGGCCGGGTATCGAGGCAGCCTTTGCTTAAATTCCTCGGTTGACTGCTCCCAATAGCTGGCCAGATCAAAACCGGGCGGACGTACGAACGAATCCTCCAATTGCTCCGCTTCTAATAAACGCGAAATGCGGTAAGTACGGAGCTCACCTTCAACCTCTGCGACGAAGTACCAGACATTCCGCTTGGCTACAAGACCGAGCGGATGAACTATTCGATCCAAAACGCCATTGTCACGCTGGTAGCTTATCCGCAATATTCGCTCCTCCCATACGGCTTCTTGAACAATCGACAAGCAGGGTACGGATTCATTCGTTGCATGCCAGCCTGCTCCGTCGATATGAATTTTTTGCCTTGCCGCAGCAGCACTTAAACGGACTTCCGCAGGTGAAGCTGCCAGCAGCTTCTGGAACGCAGCATCGAAATGCTTTTGGATGCCCAAATCACCAAGCAAATCGGGATGATTGGACATCAGCAAGGATGCCAGCTCCTCGGCATGTATGCCCGTTAAGTTCGTCCGGTACCCTTCTGACAGCTTCCAGCCCCCGTGCAGCCCTCTCTCCGCATACACCGGAACGCCGGCTTCGCTTAACGACTCCATGTCACGGATAATCGTCCGTTCGGACACCTCCAGCTTCTCCGCAAGCGCCTTCGAGGTCATCTTTCCGTTGTTTTGCATCAATAACACAATGGCTATTAATCGTCCTGCTCTCAATCTCCTCACCGCCTTAACCGGTCTAATCTGCTCCATTTTTTTTCATTGTAACATGAATATATGTCAATAGATGTCGTATATCGTTTGCTAAACTTACAAGAGTAAACCCACAAATCGAAATGGAGTGATCAGATGAAGCCATTACAAGGAAAAATAGCTGTAGTAGCAGGCTCAACACGCGGTGCAGGCAGAGGAATTGCAGCAAGCTTAGGAGAGGCAGGGGCGACGGTCTATTGTACGGGAAGAAGCGTTCGCGGTAATCCGTCCGATTTGAACCGGACAGAGACGATTGAGGAAACGGCGGAGCTTGTTACCTCGCTTGGCGGCGTGGGCATTCCGGTACGGGTAGACCATACAGTAGAGGAAGACGTAAAATCGTTATTCAAGCGGGTAAACCGGGAACAAAATGGGCGTCTCGATGTGTTGGTCAACAATATCTGGGGTGGAGAAAAGCTGACGGAATGGGATACTCCGTTCTGGGAGCATTCCTTGCGTAACGGACTGATCATACAGGAGCGTGCCGTAAAGGCACATCTGATAACGAGTTATTTCGGGGCGCCGATGATGGTGAAGAGGAAAGAAGGCTTAATTATTGAAGTGACAGATGGCATCGATTATCGTTATCGCGGCAATTTATTTTACAGTCTGGCGAAAATTTCACCTATTCATCTGGCCTCTGCTATGGCTGAAGAATTACGTCCCCACAGTGTCATGGCGCTCGCGGTAACGCCGGGCTTCCTCCGTTCGGAAGAGATGCTCGAGCATTTCGGAGTAACGGAGGCCAATTGGCAGGATGCGGTTCATAGCGGCAAGCCGCATGCCGAGCATTTCGGACAATCGGAAACGCCGTATTTTCTCGGGCGCGGTATCGCCGCATTAGCTGCGAGCACAAGCTTGCCGGAGAAAACCGGCCGGGTACTGCCTAGCTGGCAGCTCTCCGATGAATTCGGCTTCTCCGACATCGACGGCAGACGTCCCCATTGGGGAAATTACGCCAAGCAGCACGGCTTTCTGTAAGACTTCCACAGCAACCCCCGCCGCCCCGGGATACGACGAGCATCGTACGCCTCTACCCGTTGACGATTTCCCCGCCATTGATATGCAGCATTTGCCCTGTCATGTAGCTTGAGTCGTCGCAGGCCAAATAGACGTATGCGGCCGCCAGCTCATAAGGCTGGCCGGCCCGCTGCATCGGGGTATCGGAGCCGAACGTCGATACAGACTGCGCATCGAATGAAGCAGGAATGAGCGGTGTCCATATTGGGCCGGGCGCTACGCCGTTCACCCGGATGCCTTGTCCGGCCAAATTCGCGGCGAGCGCGCGCGTGAATGAAACGATCGCTCCCTTCGTCGACGAGTAATCAATCAAGGTTGGATTGCCTTTATAAGCGGTAATGGATGCCGTATTAATAATCGTACTGGATACCTTTAAATGAGGCATCGCGGCAATCGTTAAATAAAACATGCCGAACACGTTTGTCCGGAACGTGGCTGTCAATTGCTCAGCTGTAATATCCTCCAATTTCTTGCGGACATGCTGCTCAGCCGCGTTGTTGACGACGATGTCCAGCTTTCCAAACGTCTCAATGGTTTGCTTCACAATATTTTTGCAAAACGCCTCATCTCCAATATCACCTGAGAGCAGCAGGCATTTCACACCCGCCTTCTCTACGGCCGATTGTGTCGCTTTGGCATCCTCATGCTCATTCAAATAAACGATGCAAAGGTCACAGCCTTCCTTCGCGTAGGCGACCGCAACGGCACGGCCAATGCCGCTGTCTCCCCCGGTTATAATCGCAACTTTCCCCTTCAGCTTGCCGGCCGCTTTGTACGATCCCGATTCGAATACCGGCAAAGGGTTCATCTCCGCTTCAATTCCTGGCTGCCGGTTTTGATTCTGGGGCGGAAATACCGGTTTCTTCTGGGATGAATTAGACATACATCAATCAGCTCCTTATGTTTTTTCCATAAAAAATCTCATCCATCTCTGTCTTCAAGCTGCGCGTTATTTCCTCTTGTTCCCTTGCAGTCAGTGCATCCTTCGTGTAGCCGAACAAATAATTGTTCAAATCAAATTGCTTCAGTTTGCATTTTGTGTGAAATATATTCTCTTGATAAATATTGACATCAATCATGTCATACAAAAGGCTCTCTTCCTTCGGTATGTAATTTTGAATCGAATTGATATCGTGATCAATAAACAGCTTGTGGCCGACAATATCGCGAGTGAACCCTCTCACCCGGTAATCGATCGTCATAATGTCCGTATCAAACGAATGAATTAAATAGTTGAGCGCTTTAAGCGGCGAAATTTCACCGCACGTGGACACGTCTATGTCAGCACGAAAGGTGCTGATCCCTTCATTCGGGTGATATTCCGGATACGTGTGCACGGTTATATGGCTCTTATCCAAATGCATGACAACAGCTTCGGGCAAAGGACCCGGGGACTCCTCGAACGACTCCGTTGGGTTCTCGACAACCGGCCCTTCTGACACAAGCAAAGTAACGCTCGCGCCTTGAGGAACGTAATCTTGTTTCGCAATATTCAGAACGTGCGCCCCGATAATATCCGACACGTGATTTAAAATTTTCGTCAGCCTGTCCGAATTATACTGCTCATCGATATAGGCGATATAGGCTTCGCGCTCTTCCCTCGTTCTCGTATAGCAAATGTCATACATATTAAAGCTTAGCGACTTCGTTAGGTTGTTGAAGCCATGTAGTTGGATTCGCTGTTCTGGCGTTAACTTCAACGCGCATCACCCCTTTCAATTACTACTATTTCCTAATACCCGCCGACCGATGCGACTAAACCTTTTTCTACAAAAAACAAGCATTTCGGACTCGGCGACTGCCGAATGCGAAATGCTTTGTTCGTAAGAAATATTAAGTTAAGCGCTCCGTTCCTTTGATTTCCAAACCGAAAGCAAGCGCCCGCTTGAGTGAATCCTCGGTAAATTTCGATTTCGGGTATTTCTTCTCCACTTCCTCTTTCGTAAGCGGAATCCATTTAAAATCTTTGTTTTGATATACCCATGTTTTCATGCCCCAGTCGACATGAATCGTTCTGCTGGCAACCTTCGTCACTTTGCCGATCTCCGTCACCAAGTTGCTCGAACCAAAGGTTTTTACACAAAAGTTATTAACGATATCCTTCATATTAGCCACTCCCCTGCTTTAATTTTGCATATACGAAACATTATTAAAATAGCGTCGTTAACCGTTAACCCCACACCTCTTTTAACGCCTTCCGAAACAGCTCGTCGAGCTGCTTATCCTGCCCGCCATCAGCTTGCTTAAGCGCTGTTGCAGTCTGCTCAAAGTGGGCTATTCGCTCCTCTAAATATTCATTAATGGTGTGGAGCTTTGGCTCATAATCCAGTTCTTCGCCTGCTTTCTTGCGAATCAGCAGCTGCTCGATCATGGCGTGCAGCTCGCCAACCTTTGGAACGAGTGCTTCAACCAAAAGGTCAAACTCGATCGGCGGCATTGTATTGAACTTCTCAATCCAGCCGCATGCCAGAATAGGTCTTAACACATAGAAGTATTTCTTAATTTTCACCTGCTCCCCATGCAGATAATCTCTATAGTTACCCTTCGCCATATTGAGATAGTGGTACATACAAGATTTCGGTGAGAACGTTAATGGAGATATACTTCGGATTTGCTCCGCCACTGTATACTTCGTGTAATAAGGAATCGGCGATTGCAGCCATTCAAGCAGCGGCGGGTTCGACTTACGGAACAGTTGAAGTGCTTTCCTCAGATCCCAGCCGTTAATGTCTAACAGATTGCTAATTGGCCGCTCGATAACGTCTCGTTTATCAAAGATCGATACATACCATTCCACCGGACGAACGTACAAGAAGCGGACGTCATAATCACTGTCCTTGGACGGGAATCCCCACGCCCGGCTTCCGGACTCGCATGCATAAAGGATACGAACCTGCTCCTCCTGTTCGATGTTATGCAGCTCTTTCACTATTTCATCTTGTAATTCAAACACGGCTTTCACTCCTCCCGAGTTAGCACAGCCTGGGCAGTAATGCTTTCAAATTTATTTTGTTTCAAAAAAAGTAAAAAAGTCGATCATTTGATCAACTTTTTATCAAACAATATGGTGGTGGCTAGTAGTAATTTTGGCTGGATGATCCCTACTTTAATTATTCCCAGCAGTATCCGCCGGATAAACAAGGCCGATCTGCTTTCTCGCTTCGTCCATGATCTCCATGGTCGTCAACGAATTCTCAAAGGAATTAACGGCTGACTCAGTCCGTCCCGCCTGTAAAAGTTCAATAAACTCCTTGGCCTCGTAATACATCAAATTGCTTCCCGTAGGCTGCGATATATCTTCTACCGTTCCGTTGCGATACTGTATTTCCACTTTCCCAGAATCGTTGATCTTATCGATCACGATACTTCCGTTTTCCCCCTGGATTTCGGACGGGAGAGACGAATGAGTTATTTTTGAATACATGATAACCGCATCCATATTCGCGTATTGCAGTACGATACTGCCCTCGCCATCAACGCCCGATTCAAGCATAACGCCGGTTGCTTTAACGACATCAGGCTTTCCGAATAGCACCACCAACGGATATATGCAGTAAATTCCAAGATCCATAAGCGCTCCATTAGAGAATATCGGATTAAATGCGTTTAACACGGTACCTGCTTTGTAAGCATCATATCTGGAGGAATATTGGCAATAGTTTGCAAAATAACGACGGCTCGTACCTAAACGATGTACATTCTCTTGAATTGCCTTAAAGTTCGGAAGCAGCGTTGACTTGAGAGCCTCCATCAGTAGTACGCCATTCTCCTTCGCCGCCGCGATCATTTGACTTAATTCTTTCGCATTCGAAGCAATTGGCTTCTCGCACAGCACATGAATACCTTTATTCATACAAGTAATGGCATGAGCCGCATGGAAGGAGTTAGGGCTCGCGATATACACGGCATCGATCTCACCGCTTGCAGCCATCTCTTCTATATTGGTAAAAATATGATTGATACCGTGCTTCGCCGCAAATGCACTTGCGGTATCTGCCGTACGCGAGTAGACAGAAGTTAAGGTGAAGCCTTCAACCTCGCGCGCCGCATCGATAAATTGCTCCGTAATCCAGTTCGTTCCGATGATGCCAAATCGTATCATAAGTAGTTGCTCCTTGAAGTTATTTATTTGGTATTTATTATGATCAAATGAATGACGTACTTCCCTTATTATAGCCTTCCAGGGGATACCTTGTCCAAAACTGCCAGCATTTTCTTTGACAATCCCATGCATGTGTATTACTATCTGTGATACAAATGCAGCTTTCGATTTATCCCTTAACTGAATAGGAGGCATTTCATGAACACACTTTTTTTGATCGTACCAGCGCTATTAGCTTACACGTTTGTTCTTGTTATGTTTTTGAAACAAGCGAAGGCGGGCAATAATATCTTGTTTGGAGTAACGCTTCCTGCGCAAGCCTTTAATGATTCAGCAATTAAGCAACTTCAAATCAATTACAAAAAATCATACACGATATTCGGCATTATTTCGTTATTTTCACTAACACCGCTCTTCTTTTTATCTGACTACTTCTCGATGGCTCTCATTTATTTGTTTATTTGGTTCACAGCATTCATTTATACATCAAAGCTTCCATTCAAAAGATTTCATCATCAAACAGCCGTGCTCAAAAGAGAAAAGGATTGGTTTGTCGGACAAAAACGAATCATTCGCATCGATACCAAGGTAAATATTTTAAAAAATAAGATGGTTCTTTCTCCTTACTGGTTTTTGATTCCCGCCCTTATATCCGTCAGCCTAATTATTGCTTCCATACAGGATGAAAACATACTGTTAAAAATGACAGGAATCGCTTCGCTTATCATGACCGTCGTTTTATTCGTCTTTTATTACGCCTTCCGTAAAATGAAACCGAAAGTATATAGCGAACATAACGATATCAATGCAGCTATCAACCAGGCTGGCAGACGTTACTGGTCTATCCTATGGTTAAGCATGGCTATTTTCGAAAGCTTCAACGCCATCGTTGCTTATACGATTTTGACAGGAGGCAGCTCGTCCGACTTTACCTTATGGATAATCGGTATTGTGATGGTTTCGCTAGTACCGCTCGGTGCCATCTTTTTCGTACATAACAAGGTGCGTTCACTCGAGGAAAGCCTTGCAATATCCAATGGCCTGGGTATCATTACGGATGATGATGAGTACTGGATCAATGGCTCGACCTACTATAATCCGAATGATCAATCAGTCATGGTACCGAACCGCATTGGAATAGGAACAACCGTGAATATGGCAACCCGGGCGGGAAAATGGATTAAATACGGCGGTATCGTTCTTGCTATTGCTATCATATTGCCGCTTACCGCATTTGCGGTGCAGTCCGATAACACATCGCCCTACTTGTATGTCGAAGAAAATAGCGTAGTCAAGATTGACTATCCTATGTATGATTTCAGCTTTCCAATCAGCGATGTACAGGAAATAACGTTAGAGGAATCCCTGCCGACAGGCTTTAGAACGAACGGCACGGCGACGGCCGAATATGCCCGAGGCCATTTCTCACTTGAAAATCTGGGAGACGCCAAGCTCTATATTTTTAAAAACTCGCCGCCGTACATTTTTATTAAGCTAGATGGCTTGTATGTTATTTTTAATGACCAAGATCCGGCCTCGACGAAAGCTATCTATGATGAGCTGAATGCATTGAAAACAAAATAACCGGAAAATAATAAACGGAAAATAATAACGTTATTCAATTTTTCCGTAAATAAACTTCTCAAGTACTTCTAGTGCTTCATCATCTAATGCTTTGGAATTGTCATAATAAAGCACGGAAGACGCTGGAATGTTCCATTTCAGCTCTCTCTTCGTAAGTGAACTGCTGAAATCAGTCCAATTATCCAACTTCCACTGGTCGAGCTCTGACCCTCTGTGCACTATTCGGTTATAGTAATGCTGCTCGTCTTGTAATGAAACGAATATGACCTTAACCTCTACGTCTCGTAATGAGGCCCCGATTGCCAGGAGCTCCTGCTCGATCCAATCCGGGGTCTCTGTTTCTTTCGTAAAAGGACCTACTACGAGCACATCGGTTCCGATAGCGACATTTTCAAGCGCCGCATCCATCGTAATGCGATAACCCAAATCACGACAAAGCGATTTGTAAACGGCAGAATCACGATCATTGGGATCATGTCCCGCCTGCATCATTAACGCGACTGCAGCCGGACGGAGCAGCGTATCCATATCCAGCAAAGCCGCACCCCGCCTTCCCGCCAAAGCCTTCGCCAGCGTCGTCTTACCCGCACCGGCTCCACCTACAACAAACACTAATTTTCTCATACGCTAATCCCTCCGTATTAATATATACAAAAAAGCACCTTGCTTCGCAAGATGCTTGAATTTGAAATGATGGAGCGGAAGACGGGAATCGAACCCGCGACCCTCGCCTTGGCAAGGCGATGCTCTACCGCTGAGCCACTTCCGCATATATAAATGGCTGGGGATTCAGGGATCGAACCTGAGAATGACGGAGTCAAAGTCCGTTGCCTTACCGCTTGGCTAATCCCCAACATACTTTATTAGCCATACCGTTAGATAAATGGCGGAGCTGACGGGATTCGAACCCGCGGTCTCCTGCGTGACAGGCAGGCATGTTAGGCCTCTACACCACAGCTCCGTGTTTTAAAGCCCAACTGTCAACGTATGTATATCAAAACGGAATGTTTTGCACGTTGAAAACCGGATACGAAAGAAATTGCTGCTGAACTTTAGCTGTTTGTCTGCCGGATGTATGGGTCCAGGCAAACGGTTTTAGGATAAGCCCTCGACCGATTAGTATTCGTCAGCTGC